>DASQFI010000048.1:0-211163 GCA_035633215.1 Vicinamibacterales bacterium | reverse complement strand
GTGCGAGACGCTGCGACAAATCCTCGCCCTCGACCAGTTCCATCACCAGGGCGCGATTCTCAATGCCGTAGATCGCCGCGATGTTGGGATGATTGAGCGACGCGAGCACCTGCGCTTCGCGCCTGAACCGCGCGAGCCGATCGGCGTCCTGTGCGAACGCCTCAGGCAGCACCTTGATGGCGACGTCGCGATTGAGCGTCGTGTCCTTGGCCCGATAGACCTCCCCCATCCCGCCCGCGCCGATCTGGCCGGTGACTTCGTAGGGACCGAGCCGGGTGCCAGCAGTAAGAGCCAAATCCGTGGCGTGAGTATAGCGGTCAGGGTGAGCGCGCCAGGGTTTTGGGGCTTTGCGCCGTCTCTGGGTTACAGCTTTGCTCCAAGTGACATTCGCGCGTGACATTCCGACCGAGACCCACCCAATTCAGTTGCGCACTGATCGATCTTGCGGGGCACCGGCTGGAGCAAGCTCGATCAGGACGATGTCAGAGTTTTCCCGCACTCTGTCGAACACGATCTGCTTGCCGTCGGCGGTCACATCGAAAGACCGCGTGGCAGCGGAGTTATTGAAGCGGGTCAGTTGGCGCGACTTTTTCGTCGTGAGGTCGAGAAGCCAGAAGTCCTGCGCCGGAAACGGTCCTTGCGCGTACACGAGCGCCCGGCCATTTGGAACGAATCGATAGCGCTTTCCTTCAACCCGAAGCCGGATTGCAGGCAGTTCGACATTCATACCGTCTGAACGAATGGCCAATAAAGGCGCATCGACGCTGACGTTGGCTCCCGTGTACACAATCAGGTCGACGGACGACGACCACACCGGATCGCGGGCACTGCCGGCGATCAGTCGGACAGGCGCGCCGCGGTCCAGGGGAATCTTGAACAGCCCAGGTCCATGATCGTCGCTGCCGCCCGCAATGATCCACTTGCCATCGGGCGACCAGCATACCGATCCCTCGATGTCAATCGGCTCCGCGAGCGATTGGAGATCGCCGCCATCTGCGGACAACACGTGGAGGCGCCGTTTTCCGTCGCGTCTCAGGATCACGGCCAGCTGACGTCCATCGGCCGAGACCGCCGGTGGTTCGAACAAGGCTTCGTCAGATCCCTTCAAGATCTCGACAGCCTTGCCGTCCTCGAAACGCCAGAGGCCGTCACCAGTGCCCTGCGATGACAAGTAAAACAGCGAACGCCCGACAAGCTGTGGCGCGAGCGCCCGCACTGTTGGGAGAGCCATCGGCTTTGCGTCTCCCTCTTCCGCAGGGCGATCCAGAATCGGCACCGTCCACAGGCTCGCACTTGGATTGGCCACCGACGCCACTAGTCGGCGACCGTCGGCGCTGCCGGCGATCGATAGGTACTGCTCCGCGCCGTAGGCAACACGGCGCGTCGCGCGATTGTTTGTATCGAGCGCCCACAACCATGGTCCCGACCCGTCATGATCCTGCGCGATGTAAAGGACGTCGCGATCGTTGATCGGTGTCGGGAAACCCACATACGCGTTGTGATAGGTGAGCCGTTGCGGTTCTCCGCCGGTGGCTGCAATCCTCCACAAATCCAGCTGCCGAGTGCTTTGAATGCCGCGTGCAAAGTAGATCCATCGACCATCGGGCGACCATGCCTGATGATGGTTGTGTCCTCCCACAATCGGATCGACAAAAATCTGTTGGGCGCCGACGCCGGTACGATCCGCGACGAACATCGGGTCTCCCGGGGCGTCGGTGTGGTACACCGTCCGCGCGCCATCGGAGGACCAAACTACTTCAACCGCCCGGTCAACCAGAAAAGGCCTGGGCGGACCGCCCATCATCGGCATGATCCGCATGCGACCGACCGGCGCGCCGCCGAACCAGATTTCCGATCCGTCGCCGGAGAAACCGATATTTCGCACCGGCCTCAGTCCCGGCATGTGGCTCTCCGGAGTAAGGTTCAAAAATCGGCCCGAACCGACCCGTGTCAGCCACACATCGAGCGGGCCACCGCGATCGGACAGAAATGCGGCGAATTTGCCGTCCGGCGAGAGAGTCGCCTCGGCCTCGTCGCGTTCAAAATTCGTCAACCGAGTGAAAGTCGCGTTGGACAACGGGTTGTCCGAAACAGTGTCTGGAGCGGGATTGAGGCGACTCAAACTCCACCCCGCCAGAGCCGACGCGAGCGCTAGAAGAGTGATCGTGGCCCATCGACTCCACCGCGAATGCGCGGAGACAACGGTCGGGTGTCCCACCACCATCGCCGGCGCTTTTCCGCCCTCCAATGCGTCGTCGAGCTCAGCGCGTGCATCGCCGATATCCCGCAGACGCCGCTTCGGGTCTTTTTGCAGGCCGCGCTGCAGAAGGCGCGTGACGATTGGCGGCGTTGTCGCGGGAAGCGCCGCCCAGTCCGGCTCGCGTCCCAGAACCGCCGCAATCGTGTCCGACACCGTTTCGCCTGGAAACGCCACACGGCCGTTCAGCATTTCGTACAACACACAGCCAAATGCCCAGACGTCTGTGCGCTTGTCGACCGCCTGCCCTCGCGCCTGTTCCGGACTCATGTAGGCCGCCGTGCCGAGGACGGTCCCTTCCTGCGTGCTGCCCACGGTCACCGTCGGCGATGGCAACTCGCCGGTGGCCGCCTTCGCGAGGCCGAAGTCCAGCACCTTCACGACGCCGCCCGGGGTGACTTTGATATTCGCCGGTTTGAGATCTCGGTGAATGATCCCTTTCTCGTGCGCTGCGTCGAGAGCATCGGCGATCTGACGCGCGATCGTGAGCGCCTCTGTTACAGGTACCGGTCCGCGCTGGATCCGATCGGCCACCGTCTCGCCTTCCACGAACTCGAGCACGAGCGCCCTGACGCCACCGGCTGCTGCTTCGAGGCCGTAGATGGCGCCGATGTTCGGATGATTGAGCGCGGCGAGCATTCGTGCTTCCCGCTCGAAGCGTGCCAGCCGTTCCGGCTCTGCCGTGAAGTGCCGCGGGAGGATCTTGATGGCTACGTCGCGGCCGAGCGTCGTGTCGTGTGCACGATATACCTCGCCCATGCCGCCGACGGCGATCAATCTCTCGATGCGATATGGACCGACCGACGAGCCTGGCGCGAGCCGCGGCGCGGGAGGCGCGACGGGCTTGGCCACGAGCCTACCAACCGGCGCGTCGGTTATTCCGGCCGGCGGCTCCGCAAGCAAGGACTCGACGTCACGCCGCAGCGTGGGATCGTCCGCGCACGCACGCGCGAGAAACGCCTCGCGTTCGGCTGGCATCCGCCCGCGAGCCTCACGAAACAGCCGTTCGATCTCGCGCAGGCGCTCAGGTGTCACGTCCAGCCTCGCGGGTCATTCCTGTCCGCCTTGATCGGCGTCCTGTGCGAACGCCTCAGGCAGCACCTTGATGGCGACGTCGCGATTGAGCGTCGTGTCCTTTGCCCGATAGACCTCCCCCATTCCGCCTGCGCCCAGTTTGGCCACGACCTCGTACGATCCGATCTTTCTGCCAATCATGGTCGTGGCTCCAGCTGGGCTACGGCGAGACCTCGCCGAAGCTCGCGCATGATGGTCGCGCGAGCGAAGGCGGGCCCGCCCGCGCCGATCTGGCCGGTGACTTCGTAGGGACCGAGCCGGGTGCCAGCAGTAAGAGCCAAATCCACTCACCGCACCAAACGTCCGAGTTCCCTCGCCCAGTTCTCCACGATGACGATCGGGAAGTCATCGCTGTTCTCCACCATCAGGAATCTCTTCCCGTCAAACGCGATGTCTTCGCGCTGATGGCCCATCAGGTCGAGCGTGTAGGGACCGTCGAAGAGCTCGACCGGCACGGTGAAGCCGATCGGCGACTGACTCGACATGCGAGCCGCCAGCAGCTTGCCGCCCAGCCGGAAAAACAGCTCGCGACCGTCAGGAGACCAGATTGGGGACATGCCGCCCCTGGTCGAGACGATGACTGTCGGCCCGGGTCGGGGGTAGGCGGTCACGTACACCTGATACTCGCCGGTCTCATCACTGACGAACGCCATCCACTTGCCGTCAGGGGAAAACCTTCCAGAACGCTTTCTCCCGGGTCCACCAAGAAAGCGCCGTGTCTTCCCGTCGGTCGAACGGATCCAGATCTCGAATGCGCGGTGATCGTAGTAGGCCAGATCGCCCGTGACCGCGTTCCAGGACGTCGGCACCACGAACCCCGGGTGAGGCACGAGAACTTCGGGGCGGCCGCTGCCGTCGGCCGGCGCCCACTGAAGTCCGCCCGGCCCGGCGAACGTGACGCGGTCGCCTTTTGCCGACCAGATCGGAAACGCCCCCTGCACCAGTAACTTCCGCGTGCCGCCCTGAAGATCGATGAGGTCGACCTTTCCACCGGCGAGGTTGAGCAATGCGCGGCGGCCGTCGGGAGCGAGATCGAGATGCGTGTAGTCAAGGCGCTCTCCCTCGACGGCCGTTGGCCGCCCTTCGCGATCGACCCACACGAGCCGTGCATTGGATTCGCCGCGAGTCGGAATGTAGACAAGCGAGCCGTCGTGTGCCGCGCGCGGCATGGTGCGAACGTTCTCGATCACGGGCACGGGAGTGATAGCCCGTGTGGGATCGCGAGGGTCAAACGCCGCGGCAAGTACCGTCGTACCCTGCTGGAACGCGAGCCAGCCCAGGGGCAGATACATGAAGCCGTGTCCGCGAATCCCAAGATCACGGACCGATCCGTCGTTCAGGTTGACGAGCCCGCCGGTTTCGCTGCCGTCGGTGCGGACGATGGTGATGAGGGCGCTGCGGCCGTCGGGCAGGAGCGACGGCCATGCATGGGCCGCAACCCCAGTGCCGGCCGCAATCCGCGTGACCGGCTCCGCCGAACCACCCGACGCCGACACACGCTGGATCCCCGAGGCCGTCCCGAACAGAATGAAGTTGTCCGATCCCCAGCTGAACCCATCAGGCCCCGGGTCTTTGCCTGGCCAGCGAAGGACCGTCTGCGGCTCCCCTCCGCGGATGGAGATTTTCGACAGACCGACGTCGTCGGCGATCCCAAGCCACTCACCGTCCGGCGAGAAGAACCAGTCGGCGGCATCGCGGCCGTCGGCGACGCGACGCGCGGTGAGGCTGTCGAGCGCCCGCACGCACAGGCTGACCGTGTTGCCGTCGCGGCAGTTGTAGGTGACCTGCGTGCCGTCGGTCGAGATGGCCACACCGAAGTCGTTCCAGTTCGGCGCGGACTTCGAGGGAATCTCGATGGTGAAGCGTCGGACGGGCGCGCCGCCGTCAGTCGTGCGCCCGAACGCGCCCGCCAGCGAGACGGCCAACGCCACCGCCAGCACCGCCGCGACGATCCACGGCGCGGCGTGCCACCACCGCGATCCCTGCGGCCGCCCGGCACCAGCCGCGCTGGCGGTCGTCTCATCGAACTCCAGCTCCAGCTGCGCGTCGCCGATGTCGCGCAGCCGGCGCTTCGGATCCTTGTCGAGACAACGCGCCAGTAACCGCCTGATCGATGTCGGCGTCGTGGCGGGCAAAGCGGCCCAGTCAGGGTCGCGCGTGACGACCGCCGCGAGGATGTCGGTAATGGTGTCGCCGGGAAACGCGGAACGGCCGCTGATCAGTTCGTAGACGACCGCGCCAAACGCCCAGATGTCCGCGCGCTTGTCGACCGTCTTGCCCCTCGCCTGCTCTGGCGACATGTAGGCGGCCGTACCGATGATCGTGCCCATCGCGGTGGCGTTGGCGGTGAGCGTCGGCGAGTTCATGGCGTCCGCCGACGCGCTCGCGCCGTCGGGCGCGAGCGCTTTGGCGAGACCGAAGTCGAGCACCTTCACCGTGCCGTCCCCGCGGACTTTGATGTTCGCGGGCTTCAGATCGCGATGGATGATGCCCTGCTGGTGCGCGGCTTCCAGCGCCTCCGCGGTCTGCTTCGCGATCGGTATGGCGTCGACAAGGGCGATCGGGCCCTGGGCGATGCGTTCCGCGAGCGTCGGGCCTTCGACCAGTTCGAGGACGAGCGCATGCGTCGCGCCGCTGTCTTCAAAGCCATAGATGGCGGCGATGTTCGGATGGTTGAGCGAGGCGAGCACCTGCGCCTCTCGCCGAAATCGCGCCAGCCTGTCCGGATCGGTGATGAAGGCGTCGGACAGGATCTTCAGCGCGACGTCGCGATTGAGCTTGGCGTCGCGGGCGCGGTACACCTCGCCCATTCCGCCGGCACCAATGGGCGCGACGATTTCGTACGGACCAAGTCGGGTGCCGGGGGGCAAGGCCAATTTGTTGGCGTGAGTATACGGGCTCACAGGCCAAACGTTGGCCTGGGGCCGCAGTATCGACAAACCGGTGGCGAGTGGGCCTAGTCCAATGCGCCTGAGCGACGCTCAGTGAACGCGGATCGCAGCATCGTTGTCGCGGCGTAGACGACGACAAATACGACCACCCATCGCAGCACGCTCAGAGGAAGAGACCGTACGACAAGTCCCGCGACGAGCACCCCTGGAATCCCGCCGAGCGTCAGGCCCAATGCGGCGCGCGTGTCAAAGCGACCGGCGTTCATGAATCGAAGTCCGCCGACCATGGCCATCATCGCTCCGGAGCTCATCATGATGGGAAATGCCGCTCGTGGGTCCATGCCGAGCACGCTGAACAGAATCAGCGATGGCGCGTAATTGCCGATGCCGAGCATCAGCAGGGCGCCGAAGATGAAGTTGGCGGGTTTCGATGCCACGCCGGCTCCCATCCAGCTGCCGAAGACGGACACCGCAATCAGTGAAGCGAGCACCGCTGGGTCCACCTGCACAACGACCAGGAAAATGAACGCTTGCACGACCACCGGCAGCGAGTGGCCGATCAGGATGGTTCCGACCATGCGCTCATCGGGAACGACGCGCAGCAGCTTGTAGGCGGTCGTGGTGGTCGCAAACGAGCCGATCCCCAATGTGTCGAAGAAGTCGGTGACGAATCCGATCGCGAGCTGTACCAGTGACGGCTGGTGCCTGCTTCGGGTAGCGGCCTTGACTCCCTGTGACGCCGCCGTCCGACCTCGGTGAGTGCCATATTCTGTTCCTCAGCTCCTGTGGTGTTCGCGTGACGGTCGTCGGGAAAACTGGCGGCCGTACGCGCGGGCTTCGCCGACGAGCCACGCGGCTTGTCCGACGAGCTGGAGCGGGATGGTCGCGACAAAGTGACGGCCCCAACCGCACGCGAACGCATCTCCTGCCGTTCGCGCGATCACGACCACCAGCAGCAGCGGCAGCGCGGCGAGCGTGCCTGCGGCGCGTAAGCGACCCCACTGCTCGTGCGTGACGCGCGTGTCGGCATAGTCCCGCCCGCGCTCGAGTCGTTCCGCCCACAGCGACGCAAGCGACCCCGTATAGCGATGTTCCACGATGGCACGCGGCTCGAACCACGGCTCCCAGCCGCGTACGGCAGCGCGCCAGCTAAAAAGAGCGTCGCCTGCATACCGATCGCCCTCAAATGGGCCTGCCGCATTCCAGACCTCTCGCGTGCAGCAGGCGTTCGCCGTGCCGGCCACGGAGCTCGGACCACCACGTAACCCGCTCAGCCGAAACGAGTATTTGCAGAGATGCACACCCCGGGCGAACCACCCGCGCTCGCGCAGCTCAATCGCGCCACAGACAAGCGCGTGCCCGTCGTTCACCGCGCGCACAAGGCATTCCAGCCAGTTGCGGCGGGCTACGCAATCGGGATCGGTAAACACGAGGAGCTCCCCGCGCGCGTGCTTCACACCCGCATTCCGGGCGGCGTGCGGTAACAGACGCCCGGGCGCCTGTTCGAAGAGAACTTCCGGAAAGCGGTCTTTTACGATTCGCCGGGTGCGCTCTTCGGGCGAGCTATTGACGACGATGAGCTCGAAGTCAGCAAGCGTCTGGGCGCGGAGGCTCTCCAGACAATCGGCAATCGTGTCGTCGGAATGAAACGCCGGAATGATGATCGATACGCGCGGCGTCGGCACTAGTTCGTTCCGGTGCGGTCGGTTTCGAGCTCCCAGCGCATCGTCTCGCGCTCGGCGTTACCGACCCCGAACAGGTAGCCCAGCGATTCACCCGAGGCGTCGAACAGGTACTCGATCACGATGACCGGCAGACCTGCGGCAACCGTCCACCACAATGGACGTCGACCTGGGAGACCGCTGAGAAGGCGCGCAACCCGGATGATCGGGGCACCCACGGGCGCTGCCAGCCCATAGACAACGCGGCGAGCGGCACCCCAGGACTGCGATTCGGCGCGCCGGGCCGCGAGCAACCGGCAGTACGCGTGGCCGGCTCTGCCCTCTTTGATCACGCTTGTGAAATTCTGGTGCGCGGCGAGCGCGCGAGATTCCACGAACATTGCGACGCCGCGCTGGCCGAGCAACTCCTGCAGATTGAAGTCGATCGCCAGCAGGCCTTCTAGAGCGGCTCCGAAGTCAAGGAGCACCTGCCTCTTGTACGAAACATTGTTCCCTGAGAGGAACCGCGACGGGCCGCCGTGACAGGGATGCGCGAACCCTCCGTAGCGGGCCAGCATCGAGGAGCGGCTCACGTACGTCTGCGGGTTGGCGTTCGTGAACGCATAGCCGACGGCGACCCAGGGGTCACGGTGCGTTTCGATGAGAATCTCCGCCCACGTCCGGGCGGGAAAGCAATGATCCTCGATGAAGGCCACGGTTGCGGCGCTTGCCGCTCGCACACCTTCGACGCGAGCAGCAGCCCATCGATCGATGTCCGGTCGCCGCACGTACGTCGTCCGGAGGCGCGACGTGTCGAGTGGCGGAAGGCTCGGTCGCGAGACGTCGACGACGACAACCTCGATTCCGGCCGCGACGGTCTGCGCCGCCAGCGCATCAAGGACGCGCTGCGCTCGCGTTCGCTGCGATCCCGCGACAAGGACGACCGAGAGCTCGGGTGTACTCATTCTCTCCGCCACTGTTTCCACCGGCAAGTCGTATGCGAATGAACGAGTCCAGCGGCGGAGCAGCCCTACCGTCTGGCGAGAGTGCTCACCAGACCACAACCAGCGAGCACGAGAAGCCCGCCAAGGATGCCGACGAAGGCGCCCTCGGAGATCCACTCGTCGGTCTGCTGCGGTAGCGACCATTCCTCCCAGTGCGCCAGGAACGCCCCTAGTAGAAGACTCAGCATGAATCCCCACGCCGCGGCCTGGTAGGGCCGGCCGTTGACCCGGTCGCGGCGGCTGATCACACCGCTCCAGACGAGGAAGCCTCCCGCAACCCAGTCGTGAATCGGCAGGTCGATCCAGGTCGACGGGTGAAGGATGCTCTCAACGTGGAGACACGTTTCGGCGCAGAGGATGAAGGCACCAAACACAATCGCAACCATCGGCTGCGCAAAGAGTCTCATTGCGTGTCCGCCAGTTTCGGGGGCATGTTAGCAAGGTGGTGAAGCGATGACCATCCTTCATCGCACTCTTCGCTCGCGTTACGTCGGCCTGTTATCTTCAATTCCTTGCACTGGAGGACTCATGACGAATGGATTCAGGCGATTTGCTGACGTGACCGGGTCCGTGGTCGGGTCTCCATGGGCCTTCACGGCGAATATCGCGTTAACGGCCCTATGGCTCCTGCTCGGTCCCGCTTTTGGGTTCTCGGATACGTGGCAGTTGACGATGAACACGGCCGCGTCTCAAGTCACGTTTCTCATCGCGTTCCTGCTGCAAAACACACAGAACCGTGACACGAAGACGCTGCAATTGAAACTCGATGAGCTCCTCAGAAGCAGTGCCGGAGCACGACCACAACTCATGCAGCTCGAAGGGCTCGACGATGCCCAGCTCGAGGCGCTGAAACATGAGTTCGAGCGACTGCGCGAGCGTAAAGGTCGTACGGCTGGATAATGCGAACCATGATGCGGGACGCTCATCGAGTCGTGAGAATCCTCTCCCTCGCGCTGGCTGCCGTCCTCGCCGCTGGCTTTCAACGGCAAACGTTCAAAACAGCCGTCGATCTCGTGGCGGTTGAGGTGAATGTCGTGGACAAGGACGGGAAACCGATTGAAGATCTCAAGCCCGAGGATTTCGAGGTCTGGATCTCCCAACGGCCGCGGAAAGTTGTGACGATCGATCGCCGGAGCTATGGGTCGACCGCTCCAGCGCCGCCCGCCGCGCCGATCCCCGGCGACAACCGGGCCCAGCCGTCCGCGCCGAGCGCGCGCCGCATGTTCGTCCTCGCCGTCGACGAGCACAGTCTGCAGGCTGGAAGCGCCATGGCGGCGATGAGCGCCGCGGAACGGTTCATCGACAAGCTGCAGCCGGACGATCTCGTGGGCGTGTATGCCTACCCGACCGGCACGGCGAAACACGACCTGACAACGGATCACGGCGCGGCGAAACGTACGCTGCGGAACATCATGGGCCTTCGGGTGGAGCCAGAAGGCAGATTTCACATGTCCCTGTCCGAGATCATCGACTGCGCGAACGGGGATCCGCAGGTCCTACGAAATGTGTTGCAGCGGGAATGCCGCGGGGGCGGATGTTCGATCAACGACATTCGGCAGGAAGCGATCGGCCTGGTTGGCTTTCTCGAAATGACCGTCACACAGAGCGTCGGCGCACTCCGCGGCCTGGCGCGGGGACTCGGCGAAACACCCGGACGGAAGATTCTTGTGCTCGTGAGCGGCGGCCTGATCTCCACCGACCACATGAGGGGGCGGCTGAACTCCAGCGCAGAGATTACGGAGTTCGGGCGTGAAGCCGCGGCGGCCAACCTCGACGTGTTTGCGCTACACCTGGACTGGAGCTTCCAGGAGGCGCTGTCGTCCAAGGGGGGCCTCCGCCTCAGCTATTTTCGGGATTCCAACATGGCTGCGACCGGTCTCGAAATGGTTGCGGGCACCGCGGCCGGAAGGGTCATCCGCGTCCGCGGCACATCGCCGGAGGTCGCGTTCGACCGCGTCCTGCGCGAGACATCGGCGCATTACCTTCTCGGAGTCGAGTGCAGCGAGGAGGAACGCGACGGCCGGCCTCACCCGATTCGCGTCAGGGTCAAACGGAAGGGTGCGGAAGTGCGAAGCCGGAGTGAAGTGATCATCCCCAGACGCTAGCTGCCGCCAGGGTTCTACAGCTCCTGGCGCGTCGGACGATGGGCGCGCCGCAAGTACAGCGTCAAGACAGCATCAGAGATCTGCAGCAGGAACGGGATGGTATTCCGCGTGGTTCAGAACTCGATCAGCACCTTGATCGCCTCCCGGTCGTCCATCGCGCGGTAGCCATCGGGTACTCCATCGATGTTCGTGACGCGATCGAACACCCGGCCGGGTTGGATCCTGCCTTCGAGAACGTCTGGGAGCAGTTCTTCCACGTAGGCGCGCACTGGAGCCGGCCCGCCGCTGATCGTGACGTTGCTGTAGAAGGTGGGCTGCGCTGCCGGCATCGAAGTGTCCTGGGGAACGCCCACTCGGCCGACTGCGCCGCCCGGACGGGCGATGCTCATCGCCGTCAGCGTCGACTGTTCCAGGCCAACGCACTCGAGAACGGAGTGAGCGCCGAAGCCGTGAGTGAGCTCGCGGACACGCGCCACCGCTTCGTCACCTCGCTCGCTGACGATGTCTGTCGCGCCGAACTCGCGCGCCAGCGCGATCCGATCGGGGTGCCGGCCCAACATGATGATCTGCTCGGCGCCGAGGCGCCGCGCCGCAATGACGCCACACAGGCCGACCGCACCGTCGCCGACGACCGCCACACTCCTGCCGGGGCCGACCTTCGCCGCAAGCGCTGCGTGGTGGCCGGTCCCCATCACGTCGGAGAGCGTGAGAAGCGAGCGGATCAACGCGTCATCGCGACCCACCGGGAGCACGACCAGGGTCCCATCCGCCTGCGGGATACGCACGGCTTCGCCCTGACCGCCATCGAGGTCCGTACCGCCCCACCATCCGCCGTGAAGACACGAGGTGTGCAGTCCCTCACGGCAGAACACACACGTGCCGTCGGACCAGGCGAACGGGGCGACGACGAGGTCGCCCGGCTTGACCGTGCGCACGTCTTTGCCGACCGCCTCGACGATGCCGATGAACTCGTGGCCCATGCGCTGGCCGACGTCGCTCCGCTCCATCGTCTTGTAGGGCCATAAATCGCTGCCGCAGATGCAGGCGTGCGTGACGGAGACAAGCGCGTCCGTCGCCTCTACCAGGCGCGCGTCAGGAACGGTTTCGACGCGGACGTCGCCCGCGCCATACATCACAGTTGCTCGCATGTTTGACCTTTCCCCTGCGGCGCGTTGCCGCTTTACTGCCTGTACTCTTCGTCGCTGACCTTCTCCAACCAGTCGACGGTCCTGCCTTCGAGCCGTTCCTGGATAGCGATGTGCGTCATGGCGGTCGTCGCGGTGGCGCCGTGCCAATGCTTCTCGCCAGGCACGAACGAGATCACGTCACCCGGCCGAATTTCCTCGATCGGGCCTCCCCACCGCTGCGCGCGACCGCAGCCCGCGATCACAATCAGCGACTGGCCCAACGGGTGGGTGTGCCATGTGGTCCGGGCGCCGGGCTCGAACGTGACGCTGGCGCAGGCCACGCGCCCCGGATCCGCAGCCTTGAACAGAGGATCGATGCGGACCGTACCGGTGAAATATTCGGCAGGACCCCTATCGGAGGGTTGTGAACCACTTCTCTTGATGTCCATATCGATTCCTTCAGCGACCTCGCGATTACCGCGTCCACCTTCCGCTTCGCTCAGGTGTTTCCTCAGCATTCTGCGCGAAGTCATGGAGACTCGGGATCTCTCTGCCACCGCGTCATCCTGGGAGACGTGAAGGGCGTGAAGACGTGAAGGGCGTGGCTCAGAATGCTGAGCAATTCGGTTGATTCCCGAGCCAACATCGGCCGAGTCCTGGCGTCGCAGCCGAGCTAGCAAGGCGAGATACGGCCACACGCTGTAGACTGATCGATGCGGGCGAGGGGTCGCTGATGCCTCGCCGACACTTCTCCACCCTGGGGCCACCGGACGAGTCTGGTCCTGTCGGGTGTTACCCGTTTCCGGGTCGCCCTCAAAAAAGCAGGCTACATGAGAAAAATGACACGCTCGCTTTCGCTAGCGCTCGGCGTTCTTGTACCCGCGGCACTGCTCGCGCAGCCTACCGCGGTTCCTCCGATGTTTAACGTCCTGACCGTCTATCGGGAAACTGTGAAGCCAGGCAAGAGTAGCGCGCACGACGCGCACGACGCGCACGAGGTCGCGTGGGCCGGCGCTCTGGTGGCGGCGAAGAATCCCAGTGGCTTCCTCGCTCTGACTGCGATGACCGGATCGCCCGAGAACTGGTACATCAGCCCATACGTCACCTGGGCCGATTACGAGAAATCGAACAAGGCCATTGAGGCCAGCCCGGCGCTCACCGCGATCCAGAAGCGGTACTCCTCAATGGAAGGTGAGTACCTGACTGACGGCCGGATGATGGTGCTGACGTCTATGCCGGACCTGAACTATGGCGGGCCTGCCGACCTTGCCGCGAGCCGGTATTTCAGTGTCACGCGGATCACCGTGCGTCCCGGTCACACCGCCGAGTACGAAGAAAGCCGGAAGATCATCAAGGCGGCACACGAGAGCGCAAAGCTCAAGGACAGCTTCTCTCTCTGGCGCGCGGCAGCCGGCGCCCCGGCAGGCACGTACTTCCAGTTCGTCGCGCGCAAGTCCCTCGGTGAGATCGACGAGGGCGCGGCAATTCACGGCGCCGCGTACCAGACCGCGCTCGGCGGTCCGGAGGGGCAGAAGAAGCTGGACGCGCTCGCGGCGTCGGCGATCGTCAGTTCGCAAGTCGACCTCTTTGCCTTTGCTCCGCAGCAGAGCATCCCGCCGGCCGAGTGGCTGAAGGCCGATCCCGGCTTCTGGGCGCGCAAGCCGGCGCCGATCAAGAAGGTCCAGTAGTCGTCGCGTCGGTGTCTTTGATTCAAGCGGCCGTCCATTGGGACGGCCGCCGCGTTTTCACGCGACTTCGAGTCGGTCGGTCATTTCTCAGCCCGCCGTCAGCTCGTCCCCGGCGATCGCCTGCCCGTTCCTTGTGAGACTGACCTACCATGGATCCATGAACGGTTTCGGCGCGCTCGAGTTGCTCGCTCGCGCGGGCTTCCTCGTCAAGGGTGTCCTCTACCTGGTCGTCGGCACGCTGGCGCTGCAGCTCGCGGGCAAGGTCGGCGGACGAGTGACGGGGATGCGCGGCGCCTTCACGACCGTCCTCGCTCAACCGTTCGGCCGCACGCTGCTGCTCGTCGCCGCCGTCGGGCTGCTCGGCTACGCCGCTTGGCGCATCCTCCAGGGTCTCTTCGATCCAGACCGCCTCGGGCACAGTTTGCGCGGCCTCGCGATCCGCGTGAGCTTCGTGGCGCGCGGGGTCGTGCACGCGGCGCTGGGCCTCCAGGCCTTTCGCCTCTATCGGGGACTGTCGGCGTCGTCCGCAACCAGCGAGCGTGCGGTCGCCATCGAGGCGTTCGGGTGGCCGTTCGGTGATTGGTTCGTCGTGCTCGCGGGGCTCGGCCTCATCGGCTTCGCCGTGCAGCAGGTCTACGCGGCGATCACCGGCCGGCTGGAACGCGATCTCGATGTCGCAGAGATGAGACGCGAAGCCGGCGAGTGGGCGGTCGCCCTCAGCCGGTTCGGCGTGGCGGCACGCGCCATCGTCTTTGCGCTGCTGGGGTGGGGCATCGTCGTCGCGGGCTGGTTCCGCGATGCGTCTGAGGTCGGCACCACGGCGTCATCATTGCGCATCCTCGCCGCACAACCGGGAGGACTGGGCCGCTGGCTTCTCGGCGCCACAGCAGCTGGTTTCGTCGCTTACGGCTTCTACCAGATCATTCACGCGCGTTATCTGCACATCCGACTCAAGCGCTGACTGATGGAGCGCTCCGTCCGGCTCAACAGAGTCTGAATCACACTCGTTCGCTCGCGTTACGTCCGCCTGTTATCGTCAACTCCCTGCACTGGGGGGACTATGACGAATGGATTCAGGCGATTTGCTGACGTAACCGGGTCTGTAGTCGGCTCTCCATGGGCCTTCACGGCGAACATCGCGTTAACGGCCCTCTGGCTCCTGCTCGGTCCCGTCTTTGGGTTCTCGGACACGTGGCAGTTGACGATGAACACGGCCGCGTCTCAAGTCACGTTTCTCATCGCGTTCCTGCTGCAAAACACACAGAACCGTGACACGAAGACGCTGCAATTGAAGCTCGATGAGCTCCTCAGAAGCAGTGCCGGAGCACGACCACAACTCATGCACCTCGAAGGGCTCGACGATGATCAGCTCGAGGCGCTGAAACATGAGTTCGAGCGACTGCGCGAGCGTAAAGGTCGTACGACCGCGCCAACTGGCGAGTGATGCCCCTGTGCAGTCTTGAACAGCCAGATGAGCGCGATGGCTGTCAGGATTGCGCACGTTCGCTCGAACAGAGGATGGTGCCATGAGATTGTCTGCGATTCCCGCCGTTGTCGTGACGTTGGTCCTTGCCGCCGGAACAGGGGCGTCGCCGCAGACGCAGCCCGCGCCTGCCACTGGATCGGATGTGTATCATGTGCACTTCACCAAGGCCGCGCCGGGTCAGGCCGCAGCCTTGGGCAAAGCGCTCATGGAGCCGGACAAGACGGCGCCGATGCCGGATCATTTCGTGGTCCTTCGGCATCAGGAGGGCGACGACTGGGACTATGCCGTCGTCCAGCACTTGGGAAAGACCGCGACGGTCACTGGCGCACCGGCTGCCCCGAATGCGGCCCGCGACCTGCGTGCCTGGCACACCGATACCTTCGTCAGCGGTCCGTCGTGGGCTGACTTCACTCGCCAGATGGGGATCGGCGGATCGGGCACGGCAAGTGCGGTGTATGCGGTTGGCGTCCATCGCGCAGTCCCGGGGCATCGCGATCAACTCGAAAAGGCGCTGACGGCGCCGGCAGCGGCAACCGCCAAGATTCAGACAGGCACCGTCTTGCTGGCGCACATCGAGGGCAGCGAGTGGACGTTCATGACGATCACCCGGTACAACTCCTGGCAGGATTTCGGAGCGGAGCGGCAAGCCGCGGCGGCCACGGCGTCGGACCCGGGTGGTTGGGGCGACATCCGTCAGCATTCCGCGTTCCATCGCGACACAATCGCCGACCGAATCTTCCCGGCCAAGTAGGTCGCCTCGCTCGACACTGGCGAACCGGCTGCCCTGCCAGCCGCGCGCGGCAGCGACGGCTCCGGCGATATTGGCGGCATGATGCGAAGCCAGGGTGTCATTGGTCACCGTCCGATCCATCAGCCGCGAGCACTCGGCCCATCACCGCCGCGAGTCGTTCCCAGGTTTCCGTTTGGGCCGCGAGCTGCTTCTCGCCGGCCCTGGTAATGGCGTAGAACCGCGCGCGGCGGTTGTTCTCCGACACGCCCCACTTCGACCGAATCCAGCCGCGCTCCTGGAGCCGGACCAGCGAGACGTAGATGGTTCCCTGATTGAGAATGAGATGGTCACCGCTGACCTGCTCGATCCTCCGGGCGATGCCGTATCCGTGCAAGGGACCCAGCGTGCATAGCGTTCGCAGCACCATCAAGTCGAGGGTGCCCTGGAGAATGTCGAGTTTGTCCAGCATGAGACACTTCTGTGGAGGTTCCACAGAAGACTACGGCTGGCTCATGTGGAATGTCAACAGGACCAACCTTCGCCAAACGCTCGCTGCGCTCGCGGCTTCGGCTTGTCCACCGTAGCGCGCAGCGCGAAGGTGGATTGGCAAGCGGCAGGGACGACGGGTCTCACAAGGGAGACCGCCCTGCCCACCTCCGTCCGTTGTCACAGTTTTTTCACAAATGAGGCCATAGCACTGGGCCGACCAGCGGCGTAATAACGAACGCCATGGTCCGGAAGACGAAATCGCGCACTCAGGTCGTCTCTGTCGTCGCAGTAGTCGCCCTGGCCGGCGCAATGCAGTTCTCCGGCGCAGCGGCACAGCAGGCGCCGACGGGATGCCGGGTCACCGGCCGCGTCACGAGCGTTGTCACTGCCCCGACGGGCCCGTTCGGCGGCCGCGGCCGGGGCGGCGCCGAGGCGACGGCACCCGCCGTCCCGGCGACCGTTGCCCTTCCCGTGTCCGGCGCCACGATCCTCGTCCATCAAGGCACGCGCCTTGTAGTGGCGACCGCCGCGGACGTGGACGGCCGCTTCAGCATCCTCTTCACTCCAGGCCAGACATTCCTCGTCGCGGCCGAGATGGCGGCCTTCCAGCGCCAGAGCAAAGAGCTGACCCTTGGGTCGCTTCCGTGCGATACGACACTCACTATCGACCTGCCCTTGCTGCCGCGCGATCAGCCGGTGGCGTCTGTCGCGGCCTCGACGACGGTGGCGCCGGCCGGCACGCCAGCCGCGGCCACGCCCGCGGCCACGGTGGGCGCCGCGACCGGCCGCTTCACCCAGCTCACGGTGAGTTCGGATCCGGCGGGCGCGGCTACGCTTGACGTGACGCCACCCGATCAGTCGGCCGAGCTGGCGAGATTGCTGCCGCCCGGCTTCACGCTGCAGGGCGCGAGCGCGGACGCCCTCTCCGTCACCGCGCGCGGTGACGCGATCAGTGTCGATCGCGGCGTCCTCGGCGACCGCATGTCCGCCATCGGACGCGGCGAATTCGATCCGGCGACCGGCCAGTTCGCGGCCGGCTTCAGTCCGCTGAGCCCGGAAGAAGGCTTCGGCCAGGGCGGCGGCCGCGGCGGATTGAACGGTGAGGGCGGCCGCGGCGGGGCCGGCGCGTTCGGGCTCGGCGGGCGTGGCGGGCGCGGCCAGAGCCTCTTTCAAGGCTCCGCGAACTACTCGTTCGGTGGGTCCGCGGTCGATGCGACGAACTACCAGCCGCGCAACGGCGTCATCACCCCAGTCACCTCGCAGCCATACGCGCGAAACAACTACGGCGGCACGATCGGCGGCCCGGTCATCATCCCCGGGCTCTACAACAACACGAACCGCCGCACGAGCTTCCAGCTGAACTACTCCGGCAATCATTCGACGTCGCAACAAGACCAGTACACGACGGTGCCGACGGTGGCGATGCGGAACGGCGACTTCTCCGGCAGCGGCATCCAGCTCGTCAACCCGAGGACGGGCCAGCCGTTCACCAACAATCAGATTCCACTCGACCAGATGTCTGCCGCGTCCCGAGCACTGCTGGCGTACATCCCGGCGCCGAACATCGACGGCGCCGCTTCGCAGAATTTCCATACGGCGGCGACGACCCTGTCGACGTCCAACAGCATCAGCCTGCGGATCAACCAGAATCTGACCCCGAATCTTCCTCAGCGCGGCGCAGGGCCCGGCGGCCGAGGCGGTGGCGGTGGCGCCCGTGGGGGTGGTCCAGGTGGCGGCGGTCAGGGTGGCCGCGGCGGCCGCGGCCTGACCATCAATCTCAGCGCCCAACTGCAATACCGCGGGAACGAGTCCGAGCAGTTCAACGTGCTGCCGCAGCTCGGCGGTACGACGCGCGGCACCAGCCTGACCGTGCCCATCAACCTGACCGTGGCCAGGGGCAGGACGAACAACACGTTCGCCGTCAACATCGCGCGCAACTCCAGCACGACGTCGAACGCGTTCTCGAACATCGTCGACGTCGCCGGGCTCGCGGGGATCTCGTATCCGTCGACGCAGGATCCGGTGAACTGGGGCGTGCCGAATCTGTCGTTTTCCAACCTCAACGTGCGATCGAACGCCGCGAACTCCCGGAAGGACCAGCGCACCAGCGTCAGCTACACGCTGTCGCGGCCGGTCCGGACGCATCAGCTCCGCTTCGGCACGGAGTTCCGGCACGACACCTCTTCGACTCAGAGCAACGGGAACTCGCGCGGGACGTTCACGTTCACGGGCCTGTACGCGAGCAACGGCGCGCTCATTTCACGGAACACGGGCGCCGACTTCGCCGACTTCCTGCTCGGGTTGCCGCAGCAGGCGACGCTGCAGGTCGCCGGCCTCACCCAACTCCGTCAAAAGGCGTTCGCGGTCTATCTCGAAGACAACTGGCAACGGAACAGCCGGATGACGTTCAACCTGGGCGTCCGCTGGGAGGTCCCGTTCCCCTACGTTGAAGCGAGCGGACACATGGCCAATCTCGACGTCACGCCGGACTTCACCGCCGCCGCCGTCGTCACGCCCGGCCAGGTGGGTCCGCTGTCGAGCATCACCTTCCCGTCGTCGCTGATCCGGACCGACTGGAACAACATCGGCCCACGTGTCGGGATGGCGTACCGTCTGGCGCGTGGCACGGTGCTCAACACGAGCTACGGCATCACGTACAACACCACGTCGTACTCATCGATTGCCCAACGGGCCGTCGCCCAGCCGCCTTTTGCGGACACGCTCACCAACGCCGGCTCGATGGCCGACCCGCTGTCGCTCGAAACCGGGCTGCTCGAAGGGACCGGTGTGACGAACAACTTCGGCATCGATCCCCGGTACGGCCTCGGCATGATTCAAACCTGGAACGCCACGGTTTCGAAGACGTTCTGGCGCATCTGGACCGCGACCGCCGGTTACACGGGGACCCGCGGTACGAACCTCGATCTGCTTCGCGCCCCCAATCGCAACCCGGACGGCACGCTGCGGATCGACGGCGTGCAGCCGTTCACGTGGGAGTCGTCGGGTGGCCGCTCGCTGCTGTCGCTGGGCAGCTTTTCGATCCAGCGCGGCCTGGCTCGCGGCCTCCGATTCGGCGCCAGTTACACGCTGGCCAGGTCGATGGACAACGCCTCGTCACTCGGCGCCGGCGGCGCGGTGGTGGCGCAGAACGATCAGGACCTCGAAGCCGAGTACGCCCTGTCGAACTTCGACCGGCGGCATCAGTTCAGCGCCAACGCCACGTGGGAGTTGCCGTTCGGCGTCGGCCGCCGGTGGCTCGCGGACGGCGGCGCGCTTGCCGCCCTGGTTGGCGAGTGGTCCGTGACGATGAACGTCTCGGCGGAATCGGGGTCGCCATTCACGCCCCGGGTCGTCGGCGCGACCACCAGCGTGGCCAGCGGCACGAGCGGATCGCTGCGAGCCGACTACCTGGGCGTGCCCATCGGCCTGGACGACGAGACGCTGCTCCACTTCTTCAATACCGACGCCTTCGCGGCGCCGGCGATTGGGGCCTTCGGCACCTCACCGCGCAACGTCATCATCGGGCCGGGCGGTTACGTGGTCAACGCGCAGTTCTCGCGTGACATGCGGATCGGCGGCGCGCGCAGCGTCGGCCTCACGATCAACGCGAACAACCTGTTCAACACGACGCGGTGGACGGCTATCGATACCAACCTCAACTCGAACACATTCGGCCAGGTGACGCGGTTTGCGCCGATGCGAACGATCACCATGGCCGCCAGGATCAGGTTCTGACATGCATACACGACTGCTCGCGACTGTGATCGTCGTGATTCTCGCGGCGCCGTCCTTCGTGCAGGGTCAGGCGCAGCCGGCGTTCCGCAGCAGCGTGAATCTCATCCTCGTGGATGTCACCGTTCGCGACGGGAAGGGGCAGCCGGTCCGAGATCTCCGGGCCTCTGACTTCGAGATTCTCGAGAACGGCAAGCCCCAGACGATCGTGACGTTCGCCCAGGAGGACATCACCCAGACGGCGCAGGCCATCGTGACGGCGTCGACGCTGACGCGGGTCGGTGAAGCCAGGAGCGGCGTGCCCGTGAGAGTCGCGACAAACTCCGCGGCAGATCCGAAAGCCGCCGCGCCGCCGACCGCCGGCACGGTGGCCGCGCCGCCGGCCACCGGGATTGACGCGAGCCGCGGGGCGCTGACGTCCGAGGAAGTCGCCGGACGCCGGATCTGGGTGCTGCTGTTCGACACGAGCTCCATGCAGCCCGAGGACGTGCAGAAGGCCGCGGACGCGGCGATCAAGTGGGGCCAGGAGCGCATGTCGCCGGCGGATCTCGTGGCGATTGCGTCGATCGGATCGACGCTGCAGGTCCTGTCGGATTTCACCAACGACCGGGAAAGAGTCGTGTCGGTGCTGAAGGGGTTTGCCGTCACCGACGGCACCGCCACACCGGACGTCGACGCCAGCACCATGGCGGCCGACGAGGCGGTGGCGGCGGAGACCACGGCCGCCGCCACGGTGGATGCCAGCGTGCAGGAGATGGACTCGTTCAACAACGACATCCGGCTGCGCGGCATCAAGACGATTTGCGACGGGCTGCTGTCGATCCAGCAGCGGAAGTCCATCCTCTATTTCAGCTCGGGGATGGCCCGGAATGGGTCGGACAACGCGGTGGAGTCGCGCGCGGCGGTCAACGCGTGCAGCCGCGCGAATACGTCGATCAATCCCGTGGACTCGCGCGGCCTGCAGGCCGTGGTCGCCGGCGGCAGCGCGCGTCAGGGCAGCCGCGGCGGCGTCGCCGCGTTCTCGGGCCGCGGCGTGGCCCAGCAGTTCGCGCGTCTCGCGGCGCAGCAGGAAACGCTGCAGTCACTGGCGGCCGATACCGGCGGCACGGCCTTCACGGACTCCAACGATTTCGGCGAAGCCTTCGACAAGATCACGAGCGAGATCTCGTCCTACTACATCCTCGGCTACGCCAGCAGCAACACGAAACAGGACGGCGGCTACCGCAAGATTGAGGTGCGGCTGAAAACGAAGGTCGACGCCCGCGTCCGCGCGCGCGAAGGCTACTACGCCGATCGGGACTTCACGCACACCAGCCGCGCCGATCGGGAAACGCAGATGCAGGAACAACTGCTCATGGCGATTCCCGCGACCGACGTGCCCCTCTTCGTCACCGCCGGCTACTTCCGGCTCGCGAACGCGGACGCCTGCGGACAGCAGGTCGGGGTCGGCGGACGGCCGGGCGGGCCCGGCGGCATGGGACCGGGCGGCGGACGCGGCGGCGGGCGCGGCGGCCCGGGCGGCTTCATGCCGTCATGCTTCTACGTGCCGATCTCCATGGTGGTCCCCGGCGAGGCGGTGCCCGTGTCGTCGAGCGACGAGGTGCTCGACATCCGCGGGTTTGTCCGCGACGAGCGCAACCAGCCGTTCGCGACGATCAAGCAGACCGTGACGGTGCCAGCGGCGACGCGTGATTCCCTCGTGTCGCGGCAGGTGCTCTTCCAGACGGGCGCCACTCTGCCCCCGGGGCGCTACATCGCGCGCATCATCGTCCGCGAGAACGTCACGGGCAAGATGGGGACGTTCGAGACCGCGGTCCTCGTCCCCGACTTGACGCGCGCACCGGTCAAGGTGAGTTCGATCGTGCTGAGCACCCAGCTCAAGCACGGCACGCCGGCGCGCCGGACGCTGAGCCCGCTCGTGCGCGACAACCTGGAAATCATTCCGAATCTGACGCATGTCGTCACGCAGGATCAAAAGCTCTACTTCTATTACGAGGTCTACGAGCCCGCGATCGCCGAGAATCGGCCGCACCTCCGCACCAACCTGACGTTCTATCGCGGCAAGGTGAAGGTGTACGAAACGCCCATCGTCGAACGGACGTCACTCGATGCCGCCGACCGCAAGGCGGCGATCTTCGAGTTCGAGGTGGACGCGAGCACGTTCACCCCTGGTCTCTACACGTGCCAGGTGAACGTGATCGACGCCACCGCCGGCCAGTTCAGCTTCTCGCGGCTCGACCTGTATGTTCGCGCGAAGTAGCCTTCGATCTTCACGTTGAACGCGTCGGACCTCGGCACGCGGGTGCTGTCGGACAGGCCTCTTACTTTCCGATCTTGAGCGCGCGGAGTTCGTCGAACCAGTTGAGCACGAGGCGGACTTCGGGCGGTCCGGCGTTCTCGCGCGCGGGGCGGAGCACGAGAAACCGCTCACCCTTGGGCGCCACGCCATACGTCTGGCCACTGTCGGTCACCGGCGGCGTCAGGCCGCCGAACAGCGCTTGAGGTTTACCGGGGCTGAACGCCGCGCCGGGTTCGACGGGCACCATCATGAGCGTGTCGGCCTGTGCGTAGTACAACGCACGGCCATCCGGCGTCAGCGTACGCCTGACCGGCGATTTCCCCGAGGGGCTCGGATGCGCCGGTGCCGTCGGCCGGCCGGCTCATCACGGTCGAGACATTGCGGGTCCGGTCCAGGGTGACGTAGATGAGCCGGCTGCCGTCCGGCGACCAGAGCGGCGTGCGGTTCTCGCCGCCAAATGTCAGCCGGCTCGACGTGCCGCGCTGCGTGTCGATGACGTGGATGTCTCGCGTGCTGCTCCCGACGTTGATCGAGACGGACACCCGGCGGCCGTCCGGCGACACGTGAGGGTCAGCGTAGAAGGCCGGCGCGGCGTCGATCGGCGTGCCAACTCCCTTCCGATCAACCCACGCCATCCTTCGCTCGCCGCCCGCGGGATCCCCGGGCACGAACACGACCGCGAGAAGAACGGCGACGACGCGTCCTCGGTGCCCTCGAGGAGGCGTGGCTCGAACTCGCCCAGATGTCTCACGTAGAGGCGACGGACTCCCGCGCTGCTGCCGACGAGCGCGTTCGTGGAGCCATCCGGTGAAATCGCCACGACCGTATAGAGGCCGAGGTCGAACGTGACGCCCCTGGGTAGCAGAATCGCCGCGCGAATCGGGGCGGAATTGTCCGGGCGGGTCGATCGCCACCACTGGACGGAGACGCCGAGCAGCGTCATCGCCAGAATTGCCGTCGCCGCGCGCCAGAGTGCCACGCGTCGCGACGTGCCCACCGCAGGAGCCGCCGAGGTCGTGACCGGACGGTCGGCCATCGGCGCTTCGAGCGTCAGTCGAGCTTCGCCGATATCGCGCAGCCGGCGTTTGGGGTCGCGCTCGAGGCAGCGACGCAGCAGGACCACCAGAGCCGCGGGGGTGGATGCTGGCACGGCGCCGAACTCCGGCTCGCGGGTGAGCACCGCGGCCAGCGTCTCGGAGACATCCTCGCCCTCAAATGCTCGCCGGCCAGACAGCATCTCGTAGAGCACGACGCCGAACGCCCAGATGTCCGCGCGCCGGTCGACCGGCTTCCCCTTCGCCTGCTCCGGCGCCATGTAGGCGGCGGTGCCGATGATCATGCCCATCTGCGTGGCGCGCGCGGTGAGCGTCGGCGAGTTCATCGCGTCCGCCGACGCACCTGAGCCTTCCGGCGCCAGCGCTTTGGCGAGACCGAAGTCGAGCACTTTCACCGTGCCGTCGGCGCGAACCTTGACGTTCGCGGGTTTCAGATCGCGATGGATGATCCCGTGCTCATGCGCCGCTTCGAGCGCCTCGGCGATTTGGCGGGCGACGGGTACCGCGTCGGCGAGCGGCATCGGGCCGCGCGCGATCAACGCCGACAGATCGTCGCCCTCGACGAGCTCCATGACCAGCGCGCGCAGGCCCGTCTGCCCTGAGCCCGACGAAGACGATTCTTCGATCCCGTAGATCCCCGCGATGTTCGGATGGTTGAGTGACGCGAGCGTCTGCGCTTCGCGCGTGAAGCGCGCGAGCCTATCGGCGTCCTGTGCGAACGCCGCGGGCAGCACTGTTGATCGCGACGTCGCGATTGAGCTTGGTGTCTTTCGCCCGATAGACCTCGCCCATCCCACCTGCTCCAATCTGCGCGGTGACTTCGTACGGGCCGAGGCGGGTGCCGGGGGTCAGAGCCAGATGGGTGCTGTGAGTATACCGATCGGAGTTGGCAGGTATGATCGGCCGCACGCATGAGACGTCAGCCAGAGCTCCCATCGGAAATTGAAGAGCACCGCGATGAACACTGGCGCCGCGAGGCGACGCGGCAGGTCGAGACCGCCCTCGATGCGGAGCGCTTCATCGAGCGGATCGGCTTTGCCGCGTGCCTGACCGATTCCCGGCGACCAGGCCCGTCGCTCTACGTGGCCGTCTGTGGGCGGCGCGACGCGGTGATGCCACGCCACGTGCAAAAGGATCCCGAGGCGTCGCTCACGTGGACGTTAAAGGACGAGATGGTGCGGCGCGGCAAGGTCTACTATGCCAAGCTGGCTCGCGGCAAAACGATGTTCCTCGCGCCGCGCATGATCCCGTGCTTTCACGCCGTCTGGGGGGTCCGCCGATCGGAGGAGAAGCGGCGACTGAGCAGGAACGCACAAGCGATCGTGCGCGTGCTTCGCAAGGAGTGGGAGATGGGGACGGCGGACCTGCGCACCGAGTCCGGCGTGAAAGATCACAAAGCGTTCACCAAAGGCCTGGATGAGCTGCAAGCCGCGATGATCGTGGTGCCGAGCGAGGTTTACTACCTACCGAAGTTCACGTACATCTGGACACTCGCTGTCGGACGGTTCCCCGACGGGCTGCGCCGACGCGTGAGTCGAGACACTGCCCTGCGCGAGATCGCCCGCTGCTTCCTCACGGGAGCGGGCATGACGATTCCCGGCGAATTGGCCCGTGTGACCGGTCTGCCGCGGCCAGAGGCGGGACGCGGCAACCGTGCGCTCGTGGCCGAGGGCTACGCCACCATGCTCACGCCCGGGCTGTATCGACTGGCCGCAGGCGACGCGCCCCGAGAAGTTATCGCTCTACGGCATCAGTCCAACGTCTTGGAGTCTGAAATTGAGGGGACTTCGTCATGATCCGACCATGAAAAACTCGCGCGCGATATAGCCGCCGCCGGTCTCAGCGGCCAATCTCATCAGCGCCCGGAACGACGCACGCTGCGTCTGCGAGAAGGGAAAACGATTCATGGGCGACGTGTCCCGAAATGCCATGGCAAAGACCGCCTGATCCTCCTCCTGCGCGCGCTGAATGACCTGTTGAAAACCCCGGCGGCTGCTCGTGTCGAGACCATCGGTCAAGACAAGAACGACTCGTCGGTCCGTCTCACCCGCCATCGCCTCCATGCTCGACGCCACGGCATCGTACAGAGCCGACGGGCCGACAGGCTTGAGGCCCTGACGCAGCGACCGGATCGCGTCCAGGCGGCTTCCTGTGATGGCGGGACCGAGTTGAATGCTGCTGGAGAAGGTGCCGAGACGGACGCGATCCTGCGGCGGTAGCTCGGTCAACACTGCCTCGGCGCCGAAGAGCAGCTGATTGACCATCGTGCTCATGCTCGCTCTTCAGGAGGGCCGCCGCACGGCACTTGACATAACCCAACGTTTGGTTTCTCATTGAACAGTGACGTGGGCGGAGTTGATCCGCAAACTCAAGGAGCACGGCTTCCAGGAGCTGAAGACCGGCAAGGGCAGTCACCGTCAGTTCTGGAATCCCGCGACCAAGACTGTGGTCACGGTATCGGTTCACACCAAGAAGGAAGTCGGCGCCGGACTGGTCAACCGAATCCTGAAGGATGCGGGCATCAAGACACGAGGCAAGTAGGCTGCGATGACGAACCACTACCCCATCGTGCTGGAACATGAACCGAACGGCACCGTGAGCGCTTACGTCGTTGGCGTGCCCGGTGTATTCGCCGCTGCTGATTCCGAACGCGCGGCTGCAGCGGCAATTCGTCACGCGTTGCAGGCCCACCTGGCGATGCTGGAATCGCTGCCAGGTACGCCTCGGCCCGGGCGAGCCACACTGCGAGTTGCCAGGATTACCTACACGGACCGGCAGAATCCTCGCGTCGCGATCGTGGGGCCTGGGGCCTTGCTTGGCCGCAGGCGCAGCGCCAAGAAGGCCGCGGCAGCTCGTGCCAACGGGCGCAGGGGCGGACGACCACGCAAGACCGCCCGACCGTAACGTTCCGCCGGGTGCGGACGCCTGACGCCGCGCCTCTTCGCCGTCGCCGCGTCTTAACCAGGCCCGCTCTCGATCGCTGTCTCCCCCGCACAGCGTGCGATCTCGGCGCGCGCGAGATCCCGCAGGCGCACGAACTCCGGCCATCCGCTCGCGACAGGCGCCAGCGGCGCGCCGATGACGACGGCGATCGGCGACCGGCGCAGCAGCCACGTGCCATCAGGCAGCACTGCGCGCGTGCCCCGCAGCGCGACAGGGACGACGGACCGGCCCGCCTCGACCGCGGCCCGAAACGCCCCGAGCCGGAACGGCAGCAGACCGGCTGAGCGGAAGAACGTCCCTTCGGGAAACACGGCGATCGAGATCCCACGGCCGAGCGCTTGCGTGATCTCGTCGGCGCCGGCGAGCCGCTGGGAGAATTCGGCCTTTTCGATCGTGATGTGCCCGGCGCGCCGGATGACCGCGCCGACGACGGGAATATCGGCAAGCGCCCCTTTCGCGATGAACCGAACATCGCCCGGCAGCACCGCCATCAGGACGATCACGTCGATGTAGCTCGCATGATTGGCCACGATCATCGCCGGACCGGCAGAGCGGAGATGCTCGAGACCCGACACGCGCGGGGACAGTCCGGTGAGCATCAACATCAGCCGCGACCACCGCTTCATCAGGCGAGCGACCGCACGCCCACGGGGGACGACGTAGACCAGTGCCCAGAACGGCAGCGTGGTCGCGAGGAGGATGACGATGTAGCTCGTGAAGACGACGCGTGACGCCAGACCGAGCGCGCGTGTCAGACGCGCTTGCAGGCCCTCGCCAAGCAAAGAAGCCCACTGAGCGGCCACGGACCGGCGCCCGGCCAGGAGCCGGCCGGTCTCGTACGCTTCGCGCGTCGCGGTCCGGCGGATCTTCCCGCTGGGCGTCTTGAGCACGGTGCCGGGAGAGACGATGACGACGTGATCGGGTGGGACGCCGAGCGCGTCCGTGACGCGAGCCGCTACTTCAGCGCGCAACTCTTCCCGGCGAGACTCGTCCGTCAGGCGTGTCTCGGCGACCAGGACGAACCGCTCGGTGCCGACGGCCGCATCGTGGACACCGAACGCGGCGACGCAGCCTTTGCGGACACCGTCGACGGCGCCCGCGATCTCCTCCGCTTCGTGCGGCGTGATATTGCGCCCGCCACGAATGATGAGATCCTTCGCGCGGCCGGTCACGAACAGCTCGCCATCGGCCCAGTAGCCGAAGTCTCCCGAATCGAGCCAGTCTCCGGCGAACGCGGCTCGCGTCGCGGCTGGGTTGCGGAAGTAACCCGTCGTGACCGACGGACCGCGAAACTGGATACGTCCGAGCGTCCGCTGGCCCAGCGCCTGAGCCTCCTCATCGACCACACGAAGTTCATGTCCCGGAAGCGGTTTGCCGCACGACACGAAGCGCAGCGGCTGCGGATCGCCCGCATCGGCGGGCCGAATCTCCCGCGCGCGCTGATACGGCTCGCGCGCGATGGCGTCGATTCGCGGCGGCCGCGACAGCGGCGGCATCGTCAGGCCGACCGAGGCTTCGGCCAGTCCATAGACGGGGTACATGGCGTCGGGTCGGAACCCGTAGGGGGCGAAGCGCCGTGTAAACCGGGCGATCGTATCGGCGCTGACCGCTTCGGACCCGTTGAGCGCGAGCCGCCACGAGCTGAGATCCAGTCCCTCGATCTCCTCGTCGGCGACCTTGCTCACGCACAGGTCGAAGGCGAAGTTCGGCGCCGGCGAGATCGTGGCGCGGTGGGCGTGGATCGCCCAGAGCCACCGCGACGGGCGCGAGAGGAACGTCAGGGGCGACAGGATCACGACGGGCAGCCCGAAGTAGAGGGCGCCGAGCCAGGCGCCGATCAGGCCCATGTCGTGATAGAGCGGCAGCCAGCTCGCGACGACATCGTCCGGACGGACGTCCATGGCCTGGCCGATCGCGCGGATGTTCGCCAGGAGGTTGCCGTGAGTCAGCAGGACCCCTTTCGGATCGCCGGTGCTGCCGGAGGTGTACTGAATCAGCGCTGGTGAATCGGGACCGGCGTGTATGGCTGTTCCACCCGGGCGGTTCGGGGCGAGGCGATCGACGTCGATGACCTCTCGCAACGGCTCGACGACGCCGCGGAGGATCGATCCGACCCGGTCGGCGTCCGCGAACGTCACGAGGAGGCGGGAGCCCGCATTCCGCAGAATCGCGGCCTGTCGATGTGCGTACTCGGCGATTCGATCGGCGCGGACCGGCGGATACATCGGGACCGGGACGGCCCCGGCCATGAGGACGCCGGCGAATGTGCGAAAGAATGCCTCCTCTGTTCTGAGCATGAGCGCGACGGTGTCGCCCGGCGCGACGCCGCGTTCGGCAAGGGCCGCGGCGACGTCCCGGGCACCGTCCCACAGCGCCCGATACGTGATGGGGCGCTCCCCGCCATCTTCCTGGAGAAAGATGTGCGCGCGATCCGGCGTGGCCTGGACATGCCACTGGAGCGCTTCGAGAAGTGTGTGTGCTCCAACCGGCGCGCCAGTGGCGGCACCGACCGCCGGCCGGAGGTGAGGAACGGGCTCTCGAGAGCCGGGCGCCGCGCGGCTGAGCGCCGCGACGAGCTCCGCGGAAGTTTCTGCGCCCGCAACCGTTTCTTCGGGGAGGCGTACGCCGAACCTGCGCTCGAGCCGCAGCAGCAGCTCGACGCGCTCGAGGCTGCTGATGCCGAGATCGCGCTCGAGCGAGCTGCCGAGCGCGACGGGAACGGGCGACGTGCTTCCCCGAAGCTCCTTGACGAGCGCGCTGACGATCTCGAGCACGCCCCGTTCGATGACCTCGGGCCCGGTGACGACGCCAGTCGGCGGATTCGTGTCCATCGCGGCTGACGCAGCCAGCCGTCTACGGTTGAACCATCTTGTTGCGGATCGCGTAGCGCACGAGATCGCTGACCGACCGGAGACCCAGCTTCCGCATGATGTTCGCCCGGTGAGCCTCGATCGTCTTGACACTGATTCCGAGCGCCAATGCGGCCTCCTTGTTACTCCTGCCCTCCGCGAGAAGCTGAATGATCTCACCCTCGCGCGCCGTGACGGCGGCGTGAGCCACGCTGCCGTCTTTTTCGGCCCGACGCATGTACTCGTCCAGCCCGAATTCCGTCACGGTCGACGTCAGAAACGGCTTGTGCTGGCGCAAACTCTCGACCGCGGCAATCAAGCTCTCGTCGGCGTCGGACTTCAGGATGTAGCCGCGAGCGCCCGCCTGAAGGACCTCCCGAGCCAGCTGTTCAGAGTGGTGCATCGTCAGCACGAGGACTTCGCTGCGCGGTGACTCTTTCACGATCTGACGCGTCGCCTCGAGCCCGTTCAGCTCCGGCAGACTGAGATCCATGACGACGATATCGGGCTGCAGACGCTTTGCCAGCTCGAGCGCCTCGCGGCCGGTCGCAGCCTCGCCGGCGATCTCCCAGCCCGGTTGGGATTCGAGCAACGCGCGCACGCCGTGGCGGACGACGGCATGATCATCGACGATGAGGATGCGCAAAGGCGTCACCGGAGCTCATCTCTCGACGGCGGGAAATGGAATCACGGCACGCACGGTCGTTCCCTGACCATCCGACTCAATCTCCAACGTGCCCCCCAGCAGTTTCAGCCGTTCCCGCATGCCGACGATCCCGACGCCCAGTGCGCCACCGGCCCCCATCACACGCGCGACCAACGCCGCCGACATCCCTCGGCCGTCATCGTGGATTTCGAGCGTCAGCCGGTCCCCGTCGATCCGGAAGAGCACGCGCGCGGTTGGACTCTCCGCGTGCCGGTGGATATTGATCAGCGCCTCCTGAACGACACGAAACAGCGTCGTCTCGACATCCTGAGACAGCCGTTCAAAGACCGCCGGCAAGTCGAGGTCGACCTTGATGCCGCTGCGTTCGGCGAAGCCCTGCGCGTACCAGCGCACGGCAGACATGAGCCCCGCCTCGTCGAGGAGCGGCGGATGCAGCAGAGACGACAGTGTCCGAGCGCCCCGCATCGACCGGTCAAGGAGCTCCACGCTGTCCGTGAGCAGGCTGTGATCCGCGTCGGAAAGGCCGTCGGCCGTCCGGCTCAAACGCCCCAGAAGCATCTTCAGGGCGGCCAGATCCTGCGCCGTGGTTTCGTGAAGCATCCGCGCGATGCGGCGACGTTCCTCGTCTTGCGCGTGCATGAGCCGTGTCGCCAGGACCTGCATTTGCTTCACCGACGCTTCGAGATCGCGTTCGGCCGCCTTTCGCGCGGTGATGTTTTCGTTGATCACCACCGCTCCGACGATGGCCTGCCGGTCGTCTCGAATGGGAATGGCGGAATTCTGAATGGTCTTTCGCGTGCCGTCGAACGCCTCGATGTCGATCGCTTCGTTGAGAGAGGTTTCGCCTTTGACGCGGGCGCGCACCGAGGCCCACTCATCCGGCTCGATTTTCTCGCCAGTCGCGTGCCACCAGCCGGCGCTCCTGGCATAGCGCTCAGTTCCGGATCGGATCACGTCAGACCAGATTCTGGTCGAGGCAGGATTCGTCAAGACGACGTCTCCGGCCGGGTCCATCACCGTCACGCCCACCGGGATGGCTTCGAGCACGAGCCGCAGAAGCTCTTCACTGTGGCGCAGCGCCTCCTCGGCCTGTCTGCGCTCGGTCATATCCTGTGTGGTGCCGAAGATACTCGACGGCTCCCCGCGGGTATCGCTGATCAGGAAACCTCGCGAATGGAGGAACCGCTCCTCCCCATCACGCCGCCGGATACGATAGAAGACGCTGAACGGCTCCTCCGTCTCCAATGTCTTCTCAATCGCCCGACTGATCAGCTCTCGATCCTCGGGAGGAATGAACGCCATCGCCTCGCTGGCAGGGTCGATGCCACCCGGTGGCACGCCGAAGATCCGATAGAGCTCGTCGGACCACGTGACGGTCTGGCTGGGCACATCCCAATGCCAGCTGCCGATGTGGGCGAGGCGCTGCGCCTCGGCCAGCAGATGTTCACTCCGCCGCAGTTCCTCATTGACCTGCTTACGTTCCGTGGCGGGCGCTTTGGCCATGCGCGGTGTCTGGGGTGACCGGGTCCGGCGTTCGCCCTCACGTTACACCTGTCTGCGGGCCAGTCAAAGAGTAGGTATTACTACCTAAGGGTCCCTACGTAATTTCATCGAACGAATGCCACAGTCCTACCAATAGCGGACCGATCGGGCCCAGAGGTTCAATGTGGTGACGTCCATCCGCAATGAATGGCAAGCCCCTGCGCGTTCTGCTCGTCGAGGACCAGTCTATCGAAGCGGAATTGCTCGTCCTCGAGCTGAGGAAGGCGGGCTTCGATGTCGACTGGCAGCGCGTGGAGAACGAGCGCGAGTTCATCGCGGCCCTCGATCCGTCGCTTGACGTGATCCTTGCGGACTTCAGCCTGCCCAGCTTCGGCGCTCCGCGCGCGCTGGCGTTGCTGAAAGAGCGCAACCTCGATGTGCCGTTCATTGTCGTGTCCGGAAGCATCACCGAAGAGACGGCGATCCAGGTCCTGAAGAACGGGGCCGCCGACTACCTGCTGAAGGATCGTCTGGCACGGCTGGCCCAGGCGGTGCAGCGCGCCATCGAACAGCGGCAGCGAGAAAGTGCGAAACGTGACGCTGAACAGACATTGCGGGCGACCGAGGAACGCATGCGGTTCGCGCTCGAGGCTTCGCACGTAGGGATCTGGGAGTTCGACGTCGCCACCGGACTCGCGCGCTGGTCGAACACGCTCGAAGCCCAGCACGGACTTCCGGCCGGCAGCTTCGGCGGAACCTTTGAGGCCTTTCTCGATCGCATTCACCCCGACGATCGCGATCGCATCAAGGTGGCGGTTGCGGGAGTCACCCGCGAGCACACCGACTTCAACGTCCTCTACCGGACCAAATGGCCGGATGGGTCAATCCATTGGATCAGCAGCGTCGGGAGGATGTCGTTCACCGAGACAGGCCAGCCGGCGCGGGCCGCGGGCATCGGCCTCGACGTAAACGAGCGCGTGCTGTTGGAGGATCAGTACCGCCAGGCCCAAAAGATGGAGGCGGTCGGCCAGCTGGCCGGTGGCGTCGCGCACGATTTCAACAACATCCTGACCGCGATCGAGGGCTACTACCAACTAGTGGCCGAGCAACTCCCCGGTGACCACCCCTTGCAACCGGACCTCGTGCAGATTCATCACGCGGCGCAACGCGCGACCTCGTTGACGCAGCATCTCCTGGCGTTCGGCCGGAAGCAGTTGCTCGAGCCCCGCGTCCTCGATCTCCGCGAGTCGCTCGGATCGATTGTGCCGATGCTGAAGCGTCTGATCGGCGAAAACATCGCGGTGGTCGTGCGCGCGAGCGAAGAGGTCGGACACGTGAGGGCCGATCCCGGACAGATCGAACAGGTGGTGCTCAATCTCGCGGTGAACGCGCGCGATGCCATGCCCGAAGGCGGCACCCTGCTTCTCGAGGTGGCCGACGTCCGGTTGGATGAATCGGACGTGCGTCCGCATGCGACCGTTGCGCCCGGACGCTACGTGATGCTCGCCGCCAGCGACACGGGCACTGGAATTGACCGGGACATCCAGGCCCGCATCTTCGAGCCCTTCTTCACGGACGAAGGAAACGGGGAAAGGCACGGGACTGGGCCTCTCGACCGTCTACGGCATCGTCCAGCAAAGCGGCGGCTACATCCGCCTGGACAGCGAACCTGGCCACGGATCGACGTTCGAGGTGTACCTGCCCCGCGTCGACGACCCCATCGAGAGGCTTGTCGAAGTACCCGCACCGAGCTCACTGGGCGGCTCAGAAACGATCCTCGTCGTCGAAGACGAACCCTCGGTGCGCGACCTCGTGCGCAGGGTCCTGGAACGGTATGGCTATCACGTGCTCGTGGCGAGCACCCCCGGTGAAGCGGTTCAGATGGCGGGACGGACGACGCGAATCATTCACTTGCTGTTGTCCGACTTGATATTGCCGGAAATGAGCGGACGCACGATGGCGTCTCTGATCGTTCGCAGCCGGCCCGGCACGAAGGTGCTTTACATGTCGGGCTATGTGGACGAGGCGGTCCTGAATCACGGGTTTCTGGGCGAAGGCATTGCCTTGCTGCAGAAGCCGTTCACGCCCGACGTGCTTGCAAGGAAGGTGCGGGAGGTCCTGGGTTAGCGCCGGATCGTGCGTGGAAGCAGGACCGACATGACGGCTGGTGGACAGCGGCAGGGGGCGGTATCCTGTCTCTCATTCTGGAGGTTTTCCATGGTGAGCGGTGTACCGCGGCACGTGCGGGCGATCCTTGCAGTCGTCGGGCTGCCGATCCTGGTCGGTTCAGCGTTGCCTGGTTCGATCTCGGCTCAAGCACCTGCCGGGACGACGCTCCGCCCCATGACGTTCCTCGACATGCAGCTCATGCGGCAGGCCGGATCTGCGACGCCCAGCCCGGACGGCCGCTGGATGCTGTACACCGTGTCGACGGCTGACTGGCAGGAAGCGCGACGCCAGACGGACATCTATCTCGTGTCGATGCAGCAGGGGGTGCCGTCGACCAGGCAGATGACGTTCACGACCGAGAAGAACGAGACGTCTCCCGCCTGGTCGCGCGACGGACGCTTCTTCCTGTTCCTGTCGAATCGGGACGCGCCGTCCACCGCCTCGAGCCAGAACCAGATCTACTTGATGCGGCCCGATGGCGGCGAGGCCCGGCGCATCACGAACGCCAAAGACGGCGTCTCGGACTTCGCACTGAGCGAAGATGGCAAGTGGCTCGTGTACCGGGCCGGACGGGAGGACGCGCGGCAGCTCTATCGCCTCGCCGTCCAGGGGACTGAGATTGTGACGGGCGTCGAGGCCGAACAGCTCACGACGCAGCCGGCCGGTATTGCGGAGTGGGCGCTCGTGTCGGCGCGTCCGCGCATTTACTTCAGCACGCCGGACCGGGTCGACGCAGACGAGAAGGCGCGGCGGGAGAAGCGCTTTACCGTCAACATCCGCAACGCCGAGACGCCCACCGCGAGTCTCTGGGCGCTCGATCTCGATCCGCACCGCCCCGCGCGGCTGACGCCCGAAGGAAACTACTCCGTCTCGGGCGTGACGGTGAGCGACGACGGAAAGTGGATCGGATTCCGAGGGGCCTCGACGAACCGATACCAGCGCAACATTACGCAAGCCAACCTCTACAGCGACCTCTATGTCCTCGAGGCGGCGACGGGCGAGATCGAGCGGCTGACGAACAATTCGGAAGCCGGCGAAAGCGGGCCGAGCTTCTCGCCCGATGGCCGGTGGGTCGCCTTCAGCGGCCCCGACGACCTGACGAAGTACGGCATGACCAACACGCGCGTCTATATCCGCGCGGTGGGCGATCGCGGCCGGCCCTTCCGCAAGCTGGAGGGCGGATTCGACGGCGACGTGACGATCGGCTTCTGGTCGAACGACGGCAACACGATTTACTTCAATGAGGGCATCCGCGCGACCAACCAGCTTTTCGCGATCGACGTGTCCCAGAACGAAGTCCGGCAGATCACGCGCGAGCCGGCGTCGCTCTCGGTCAGCCGCGATGACGACAGCGGCGCGCTCGTCATCACGTTCGCCGACGGCCGGACGCCGCCGACGCTGTTCACTGTCCCGTCGATCGACCGCCTCTCGCAGCGCTCCGCATGGGTGCAATTGACCGACGTCAACCCGCAAGTGCGCGGCTTCGCCCTCGGCGCGCAGGAAGAAATCACCTGGACGTCGAAGGACGGCACCAAGGTGGGCGGCGTGCTGGTGAAGCCTGTCGGCTACCAGCCGGGTCAGCGGTATCCATTGATCGTGGCGATCCATGGGGGACCCGCCTCGGCCGATGTGCTGAGCTTCAACGGCGGCTACGGGTCACAGGTCTACGCGGGCGCCGGCTACGTGGTGCTGCGTCCCAACTATCGCGGCTCGACCAACTATGGGGTCAAACACAAGACCGACATCGTCGGCGACTACTTTCCGACCGGGTTCGAAGACATCATGGCGGGCGTCGACCACCTGATCGCGCAGGGGATCGCCGACGGCAGCCGCATGGGCGCGCTCGGATGGAGCGCCGGCGGCCACTGGTCCAACTGGATCCTCACGCACACCGATCGGTTCAAGGCGATCAGCTCCGGCGCGGGCACGTCGAACTGGATTTCGATGTACGCGCAGAGCGACGTCCAGCGCAACCGGCAGTTCTACCTCGGCGACAAGCTGCCCTACGACGACTTCGACGCCTACTGGGTCCAGTCGCCGCTCAAATACATCAGGAACGCGAAGACGCCGACGATGATCCATGTCGTCGAAGGCGATCCGCGCGTGCCGAGCCCGCAGTCGGTCGAGCTGCACATGGCGCTCAAGCAGATCGGGGTGCCGACCGAGCTCTTCATGTATCCGGGCAACACCCACGGCATTCCCGACCCGCGCAACCAGCTGGTTAAGGCCGTGAGCGAAATGGCCTGGATGGACTACTACCTCCGCGGCCGCGGCGAAAAGTTCAGCTGGCGCGACGTGCTCAAGACGCTGGAGAAAGAGAAGGACGTCGCCGCCGGCGAGCGCGGACGTCCGAAGTTCACCATCCCACCTGTCAGGCCGCAGGCATGAGATAAGGTAGGCCGTCATGGGCGCCCTGAGGGAAAGGCTCGAGCACGGACTGGCCGGCCGCTACGCTGTCGATCGCGAGCTCGGTCAGGGCGGCATGGCGGTCGTCTTCCTGGCCCGTGACCTCCGGCACGACCGTCAAGTGGCTGTCAAGGTCCTGCGCCCTGAAATCGCCGCCGAGGTCGGCGCCGAGCGCTTCTTGCGCGAGATCAAGTTCGCAGCCGGCCTCACCCATCCGCATATTCTTCCGGTTCACGATTCGGGGGACGCCGACGGCTTGCTCTTTTACGTCATGCCGGCGATGGGAGGCCGTTCGCTTCGCGAGCGGCTCGACCGCGAGCGCCAGCTGCCGCTCGAGGACGCTGTGCGGATCACGCGGGAAGTGGCCGCGGCGCTGGACTACGCCCACCGGCACGACGTGGTGCACCGGGACATCAAACCGGACAACATCCTCCTGCACGAGGGTGCCGCGATGGTCGCCGACTTCGGCATCGGCCGTGCGCTCTCAGGCCGCGGGTCCGTGACGCAAACGGGACTGGCGATCGGCACGCCGGCGTACATGAGCCCGGAACAGGCCAGCGGCGAGAGCGCCGTGGACGGGAGGAGCGATCTCTACAGCCTGGGATGCGTCCTCTACGAGATGCTCACCGGCGAGCCGCCATTCACCGGTCCGAACATGCAGGCCGTGATCACCAAGCGATTCGTCGCGCCGATTCCACGGGTCAAGGCGATCCGGGACGTGCCCGACGCCATCGACCGGGTCGTTGCACGCGCGTTGGCTCGCACGCCGGTCGATCGGTTTGCCACAGCGGCCGAGCTGGCCGAGTCGCTTCGGGTCGGACTCACGGCGGACTCGCCGGGCACCCCGGCACGCGACCAGCGGGCGGTGTCGGTGCAGAAAGCCATCGCGGTGTTGCCCTTCGCCAATCGGAGCGCGGATCCGGAGAACGAGTACTTCAGCGACGGCATCACCGAGGAGATCATCAACGCGCTGTCCAAACTGCCCGGGCTGCAAGTGGCCTCGCGAACGTCATGTTTCGCCTTCAAGGGCAAGGACGTCGATATCCGTCAAGTCGGCGAGAAGCTCGGTGTCGGATCGCTGCTCGAGGGCAGTGTCCGAAAGGCGGGGAACCGCATCCGGATCACGGTCCAACTCGTCAGCGTGGACACCGGCTATCAACTGTGGTCGGAGACGTACGACCGGCAGCTCGAAGACGTGTTTGCGATTCAGGACGAGATCTCCAGGGCGATTGTCGAGGCGTTGAAGCTCAGGCTGGGCTCCAACGCGGGTCTGGCCGCTGTGCCGACGAAGAACCTCGACGCCTACAACCTGTACCTGAAGGCCCGGTTCTTCTATAACAAGTTCAGCGAAGGCGGCTTGCGCAAGGCGCTGGATTTCTACCAGCAGGCACTCAGCGAGGACCCGAACTTTGCCCGCGCGCATGCGGGAATCGCCGACTGCTGGTGCACGCTGGCGGACGATTGGGCGGCGCCTGAAGACGCCTATCCGCGAGCCAAAGCCGCGGCGCTTCACGCACTCGAGCTCGAAACGGAGCTGGCCGAAGCCAAGACGCCTCTCGGCAAGGTGTTGGGATGGTATGAATGGGAGTTCGGCGCCGCCGTCGAGCAGCTGCGCCAGGCCGTCGCCCTGAGCCCGAGCTACGCCGAGGCGCACTGGGCCTTCGGCAGCATCCTCCCTGCAATCGGTCTCCTTCCGGAAGCCATTGAGGAGATGCGCCGGGCCGTCACGCTCGATCCGCTCGTGCATCGCTCCAGCCGATGGCTGGCCAGGTTTCTCCTGTATGCGGGGGATCTCGACGCCTCAATCGCGCAGAGCCACAAGACGCTGGAGCTGAAGGAAGACAACTTTATTTCCTGCCTGGACATCGGCTCGGCGTATCTGGCGAAGCAGGACTACGACCGGGCACTGGATTGGTACCAACGCGGGCAGCGCTTCGAGAACAGCGTCCGCTCCTACGACGCGTTCATCGTCCGGGCGCTCATGCCGCTCGGACGCCGCGACGAAGCTGAAGCGATCCTGGCGCGGCTCGAAGAGGAATCCAAGCGGCACTACGTCCGCGCCGAGATCCTCGCGATGGGACATGCCGCCCTCGGCGACGCCGACTGCGCGTTCGCCTGTCTCGAGCGGGCCTATCTGGCCAGATCGGCAGGCCTCATCTACATTCACGTGGACCCCGGCTATCATCCGCTTCGCGGCGATCGCCGCTTTGGCGAACTCATCGACCGGATCGGGCTGAAGTAGGGCCGGTCAGCGGCCCCGATGGCGCCGAGGACTTCGGATCGCGGCGCGAGTCCTCGCCCCGCTTCTACTGCTTCACGTACACTCCGACGTTGTTGACGGTCTGACCTTGGGCATTCGTCCCCTTGGAGGTCGCCGTGAACGTCTTGCCGTCCTTGGCGACCACACGCCGAATCACCGTCACCGTCTTGCCGCCCATTTTGTCGGTGCGCTCGGTCGTGTGGGAGTCGATCCGCTTGAGCGAGACGGTGTCGGCGGTCGGCGAACCCGTGAGCTTGTAGTCCTTGCCGTCGTAGTTGGCGGAGTACTGGACCACCGTCTTCGTGCCATCTGCATTGACGGTCTCAGCCGTATTTGTCTCGCCCTGCTCGAACGGCTCGATCTTCAAGACCGCGCTCTTCGGCGCCGGACCCGGGTCGTACTTCGATTTGGCTACGTCGAGCTTCCACGAGCCGATTCTCGGATCCGGGGTCTGGGCCGACAACGTGGCGAGGCCGACGAGCACGGGGACCGCAAGCGCGAACACACGCAGGACTGACTGCACGGGACCTCCTTGTCCATCGGCACGGATGGAATGGCCAAAGCCGACACCGCCGGACCTCGACACCGGAAAGGCGCTGACGTTGCTATCGAGTCTGGAAACCGGTCGACAGTAGGGCCGTTCGTGTTAAAAGTCAACGAGCACGATTGCAGTCATCGCATCGCCGGCGCCTGGCATGGCATGCCGGCCGTCACCGATTGCGACTGGGGCCGCTGAAGAAGAGCCGCTGGCGCGCTGGCGTTGACCGACAGGTTCCCCTTGGACACCTCCATCGTGAACGGCGGCACCAGGCAGAATTGCAGCACGAACGTCGAGGATCCCTCGGTGGCGGTGATGACGAACGGCACGTCGAGCTCCTCGAAGATGACGCCGTCGCCTTTGCCATGGTCGGTTTCTGTCAAGAAGCCCGTGATCTCCACCGAGTTCCCGAATGCATTGACGTCCGTGACGGCGCCGTTCAGGTGAAACGTCTTGGTGAACGTGTTTGGGAAGTCTTCGCACCTCGGGTCGTACGGACAGGCACCCCAGGCAGCCGCGAAGTCGCCGCGCCCGACGAAGTTGATCCGGCCGTAGGGCGACCCGTTTGGCCGGAGTCCTGCGTTGATGGCGAACTGACCGGCCTTGGGGAACCACCCGCCAAAGTCGTCGGTCGCGTCGACGATGCCTCCGCCCAACACCGAGGTGCCGGCGGAGCGTTCCGGGCGGGCGTCTACCGACGAGCCGAGCAGGGCCGCGCTGACGAAGCTGACGAACAGAAGTCGGCAGGCGCGCATACATTTGTCTCCTCCGGGCGGTGGATTCCGCCCTGCTCTTAAAGGCGGAATTCCCGGACGAAAAGCCGCACCAGCGGGGCGTAGAATGTCCGGACCGCTCACCGCGGCGAGGCTCCCCCTCGTGACGACACCTGCTCCCCAGGACGTGACGGGCTTGTTGCTGGCTTGGCGACAGGGCGATCCTGCCGCCCTCGAGCGGCTCATCCCAACTGTCTACGCCGAGCTCAATAAACTGGCGCGGCGGTACCTGCGCGGCGAGCGCGCCGGCCACTCGCTTCAGCCCACGGAGCTCGTGAACGAGGCCTACCTCCGGCTGATCGATCTCAGGAACGTGCGCTGCCAGAACCGCGCCCACTTTTTCGCGATGTCTGCCCGGCTCATGCGGCGGATCCTCGTCGATGCCGCCAGGGAGCGAAATGCACAGCGGCGCGGCGCCGGCATCTCGCTCGTAACGTTCGACGAAGCGCTGCCCGTGTCGAGTGAGCCGCCTGCGGATCTTGTCGCGCTCGACGATGCGCTCGATGCGCTGGCCGTCGAACACGAGCGGAAGAGCCGGGTCGTCGAGCTGAAGTTCTTCGGGGGCTTGAGCGTTCGTGAGACGGCGGAAGTCCTGGAAGTCTCCGAGGACACGGTGCAGCGTGACTGGAAGTTTGCCCGCACGTGGCTGTTTCGTCAGCTGAAGCACGAGAAGCGCACGCGTGGCTGATCCCAACCCGCGGGCCGTGCCACGACTCGTGATCGGCACGCCGGCCGCCGAGTCCGACGGGAGGTTCTCGCCCGACGGCCGGTGGACCGCTTACTTGTCGAATGAGACCGGACGCTTTCAGGTGTATGTACAGGCGGCGTCGAGTGCGGAGCGGCGCTGGCAGGTGTCGGTCGAGGGGGGCGAGGGGCCGGTCTGGCGGCGCGACGGGCCGGCACTCTTTCCACGTACGATGTGGCACCGGACGGTCGGCGGTTTCTACTCTTGACGGGAGCTGATCGGGGGCCGGCCGTGCTCACCGTCTTGCTGAACTGGCAGGCGCGGCTGCCGCGTTGACATTTCCCCGTCCACGGGCCAAAAAGTAGTTGCACCATTCATCTTCCGGAGGCTGACGCTCATGAACCGACGCACACGGCATCTCTTGTTAATGTCAGTAAGCCTGTCGCTCGCGCTGGTTGTCTCTGACAGGTCGTTCACGCGTGTGCAGGCGAGTGTCCAGTGCTCCGAGTTGACCTCGGGGCTGAACGTCCCGCTGGGAGTCACACTCTCCAATCAGAGCAATTTGATCGTTGGCGAGAGCGGCACTGGCGCGGCACTCACTGGTCGCCTCTCCATCGTCGATCTCGACGGCAACCGCCGGACGCTTTTGAATGGTCTGCCGTCGGCGCTCAACGATGTCGGAGACCCCTCCGGACCCGCCGGGGTGTTCATGCGCGGGCGAACGCTCTACCTGGCCATCGGCATCGGGGACAGCATCCGGCCCGGCGGGCCGGGCGTGGCATTTGCCAACCCGACGCCGTCTTCTCCCCTTTTCAGCTCGATTCTGGCTATCCACTTCAGCGCCGGCGTCGAGAAGCAGACCGGCGCGTTTACGCTCACATCCGCCGATCACCTGGCACTCGCCAGCGGTGAGAAGGTGACGCTGTCGAATGGCGGCGGCAAGATCACGATTGAGTTGATCGTGAATTTTCCCAACTTCACGCCCAACCCCGCTCCGCCAGTGCCGGGAAACGTGCGCGGCTCGAATCCTTTCGATCTGGTCGTCGTGGGCAATCAGATTTACGTGACTGACGGCGGCCAGAATTCGGTCCGCGAAGTAGACATTCCCACGGGATCGTTCTCAACACTCGTGACCTTTCCGAACATCGGCAACCCGTTCTTCCCCGGACTCGGCGGACCATTCGTCGAAGCCGTACCAACGGGCATCGCGTACGCTGACGGCAGGCTGCTGGTGACGCTGTTCAGAGGGTTTCCGTTCCCGCCCGGCTTCTCGGTCGTCGAACAGGTTGATCCGGTGACCGGCAGCCACGGCACGTTGATATCGGGCCGGACTGCGGCGATTGACGTGCTTCAGACGAAAGACGGCAGCGAGGACGATCACCTCGTGCTCCAGTTTGCCTCAGGACCAGTGTTGAGCGGGGCGGGACTCCTGCTGCAGTTTGACAACCCGGGGAGCGCACCGACGACCATCGCCGGTTGCCTCACAGCGCCAAGTTCCATGGCGCTCGACGAGAAGTCCGGCACGGTGTACGTGACGGAACTCACCGGACGAATCGTCGCGATTTCAATCCCTGGGTCCTAGCAGTTACTCCCGTGACATCCCCGGCAGATGCCGCTGATGCGCGACGCGCAGCGCGATGAGATCCGGCTGCTCAATGCGAAGCTCTCGGGCGATACGGTGGATCTCGCTTTCCTCGGCCGTTGAAATCGACGCTTCCGTCGCGGACACCGCGAACAGACACCGCATCAACGCGAGCTTTTCGGCGTAGGTCGCCTGCTCCGAGAATTCCTTCGCGACCAGGAAGTTGGCCGTCCCGCCAAACAGGAGGTTGCTCGTCTTCGCCAGCTGGACGACCAGCATCGCCTGCTCCTGGGACAACTGTCCGTGGTCGCGCACGAGCGTTTCCATGGCGCGCGTTTCTTCCGGCGAGACGTGCTGGTCGGCATGGGCCACCCGGCCAAGGAGATACGCGAACGCGGCCAGGTGACGCGCACGGTCCGGCGCGAGATGATCCAGGGCCTCGAGCGTCTCGCGGAGCGGCGCAAATTCGCGTGTCTCGGCGCGGTCGACGCCAAGCCAGGCCCGAAGCGACTTCAGCGGCATCGACTGATCAGCGCGTGGTCCCGTCGATCGGACTCTTCACCACGAACATCGCATCGTCGATCGCCACGTTATGCTCGATTTTCTCGAAGCGAATCGTCAGCGTCTGCACCGGACTCGTATTCGTCAGGGCGAAGGGGATCTTCACGCCATCCACGACGCGATAGTCGGACGGCTCACCGGTCTGCTCGAACTCGCCCAGCTCCGGCGAGCTGATCTTGGCGACCGTGCGAACGATCAGGTAGGTCTCCGCATCGAAGAAGACTCGGGCAACCGAGCCCTCCTTCGGCGTCACGAGCAGGACGATGACCTCTTTGCCGGCGAGCTGCTCCTTCGGCAGAATTTCGATCTTTGTGCCCGCCGCCTTGTAGCCCATCAGCGGACTCGGGAACACGTTATTGCGCATGTTCTGCAACTGATTGCCGACGATCTCCGAGTTGCCCTGCATCGAGTTGAGTGTCCATCCGGCCGTGCCGTCGAACTTCTGCTCCACGACCATCTTGTCGGGCACGCCAAGCGCAGTGAGATCGAGCTGCATGTAGGCGCGGGTCTTGTTGGGTGCCTTGCTGTAGATCTCGATCGGCCCGGACAGCGCACCGTTCGGCGTCGTGATCGTCACCGTGCCGGTCGCCTTTCTCGAGGTGAGCTTCCCCAGCGCCGCACGCCCACCCACCGCGGCAAGATGCTTTTCGACGACGTCGTCGGGGGTCTGGAGTGGGCTGCTCGTCGGCAGCACCGGAAGGAGCGACAGCAGGAACAGCGAGGACAGGAGGAATTTGCTCATAGTCCTACTTTCTCACAGGGCATCGCCAGTCTGACTTCTGTCTTTTGACTTCTGCCTTCAGCCTGCGTTTTTCAGCAGCCTGTCAGCGCTGACGCAGGTACGCCTGCGCCTGTTGCACTTCGGGACGGGTCCCGTCCCCCGCCTTGGAAAGCTCGATCAGCTTGGTGTAGTAGCTGACGGCGCTCACGCGATCGCCCCCGGCCTCCGCAGCCCGCGCAGCTCCGTACAGCGCACGGAACCGGTTCGGATGCTGCTTCACGGCTTTCACGTATTCCGTAAATGCCGCGGCTGACTGCTTCGCCTCCAACAGCAGATCTCCCAGCAGCTCCCGCATCGGGTAGAGCCGGTTTTCCATCGCGACATGCTTGAGGCTGCCGTCTTCGCCATCGGCGGCCTTGCGCATCAGCGCAATCCCTATTCCACTTGCACCGGCGGGCAACATCGACCACGCGGCAACCGCAAGAGCCTGCTCCCTCAGCCGATCGGCCCAGTACTCCTCACCTGATCTCTGCAACTCCGCGGCCAGCCAGTTGATCGTGAGGATCTCACTCCGGGCACCCGTCGCGTCGCCGGTGCGGGCCATGCCGAGACCGCGCGCAAAGTGCGTGAGCGCATCCGCCGGCCGAAACGGTGAGGACGTCACCGGCAGCGCCGCCGCGCCCTTCCAGTCCGCCCGCTCGAGGACATAGCGTGCCGGCATCGCCGCAATAGCGGTGTGGTCGGCAATCGTCGGCGGACGGTCACCGCGGAGCGGCGTCTTCGCGGCCTGATCGATCACGTGGGCCGCCTTGGTGTCCTGCGTGAGCTGCAGGTGCGCGTAGACGATGAAGTCGAACGCGTGGTAGTAGTCCGGCTGAATCTCGAGCGCGGAATGGTTGGACGTGATGGAGTCCTCCCAGAGCCCGACCATCGAATAAATGTGCGCGGGCATGTGGCGCGCGTGCGGGACCGCGGGCGCAATCGTCGCGTACCGGCGCGCCGCCGCGATGCCCTGGTCGGCAAACGGCGCGTAGTCGTAGGCGTGGATCAGGTAATGCGTGATCCCCGGATGCTGTGGATTCGCGGCGTAGAGCTTCTCGAGCAACGCGGCCGACTGGCGCTGGGACGCGTACGTCATGTCGCGCTTCGACGCCGCCGCCTGCAGAGTCAGCGCATAGAAGACCTGCGCTTCGAAGTCGTCGGGATATCGCTTCGTGATCTCGCCCATGGCGCGGCTGTACGCGGTGAGCCGTGTTTCGAGCGGCACCGTGTCGAAATCGCGATAGTAGGCGCGAATCGCGTCGATCCACTGCCGCTCACGATCGGTTTTCGCCGGGACTTTGCGAGCCTTCTCGAGGACTGTCCAGGCCTCGCGCGCGCGGGCCGGCGACGGCGGGGCCGACAGCGTGTTGCCGAGCAGGTCGAGCGCGATGCCCCAGTAGGCCATCGCGCAGGTCGGATCCTTCTCCAACACGGCGCGAAACGTCTTGCCGGCGTAGTTGAACCAGTAGGAATGGAGCATCGCGACGCCGCGCTCGAACTCGGCTTGCACGCCCGGCTGGCACGAGGTCGGGAAATGCACTGTGCCAAGCTCGTGGTGCTGCGTGGACGCAAGCGGCGAGAAGGCGGCGCCGAACGCGGCGAGCCCCAGAGCAAAAACGAAGGGCTTCATGGCGTGCCTCCCAGGCTCGCCTGGATGCATGAGCGACGACAAGCATAATCGCAGCCCACGTGGCCCGCCACCACGCTCGTGTGTTCGTCACCACGCCGGCTCACTTTCCAGAGTTGCTCGAGCCGAATTGTTTTTGTTACAGTAAGAATAATGAAGGCGCATCGGCCGCTGCTCGAGGTCCAGACGCTCATCGCGTTGGCCAGCCTTGGTGATGACGCGTACGGCGTCACCGTTCAGGACGAGATCCGCAGTCGAACCGGTCGCTTTGCGTCCGTGGCGGCATGTTATGCGGCACTCGAGCGACTGGCGAGACTCGGGTTGGCCGAGGCCTGGTTCTCACCGCCTCGACCGGAACGAGGAGGCCGTTCCCGCCGACACTATCGCCTGACGCGGGCCGGTCGCGAGGCGATTCGTCAGGAACGCGAAGCCACGCAGCGGCTCTGGCGCGGCATTCCGCTGCGCGCTCCGGAGCGTTCGCGGTGACGCCGCCGCGGCTCGCACGGCTCTGGGTGCGGCTCGTCGCGCCGCCCAAGCTGCGGCAGGCCATTCTCGACGACCTGGACGAGCTCATGAGAGCCGACGCGGCCTCCCCTCCGTTTGCCGCCCTCACCCGGGCTCGCTTGCGGTACTGGCGCGAGGCATTGCGCGGAACGCCGCACCTGCTGCGTCTGCGGGTCATGCCGGCACGACAGCCGCCGGGCAGCGCGACCGCAGACCCCCGGCGCGCGGTGGGCGACATCCGATTCGGGTCAGCCTGGAAGGCCGGAGGCATCGATTGGCTCTGGCGCGATATCAAATACGGCCTGCGAGGGTTGCGGCGCGAGCCGACCTTCGCGCTCACTGCCACGCTGACCCTCGCGCTCGGGGTGACGACGACGACGACGGTCTTCAGCGTCGTCGATGCGGAGGTGTGGAAACCGCTGCCTTTTCCACATCCAGAACAATTGGTCGCGGTCTATTCGCGGGAACCGAACGGGCGCGCGGATGCGATTTCCGGCGCCGAGTTCCTCGACTGGCGGTCGGGGGCTCCTGCCTTCTCCGATCTGGCCGGCGAAAGCCACACAGCGCGGCAGGTGCTCCGGCTCGAGACGGCCGAATCCGTAATCGTCACGAAAGTGAGCGGGAATTTCTTTGCGACGCTGGGGCGCCGAGCCATCTTGGGGCGCACTTTCAGGGCGGACGACGCGCGCGGATCGCGGCCGGCGGTCCTCACCGATCGCACCTGGCGTCGTCTATTTGCCGCTGACCCGTCTGTTACAGGACGCACCGTCACGCTCGACGCGGAGACCTTCGTCATCACCGGCGTCGTGGCCGCCGACGACTCGCTCGGGGGCGATCCCGACCTCTTCGTGGCGCTCGACGAGACCGATCCGGCATTCCTCGATCGCACGCAGCCGGCGTTTTTTAGCGCGATCGGCAGACTGCGACCGGGCGGGGACGCGGCCGTGGCCCGTGTGCAACTGCAGGCCGTCGTGACGCGCCTGGCCGAGGGGACGCCGGGCGGCCGCGGCAGCCATTCGATCGTCGTAGCGGATCTTCAGGAGTCCCTCCCGGACTTCAACCGGCGGCCGTTGTACTTCTTCCTCGGCGGGTCGCTCATCGTACTGATCCTCAGCGCCGTGAACGTCGCGACGCTCCTCCTCGCCCGCGCGTTTCGGCGCACGCGTGAATTCGCCCTGCGCGGAGCCCTCGGCGGCGGCCAGACCGCGCTTGCGCGGCAACTCCTTGTCGAAGGCGCCTTGCTGGCGCTGCCTGCTGCCGCCGGCGCGGTGCTGATGACGCGATGGGCCGTGGGCCTGTTCACCGGGCAGCTTCCGGCCGACTTTTTCACCCGCGGCACCAGCATCCCGATCGACCTGCGGGTCTGTGCCTTCGCTCTCTCGGTCACGGGCCTGACGACGGTGGTCTTCGTGCTGGCGCCACTCGTCATGGCGCGGCGCGTCGATCTGTCGAGTGCGTTGGCGCCTGGCGCCCGCGCGGGCCACTCCGCCGCGGAAGGCCACCTGCGCGGCCTGCTGCTCATGGCGCAGATGGCTCTCACCGTCGTGCTGCTGGCGGGCGCCGGCATCTTCGTGAAAAGCTTTGTCGCGCTCACGCACGTGCCGCTCGGTTTTGATCCGACGAACGCGATGGCCGTTCGAGCCACGCTGAGCGGGCCGCGATACGCGAGCGAGGCTGCGGTTCGCGCATACGCGGACCGGCTCGTCGAGGCCGCGCGCGCAATTCCGGGCGTGCAGGACGCCGCCATCGGCACCAGCTCACCTCTCGGGAGCGGACCGGTCGTCAATTTTGCGGCCGCGGGTCAGCCGCGCCCCGAACCTGGCAAGGAGTCGGATGCGATCCTGCGTGCCGCGAGCCCCGACTACTTCCGAACTCTCGGCATGCGGATCGTCCGAGGTCGCGCGTTCTCGACCGCGGACGTCGCCGGCGCGCCGCGGGTGGCGGTGGTCAACGAGTCGGTTGCCCGCGAGACGTTTGGTGACGAGAATCCGATCGGCCGGATCATCGAGCTACTGCCCCGCGCGCGGACACCCTGGACCAATCGGCCGGGCGCACTGATGGTCGTCGGCGTGGTTGCGACCGTCAAGGACGTCGGGGTGAACGAAATCGAGTTCGGAAATATCTACGTGCCGTTCGCACAAATGACGGCACCGCGGATCGAACTCGTCGTACGTGCCGGCGTTCCCCCGGCAGACGTGATGGATCCGCTTCGGCACGCCGTGGCACGAATCGATCCCGCCGTGCCGGTGACGAGCGCGGCGACGTTCGATCAGCGCGTCGCCAGCACGTTGCAGAACGATCGATTCAACCTGCTGCTCATCTCGAGCTTCGCCGGCGTGGCGCTCTTCCTCGCGGCGATCGGCGTCTACGGAGCGGTTGCGTACCACGTCCAGGCGCGGACGCGCGAGCTGGGCGTTCGCCTCGCCCTCGGCGCGCGCCCGTCGCGGCTCATTGGCGCGGCGCTGTGGCAGACCGGACGTCTAGGCGTGCTTGGCGGGCTGCTCGGGGTCGGTGTCGCGTTGGCGATCGCACGCGCGATTGGCAACGCACTGTACCTGGTTCCCGGATCCCATAACGGCCTGCTCTACGGCGTGACGACGACTGATCCCGTCATGCTTGGCGGCGCGTTCGTCGGGATCGTGGTCGTTGCGCTGGCCGCTGGCACGATCCCCGCGCGGCGCGTGACGCGTATCGATCCGGTGCGGGCCCTTTCGAGCGAGTAGACTCGTCTTCAGAACATAATGTCAGCTGCCGCGTAAGAGTCCTTTATGGAGAGGCTCTGGAAAGACATCCGTTTCGCGCTGCGAACGTTCCGGCGGTCGCCGGCGTTCACGGCCGCGGCGGTCCTTTCGCTCGCGCTCGGCATCGGCGTGAACACCGCGATCTTCACGCTCATCAACACCCTTTTCCTGAATCCGCTGCCGGTCGATCGCGCGTCCGAGCTCGTGGCGGTCTACACGACCGACGCGAAGAACTCGTCGCCGTTCGGCAACGTCCTCCAGGTCTCGTTTCCGAACTACAAGGACTATCGCGACACCAACACGGTCTTCACGGGCCTGGCGGCGTACTCCTTCCCGCTCGGCGTAAGCGCGTCGATTGGCGAGGCGCCGGAACAGCTGTTCTGTGAACTGGTCACGGGCAACTACTTCCAGGTGCTCGGCGTGCGGCCGGTCCGCGGACGTCTCTTCGGGCCAGAGGACGACCAGGTGCCAGGCGCGTCGCCGGTCATCGTCATCTCGCACAGCCTCTGGCAGCGCCGATTCGGCGGGTCGAATGATGTCGTCGGCCGTCCGCTCACGGTGAACGGCACGCCCTTCACGATCATCGGCGTCGGGCCGGCGGGGTTCCACGGCGTGAACTCGCTCTTCGGCCCTGACGGCTGGGTGCCCACGATGATGTACGGGCAGGTGCTGCCAGCGCAGTTCCGCACGTGGATGAACGAGCGCCGCGCACTCGTCTTCACGCTGGCGGGCCGCCTCGAGCCGGGCACCACGATCGATCAGGCGCGCGCCAATCTCGTCAGTATCGCGAAGTCGCTCGAGCAGACCTATCCGCAGCCGAACGAGGGCCGATCCACGGCGCTGCGCCCGCTGACGGAAGCCACGATCTTCCCTGGCGTGCGAGACGGGCTGCGCGCGGGCACGGCCGTGCTGATGGCCATCGTCAGTCTCGTCCTGCTCATCGCCTGCGCGAATGTCGCCAACCTGTTGCTCGCGCGCGCCACGAACCGGCGGCCGGAGATCGCGGTGCGGCTCGCGCTCGGGGCCAGCCGAACGCGGCTCATCCGGCAGCTCATGACGGAGAGCCTGCTGCTCGGACTGATGAGCGGCGTGCTCGGTCTCGTCGTGGCCTTCTGGACGCGAAACGTGATCTGGTCGACGCGGCCGCCGTTCTTCGCGCAGAACTTCGTGGATCCTCAACTCGATGGTCGCGTGCTGCTCTTCGTCCTGGCCGTGTCAATCGGGACCGGCCTGCTCTTCGGCCTCGTGCCGGCGCTCGCCTCGTCGCGCGCCGACGTCGTGTCGGCCATCAAGGATCAGAGCCGGGCGGCCGGACGCCGGCGCCGCCGCTTCGGCCTCGGCAACCTGCTCATCGTCGGTCAGGTCGCGTTGTCTCTGGTCGCGCTGATCACGGCGGCGCTGTTCCTGCGAAGCAGCCGGAGCGCGTCGCAGATCGATCCGGGGTTCGATACCGATCATGTCGCGGTCATGCTCGTGACTCCCGGCCAGGCGGGATACGACGGCGACCGCGCGCAGCAGTTCTTCAAGGATGTGCTGGCCCGCGTCAGCGCCATGCCAGGCGTGCGCAGCGCGTCGTGGGCGGTGAACCTGCCGCTGTTCGGCGGGTTCTCGCGCAGCATCTTCATCGAAGGGCGCGAGCAGGACAAGCAGATGGCCGGGGTGTTGACCCTGGCCAACGCCGTGGACGTCGGGTATTTCGAAACGACCAGCATCGCGATCCTGCAGGGTCGCGGCTTCACGGAAGCCGACCGGGCGGGATCGATGCCCGTCGCCGTCGTCAACGACACGATGGCGCGGAAGTACTGGCCGAACGAGTCGGCGATCGGCAAGCGGTTCCGCTTCTACACCGAATCCAACTATCGCGAGATCGTCGGCGTGGCCGAAACGGTCAAGTACGTCACGCTCGGCGAAGCGCCGCAGGCGGCCGTGTATTTCCCGTTCCGCCAGAGCGAGAACGACGCGATGGTGCTCTACGTGCGCGCGGCCGCCGATGTCGCCGCGATGCTGGGTCCCGTGCAACGCGAAATCCGGCACATTGATCCGAACGTCCCGATCCAGAATCCGCAGCGGGTGCGCGACGTGATCGATCAATCCCTGTGGACGGTGAAACTCGCCGCCGGTCTGCTGGGCGTCTTTGGGATCCTCGCGCTGGCGCTCGCGTGCGTGGGACTCTACGGCGTGATGGCGTACTCCGTCGGACAGCGCACGCAGGAAATCGGTCTGCGCATGGCGTTGGGCGCCGCACCCGGACAGGTCCTGCGGCTCGTGCTGCAGCAAGGCCTCTCGCTGGTGATCGTCGGCGTGGTCCTCGGGCTCGCCGGCGCGTTCGGAGTCTCACGGCTCATTCAGTCGCTGCTCTTTGGCAGCGCCTACGATCCGCTCAGTTTCATCGCCGCGTCGATTGCGCTCGTCGTCGTCGCGGCCGCGGCGTGCTTCCTGCCCGCGCGTCGCGCGAGCCGCGTCGATCCGCTGGTCGCGCTCCGGGAAGCGTGAGGGGGCCTACTCCTCGTTTCGACGCTTCTTGTCGTCCTGCACGCCGAAGGTATACAGACTGAAGTTCGGATCTCCTCACCGTTCGTCAGGACGATGACGAGCCGCCTGTCGTCGTGGGGCCGCAGCAGCTTCATGGGGCGCGGTAGAATCGCCCACCGCCAGGAGCAAACCCATGCAGTCCTCTTCTCAGATGGTTGACACCCGCAAACGACCGCCTCGGCTCGGCATGAGGGTTCTGCTTGTCCTTGCGTTGGCACCTCCGATCCTCGCGCAGCAGGCAGCGCCCCAGAATCCAACCTCGGCTGCCGGCGCCTCCCGGCCCCTCAACGACCAGTCGCGCAACGTGGACGAGATGTTCGGCCAGTGGCATTCGCCCAAATCGCCTGGCGCCGCTGTGCTGGTCATCGACGCGGGCCGCGTGGTCCATGCGAAGGGGTACGGCATGGCGAATCTGGAGCACGGCGTTCCGATTCGCGCGGACACGGTGTTCGATATCGCGTCGGTGTCGAAGCAGTTCGGCGCCATGGCCGTCGCGCTGCTGGAAGCCGACGGCCGCATCGGGCTCGACGACGACGTGCGACGGTATGTGGCGGAGGTTCCGGACTTCGGAAAGACGATCACCCTCCGGCATCTCATTCATCACACCAGCGGAATCCGGGACTGGCCCGGCACGCTGTCCATGGGCGGCTGGAACTATCAGGACGTCGTCTCGTTCAACCAGATCCTGCGCATGGCCTATCACCAGCGGGAGCTGAACTTCGCGCCGGGCGACGAGCACACGTATTCGAATACCGGCTACAACCTCCTCGCTGAAGTCGTGGCCCGCGTCAGCGGCAAATCGTTCCGTGAGTTCTGCGACGAACGGGTTTTTCGGCCGCTCGGGATGAAGAACACCCATTTCCACGACGATCACACGGAAGTCGTCGTCAACAGTGCCGACTCCTATCGCCCTGGACCGGACGGGCAATTCCGTCGCGCGGTCTCAAACCTGACCGCGCTCGGCTCATCGTCTCTATTCACAACCGTGGACGACCTTGCGAAGTGGATCGACAACTTCCATTCCCCGAGGCCGATCGTCGGCGGACCAGCGGTGATTGCGCGCCTGCACGAGCGCGGCCGGCTGAACTCCGGCACGACTATCGCGTACGCCTTCGGTCAGAGTATTGGCGAGTACCGGGGCCTTCGAACTGCGACGCATACGGGGTCGTGGGCCGGCTACCGCAGCGTGCTGCAGCGCTTTCCCGACCAGCGATTCGCCGTGGCCATCCTGGCCAACACGGCAGACATGAATCCGTCCCTGGTCGCGAGGCGGATCAGCGATCTGTATCTTGCCGACCGGTTTGGTCGGGCGCCCGACACGACGCCGTCCGCCGCGCAGAGCGGAGGCGGAGCGGGCGCTGCGGCTCCGAACGCCTGGCGGCCCACCGCCGCGGATCTACAGGCGTATGTTGGCGAATATCGCAGTGCGGAGCTTCTGACGTCATACGTACTTGTGGTCAGAGGCGACCAGCTCATCGCGCGTCATTTCCGCACGGGCGAGTACATCTTCCGTCCTGTCGAAACCGATCGTTTTCAGGCGCCGATATTTGGCGACGTGCGGTTCGTGCGCGATGCGAGCGGCGCTGTTCTGGCATTTGCCGCCAACTCGGAGCGGGTGCGACGGCTCCGCTTTGAGCGCGTGAATCGCTGAAGGAGCACGGCCCCGCAGGTTGCAGCGGCCATTCATCGCCGGACCGGTCCTACTGTCCTGCGCGTCTGGCCGTGCTACAAGCGAACCTCACCGCGGAAAGTTCGGGGCTTCCGTGACACGCCGGGCTTGCTCGAAGTGCCGCCGTTCGTGAGCCGCGCGCCGGACTATGGACGTGCAGAGGAAGCGATTTACAGCCCCGGCTTGTCGTGCTGCGCGAACACCGTCGTCACGCCCAGCGCGTCGAACGTCAGCACCGTGTACGGACGGAACGGCACCTGATCCATCCCCGGTGCGCTCGCGGGCATGCCCGGAATCGTGAGGCCGATCACGCCCTTCGGCTTCTGCGCCAGCAGCTTCGCGATGTCCGACGCCGGCACGTGGCCTTCGATGACGTAGGTGCCAACCAGGGTGGTGTGACAGCTCTGGAGCTTCGGCGGTACTTTGTACTTCTGCTTGATTGGCGCCATGACCGTATCGGTCACCGTCGCCTTGTAGCCCTGCTTCTGCATGAGCTCGACCCACTTCTGACAGCAGTCGCATCCCGCGTCCTTGTAGACGACGAGCGGGGGCTTGGCCTGGGCAGCGATGAGACGCGAGCCTGCAATGACCGCAGCACAGGCGCCGATCAGCTGCGCAAACAGACGTCGCCGCGACAAATCAGAACCGACAAACGATTCCATCGTGTTCCTCTCCACTCGGCGGCCGGGAGGGCTCGGCGCCGATCCAGATCTTAACCTCGCGCGGTCCATAACGATCGGGGTCTTCGACGGTGGCAGCCTGTCCCGCGGGGCGAGGGTCCAACTCGCGGCGCTACGCCGGCCGTTCGCCCTTGATCGTGACGCGATAGCCTGACCGCGTGGCGGGAAAGTAATCCCAGATCGCCATGTGCTGCGTGCACCGGTTGTCCCAGAACGCGATCGAGTGCGCCGCCCACTGAAACCGGCACTGGAACTCCGGCCGCTGGACGTGCTTGAAAAGAAACGCGAGCACGGCGTCGCTTTCGTCGCGCGACAGCCCGACGATGCGCGTGGTGAACATCTCGTTGACGAACATGCCCTTCCGTCCGCTCACGGGATGCGTCCGGACCATCGGGTGCACCGCCTGCGGATAGCCCTTTCCGCCATCGTCCCGGCCGATGCGTGCATTCACCGACCGGTAGTACGGCGCGCCGTCGTGCTCGGCCGTGAGCGTGGTCAGCCACGCCTGCATCGGGCCGGACAACGCCTCGTACGCAGCGTACATGCTCGAGAACAGCGTGTCGCCGCCCCGTTCAGGCACGGTGTGCAGGCGCAGGATCGATCCCATCGGCGGCTCCGGATCACACGAGACGTCCGAGTGCCACCGCTCGCCAGCCACGCGCTTCGAGGCGGAGTCGGCGTGGATGATCATGACTTCCGGATGACCGGAAAGGCCCGGATCGTTCGGATGCACGACCAGCTCGCCGAACAAGCGTCCAAAGGTGACCTGTTGCTCGACCGAGAGGCCCTGATCGCGGAAGAAAATGACCTGGTGTGCGGTCAACGCGTCGCGGATCGCCTGCGCGACCGGCGGGACGAGAGGCTGACTCAGATCGACGCCGCGAATCTCCGCGCCGATTGCCGGCGTGAGCGAATGGAGCGAGAGAGGACCGGCGCCCACGACGCGGGATCGTAGCACGCGCGCGGACCACCTCCGTTTAGAGGAAGGGATCGAGTCCCCGAAGAAGGCCTCGCACTTCAGCGACCCGTCGGATCGCGAGCAGCGTTCCAACGATGTACGGATCGGCCTCCACCCCACCCTCGCAGGCGATCGTCAGCCGCTCGCCTGTTCCTCCGAATCGCACCTCCACGCCGATCGTGTAGCCCGGCAGTCGAACGGAATGCACTTGAGAACCGTTGAGCGTGGTTCCGCGGCTCTCGCGTGCGCCAACTGTCTGATCGATCGGGACCGTGGTCTCAGGTGCCGACACCTGGGCCAGCCGCCAGGCCAGTTCGCGCGCGGTGCCGCTCGGCGCATCGACTTTCGCATCGCTGGCGTAATCGACGATCTCCCAGCTCAGAAGATGCTTCGCGGCCTCGGCCGCGAACCTCTGGAGCAGGACGGCCGACAACGCGAAGTTGCCGACCGCGACGACGCCGAGACCGCGTGCAAGGGCGACCGAGCCTATTTCCTCGAAGTCCTGGTCAGTCAGTCCGGAGGTTCCGATGACGACGTGACGCTTCGCCGAGAGCGCCATCAGGGCGTGCGCTTTCGCCGCATCTGGATGCGTGAAATCGACGAAGACGTCGGACGGAATCCGGAGCGCTTCCTCGACTGACCCGCTGATCGAGATGTCGCCCACGCGTTCCCCAGATCGACTGCGCGCCACTGCCGCGGCAAGCCGCAAGTCGTCGCAGTTCTGAATGGCGAGGCAGAGCGGCCGGCCGACCCAACCTGTGGCGCCGGCCACGGAGACGTGGATCATGGCCCTACTCCACCCAGATCAGCACGTGATTCTGTCCCGGCCGCCGGTAGTCGACGACGATCCCGGGGCCGTACCGCTGCACGTCCTCCGCGGTGAGACTGAACTTGTCGGGAGCCACACCCAGCGTCGACAGCACGTTGAGCGTGCTGAAGCGCATCAACCAGACCGGCACTTCCGTCCGGAGCACTTCACCGTCCACGTTCCACGTGATGACGTGGAGCGTGGTCGCGCGACGGCCCTCAGGGTGCACGAGCCGGTTGAGTCGAATGTCTCCCGACTGGGGGTTGATGATCTCGACGAGCGGCTGACGGGGGCCGAACTTCGCGCGAATGACATCGAACTCGCGCAGCGTCTCGGCCTCGGTGGCGCTTCGCGTGTCAAGGTTCCGAAGCACGAAGTAGGCGCCCGTTCCGGCCAGCGCCGCAATGCCGACGACCACGAGCGCCACGCCGGCAAGACTGACCTTGACCCACGTGCGCATGTGAGAACTATACAGGGCAGACAGGTTGCCGTTGGCCTGGTCACGCTCAGAAGTCGAGGTACGCGACCCGTCCCGCGGCAACATCGCGAGGCGTGAGCACCCACTGCACGAGTGTCGCGGCCGCGACTCCGGGATCGATCGCGCCCTTGCGGCCGAGCGGCGTGTTCGTGAGCTCCGTCACGAGGCGCGACGGACGCGCGATGAGGCACTTGATCTGCGGATACTCGATCGCCACCGTCGAGACGAGCGCTTCGAGCGCGCCCTTGGCCGCGACGTAGTGAGGCCACTCGGCCACCGGGTTCCTGACGGCGACCGACGAAATCAGCACGAGCCAGCCGGAAGACTCGGCGAGCAGCTCGACCAACGCGGCCAGCGGCGTCAACGTCACGGCCACGCTCTGGCTCACGTGCTCCTGGATCCGCGGGACCGCCTGCGGCTCGACCCAGAGCGGCAGCAGGGGCGGGCAGGCGTTGCACACGAGCATGTCGAGACGCCCGCGATCGCGAACCACGTCTTCCCGGATCCGTTGCCAGGAATCCGCGTCCGCGGCGTCGCCCTGAGCCAGGATGATTTCTCCGGATGCGCCACGGAGACGATCTCGAAGCCGCTCCGCCTCCTCAAGGCTCTTCGCGAAATTGACGTGCACCCGACAGCCCTGGCGCGCGAGCGCCGCGGAAATGGCCGCACCCAGTCCCCGGCTGCCGCCGACGACGCAGGCGACCTTGCCCTGAAGCGCGTCACCAGCCGGCAGCGCTTCGGCGTCAGCGTCGCTCATCTCGATCGGCTCGCGGACAAACGCACGGATCTCGCCGCTCGCGAAGCGCTGCGCGCCGAGGCGGAATTCGACACGCATGATCAGCAGCTTGACCACGGGCTGATACAAAACCACCTCGAGCCGGTACTCGAACTCCCCGCCGGTCGAAACGGCGCCGGGATCGAAATCGAGCGTCAACCGGCTGAACAGGGCCTGCCGGCCAGGCATCTCCATCCCCACGACGTAGCTGGCGAGCAGAAGCGCCGCCTGATGTCGCTCGTCGCCGCCCTTCTCTTGAAGCTGCCACCGATCCCGGAGCCGATCGTATGCGTCGCGATCGAACGCCCACGTGCCTGTCACCGCACGCCCTTTTGAGAAGTCTGACGCCTCTCGCAGCTGGGCAGCGGGCAGCAGAGCGGCCCGGACACGACTCGTCATGGATCCGTGCACTGCGGGCCGGTAGGTGATCGACGCCGTGACAAGCGGGCGTCGTCCGTCGCTGAGCCGAACCCGCGACGTGTCCGGATCGTCCTGCACGCTCAGGTCGTATTCGACGTCCGGAAACACGGGGTTCTGAAACTCGATGTCGATCCTGGCCGGGCCGCTGTCCGGACGCGGGTCCAGTCGCCCGATGCCGCCGAGCGCCGCCAGCGCGCCGAAGATGACCGGCTGACCGAACGGCGACTTGCGCGCGTACGCGCCAGACAGGTGCAGCGGATTCCGGTCGTGGCTCGCCTCCGAGAACAACGCCACGTCCTCGTTCGTGAACCTGATGCTCGACATCGTCACAGGTACCGCGCCCCGGAGGAGAGGTCCAGCCCGCGCGACGCCAGTCCCGGTAACAACACATCGAGCAGCGTCAGCAGGCGTGGGTTGTCGTCGTGCAGCAACACGATGTCCCCGGGCTGGATCTCGCGCACGAGCCGCGACGCCCCCGCGCGCGCCTCATCGTCGCGGCGAAAGCTCCAGTCGCTCACTTCTCTTGACCAGACGATGCATTGGAGCCTCAGCAACTGTGCCGTCAGCATCGTCGACACCGTCAGGCGGCCGCCCGGAGGCCGATACAGGCGGGGGCCCCGACCGATCACCGGATCGAGCATCGCCTGGCATCGAGCGACGTCCGCGCGGAAGGGCCCGAGCGGCGGGGGCTTGTGGGGCTCGAAGTAGGTATCCGCGTGCGTGTAGCTGTGATTGCCGAGGAGATGCCCGCGCGCGGAGATCTCTCGCAGCAGCCCGAGGCATCGTTCGGCCCGGTTTCCGATGATGAAAAAGACCGCTCGGGCGTTGTGCGTCTCGAGGCGATCGAGCACCGCCGGGGTGACGGTCTCGCTCGGTCCGTCATCGAACGTCAGCAGCACGCTCGACGTCGAGACCGCGCCCGCGCGCAATCGCCGCGTTGCGAGCCGTCGAGGGATGGCCGCGCCGACGGTAGACCGCATCCGGGAGAGGTTCATAAGGTGCCGTCGCCGTCATACGGGCCGGCGTACCAGCGGTCCTCGCGAGCCAGATCCGCACGCAATTCCGCGTCGTTGGTCTTGTACGAGAACGGCCAGCATCGGTCGGGGAGCGTCTGCGGCCGAAACTCGCGGAGCACGTGACGAACATTTCGGGGCATGCCGACAACCTCGAGCATCACGGCGCCATCCCGGACCGCCTGCGTCGCGGCTTCACAGAGCAGTTGGCGAATGACCGCTTCGTCGTCTCGCTCGACGAAAATGTCGGCGACGCGCGCGCGTCGCAGCCCGATGTGCGCCGAGTCGCGCCGCAGCACGACAAGATACCCGAGCAGCCTGCCCTTCCCGACCGCGCAGATGACTCTCGGCGGCGGGACCGCTTCGGTCGGCGGAAAGTGCCATCGGAGCGTCCGCGCATCGCGGCAGGCCAGCAGCCGTTTGCCTTCCCCGAGCTTCCGTGCCCAGAGATCGTCGAAGCGCTCGTCGATTTGCGCGGTGTTGATGACCGTCACCTCGCACGACGTTTCACGACAGGCGATTCGACGTCCGGTCATGTGAAGGAACATCGAGAGTGCCGGCGCCAGCGCGACACTTCCGGCGGCCACCGCGGCGTGCGGCACGCCCTTTTTTCTGAGCGCCGGCGCCAGAAACCCGCGCGCGTGGAGCACCCAGAACAGGCTCAGGTCGTACTCCGGCTGAGGCATGCGCGAAAATTTCAGAAACTCGAAGATCTTCGCGGTCTCGGGAGCCGCGGTCGTGTTGAGCAGCAGGTCAACACCGCGCTGCTTGCAGAACGCCGCGACGAGTCGAAGCGTGTAGCCGCGATAATCAGGCTCCACGATCAGGGTGCTCGCCGCGGCCGCGATCAGGCTCCGGTCGCCGTACCGGTAGCCTTGCACCACGTTGCGGAGGAATCCGACGGCGCGGCCTTCGGACTCCAGCACCCATCCGAACCCGGTGTCCGGCCGGCCGGCGGCAACAGGGGTATCGCGATTCTGCCGTCGCCAGCCTTCGAATGACGGCTGACCCCACCCGGCGGTGTGGAACAGCGCCGCGACGTCTCGTTCATCGTCCAGTCGCGCATCCCGCACGACCGCGGCGTTGGTGGTCACGGCGTGAATCGGCGACTCATGGAACCGGAGCGTCAGCGGCGGTCTGCGCCTGAATGGCGACGTGCGCCGGACACGGGTAGGGCTGATCGAGCCGCCACGTGAAGACCTCCCCCTCGCGTGTGAAGCCCGATTGTTCCGCGAAGAAGGCCAGACAAGGCGCGTTGCGGTCCGTCGGTCCGTACTCCGCGAGGAGCCGGTCGAGACCGTTGCTGCGGGCCGCTTCGGCGAGCACCGTGAGCATCACCTTCTCGACCTCGCGTCCCATCACGCGGCAACTGAGCAGGAAGTCGGTCACACGTGCGGTGTCGCCCTGAATCGTGAAGCTCGCGATGCCCGTGAGCCCGTAGTCGCCGTACTTGTCGGCGACGCGGAAGAGGCGCATGTAGTTCTGCGGCGCGCCCGCCCATTCCCGGAATTGCGCCTCCGGCAGCCGGCGCGTCGTGAGATTCATCTGGTTGGTCTTGTTGAGCAGCTGCGCGGCGCGCTTCAGGTTCGACCCGTCGACCGGCTCGTGCGTCACCGTGAGATCGAGTGACGCCAGGTACTCGTCGACCGACTGCACGGACGTCTGGAGGTAGCGGCGTTCCCGTTCGGCCACGTACATGCCCGTGCGCGCGCGGTCCTCCTCGCCGATGTACGGCGCGTCGAAGCAGTCCAGCTGACGCAGCGATTTTTCGTACACCAGGCGGTCGGCCGGCCACTCGGGCGTGAGGACGTCCGGCAGCGCCGCCCGCACCCGCGCACGCTCGGCCGGGCTGTCGTCGATGAAAACAACCGACGCCAACCCGAGATTCAACTCGTCCACCAGCTCGGCGATGTTTTCGGCCTTGTCGCGCCAGTTGATGCGCCACCCGGCGAAGTCCGCCCGCTTCAGAATCATCTCTGGATGCGAGTCGATCGCCTCGAGCGCCACCTCCTCGGTGTTCTTGCTGACGATGCCAAGCACGACGCCGCGACGCGTCAGGGCCTTGAGCGCCCGCTGAAAGGCGACGAACGACTCGCCAATGGGACTGTGCCCGCCCAAATCGAGGTTCCGCCACCCGACTTCACCGACGATGCCGCCCCACAAGGTGTCGTCCAGATCGACCAGGACGAGCTTCCGCGCCAGGCCGCGAACGGCGCGCACGACCGCCTTGATGTCGATCGCCGCTTCAGTCAGCACTTCAGGACTGAAGGCGATCTTGCCCAGGTGCCACAGCTTCGGGTGCTGCGCGCCCGCGCCGACCGTGGCGACCCATCTGGCCGCGTCAAGCAGGTGCACGTTCGACAGGCCGGCCAGTTGATCGACCAGTCGAGTGTTCATTCGCATCAGGAAGTACCCCGGGCCCGACGCCGGGTTCAGATTCAGCATGCCGAGGCCGCGGTCGTAGCTCGGCCACGTCCACGTCGGCACGATGACGATGTGCGCTCGCGAGGCGGCGCCTCGCACGTGCTCCGCGAACTGATCGACCTCACTGAGAACCTGCTCGAGCGCGATACTCTCGCCGCCAGCCACCGCCGCAAACGATCGGATCACCGACTGCGGCCGCGTCCAGATCACGGCAACCTCGGGCGCCGGCTGCCAGCAGGCGTGATTGCCGTCCAGCAGGAGGGGAATGACTTGATCGAATGGCGCGACGACGCTGGCCATGTCCGGCGACGGGGCGTGCGCGGACAGAATCGGCGCCAGACCTCCAATCGTAAAATCCGACACGAGGAGACACCGCAACGGTTTCGACGGGGCGTCGGAGGTGCGCGTCATCGACGGAAGATCAGGGCCGTTGCGCGATCAACGCCGAAATGTGGCTCGTGAGCGATCCGATGGTCGAAAACGGACTCTCACCATCCGCCCGCTCGGGTTGGTCCATGTATGAAGCGGCCAGATCGATGTTCCCCGGCAGCAGCTGTTCGAGCGAGACCAGCAGGTTGACGAAGCCAATCGAATCGATGACGGCGCCGCCGCCCATGAGCCGCGTGCCCGGACCATTCAGCTTGGCCTCCGGAGCGACCGTCGCCAGGGCGGCCGTGATGGCCGCCTCGATCGCGCCGAGGCTCAGTTCCCTCGCCTGATCCATGTCTCAAACTGAAGAAAACAAAGGAATTGCATTTTTGACAGGCGCGGTGATCGAGCGCGACGCCTTTTGAGGAATAGCCGATCTTCGGAGGTGGCGTCAAGAAGCCGACGGCGGAGCTACGACCCGCGATATGTCGTGTAGCCAAACGGGCCGAGGAGCAGCGGGACGTGGTAGTGCATCTCTCCCGCCACCGTTTCAAAGACGATGACGACCGAGGGATAGAACGTTCGGACGGACTGCGCATCGAAGTACTTGCGGGTGTCGAACACCAACCGGTACTGGCCGGGCTCGAGGGGTGTCTGGTCGGACAGCAAACTGCCGAGTCGGCCGTCCGCGTCTGTCTCGCCGCGACCGATCAGCTTCCACTCCTGACGCCCGGCGTCTCGGTGCTCGAGCACCACAGCGACCCCGGCTGCGGGCCGTCCGCGAGCGGTGTCGAGCACGTGCGTGGTAATCGCACTCATTTGCCGCGAATCTTACACGACGCCGCTGACCAGCCGGCCCTGCGGCGGACCGATGATTTCCCCTGCGTCGAAAACCACCTGGCCCCGGAGGATCGTGGTCTGCACTCGGCCGACCAGCCGCAGGCCGTGATACGGCGTGACGGGATGGCGATGATGAAGCGCGGCGGCATCCACGCGGAATTCCGCGTCCGGATTCCAGATGACGAAATCCGCGTCCTGGCCGATCGCGATCCGGCCCTTCACCCGGTCGAGACCGGCCAGGCGCGCGGGCGCGGCCGACATCCACTCCGCCATTCGCTCGACGCTGACTCCTCGTGGGCGGGCGCCCGACCACACAGCCGGCAGTCCAATCTGCAGCGACGCGATTCCGCCCCACGCCTGCACGAAGTCCCCATCGTCGAGGCGCTTCAACCCGGGCGGCGCGGGTGAATGATCGGTGGCGACCAGATCGATGACGCCTTCGATCAGGCCCCGCCAGAGTCCCTCGCGCTGATCGCGCGCACGAATCGGCGGGGCGCATTTGAACGCCGTCGCGCCGTCGCGAATCTCCTCGGCGGCAAACGTCAGGTAGTGCGGGCAGGTCTCGACGCTGATCGCCACGCCGTCCGCCCGCGCGGCGACAAGCGACGGAAGCGCGTCGGCCGAAGCGAGATGGACGATGTGGACGCGCGTCCGGAACTCGCGCGCGAGCCCGATCAGCAGATCGATTGCGCCGTGCTCGGCCGCTGGAGGCCGGCTGTCGAGCCAGCTGATGTAACGGCGCGGATTCCCGTGGGGTTGACCTAGTCGTGCCGGCAGCTCGGCGTGCGCGAGGAGTGGCACGCCCAGCCGCGCGACGACCGGCATCGCTTCGCGCAAATCGTTCTCGGTGACGTGCTCGAACTCGTCGACCCCCGATGGGCAGAGAAAGCTCTTGAAGCCGAGAACACCCGCGCGAGCGAGCGGTTCCAGGTCCCGGGCGTTGCCAGGCACGACGCCACCCCAGAATCCGACGTCGACATGACACTTCCCCGCGGCCGCGCGCCGCTTGGCCTCGAGCCCGGCGACGGTCGTCGTCGCCGGAATGCTGTTGAGCGGCATGTCGACGAGCGTCGTGACGCCGCCCGCCGCCGCGGCGCGCGTCGCGTGCTCGAAGCCTTCCCAACTCTCGCGGCCGGGATCGTTGATGTGCACGTGCGAATCGACGAGGCCGGGTGAGACGACCGCGTCGCCCGCGTCAATCACGCGCTCGTCGCCCGTTGGTTGAACGCCAGTGGCCCCCGGCCCGGACTCAATCGCCGTGATGCGTCCGTCGCGAACGTGGATCGCCGCTGGCCGAACACCATCCGGCAAGATGACCCGCTCGCCGCGCACGACCAGCGCCGTGATGTTGGTCACGCCTGGATATAATCAGCGGGCGATTGTCGCCTCGATGAGCCCGAACGGCTCGTCGGTGGCGACGAAGATCTCGTTCCGGTTCTCGAGCCCGAAGCGCGAGAGGTCCACGGGAAGATGATGCTTGTTCGGCATGACGAGGTGGATCTCGACCACGTCCGCGACACGTTCGAGGACCGCCTCCCCTATCGCGTACATCGTGTGCTGCACCGAGGCACTGTCATGACCGGCAAACGACTCGAGCAGCGTTTGTCTGATGAGTCGCCACGCCGGACCGAATTCCACGTCCGTCGTCCGGTATCGCCACGTCGCGGTGAGCGACGTCGCCAGGATCCGATCGTCCGTGTCAGGCAGCGTGGTCAGCTCGTCGCGAACGAACCCGGTGAACGCCGACCGCGACGACTTCAGCACGAGCAGGTCCGTGATGCCGGCCGACAGCCTGGTCTCCTCACGGCTGCCGGTCACCTGCGCCGTGCGCGCATCGGGCCCTTGTCCCACGAAGGCATGCGGATCGTCCTGCCCGCCGACGGGAATCCGCGCCCATCTCCGCTCCGTCAGATCGATCCGCACGTGATCGAGACGAGGATTCCGAGCCAGGAAATGTTTGGCCAGCGCGAGACCGAACGTCTCTGGCTGCGTTACCGCGCCGGCAGCGGCAAGCGCGTAGACCGTGTTCTTCATCGTGTCGGTCGGCAGCACGCCGGCGTTGTCCCCCGCCGTGTAGCACTCCTCGTACTGTCCCTGAAACCGGATGGCGACGGTGAGATCGCACAGGTCGTGCCGATCGTCGCGACGCGTCAACTGCACCAGTCGCACTCTCGACTTGCCGTACGCCGATTCGACCAGCATGATCCGCTCCCAACACGTGGCGGCCGATCTTAGCACCGCGTCGGTCGCGGCCCTGGCCGATCTGGCGTCGGCGCGCGTCGGCGGACGGGCGATTGCGACGAACGACGACTTCTTTGCGTCAAAGACGAACCTCGTGAAACCCGAGCCGGCGGTGTTCGTTCCGGGCAAGTTCACCGCCCGCGGCAAGTGGATGGACGGATGGGAGTCGCGGCGGCGCCGGACGGCCGGTCACGACTGGTGCGTCGTCGCCCTGGGCATCCGCGGCGTCATCCGCGGCGTCAACGTGGACACCTCGCACTTCACCGGGAACTACCCGTCGCATTGCTCCATCGACGCGCTGGACACGACGAAAGCGGTCACGGCGCGCATCGCCGCGCTGGTGGGCCCGCCCTGGACGAACATCCTTGAAACGCAGGCGCTGCAGGGCAACGGCCCGAATTTCATCGCGGTGAGCGACGCGCGTCCGTGGACGCACGTGCGCCTGAACATCTTCCCCGATGGCGGCGTCGCCCGGCTGCGTGTCTACGGCGACGCGGAGATCGACTGGACGCGACTCGCGCGAGCGCGTCGCGTGCTCGATCTGGCGGCGATTACAAACGGCGGCCTGGTCCTCGGCGCCAGCGACATGCATTTCGGCGCGAAGGACAACATGATCATGCCCGGCCGCGCGCCGAATATGGGCGACGGGTGGGAGACGCGGCGCCGGCGCGGGCCGGGCCACGACTGGGCCATCGTGCGGCTCGGCGCCCCGGGTCTCGTCAGCCGGGTCGAGCTCGACACGAACCACTACAAGGGCAACTATCCGGACAGCGCGTCACTCGAAGGATGTTTCGCGCCGGGCGCGACCTTGGAAACGCTGACGCTGGCGGCGGCCTCATGGACGGAGATCCTGCCGCGAACGAAACTGCGCGCCCATCACCGCCATTTCTTTCGCCGGGAACTCAGGCGGACGGACCCCATCTCTCACGTTCGGCTGAACATCTTCCCGGATGGCGGCATCAGCCGGCTGCGGATCCATGGAACCGTGGCAACGGCTTGATTCGGCGTCGGCGGCCGACGCACGGCGGCTGCTGTTGACGTGCTGCGGCTCGACGCGCTGGGTCGAGCGAATGCTGGCGCGCCGTCCGTTCGGCAATATGATCCGGCTCCTCAGCGCGTCCGAGGACTGCTGGCACGCACTCTCACCTGACGATTGGAAAGAGGCCTTCAGCCATCACCCCAAAATCGGGGAACGCGATCTGTCGCGAGCCCGCTTTGCGGCAACACGACATCTTTCGGAGGCGGAACAAGCCGGCGTGGCCGGCGCGCCGGCGACAGTGCTGCAGGATCTCGCGCACTCCAACCGCCAGTACGAGGCTCGGTTCGGGTACGTGTTCATCATTTGCGCAACGGGACGGAGCGCGCCGGAGGTGCTCGCGAATCTTCGCTCGCGCCTCACGAACGATCCGGCGGACGAGATTCGGATCGCGGCCGCCGAGCAGGCGCGGATCACCGCGCTCCGTCTGACAGCGATGACCTAAGAAAAAACGTCAGAAGGTGTACCCGAGCGTGAACGTGAGGGGCACCGCCACGCCGGCATTCCTGGGAAACAGATTTCCGTTCGAGTAGTGGACGATCTTGATCCCGATCATGACGTTGCGGTCCTTGCCCGCGAACACGCCCATCCCCATGAAGTCCTGAAAGGTGAACCGATTCGTCCCGGTGTCCTGATCGTCCACCACCTTGCGGGTCATCCGGCTGGGCCCGGCGACCGAGTACGAGAGGAACCAATCCGCCAATGGTGTCCGCCAGAAGGTCAGCCGCAGGAGCGGATAGACGGACAGGGTCAGGAACTTCTCGCCGTTCTTCCTGCTCTTCCATTGTGCGGCGCTCGCGCCGACATCGAAGGAGAACAGCTTCTCGGTATGAAAGATATTGCGCTGGTAATGCAGCGACCAGCCCCGCGCGACCTCGACGCGACCTCCCCAGAAGATCGGGAAACGCGAGGCGAAAAACTGGTTGATGCCGTAGCCGAAGGCACTCGTGGTGAAGCCGATCTGCAGGACGTTCTCGGGAAACCCGAACCCGCCCCGCGAATTCCGCTCGACGCGCTCCACGGGCAGCGGCCGGAGATTGTATCTGATCCCGCCGGACAGAAACAGGGTCCGAGGCTGATTGTCCTCGAGACTGGTGGGCACACGCGTCACGCCGGCCAGCACATCCCAGCTCGGGTTGAGGCGGTACTCGAGTCCGGCGCCGACCACCATGGAGGCGTACTGCGCGTCTTTGACGACCGTCGTGCTGCCGATTCTGAAGCCCCGCCGGCTGGTCATCGCGAGCCCGGCGTTCCCATAGATGGCCACCCGTTCGTTTACGGGAACCCGCGCCCGTACCATGAACTCGGCAAACGCCATCCACACCGTGCGGCTCGACCCCGTGTTGTTCACGTTCACATAGGTCACGTAGCGGACCGGCCGCGTGTATCCCGCCTGCGCGGAGAAATACTCGTTGAAGTGGTGACCGATGAGCACGACTTGTCCGGCGACGTGCCCCACGCGCACGGAATCGGCGTCGTTTCCGGGCTCCATTTGCTCGGATGAAAAGGGATAGTGCAGGAAGCCCACGTTGATGCCGAAGTAGGAATTCGCGAGGTACTTCGGGTATTGCGCCCGAGGATCGTGGATCGAGGTCGTCTGCGGAGGAGCCGGATCAGCGGCGCCGGGCGGCGCCCCGGAACGGGCGTGTGTAAGGGGACGGGGGTCAATTGTGGAAAACTCCTGGGACGCGGTCGACAGTGGAGTCCCTGGAGTTTTCCACAATTGACCCCCGTCCCCTCGCGGTGTGTCGGCTTCGGTCAGAAGACTGGTCGGGACGTCCGGAAGCTTCAGGCGGACCTGGGCGAACAGCGGACCGGGCCAGCACACTGCGACCATGCCGATCGCGATCCACGCACGTCGAGCCACCGAGTCCTCCTCGTGGAGGTCAACCAAGCGCCGAAGAACTCGGTTCCCTCTCTGGGCCTTGAGGTTTGCGCCGATCCAGCCGGCTGTAGTATCGGCCACCCGGTCTCGCCCGCACAGAGCTTTCCGGCGCAAGTTCCGGGAAATGAAGATAGTGAAGAGCTGAAGTTCATGAAGAAAAGCTCTTCTTCATGGCCTTCACCCCTTCACTTCCTTCATTTCTAGGCCGAAGAATAGGACATGCTGATGACGCTGGAGCCGTTCTCATTTCCTCGCAGAGCAAGACCTGCATGGATCGCGAGACTTTCGGCGGAATTCCGGCAGGCGGCTCGCTACAGGAGAATGAGAACGGCTCTAGCGTGCGCGTTGCTTCTGCCCGCTGCCGTCCGGGCGCAGACCGCACCCCCACCCGAAACATCGTCCACGGCCTCCGCAGCCGGGGACTCCAGCTCACGTGACACTGGCACGCATCACCCGACCCGGCTGTACGTCGGCATGTGGACGGTGCACCTCAAGCACGATGTGCTGACGGTGGACAACAACTGGGTGATCGGACTGTCGTGGCGCGGATTTTTCGGCGCGACCTTTTTGAACTCATTTGGGCGACGCGCGTTCACCGGCGGCATCCAGCGGACGCTCCTCTCGGCCGACCCGCACCCGCTCGGCGCGTCCCTCGGCTTCCGGCTGGGATTCGTCACCGGTTACGACGGCCGGTTCATGCATCTGGCGCGGAAGACGCCCGTGCTGCCGCTCGTGCAGCCGTTCGCGTCGATTGAGGTCCAGCACGTGGGCATCGAAGTGTCCTATACCTTCGTCGTCGTCTCGCTTGCGGTGTCGTACAGGTTCTAGCAGGTTGAATCTGGCCGTTTTTCGTTAAGTTCTAAGTTTGAAGTTCTAAGTTCGAAGTTCAGGCCGCGTTCAGCGGCCTGCTACGGCGTGCTCTCGGCCAGCTTCACGCAGTTCCGCCCGGCCTCCTTCGCGCGGTACAGCGCGGCGTCGGCGGCATCCAGGACCAGCTCGGGGCTCGAATGTCTCTTGGACCGGCCAGCGACACCAATACTGACCGTGATCTCGATTCTGTGGTGTTTCTTCTGAGGTCCGTTCTCCGGTCGCGCGGGCTTCTGTGCGGGCCGGTCGGCGCCGCGCAGAACAAACCTGGCGTCAGCGATGGCGGTGCGAACGGACTCCACGAACGGCTCCGCCTGTCTGGCTGAGAGCCCCTTGAAGACGAGGAGGAACTCCTCGCCTCCATATCGAAATGCCCGTCCGCCGCCGCCAACCTGTGACAGCTTCACGGCCACCATCTTCAGAATCTGATCGCCCGTCTCGTGACCATAGGTGTCATTGAGTTTCTTGAATTGATCGACATCGCACATCGCGAGCGCGTACTTGCCGCTGAGCTGCTCCATGATGCGGTTGAACGCCCTGCGGCCGGGCAGGCCGGTCAGCTCATCGCGGTAGGCGATGTCAAACCCGTGTTCGAGCACGGCAAACACGAGAACCAGTCCGGCAGTGCCCAGGTAGATGAGATGACCGTCCGGCGCCAGCATCTGGTTCACGCCCAGGAACGTCAACGTGAGCGCCCAGAGCAATCCTGATTCGACTTTGGTCCGGCGGCCGATCACGAACGCGAGCAGCGTCACGAACGCGATCGCAAACGCGAGGACCGTTGGCACCGGCAGCGTCGTCCATGCGTCGGATCGCTGGCCCCATTTCAGGAACAACTCGAGGCTCTGACTGTTCGCCTCGTGCACCCAGATCACGCCCAAGACCTGGGCGATCACCACGCCAATCTGCAGGAAGCCTTCGAACGTCATCACCCCACGCTCTTTGAATGAGGCAAAGAGGATGAAGTTCAGGGGAAGCAGGAGCACGGCCGTCAGTCGCGCGGCACTCGGATCGGCGGACCATCGCGACAACGCCCAGACGGTCAGCGCGGACGCCGACGCCAGACAGAGCAAACGGGACTGGTCGTAGTACCAGCTCAGCAGGATGGCGGCCGCCAGCGTGCCACAGCAGAAAAACAGCGCGTATGGGGCCGCGGCGCTGCGCACCACTTCTTCTTTCTGAACGGCCCAGGCGGCAAGCAGCAGTACCGCCCCGGGAGTCAGCAGCCCGGTCACTTGCCGCAACGGAGGGGTGGCGCGCGCCACGCGTTCAGAGTGACCTTCGGCGGAACAGCAGGACGATGGCCAGCCCCCATCCGCCAACAGCAAACCAGAGCGCCGGCTGCTTGATGAGTGGTGACACCGGCGGCGATACCGGCGATCCCGGCGGCGACCCTGGCGGCGGCGACCCCGGCAGCGACCCTGGCAGCGACCCTGGCCGCAATCCCGGCACGATCGCTTCAGCGTTGGCGGGCCGCCGTGCGACCCCGGGCTCACCGGTTTTCAGGCTGACGAGCTCCTCACGAAGTTTGATCAGCTCGGTCTCCAGCTGGCGGGCCACGACGCCGCCGACCGCGCCCAATGCGAGCGCGCGCGCGTTTTCGGCACTCTGTGCCGCCGTGCGCGCGAACTGGATGACGTCAGCGCGCCTGGGATCCTGCTTGAACGCCTCCTCCGCTCGACGAAGGAACGCTCTGGCCTGCGCGAGCGCTTCGCGGATGTACTGCTCCTCCTTCAGGCCGATCTCCAATTGAGGAGCGGTCAACAGAGTCGAGTGCGACGCCAGTTCCACCGCTTTGCGGGCTTGCAGAAGCTGATTCGGAACGCCCGCAGGTGCGTCGCCGGGCGTCGATTCATAGACGGAGTAGTGCGTGAAGTAGAACAGCTTGCCGGTAATCGGAATCGCTCGACTGTTGCTCGCGTCAACGTGTTTCACGCTGAAGAGCACGATGCGCGAGCTTGGATCGACCACGGCGAAGTTCGGCTCGGCAGTCGCCATCAGCCAGAAGGTCTGATAAGGCGTGGTCAGATTCACTGCAACCGCCGCCTCGCCGTCGAAGGTAATCTCGCCGAGATTGGAGGCCCGCCCATCCACGGAGACGGCCCACAACACGTATGTCAGGAAATCCCTGCCAAGCCGGTGCGCGGGTTTCAGCCCCGTGATTCCGCCGCGGTTGATGTCGAGCTCGACGAAACCAGGGCGGCTGCCAACTTTGAGTTTGACGCGGGCGTCCGGCGCGAGCCGGGTCCCTCGCATGAGCACTTCGGTCGAACTCGCGAGGTGCCGGTAGCTCAGAATCTGACCTTCGGGCTCGTTGACCTCGACAACTTTCAGCCCGCCCGACTGCCTGGCCTCTAATCGGTCCGCACGGAAGGTCGCGGCGAACGTACCGCCCAGGAGCAGCAGGGCGACAAATTCGTAGGCAGCTGATCGTGTCAAGAAACGGAAGGTCACACCAGTCCCTGTCGATCAAGTTATCGACGGGTGACGGAAAGGTCTCTAGCTGCGACTACTCTTCGCGCAAGAGCGTGATCGGATTCACGCGCATCGCGCGGCGCGCCGGCCACCAGGCGGCGAGCGCGGCCGACACCGTCAGAACCGTAATTACGGCTAGGACGGAGATCGGATCGGTCGCCTCCACGTCATACAGCAGCGAGCGCATCATCCGCACGAGCGCCAGCGCGAGACCAAGGCCGACCAACAGGCCTGCTGCAGTCAGCCGGAGACCGCTGCCGAGCACGAGCCGAAAGACCTGTGCGGGGCTTGCGCCGAGCGCGAGACGCAGACCCAGCTCGCGCAGCCGCTGGGTCACCAGGCACGACAGGACGCCGTAGATCCCGCCGGCCGCGAGCACGAGTCCGAAGCCGCCGAACACCGACATCATCAGAAACACGATTCGCGGACGCGCAATCGACTGGGCAAACTGATGCTCGGCCAACGTCGTCCGAGCGACGACGACGCGGGGGTCGACGCGGCTGACCGCGCGCGCGATCATCTGCGCCGCGGCCGCCGGACGATCGGTGCGGACCACGACCGTCTCGTACGCTGCGATGAGCGAGGTCGGACCCGTCGCGTACATGGCGTTCTGCAGTCCGCCGCGTGGGTAATACACCTCCGACTCGTCCGTCGTGTCGTCCTCCGACATCTCTCGGACGTCCGAGGTGACGCCGACCACGGTGAGCCAATCGCCGCCACCGACCCGGAACCGCTGTCCGACCGCGCCGCCCCTGGGCCAATGCTTCGCGGCAAAGCCGGCGCTCACGATGACCTCGGGCGCGGTGCGATCGGCCGAGAAGACGCGGCCGTCCACGAGCCGGATGCCCGCGGCGCGGAAGAACTCCGGCCAGATCTCGTACGCGCTCAGGACGACGGGCTTCGATCGCTCGCCCGGACGGTCGGCGAACTCGAGCGGACCGTAGCTGACGGCCGTCGTCCGCGGCGGCAGGCCGCCCGCCGACGCTGCCGTGACTCCAGGCATGGCTCGCAGCCGCGCGAGGAGCGCGTCAAAGAACTGATCGCGCGCCGATGGATCCGCGAATCCGGGCTGCGGCATCGCCAACTGCGTGGACACGAGACCTTCGGGATCGAGCCCGATGTCGATCTGCTGGAGATTCACGAGGCTTCGCGTCATCAACGCCGCGCCCACGAGGAGGACGAGTGCCAGCGCGACCTCGCTGACGACCAGTCCGGATCGAAACCGGCGCGCCGCCGTCGATCCCGTCGTCGAACGCGACGCGTGTCTGAGCACGTCCGCGACGGTGGTGCGCGACGCGATCAGGACCGGCGGCAAACAGACCAGCAGCGCCGTGATGATCGTGACCGCGACGAGGAACAGCAGCGCCCGATCGTCGAGATCGATGACGTTGAAGGCGCGAAGCGTCATCGACTCCGGCAGCATGGCGCTGGTCGCGAGCAGGGCCAGCTTCCCGACGCCCACCCCCATCAGCGCGCCCGCGCCCGCGATCAGGCCGTGCTCGATGAGCGTGACGCGAATGAGATCGCGACGTCCCGCGCCGAGCGCGCTGCGGACGCTGAGATCCCGCACGCGCGCCAAGGCGCGTGAAAGTGTGAGGCTCGCGACATTCGCGCACACGATCAGGAGCAGGAACCCCACCGCGCCGGCCAGCACCCAGAGTGACCGTTCAGTCCGGTCGGCCACGCTATCGCCAACCGGCACGGCCCTCGCCGTCAAGGTGCCTTTCCCGCCCGGCACCGGCGCCTGGCCGGCCGCGACGTGCACCTCTGCGCCTCGCGCCTTGACGCGATCGGCGACCTCGGACGCAGTCAGATCATCGCGCCGGCGGGCCATCACGGCGAAGCGCTCGCCGGCATGGGTCTCGACTGGTGGCTGCTCCACGTCGTACGGAATCCAGATCTGCTGCAATTCGGTCGGATAGCGGAAACTGGACGGCGCCACGCCGATGACGGCGAACTCATGTCCATCGAGGCGGATTCGGCGCGAGACGACACCACGATCGCCGGCAAGCTCCCCGCGCCAGAACGACTCGCTGACGACAGCCAGCCGCGCTGCGCCAGTGCGTCCGTCGCCGGGCGCGAAGAGACGCCCGAGGAGCGGCCTCGCCCCGAGCATCGAGAGCAGTTCTGGCGTGACGTACGCGCCCGCGATCATTGACGCGCCGGTGCCGTGCTCATAGACGAAGGAGGCGGCGGTGGACGCTTCGACGCGCTCGAACAGGTCCGTCTGCCGGCGCCAGGCCCCGACCAGCGCGGGCGAGAACCCCTCGTAGCTGAAACCCTGTGGCAGCTGCTGGTTCCAGAGCCGTGTCAGCCGATCGGCCGACGGGAACGGCAGCGGACGCAGCAGCACCGAATCGACGATGCTGAAGACCGCGGCGTTGATGCCGATCCCGAGTGCCAGCGTCAGGATCGCGACGGAGGTATGCGCCCGACTGGCCCCAAGACCACGAAGCGCGAACCGGACATCGCGCACCCATCGCATCAGCACGGATCTCGTCGGGACCATGGAGGTTTCTCCCCGCCACGATTGGATACGACTTCGAATGAGCGGCAAGGTCGATCGCGCGGCCTGCTCCCGGTACCACCGGCGAGCGTGACGGACGCCTTTCGCGGCACGGAGGGCGTCGTACTCCTCATCGAGATCAGCGACGAGGAACTCGCGATCCTCGCGCGCGCCGAGGCGCCGCAGGAAGGCGCGGACGATACGCGGCGCCCGTCCGCGCGTCATCGCGGATCCTCGGACGTGTTGAAACGCACGCCGCGCAGCATGCGGGTCATCATCGCGGCGGAGTATCGCAGCACGCGCTCGCCTTCGGCCGTGAGCCGGAAATACTTCCGCGAGCGGCCGCCCTGTACGGGTAGCGGGTCGGAGATGCGGTGGCGGACGAATCCCTTGTCCTCGAGGCGCTTGAGCGTGGCATAGACCGCCCCGATAGATACCGGCCGGCCTGCGCGCTCCTCGATTTCCCTCCGCAGCGTGACGCCGTAGGCGTCGTCGTGCAGGCGACCCAGCGCCAGCATCAGATACAGCTCGAACTCCGCGAGGAAATCGCCCTTCGGCATCGGGGATATCTTATACAACCGAATACATAGACGGCCGACGCCGCCTGGTGGTTGGGCGCTCCGCCAGGACCAACCTTCTGCCCCATCCTCGAGTAATTGAAATAGTCGCCTCTGGACGGATAATTGAAATAGTCGCCTCTGGACGGATTCGCTCTTCTCCGGCGCATGCAGGGCGGCACGGGAGGTCGGTATGACGGACAGGGTTTCTCGTCGTATGTTTCTCCAGGTTGCGGCGTCGGGCGCCGTTGTGGCTGGAGTGGATTCGTATCTCGGATCGACAGTAGCCGCTGCGCAGGTCAAATCGACGCCGGCCGCCTGGTCGCTGAACGCCACGATCATCGAAGCCTGCAGCTGCGCGATGTTCTGCCCGTGCTACTTCAGCACGGTGCCGACCGGCCATGGCCACGGCGACATGGTGGAGCACTTCTGCCGCTTCAACATGGCGTATCGGGTGAACCAGGGAGTGTTCAAGGGAGTCGCCCTGAACGGCATCAAGTTCTGGATCGCCGGCGACCTGGGGGCCGATTTCTCGAAAGGCGCCGAGTGGGCGGAGATCACGTTCGAGCCGTCAGTGACGAAACAACAGCGCGAAGCCATCACGACGATCGTCCCCAATGTTTATCCCGTGACCTGGAAGGCTTTCACGATGGGCAAGGACGCCGGGATCGAGTGGAAAGCCACGAGAGATCATGCCGAAGCGCGCCTCGATGGCGGCAACGCTGCTCACGTCGTGTTGAATCGAAATGCCGGCATGACGCCCGAGTCCACGGTGATTGGCAATCTGAGGTACTTCGGCGCGCCGCGGAACAAGGGCTTCATCCTGATGCCGAACGAGAGCCACGCGTACCGAATGGGGCCCAAGCCCTTCGAGTACAAGGGCACGACCGGGTTCATGATCACGTACGACATCACGTCCAGGGACGTGAAGACGACGTAGCGCGATTAACGACCGGTCCGCCTTCGTCGCGTGATCGGTGTGTTGGTCCTGGCCCGCGTTTGGGCGACCGCGGGGGGCGAGCGAGGTGTTCGTCTCGCCTTGCGGGCACGTTTGCGGCGTCGGCTCGCTCGAATCGCCTCGTGCCCGCGTACGAACGTGGCTTCGGGTGGCGCGACCGGAACCGTGCGGCCTCGCGTTCCGGCGCGCATCACATGCGCCGCCGTCACGCCCAGCACGGTGCGGGCGACGGCATAGAACCGTTCCCGATCCGCCAGGCCGTTGAGACCACCGTTGATGCGCCTGGTGATGGTTCGAAACGCATCGGCGGTGACTTCGTCGGAGAGCTCGTTCAGGCCGTTCCGGCTCCAGAATAGACCGGCAATTCTGAAGGCCAGCTCGGGTTTCGATGCCTGCGTGGGAGTGGCCACGAGATCAACGCCGAGCAGATCGCCATAGCGGCGATAGTTGTCCCGTCCCGTGATCTGGATCGGACCGCGTCCCTTGAACCGCTTGCCGTCCCCGGCCTCGGTGTTTCCGAGTGTCGTCGCCAATGGGCCCGGCGGCTCGTAGCGGCGTTGCGCGTCCGTCGGGCCCCAGATCTCCTCCATGAATCGGAGCTGCCCTGACTCGTGAGCGAGCTGGGCCAGAAACGCCGCCGCGCGTGCCGGCAGATCGATCGCAAACTCGACGATCGCTGCCTGCACGAACGGGAGAAACGCGGCCCGCCGTGCCGCGGGCAAGGCGCGCATGATGCCGCGGAGTTGCTCGTCGGTCAGCATCGCCCGCTCGCCTCACGCCCGGCACGGCGGCCGGAATGATCCTTCAGCGCTTCGCCGGCGGCGGCGGAGGCATCGGCACGGGCGTGTTGTCGATGCCTCGGGTCAGGAGCCAGGACCCGTCCGACTGTCTCTGGAGCACGACAATGTAGCGCGACTGGAAGGTCATCATCTTCGCGCCCTTGGCTTTGGGCGTGAGCGAGATGTCGACGGTGCCGCGGTCGAACGCCCAGCCGCCGGCGAGCTTCATTTCCTCGGACTTGATCGCGAAGTCGTTGGGCGTCGCGTCCGCGAACTGCTTCTTCTGATCGGCCACGAACGCGTCGCGGCCAGTGATCGTCGCCGCGTTCGTCGGGTAAAACACCACGTCGGTCGAGAGCAGACTGCCCAGGCGCTCGGCGTCTCCCGCTTTCCAGGCCGCCGCGTAGGCATCCCGAACCTTGCTGATGGCCGCCGTGTCGGCCGCGGTCGTGTCGGGCGGGGGTGGCGGGGGCGGCGCCGGCGCGGGCGCGCAGGCGGCCAGAATTCCAGTCGTCACGAGCAGCAAAGCAAGATGGCGTCTCATCGTCAGACCTCCTGAGGGATGGCTCGATGTGAATCAGCGGAACGGTATCATGGAGTTCCACTCGCCGCGGGCAACCCCATCCGAGTCAGCCGCTCCCCGAATCGCGGATCCTCTCGCAGGCTGTCCCACTGTGGCGCGACCGCGAGATGCACCAGGCTGGGATCGCGCCGGTCAATCGCGACATCGAGGTGATGGAACGCCTCGTCCATGTCGCCCAGCTCGCCATGAAGGACCGCCATCTGGACCGGGTTCGGGGACGGGCCGGCATGTTCGATCGTGTGCCGCAGCAGAGCGCGGCGGCCGCCGGCGGCGTACACCTGTCTCAACTCGTCCAGGACGGACGTGGGCACGCCGTACGCTTCGGCGTGCGTGAGGCTTTCCGCCATCTGGCGATCGAAATTTCCCTGTTTCCAGTACGCGCCCGCGATGTACTCGCGCGCCAGCAAATGCCGCGGATCGAGCTCCAGCACGCGGCTGGACCAAGCGAGGACATCGTCGTACCGTCGCTGGTTCCAGAAGGACAGCGCGATCTGCAGATGCACGAGCGCCGACGACGGCGCGCGCTCGAGTGCCTTCTGCTTTGACGCGAGTCCCCGATCGAACTCGCCGAGCGCTTCGAGCAGCCGGCCGTACAGCAGATACGCCTCGGTGTGATTCGGATCGAGCTCGAGCGCGCGCTCCAGACTCCGCTGCGCCCCGGTCCAGTTCCACTCGCTCAGGAACATCACCGCGCCGAGCGCCACCTGCGCGTCGGCACAGTCGTCGTCCATCGCCAGCGCCCGAAGCGCCGCCGCGCGGGCCTCGCGGTACGCGTCGGCATGCGGGACGACGCGCAGCTCGGCCTGGGCACAACAGGCCCGCGCCAGGCCCGCATGCGCCGCCGCGTAATTCGGATCGAGCGCGATTGCCGACCGGAACGCCTCGACCGCCTTCGGAATCTCCGGCATCGACGACGTCAGGAGATGCGCGCGCCCGCGGCCGATCAGCTCGTACACGGCCGGTTGGGCGGCCAGAACACCGACTGGCCAGCGCATCGAGTACGCGTCCTGGTGCGCGGACCGTCGATTGACTTCCGCGATGAAGCGATAGCCCGTCCGAGAGACCGTCTCAATTACACGGCGGACGGGATCGCCATCGTCGAGCTCTCTTCGGAGGTTCGAGACATGGACGGACAGAATGCCTTCCTCGACGTGCGCGTCGGGCCAGACGAGATCGAGCAGCTCCTGCTTGGTGAGCAGCCGGCCGGCGTGGCGCACGAGGACGACGAGCAGATCGTGCGCCTTCGGCGCGAGCGCCACGATCCGATCCCCGTGGAGCAGCCGGCGCTCGCCCACGTCGAGCGTGAACCCAGCGAACTCGTAGATCTCGCGCGCGGCCATCGGGGTTAGGCGAAGCTTAGCCGTTCCTTAAGGACGGCGGACCATCGCACCCCGTACCATCCTCAGAAGGAGGTCGCGATGGGCGATCCGTTTGTCGGTACGTGGAAGCTTAATCCTGACAGGTCCCGCTTCGATCCGAATCATCGGCCCACAGAAGCCACGATGCAGTGGCAGCTTGCGCCGGACGGAACGTATCTCATGACGGCGACAGGCACGAACGCGAAAGGGGAATCGGTTTCCGAGCGGCCACAGCAGCTGATTCCGGATGGACGTCCGTACCCGGTGCCCGATTTTCCGGGGCTCGTGTCCATCACGACCCGGCCCACTCCAAACACGATTCGCGCGGAAGCCAAACGCGAAGATGGCACGCTCGCGGGAGAGGGCACCTATGTCGTCGCCGCCGACGGGTTGTCCCTCACGGCCACCACGGCGGGATTCGACACGCAGCTACGACGCTTCGAGACCCAGACGGTGTGGGAGCGACCGTAGGGCCGGCGGGCGACGGAGCCGGCCCGCCGGCTTGACTACTTCGTAGACCTAGTCTACAAAGTAGACCGTGACCGCTCCCGCGCCCGTCTACCTCGGTGAGTTCGAGCAGCTCGTCCTCCTGGCCATCCTCCGGCTGGGGGCCGACGCCTCCGGCGTCTGCATCGCGGCGAAGCTCGAAGTCGAGGCGGGCCGGCGCGTGGCGCGCGGCGCGCTTTACACCACGCTCGATCGCCTCGAGGACAAGGGCCTGCTGCGGTGGAAGATCGTCCCAGGCGGCGAGAACCGCGGACGCGTGCCGCGCCGAATCTACAGCGTCACGCCGCGGGGGCTGTCGGCGGTCCGCGCGGCGCACGGCGTGCTTCGACGCATGTCCCGGGGACTCGAGGGCGTGCTCGACCCGCCACGATCATGACGGGACAACAGTCGCCTCCCGTACGGCCGCCGCGGATTTCAGCCTGGCTGCTTGAACTGGGACTGCCGCCAGGCGAGCACGGCCAGATCATTCGCGGCGATCTCCAGGAAGAATTCGCGTCGCGCGCGGCGAGCGGATCGCTTCGCGCCGCGCGCGCGTGGTACCGGCGTCAGGCACTGTCGGTGACCGCCCGCTATCTCGTCAATCCACAGAAGGCTTCGATCATGGACACGCTTCGACAGGACGTCGGGTACGCCGTGCGCACGCTCGCCAAATCCCGTGGTTTCACCGCGGCGGTCCTGGCGACCTTGACGATCGGCATCGGCGCCGCCACCGCCATCTTTTCCTTCCTGAATGCCGTCGTCATTCGACCGCTCCCCCTGCCGGACGCGGATCGACTGATGTTTCTGACTGAATATCAGAGTGACGGACGGGGCGGTCCCAGCCGCGTCATCAGCGCATCATGGCCGAGCTTCGCCGACTGGCGCGACCGGCTGACGTCGTTCGACGGGTTGGCCGCATCGCGCTCGGCGGCCTTCTCGATCGTCGATCCGGAGCATCCGGATCGCGTGATCGGCCGTCAGGCCACGTGGAACTTCCTGCGAGTGGTGGGCGTGCCGCCGGCGATGGGCCGGGATTTCTCGCAGGACGACGACCGGCCGGGGGCCGCAGGGGTGGTCATCATCCGGCACGAGTTCTGGCAGCGGGCGTACGGCGGCGCGCCTGACATTGTCGGCCAGACCATCCGCTTGAACGGCACGGCCAAAACCATCGTCGGGGTGCTCCCGGAGGGCTTCGGCTTCGCGCGGAGCGCCGACGTCTGGGAGACGGTCGGACAATATCTGGTCGAGGGAAATGGCCTTCTGGATCGCGGCAATCACACCGGTCTCAACGGGATCGGTCGGCTCAAGCCCGGTGTGAGCGAGCAAACGGCGCGGACCGAGCTGCGCACGGTTGCCGCGTCGCTCTCGAAGGAATATCCGAACACCAACAGCGGGATCACGGCCGATCTCGAGCCTCTGGCGACGCGGGTCGTCGGCGACACCAAAGCCGTGCTGTGGTCGCTCTTCGCAGCCGTCGGATGCCTGCTCCTCATCGCGTGCGTCAACGTCGCGAACCTCCTCGTCGCTCGCGGCGCATCCAGACAACAGGAACTGGCGCTGCGATCGGCACTGGGCTGTGGCCGGTTCCGCCTGATCAGGCAACTGCTGGTCGAAAGCCTGGTGCTGTCGTTGGCCGGCGCCGCGCTGGGCCTGGCGGCCGGCTGGGGTCTTCTGACGGCGCTCCTCGCCCTGGCGCCGACGGACACGCCGCGACTGGCGGAAGTCGGGCTCGATGCGAGCGCGGTGCTCTTCGCCCTCGGTGCGGCCCTGATTTCGGGACTCCTCTTCGGGCTGCTCCCGGCGCTGTCGTCGTCAGGTGTCCACGGCAGTCAGCTGCTCGTACGCTCGTTGCGCGCCGGAACTTCGAGCGCGACTTCACGAGTGCGGCGCGTGCTGATTGCGGTCGAGGTCGCGCTGGCGCTCGTGCTGCTCACTGGCGCCGGCCTCACGCTGCGAACGATGCACGCGCTCTCGAGCCTCAATCCGGGATTCGATCCCACGGGGGTCCTGACCGCGAGAATCACGGTGGGCGGTCAGGGCTGGGACGCCGAGCGGGTGCGGGCGTTCAGCCGTGATTTGCTGGCGGAGCTCCGCCGGCTTCCCGGCGTTACGCATGCCGCGCTTGCGCTGTCGCTGCCGGTCGAAGGCTCGCAGTGGGGTTCGGTGTTCATCGTCGGCGACAAGCCCGTGCCGCCGAGGGCGGAGCTCCCGAGCGCGGCGTTCGCGCCGGTGAGCGACGAGTACTTCCAGGCGTTGAAGGTCCGGCTGGTGGCCGGCCGGTTCTTCACCCCGCAGGACACGGACACGTCGCCTCGGGTGGCGGTCGTGAATGAAACGGCGGCGGCTCGGTTGTGGCCCGGCGAGAATCCGATCGGCAAACGGGTCAAACAGGGCTGGCCGGAGTGGACCACGCCCTGGCACGAAGTCGTGGGCGTCGCGGCTGATCTCAAGCTCAACGGCATCGATCAGAACACGCCGATGCAGATCTATCTGCCGTTTCCACAATCTTTGAGTCCGGCTCCGGCGGTGATCGTCCGGTCGGCCAGCGATCCGTCAGCCCTCACCCAACCTCTTCGCGACGCGGTGCATCGCCTCGTGCCGTCGATGCCCGTCTATGCCGTGCAGACGCTGACCGCGTTGATGGACGGCGCCGTGGCCCGCCAGCGCGCGTCCATGACGATTTTCTCGATCTTCGCGCTCATCGCCGTCATCCTGGCCTCGATCGGGCTGTACGGCGTCATTGCCCAGAGCGTGAACCAGCGCACCCACGAAGTGGGCGTGCGACTGGCGCTGGGCGCCACTCGCGGCGAAGTCCTCCGGCTTTTCCTGCGTCAGGGTCTCGTGACGATCGGCGCCGGTCTGGTGGCTGGCGCGGGCAGCGCGGCGCTGCTCTCACGCTTCATCGAGGATCTGCTCTTCGGTGTGACACCGAACGATCTGACGACGCTGTGGACCGTCACGGGAATGCTGTTCGTCGTCGCGGTCGCCGTGTGCTACTGGTCGGCGCGCCGGTCGACGAAGATCGAGGCTGCGGTCGCGCTGCGGGAATAACGTCGCGCTGCGGATCTGAGCCGGATCGATCCGACTTGGTCCCCTAGGCCGTCTGACAGCACTCCGGCCCGCAGCAGGTCTTCGAGGCTGCGGGCTTCCGGGCGCGGATGAAGGCGCTCGCGAACCGGCCGTCCACTTGCGGCGCGACCCGGTCGACGTCAATGCCGCTCTCGGTCAGAAACGCACGCGCGTCATCGATCTTGTAGATGCGCCACGGATCGACGTCGACGTCCACGAACCCGGCCGCGTGAAGTTTTGAGGCGTACTCGCCTTCTTCCAGTGCGCCGGCGATGCAGCCGACCCAGAGCTCCATGCTCCGTCGCACTTCGCCGGGCACGTCGCCGCGAACCACCACGTCCGAGACGGCGAATCGACCGCCCGGCTTCAACACACGAAACGCCTCTCGCAGAACCGCGTCCTTGTCCGTCGACAGATTGATCACGCAGTTCGAGATGATCACGTCCACGGAGTCGGCGGGCAGCGGTATCGCTTCGATCGTGCCCTTGAGGAACTCGACGTTCGTCGCGCCGGCCTTGCGCTGATTCTCGCGTGCCAGCGCGAGCATCTCGTCGGTCATGTCCAGGCCGTACACCTTCCCTGCCGGCCCCACGCGCCTGGCCGACAGCAGCACGTCGATACCGCCGCCAGAACCGAGATCGAGCACGGTCTGGCCCGCTTCGAGTGTCAGCAGCGCCGTCGGATTGCCGCATCCGAGCGACGCGGCGACCGCCTCGGCGGGAAGGGCGCCCGCCTCGGCCGCGGAATAGAGATTCGACGTGATCGGGTCTCCGCAGCCGCAGGCGTGGGGACCGCAACACCCTTGATCGGTGGACGAGCTGGCGACCGACGTCGCGATCGCTCCGTATTTGTCGCGGATGGCGTCCCGAAGGTTGGACATGGCGTGGCGTCTCCTATATTCTCAATATATACGTGTATCCGTATATTTAAACTATATCTGCCTTCTGATATATTTGTCAACACAGATATATGACGCAACCCCTTGACCACATGGCGGACCTCTTCAAAGCGCTGGCGGACGCGACCCGGCTCCGAATCCTGGGTCTGCTGCTGACCGGCGAAGTCTGCGTCTGCCACATCTATGAAAGCCTCAAGATCTCACAGCCGAAGGCCTCGCGGCATCTCGCGTACCTGAGGCGGGTTGGCCTGGTCGCCACGCGACGCGAGGGCCTGTGGATTTACTACCGCATCGCGGATCTGCCGGATCCGGTCCTGAAGACGATTGGCCACGCGGTCACGCATGCGCTGACACATGTCGGCGTCGTGCAGCGCGATGCGGTGCGGCTGCAGAAAAAGACCGGCTGCTGTTTGCCGCTCTCGGGCGACACGGGACTGCCCTGTTGTTCGCCAGAGATCACCGGGAATTGACGAGGCGAGCGATGGACATCGTCGTGGAGAGAGCGCGTCCGGAGGACTGCGACACCATCGTCGAGCTCCTGAAAGCCGAACATCTTCCGCCGGACGGCCTGCTCGATCACCTGGACACGACGCTCGTCGCGCGGCAGAACGGCCACATCGTCGGCACCGCCGCGCTCGAGGTGTACGTCGACGGTGCGCTTCTCCGGTCGGTCGCGGTGGCGTCGGCGCTTCGGGGACGCGGTGTCGGCCGTGACCTGACGGAAGCGGCGCTTGCGGCCGCGCGCGACCTGCGAGTGCCGGCGCTGTATCTCCTCACTACAACCGCGGACAACTACTTTCCAAGGTTCGGGTTCGAACGCATCACGCGGGCTGAGGTGCCGGCATCGGTCCAGGCCTCCGTCGAATTCACGTCGGCCTGCCCGGCGAGTGCGGTCGTGATGCGAAAGCAGCTGTGAACCCGACCTACAACGTCCTCTTTCTCTGCACGGGCAATTCCGCGCGGTCGATCATGGCTGAAGCGCTGCTGAACAACGCGGCGCTCGGTCAGGGCCGATTCCGGGCTTTCAGCGCCGGCAGCCATCCCAAAGGCGCGGTGCATCCGATGGCGCTGGACACCCTGCGCACGAATCACCTGCCCGCCGACGGCTATCGAAGCAAGAGCTGGGAGGAATTCTCCGGCCCCGATGCCCCGCCACTCGATTTCGTCTTCACGGTCTGCGACCAGGCAGCGGCCGAGCCTTGTCCGGTCTGGCCCGGACAGCCCATGACGGCACATTGGGGGGTTCCCGATCCCGCCGCCGTGCAGGGCTCAGACGACGACAAGCGGCGCGCGTTTCGCGAGGCGATCACTCATCTCCGACGACGGATCGAGTTGTTCGTCAGTCTGCCGATCGACAAGATCGATCGGCTGTCACTGCAGGAACGACTTCGAGACATCGGTCGTCAGTAGGTTGCGGCGCGCTGAGCCTCAAGACCCTCATCGCGTCAAGACGAACTGATGACGCTCAGAACGGCAGGAGGCGATCCGCTGATAGTCGTCGCCATAGTCCCAGTACCCTCGCAATGACAGTGTCTCGAACGCCCCGTCGAGCGTCCCAGCGTACCCGTTGTCGTTGGCCGTGGCGGTTACCGATCCGTACACCGTGAGGGATGTGGGCGAGAGTTCTTCAAGAATCGATGGCGAGTAGAACTGGAGCGGATTCGGACCGGAGTAGTCCTTCACTGAAAAGACCAGACGATCCGGTTCAACCGCTCCGCTGAACGTGTTGGTGGGGTCAAAGGCTCCATACGTCACCTTTTTTCCGCTGTTGATTGTCACCGTCAGCGCGGCGCCGCTTTGCGTAATCACGGCGGTGTAGGTTCGCTCGCGTGCGGCTTCGGGCAAGTTCGCTCGACATTCGGGTGCCGCAGTGATGGTCAGCGTGTACGTCCCCGCGACGACCGCTCGTGGACGCGATGGAACGATCTCGACCTCCGTCGTGTGATGCTTCGTGACGATCACACGGTGCACTGTCGTGTCGTAGCCGTCCTTGGTCACGCGAATCTCGGTGTCGCCCGAGACGCCATAGAAACGAAACGTTCCGCGTTCCGTCATGGTGGACGTTCCGGTTTCCGTCCCGCTGGTGATCGCCACGAGCGCGCCGTCGACGGACGCCCCGCCGTCTTTCACGACGCCGCTGAGGCGGAACGTTCCCGCAGGCAACACGAACAGTGATCGGCTGCCAACCTCGGCGTTTCGCCAGACGGGAGGATGACCTTTATATCTCGCGAGGACCTGCGCTTCGCCGCGGTCCGCTCCCGCCGTCACCAGACCAGTATTGGAGATCGACAGCAGATCTCCTCTGTCGGTCTCCCAACTTGCCTCATTCGTGATCTCGCGCGTCGTGCCATCGGAAAGGAGTGCCGTGGCTGAGAGCTGAAGCGTCCCGCCCGGCGCCACCGAGTCGGCACCCCCGACCTCGACGCGCGTGACCGAGACCTGGGGCAGCGGCTGAGGCGGTGGAACCGGCGTCGGCGCGTTCGCACCTCGACAGCCGGCGCCCGTCCGCGCCAGCGTCAGCGCAAGCGCTGAGCCGTGGATGACCTTGGACATATCTTGAAGAACGTCGCTCGGCCAGCAACCGGACACCGTGCCGTCGTCAGGCCGGCAGATGTAATATTCGACGGGGTTGCCCTTCATTCCATGGATATGCCCGATGACCGCCCGCGCGGCGACGGCCTTGCGTCGATCTCGACGCAATCGGCGGAGGCCGAATCGACGATGCGCCTGCTCGATCGGGCTCGAGGGGGCGATCGCGAGGCGCTTGACCGGCTCGTCTCCCGCCACCTGAACCCGCTCAAACGCTGGGCCAGGGGACGACTGCCGCGGTGGGCGCGTGATCTGGCCGATACAGACGACCTGGTCCAGGACACGCTGCTCCAGACGTTCAAGAGGATTGGCGACTTCGAGGCCCGAGGGCCCGGTGCGTTGCAGGCGTACCTCCGCCAGGCCGTCGTCAATCGCGTCCGGGACGAGCTGCGCAAGAAAGGCCGGCGCCAGGAGTCGACCGATCTCGACGGATTGGAAATCGACGCGGGGCTGTCCCCGCTCGAAGAGGCGATCGGCCGGGAATCCGTGGAGCGCTACGAGCGTGCGCTTGCGACGCTGAAGGAAGACGAACGCGAGGCCATCGTCGGGCGGGTGGAAATGGGGTACAGCTACGAGGAACTGGCCGACGTGTTGGGCAAGCCGAGCTCGGAAGCCGCGCGAAAGGCCGCACGTCGTGCGCTTGTGCGTCTTACGCAGGAGATGGACCGCGACGGGTCGTGAAGACGTCCGGTCCGGCGGTCGTGTCCGGTTTTCCGTCCCCGAACGTTTCACGTGACGGACGTGTGGACCACGAAGCTCTGACTCGTGCTTGCCAACGAACAGCTCCTTGATGATCTGGCCGGCGCCGTGCTCGACGGCGACGCGATCGACTGGGCGGAAGCCGAGTCGAGTGCCGGGGCCGACGTACGCCTGGTCAGACACCTCCGGCTCGTAGCGTCGGTCGCTCAAGTACACCGCGAGGCGCTTTCCGACGCGACGCTGACGTCGTCCGGGCCGGTGCTCACTCACGCCACGCCGCCCGAACGATGGGGCCATCTTCGGCTGCTCGAACGCGTCGGCCGCGGCGCGTTCGGCGAGGTGTTCCGGGCCTGGGACACGCGGCTCGACCGCGAAGTCGCCTTGAAGCTCCTCGCCGCGGCACCGACTGCCAGCGGCCCGCAGCCAGGCACCATCATTCAGGAAGGCCGTCTGCTCGCCCGTGTCCGTCACCCGAACGTCGTGACCATCCATGGCGCCGAACAAATCGGCGACCAGATCGGCCTCTGGATGGAGTTCGTCCGTGGCCACACGCTCGAGCAGCTCTTGCGTCAGGGCACGGTTTTTACCGGTGCCGACGTCGTCAAGATCGGGCTCGATCTCTCCCGGGCAGTGTCGGCCGTGCACGCCGCCGGTCTCCTGCACCGGGACATCAAAGCGCACAACGTGACGCGCGCCGAGGACGGTCGCGTCGTCCTGATGGACTTCGGCACGGGCAAGGAGCTCGACGACAACTCTTCGTCCGATCTCGCGGGCACTCCCCTGTATTTGGCGCCGGAAGTCATGGCCGGGCAACCCGCGACGGTGCGGAGCGATATCTACAGCTTGGGTGTGCTGCTGTATCACCTGCTCACAAATTCGTATCCGGTCCGGGGTAGAACGATTCGAGACGTTCGACGCGCACACGAGCGGAACGAACGTGTCGGCCTTCGAACCTCGCGGCCTGAGGTGCGGCCTGCCCTCGCGCGGGTGATCGAACGCGCAATCGATCCTCAGCCGGAGCGGCGCTACGCGAATGTCGAGGCGCTCGCCAGAGATCTGGCCGTGCTGCAGCGCCGTCCCGGCGTTGTGCGCCTCATGTACGGACTGGCCGCCGCGGCCGCCATTGTGGTCGTCGCCGCGCTGGCATCCGATGTCCGCGCCCGTCTGACTGGGGACAATCGCAGCCTGGGCACGCGATTCGCCAGTATGTTCGGACTCGCGCCAAATTATCGCGCGAACCCCCTCATCGCCGTGCTGCCGTTCAGGAACGCCAGTATTGAGCTGAGCAACAGCCTGCTCGTCGAAAGCGTCACGGATGGCCTCATCCAGCAGTTGGCAATCATCGATGGATTGGAGGTCAGATCCCGGACGTCCTCGTTCCTGCTCAAGGACAAGCCGCGCGACCTCGCCGACATCGGCAGGCGGCTGAACGTGAATCTCGTCATCGAAGGAGACGCGCGGCTCTCTGGGAACAGGCTGGTGATCAACGCCTCACTCGTGTCAATCGAGGACGATCGGCCCGTCTGGTCGGACACGGTCGATCGCGAGCTCAGCTCGGAAGGCGACGTCGTCGGCGTGGTCGAGCACTTGACCAGAAAGATTGTGAACGAGCTTCGCCTGAAACTGGGACGCACGCAGCGACAGTACAAGACTGACATACCCACGTATGAGATTTTTCTGCGCGCACTCGCACTGCGCGATGCGCGCTTTTTCGAAACCATTAAGGCGATTCCTCTATTCGAAGAGGTGTTGAGGAGAGACCCATCATATGCGCCCGCTTTGGCCGCGCTGGCGCTCGCGCATGGAGATCGTTCCAGAAACTACCCAGACGCCCGCGGCACCGCAACTCCTCCGACCGAGGCCGATACACAGGCGGAGCCTTTGGCGCTGAAAGCGCTGGAGATCGACCCGCTGCTCCCGGAGGCTCACGCAGCGATTGGCGGTATTCATGCCAGGGCGGGACGCTGGGCACAGGCCGAGGAATCCTACCGGCGCGCGATCTCCCTCCAACCGAACCTCACTTTCTTGTACGGGTCGTTCGTCTTCTACGCCTTGCACCCGTTGGGACGGCTCGACGAAGCCCTGAGCCTGATGCAGGACGCGGTGCGCGCTGATCCTCTCTCGCCCGATGCGCGGCGGCTCCTGGGCCGGGTCCAGATCAGCGTCGGTCACTTTGATGACGCGCTAGCCAATTGCACGCTCGTGCTCGAGCAGGATCCGAAGTATCCGTTCGCCGGAGAGATTTGCGGCCTCGCTCTGATGTTCAAGGGTCGGACGGACGAGGCGCTCGCCTGGTTCAACAAGGGGGGGCGGGCCGATCTCAACGAGCACTGGATCGGGTACATCTATGCGGTCACGGGCCGGCGCGCCGAGGCGGAGGCGCTCGCGGCGCGCAACACTCACCTTCCGCATCGTCCGGCAATGATCTACGCAGCTCTGGGCGACAAGGACCGGGCATTCGAGGCCCTCGAAGCGCTCGCCCTCGTCAACCCTTATCGGGCGGCGTACTACCTCAGCGTTCGGGAGCTGGCCACGCTCCATGACGATCCTCGGGCCGCAATTCTCCGCCAGAAGCTGAGCCTCCCCCGGTAGCCCCGAGAAAACACCCAAGGAGGCGCGCCCTGGCCCTTCGACCATCCGATTCTTCTGGCATGATCCCTGTTCCGCCAATTGCCATGCCGTACCGCCGCCGTTTGATCCTGGCGCTTGCGGGCTGCCTGCTTGTCGGAGCCGCCTCCTCCGCCGCGCAGACGCTCGGCGCGACGACGGGCGCGTTGAACGGCACGGTCACCGATCAAGGCGGCGCGGTGCTGCCTGGCGTCACTGTGGTCGCTTCGAGTCCCGCGATGATGCGTCCGCGCCCGACCATGACCGATACTCACGGCAGGTACGAGGTTCCGGCGGTGCCGCCCGGCGAGTACACGCTGGTGTTCTCGTTGCCCAACTTCGGCCAGAAGGTCCGCGAGGGCATTCGGGTGAATCTCGGCGCGACGGCCACCGTCGATGAAGTTCTTGAAGTCGCGGCGCTACAAGAAGCCGTGGTCGTCTCGGGCAAGTCACCGATCGTGGACCGGTCGGGAACCTCGATCGCGTTCAGCCTCGAGGCCCAACAGCTCGCCGATCTGCCGGCCTCGCGCAGTTCGAGCGCGATCATCGACGCGACGCCTGGCGTGCAACTGACCCGGTTCGATGTCGGCGGCAGCGCCGGGCCGGGGGGTGGCCCCTTTAGCGCCTACGGCACGAGCGGGCCGAACCGGCCGACGATCGAGGGCATCGCGATCACCAGCTACAACCCGCTCGGCTTCACACTGGACTATGGGTCGTTCGAGCAGGTGGCCGTCAGGCTCGGGGCGCACGGCCCCGAGTGGCCGTGGCCGGGCGTGGCCATCAACATCATCACCAAGTCGGGAGGCAACCGCCATAGCGGGTCTGTGTACTTGGACTACGAGCACCGCGGCTGGCAGGCATTCAACATCGACGAGGGTCAGATTCAGCGTGGCGCGCAGGGCGGAGTCAATTCCCCGGCACGGGAGGCGAACCGCTTGTGGAGTTACCGCGACGCCAACGTTGGTGTCGGCGGCCCCATCAGGAACGACCGACTGTGGTGGTACCTGTCGCTCCGCAATCCACGAGACGGCTGCGAGACAGGTGAGTTTCCCTGTCAAGCCGGTGCGCGCAGAGGTCACTAACCTGGGAGGAAAAAGCGAGGCGCGGGCGGCAGGCAGCAGCCGGGTCGTCGTCTTCGGCCAAACGACCTGGAATATTCAGCCGAACCGCCTCGACGGATTCCTGCGTCCCACGGCGTCTGTCAATCGTTTCGAGGACTCGACCTCGAACCAGATCGCGCAAGGGGCTGTCTGGAAAGTCGAGTGGAACGCGATCGTCAGGCAGAGTTTCTACTTCGAGGTGCTGGGGGGTCAGTTCATCGCCGGCCGCCACGAGCGGCCCAACGGCACGTCGCCCCGATTCGAGGACACCAATCTGGACGTGTTCGGAGGCAACCGCGACTGGGAGATCACGCATCGCGACAACCAGATCCTCGCGTCGGCGACGTATGTGACGGACGACTGGGCTGGCAGCCACCACCTGAAGGTCGGCGGCGAGTTCAGGCGGTTGACGATCACGGAGCGCTGGAACCGAGGCTACCGCGACGACGTGCTGCACGTCACGCAGAACTCGGCACCACGCGAAGTGTACCTGTTCCAGACACCTTCGACGTCCGTGGGCGGCATCCAATGGTACGGCGGCTATCTGCAGGATTCATGGCGCGTGGCCAGCCGGACCACGCTCAATCTCGGCCTTCGGTTCGATCGCTATCGTGTGTTTCTTCCGGCGCAGGAGCATCCGGCCGGCCAGTCGGGCGATCGGTCATGGACCACGCAGGCGTTCCCTATCGTGAGCAACCTGATCGACTGGAATGTCGTGGCGCCACGCGTGGGTCTCAGCCAGGATCTGACGGGCGCCGGCCGGACAGTACTGAAGGGGACTTACGGACGATATTGGCTGCCCGCGGGCACCGAGCTGCTCTTCAACGCGAATCCGAACTCGAGGGCGTGGTGGGAGAGATACAGTTGGATCGATGCGGATCGGGACCGCCAATGGGATCTCGGCGAGGACGTTCAATTGTTGGAGCGAAGGGGCGGCGAGCGGATTGAGTCGCTCGATCCGAACTTGAAACTTGCGTTCGTTCATGAAGCGACCGCACGAATAGAGCGCGAGATCGCTCCCAACATGAGCGTCGAGACCGGTGTCGTCTGGCGGGGCGAACGGCAGCCGTTCCTTCGGCAGGACGAAACGCGGCCCTTCAGCGCGTTCACGCGAACCGTCACGGTGACCGATCCCGGCATCGACGGAAATGTCGGCACTCCGGATGACGGACCGGATATCCTCGTCTACGACTTGCAGCAGGCCGTCCCGTTACCGTACTACATGGTCCGCAACGTGCCCAACGCCCGCAGCGACAACGTGACCTGGGAAGTCACGGCCCGCCGGCGATTCAGCCGCCGGTGGTCGCTCGTGTCAGGGTTCTCTCACACATGGACGCGGGAGCATGCGAGTGCGTACTTCGGTCAGGCCGTTCGCGCCAACGTGTATCCGTTGACTCCCAACGATCTGATCAACACGGGCGTGGATGGGCGGCACGAGTTCCGGGTGTGGTCGGCTCGGGTGTATGGCACCTACGAAGGTCCGTGGGGACTGCGCATCACGCCGTTTCTCCGTCACCAGTCCGGGCAGCCGTACGGTCGGACGTGGCAGGTGGGCACGAGCACCCTCAACCTGGGTGCCCTCCGCGTTCTCGCCGAGCCGATCGGCACGCGGAGAATGGACCATGTCACCCTGTTCGACCTGCGTGTCGAGAAGGCGTTCTCGCTGGGCCCGCTCCGTCGCGTCGCGGCATTCGCGGACGTGTTCAACCTGCTCAACGCCAACCCGGAACAGAACGTGAACTGGTTGTCCGGGCTCAGGTTTCAGCAGCCTCTTGCCATCGTGCCACCGCGCATCGCGCGGCTCGGCGTCAAGCTGGAGTGGTAACGTCGCAGGACCGCCGGCCGGCCCTCATCGCCGCGTCAACGTCAGTCGGTCCGCAGCGCAGCCGCTCAGGTAGATCACGTTCGGAAAGCGTGAGCCCCGGTACTGGGTGAGGGATCCGGACATGCGTCCGGACAGCCCGGCCGACGTGACGGTGACGCTGGGCTTGCCGGTGACGACGAGCAGACTTCCGTCCGGCAGCACTTCGACCACGTCGGGATGCTCGGGGCCATTGCGGTAGTAGTAGTAGTCGCGATAGCTCCGCACCTCGAACGTGGCGCCGGTCGCCGTGACCACGCCAGTGAACCGGTTTCCCTGGCCACCAGAGACGAGGAATTGCGGGCCCGCCAGCGTGACGGTCAGTTGGGGGCCGTTCTGCGCGATGACGGCATCGTACGTGCGGCGCCGCAGATCAGTGGGCAGTGCGGGCAGTCCGCAGGAACGGCTATCGTTATCGTTAAACGCTTCGACCGTCATCGTGTAGTCCCCACCGAGAGCGAGCCGCGGACTGTCCAGCAGGAGCTCGAAGTTCCGTGTCGCGTGCGTGGCGAGCTGGATCCGCTCCGCGATGGTGACGTAGCCGTCTTTCCGGACCCGGAGATCGGCGTCGCCAGGGACGCCGTACAGCTTGTATCGGCCATCCGGTCCAGTCGTCGCGAAGGTCGCCACGGGCGTCGAAGGGTCCGCGTCGGCTGCGGCTTCCACCAGCGCGCCATGGACCGGGAAGTTCGTGGCGTCGGCTTCCGTCACCGTACCGACAAGCCGGAACGTGCCATCCGGAAGAACGAGGACCTCTCGGCTGGCGCGACGCCCGGTGGCCGACAACTCGGCCTGTAGCGTGGCCTCGCCTCGGAGAGGTGGCTGTGCGGTCGCGAGGCCGGTCGCGCTCACTTGAAGCAGCGCCGGTTGAAAGCTGGACCAGGTCACCCCGGTGGCCGGCCCACTCGAGCCGTCCGACAGGAACTGAATGGCTGAGTACTGCGCCGATAGTCCCGGAGCGATCGACGCCGGTCCGACGATCTCGAGCCTTGCCACGCTCGGCGGGCCCGACGGCGCGCCGGGGCCGCGCGTTGAATCCCCGCACGCGACCCAGAATCCGGAGAAGACGACGAGGACCGCGCACGCGGCGGTGATGGGGGAAAGGCGCATGATCTTTCGAAACGTTCGCGGCCGCAGAACCGGACAGGTCCAGCGCACGGCACGCGTGTGGTGCGTCTGTTTTGTCCGGTTTACGCCTCTGAGTCGTTTCAAGGGGCGTGCGCGCTTCGGCGACGAGAGCGGCTGTCTCGCTCGCGGCCGGCCTGGCGGTGCTTTCCGTCGGAGGATCGTGGATCCTTACGGGAGGGCCGCCCGCAGCGCCGTTCAGCGTCGTCATGATCACGCTCGATACGACGCGCGCCGACCGCTTGTCGCCGTACGGCTTCATGAACGTGTCGCTGCCGCATCTCGAGCGACTGGCCCGCGACGGCATCGTTTTCGATCAGGCCACCTCCGTCGCCCCGATGACACTGCCCGCGCACACGAGCCTCTTCACAGGACTGCTCCCGCCGCGCCACGGCGTTCGCGACAACATGGACCCGCCGCTCGCCGAGACGCAGACGACGCTGGCGGAAGTCCTGCGCGCGCGAGGGTTCCGGACCGGCGCGTTCGTCGGATCCGTGGTGCTGGATCCGGATCGCGGTTTAAAGCAGGGGTTCGACGAGTACGGGCGCGTCAATTCCACCGACCGGAGCGGCCCGGCCGGCCGGCAGCGGCGCGCGGATGCCGTCGTGGACGATGCGCTTCGGTGGATCGACACAGTGGCCGGGTCTTCGTACTTTTTGTGGGCCCATCTCTACGACGCCCACCTCCCCTACGAGCCGCCGGAGCCGTACGCGTCGATCTATGGCCACAACCCGTACATCGGCGAGATCGCGTTTGCCGACTCGCAGATCGGCCGCCTGCTCGACGCGCTGGAGGCTCATCATCTCATGGAGCGGACGATCGTGATCGTCGCGGGGGATCACGGCGAATCGCTGGGCGATCACGGCGAGCTGGATCACGGCGTGTTCATCTACGAGAGCGTTCTCCGGGTGCCGCTCATCATTCGTACACCACACCTCCCGCCCAGGCGGGTCGGCGGGGTCGTGCGGCTCACGGACGTGATGCCGACTGTTCTCGATCTCCTTCATATTCCGGCTCAGCGTACGGACGGCGTCAGCCTTGCCGACTTGCTGACCGGGGAGCGGAGCGATCTGGATTTGGAGGCGTATTCAGAGTCCGAATACCCGCGGCGGCTGGGGTGGAGTCCCCTGCGCGCGTTGCGCGACGGCAGGTTCAAGCTGATCGACGCGCCGCGTCCCGAGCTGTACGACCTCGCGCGTGATCCCTTCGAGGAGCGCAACGTATACGACGAGCGGCGTGCGATGGCCGCGGCCATGACGCGACGCCTTCAGGAACTCGCCCGACCACACTCGTCGACCGGCCCTGAGTTCTCCAGGAGGCCGGCGGAGGTTCCCCCCCACCTGGCGGCGCAGCTTGCCTCACTTGGATACGTAGGGTCGCGAGCCACGACCTCACTCGCGACGTCCGCGCCTCTCCCCGACCCGAAGGACTGCATCGGTTTCTACCAGTCCCGTCAGAATCGAGTCGGGTCGATCTCGGCACGAACACCTGCTCGCTGTCAGTGAGACACGGCAACAGGCCCGTGTCCGTTTTCTAGCTGGCTGGCGTTCTCCCGAAGTAACGGTCCATCTAGACAAGCTTCAAGCGAAGATCATGCGAGCTGCATTCGCCCGGCGGAGTTTCGGTGGTTCGTTCCTGCTGCTCGGCCTCCTGGCGGCCTGCGACGCGGGATGGAGCGCGGCCGGCCTGGCCAAAGCGCGCGCGTGGCCGCTATGCCGTTGCGCCGAACGTGACGGCAACGATCACGTCCGAGTGGGATGGCTTGTTCGCGGAGATGACGGGGCGCGGCCAAGCCGAGATGCTTCAGGAAGCGCCTGATCGTTTCTTTTTCAGAACGCCGAGCGTCCAGCTGGTGTTCGAGCGCGACGCGATGGGAGGGGTGACGGCGGTGCAAATCACGGAAGGCGGACGGACCATCCGCGCGACCAAGCTCCGCTAACGCGAGTGGCTCACCGCGAAGCTTTTTTCAGTCGAATCGGCTTTGGCAACGGAATGCCGGCGTCGGCGAGTTCCTTCTTGAACTCTTCGGTCGGCAGGAACACCAACTCCGCCGTTTCGGGGCCGAGCAGGCGCATCTGGAAATGATCCGTCTCCTCGCCATCTTTCCGGGAAAACGAGAGGTGCGAATCCCGCCGGACGACTTCGGTGAGCGGCGTTGATTCCCGCGGAGCGTTTTCGGCTTTGCTGACCTGTCCCTGCTTGTCGACCTGCATATTGCCCAGACTGAGTTTCCCACGCAGCGCATCGGTCGCTGCCTCGAGCTCGAGGCGCACATAGGTCGCGCCTGCGAGTTCCGCGGTCCAGGTGCCCGCATACGACTGGACGGGCGCGGGGTTGGGCGTCTGAATCGCCAACGCGATCGCCACGGCGACCACCATCTTGAGCATGTGAGTTCTCCTCGTTGCCTTCAGACGCGCGCTCTCGTCGTCCAGCCGGAACCCGATCGCTCCTTCCACGTTTCCCGTGCCCCCTACCCTTTTCCCTCCCTATTCCCTTTCCCCTTTCCCCCTCTCCTTTGCCCTTTGCCCTTTGCCCTCTGCCCTTCGTGTCCGCTGTCTGGCGGACACCGCGCGAATGATCAGTTTGCGGCGCGCCCGCGGATCGAACCGCGGATCCGCTTCCTTCATCGCCGCGCTCATCAACGCCCGAACGGCCGGCAGATCGAGATCGTCTGGACCCTTCAGTCGAATGTGACGCACTCGGTTGCCCGAGCCGCACAGCAGCGTCTCGGGATCCGGCAGATGCGCGCCTTCAAGGAAGCAGAGCGTCACCCAGCCGCCGGGATTCACGAGCAGCGAAAACACCGCATCCGACGGCCGTTCGTTCGGCGCGTAGCCGATGACCAGCCAGTTGTAGTTGTCGTACACCATCTCGACGGCGCCCGGCAGCCGCGTCTGCATCTTGCGACGGGCGCCACGCGCCTGACGCGCGATGTCAGGTGAATATTTCGCGATGAAGCCGGCGAGCTGCCGTTCGGCGGGATGAGGCATCTCCTTCAGTCCTCGTCGAGGCTGGCCACGAGCGCGACAGCGAATCCATCGTAGCCTTTGGATCCGACCGTCTGGACGATCGTCGAGGTCACTCGAGGGTCCGCCGCGAGGCGCGCGTTGAACTGACGCGCGCCCTGGACCATCGGATCCGTCGACCGCTCGTCGACCACGTCCCCGTCGCGGACGACGTTGTCGGCGATGATCAGGGTGCCGGGGCGGGCCAACGTGATCGACCAGTCCAGGTACTGCGGGTAGTTCGGTTTGTCCGCGTCGATGAAGATCAGATCGAACGGTCCGGCGGCCTCCGCCGCGAGCCGCGGCAACACGTCGAGTGCCGGCCCCACGCGGAGATCGATCACGTTGGACACGTTCGCCCGCGCGAAGCTCGCTCGCGCGACGTCGGCGTGCTCGGGCTTCGCTTCGATCGTGATGAGCCGGCCTCCGGCCGGCAACGCGCGCGCGAGCCAGATCGCGCTGTAGCCGCCGAGGGTGCCGAGCTCGAGGATGCGCCGCGCGCCCATCGCCCGCGCGAGCAGGTGCAGCAGCTTGCCCTGGCTGGGTGAAACGCTGATGGCCGGCATGCCGGCGGCGGCGGTCGCCTCGAGCGCCGCCTGGAGCGCGGGATCGGCCCCCACCAGCAGGTCGTCCACGTAGTGATCGACAGCGGTCCAGCGGTCGTCAGTCATGTGCGTGGCGCGCAGTGTAGCGCGACGGACGGACCCGGCGAGGCTTTCAGTTGGAGGACTACTCCCGCAACACGGCGACCGGATCGATTCGTGCCGCACGTCTGGCCGGCAGCCAGCCGGAGAGGAGACCAAGGCCGAGCAACACGGCTGAGGCGCCAATGAGCGTGGCGGGATCGCGCGGTTCCAGTCCGAAGAGCAGCGTGCCGACGAAGCGCGACGCCCAGAGGCTCAGCACCACGCCGATCGCAATGCCCCCCACGATCGGAACGGCGACGCGCCGCAGCACCAGTTGGGTCACCATCCGGCGAGTCGCGCCGAGCGCGAGCCGCACGCCGATCTCGGCGCGGCGCCGACTGACCGTGTATCGCGTCACGCCGTAGAGCCCCAGCGCCGCCAGCAGCATCGCGAGCACGCCGAAGAACCCCGAGAGCATCGCGATCAGCCGCTCCTGCGACAACGTGGCGCGATGCTGGTCCTTCAGGTCGCGGATCGTGAATGCCACCGCGCCGTCTTCACGCAAGAGCGCGTCGCCGATCGCCCGCGTGAGCTGCGCGGTTGGAGACGCCGCGGTGCGGACTGTGATCGAAAACGTGGGAAACACGTCGTCGAGCTGCGCCCACGGCACGTACATCGTCGGCGGAACGCCCACACGCTGCGAGCGATAGACCACATCCGTGACGACACCGATGACCGTGTGGCTGTGGTCTGACGCAGTCCCGCCAACGACCTGCCGGCCCACGGGGTCCTCGCCGCCGAAGAACCGGTTCGCGAACGCTTCGTTGACGAGCGCGACCCGCTCGCCGCCGCGGCGGTCGGCGTCGGCGATGTCCCGCCCGCGAACCACTCGAATCCCATAGGTCGAGAACCAGCCGGGCGACAGCACGTTGACCCACGCGAGTCGTTCTCGATCGGACAGGCGAGGCCGGCCGGGAACCTCGACGGGGCCGTTCCATCCACGCATCGTGAGCGGCGTCATGTACGACACGGCAGCGGTGCTCACGCCCGGTACGGACACGACCGCGGCCCGGAGCCGATCGCACAGCTCGGCCCGCCGCTCCGGCGGCACGTCGCTGCGTTGGACGTTCATCGCGGCCACCAGGAGCCGATCCGGATCGAACCCAAGCGACACGGACGTCAGGGACACCAGGGTCCGCAGAAACAGCCCGGCGGACACGACGAGCACGAGCGACAGGCTGACTTGCGCCGCCAGGAAAACGTTCCGCACCACGCCGCGCTGGTGTCCCACCACGCCGCGGCCCGACGACTTCAACATGTCGGTTGGCGGCACGCGCGACAGGCCGATCGCCGGCCCGAGGCCGAACAGCAGCGCCGTCACCAGGCCCGCGAGGATCGCGAAGCCCACCACGCGCACGTCCATCGCGAGATCGATCGCGACGGGAACTGTCGGCGTCGAGATCTGACGCACGAGGAGCGCACTTCCCCACGCAGCGCCCAGCATACCCAGCAGCGCACCAGCCGTTGCCAACAGGAGGCTTTCGAACAGCAGGTGACCGGCGATCCGTGCGCGCGACGCGCCGAGCGCGAGTCGCAGGCTGAATTCCGCCCGCCGGGCCGCGGCGCGCGCGAGCAGCAGGTTCGCGAGATTCGCACACGCAATCACCAGCACGATGCCGGCGACCGCCAGAATGATCGTGAGCGGCTGCTCATAGCGGTTGCGCAGCGTCGATCGGCCGTTCTCGGCGGACACGAGGACGAAGGGATCGGCAAGATGCCTGGCGGGACTGCGATCCGGCGGCTGCGTCGTGAGACGAATCTGCGGCTGCACGGCCCGCAGCGCTTCGGCCGTGCTGTCCAGGCTCTCACCCGGACGGAGCCGCATTATGATGTTCAGCCACGTCGACGCCGTCCGGAATTGCGCCCGTCTCTGCTCGACGAACGCGGCCGCGCCGAGCGGCAGGACGACATCGGCGACACGTCCGACGTCCGGCCCGAAGAACGTGCGCGGCAGCACGCCGACGATCGTGAAGGGGCGACGTTCGATCGTGAGCGTCCGTCCGACGATGTCGAGCGCGCCGCCAAAACGACGCTGCCAGAAGTCATGACCCAGCACCACCACGGGACCGTCCACGCCACCTCCGAACATGTCGTCGCGCGGTCCGAGCGTGCGGCCGAGCGCCGCGGGCACCCCTAGCACGTCGAACAGGCTTCCGCTCGCGTAGATGCCGTCCACGACGTCCATTTCTCCATGTGCGGACAGATCGAAGCGCTCGACCGACCAGGCGAACACGCGGTCGGTCTGGGACGCGTGGTGATCGCGGATCTCCTCCCAGACCGGGTTGCTCCAGGCCCCTGGCTCGAGCAGCGCGAGCCGGCTCGGCTCGCGCACCGGCAACGGCTTGAAGACGAGGCCGTTGAGGATGGAGAACAGGGCCGCGTTGGCGCCGATCCCGAGCGCCAGCGACCCGACGGCGACGAGGGACACGAGGCGGGCGGACCGGAGGGACCGGAACGCGTCGCGCAACGTGAGCAGTACGGGCCTCGGTTTCGGCAGCCGTTCCACGAGCCCGAACCAGATCGCCTGGACGCAGGTCACGACTAGGAACCCGGCCAGCGAGACCGGTCCGCGCGGCCGGACCTGGGCCAGGTCCTGCGTGAACGCATCCAGCATGCCGGCTTCGAATTGGTGGCGGACGTGGCGAGGGTACGCCCGCAGTGCCCACCGGTACAGGCGACTGGGCCAGTCTGGATCCCGATGCATCAGCGCGACTCCTTGCGCGACGGTCGCATCGGCACGCCTGTGATGAGGTCCCGCAGCCGCTGCTTCTCGGCCGCGAGCACGTCGCGGCCTCGCGGCGTCAATCGATAGTACGCGCCTCGCCTTGGGTCATCGTCGGCCGGGCGACCCTTCCCGGTCATGACGAGTTCCGCATCGATCAACTTGCCGAGGTGCCGATAGAACGAGCCGGTTTGCAGCGGGATCCGGCCTCCGGACAGTTGCCGAACGGCCAGCATGACGGCGTAGCCATGTTTGTCCCCCTCGGCCAGGGCCAGGAGGATGTGGAAGATGGCCGGTTTGAGCGGCGGTGATAACTCCATTTTGGATATGTCCATTTTGGACGTATCATCGCACAAAACGGTTCCCTCGCCGCCTAGACGTGCCTGGGGACGAACAAGACGTACTACTCGATTCGCTTCGCGATTTGATCGCGCCCGCCCTGTGTCAGGACGAAGTGTGTCACCTTGCCGTCGGCACCCTTCACGAAGGTGATCACGAGGTCGACGTTGGCGGCAAAGAACTTCGTGTCCGACTCCGGCAGGATCTCGAACTTTGGCTGCCCGGTGCCCTGCGCCATCAGACTCGTCCCCTCACGCGTGATGGTCACGACGAAGCCCGGCCGGAGCTCGTACTTGCCGGCGTACTGGTCGAAGAGATTCGGATCGACTTTGACGGCTGCCCGCGCCGCCGGAATCGTGTACGGAAGGCCGTAATAGATCGCGGCCATGTCTCGTCCGATCGCCGACGCGTTGACCGAGTCGTTGTTGGCGAGCACGATCACGGTGACGTTCGGCCCGGGCAGGCGGACAATGACACTCGAGAACCCGTTGATGCCGCCGCTGTGCGCGATGCGCTGATGGCCGCCGAACAGCGCGCGTGACGGCGGGGCGACGATCCACCCGTACGCGTAGTCATCCTTGAACGGCGTCCACATGAGCTGCTTGGCGGCCGTGGGCAGCAGTTTCTCCGTGTAGAGCGCCTGGTCCCACGTGAGCAGGTCTTCCACGGTCGAGTACAGCGATCCGGCCGCGTACGGCTGCTGCATGTCCAGCGCGGCGGCATTCTCAAGCGCGGCGCCGCGCCCGGTGTAGCCCGACGCGCGCCGCGGAAGAATCGTCTTCGACCAGTCGTAGCCGGTGTCTTTCATCTCGAGCGGCGTGAAGATCATCTCCTGGAGTGCCTGCTCGTACTTCTTTCCCGCGATCTTCTCGATGACGACCCCGAGGAGGAAGTAGCCGGAATTGTTGTATTCGTAGCGATCTCCCGGCGTCCATTGCAGCGGCAGGTCCCGGAAGACAGCGACCATCTGGTCGATCGTCTTCGGCACCATGTTCGTCTCGCGCCAGGACGCGATGCCCGTGTACGTCGGAATCCCGGACGTGTGCGTGAGCAGGTGATGAATGGTGACCGGTTTCCACGCCGGAGGGCACGGCGTCACGTAGACGCACACTGCATCCTCGAGCTTGACCTTTCCCTGCTCGCGAAACTGCATGATCAGCATCGAGGTGAACTGCTTCGTGACCGACCCGATTCGGAACCTGGTCGACGTCGTGTTCGGGACCTGCCACTCGATGTTGGCGTGGCCATACCCCTTGGCCACCAACGGCTTGCCGGCGCTCGCGAGCAGCACCGTACCGCTGAACCTGTTCATCTTCACGTGCGCGTTCACGAGCTCGTCAATCTTGGCTTCAAGCGCCGCCCGGTCGAACGGCGCCGGGTTCACTGGCACGGCCTGTCCCGTCGTGGCGGCGGCCTGCATCGCCCGCAACTGAACAAACGGGGCCGCAAATGCGGCGGCCAGAACGAGAACGGCGAGGAATCTGGTCTTCATAGGAGGTCTCGGCCGGCCGTGTTACGCCGGCAAATCGGTAGTCTGACGCCTTCGGTCTCCAGCTTCAAACCACAGGCGCGCTGTCGGTGTCTAAACGGCCATCGCCCGCTTCGAAACCTCGGTGACCGGCCCGGGTGCGGGACAAACTTTGTATTGTAAAGTTATATTCAGTGTCAAGCTCCCTCACCACGTTCGTCATCCCTCCGACCGCACGACTGAAAGACAGCGATCACAGAGGTCCGGCTCTGCCGCGTCCTGCCCGACGCTCGGCCGCCTCGCCCAGCAGCGCTCGCAGCGGGCATGCGCCGAACGCTCCGCGTGCACCCATACGCCCGCAAGCTCGGCGTCCTCGGCGCCCACGCGCCCGTCGGCGAGTACCGCTTCCGACACGATGAACAGCGACTCGCGATCGGCGGCCGCAAGCCAGTCCTGCATTGCCGGATCGGCGGCATGGATCGCGACGCGGGCATCGAGCGAGCGGCCGATGGCACCCGATGCCCGCAGCCGCTCGAGCGCGCGATTGACCGCACCGCGGACCGCGAGCAGTCGTTCGTACCTCGCACCAAGCGACGGGTGGTTCCACCCGTCAGGCAGTTCGGGCCATCCGGACAGGTGCACGCTCGACTCCTTCCCCGGCAGCCGGAGGTGTTCCCAGACTTCCTCGCACGAGTGCACGAGCACCGGCGCGTAGAGCCTCACCAGCGCGCCCAGAATGGCGTGCAGCGTCGTCTGCGCCGCTCGGCGTGACCCGCTCGACCCGGCCAGGGTGTACAGCCGGTCCTTCACGATGTCGAAATACGTCGCGCTCATCGTGACGACACAAAAGGTGTACAGGCGCTGCATCGCCGCGTGGAAAGCGTACGCCTCGACCTCGCGCGTGACGTCGCGCGTGAGCGCCGCCAGTTCGTGCAGCGCCCAGCGATCGATGTCGGCAAGATCGTTGTAATCGACGACGTTCCGCTCCGGGTCGAAGTCCCAGACGCTGCCGAGCAGGAAACGGAACGTGTTCCGGATCTTCACGTAGTACGGCGCGCGCGCCGCGAGGATCTCGCTCGAGAACGGGATGTCGTCCGTGAAGTCCAGCGATGCGATCCACAGCCGGAACAAATCGCTTCCGTAGGTCGACGCCACCTCATCGGCCGGAATGAGATAGCCGGACTTGGAGAGCTTGTCGCCTGTTCGGGCATCGACCAGGAAGCCGTTGGTGACGACCGTCCGGAACGGCACGCGATCGCCGGCGAGCACGCTCTCGAGCAGCGACGATTGAAACCACCCGCGGTGCTGGTCCGTGCCCTCGAGGTAGACGTCTGCCGGAAAGGCGAGCTCCGGGTGCGTGCGCAGCACGCTGTGCTGCGACGCGCCAGACTCGAACCACACGTCGAAGATGTCCGTTTCCTTCCTGAACCCGGTTCCGCCGCACGCGCACGTTCTGCCAGGCGTCACGATGTCCGCCGCGCTGGTCGTGAACCACGCGTCGGCGCCGCCGCGCGCGACGAGCGCTTTCACCGCCGGAAAATCAAAGCCGGCTGCGTCACACGCCGTGCAGTAGAACGCGGGGATCGGCACACCCCAGGCGCGCTGGCGCGAGATGCACCAGTCGGGACGGTCGCGGAGCATGGACTGGATGCGCGTGGCGCCCCACGAGGGCACCCAATTCGCGTCGCCCACCGCTGCGAGCGCTCGCGCCCGCCCATCGTTTGCCGTGAGCGAGATGAACCACTGCGCCGTCGCCCGGTGAATGAGCGGCTCCCTGCAACGCCAGCAGCACGGATAGTCGTGCTCGATCTCGTCACGGTCGAGCAGCAGTCCCGCGTCACGAAGCCGATCGACGATGAGCGGATTCGCGTCGAAGACACGATGGCCTGCCCACTCGCGGGCCTCGGAGGTGTAGACACCGGCCGCGTCGACCGGAGACAGCGTCGGAAGTCCATTCGTGCGGCCCGTCTCGAAATCCTCATCGCCGTGGCCCGGCGCGGTGTGCACGACGCCAGTGCCGTCGTCTGCCGTCACGTACGGAGCCAGCACGACCGGGCACGGGTGCTCCCAGAGAGGATGGCGATACGACACGCCCTGCAGCTCCTGGCCTTTGAACGACGCGAGGATTTCGCCCAGCCCGAGTGATTTCGCGAGGCGGCCATAGCGCGCGCGAGCCAGCACGGCGACGCGGTCGGATACCCGCTCGCCGGCGCCGGCGCGGCGATACCGGCACGCGACGTATTCGATCTCCGGATGCACGGCAGCCGCGACGTTGCCGGGCAGCGTCCACGGCGTCGTCGTCCAGACGAGCAGGTCCACGTTGGCCAGATCGCGCCAGCTGCTTGCGAAAGGGAACGCGACGTAGATCGCGAGCGATCGAAGACGGCGGTACTCGACCTCGGCTTCGGCGAGCGCCGTGCGATGCGTAATGCACCACTTGACGGGCATGTTTCCACGATAGACCTGTCCCCGATCCACCAGCCGCTCGAACATCTCGATGATGCCGAGCTCGTACTCACGCGAGAGCGTCAGGTACGGATGGCTCCAATCGGCCGAGATCCCGAGCTCCTGGAACTGGCGTCGCTGCCGGTCGACGTAGTTCAGCGCGTACTTCTGACACAACGCCCGTACGGCCGCCGCGTCCAGGGCCCGCGCATCATCTCCGAGATCCTTCAGAATCCGATGCTCGATCGGCAGTCCGTGACAGTCCCAGCCGGGCACGTAGGGCGCGTCAAAGCCCCGCATGGTGCGGAAGCGCACGACGATATCCTTGAGGACCTTGTTCTGACCGGTCCCGACGTGCACGTCGCCGTTGGCGTATGGCGGGCCGTCGTGCAGAATCCATTTCGGGCGGCCCGACCGCTCCCGGCGGATCGCGGCGTACAGATCGAGCTCCTGCCAGCGCTGTCTCACGCGTCGTTCGAGGGCCGGAAGACTCGCCCGCTGCGGATAGCTGGTTCGCGGCAGCAGCACTGGATGTTTGGTCGTCGTCACGTCTACGCACTCCCGGAAAATGAAAAAGGCCATCGCCACGGTGGGTGATGGCCTGGAACGGCTTCGACGGAGTCCGGTCTGGTGCTACATCACCCGCTGCCTGTCGGCGCAATGGGGCCGACGCCGCTAATCGAAATCGGCCGAGCCGCGATCAACGCGATCGACGCGGCCGCGACGGGGAACGGCACGGAGAGTCGCATCAGTTCACTCACAGGAGAATATAGCACCGGCGGCGGCGTCAAACTGGCGGGTCCGGCTCACAGGCGCTGGCTGACCGCCATGATGTTGCCTTCGGTGTCTTTGAACCACGCGGTCTTCGCCCCGCCGCCAGTTGCGATGCCGTTCACGGTCTTGATGCCGGGCATGTCGTACTCCTCGAACACTACGCCTTTGGCCTTCAGTTGCGCGACCTCGGACTCGACATCGTCGACCGTCCAGAACGCGGTGCTGGCTCGAGAGGTGCCGGCTCCGGCCGACGGGTACATGAAGACCCAGGAGCCCTCGCCGCATTCGTAGATCACGCCCTCGGGGTGCACTTCTTTGGGCTTCAAACCCAGCGTGTTCTCGTAGAACGCCCGGGCTCGCTTGACGTCAGACACGGGGATGTAGGGAACGATAGGTGCGTTTTTCAGCATGTGGTGTGCCTCCGATCGGACATTCACGCTCAGACGTATTGAACATTCACATCACATGCCGACCATCCGCACGATGGCTGCATCGGGTTGGCTCGTGATGTCGGTGAGGTGATGGGTTAGAACTCGATCAGTAGCCCCGCCGACGGCACCCGCGGAATCATCGTCTGAAAGAGTTCGAAGACCTCGGTGGTCCGGCGGTTCACGGAAGGACTGCTGACGCGCACGTTCTCGCGGCCGAGGAGGTTCAGGATTTCCACGAAGAGAGTGAGTCGACGGCTGCCGAGATGGAAGGTGCGGTTCCCGCGGACGTCGAGGCGCGAGTACGCAGGCACTCTCAACGCGTTGCGCTGCGCGCCGAGAAAATATCTCTCCCCTTCCCGCCGCCAGTACCCGGTCGCGGGAATGTTGCTACCCCCGCGCCATTTCGCCGCGAGACTCACGCGGTTGGTGAGACGAAACACACCGTACGCATTGACGGTGTGACGCTGATCGAAATCGCCATCGAAGGTTTCGCCGGTGCGGGCATCCGTGTACCGATTGACGCCGTACGAGTAGGAGAACCATCCGGAGACCCCACTCGTGCTGCGCCGTTGGAGAAGGAGCTCAACACCGCGTGCGTACCCATCAAGGGCGTTGTGCCATGGTCCGGCGCCCGGCGTATCCACCGGGAACCTCGGATTGTCGGACAACCGAAACTCGTCGAAGTCACGTCGGAGCACATCTCGTTCCTCGCGGTTGAAGATCGTGACTTGCCAACGTGTCGCGCCAAACATCTGCTCGACACCGATGTCGACGTGATAGGCGCGCTCGGCTCGAAGGTCCGGATTCCCGAATGGTCCCGTCACCGCGCTGATCGGCGCGAACTGCCTGTGGATCCCGCCGCCTCCTCGCAGCGCCAGCCCGCGCGAGAGCTTCCACGCCACCTGCACCCACGGCGACCCGGCCGTATCGGACGTCAGGGACCACCGGTCAACGCGCCCGCCTGGCGTCACGGTGAGCCGGGGCGTGGGTGACCAGACGATCTGCCCGTACGCCGATCCGTGAAACGTGCGACCATCCGAGATCGGAAACTTGGATCCTTCAACATCCCCGAGCGCTTCGTGACGCTCCTGCCACTGAAGCTGCCCTCCCCCTTCGATCGTGAGGCCTTTCGAACGCGTCGCCACGGCGTCCGCGCGCCAGGTGACATCCGATCCCCCGCCGTCGCCGAGCAGCAGATTGTTGACGTTGACGTTGCTGAACCAGTTGGCCGCCACGGCGATCCGCTGCGTGAGACCAAACCTGTCGGACGGCGTGAACCGCCAGCCGGCATTGAGGAGTACCGCGGCGTTGCGGCCATCCGTGACTTCCTCCTCGTCCACGAGCTCGGGGCGAACGTCGAGACGAGACCGGCCGGCGACCGCCGACAGCTCGAGGCGATGCCGGCTCGAGACGTCCTTCGTCACCTTCGCCTGCACATCTGAAAACCCAAACCCGAAGTCATCGCCTTCTTCAGAAACCCGCTTGAGGAGGTACTCGAGATAGCTCTTCCGGACGGAGATCAGCCACGATCCGGATTTCCGGGCGTCCAGTGGTCCCTCGGCCACGAACGACGCGTCGGTGCCGCTCACGCCGGCGCGTGCTTGCCGCCGCTCGCGCGAGCCCTCGCGCATGAGGAACTCCACTTCGGCCCCGAGCCGGTTGCCGTAGCGCTGCGGGTACGAGCCGTTCAGGAGCGCGATGCCGTCCAGAATGTCTCCGTTGACCATCGCCACCGATCCGCCATCCTGGACCTGCTGCACGGTGTGCAGGAGGAACGGCGCAGGAATGCCGTCGAAGGTGAACACGATATGGCTGAACGCGCTGCCGCGCACGGCGAACTCGCTCCGGAAGTCGTCTCCCGTGCTCACGCCCGGCAGGACCTGGACGGTCCGCAGCGGATCGTTCGTCACCAGGCTGCGAAGGTTCTGAATGTCGGCGCTTCCGAGCACCTGTTGAGCCGGCACCGCGCGCTCCTGCTCGCGGAAGGGTCCGGCCGTCACCATGACGTGTTCGCTGTACGTGCCCGTGCCTTCACTCAGCACGACGGTCACGTCGGCGGTCTCGCCGGCGGCGACCTGAAGCGTCCGCTTCACGAGAATGAACCCGACGATCGAGACGAGCAGCGTCCGTGTTCCTGGCGGCACGTCGCGCAGTTCGAAACGTCCCGCCGCATCGGTCGTGATGGCCTGCGGGCCGTCTTGAATCCGGACCGAGACATCGGCGATGGGGGATCCGCCGGCGCGATCGAGCACGACGCCGCGGATAACGCCCGCCGGGGACGCGACGACCTGCGCGGCGGTCCGGACCGGCATCGCGAGAACGATCGTGATGGATGCGATCGTGCGGAGCGAAGCCTTCACGGCGAGGCGCTCGAGTCAGTGAGACGAGTCATGCTGCTAAGCAGATGGGATGCCCGCGCGCGGCATCGTACGCCGATTTCAGTGACGAGCGAAAACGCATCTCCTGCGGGCCCGGAGAACGGCCGCGGGCGACTGGAGGACATCCGGCGGTATAATTCGTCTGTCCGCATTGCCCTGAAGCTGAGCCCCGATGACGTCGCTGGCCCGCCCACTGCGGGCGCTTCGACGGGCCCACGTTTCCGGCCCCAGGAGCGCGATGTTTTTCACGAAACGATCTGTCGACGGAGCGGCGGTGCCATGACCGGTCGCATCACCCGGCTGGCCCGCAGTCGCAATTGCGGATTCATCCGCGCCCCGAAGGGACGAGAGGTCTTCTTTCACGCGACGGACGTTCAGGGCGCCAAGTACGACGACCTCCAGGACGGCCTCGCCGTGCGGTTCACGCTGATCGACGATCAAGTCAGCGGCCCACGCGCCGTGGAGGTGCGCATCGATCGCCGGGTCGCAGGGGCAGCGCCAGGATCGGCCGGCCGCGCCCGCATGTCGAAATCCCCGGACGACCGGTAATGGCCGCGGAACAGTACAGGCTGCTCGCCGTTCGGGTGATCAGTCTCGCGCTGCGGGATCTTCTCAACCCCGGGGGGCTGCCGGCCGATCGGCACAGCGCCTGTCTGTTTCTCGCCGGATCACGCATGCTCACCCACTGGTGTGCGGTAGCGGGGCTCGACCCGAAACACGTCGTCATCTCGACAGCGGGGCTTCGGACCGGCACGGTGTACCGGCCGGCACAATCAGCCGATCCCGCGTCCTTTAGAACTGAATTCTGAACACTAGCCGGACCGAACGCGGCAGCGCTAGCATGGCTGGTGGTCCCGTGCTCGAAGGCCTTCGTCGCGACGTTCGCCTCGCGGTCCGCGTCCTTCGTCGAAGCCGCGGCTTCACGTTCGTCGCCGTGTCGTCGCTCGCCGTGGGCTTCGCGCTCGTGGCGTCGACGACCGGGGTGGTCAACGCCTACCTGATCCGTTCGCTGCCGTTCGCGGCGGCGCATCGCCTGTATCACGTCATGTACGCGCCGCCCGGCCCATGGGAACCGCGTGGCATGACCGCTATTGGCTGGACGTCGGTCGCCGACGTGGTCGAGTACCCGATCACGTCCGCGGGCGAGACTTTCTATCTGACCGACGGCAACTACGCTCAATCCGTGCGAGGTCTGCGCGTTACGCGCAGCTTCGTCGAGGGTCTCGGCGTCCGAGCCGGGCTCGGCCGGTCGCTGGACCCGCAGGACTTCGGACCCGGCACGGATCCGGTCGGCATCCTCGGCTACGCGCTCTGGCGAGATCGATACGGATCCGATCCCGGGATCATCGGCCGCATCGTGCGCGCGGACGCGGAAGCCCGGCGCGGGCCACCGGAGACCTTCCGCGTCGTCGGCGTGCTCCCGCCTGATTTCTATTTCGGCCGCGACAGCCGCGACCGAGTGGATCTGCTCGTGCCGCTTGCGGCGCCCGCGCGGACATACATGGTTCGCCTGCGTGACGGCGTGCCCCCGGCCGTCGCGGAGCGGCGGATCACGGAAGCGGCGAGACTCGTCGCGACCGACCTGCCCGCGGATTGGACCGGCGTGCATCTGGAGTCGGCGCGCGAGCGCTACGTCGCGCAGCTGCGTCCCGTGCTGGTCGGCATCACGCTCGCGTCGATCCTCGTTCTCGTGATCGTCTGCGCGAACGTGGCGGTCCTGACGCTCTTGCGGACCCTGCGGCGTCAGAAGGAAATGGCGGTCAGAGCGGCGCTCGGATCGAGCCGTTGGCATCTGGCGCGCATGCTCGTGATCGAGGCGCTGCTGATTTGCCTGGCCGCGTTCGGGCTCGGCACGGTGCTGACGCGCGTCACGCTTCGCATGCTCGGGCCGCTGATCGAGACCCAACTCGGACGTCCGGCGCCGGGTGGGACGGCTGCCATCGCGATCGACGGCACGGTGATGCTCGTCGCCGCCGCGATTGGTCTGCTCGTGGCCCTGCTGCTCTCGTTCATGCCGCTCCTCGCCCCCTGGCAGCGCCGGCTCGGCGATGCCTTGCGTCGAGCGAGGAATACGTCGACTGATGGCCTGTCGATGCGGCGGCTGCGCCTGTCGCTCATCGCATTCGAAGTCGCGGGCACACTCATCCTGCTCGTGGGCGGCGGCGTGATGATTCGCACGGTCGTGAGCATGGTCCGGACGGACCTCCGGTTCGAACCCGAGGGGCTCATCCGCGCGCGGATCGTGCTGCGCGGAACCGGCAATGCAGACCCGCAGGCCTTTTTCCAGTTCTATGACCGCTTCGCCGAACGGCTGACCGCGGCGACGAACGCGCCAGTTGTTTTCACGAACTGGCCGCCGTTTGCGGAGCTGCCGAAACATTCGGTCGAGGTCGACGGGCGCGTGGGACAGGGATTGAGCGCTGGAGCGCTTGGGGCGGGCGCTGGGTACTTCGGCACGCTCGGCATCGAGCTTCGCGGCGGCCGCGACTTCTCGGACGCCGACGTCCGATCGGACGCTCCGGTCGCCGTCGTCAGCGAGACGTTGGCGAGAACACTGTGGCCGGACGGCGCGGCGCTCGGCCGCCAGGTGCGAAGCGTCGTGCCGACGCCGGCCGGCCCGAGACCGGGCCCCTGGCGCACGGTGATCGGCGTCGCGTCTGATGTCCGGCAGACCTACTCGGAGCCCGACGCGAGTGCGATCTATACGCCGCTCTCGCCGTCATCGTTCGGGCGCTTCGGCTCATTCTACGTGCGGACCGATCGCTCGCCGGCCTCGCTCCTCGAGAGCATGCGCGCGATCGCGGCCGGCATCGATCCGCGCGCCATGGTCGATCCCCCGCGCTCGGTCGCGGGTGAGAACCGGCAGATGATCGGCGCACGGTTTCTAACCGGACTCTTGACCGCGTTCGCGGCGGTCGCGGTGTTTCTGGCCATCCTTGGCATCTACGGCGTTACGGCGTACGCCGTGCAGCAGCGCGAGCGTGAGGTGGCGATTCGACTGGCGCTCGGCGCCACCGGCGCCGCGATCCGCCGATTGTTCCTGCGGGATTGTGGCCTCGTGCTAGCGATCGGCATCGGCGCCGGCCTTCTGGGCGCAGTCCTGGCGACGCGGGTCCTCGAGAGTGCCCTACAAGCTGTTCGGGGGTTCGATGTTTCGACACTCGTTTTCGCGTGTGTGCTGCTGTCGCTTGCCGGCACTCTTGCCGCGTGGTGGCCGGCCAGACGCGCGTCTCGCCAGGACCCGGTCGGTGCCCTGAAGGAAGGCTAGTGTTTCCGCCCCGCTGAATCGATGCGACAATGACGCCCTCGCACACAACGGAAGGTCGTCCATGAAAAGACGCGAGTTCCTCGCCACATCCGTTCTGGGCGCGGTCGGCGCCGCGGCCGGACATTTCACAGGCTTTGGAACAGGGTGGCTATCGGCCGACGCGAGCGCGCAGATCGCGGCCGCATCCGCTCGCAAGATCCTCATCGCCGGCGGCGGCTTCGGCACCGGGTTCATCCGCTACATGGCTGAGCTGACCGGCAAGCCTCGACCCAAACTCTGCTATCTGCCGACGGCGACGGCCGACTCCCCCGCCAGCATCATCGGCTGGTTCCGCAGCTGCGCGCCGCTCAACGTCGAAGCGTCGGTCCAGGAGAGTTTCATCGCGAGCACGCGCCAGAATCGAAGCTGGGAAGAGGTCTTTCTCTCCGTCGACGGGATCGTCGTTTCGGGCGGCAACACGCTGAACCAGCAGGCGATCTGGAAAGCACAAGGCATCGATCTGGTCCTCAGGAAAGCGTGGGATCAGGGGATCGTCCTCGGCGGCGCGAGCGCGGGTTCGCTCTGCTGGTTCGAAGAGGGCACGACGGATTCGAGACCGAAGGAGCTGACGACGGCGCAATGCCTTGGCTTCCTCAAGGGCAGCCATTCCCCGCACTACGACCGTGAGCCGGAACGCCGGCCGCTCTACCGCAAGCTGATCGGATCGGGCCAGATGAAGCCGGGATACGCCTGCGACAACGACGCGGGGATCTTCTTCGTGGACAACGACGTCAAGCGCGTCGTGGCGACGCGCGCGGAGGCGAAGGTCTACTACGTCAGCGTCGTGAACGGACAGGTCGTCGAGCGCCTGATGGAACCGGAACGGATTCCAGCGTAAGGGGACGTGTCTGCTTCTAGAAATGGCGCGGGGCCCCACCCCCGCGCCCTGAGCCGCGCCTCGACTCGCAGACTCGCTCAGCGCGGCGGCCGCAGGCGCTTCATTTCATTGCATTAAACGCGTTCAGAACTTCGAGCAGGTCGGCGTGGCGAAAGACCGACTCGCCCGGGCGCGGACGCTCGGCACCTCGATAGAGCGGCTTGTCGGCCCGCACCTTGAGCACCATGGAGTACGGCGGCGTCATCTTGTACGGCTTGAGGCGATCCCGGGCGCGGATGCCGAGCTCCACGCCAGCTTTGATCCGGCGTTGAGATTCGGCCGGCGCGATACCCGAAATCGCGCCGCCGCCGATCTCCGCCTTGGTGGCGACGGCCTCGACCGGACCAAGAAGCGATCGGGCCTGATCGACGAAGGCCTTGTCGCCGGCCACGAACACGACCGGCACATCGTAGAGTCCGGCGACGAGCGCGTTGTAGCCCGCCTCGGGCAGCGAGACGCCGTTGATCTCGAAGTCGATGACGTTGCCGGTCGACGTGTGGGCGAGCACGGCATTCGGCGTCCCCGCCTTGGCGTGGTAGCCGATGAAGACCGCCGCCGCGAACGTGGCGTCGATTCCTTCCATCATGTTCTTCGGTCCGGTGCTCGCGCCGCGAATCAGCTGCGCCTTCGGCGAGACGTCAGCGGGCAGCAGATTGGTCTTGTTGCCGTGTGAGTCGCGGACGACGAACTCGGTCATGCCCGCGAGCGCGGCGCCCTCGATCGCGGCGTTCGTCTCGGCGGCCATGATCGCGCGGAAGTGGCCGTAGTCCGGCCCCGTAGCGCTCACCTCGTTTCCGGCGACGACCCCCGAGAGGCCTTCCATGTCGACGGAGATGAAGACCTTCAGCGGTCGCGGCTGTGCCTGGGCCGCGATGGGCGCGCGGCCGGCGGTCACGGAGAGTGGAAGCGCGACAAGCAGGGCGACACCAACCGGAGCGAAACGCAGGGGCTTGGTCATTGATGTCCTCGTGCGTGTCAGTTTACGGTCAGGCCATGATTTCGGGGAGTCGCCAGGCCGAAAAAGTCAGAGAGTGAGAGACGCCATGGAGCCGACCGACCGATACCGCCAGGTTGCCGCCCTGTTCCGAGAAACAGCAACGGCTGACGAGGAACACGGCCTCCAGCCGGCCACCATGGACGACGTGACCGCGGCTCAGGACGCGCTCAGTTGCCGCTTTCCGGACAGTTATGTCTGGCTCCAGTTGGAATTTGGTGACGCCCGAAATCGTCTTCTCGACATTTACGGTGTCAGGCGGGTCCAGCCGCCATCGGTGGACATCATCGGCATCAACCTCGAGGAACGGCGCGACGGCCGGCCGGCTCTGCCTGCGCACCTGATTGCGTTCAGCGACAGCGGCGGCGGCGATTTCTGTTGCTTCGATACATCCGCACTCGAGGACGGCGAGTGCCCCGTGGTCTGGTGGGATCACGAAGCGGGAGACGATCAGCAGCCGGAGCCGGCCGCGCCGACCTTCCTGGATTGGATCGAGACGGAGCTGCGCGAGCGGGCCGCGGAGGAACCTGGTTCCCTGCTCGACGCGCTCCCGGACATTTATCGCGGCTGGATGCGCGAGTGGTTCAAGAAGAAGTAGTGCTGGGACCCGTCGATCGTGTGCACTTTCTCGACGATCAGCGCCGCCATCGTCGGGCAAGCTGGCGATTTTCGGTGTTCGCCATCGTCGCGGTGGCGCTGTCGGGCCTCCCGTTGTGCCTCCTTATCTCGCCGCCGCTCTTTGGTCTCACGGTGGTCGTCGTTCATGTGGTCGATCTCATCGCGCCAGTTCCGGCGGCGTGGTGGAACTCGCTGGAGCAGATTGCCCGCGCCGTGCCGAACATCTGGGCGGCGGTCCGTGGATACGGCAGCGATGTGCCCTGGACACTGCTCCTCGCCGCCCTCGTCCTTCCCGGCGCCTGCGCGATGCTCCTCGCCTGGGTCTGGATTCGCGTCCTCTTCCGACACGTCGGCGTCGGGGGCGTGCTGCGGCGCTTGCACGCGCGGCTGCCGCGGAAAGGCGTCCTCGAAGAGCTGCAGATCATCAACATCGTCGAAGAGATGGCGATTGCCGCCGGCGTGCGGCCGCCGGCCGTCATGCTGATCGACTCGGCGGCCGCCAACGCGGCCGCGGTGGGCTCACGATCGACGACGCCACGATCCCGGTTCGCTCCTCGCCGGACCGCAGCGTGATCGCGGTCGCCCGCGCGATCGTCGTCACGCCTGGATAGAACTGCGTTTCGTAGCCGAGCACTTTGCCGTCGGGCGTCACGCCCGCGAAGCCCGGCAACGGCTCGGGGCCGGTGGCGACGAGAAGAGAGTCCGCATCGCCAACTTCGATGCCGCCGGCCCGCAGCGAATAACCTCCGTCTGCCGTCCACCGCAAGCCCCCTGTCGAAGACTCGTTCAGACTCGACGGGACGGATGCCGGAGTCGACGGCGACCGCTGCTTCGCCAGGGCACCAGTGACGTTCGGGACCGCGACCAGGTAGTCGCCAGGAGTCAGCGACGACAATCGAAAGAGGCCGCGATCGTCGGTCCGGTCCGCAATCGAGGTGTAGTCAAGCTCGTACTGCGATCGACCGGCGACGATCCGGCGCGGCACGGCGCGCACGGTGACGCCAACGAGAGGCTCGCCTAACTCGTCCACGACCGCGCCACCGATTGCGGCGTGCCGCCACATCGTCAACGTCAGATCGCCGATGCGCTCGTCGTCGGCAAGGTCGAGGGGCCGACCGTCTCGTCCGGGTTCCTCGTCAGGCAGCCGCTTCGCATAGGCGCCGTCGACGTACCCGGCCCTCGTTGACCGCAGCGTGTACTGGCCCTTCGGAAGATCGCGAAACACGAAGCGGCCCTGATCGTCGGTCATGGCCGGATCCGGCGCGGCGCCGCTGTTGTGACGAAGCCAGATGATTGCGCCGCTGACCGCACTTTTGGAATCGGCCTCGAGGACACGGCCCATGACGAGCCCCGTGCCTTTCGGCATCTCCCGGTTCTCCAGGGTCGGGCCCGAACCGGAGATGACGACGTTCTGTTCGCTGCGCAGTCCCACAGACGTAGCGGCCAGGAACGCCGCGACGATTGCGCCACCGACAAAACGGCCACATCGCATGGAACCTCGCAGATCCAGAGGACCGGGCACGAGTTAGTTTTGTTCTAGAGCCGTTCTCACTTTCCTGTAGCGAGCCAATTGCCAGATTCGGCCGACAGTCTCGCGATCCATGTCGGTTGGGCTCTACGAGGAAGTGAGAACGGCTCTAGTCCGGTGTAGTTTACGCCTGCCGTGGCCTGACTCACCCCTCCCGAACCGAGGCAATCACCGCCCCGTTCGGCTCGACGAACTGCACCACTACCGGCGTCCCGGACGACGCCGCTTGTTGCAGCAGTTGCAGGGTGCGCGCGCTGCCCGCGTCGCCGTGCGGCAGGCGGTAGATCCGCGCGGTTTCGTAGAACATCACCTCGGCGTGGGTCTCGCGTACGCGGACTCCAGCCACCGTCAATCGGCGTTCGTTCGGTTTCAGCACGTCGTCAAACCACTGTACGCAATCAGCGTGGACTCCGTCGCGGTGTAGGACGGATCCGTCGTGAACCCGCCGCCGTAATATGGCGTGTACGCCGAGCCGGGTTGAATCGAGTAGCTCGTCAGGTGAGCGTTCGCGTTGCAGGAGAGGTTCTCCTGCGCGGCGAGCCACGTGCTGAGCAATACGGGTTTGTCGAACATGCCGGGATCGATCACCATCGCGAGCGCGATCGTGAACTTCTTCGGGAGTCCCGGAACCTTTACTCGCACGCGCACCAGCGGCGCGACGTGGTACCACCACTCGACGCAGCAGCCACCCCACTTGTCGGCCTTCACCGCCAGCGTGTCGTCGTTGTCGGTGGCGAAGCTGAACACCTTCTCGCAACAGTACCGGAACCGCCCGGTGATGATCCGACGCATCTGGTGGGCGCGCGCGTAACAGCCGTCAATCACGTACTGAAACGGAATACAGGGAGACACGGTTGGCGGACCCAGAAGGTGACACGACAGTCCAGCACAGAAGTCGAAGATGTCGCGCGCCTTTTTGTAGGTCGGAATGATGTCGTGGCACTTCCGGAACGCCGGCCACTTCAAGACCGTCTCCGCCAGGTTAAACGTCGTCGGATCGATCCTGCGAAGATCGAGGCGCGCGATCCTCGAAGGTCCCTTCATCAACGGCCGGGCGCGCGCGAATTCGTCGGCCTCGGCAGGGCTGGCGTCCAAAACCGCCTGAATCACGCCAGCCTTCTCGTCGAGGGTGACCCGCACCGGACGCCGCGACCGACGCGCGGCCTCGAGCCGGCGCAGCGACCCTTCGTCAGCAGCGTTCGACGCGAGCGTGAAAATCGGTTCGTGCTCGTGGAAGAGATACCGCGGAGGGCGGTTTCCTCCTGTGCGGATGCCCGCGACCGTGACGAGTCCGGATTCGCGTGTGATTGCCATAACTTGCCTCCTACGTTTGAGGTGAGTCGCGGACGGATGCCGCCGTAGGGGGAGACGCACCGGCAGCTGTCGATGTGTCGCGCATACGGTATCACCGGCGCCCGGCGCGCGATCGGCCGCTCGTCAGTGCTACGCTCAACCCTCGAGCCGTTCTCACTTTCCTGTAGCGGCAAGCCGGTCAGAATTCGGCCCATCTGTCCGCGATTCGAGCGGTTTGGCTCTACACGGAAGTGAGAACGGCTCTCGCTGTCACACACGATGCGCCGTGAGAATCTGCTCCCTGTTGGTGCTCTGGCTCGCGCGCGCGGCCGCCGCGCAAGAAGTCGGTCCTCCACCGGCCGGCCCGACCGCCATCGTTTTCAAGAATGTCAGCCTCATCTCGATGGTGGAAGCCCGTGTGGAGAGCGACCGCACCGTGGTCGTTCGCGGCGAGCGAATCGTCTCGATTGGCACGACCGATCAAATCGTCGTGCCACCGGGCGCGACCGTCATCGACGGCACTGGCCGCTTTCTCATGCCGGGCCTCACGGATGCCCATGTGCACCTCGAGGCCTGGCAGGGTGTCCGCCCGGATTTTGGCGACGCGCCGCTGTATCTCGCGCACGGCGTGACGACCGTCGTGAACCTGCGCGGCACGCCGGAGTTCCTGGACTGGCGACGCCGCGTGAACAACGGCGAGCTGCTCGGGCCCACGATCTACACGGCGGGAGAGTTCATCATCGGGCCGGCTGGTCCCTCGTTGCGACGCGACTCGGGCGAGCTGGTCGTCGGCCCGAACGTGACGACCACCGACGACGTCGTGCGTGAGGTGGAAGCCCAGGCGCGACAAGGTGTGGACATCATCAAGTACTACGGCGGGCTGTCGCGGCCGGAGTATTTGAAGATGAACGAGGCCGCGCGGACGGCCGGCATCCCGGTCGTCGGGCATCGGCCGATCCCGCTCGAGCTCGACGCGCTGCTCGAGGCGCGGCAGCCGCTCGCGCACATGCACATGCTCACGAACCTCTATTTCTGGCCGTTGTCCAGCCAGATGATGACGCTCTTCGCAAACGCCGCGGCGCTGTTCGTCCTCGTGCTCATCGCCGCCTCGTCCGGGGTGGGCGGTCTGGTCAAACATCGGCGGCCGGCTGCGGCGCATTTGCCGCTTGCGTCTCGCCTGCGATCGCTGACCGGCTGGCTGCTCCTGGGCGCGCTGCTCGCGGTGATCGTGCAGGTCGATGTGTTCGTCTTCAATCGTCTGCAGCCGAACCTTCTTCTGGTTGGCTTCGCTGCCCTGACGCTGTTCGTCTCGATCGTGTCGGTCGCACTGCTCGGTGTGTCCGTCAGCGTGTGGCGCGCCCCGAACACCTCGACCATGACCCGGCTCAGAGCGCCGCTCACGGCGATAGCCGGTCTCGTGCTGGCGTTCGCGCTGGCGAGCTTCTGGACTCGCGCGTCGTGGCGCGCGACGGAGAGCGGCATCGATCGGCTCGCCCAGCAGCTTCGCGATGCCGACATTCCTGTCGAGACCACGCTGGTCGGGTTTGCGGTCCTCACGAGCGGACCCGACCGACTGCGCGCCATGCAGGCGGATTCGTGGCTCGACTACCTGGCGCCGGCCATTCAAGACGGATGGCGGCACCTGCCGACCGAACCCGCGCCAGTGGTGCCAGAACCCATTCTCGACTTCATGAAGACCGTGACGGCCCGACTGCACCGGCACGGCGTGCGGCTCGTCGCCGGGACCGACGCCCTCGGCGCGCCATTGATCGTGCCCGGCGTCTCGCTCCACGACGAGCTGACGCTGCTGACGCAATGCGGCCTGTCACCCTATGAAGCGATTCGCACGGCGACGACGAACGCGGCGGCGCTGCTGCGCCGGGACGCGGAGTTCGGTACCGTCGACGTCGGCAAGCGAGCCGATTTGCTCTTGCTCGACCGCAATCCATTGCAGGATCTCAGCGTCATGAAGCGGCCACTTGGCGTGCTCGTGCGAGGCCGGTGGCTGCCGCGCGAAGACCTGGACCGGATGCTGGCCGATCTCGTCAACAGGCGATGAGCGCGAGAAGCCTTCTCTACGTCGCGCTGGCCATCGCCTCACAGGCCTCGCCGGCGCAGCTGGACGTGGCCAGCCGTGCGTGCGAAGACCCGGTGGTGTCGCTCTACTGCGCCGAGCTCGTGCCGATCCCTTCCCTTCGGCAGGTGCAGGCCCATCTCGAGCTCGTGCCGCCGCCGACGGCCTTCGGCGGCGCGGTGACGGTGGACGGCGTGCCGCGATATCAATTGATGGCCGTCGTGCGCGATCTCCCGTCACCGAACTCGCTTGGCCAGTACAGCGCGTATGTGGCGTGGGCGACGTCGCTGTCTCTGGACCAGGAAACGAAACTCGGCGAGGTGCGAGGCGGACGTTCGTCGCTTGGAGAGTTGGCGATGACGCAATTTCGCGTCTTCGTGACGGCGGAGTCGTCGCCGGCCGTGGCGCGACGGACGGGACCGATCGTCTTGCGTGCGACGTCACCCTCCGTGCGCCGGCTGGCGCACCGCGACCTGCTGAGTCCCGCCACGCCGGGGGTGCCACGCGAGCAGGACCCGTTTCGAAGCGCGAGTCCTGGCGGCGACCCTCACGACGCGGCTCACGGCGCAGTCCCGGCAGCGAGCGGCAGGACGGAATGGCGCATGCCGCCGATGTCAGGACTGCCGATGATGCCGGGCATGTCCGCGCTCCGGCCCACGGTGTCGCCGTATTTGCCGGGCGCCGGCCCGGATCCGGGTGGCATCGCGGCCGCGCAGCCGCGACAGGTGATGACGCTCGCGCCGGGCGCCGTGCTCGATCTCGACGCGCGACTCGTGCGCCGGACCATCCGCGGCCGGACATTCGTCATGTTCGGGTTCAATGGGCAGTACCCCGGGCCGCTCATCAACGTCGCGCAGCGATCGACGATCACGGTGCGCTTCACGAACCATCTCGACATGCCGACGTCCGTGCACTGGCACGGACTGCGTCTGGACAATCGGTCCGACGGCGTCCCGGGCGTCACCCAGGATCCGGTGGCGCCCGGCGCGACCTTCGTGTACTCGCTGACGTTCCCCGATGCCGGCATCTACTGGTATCACCCGCATGTTCGCGAGGAGATCCAGCAGGACCTGGGGTTGTACGGCAACATCCTCGTCGCGCCGTCGGATCGCGGCTATTACGGCCCGGCCAATCGCGAGGAGATGCTGATTCTGGACGACTTTCTGCTCGACGACGCGGGCCCCTTCCCGTACGGCCGGGAAGCGCCGACGCACGCACTGATGGGACGCTTCGGCAACGTCTTCCTGGTAAATGGCGAGCCAGACCTCGAGATATCCGTTGACCGCGGCGACGTCGTGCGTTTCTATCTCACCAACGTCTCGAGCGCACGGCTGTACAACATCTCGTTTGGCGGCGCGCGCATGAAAGTGATCGGCTCGGACGTCGGCAAGTTCGAGCGCGAGGCCTGGGTGACGAGCGTCGTGCTTGCACCCGCGGAACGGTACATTGTCGACGTGCAGTTCATCACGCCGGGAACGACGACGATGGTCAACGCCGTTCAGTCGTTGAATCACATGGCCGGCAGCTTCTTTGCGGAACGGCACCCGCTGGCGCGCATTCGCGTAAATACACGAAACACGTCACGCGACTACTCCGCTTCATTCGCGACGCTGCGCCAGAACGCGGATGTCGCGGCCGGGCTGGCGCCGTACCGCGCCGCGTTTTCGCGCCCGGTGGACCGGGAGCTCCACCTGACACTCCGAACGCGGAACCTGCCGCCACAGGTGAGCGCGATGCTGCAGGGCGCCGCCGTCCCGCTCGACTGGAACGACGGCATGCCCATGGAGAACTGGCTCACGACCGCTCGTGAGGTCGCATGGATCCTGCGAGAGCCCTCGACGGGCCGCGAGAACATGGACGTCGCCTGGCGATTTACCGCCGGCGACCTGGTCAGGATTCGATTCTTCAACGACCCCGCGGCGCCGCACCCGATGAGCCACCCGATCCATATTCATGGTCAACGCTTCCTGGTGCTGCGGCGCAACGACGTCGAGACCACGAATCTCGTGTGGAAGGACACCACGATTGTCGGCGCGGGTGAAACCGTGGACGTGCTGGTGGAGCTCTCGAATCCCGGCCGGTGGATGATCCATTGTCACGTCGCCGAGCACCTCGGCACTGGGATGATGACGGTGTTCCAGGTCGATCGAAAGTGAGGAGAGATATGCGAAGCATGATTCATGGCTCGATCACGGCCTGCGCGCTTGCCGGCGTCGTCGTCCTGGCCCAGGCGCCCGCAACGCGCCAGTTCGGCCCTCAGGCGGCCCCGTTCGTGTCCGTCAACGCGCCAGTCGTGGCGCTTACGCACGTCACGTTGATTGATGGCTCAGGCCAGCCGGCTCGGCTCGACCACACGGTGGTGATCGACGGCGAAAAGATCGCGGCGGTCGGTCCGTCCGCCACTGTCGCCGTTCCCGCCGGCGCACAGGTCATCGACCTGACCGGACAGACGGTCATGCCCGGCATCGTCGGCCTGCACGACCACATGTATTACGGCTCGTCGGTCGGCGGATCGATGCGGCCGATGCTCTTCAGCTATCCGCGTCTCTTTCTGGCCGCCGGCGTGACCACGATCCGGACGACCGGAAGCGTGGACTCGTATCAGGAGCTCAATCTCCGGGAGGCGATCGGCAAGCGAGAGATCGTTGGTCCGGAGATCCATGTGACCGGTCCATATCTGCAGGGTCCGGGCGGCGGAATCGGAGCGATGCATCCGCTCAAGGGACCCGAGGATGCGCGCAGGATGGTGAAGTATTGGGCCGACGAAGGCGTGACGTGGTTCAAGGCGTACACGCAGATCTCGCGCGCCGAGCTTGGCGCCGCGATCGACGAAGCCCACAAGGCCGGCATCAAGGTCACCGCGCATCTCTGTTCGGTCGGCTTCCGGGAAGCGGTCGCCCTCGGGATCGACAATCTCGAACACGGCCTGTTGACCAACAGCGAGTATTGGCCCGGCAAGAAACCGGACGAGTGTCCCGGCGTGACCGACGTCGAGATGTACAAGAACCTCGACGTCGAGAACGGCCCCGAGGTGAAACAAACGATCGACGACATGGTCAACCGGAAGGTTTCGCTGACGTCGACGCTGGCGGTCATGGAGCTGTCGTCGCCGCGCCGGATTCCGCTCGACCAGCGTGTGCTCGACGTGCTGCACCCGGATGCCGCGAAGGCCATCCAGACGTGGCACACGAATGGTCAGTCGAAAGACGACGCGCCATCGCAGGCGCTCCTCAAGAAGGCGATGCAATTCGAGCGTCGGTTCGTCGCCGCCGGCGGCTTGCTCGCGGCAGGTTCCGATCCCTGCTGCCTCAGCGACGTCGCCGGCTACGGCGACCAGCGAAACTTCGAGCTACTGGTCGAGGCAGGATTCACCGCCGAGCAGGCCGTGCAGATCATGACGGCCAACGGCGCAAGGGTCCTGGGGATCGACGGCCGCGTCGGGACCATCGCTCCGGGCAAGCAGGCCGACGTCCTGGTCATCAAGGGCGACTTGACGAAGCGCCCAGCGGACATCCGCAACATCACGACCGTGTTCCGGCAGGGCACCGGATTCGATCCGGAACGGATCCTGAAGACGATCCGCGGGCTCGTCGGGATGCGCTAGACCCGAAGGTTACCCGCCGCCTCGCACTCGAATGTCGAAGGTGCGCGACTCGCCGAGCGTCAAGGAAACCGGCGTCGCTTGCGCCGCCAGTTGTTCGAGTGCGGAGACTTCGCTGAGATCCCGCAGGATCAGATCCGTCGTGACGGCGATGAGATAGTCACCGGCGGGGAGCGTGCGGAACGCGTACCGGCCGTGCACGTCCGGCCGGACGCTCGCAATCCGTCGGGACAGTTCGCTCCAATACTCGCGTTCGGCTGGCACCGCGATGACGAAATAATCCGTCGCCGGTTGACCGCCGGGCAGGCTGAGCGTGCCCGATAGCTCGGAGTCGCGGCGTCGACGAGCGGAACGTCGGCCGAGTCTGACGCCAGTAAGTGCACGGCGTGATAAGCCGCAGCACCGTCGGGTCCCATCAATGTTCCCGACACCTGATAGGTGGGCGTGAGACGCAGCGTCACGTCGACGCCGGATCGTTCGGCACCCGAGTCAGCGCGCACCGTTGCGGCCGATCCGAACGTCGTTACCGAAGGATAGAACGTGGTTGGGTACGTCATCCATGCGCCATCACCGGACCCCGGCGGCGCGGGCATGGCGAGAATCGACGACACCAGGCGATCGGTTGCCGACGGCGTCTCGGCGCGATCGAACAACATCGGCGCGGTGCCCACGGCCGTCATCGTCTGCAGATACGGGCGCGGCGTCTCTCCGGCCGCGCGGATCGCGCCCGCAAACCCTGCAGGCTCGGTGGTCACCGTGGCTGGCACGACGATCACGTATTCGCCGGGCAACAGGCTCGCGAACCGGAACATGCCGCGGTCATCGGTGCGCGCCCTGGCGGCAAACGTCATGTGACGGCGGCCCGCGTAGAACGCCTGCTGGAACGCACGCACGTCCGCGTCGACCATCGGGTCGCCCGCATCGTCCGTGACGCGGCCCGAGACGACGGCGTATCGCCAGATCGCGATCGTGATATCGCCTCGTCGCTCGCCATCGGTCAGGTCGACGGTCAAGGAGGTGCCGCCGGGACGGTTACGACCGAACGCGCCCGGAATCCACCCGGCCTTCGTGGCCGTCAGGGAGTAGTTCCCTGCCGCGAGCTCGCTGAAGAAAAAGCGGCCTTCCGCATCAGTGAGGACGCGCGAGCTTTGCGCTTGCGGCTGCCCACGTCCGGACAGCGCGACAACTACGGCACCTGCCGGCGATCCGTTGGCGTCGAGGACACGACCCGTGATGAGCGCCGAATTCGTGGGTGGAGGGCTGGCGGCGGGGAGCGCCGGAATCTGAGCGGTAAGTGACAGCGCGGAGACGACGAGACCGAGGCTGAGACCGAACCGGCCTGTCATGACACCCTAGCCGATCGAATCCTACTCTTCTTTGTTCGTTCTCGGCAGAATGAACGCCACGGTCCTGGCTAGTGAATTCAAAGGCTTCTCACGGTCCATTGGATGCTGCCGCGACGATGCTTGCCCACCGATGGCATCCGGATGGCGATGCAAGGTTTGTCTCTGGAGACAGCAGTAAATCTGTGTTTTGTCTCGAATCAGACCCCGGGACCATTTTTTTGCGCGTCGCGACGCTGACTGTACGGCCGTTCGCTCTTGTCGCCGGCGCCGTCAATTGGCAGTGTCATCTTTTTCATAAAGCTGGCGCGCCGGTTGCCGAGCCGCTGATGTCCCTTGACGGCTTCTGGGTCGAAGCGGTGTCGAGTGGCGATGAGACGTACGTCGCGACCGCAACGCGCGGAATTCCGGGCCGGCCAGTGGTTTTCTCCAACCCCTCTGACGTGACCATGTGGGCCCAAGCAGTCGGCCTGCTGCATGCCGCGAGCAGGAGCTACACGCCCTCGCCTGTCGCCACACGGCTGGGAACGATCGCCGGGGAGCTGCCGACGCTCGGCGATCTCTGGAACCAGATCGAACCCGTCATCAAGAACGATCCGCTGCTCCGCGAGCGATACGCGCAAGGTTCGATGTATTTGGAGCGGGCGCCCGAGCCGACGCAGATCACGCACGGCGACGTCCGCCCTGAAAACGTACTGGTGTCCGACGGCCGCGTCGTCCTCCTCGACTTCGACGAGCCGACGATCGCCTGGGCGCCGTACGACCTCGCGCGAATGATGCTGGACGACGATGCGCGTCCTGCCGCGAATCCAGGCGCGCACCTGTCGGCGATCCGTGCTGGGTACCGCCGCGGTCGTCCGTGGGCAACGATCTTGGATGATGACGTCGAGCAGTTGCTCAATGTTCGAGTGTTGTTGATGTACGCCTGGTCTCTGCAGGATCCGGCTGGCTCAACCGAGACATGGCTTCATCAACTCCGATCGCTCTTGTGCTCGCCTTGGAGCCTTCGGAATCGCCTTCGCCCCGCCGCGGGACTAAGCTAAGCGCGTGAACCGCACAGTCCGACAGGGGGTAGTGCGATGAAGCGCCGAGAATTCCTGCTGCTGTCGGGCGCAGCGGCCGCCCTTCGGCCAGCGCGTCTGCGCGCGGCCGCCCGCCCGCAATCCGACACCCGGTTCGATGACATCGCGGCGCTCGTCGCGGCGAAGATGGCCGAGTATCGCGTGCCCGGCGCGGGGCTGGGCATTCTGAAGGACGGCCAGACGATCGTGCGCGGCTTCGGTGTGACCAACACCGATGACCCACAGCCAGTCACCCCCGACACGATCTTCACGATCGCATCGATCTCGAAGACTGTCACGGCGACCGCCGTGATGAAGCTGATCGAGCAGGGCCGCGTGGAGCTCAAGACGCCGATCCAGAAATATCTGCCGGATTTCCGCGTGCTGGACGAGAAGACGAGCCGCGAGGTCAGCTTCTGGCACCTCCTCACTCACACTCCTGGCTGGGAAGGACAACTCTCAACCGAGGACCGCGGCGCCGAGGCGCTCGCCCACTTCGCGACGACGATCCTGCGCGAATTGCCGCAGCTCGCGCCGGCAGGATCCGTCTGGAGCTACAACAACGCGGGGTTTTCGCTCGCCGGACGCGTGATCGAGGTCGTCACCGGCCGGAATATCCACGACGCGTTGCGGGAGCTCGTCTTCACGCCGATCGGCATGACGCGCTCGTTCACCCGCGTCACCGACACCATCACCTATCGGACGACGCTCGGACATCGCGAGCAGGGTGGCCGCACGCAGGTCATCCGGCCGTTCCAGACGACGTCGGGCACGACGGCTGGCGGCGTGATGACGACGATCAATGATCTGCTCCGGTACGCCAGGTCTCACTTGAGCGACGGCGCGGGCGCCGACGGCAAGCCGTTTCTGCCGAAGGCACTGCTGCAGGAGATGCAGGCGCCGCAGCTTCGAAAGAACAGCACCGATGACGAGATGGGCGTCGGCTGGCATCTTCGCCGGCACGGCGGAGTGCTCACGGCCGCGCACGGCGGCACGCTGAATGGACACTGCCTGCTGATTCAACTGGTGCCCGCGCGGAATCTGGCGTTCACGATCCTCACCAATCACACCGACGGCTGGCGGCTCGTGCAGGACGTCGAGCATGCGATTCTGAAGCGCTATGAAAACGTGGCACTCGCACCGAACCAGCCGATCGGCCATCGGGGTGTGAACGAGGCGATGACGTTCCACTCGAAGGCGCTCGCGACGCAGCCGAGCCTCGACGAATACGTCGGCACCTATCGCCGGCCGCCAAGCGGGACCGTCACCGTGCGCGTGGACGCCGGCAAGCTCGTGGCCGGGAGCGGCAACGCCCAGACGGGCACCACGCTCGAGTTCTACGGCAAGGACGTCGCGTACGCGATCGCGGGGGCGTACACCGGAAGTCCATACGAGTTCGTGCGCGAGGCGGATGGGCAGGTCGGGTGGATTCGGGTGAACGGACGAATCGCGAGAAAGGATCGCGCGTCGTGAACCGATTCCAAGTTCCAGCGCTTGCCAACATCATTTGCCAGGAGCTTGAACCACGAAGGACACGAAGCGCACGAAGGAGAGCGCTGACCTGGCGGGTGTCCGCGCGCCCAGAGATCTTTGACAGATCTTTCTTCGTGTCCTTCGTGTCCTTCGTGGTTCATGCTCTTGGCGGGAGCAGGACGTATGAGTCGCCGAATCCTTCGTCGTGAGTTCCTGAAGACAGGCTCGATGGCCGCGGGCGCCCTGGCGGCCACCAGAATCGGTAGGGGCGGCTCCGCTCAGACGCCCAAACCATCCGACGTCAGGATCTCGACAGCATCCTACCGGCCGGTCGCCGACTACCCCATCCAGCCAAAGCGTTACTCGGACGTCACGCTCAAGGACGATTTCTGGAAGCCGAAGGTCGCGCTGAACGCCGAGGTGACCATTCCGTTCGAGGTGCGGAAGCTCTCGGAAGGCGGACGCGGCTTGGGCGGCGGCGTGCTGGAAGCGTCGATTCTCTCGCTCGCCACGCATCCAAATCCCGCGTTGCAGGCGCAGGTGGACGCCCGGATCCGTGCGATGAGTCAGGCCCCCGACTCAGGCAACCGCGGCTTCGAGATCGCCGCCACGTACTTCCAGGTCACGGGCAAACGCGATCTGCTCGACAACGCGATCAAGGCGGCCGAGGCGCTCTACACCAACTTCAAGACCAACAATCCGCCATTTTCCGGCGGCGAGCGCGACGCGACCAACTGCATCCAGCTCTATCGAGTGACGCAGGACCGAAAACACCTCGATCTTGCCAAGCACTACCTCGACATCCGCGGGCTCGACAACTCCGTGAACCGCAGCCGCCACAATCAGTCGTACAAGCCGGTGCTCGAGCAGACCGAAGCGGTCGGGCACGCGGTCAACTGCGTGACATTGATGGTCTCGCTCGCCGACGTCGGCGTGCTCACGGGCCTGAAGGAGTACTTCAACGCGGCGCACCGGATGTGGACCGATGCGGTCGAGCGAAAGATGTACATCACGGGCGGGGTCGGCACGACCGGCAACGAAGGCTTCGGCGATCCGTACTCGCTGCCGAACATCGATGCGTACGCCGAGACATGCGCGGTCCTGATGTTCGTGACGCTGAACCACCGGCTGTTTCTGGCGACGGGCGACGCCAGATACATCGACGTCCTGGAACGCGGCATGTATAACAACGCCATTGACGGCGTGTCGGCGTCCGGCAACCGGTTCTTCTATGTGAACCGCCTCGCGAGCGCCGGCGATGGTCGCGACCTGCGATGGGAACGCGCGTCGCTCGAGTGCTGCCCGCCCAACCTCGTGCGGTTCCTGGCGTCGATGCCCGGCTACATCTACGCGCAGGATCCGAAAGGCGCGATCTACGTCAATCTGTACGTCTCGAGCGAGACCAGGTTCACGGCAGGCGGCAAGGCGCTCGCGCTGTCGGTCCAGAGCGAGATGCCCTGGGGCGGCAAGTCGTCGATCACCATGGCTTCGGCGGACAGGATCAGCGCGCCGATCAAACTCAGGATGCCGGGCTGGACGCGCAACCAGCCCGTACCCGGCGGCTTGTACGCCTATGCGGAAAAATCCGCGAGCACGCCGACCGTGTCGGTCAACGGCAGGCGCGTGTCCGTTGTGCCCGATCGCATGGGCTACGTCACAGTCGAGCGGCAGTGGAACACCGGCGACGTCATCGAGGTGAACTTCCCTATCGAAGTCCGGCGAGTTGTCGCCGACCGGCGTGTCAAAGAAAATCGCGGACGCGTGGCGATCGAGCGAGGTCCGATCGTGTACTGCGCGGAGTGGCCAGAAGTCGAAGACGGCAAGGCGCTCGACCTCCGCGTCGATGCGAGGAGCCCGCTCACGCCGTCCGTCGACAAGAACCTGTTCGGCGGCGTGACGGTGATTCAGTCGGAAGCGCGGCGGCTCACGCGTCCGTCGCTGCCGGAGCGACCCGTCAAGATGATTCCGTACTACGTGTGGGCCAACCGGGGACCCGGCGAAATGGCCGTGTGGCTCTCCACGGTCGAGTACGCGATGGGGGACGTCGGTCCGGCGGGCGGATTCATCTTCTACGACAACCCGAACCACGCGAAGGACGGCTGGCGGTATCTCGAAGCGGCGCCGTTCGATCAGAGCGCCGGCGCCAGGTGGGGCTGCTTCCGTCAGTTGATCGCCGGAGCTCGCGGCACCGCCGTGGGGACCGGCAAACAGAACACCGCCGACATGCTGGCCGCCTGCGCCGAACCCGGCACGGCGGCGCATCTCTGCGCCAATTTGACGTTAAATGGCGTGCGCGGCTGGTTCCTGCCCTCGCGGGACGAGCTGGCGCTGATGTACCGAAATCTGAGAACCACAGGCGCAGCGCATTTCCAGGACACCGGCCTCACCGACAACTTCACCTACTGGACCTCGTCGCAGAACACCGCGGACATGGCGGCGCATGTCGACTTCGCCGATCTCGGACGCCTGCACGGCGACGACAAGGACTTTCCGCGTCGCGTGCGCGCGATTCGAGCGTTCTGAGATCGGCGCCACGTCGCGCCGCAGGATTCGTGATGGCCATGAGAGATCTGTTGAGAGCATTCACCTGCCTCGCGGTGGCGTCCTTCTGCTCGGCACCACTTCTGGCCTCGCAGCACAACGAAGGCACTCCCGAGGCCGCGATCGTGGCGTTGTTTCGCGCGCTGTATGCAGGCGACGTCGCCGCGTTCGAGCGCCTCACGTTGCCGCACCCGCAGCGATCGCGGCTCACCGCCGGAGCCAAACGCAACGACGATCGACTGAAGTCGTTGAGCGACGACCCGGGATCGGTTCAGATCCGGCTCCAGCGCCCGTTCCAGCTCAACGGTAAAGAGACCGCCCCGGACGCGCGCGGCGAACATGCTACCGGCACAACCGTTCGCTACCGGGCGTCGCACCAGGGATCGCCGATGATGGTCAGCCTGGTCAAACAGGCCGACGGGTGGAAGGTCGATCTTCGCTGGTGGATTGCGATGACCCAGCTCACGGGCGACGAGCCACTGCGCGAGAGTCCGGACTAACGCGATCAAGAATCTGCTCCTCGCGATGCTCGCGCTAAACAAGACGGCCGCCGCCCGCTTCGTCGCAGGCAAGGCGGACGTGCTGTGGACCGGGGCGCCGAGCTATCGCGAGCCGTCAGGCGTGCTCGAGGCGTCCGTGGTGGAGATGCCACTCGTGCCGATCGGCCCCGGCGAGTTCGTCGCGATGCCGTCCGGACGTGTCGTCGAAGGCGTCGCCGCGCCCGACCGCCAGGTCCTTGTCGGGTTGTTCGGTCCCACCGAGATGGGTTTCGTCGTCCAGAGAGCCGGCGCGGAGTGGCGCGTGGAAGCCGAGCCGTACTTCCTGTTGCTCGGCCGGTGAGACACGGCTGCGGAAGACCGGCTGCTGGGGTTCCTGCGCAGACAGCAGCACTCCGCCGAGTAGCAGGAACGCCGCGACTCGCACGAATCGGATCGGCATGGATGCTGCCCTCCAGCTATTCTGCGACAAGTGGACCGCGTCTCGTATGATACCGGCAGGACTGGCCCGCACACAGATGACTCAGACACTCACATCTGGATCTCTCGCGTTGATCGTCGTCCTCCTCTCCGGCGCGACGGCGGCTCAACCATTTCAAATCGCGGCCGCGGGACAACCGGCGCAGCTCGACATCCGTGCCGCGGGCGATCACGCGATTCGCGTCACGCTGAAGCCGCTGACGTTCAAGGCCGACTTCCCCGCCACGCCGGCGGTCGCCGAGCGGACGTATCCCGCTCCGGCGGTGAGCCTCCGTGACATCACGACGCCTGTCCGGCGGACGATCGGCGGGCTGACCGTCGACGTGCGTTCGAGCCCGCTGACAGTGAGCGTGAGAAACCGCCGCGGACAACCCGTGCAGGAACTGGTCTTCGAATCCGATGGCCGGCTGTCCTTCAGGCTCGACGAACATCCGGTGCTCGGCATGGGCGAAGGCGGCCCGCGGCCGCAGCAGGGGCGGCCGTGGCGCGCGGATCCGCCGCAATTCGATCGCCGCGGCAAGCTCGACACGATGGAGCCGCGCTGGCAGGCCGACATGTACGGCTCGCGCAATCCGGTCGCGATGCTGCTCGGCACGGCGGGATGGGCCCTCTTCGTCGCGACGCCGTGGGTGCAGGTCGATCTCCAGAACAAGGACCGCGGCGTGTTCCTGCCATGGAAGCCGACGCCGGCCGATCAGGTACCGCAGAACGAGCGGAATCAGCAGCAGGCACTCGGAAAGGGTCTGCCGCCGATCGACAGGATCGTCCCCGGCCTCTACGACGTGTTCGTCGTCGACGCGCGCGACCCAACCGCCGCGCTCAAGGACTTCTCGACGATCACGGGGCCCGCGGTGATGCCGCCGAAGTGGGCGCTCGGCTACATGCAGTCGCACCGTACGCTCGAGGACGACCAGCAGATTCTCGGCATCGTCGACACGTTCCGGTCCAAGCAGATTCCGCTCGACGCGGTCATCTATCTCGGCACGGGCTTCGCCCCGCGAGGCTGGAACACGAGACAGCCGTCGTTCGACTTCAATCCGGACGTGTTCAAACGCGATCCGAAGACCGTCCTCGCGGACATGCACGCGCGGAACGTGAAAGTCATCGTGCACATGGTCCCGTGGGATCGGGACCGCCTGCCGACGCTGCACGGAACGATTCCGGCACGGCCCGGCGAGACGGCAGACAACTCGCACATCGAGACCTACTGGCAGCAACACATCGGCCTCGTGAAGGCTGGCATCGACGCGTTCTGGCCCGACGAGGGCGACTGGTTCAACCTGTTCGAGCGCATCAAGCGCTTCCAGCTCTACTACCAAGGCATGCTGTCGACCACGCCGAACGTCCGGCCGTGGAGCTTGCAGCGCAACGGCTATCCGGGCATCGCGCAGTGGGGCGGCTGGGTCTGGTCCGGCGATACCGACTCGTCGTGGAAGACGCTGGAGGCGCAGATTGCCGTCGGTCTCAACTACTCGCTCAGCATCGGGCCGTACTGGGGCTCCGACATCGGCGGCTTCTATCCCAACAGCGAGTTGACCGGCGAGCTCTACGCGCGCTGGTATCAGTTCGCGGCGTTCTGCGGATCGTTTCGATCACATGGGCGGGTGTGGCACACGCGGCTGCCGTGGGGCTGGGGCCTCAGCGACGTCGGCCCGCGTGAGTATGGCAATAACAACGCACCGATCAAGCCAGACGATCCGCGCAACATTCTCCCGTCAGAGTTGAACAATCCGGCGATCGAGCCAATCGCGAAGAAGTACGCCGAGCTCCGGTATCAGCTGCTGCCCTATACCTACACGCTCGCCTGGGAGGCGCGCGAGTCCGGTTTGCCGCTGATGCGCGCGATGTGGCTGCATTATCCCGACGACGTTCGCGCCCGCGGCATCGGCAATCAGTTCATGTGGGGGCGCGATCTGCTGATCGCGCCGGTGTTCGAAAAGGGCGCAGCCGCGCGTGCGGTCTATCTGCCGGAGGGCGATGATTGGTACGACTGGTGGACCAATCTACGCTTGAAGGGCGGCCAGGAGCTCATCCGCAAGGTTGATCTCGCCACGATGCCCATCTACGTGCGGACCGGTGCGATCATCCCCGTCGATCCCGTGCGGCAGTACACCAGCCAGCCCGTCAACGAACCGACGACACTCAAGGTGTACCGTGGAGCGAACGGCGGATACACGCTGTACGAAGATGACGACATCAGCCAGGAATACCTGAAGCGGACCGGCAGCTGGACCCGGCTGACCTGGGACGACGCCGCCCGACAGCTCACGATCGAACCGGGCGCGCCACGCGGCGCCACGAACCTCGCCGCCGTGCGGCGGTTCCGAGTCGTGCTGATGCCGGAAGGCACGGCGAAAGACGTGACGTACTCCGGCCGGCGCGTGCAGGTCACGTTCTGACAGCTGTAGGGTGGGGCTTCAGCCCCGCCGGTCCGCCGGCCCTGAAGGGCCGGCCTACACGAGAAACATCACATGCAACTCGGCATGATCGGCCTCGGGCGGATGGGCGGCAACATGGTGCGCCGGCTCATGCGCGGCGGCCATGACTGCGTCGTCTTCGATCGATCCGCCGACGCGGTGCGCACGCTCGCTGGTGAGGGCGCGTCCGGCACCCCGTCACTCGACGCGTTCGTGAGCGCGCTGACCAGGCCGCGCGCGATCTGGCTCATGGTGCCGGCCGCCGTCGTCGACGCGGCGCTCGCCGACCTCGAACCGCGGCTGGACACGGGCGACATCATCATCGACGGCGGCAACACCCATTACCGGGACGACGTGGATCGGGCCAAGCGGTTGGCGCCCAAGGGCCTGCACTACGTGGACTGCGGCACGAGCGGCGGCGTGTGGGGACTCGAGCGCGGCTATTGCCTGATGATCGGCGGCGAGACGGACATCGTTCGTCACCTCGATCCGATCTTCGCCACGCTCGCCCCCGATCCTGGATCGATCGCGCGGACCGCGCCGGACGCCCCGATGACGAGCACGGCCGAGCGCGGGTACCTGCATTGCGGCCCGAGCGGCGCCGGTCACTTCGTCAAGATGGTGCACAACGGCATCGAGTACGGGCTCATGGCCGCGTACGCGGAAGGGTTCAACGTGCTGAAGCACGCCAACGCCGGCGCGCCCGCCTCCGCTGAAGCTGCGGCGGGCAAGCGCGACGCCGATGCCGAGACCACGCCGCTGCGGCATCCCGAGTACTACCAGTACGACTTCAACCTGACGGAGATCGCGGAAGTCTGGCGCCGCGGGAGCGTCATTGCGTCGTGGCTCCTCGACCTCACCGCGAGCGCGCTGCACGAGCGGCCGAACCTCGAGGGGTTCGGCGGACGCGTGTCGGACTCGGGTGAAGGCCGGTGGACGATCGAGGCCGCGATCGACGAGGGCGTGCCGGTCGATGTGCTGGCCGCCTCGCTTTTCGCGCGGTTCAGCTCGCGCGGCCAGGCCGACTTTCAAAACCGGCTGCTTTCCGCGATGCGTCTCGCCTTCGGCGGGCACGTGGAGAAGAAGTAGCCACATGGCCGACCGATCCGACGCGTTCGTGGTTCTCGGCGTCACCGGCGATCTCGCGTTCAAGAAGATCTTCCCGGCGCTGCAGGCGATGATCCGGCGAGGACGTCTCGATGTGCCGGTCATTGGTGTCGCGCGAGACGGCAGCCTCGAGCAGCTCCGCGAACGCGTGCGCGCGAGCGTCGAGGAGCATGGCGGCGGCGCGGATCCAGAGGCGTTCCCGAAGCTGATCAGCCTGATGCGTTTCGTCAAGGGCGATTACAAGGACCCGGCGACGTTCGTCAAGGTGCATGACACCCTCGGAAACGCAGCGCACCCGCTCCACTACCTCGCGATTCCACCAAGCCTGTTCCCGGTCGTCGTCGAGTCGCTCGGCCGAACCGGCTGCGCCACTGGGGCCCGGGTGGTCGTCGAGAAGCCGTTCGGACGCGACCTGGCATCGGCGCGCGCGCTCAACAAGACCCTCCACGGCGTGTTCGACGAGTCGGCGATCTTCCGCATCGATCACTACCTCGGCAAGGAGCCGGTCCAGAACATCCTGTTCTTCAGGTTCGCGAACACGTTTCTCGAGCCGATCTGGAACCGCAACTACGTGGACAGCGTGCAGATCACGATGTCGGAGAACTTCGGCGTCGCCGGCCGCGGACGCTTCTACGAGGAAGCGGGCGCGATTCGCGACGTCATCCAGAACCACATGCTCCAGATTCTCGGCTTTCTGGCGATGGAGCCGCCCGTGCTCGGATATGCCGAATCGATCCGCGATGAACAGGTCAAGCTCTTCCGCACGATTCGACCGCTCGATCGGGCGAGCCTCTTACGCGGTCAATACCGCGGCTATCGTCAGGAGACCGGCGTCGCACCCGATTCCCGCGTTGAAACCTACGCGGCGGTACGGCTCGCGATCGACTCGTGGCGGTGGGAGGGCGTGCCGTTCTTCCTCCGCGCCGGCAAATGCCTGCCCGTCACGACGACCGAAGTGGTCGTCGATTTGAAGCGGCCGCCGCTCGTGAAGCTGGCGCCCGGCAAAGGCAACTACGTGCGCTTCCGGCTCAGTCCAGACGTGACGATCGCGTTTGGCGCGCGTGTCAAGCGACCCGGCGAGGAGATGGTTGGTGAGGAGACCGAGCTGTCGTTCGTGCACCATCCACACGGCGACGAGATGGAAGCGTACGAACGGCTCATCGGCGACGCGATGGAGGGCGACTCTTCTCTCTTCGCGCGCGAGGACGTCGTCGAAGCCGCGTGGGCGATCGTCGATCCGATTCTCGGGACGGACACGCCCCTGATCGAGTACGAGCCTGGAACCTGGGGTCCGGCCGCCGCCGATCAGCTTACGGAATCGATCGGCGGCTGGCAGTGTCCCGTCATGGCCGCCTAATCAGCGACGCCGCGTCCGGGTCCAGCAGCCAGGCGACGTGGGGATGCTCGCGCGTCGCCAGCGCGAGCGGCGAGGGTCGTGCGGATCCCGAAGCCCGGCCTTCGATCGCATCCCTCAGGGCTGCGGCTTTGTCCTGACCGAACGCGCACACGACCAGCGCCCGCGCGGCCGCCAGGGCCGGCAGCGTCAGTGTCAATCTGCGTGGGGGCGGCTTGGGCGCGTCGGTCACCGCGACCACCAGACGTTCGCGTTCGTCGAGAGCCGGGTGTCCCGGAAAGAGCGAGCAGACGTGACCGTCTGTGCCAACGCCGAGCAGGACCAGATCGAGCCGTGGCGTATCGCCGAGCGTCCGTCGCAACGCGGCCTCGTATCTGGCTGCCGCGCTGTCGATGTCGGCCAGATCGGCGGGCATTCGATGAATGAGGCCCTCGTTGAGGTGGCCGAGCCAGAGCCGCCAGGCGAGGCCGTAGTTGGATTGCGGATCCGATGGAGGGACGGCACGCTCGTCGCCGAAGAAGAAGTGCGTCCGTGACCAGTCGACGGCCGCGCCGGCGAGTGCGGGGAAACACACCTCGGCCACGGAACCGCCCGGAAGCGCACAGCTGAAGTGTCCGCGCGCGGCGATGGCCACCGCGGCGACGCGCTCGAATCGTCTGGCGCATTCAGCCGCGACGTGTTCGCGTGAGTCGATCGTCAAATCAAGCTGCGCCACTTGTTCTCGCTCATGGTAATAAGAGTGTTGCTTTTCCAGGGAGGTCCCCCATGCGTCGGCGCACCGTGGCGATCGTGATCGCTAGTTTGGTTCTTGCCAGCCCTGCCTTCGCCCAGATCCAGATTACGACCGGTGTCATTCAGGGCACCGTGACCGACGCGACCGGTGCTGTGCTGGCTGGTGTAGCGGTTGAAGTGAAGAACATCGAAACGAACATCACCGAAAGTCGCGTGACGGACACCAACGGCCGGTTCGTGGTGCTCCAACTCCAGCCGGGCCGGTACACCGTGACGTTCCGCCTCCAGGGCTTTGCGACTCTCGTCCAGGAAGGTGTCGTACTGACGGTCGGCCAGGCCGTGAACCTGTCACCACAGCTCAAGGTCTCGACCGTCCAGGAGACCCTGACCGTCACCGGCACACCGGTCGTCGAGACCACCCGCAGCGGCGTCGCCTCGACACTCGACGAACGCGTCGTGGCCACGCTGCCGATTCTCGGCCGCAAATTCGAGGACCTGCTGACGCTGACCGCCGGGGTGAGCGTGGTGCAGGGCCCCGACGGCGACGAGATCTCGTTTGCCGGTCAGCGCGGCATCTTCAACAACATCAGCCTCGACGGCGGCGACTACAACAACGGGTTCTTCGGCGAGCAGGCCGGCGGTCAGCGCGCCCCCATCGACATCACGCTCGACGCGGTCAAGGAGTTCCAGGTCATCGCGACGGGCGCGCCCGCGGAATTCGGGCGCACCGCCGGAGGCGTCGTCAACGTCGTGACGAAATCCGGCACGAACAACGTGCGCGGCAGCCTGTTTCACTTTCAGCGGCTCGAGGCGCTCACCGGCGAGTTGTCCGATGGCAGCTCGCTCCAGGACTTCCATCGCGAGCAGTTCGGCGGAACGATCGGCGGACCAGTCAAGCGCGACAAGGCCTTCTATTTCGCCGCGCTCGAAGGGATCATCGGCGATTTCACGAGGCTCAACATCGGCCAACCGGTCGGGACGCCGTGCTCGATCACGAACCCGACGATCGGGGCCAACGAAGCGCTGATCAACGACAGTGGCGAGTGTCAGCGGCGCGCGCTCCTCGCGTTCTTCCAGACGCGGCTCGGCCAGGACGAGAGCCTGCCAGTGGCGCACCCGATCAAGACCGTGGCGCTGCTTCTCAAGAACGACGTCACGGTGAACGCGAACAACCGGCTGGCGCTCTCCTACAACTTCAACCACTCGCGCAAGGAGAACGAGACATTCGACGTGGCCACCTACGGGGCCTCGGCCAACGGTATCGAAGGCGACCCGGCCCGCATCAACGTGCTTAATGCGAACTGGTTCACGACGCTGTCGTCCACCCGCCTGAACGAGTTTCACTTCACGTATTCGCGTGAGGCACGGCCGCGACGCGCCGTCGATTCCAATCTGGCCGCCGACACCGGCATGGGCTTCGCGCCGTCGTTTCGCTTCGGGAATCCGTACTTCCTGCAGCCGAACGTGGACGAGGTGATCTGGCGAACGCAGATCAAGGACAACGTGTCGTGGATTACCGGCGGCCACACAATCAAGGTCGGCGGCGAGTGGATCCATACCCTGAACGATCAGATCTTCCGCGGCTTCTTCACGGGCCGCTATCTGTTCGACAGCGTCACCGGCTTCCTCCGCTACGCCTCGCCGGCTGCGCCGGGCGGATTCGGCCCCTCGACGATCGGCTGCACGGGCGGCGTGTTCGTGACGGCGCCGACCGCGTGCCCGGCGGGATTGACGCCGACGGGCGGCCCGCTGCTCTTCTATCTGCAATCGGCGGGACGGGCCGGCCCGGCGACGGACGCCACCGGCGCCTCGACGATCTCGAACGAGGAATATGGCCTCTTCATCCAGGACCAGTGGCAGGTGCGGGCGGGTCTGACGGTGAACTACGGTTTGCGCTGGGACGCCCAAATCATGCCGGAGACCGTGGATCCGACCACAACGGCGTACGCGCTGTTCCTGAACGATCCGACGTTCCCGAGCGACGGCACGATTCCGAATCAAACGAAGATGTGGCAGCCGCGCGCCGGCGTCGCCTGGGACGTCAAGCGCGACGGCAAGTCGGTCGTGCGCGCGAACTTCGGCGTGTTCTCCGCCCGGCAGAACATGCTGACGCAGGTCGGCTCGGTCACGACCAACGGCGTGCAACAGCAGTCCATTTATGTTGACAGCGGGTTGCATCGTCAGTTCGGAGCGCCGACGCCGACCTGGCCCGGCATCATCACGCCGTCGCCGCTGCCGGACGGAGCGTTCCCGGATTTCTCTGGCGTCCGTGTGTTCCATCGCGACTACGAGAACCCGCGCATCTACTCGGTTAACGTCTCGTACGAGCAGGAAGTCATGCCGGACGTGGCGGCGTACGTCGATTTCATCTGGACGAAGGGCACGAACCTCTCGCGGTTCCTCAACTACAACCGATCGGATCCGGTGTGCTGCGACCAGACCGGGAACGTGTACCGGTACAACGTCGCGCCGTTCTCGCCGCGATTGGGTGAAGTGATGGTCGCGACCAGCCTCGGCCGGTCACTCTACCGCGGCCTGACGCTCGGCGTCCGGAAACGGTTCTCGAACAAGTACCAGCTCGAGGCCAACTACGTGCTGGCCAAGGACGAAGACGACGACAGCAACGAACGCGATCCGTTCACGGACCGCAGCTTCAACTTCTTCGATCTCGAGAAGGACTACGCGCTGTCGGACCGGGACATCCGGCACAAGTTCAATTTCTTCGGGTTCTTCGAGCTCCCGGCCGCGGTCGTGGTCAACATCCGCGCGCAGTACCGGTCGCCGCAGCCGATTACGGCCTTTCCCCGCGTCCTGAACGGCGACGATCGCGGGCGCAACGGCCTGCGCAAGGACACAGAGTTCTTCAGCCTCGACTGGCGCCTGATGCGGTCGTTCAAGGTCGGCACGCATTACGAAATCATCCCGACCGTGGAGATGTTCAATACCTTCAACAACACGAACAACATCAACCCGTTGACGACGCCGGCGCTGTTCGACTTCTCCGGCTTCCTCCGGACGGGCGTCGGGGATCCGCGACAGGTGCAGCTGGCGGTGAAGTTCGTGTTCTAAACATGAAGGGCATGAAGGGGTGAAGGACATGAAGGGGGCCGGTTGCGCGTCGCTGGCACTCGGCCGTTCGCTTCATGTTCTTCACCTCCTTCACGTCCTTCATGAGCCCTGACATGCCGCGTCTCGTCGGGCAGTCCGTCCCCCGCAAGGAAGGCCGCGCCAAGGTCACCGGTCAGGCGCTGTACGTCGATGACGTGACGCTGCCGGGCATGCTGCACGGCGTGACGGTCAGAAGCCCGGTGCCGCGTGGCCACATTCGGGGCATCCACTTCGGGGACGGTCTACCCTGGGACGAGTTCACCATCGTCACGGCGCGCGACGTGCCGGCGCCGAATCGCGTCGTCCTCATCATGGACGACCAGCCGTGTCTGGCCGACGAGATCGTCAATCACGCGGAAGAGCCGGTGGTGTTGCTGGCGCACGCCGACAAAATGCTCGTCGAGAAAGCGCGGCGCGCCGTCACGATCGACATCGATCCACTTCCGGCCGTGCATTCGATCGACGAGGCGCTCGAAGGCGGGACGATCGTCTGGGGCCAGGACAACATCTTCAAATCCTTCCTGGTGACCCGTGGGGACGTGGACTCGGTCCGGGACCGGGACGATATCCATCTCGTACTCGACATCGAATACGAGACGGGCGCGCAAGAGCAGCTGTACATCGAACCGCAGGGCGTGATTGCCGAGTCCACGGCCGACGGCGGCATCACGGTCCGAGGATCGCTGCAATGCCCCTACTACGTGCACAAGGCGCTCGTCACCCTGTTCGGACTGCCCGGTCACAAGGTGCGCGTCGTGCAGATGGAAACGGGCGGAGGATTTGGCGGCAAGGAGGAGTACCCGTCGCTCATCGCCGCCCACGCGGCGCTCCTGGCTCGAAAGGCGGGCCGCCCGGTCAAACTCGTGTACGACCGCGCCGAAGACATGGTCGCCACGACCAAGCGCCACCCGTCGAGAACCTGCATTCGCACGGCGGTCGATCGCGACGGGCGTCTCCAGGCCCTGGACATCGACTTCATCATCGACGGCGGCGCGTACTGCACGCTGTCACCGGTCGTGCTGTCTCGCGGGACGATTCACGCACCCGGCCCGTACTTCTGGCCGAACGTGCGCGTGCGCGCCCGCGCGGTCGCCACGTCCACGCCGCCGCACGGCGCCTTTCGCGGGTTCGGCGCGCCGCAGAGCCTCTTTGCTCTCGAGCGGCACATGGACATCATGGCCGCCACGCTCGAGCTGCCGCCCGACGAGTTCAGGCGGCGCAATTTCATCAAACAGGGTCAGACGAGCGCGGTCGGGCAGGTGATGCGCGAGCCGGTGGACATGGACCAGCTGCTCGACCGTGCGCTCACGGCCTCGGACTATCACGCCAAGGTGAAGCGCTTCGCGGAGAGCAATCCACACAGCCGCGTGAAAAAGGGGATGGGCTTCGCGACGTTCATGCACGGCGCGGGGTTCACGGGATCCGGCGAGGAGCATCTCGCGTCCGTCGTGGACGTCGAGGTCACCGCGGAGGGCCGCGTGCGCGTGCTCGCCGCCAGCACCGAGATCGGCCAGGGCACGAACACAATTTTCAGCCAGCTCGCCGCCGATGCTCTCGGCGTGGAGCTGGACGATGTGGAGATCGTGCAGCCGGATACGGCGGCCGTGCCCGACAGCGGGCCGACGGTGGCGTCGCGCACGTGCATGGTGGTCGGCCGGCTGGTGGAAACGGCGGCGACGAGCGTCAAGGCCGCGCTGATCGAACAGGGCGCGCTCCGCGAGCCCTACACGCCGGCCACGTTCAAGGACGCGTGCGCGAGATATGTCGCCGAGCATGGTCCGCTTCGGCGAAGCAGCCGCTATCAGCCGCCGCCGGGCGTCCACTGGAACGACGAGAAATACGAGGGCGATGCATACGGCACGTACGCCTGGGCCGCCTACGTTGCGGAGGTCAGCGTCGATACGACGACGTTCGAGACGCGCGTCGACGATTTCGTTGCCGTACAGGAAGTCGGCACGGTCATTCATCCCGTGCTCGCAACCGGCCAGATTGAGGGCGGCGTCGCGCAGGCGATTGGCTACGCACTCTATGAAAACGTCGTGTGGCGCGACGGTCGGATGGCGAACGCGCAAATGACCAACTACATCATGCCGACGTCCATGGACCTGCCGCGCATCCAGGTGTTCTTCGAGGAGCGGCCGTACGCGTACGGGGCGTCCGGCGCCAAGGGGATCGGCGAGCTGCCGATGGACGGAGTGGCGCCCGCGATTGCGAACGCCATCGCGCAGGTGACAGGCACGATGGTGTGCCGGATTCCGGTGACGCCCGAAGCGCTCATGGAAGAGATGCTGGCGCCGATTGATGGCTGACAGTCTTCACGTGGAGGTCCGGCTGCGCGTCAATGGACGCGACACGGTCGTCCGTGCGCACCCGATGGCGCGGCTGCTCGACGTGCTGCGACAGGATCTCCATCTCACCGGCACGAAAGAAGGCTGCGGCGAAGGCGAGTGCGGCGCGTGTTCGGTCCTCCTGAACGGCGAGCTCGTCAACAGCTGTCTGCTGCCGGTCCTGCAAGCCGACGCGGCGTCGATCACGACGATCGAAGGGCTCTCGCAGGCTGCCGGCGAGCTTCACGCGGTGCAGCAGGCGTTTCTCACGCACGGCGGCGCGCAGTGCGGGATCTGCACGCCGGGCATGGTGCTGGCGGCGGTCTCGCTCCTCGAGCGGCACCCGAATCCGACCGAGGCGGAGATCAGGAGCGGGCTCGCGGGCAATCTCTGCCGCTGCACCGGCTACATGCGGATCTTCGAAGCGGTGCTGCAGGCCCGGCGCCGCGGGCAGGCACTGGAGTCTTCGGCGTGAGAGCCTACCTGCCGGCCTACGACCTTCGCGTCCCCGAGACACTCGACGAGGCGCTGTCGCTTCTCGGGTCGACCGATCCGTGGCGGCCGTTCGCGGGCGGGACCGATCTCATGGTGCTGCTCGACGCCGGCAAGCTGCCGGAAGGACGCTATCTCGGGCTCTGGAAATTGCCTGAGCTGCGCGGCATCGAGGATCGCGCCGACGCGGTCGTGATGGGCGCACTCACGACCTACACCGATGTGCTGCGGCATCCAACGCTGCAGCAGGATTTTCCGCTTCTCTGCCGGGCCGCCGAGGAAACTGGCGGCGTGGCCACGCAGAATCGGGGCACGATCGGCGGGAACATCGCCAACGCCTCACCCGCCGCCGATACGCCGCCGGCGCTGCTCGTCTATGACGCGGAGCTCGAGTTGATCTCCTCACGCGGACGCCGGCGCGTCCCCTACGACCAGTTTCACCAGGGCTACAAGCAGATGGATCTCGCGGCCGACGAGCTGATCGCGCGCATCATCGTGCCGAAGCGGCCGCATCGATGGACGCAGTACTACCGCAAAGTCGGGACCCGGCGCGCGCAGGCGATCTCGAAAGTCTGTCTGGCCGCGGCGCTCGACGTCGATCGGGTGGCGGGCCTCGTGCGCGACGTCCGCATCGCGCTCGGAAGCGTTTCGCCCACGCCCGTCCGCGCGCGACAGGCCGAAGCCGCGCTCCGCCGGAGCGCGCCGGACGCGGCCGGGCTTCGGAACGCGCAGCAGGCGCTCGCCCGCGACATCGCGCCGATCGACGACCTGCGGTCGACGGCCCGGTATCGTCTGCACGTTGCGCAGAGCTTGCTCGCCGAGGGTTTCGAGACTCTCGTGTAGGGCGGGGCTTCAGCCCCGCCGGACGTGCCGGCCCTGAAGGGCCGGCCTACGTCCGCCTTTTTCGGCGGCGCGGAGGCGTGACGGCGTAGTCGAGCCAGAGCGTGCCCGTCTTCTGGTACGCCCGATGGCTCACGAGCGTTAGTGCCGCCCGGCTGGCCGGCGGCGGCAGGAACGGGATGCCGCCGCCGAGCAGCACGGGGATCACGCCCACCTCGACCGTGTCCACGAGACCGAGATCGAGGAGGCTCCGAAACAGCTCGCCGCCGCCGAAGAGCCAGATGTCCTTGCCCGGCTCCTGCTTCAAGGCGGTGATCGCCTCCTTCACGCCCGCCGAAATGATGGTGGCTTTCGGGTAGTCACGAGGGTTGAGCGTCCGGGACACCACGATGATCTTGAACCCGGCAAACGCCCCTCCCCCTCCGCCCTTCCCGGGCTTCGTCATGGCCGTGTAGGTCTTGCGTCCGATGAGGAACGTGTCGAACTGTTTGTAATAGTCCGCGAAGCCCGCGCCGATCTCGGGATCCATCACGATCCAGTCGGCCTCGCCGTTCGGCCCTGCGATATAGCCGTCGAGACTCATGGCCACGCTGTAGCGCACTCGCCGCATGGGCACCTCCCCGATCCGCAGGATAAATGAATGGTCATTAATAAATCAAGCCTTAACTTAATGACGGTTTACAATGAGCCCCATGAGCCCGCGGCCGCGCCAGGCGAGCGACGAGGACATCCTCAAGGCCGCGTTCCGGGCGATCGCGCGGCTCGGGCCGGGCCGGCTGACGCTGGCCGACGTCGCGGGCGAGGCCGGCATCTCGGCCGCCGCGCTCGTCCAGCGGTTCGGCTCGAAGCGGGCGCTGCTCCTCGCGGCCGCGGCCGACGCGGCCGGTGGCGGCGCCTACATCTTTCCGGCGCTGCGCGAGCGGTACCGCTCTCCGCTCTCCGCGCTCGTGGGCCTGGCCGAGTGCATGGAGATCATGGGCACCTCGCCCGCCGAGGTCGCCAACAACCTGGCGTTCCTGCACATCGATCTCGCCGACGCGGACTTCCATCGACACGCGATCGCCGGCTCGCGAGGCATGCGCGCCGGCATTCGCGCGCTCGTCAAGGACGCGATCCGCGCCGGCGAGCTGATCCGCACCAATCCCGATCGGCTCGCGTCGGCCGTGCAGGCGACGCTCAACGGATCGCTGCTCAACTGGGCCGTGCATCGGGAGGGCCGGCTGTCCGAGTGGATCCGGCGCGATCTGCGTACGGTCCTTTCGGGGTACAAGACATGAAGAGAGTGAAGGGGTGAAGCACATGAAGGCCGGAGAGGGGTTTGGGCGGCACCGGCTCGTGGATTGGCCGCTCGACCCGTCGGTGACGTATCTCAATCACGGCACCGTCGGCGTCGCGCCGCGGCGCGTCCTGGCTGCGCAGCAGGCCATTCGCGACGAGATGGAGCGGCAGCCGTCGGGCTTCCTGCTCCGCGAGGTGTCGGGCCTGGTCGGCGTGCCGACCGGCCGGCCGTCGCGGCTGCGGACGGCAGCGGCGGATGTGGCGTCGTTCGTGAGCGCGCGCGGCGACGATCTCGTGTTCGTCGACAACGCGACGACCGGCGTGAATGCGGTGATGCGATCGCTGCCGCTCGCGGCCGGCGACGAAGTGCTGATCACGGATCACAACTACGGTGCCACCGCGCGCGTCGCCGCCTTCGCCGCGCGTGAGACACAGGCGCAGGTACGCACCGTCCGGGTGCCGTACCCGGCCTTCGATCCGCGAGCGCTCGTGGACGCCGTCGCGGCCGCCATCACGCCACGCACGCGGATCGCCGTGCTCGACCACATCACCTCGGAGAGCGCGCTCATCTTCCCGCTCGCCGAGCTCGCGGCCGTGTGCCGCGCCGGCGGCGTGCTCGTGCTCGTCGATGGGGCGCACGCGCCGGGCGTGCTGCCGCTCGACATCCCCGCGCTCGGCGTGGACTGGTACACCGCGAACCTGCACAAATGGGCCTGCTCGCCGCGCAGTTGCGGATTTCTGTGGGCACACCCGTCCCGTCAGCCGGATCTCCATCCGCCGGTGATTTCGTGGGGCCTCGATCTCGGCTTCACCGCCGAATTCGACTGGGTCGGCACGCGCGATCCGTCGCCGTGGCTCGCGGCGCCCGAGGGCCTGGCCTTCCTCCGCGACCTCGGCTGGGACGACGTGCGCCGGCACAATCACGATCTCGTCTGGCGCGCCGCACGAACCGTGACCGACCGCTGGGGCACGACGCTCGAGATCGACGAGGCGAGCGTCGGGTTCATGGCCACCGTGCCGCTGCCCAGCGCGCTCGGCCGTACGTCTGAAGACGCCGCTCGCCTGCGCGATGCCCTGCTCTTCGAAGACCACATCGAGATCCAGGTGCACGCCGGGCACGATCGCCTCTGGGCGCGCATCTCGGTGCAGGTCTACAACGAGTGGGAGGATATCGAACGGCTGGCCGAGGCCGTGCTCCGGCGGGCCAGCCGCTCGTCGGTGGCGTCGTGAGTGCGCCTACGCTTCGCGCCTGACGCCGATGAGGTTGGCGAAGCTGTCGACCGTGATGACGAGCTCGCTGGGCTCGACCGGCTTGGCGACGTGCGCGTTGAATCCCGCGCCAAGTGCCCGCGTCCGATCTTCGTACCTGGCAAAGGCCGTGAGCGCGATTGCCGGCGTGTTGGAGAACGGCTGATTCGAGCTTCGGATCCGGCTGAGGTCCTCTTCGCGCACCTCCTTTTATATGACGTGTCCACCGGGCCTTTGCAAGCGACGCGGCCGAGCACGCCAGGTTCTCCTGGACCATCCTCCGGCAGCCCGGGCCCAGATCGTGTAATATGTTGTTCGACCATATATGGCCGGACCGCAGAACGACCTCAAGAAGGGCAGCGCCGAGCTGATGGTGCTCGCGGTCGTGGAAGACCAGCCGCGGCACGGGTACGACATCGCCCGCCGGATCGATGAGAGCTCGGGCGGGCTGCTGCGCTTTCACGTCGCGTCGCTCTACCCGATGCTCTATCGCATGGAGCGCCGGGGCTGGATTGCCGGCCGCTGGATCGAGAAGTCGGGCCAGCGAAGACGCCGGTACTACCGCCTCACCCCGGCGGGCCGGAAGGTCCTCGCCGCGCAGCGCCGCGAGTGGCAGTCGCTCATGTCGGCGCTCGACCGGGTCGCCAGGATCTCAACCGTGTAGCAAAGCCAGGGCCGGGCGGGACGAGGTCCCCCGGTCAACAAAGGAAGCATTTCTATGACTCGCGATTGGCGCGCCGTCGTCCGCGCCCACGTCCCGCCGCTGGAGCTCGAACGTGAACCGGAAATCCTGGACGAGCTGTCGCAGCACCTCGCCGACCTCTACGACGAAGCCATCGCGGACGGCAGGCCGGCCGACGAGGCCTTCGCGATCGCCTGCGCGGCGCTGCCCGAGGAGCGCGAGCGTCTGGCGCGCGACCTCGTGACCGCCCGCCGGTCGCTGCCCGGGCTCATCGCGGATCGATGGTCGTCGCCGGCGAACGATCCGCCCGTCGGCAGGCGCATCGGCGCCGCGCTCGTGGCCGACCTCCGCCGGGACGTGCGGTATGCGATCAAATCGCTGCGGCGCGCGCCCGGGTACACCCTCGTCACGCTGCTGACGCTGGCCCTCGGCATCGGCGCCAACTCGGCCATCTTCGCGGCCGTGGACACGATTCTGCTGCGCCCCATGCCGTACGCGCACGCCGATCGCCTGGTCGTGCCGGTCAGCGTGAACCGCTCGCGCGGCATCGATACCGGCTCCGTCAGCTTTGCGGACTACACCGACTGGCACCGCGAGACCGACGTCTTCGAAGCCGTCGCGCTCTGGCGGCCGATCACCGTCGACCTGACGGGCGCCGGCCAGCCCGAGCGCATTCGCGCCGTGCAGGTGTCGTCCGACTACTTTCGCGTGCTGACGATGACGCCGGTGGCGGGGCGGACGCTTGGGGAGTCCGATCACGTGCCCAAGGCTCCGCGGGTGACCGTCATCTCGAATGGGCTTTGGCGGCGGCTGTTCGGCGGTGCCCCTGATGTCGTGGGCCGGACGATTCGCATCGCCGGCCTTCCGTATGAAGTCGTCGGCGTGCTTCCGCCGCGCGTCGTCTGGCCGGAGGAGGCGGCGCTGTTCGTGCCGCTGCCGGCGCTCGTGGACGAGGACGTGCGAACGCGGCGCGACAACCTGATCTTCTACTCCGTCGCGAGACTGCGCGACTCGGCGACGCTCGAACGCGGGAATGCGCTCCTCTCCGCCATCGCGGCACGGCTCGAGCGCGACTTTCCCGAGTCCCGCAACGGCTGGACGAACCGGCTGCAGCCGATGCGCGAGTTCATGGTGCCGGAGAGCTCGCGACGCGCCCTCTGGGTGCTGCTCGTTGCCGTGGGCGCCGTGCTCCTCATCGGCTGCGCGAATCTGGCCCACCTGGGCCTCGTCCGCGGTCTCAGCCGCGCCCGGGAGCTGAGCGTCCGAATCGCGCTCGGCGCCAGCCGCTGGCGGCTCGTGCGCGAGCTTGGCGTCGAATGTCTGGTGATTGGCGGTGCGGGCGCCGCCGCCGGATGGGTGCTGGCCGTCTGGATGATTCAGGGCCTTGCCGCGATGGCCCCGGACGGCACGCCCTTCGTCGAGGATCTGCGGATGAACGTGCGCGTCCTCGGGGCCACCGTGGGCGTGACGCTCGTCGCGGTCATGCTCGCCGGCGTTCTGCCGGCCATCGCCAGCTCGCGAATCCAGCCGGGACCGGCGCTCAAGGACGGCACACCGGCAGCGGGTTCCTCGCGCCGCATCCGCCTGCTGCGCCACTCGCTCGTCGTCGCGGAAATCGCCGGCGCGGTGGTGCTGCTGATCGGCGCCGCGCTCCTGATCCGCAGTTTCTGGCGGCTGCAGCACGTCGATCCTGGCGTGGACGTCGATCACGTGCTGACGGCGCGGCTCACGCTGCCGCGGACGCGGTACGCCTCCTCGGCCGAATCCGCCGCGTTTTTCCAGAACCTCGTCGATCGTCTGGCGGCGCTGCCTGGCGTTCAGTCGTCCGGAGCCACGTCCTTCGTCCCGATTGGCGGCGGCGGGTTCGGACTCGGCCGCGTGTTCCTCGCGGAGGGCCGGCCGGAGCCGCCGGTGGGCCGCGATGTCTCGGCGCAGTGGAACGTCATCACGCCAGATTACTTTCAGGCGATCGGCGTGCCGGTGCTGCAAGGCCGGAGCTTCACGCTCGACGATCGCGCCAAATCGACGCCGGTCGTCATCGTCAGCCAGAGCTTCGCGACGCAGATGTTCGGCACGGAGAATCCGCTCGGCAAGCGCATCCGGTCGTGGCGCGACGAGAATGTGCTCCGCGAGATTGTCGGGGTGGTCGGTGAAGTGCGGTACACCAGTCTCGATGAGCGTGAGATCTCCAAGCAGGTGTACATCCCGCATTCGCAGGACAGCTGGGGACTGATGAACATCGTCGTTCGGTCGGCGGGAGACGTACCTGGATCGCTCGAAGCCGCCCTCCGTCGCGAGGTGCGCGCGGTCGACGCGGATCTTGCGGTCTCGAACGTCGCGACGCTCCGGACGATCGCGGGAGAGTCGGTGGCCAACCAGCGGTACATGGCGATGCTGCTCACGATCCTGGCGGGGACGGCGCTGGCGCTCGGGGCGATCGGCATCTACGGCGTCGTCAACTACGCGGTCTCGACCCGGCGGCGCGAGCTGGGCCTCCGCGCCGCGCTGGGCGCCTCGCCGCCGCAACTTGCCCAACTGGTCCTGAGACAAGGCTTGCGTCTCACCGCGATTGGCCTGGCGCTCGGCCTCGCGGGCGCCCTCGCCGTCTCGCGCGGCTTGCAGGAACTGCTGTACGAGACCGAACCGCGCGACGTCCTGGCCTACGCCATCACAATCTCCACGATTGCGATCGTGGCGATTCTCGCGAGCGTCGGTCCGGCCCGCCGCGCCGGGCGGGTGGATCCGCTCACGGCGCTCAGAAGCCAGTAGCCGGCGGTCGGGGTAGTATGCGCGGATGCCCGGCGACGATCTTCGGTCGCGCGTCGGCGGCCTTCGCTGGTATCACACGATCGACCTCGGCCAGGGCCTCGTCACAAAGGGCGTGGACGACACGCCGTACCGTCTGGCGCGACTCGACCTGCCCGCCTCGCTCGCTGGGCGATCGGTCCTCGATATCGGCGCCTGGGACGGCTTCTTCTCATTCGAGGCCGAGCGGCGGGGTGCGTCACGCGTCGTGGCGGCCGATTCGTACTCCTGGCACGGGCCCGGCTGGGGCAGCAAGGCCGGTTTCGAGCTGGCGCGCACGATCCTCGGATCGCGCGTCGAGGACCAGGACGTCGACGTCATGGACCTCTGCCCCGAACGCGTCGGCACGTTCGACGTGGTGCTGCTCCTCGGCGTTCTCTACCATCTCCCGCATCCCCTGCTCGCGCTCGAACGCGTAGCGTCGGTCACGCGTGGACTGTTGATTCTGGAAACGGTCGTGGATCTCGTCGGGTTCCGGCGGCCGGCCGTGGCGTTCTATCCGGATCGACAGTTGAACGACGATCCGACGAACTGGTGGGGGCCGAACGCCGCGGCGGTGCGCGCGATGCTGCACACCGTCGGGTTCGGGAACGTTCGCACCGTGACGACGGAGCGGTCCGCCCTCTATCGTGGTCTCCGCGCGGTCGCGCACCGGATGAGAGGCAAGAATCAGCTCGCGCCGGCGTTCCGGCAGGACCGAATGGTTTTTCATGCGGAACAGCGAGAATAAGGGGACGGGGCTTACCTGTGGAAAACTCCGGGGACCGGGCCTGGGTGGAATGTCGGGTGATGTCCCCCGAGTTTTCCAGAGGTAAGCCCCGTCCCCTGTTCCGAAGCCGGCTCGGGATTTGTTGCCTCATCGCCAGCCTGCTCGTGCCTGCCTGCGGCGGCCCACCCGCGACTCGCTCGACGGATCCGCCGGCGGCTCCAACGACAACGCCGCCGTACGTCGGCAAGATCTGGATCGCGACCGACGCGTTAGCCGCGCCGGGCACGATGCGGATTTTTCTCCCGGACCAATCGCTGGTCATGGATTCCTGCGGCGAGACCTATCGGCTCGCACGCTGGCGGGCGATTGACGAGCGACGGATCGAGTGGACCGAGGACACGTCGCGCATCGAAGCGGAGATCGCCATCGCTACGGCCGATCGACTCCAGCTCCGGCTGCGGCTCGCGCGCGAAATGAAAGAAGAGAACTATCGTCCCGCCCAGGTGCCGTTCGTCTGCCCGGATGTCCGCAAATAAGGTTCATTTCGGCGGGATGGGATGGGTGCGCCGGACGAAAGACGCCAGGGCGAAGAGATAGACTCCGCGCATGTCAGTCACCGTTGGATTCATAGGTCTGGGGGTCATGGGTCGCCCGATGGCCGGGCACGTGCTGGCCAAGGGCTACCCATTGATTGTGCACAGCCGGAGCCCTCGGCCCGTCGAGGCCCTCGTCGCGGCCGGCGCGACGGCAGCCGCGTCTCCGGCCGACGTCGCGCGCCAGTCGGACATCGTCATCACGATGCTGCCGGACACGCCGGACGTCGAGCTGGTGGTCGCCGGGCCGAACGGCGTCGCGGACGGCGTGAAACGCGGCGCGATCGTGATCGACATGAGCAGCATCTCGCCGGAAGCGGCGCGGCGGCTCGCGTCGGTCATCGCGTCGAAGGGCGCGGCGATGCTCGACGCGCCGGTGAGCGGCGGCGAGATCGGGGCGATCAACGCCACGCTTTCCATCATGGTGGGCGGCGATCCCGACGCGTTCGCGCGCGCGCGTCCGGTGCTCGCGTGCATGGGGCACGCGGACCGCATCGTGCACATCGGCGCCGAGCCGGGATCGGGTCAGATCTGCAAGGTCTGCAACCAGATGGCGATTGGCGGCGCGCTGGCTGGCGTGAGCGAGGCGCTCGCGGTCGCACGGAAAGCGGGCGTGGACGCCGCGCTCGTGCGTCAGGCGCTCCTGGGTGGTTTTGCCGCCAGCCGTGTCCTCGAAGTCCACGGCGAGCGCATGCTGACGGGCAACTACACGCCGGGCTTTCGGACTCGCTTGTATCAGAAGGACCTGCGCATCGCGAACGAAACGGCCGCGGCGCACGCGGTTCCGATTCCCGCCACGGCGCTCGTGACGCAGCTGGTCAATGCGCTCATCGCGTCTGGTGGCGCGGATCTCGACTACTCGGCGATCGGGACGGTGATCTTCGACATGGCAGGACTGTAACAGCTTAGTGAATCTGAAATCTGCAATCTGGAATCTGCAACCTGGTCGAGGTATCCGGAATCTGGCAATGTGCAATCTATGGGGAAATCGGGGGATCGCAGATCGGCCGATCAGATGCCAGATTCCCAGATTGCAGATTTCCGCTGGACGCGCTCAGTGTCTCTCGTTGGTGTGTGCCTGGCTTCGCGTCCCGCGCCATCAGCGGCAAGGAGGTTCTCGTGACCACGACGCCATCCATCGAGTTCGTCTCCGCGACGCCCAATCTGCTCGTCTCCGACATGGCCGTCAGCGTGGCGTTCTATCGCGACGTGTTGGGATTTCGAGTCGACCAAACGGTTCCTGACGAACCGCCGTTCGTATTCGCCTGGCTGAAGCGCGGCGGCGTCGAGGTATTTCTGAACGACGTGAAACCCGTCGCCGCGGTGTTTCCGACCCTGCGCGCCGGAGGGACGTCGATCCTCTACGTGATTGTGAGCGACATTCACGCGTTACACGCCCATCTCACTGGCAAGGCGCAGATCGTCATGCCGCTGACGGATCAGTTCTATGGGATGCGCGAATGCGCGATTCTGGATCCCGACGGGTATCTGCTGACGTTCGCGCAACGAATCAGCCAGGAATAGCGCCAGGTCCCGGCTGGACAGGCCGCTAAGAACGCGGCCTGAACTTCCGGCCAGAGGCGCCAGAGAGAGGCTATTTGCGAGCGCCCGATTCCGGACCTAGAACCTCACCCGGAATCCCCCGTTGGCGACGCGGCCTTCGAGCGGCGCCCACACATCGACGGTCCATCGTCCATCGTAGTTGCGCAGCGGCCGGAGCAGCGGATCGAACTTCGTCTGCCGGCGGTTGGTCAGGTTCTCCGCGTTCCCGAACAGGCGCCATCGGCCGAACTGACGTTCCGCGAGCACGCCGAAGTAGAAGTACGGCTCGCTGCGATCGCGGTACGGGTTCTCGTCGAGGACCTGCCGGCCCGTGTAGTAGATCTCGAGGCCGGCCCTGCCGACGTCCTCGCGCTCCCACATCGTGACGAGTCCGGCGGCATGGCGGGGCGTGAGGGGCGTGGAGACGCGAGCACCGGTGCGCGCGTCGGGCTCGGTAGCGTTCACGAATGTGTAGGTCGCGACGACCGCGATGTCCTCGTGACGAACCGACGCCAGCATCTCCGCACCCCTGACACGCACCGGTCCGTCGAGTCGAACCAGGTCGTAGCCGGGGTAGCCGGGCGACGCCGAAAGGGACGGCCGGATGGCAACTGGGTCAGTCACGCGCGAGCCAAACGCCGTCGCGCTGACCTCGACGGGACCAGTTCAGCATCATCGCGATGTCGCCGGGCGTCATCAGCAGCTTCTCTTCGATTTCGTCGCGGCCAAGGATTTCCACGCGGAGCGGCTCGTCCTGCAGGCGCTTTTCGGATCGCGTCGCGGTCACGATCACGTCCTCGGTCACGACCGGCACCGGCACGAGATTCACCGAGAACACGCGAAATCGCTGCAGCGGCAATCGTCACCTTGACCGTCTGCGTCAGGAATCGCTCTTTCTCAACGGTGACGACATATTCGCCGGCTGGCAGGACCAGTGTGGCCTCGCCAATGTCGGCGGTCACGCTCCTGGCCGGGCCGGCGGCCACGACCACACCCGCGAGCGGCGCCGATTGAGCGGTGACCTGGACCTGAAGTGTGCCGGTCGCAGGCTGGGCGCCCTGCGCGAGAGAGATCAGGCAGACGAGTGAAAGCACCAAGGGCATAATCAAACCACACTCCCCGATGGTGTCCTTCGCGATTGGCTTGCTGCTGACGGCGATGCTGCTTCAGGTGCTGGCGGCGGTCGTGCCGGGCCTCGAGTTCGACAGCCTGGTCGCGACACTCGGCGCGGCGCTGGTGATCTCGATGGTCGGCTGGGGCACGGGCCTGCTCTACATGGCCGCGGCGTCCCCACTCCCCGGATGGGCGTTCGTGATCATCGAAATCGGGATCAACGTGCTTGCGCTCCTGTTCGCATCGGCCGTCGTGTCCGGGATGCACGTGACCGGAGGCGCGGCGGTCATGACAGGCGTCATGCTGACAATCCTCGATCACGCGATTCCGATTCTGATGACGATGGCGAGACAGGGCGCGCGCGGGGCGTGACCACTATCCGCCGCAGAGACTCGCGCGCGACGCCGGCGGGGCGCCCGCCGCCGGCTTCGGCCAGACGTTGTCGTTCGGCTGACGATCCGGGAACCGGCACGACGGATCGAGCGTGATCGTCGTGATCGTCCGGCCGCCAAAATCAAGCGCGGCGTCGAACGTCCGGCTGCCGCTGAACCACACGTCGACGGGCCACGTGACGATCGCCGTCGTGTCATTCACCATCCTGGCGTTGGCCATCGGCTTCACCGCCGGACCGGCCGCCGCCAACTGCACCTTGAGGACGACCGGCGACGGCATCTGACCGTCCTGCCGCACGGTCACGGTCGTGCGCGAGCCCGACGTCGTGACGTTCGCGATCGCTCCGTCCACCGATTCGGTCGTCCACAGCCAGTAGTACCAGAACCAGTTCAGGTCCTGTTTGAGCTCGCTGTTCATCAGGAAGATGTAGTCCCACGGCGACGGGTGTTTGAAGGCCCAGATTTTCGTGTAGGTGCTCATCGCGCGCTGCACCGCCTCGTCGCCGACGATGCCGCCGAGCATCGAGAGCATGAGCGGGGTCTTGGCGTAGGTCTGGAAGCCGTACATCGTGCCGGCGTTGTTGGCGTTCCACATCATCGGCGGCTCGTGCTCGTCGCCGCTTGTCGAACCGTAGCTCTGGCCGAGGCCGTTCAGGTTCGCCGGCATCTTGCGCTCGTCGGCCTCCGACAGAATGTTCATGTACTGGTTGAACCCCTCGTCCATCCAGCCGTACCAGGTCTCGTTGTTGCCGACCATCATCGGCCACCACTGATGCCCGGCCTCGTGGTCGGCCGCGCCCTGGTTGGAGTTGATGACCATCGGGTACTCCATGCCCGAGCTCGGTCCGTCCTGCAGCGTCAACTGCGGGAACGGGTACGGCGCCCAGAGCTTGGAGTAGAACTCGAGCGCGTGTCGGGTGATGGGACCGGCGTTCGCGAAGAGGTTCGCCCGCTCGGGGAGATGGACCATGTAGATGGGGACGGGGCCCTTGCCGGGAATCGTCGCGCGGGTCGCGCGCCAGACGAAGTTCTTCGCCGTGGCCCACGCGAAGTCGTTCACCATCTCGGCCATGAAGTGCCAGACGAGCCGATCGCCGGCGGCGGTGGACTGGCCGGGACCGACTTCATCCGGACCGACGATCGTGATCACTGCATCCGACTCGAGAACGTGCGTCAGCCGCTCTCGCGCTTTCGCGGTGAGGACGTCCTGCGGGTTCTGCAGCACGCCGGTGCCGCTCACGATCCAGCCGGCCGGCACGTCGATGCGGACGTCGAAGCGGCCGAAGTTGTTGTAGAACTCGGCCGGCCCCAGATAGATATTTGTGTCCCACCCGCGCAGGTCGTCGTACTTCGCGACGCGCGGGAACCACTGCGTCGGCTGGAACAGCGTGTCGTCAAAGCGCTGCGTCATGCGATGGCCGCGGCCATTCGGCCCGCCGGGAAGTTTCGTGCGCCAGGCGATCTCGATCTTCGCCGTCGACCTGGGCGCGACCGGCGTGCCGAGCGCCACGCGGGCCAGCGTCTGATCCAGGCCCGACACGGACATCCGTCGCGCGGCCCCGGCGCCTCGGCCGCCGCCCGCCGGCGCGGCCGCCAGATCGACCGCCTCGCCGTTCACGCTGAGGCGGGTCAGGACCATGCCCTCGGTGTTCTCGGCCGGGATCGACCCGCCGCGCGGGACGAGACCGCGATAGATGTTGTGATCCAGTCGCAGGAGGATCTCGGGCATCGGCTGCGGGCTGTTGTTGTGCAGCGTGATCGTTTCCGTCCCGGTGATCGTCTGGGTCGCCGGATCGAGGCGCGCGTTGATCGTGTAGTCGGTCTGGAGCTGCCAGTAGTTCGACCCCGGACGTCCCGACAGGTCGCGCGTCCCGGCGTCGAACGCGCGCCGGATCGCGTTCGTGAGCGGCACGTCACGCCTGATGGCGCGCGGCACGCTGGTGGCCGTGCCGATCGTCGCGCCGGTCCGGGCCTGGGCCGAAGTGGGTTCAGTCTGCTGGCTGCACACGACGACGGCCACGAGAAGGGTGAGGACAAGACCGATGCGGCGAGGCATTGAGGGTTCTCCCCGTCGCATGCTAACAGACGGGCGGGTGCGTCAGCGTTTGCCGAGTCGCTGTCCTCTTTTCTTAGCTGCTCGCGGGGCCCCACCCCCGCTCGCCCGCCCTGCGGCGCTCGCTTCGCTCGCTCTCCTCGGGCGGTTCATCTCTCAGTTCGCGGGTCGCCAACCGCAGCGACCCGCGCTGCGTCTAAGCTCGATACATCGAGGTTCGACGTATGGAGAATCCGCTCCGCTTTCTTCCCCTGACGCCCCACCAGTTTCATATCCTGCTCGCCCTCGTCGACGGACCGCGTCATGGGTACGCGGTCATTCAGGACGTCGATCGGCGAACCGCGGGCACGCTTCGACTGGGCACCGGCACGCTCTACACGGCGGTGGCGCGTCTGGTCGAGCTCGGGATCATCGTCGACGCCGCGCGGGAGGACGATCGGCGACGGTTCTACCGGCTGACGCCGCTCGGCCGCGCGGTCCTCCGGGCCGAAACCGCGAGGCTCGAGGCCCTCGTGCGCCACGCGCACGAGCGCGGCGTGCGTCCCGCCTCGCTACCGCCGTTGCCGAGGCGATCGTGACGCCGGCATCTCGATCCGTTCGGCTCGCGCGAGCGTTGCACCGCGCGCTCGTGAGGCTGGCGCCCGCGCACGTGCGTCGTACGTACGGCGCCGAGATGACCGCGACGTTCGAGATCGCCGCCGATGCGGCCGCGGCGCAGGGACGACTGGCGGTCGCTCGCCTGCTCTGGCACGAGATGAAGGATCTGCTGGCCGCGCACCGGGCGAATCGATCGACCGCTCGATGGCAGGGCCGGCGGGCGGACGCGGTTCGGATGCGGGAATCACGGCGAAGACCGGAATGGCTGGGCGGCGCGGCGTGGCGGCAGACCTGGCGGTCGCTCACGAGACGCCCGGCCTATCTGGCCGCGGTCGTGCTGACGCTCGGGTTCGGCACCGGCATCATGACCGCCGTGTTCTCCCTCGTGGATACGGTGCTCCTCAAACCGCTGCCCTATCCCGATGCGGATCGGCTGGTCACCGTCTACGAATCGAGTCCCGTCGCCCGCGAGCGCACCAGTCTCGTGGCACCCGGACGACTCGAGGACTGGCAGCGGCTCAACCGGAGCTTCGTCGCGCTTTCGGCCAGCTACGGCGAGAGCGTCACGGACACGAGCGGCGACGATCCCGAGCGGCTCGACGGCCGCCGCGTCACGCCCCGGTTCTTCGCGGTGTTTGCCGCGCCGCCGATCCTCGGCCGGACGTTCACCGACGCCGAGGAAGCGCCGACTGGCCCCGGCGCGGCGGTCATCAGCGAGCGCTTCTGGGCGCGCCGGTTCAACCGCGATCGCTCCGCGGTCGGGCACGCGCTCTCGATTGGCGGCCGGCAGTATCCGATTGTCGGCGTCATGTCCTCGATGTTCACGGGTGGGACGACGGACGTCTGGCTGCCCGCGCAGACAGGGCCGTATCTTCTCCAGCTCCGCGAAGCCAGGTTCGTGAACGGCATCGGACGGCTGCGACCCGGCGTTACGCTCGAAGCGGCCTCACAGGATCTTGACGCGGTCCAGCAGGGCCTCGGCCGCGAATATCCGAAGAGCGACGCCGGCTGGTCGGCCGAGCTCCGGCCGCTGAAGCAGGTGCGCGTCGGCGATGCCCGAAGCGGGCTCATCCTGGTGTTCGCGTCAGTCGCGGCGCTCTGGCTGATGGCGATCGCGAACATCGCCGGCCTGATGCTGGCGCAAGTCCATCGTCGGTCGCGCGAGTTGGTGCTGCGCGCGGCGCTCGGCGCGTCCCGCGTGCGCGTCATGGGCACGGTGGTCCGCGAAGGCGTCCTCCTCGGCCTCGCGGGCGCCCTCGTGGGCACGACCCTCGCCGTCTGGTTGACGTCGGTCATGACGTCAACGCTCTCGAGAACACCGCGCATCAACGAGTTGACGATGGACTGGCGCGCGTTCGGGTTCGCGCTGGGCACGAGTCTGGTCGCCGCCGCCGCGTTCAGCCTGGTGCCGGCGCTCGCCGCCACGCGACGCGGCCTGAACCACACCCTCGTGGGGCAGGGCCGCGGGGTGACCAGGGGACGCCATCGCGTCCAGAAACTCCTGGTCGTCAGTCAGGTGGCGCTGAGCGTCCTGCTCGTCGGCTCGGCGATGCTCTTGATGCGGAGCTACTACAACCTCACCCGCATCGAGACTGGATTCGACGCCTCTGACGTCATGACGTTCCACGTCGCCGCGCGATGGGACGAGGATCGCGCGCGCGTCGGCGACTTCCAGACGCGGCTGCTCGAGCGGCTCGAGCAGTTGCCTCACGTCTCGGATGCCGGCATGGCGAACTTCCTGCCGGTCTCGCGCGCATCGTTGCGCTATCAGATCAGGGTCGAGGGAATCGGGGGACCGAACGCGGACGGGACCGTGACCGTCGGCACCCGGATGATCAGCGCCGGCTATCTCAAGGCGATCCGCGCGCCGCTCCTGTCCGGCGCGTGGTGCCCGGTTCCGCCAGCCGACACCAAGTTTTCGCGAACGGCGATGGTCAATCGACGGTTCGTCGAGCAGCATGCCGAGGGTGGCAATGTCACCGGCCGCACCGTGCGGATGCCAGCGTTCCCCGGCACCACATTCGTCATTTCCGGCGTCATTGGCGATCTTGCCGAGGATGGCCATGCCACGTCGCCGGTCCCGTACTTCTACACCTGCAACTCGCCCGGCGCGTGGCCAGATCCCAACTACGTCGCGCGCACGACCGACGCTCGCGCGTTCGCGGCGGATCTGCGACGCATCGTTCACGAGCTCGATCCGTCCCGAGCCCTCTTCGACGTGCGGCCGCTTCAAGAAGTGATGGACGCTGCGCTCGATCAGCCCCGGCTCGACGCCGCCGTCCTCGGCCTGTTTGCGGGCGCCGCCCTGCTCCTCGCGGCGATCGGCCTGTACAGCCTGTTCATGCTCGTGGTGTCGGAAAGCGTGCGTGAACTGGCCGTGCGCCTGGCCATCGGCGCGGCGCCTCGTCAAGTAATGCGGCTCGTCATGGCCGGCGCGGGGCGTCTCCTCATTGGCGGACTCCTCATCGGCGTGGTCCTGACCGCCGCCGCCGATCGTCTCCTGAGGGGCGTGCTCTTTGGCGTGAGTCCGCTCGACGTGTCTGCCCTCATCGCGGCGATGGTGACGATTGCGGCCGTGTCGATCGTGGCGGTCGCCGGGCCTGCGCTGCGAGCGTCCCGCATCGCGCCGATTGAAGCGCTCCGGGGAGAGTGAGACTCGAGGCCGAAGGCCAAAGGCCTTGCTCTATGAGGAAGTGAGAACGGCTCGAACCACACACGTCTCATGATCGTCAGGCCAATATAGCGTCTCATTCGGAGAGGGGGGCAGTTCAGCGCGCGCGAGGGCCTGGTGGAGTAAACTGGGACGTCGTTTCAACTCCTCCCTGACCGCCTAGCGCGTCTTGCTGTGCGATTGCGGCGAAGTGGGCTGACCGCCCCCAAGGCGGCCCAATGATCTTGACTATGCCGCCATCTCCCACCGCTGAACGGGTGTCGTGTCCTAAGTGCGTCCAACACACGGCCGCGAGGCTGGCCAGCATCAGTCGCGGATCGCACGTGGATTACTTCCGTTGCGACCGCTGCGGGCATGTCTGGATCACCGAGAAAGGGACGGAGACGCCCGTGCGCGACGTCACAGGCGTCACACGAACATCTCAGCGTCAGTAACGGCTCCGCCCCTCGTTGCCTCACGCCACCATCGACTTCTCGTAGAACTTCGATGACCTTCAGAGTTTCGCCGCCCGCGTCAGCCCCAACCGTTTCGCAATCATCCGATCCAGGACTCGCTTCGGAAGCAATTTCCCGATGAAGAACTTGATCGGTTCCGGCGTAATCGTGTATCTCGTCTTCGGCCGAGTCGCCGTGAGTGCCGTCAGCACCGCGCGGCCGATCACCTCGGCCGGCAGCCCCCGTCGGCCATTCTCGATTGCCAGGTCTTTCACCATCTTGAGCGACGCGCCGTAGCGCGTGTGCGCGAGCCGGCCGACATCGAGCGATTCCACCTTGTTCCAAATCGGCGTGGCCACGGCGCCCGGGGCGATGACGATGACGTCGATCCCGAAGACCATGAGCTCGCGGCGCAGGCACTCTGACATCCCCTCGAGTCCGAACTTCGACGTGCTGTAAGCGCCGACGAACGGCGACGCCGTCCGGCCGCTGATCGACGAGATCATCACGATACGCCCGGGCGCGCCCTGGCGGCGCTCATCCGCGCCGAGCAACGGCGCGAATGTCTGAGTGAGAAAGAGCTGCGCCGTCAGGTTCACCTCGAGCTGGTAGCGGAAGTCGGCAATCGGCAGATGCAACAACGGGCCAGGGAACGCGACGCCGGCATTGTTGACCAGGCCGAACAGCGTTCGCCCCGCGAGTTGCGCCGCGACCTGTTCTGCCGCCCGAGCCACCGCCGTGGTGTCGGTGACGTCCAACAGCAGCGGCACGAACAACTGACCAAGCTCACGTTGGAGGCGCTCGCCATCCGCCGCCTGACGCACGCTGCCAAACACACGCATGCCCTGCTTCGTCAGGACCTGCGCCGTGCTGTACCCGATGCCGGTGGAGGTGCCGGTGACGACGACAGACTTCATGAACACTGTAATTGTCAGGCCAAAGGCCGAGGGCCGAAGGCCGAAGGCTCTGAAAACCCGGGGCCCGCGGTAATCGAATCGTCAGGAAATGTTATGAGCGGAACAGACGCCGTTCAACAGCCCGACGAGGCAGCTAAAGGTCAAACACCCTGTGCCTCTTTGCGCCATCGAGCCTTTACTTCGGCCTTTGGCCTTCGGCCCTCGGCCTGACCTATCGTGGCGTCTGTGGAGGCTGCTTGACGAGACGCGCCCGGTTGTTCTTGAGGTCGTACGTGATCGACAACCCGGTCAGCGAGTGGCTCCCGGCGGTCGCGCTGTCGCCGGCGCCGGCGAACCGCACGACCGGCTTCGACAGCTCGAAGCCCGCGAGCACGGCCGAGTAGGCCAGCCGCGCTTCGCGCACGGTCAGCGACTGGCCGGCGACGGCCATCGTGCCGAGCTCGATCGGCGGGCCGTCGAGGAGCATCTGCTTGAGAAACGACTCCGGCATGACGAGGCCGCCCGGCGCCAGAGGCTCGACGCGGCACGGAATCGACTGATCGGCGATCGTCACGCTCAGTCGCAACTCGCCGGTCTCGGGATCGAGCGGAAAGATGTCCTGGCCGTTCGCCTCCGGCAGCGTGCCGGGTTCGATCGTGACCTTCCAGCGCGGCGGGAAGCTGATCGTGACGAGGTGATCCTTCCATGCCCACAGGCTCAGCACGCCGCGCGAGAGGCCGGCGAGACCGGCGTCGGCGACGTACTTGGTGAGGTCGGTCGCCAGCACCTGAACTTTCGGCAGCTTGGTCGTGCCCGCCTCGAGATCGAGCTCGAGCATCGCCGGCGCCTTCTTGTCGCGCTCCTTCTCTTTCTCGTTCGGCTTCTCGCCCGCCTTCTCCTTCTCTTTCTCTGAAGGTGGTTTGAGCGCCAGCTCCGAAGCGAGCTTCTCGTCGATAACCGTCGTCTGCGCGCCCGTCGAAACGAGGAACGCGTACGGCCCCTTGCCGTTCACCATCAAGCGGATCACGGGACGGCCCGCCACGAGCTCCATCGGCAGCACGATCGGGCCAGCAGCCTCGGGCTCGGCCAACCGTCGCGCGCGGCTGACAACTGCCGGCTGCGGGGCAGCGGCCTGTTGAGATTTCGGCGCGGCAGTCGCCTCGGCGGGTTTGGGTGCGGTCGGCTCACCGGGCTTGGGTGCGGCTGTTTGCTCGGGTGGCTTGGGCGCGGCCGTTTGCTCGGGTGGCTTCGGCGCGGTCGTCTGCGCGGCGGGCGGCGGCGGGCCCTGCGTAGCGGGCGGCGTGGCCGTCTGCGCGAATCCAAGCGCGAACGCCAGCGAGGCAAGAAAGAGCAACATGATGAAACCTCTAGTACTTTATTACCATTACCGCGCCGGCCGGCCGCCCGTGCCGATGTGTGTTCCCGGGCGAGCGAGGTAGCCGGTCCTCGATCTTACGTTCAGTTTGCCATGTCGCGCATTGACCCGGAGGGAGTACCACCCGGGCTCGGTGGCGGCAGCAATGGCCAGCACGTACTGATGCCGGAGATCGCTCACGAGCTGCCGCGCGGCGATGCTCGCGTGCGCCGGGGCGCTCACCAACGTCGTCGTCCCGCCGGTCCAGCTCGCGAGATCCGCCAGCGTCCCGGCCGGCAGCGTGATCGGCGGAATCGGATCGCTTTCCGCCGGCCGCGTGAGCGACGCGACCGCGGCAAGGATGTAGACGGGCACGTCGATCGACGCGGCGGCCGCTGATACCTCGGATGCGGTCATCGCGCTGCTCGTGTCGATGCCGTCGGTCACGACGACGACCGCCTGGCGGCGCGCGGGCCGGTTCCCGAGTACGGAGGCCACCTCGTTGATGGCGTCATAGAGCGACGTGGATCCAAGGGGCTCGACGTGAGACAACGCCCGCCCGATCTTGTCGGTGTCGCTGGTGAACGGCACTTCCTCGCGCAGTCCCCTCGAGAATGTAAAGAGCGCGACTTCGTCCGTCTGCGGATCAACCCATCCGAGTACGTGACGGACGATCGACTTCGCGTCCGCCAGGCTCGACCCGACCGCCATGCTGCCGCTGGTGTCGAACAGCAGGGCGAGCGCGATCGGCGCGCGCTCGTTGACGCTGAAGTCCACGATGGCGCGCGGCGTGCCGTTTTCGAGCACTTCGAACTCTTCGCGCGTGAGCGTCTGCACGCGACGGTTCTTCGAGTCGGTGACGACCGCGCTGATCGGCACGCGGGCGACTGTCGCCGTGAACGTCGGCTTCGGGTCCTGCTGCGCCGCGGCGACGAGCAGGGCCGGGCCCACCACGGCGAGCGACACTATAAAGAGGAGAGCGGGACGAAGCGTGAATTTCATCTATTTCCGAGAGACCGGACTCACCCGCAAGTGCAAGGCCCATGCCGCGGACACCGGGCGAGCGGTCCGAAAAAAGCGGCGGCAACTCCTGCCTACGTCCCCCGCGGGCGACGGTTTTGAGGGCCACGTCACGAGAGTTTGGCGCAGTACAGTAAGGAGGAGTTCGGTCCGGTAATCCATGCTTCGCATCGGCGCGCACATGTCAGTCGCGGGCGGCGTGTCCAAAGCCGTGGAGCGCCGCAGACCTATAATCCAGGTGCGGAAGCCAGCGAGGTGACCGTATGCGTCAGACGTTGACACTCGAGCCGTTCTCACTTCCCCGCAGAGCAAGAAAGGCATGCATCGCGAGACTTTCGACCAGAAGTCACCGGTGCGGTCGCCACAGGAAAGTGAGAACGGCTCTCGCCATGATCCTCGCCGCTGCGATCGGAGTAGCGGCCACACCAGCACACGCACAACGCGACCGCGAGATGGGTGGCATCGGGCTCACCGTCTGGGTCGACAGCAACTATCGCGGCTCGAACCACACGTTCCGCGACGACAACCCCGACCTGCGATCGATCAACATGACCAACCGCATCTCCAGCCTGCGCGCGGCGCGCGGCGAAGGGTGGGAGGTCTGCACCGAGCCGCGGTATCAGGGACGCTGCCAGGTCTTCTCGGGCGATGAACCGAACCTCCAGTCGCGCGGTTGGAACGACACGATCTCGTCCGTTCGGCGCGTGCGCGGCGGCGGGGGCGGCGGCGGATTTCCTGGCCGGCCACCCACGAACGGTCTCGAGCTCTACGCCGGGCTCGACTTTTCCGGCCGGCGTTTGGAGCTTACCGACGCGGCGGCGGATTTCCGCCGGATGGACTTCAACGATCGCGCCATGAGCCTGCGCGTGCCGCGCAACCAGGCGTGGGAAATCTGCGTGCACAACAACTTCGACGACTGCCGCGTCGTCACCGAGGACGTGCGCGATCTGAACAGCCTGGGCCTGAGCCGCCTGCTGTCGTCGGCGCGGCCCCGCAGCGGGCGCGGCATCGGAGGCGGAGGCGGCGGCACCGGCCGGGCGCGGCTCGTGCTGTACGACCGCCCCGGGTACGCGGGCCGCAGCATGACGATCGACAACGAGCGCAGCACGCTGGTGTTCTTCAGGGACCAGGCTGGCAGCGCGCAGGTCGTCGGCCGATGGGAGCTCTGCGACGAGCCAGGCTTCAAGGGCCGCTGTGCGACGGTCTCGTCGGACGTACGCGATCTCGCCAGGCTCGGTTTGCGTGACCGGGTGTCGTCGGTGCGACCAAGATAGTCCGTCGATGCGGGACACCTTGCGGCGCAGGCCGACTCACGGCTTCGTCATATGGTTCATGGCGATGCTCCTCGCGCCCGCGTCCGTGTCGGCGCAAGCCGCGGGCGCTCCACCGAGGCAGTCCGCTCCGAGCGGCCCGCGGTGGGAAGTCGAGGGCCATGGCGGCCTCTCGCGGGGCACCGCCGGATCGGACGGATCGCCGGCGCTGCCGGCGGCCGGAGCGCCGATCCCCTCGCTCAGTCCGCTGTATCCGAGCAGGCGCACCGCGTCGTGGTTCTTCGGAGACGGCGCGGCGATGTTGAACAGCGTGAACGCCGAGTTCGGGGTCGGGGCGCGCATCACACCGCTCGATGCGGCGATGCAATCGCTCGGACTCGACTACACCAGCGCGGCCGTGCTCGGCGTTCGCGTGAGGCGCGTGCTCACGGATCGGTGGTCGGCGGAAATCAGCGTCGACCTGCTCCCAGGATCGGGCGAGATCTCCCAGGAGTTTCTGACAGCGGTCGAGGAGAGCCGGAGGACATTCGAGTCGGCCTTTCGCGGCCTGTTCGATTCGGGACCATTCGATGCAGTGAACGTCTTCACCCTCCTGGACTCGAGTGGCGGATCGGCGCGCGAGCTCGCGCTTACCGGCGCGGTGAACTGGCACTTCGGATCCGGCGGCGGATTCGTGCCGTACCTGACGTTCGGCGGCGGCATGATCTCCGGCCTGGGTTCACTGTCGTCGGTCGAGCTCGAAGGCAGCTACGAGTTCGTCGTCTTCCCGGCACCGGACGTTCGGTTCCATGAAACCGATCGGGTCAGGCTCAGATTTGAGCGCAGCGCGACGCTGGCCGGTCTGGCCGGCGCCGGTGTCCGGCGCAACGTCTCCGATCGCTGGGGTTTCAAGATCGACGGCCGCGTCCTCATCGGCCGCGAGAACAGCCGGCTCCTGATCGACGCGGCGCCAGTCGTCGACCTGCGTGCGGCCGGTGATTACTTCGAGATGGAGACCAACCCGAACATCCAGTTCAGCAACGATCCGGCCACGGGGCGGGTGTCCACGCTGAGTGAGCCGCCGCTTGCCGGCTTCGTTGCGTTTAAGGGCACGGGCATCCAAACGCGCGTGTTAATCAGCGGAGGGGTCTTTATCAGGTTTTGACGGTGCAGGTTCCGGCCGCCCGCTACCTCGTCGCGGCTGGAAGCCTGAGATAGAAGATCCCCAATCCATGCGTTGCGGCGACCAGCAGCCTCTGATCCGCCACCATCTCGAGATCGACCATGAGCGCCTCCGGGAATCCGACGCCTGCCAGCTGCCAGTTCGCCGATCCCTCCCTGAGCACGAGCGGGCCGAAGTCCGTCGCGGCGTAGAGATCACCCCGTCGATCGTCGAAGGCGATCGTGTTGATCGGGATGTCGCCGAGATCGAAGTCCATCGACGTGAACGTCGCCCGCCGGACGGCGGGATCCGGATTGTAGACAACGCGAAAAATGTGCCCCAGCGTCGTCGGCGTGATGGCGTTGAATCCTGAGTACGAAATGTACGCGACGTTTGGATTCACTCGATCGGCCACGATCCTCGTGACGAAACGGTTGGGCAGGCTCGGCAGGTCGATGCGCGTGAACTCGACGGCGGCCGCAGGCCCGGCGGCGTTCTTCGAGACGAACAGCCGCCCGAAATTCGTCGCCGCCCAGAGTGTGCCGGCATCGGCTGGCGTCCGCTCGGCCGCGACGACCAGGCCGCCCGTGCGATCGGAGCCGTAGAAAAAGCTGGTCAAGTCACCCGGCTGACGGCTCGGAAAGTCGGGCGTTGATCCCAGCGGAAACGGGTACGGCACGCCGAGCGGCACCCAGTCGCCGCACGTGGCGCTCTGGACCTCGCCGGTCGGGAACCGGCAATTGGCCTCGAGGAACGTCTGATCGCCGCCGTTGTTCTGCGTGCGCCAGACGTGCTGGAACGCCGTGAACTGCGTGTCCGGATTCACCTGATCGAACGTGATGAACTGCCGGCCGGTCGACGTCGTCACGGTGTTGCGTTCGCCGGCCGCGACGATCGGCTCGTCCGTGCGCACCCACCTCGACAGCTGGCCGTTGCGAAAGTTGGCGAAGAAACGGTTGCTCTGGAAGCTCGCGAACAACACGTCGCTCCGCGCGGGATGAAAGCCGGAGGCCGACGTGCCGTCGCCAAACGGAAAGAGCGATTTCCAGTGGCGCGTGTTCCCGGTCCCATCGGTCCAGATGGTGCCGTTGTCCTGCAACCCGCCGATCAACCGCGTCACGGGCGCCCGCGGATCGACGGCGACGTTGTAGAACTGGAGTGTCTGCAGGCCCTTGTTCAGAAAATAGATGCGCCGGGGCACTTCGGAGAGCGCGATCGGACACTGCGGCGGGTTGCCGAATGCCTGGCACCGGCTCGTGTTGTTTACGAAGACGCCGTCGTTGCGCACGACTCCGCCGTCCGATCCGACGAACGCGATCCGCGAATTCTTCGGGTGGAAGACCACCGAGCGCACGTCCACGTGGCTGGTGTTGGGCGGGTTCTGCGCGTCGTTGCCGAACCCGAAGAAGCTTGCGCCGGCATTCGTCGAACGAATCGTCGGCTCGCCGAAATCCGGCGTCGCGACCCCGCCGACAATCACGGTGTCGGGCTGGCCTGGGGGCGTGGCGACCACGAGGTCGTAGAAGCACTGCGAGCTGCAGATCCGGCGGCTGGTCGATCCGGGCTGCGAGGTGACATTGGACGTGAGCTTGATCCAGGCGCCCGTGTTCGAGAGCGCGCCGCCCGCGCCAGTGACGACGAGCGAGCTTGCCGGCACGTCGGCATTGTCGAGTCGATAGACCGACTGGTCGTCCAGGCTGGCCGTGCCGTTGTAGACGTACATCCGGGTGCGGCCGCTCTGGACCGTCAGGTCGAACATCGCCAGGTCTTGAAACCGGCGCAGCCCGACGATCGCGTAGACCGGCTTGAAGGACGTGTCGCCGTTTTCGAACGCCGGCGACGACCGATGAATGGCGTTGTTCCACGCCGAGACGTAGATCGTCCGCACGTCGCGCGGATCGAGCTTCACGTGGCGCACGCCGAACATCGTGTCGCCCACGCCGGCCCCCAGATTCGGATTCGCCGGAATCACGGGATCGAGCGGCGGCACCCAGATGAGCGACCAGGTCGCGCCGCCGTTGTCGGTCTTGTAGAGGCCGACACGAGGCTGCGGAAACCCGGGCGTCTGCGTCTGACCCCCGCGGACGCCGGTCATCCCGAGCATCGCGCTGGTCGTCGCCACGTAGATCACCTGTGCGTTGCCGGGCTCGACGACGACCGTGCTGATGCCGCGCGTGAACGTGAAGTCCATCGCGACCGGCGAAATGACCGGATCGACGACCATCGTCGGCACGCGGACCCAACGATCGCCGCCGTCGGCGGATCGATAGAGTCCCGTACCGGCGCCGGAATTGTTCGGCTGGTTCGTCTCTCCCGTGCCGACGTAGATCGTGTCGCCGCTCTTGTCGTTGGGATCGAGCGCGAGCGCGCCAATGCTGTTCGTGCCGAGGCCTTGCGACACCCAGCGCCAGCCCACGTCATCCGTATTCATCGCATCGTCCGTGCGCCAGACGCCGCCGCCAGCCGCGCCTATCCACACCCGGCAGGGTCCGTCCTCTTCGCACGTGGGCGAGATGGCCAGCGCCGCGACGCGGCCCGAGAAGTTCTCAGGGTTGGCGGCACTCGGATCCTGGATGCTGGTTTCCGGACCGAGCGAGGTCCAGACGGTGTCGATCGGCGTTCGCCCGCGGTAGGCGATACCGCGAAAGATCCAGTACTTGTTGCGCGCGGCCTGCACCAGCGCGGGATGACGGACGGTCGCCGGAAACGCCTGCTCGTAGGCGTGCAGGTCGAGAAAGCCGAGCGGCGAGTAGTCGTCCGGCGTCAGGAGCTGGCGTTCGGATGGCAGCCGCTCCTGCGTCTGTTCCTGCGACTGGGCGCGCGAGGCGACGTTCGATACCGTCGCAGCGGTCGCCAGGATGAGCATGACGGCGACGGGGACGCGTTCGGTGTTCATGGGAATGCCTTGATTGTGGCGATCATACGCGTTTGTGTCATACTTTCGCCGACGGAAGCTCCCCCCGGATCAAATCCGTTGGCCACTTCTTGAGGCCGTCCATCTTCACCAGAAAGGGCGCACGTGGCGAAGTTTGCGAAGGGCGACCGGGTGTCGCAGCCGCAGTACGGAACGGGGACCATCACCGAAACAGATGATTCGTATACGGTGATCGACTTCGATGAGCATGGCATCAAGAAGTTCCTGAGCGATCGAGTGACGCTGGCGCGATCGACCCAGCCGGCACCGCCTCGGGCCACCGGGCGTCGCCGAACGGCAAAACCGAAAGCGTAAGCCCAGCTATTTCAAGAGAATCCGTCCCCGCGGCGCAGGCGGGGCACAGGAAAGGTCCGCCGAACCGCCGACGGGCACCCGCGGCGCGCGCGCCGGTGGCACATCCGAGAGCGCGTACAAGAGAATCGGGCGCGTACCCCGGTACGTTATTACCGGCGGCGCGTTCAGGCGGCCGACGGTCTGCTGGCCAGAAAAGCGCTGCCGGAAGTACTCGACCTCCGATCGGTAGTCGTCGATCGCGGCTTGATCGAGCAGCGCGTACACATGGACGCCCCGGGCAGTCAGCCACGCCACCGCCGGATCGAGCCACTCGCGGTCGAGGATGTCGTATCGCATCGTCACCCGCCCGCCGTAGTACCGGACCGTCCCACTGTGCAGCAGGGTGAGCACGACGCTGTTCGGCTCCGTGACGGATTGGACAGCGTGTGCGGCACCGACGTAGTCGCTGTCGCCTGCCCACTGGTCGAAGACTCCGCGTTCGGCGACGACGGCCAGGCCGCGCACACCCAGCCCCAGAATCACCCACGCGGTCGCGAGCACGACGAATGCCCGCCGGCTTCGGAGTCCCGCCATCGCCGCTGATCCCATTCCCAGCATGACCAACGGCCAGAACGGCAGCAGGAATCGCAGGTAACCCCAGTCCTCGAAGACCAGATAGAAGCAGAACTGCGCCCACAGCACGACGCTGAACAGGCCCGTGATCCAGAACACGCGCCGATCCGCGACGCCGGGCCACAACCGCCGGACCGGCACGAGGAGCGCCGCGATGCCGGCCACCACCAGGAGCGACTGCGAGTCGATCAACCACGACATGTAGTTCCGGAAGTTCCGAGCGACGTTGGGCCAGGCAAGCTGCTGATCGAACGTGCCGTAGCCCGAGACGAACGGCGAGCCGTAGAGGTCGTTGAAGACAAAGCCGGTGACGACCAGTCCAGGCGCGAGTCCAGCGGCAAATGCGACGAGCGAACCGAGAGCCGTTCTCACTTTCCTCTGGCGAGCCGGTTGCCGGAATTGGGCCGAATGTCTGGCGATATTTGCTGGTTTTGCTCTACGAGGAAGTGAGAACGGCTCGAGCTTCGCGCGTCCGCTGTCGTGCCCGTCGCGAGGCGCCCGCACCAGGACCCAGGCGCCGAGAATTGCGGCCAACGGCAACAGATTCGGCCGAATCAGCACCGCAAGTCCGGCCAACGCGCCAGCCAGAAAGGACCAGCCGACACCTGGCGCAAGGACGACGACGAAGGCGACCGTCCAGACGGCGGCGACCGGGACGTCGGTCATCGGCCGCATGAGGGCGAGCAGCACGGCCGGACTCGTCGCGACCAGCCACGCGCCGATCAGCCCGGCGCCGGAGGATCCGAACCGCCGGCCGAGCGCGTACGTCACCCACACGAGCACGCCACCCGAGAGCGGCACGATCCAGAACATCGCGCAATGTCCGGCGATCCGCTTGGCCAGCGCCATCAGCATCGGCAGGCCGGGCGAATACGTTGGCACCAGCTCCGCGCGCCCGCGCGATTCGTCGGGCCGGTATCCGAGCGGCGAAAACGTCCACGCGGCATTGGGCCACGGCACCTGGTCCACCCACGGCTGGGGTTGCCGGAGGGCGCCCTCGACCCACAGATCGGCCTGGCTGACGTAACCGTATGCGTCCGCGCCAAAGCCCACGGTCGTGCCGCGGGCGAGCGCGCTGCCGACTATCCAGATGACGAGCGCCGCGACAACGAGGCGAGGATCGATCCGGGCCGCAAGACGACGCGACTGATCGGCGGTGGCCTGGAGGCCGTTGATCCATCCGAACACCGCAAACGCCAGCGTGGCCCAGACGAAGGGGCGCAGCGGCGAGTGGCTGCTGACGCCGACGCCGAGAATGGTGACGTCGAACCCGCCGAACAGCATGAGCCCGGCGGTCCAAACCGCGCCCAGAACGGTGGCGGCGAGCGCGGCGCGACGGACGATCAGCCGGACCCCGCTCGAGGTGTTCGGCGACGATGATGACACACGCGGATTCTAGAGCCACCCGGGCCGTTGGAAATCGGCCGTACCTGAGTCATGATCGTCGTCTTCCCAGAAAGCGAGACTGACGGACATGGCCATGTGGCTGGTGAAGGAAGAACCCGGCAACTACAGCTTCGAGTCGTTTGCGAAGGACGGCGTCACGACCTGGACCGGGGTGAAGAACCCGCTGGCGCAGAAACATCTGCGCGGCATCCGGAGAGGCGACCTGGTCTTCTATTACCACACCGGCGACGAGAAAGCCGTCGTGGGCGTGGCGAAAGCCGAAGGGCACGCCTATCCGGATCCAGCCGACCGCACCGGACGCGCACACGTCGTCGATCTCGTGCCGGTCAAGAAACTTCAGCGTCCGGTCACGCTCGCCGAGATCAAAGCCGACAAACGGTTCGCGAAATTCCCGCTGACCTACCTGCCCCGCCTGTCGGTGATGCCGGTCGGCGAGCCGGAGTGGGCCGCGATTGTGAAGCTCTCGGAACGTCCTATCGCACGGTGATGGTGCCGGTGTCGAGCTTGAGGATCAGCGCGCCGAGCGGCGGAAGCGTGAGGTTGAGCGAGTACGGATGCCCGTGCGCCGGAATCGCCTCGGTCGCGCTGCCGCCACCATTGCCGACGTTGCTGCCGCCGTAGACGCCCGCGTCGCTGTTCACGAGCTCGCGATAGAAACCGGACGCCGGCACGCCGATGCGGTACCCGCGGCGGATGATCGGCGTCCAATTCAGCACCGCGACCAGCCAGTCATCGGGATCGCGCGCGCGCCGAATGAGCGCCACGACGCTCGACTCGTGGTCGTTGCAATCGATCCACTCGAAGCCGCGCGGCTCGAAGTCCAGCTCGTGCAGCGCCGCTTCGGCGCGATAGCGTCGGTTCACATCGGCGACGAACAGCTGCAATCCCGCGTGGAGCGGGCCGTCGAGCAGGTGCCAGTCAATCGACGCGTCATGGTTCCACTCGCGCCACTGGCCGATCTCGCTGCCCATGAACAGCAGCTTCTTGCCCGGGTGCACGTACATGAACGTGTAGAGCGCGCGCAGCGTCGCGGCCTTCTGCCAGGCGTCGCCGGGGGCCTTCATCATCATCGCGCCCTTCCCGTGCACGACCTCGTCGTGCGAGAACGGCAGGATGAAGTTCTCGTTCCACGCGTAGAGCATCGAGAACGTCAGATGCTGATGCTCCCAGCGCCGGTAGATCGGATCTTTCCCGACGTAGGCGAGGATGTCGTGCATCCAACCCATGTTCCACTTGAACGTGAATCCGAGCCCGCCGACCCAGGTCGGCCGGCTGACGGCGGGGAACGCGGTCGATTCCTCGGCGATGGTGACGGTGCCCGGAAAATGCTCGTGCGTGAGCTGATTCAACTCGCGCAGGAAATCGATCGCTTCGAGATTCTCGCGGCCGCCGTACCGGTTGGGCAGCCAGTCGTCGCCGCGCGAGTAGTCGAGATACAGCATCGACGCCACGGCGTCCACGCGCACGCCGTCGACGTGAAACGACTCGAGCCAGTAGAGCGCGTTCGACAGCAGGAAGTTGCGGACCTCGTGGCGTCCGTAGTTGAAGATGAGCGTGCCCCAGTCGCGATGCTCGCCCTGGCGCGGGTCCGCGTGCTCGAAGAGCGCCGTGCCGTCGAACATCGCGAGCCCGTGCGCGTCCTTCGGAAAGTGTCCGGGCACCCAGTCGAGAATGACGCCGAGACCGTGCGCATGGCACTCATCCACGAAATACCTGAAGTCGTCGGGCGTGCCGTGGCGGCTCGTCGGCGCGAAAAACCCGGTCACCTGGTAGCCCCACGATCCTTCGAACGGATGCTCCATCACCGGCAGCAGTTCGAGGTGCGTGAACCCGAGATGCGTGGCGTACGGCACGAGCTCACTGGCCAGTTCGCGCCAGGTGAGCGGCCGAAATCCGTCTTCGGGCTTGCGTCGCCAGGATCCGGTGTGGACCTCGTAAATCGCCATCGGCCGATCGAGCGCGGTGCCACGCTCCCGCCGCGTCGTCATCCACGCATCGTCCCGCCAGACGTGACGTCCGACGTGATGGGTGACGGAAGCCGTTTCAGGCGGCCGCTCGGCGAAGAGCGCGAATGGATCCGCCTTGGCGAACGGCGGACCGTGGCGCGGCTGGATCGCGAACTTGTACAGCGCGCCCTCGCCCAGGCCGGGCACGAACGTCTCCCAGACACCGCTGCTGCCGACCGGGCGCATCGGGTGATGCCGGGCATCCCAGCCGTTGAACGTCCCGACGACCGAGACCTCGCGCGCGTTGGGCGCCCAGACGACAAACGAATACCCGGCGCTGCCGCCGACTTCGGCGGGCCGCGCGCCCATTTTTTCCCACGCGCGCAGCCAGCGCCCCTCGCCAAAGAGGTACGCTTCGTAATCGGTCACGAGAGCCGTTCTCACTTCCCCTTCGGAACTCCTGGCCGATCGATCCGGACTCACGAGGGAAATGTGGCAGAAAAGCCGGGATCGGGCAAGCAGATCACGCGATAGACTGCGAAAGGAACGTCAGGCGCCATGCCGCTCGTCACCCACTTCACGACCGAGTTTCATCGTTATCGCGACCTCGTCGATAAGGCGATGGCGCAGGTCCCCGACGAAGCGCTGAACCGCGTGCCGGCCGACGATGCGAACTCGATCGCGATGATCGTCCGACACATCAGCGGCAACCTGCGCTCCAGGTTCACCGACCTTCTCACCAGCGATGGCGAGAAGCCGTGGCGCGATCGAGACAGCGAATTCGTCGAGCGGCCGTACACGCGCGACGAGCTGCGCAAGATGTGGGATGCCAGCTGGCAAATCGTGGACGACACGCTCGGCTCCCTCACCGACGCCCAGCTGCCCCAGACCGTCGTGATTCGCAGCGTGCCGGGCACCGTGCAGGAGGCGCTCTGCCGCGCGACGGCGCACATCGCCTATCACGCCGGCCAGATCGTCCTGCTCTGCCGCATGCACGGGACGAACACCTGGACCTCGCTCAGCATTCCCAAACGAAAATGATCCTCGGGCTCCACCACGTCACGGCGACGGTCGACGCCGCACAGGACGATCTCGACTTCTATCGCGACGCCCTCGGTCTCCGGCTCGTGAAGAAGACCGTCAACTTCGACAACCACAACGTCTTTCATTTCTATTACGGCAACGAGACGGGGACGCCGGGCACGATCTGGACCACGTTTCCGTACGGCGGCTGGGGCGTGCCGGTCGGCCTCAAGGGCGCGGGACAGATCGGCGTGACCTCGTTCTCGGTGCCGTCCGGATCGCTCGGGGCGTGGATCGACCGTCTGCGCGCGCGCGACATCGTCGCCGCCGAAGACCAATCCAGATTCGGCGACGAGTCAATCACGTTCGCGGATCCGTCCGGCCTGCTCATCGAGCTCGTGGCCACCGATCGCGACAGCCGGCAGCCGTGGACGGACGGCGGCATCGGCGACGACCTCGCGATTCGCGGGCTGCACAGCGTGACGATGGTCGTCCGAACGCCGGACCGCACGGTCGAGTTCATGACGAGCCGGCTGGGGTTCAACGTCGGTCAGGAGGCGGAAGGCCGGCTGCGCCTCACGGTCAACGGCGACGGCCCAGGCAAGACCATCGAGATCGTGGCCAACGATCGCGCGCCGGCGGCCAGGAACGGTCTCGGCACCGTCCATCACGTCGCGATGGCGGTGGCCGAGGCGGACGAACAACTCCGGATACGCCAGCAGCTCGTGGAGCTGGGCATCAGCGTCACGCCGGTCATGGACCGCCAGTACTTTCAATCGATCTACTTCCGCGAACCTGGCGGCGTGCTCTTCGAGATCGCGACCGTCAAGCCGGGGTTTCTGGTCGACGAAGACGTGGCGCAGCTCGGGCAGGCGTTGAAGCTGCCGCCGTGGGAAGAGCCGAATCGGAAATCAATTGAGACCGGGTTGCCGAAAGTAGACATCTGAACCGTCGGTACGTCAGGTACGACAGGTACGTCGGGTCCCTGGAACGCACTGACGCTGGCCATCCTTACTAAGTTAAGAAGAGGACACCAGCATCAGGTTCCTCGGACCTGACGTACCCGTCGTACCTGACGTACCAGACGTACCAAGCCGTAAGCTCCATCCGTATGTTGATAAAAGCAACGTGAACGCGTCCGCCGACCCTCATCGTGATCAAGTTGTAATTTCGTCGGGCGCCCCGCTCGGCGAAGGCCGCGGGGTCATGATCCTGATTCACGGCCGGAGTGCGGCGCCGATCAACATCCTCTCGCTCGTGCCGGCGTTCGAGCGCCCGGAGTTCACCTATCTGGCGCCCGCGGCGGCGAACGGGACTTGGTACCCCTACAGTTTTCTGGCCGAGCGTGAGAGCAACGAACCGGGACTCACGTCGGGTCTCGGCGTGATCGATCGGCTCGTGAACGATGTCATCGCGCGCGGCGTGCCGAAGGCGCGCGTGGTCCTGCTTGGCTTCTCGCAAGGCGCCTGCCTGGCGGCCGAGTTCGCCGCCAGCCATGCCGATCGGTATGGCGGCATCATTGTTTATAGCGGCGGCCTCATCGGTCCGCCGGGGACGTCCTGGCCGTATACCGGCAACTTCGCGGGCACGCCGGTGTTCCTCGGCTGCAGCGACGCGGATGCCCACATTCCTCGCGCCCGGGTGGCCGAAAGTGCCCGGTTCTTCACGCAACTGGGTGCGGCGGTGACCGAACGGATCTACCCTGGCATGGGCCATCTCGTGAACGAAGACGAAATTGCATTCGCCCGGGGCGTCATGGATTCAGTTCTCGGTCTTGTGGCATGATTCAGGACCTCGGGAGGTATCGTCGGGGTCAGGTCTTGGATTGAGGTACGCGCACGCGAAACGATGTCGAGCGCGTACCTCAATCCAAGACCTGACCCCTTTGGGGCCTCCCGAGGTCTTTTTTGTGGAGCCTCAATGATCAAGCGGGTCGAAGTGAATTACCGCGGCATCTTTCAGAAGAACCTCGGTAAGTACATCGGCAGCGACATCGTCATGATCGCCACGAGCATGGGGAAAGTGGCGTTCTCGAACGGGCGCTACAGCGACTCCCCCGAGCGCAACGGGATTCCGTGCAAGTACTTCGCGTTCGTCTCGCCCGATCTCGCCGAAGAGGAGCTCGAGGCCGAGTGCGGCGCCAAGCTTGACATCGACGAAGCCGACGTCTCGGTCGTGCTCGACGAGGCGATGGTGAAGGGCGTCGAGCCGTGGGGCTGGCACGGCGTGCGATCGATCAACGAAAAGGTTCGCGAGAAGGGCTGCCTGCTCGTCGTCACGCGGCACGCGACCGAGGAACTGCTGCAGTTCATCGGCAAGCTGCCACACGCGTACCGGCTCGCCACGCTCGACGGCGATGCGAGCCTCGCGGGCCTCTGGGTGTTCAAGGACGACCTGACGCGCGAGCGCGTGCTCGGCGCGATCGCCGCCGTCGATCCCGGCATCATCTCGATCGAGGCCGTCGAGGCCTATCTCTCCAGGAAGGACGACGGCACCCGCCGGGCCAAAGCCGCGCGTGAGGCGTACGACGCGACACTGCGATCGATCACGGTCGTGCCAACTGGACAGGGCATCGACTGGCCCCACAAGATTCCGGTGCTGCCGAAATGGCACGAGTTCGAGGACATGGGCGTCGTCGTGCCCGCGGTGAAGCGGAGCTTCGAGATCGGTCCGCGCGGACAGGCGCGGAACGACATGTTCAAGCGCGGCACCACGAAGACGCACCGGCCGATCATCCGCTTCGACCTCTGCATCAAGTGCACCCTTTGCTGGCTCGACTGCCCCGACGCCTGTTTCGACCCGACTGACGACGGACTGTACGACGTGAACTACGAGGTCTGCGTCGGTTGTCACAAGTGCGCGGACGTGTGCCCGGTGCCCGAGTGCATCGTGATGGTGGACGAGCTCAGGGCGACGAACGACGACAGCCCCTGGGAGCGCTACAAGAAGGATCCGGTCGAGTACACCGCGTGGGCCGAGAAGATGAAGGGCACCGAGCGCGTGCACTACCCGCACGTGACCGGCACGGGCAGGGAGATCCGCGAGGGGAAGAGCGTGCCCCTGAAGGTGGCAAAGACGTGACCACATCACACGTGTCCGCGGGAGCATTCCGGTGGCAGTAGCGCAACACACCCAGGCAACCGGGGCGTGGGAACGGCAGGATCTGCTGAACGGCTGTCAGGCGGTCGCGCAGGGCGTTCGGCTGGCCGATGTGGACGTGATTGCCGCGTATCCCATCCGTCCGTACACCGAGGTGATGGATGCGCTGTCGAAGATCATCGCGGACGGCCAGCTCGACGCCGAGTACATCATCGCCGACAGCGAGCACTCACAGTTCGAGATCGTGAAGCACGCGGCCTCGGTCGGCGCGCGATCGTTCGCGGGCAGCAGCGGCACCGGCTGGATGTACGGCATGGAAGCGCTCGTCGTCACGGCGACCGACCGGCTGCCGCCGCTCTTCCTCGTCGGCAACCGCGCGCTCGACGATCCCGGCGCCTTCGGCGTCGAGCACAACGACGCGATGGCGGTCCGCGACATGGGCTGGCTGCTCTGCTGGGCCACGACGGCGCAGGAAGCGCTCGAGCACGTGCTCATCGGCTATCGCGTCGCGGAGGATCACCGCGTGCTGATGCCGATGGCGCTCGCGATGGACGGCGCCTTCCTGACGCACTCGCAGCACATGGTCCAGGTGCCCACGACGGAGGCGGTGAAGCGGTTTCTCCCCCGCTTCGATCTCGGCAAACGCGTGTTGCACCCGGACAATCCCATCTCGATCGCTCCGCAGGTGAACGAAGACTGGGTCATGGAGCTGCGCCGCCAGAACTGGGAAGCCGCGCGCCGCGCCAAGTTCGTCATCGCCGAGGTCTACCAGGAGTTCAACAAGATCTTCGGCGAGCGGTACTCGCAGCCGTACTACACCGAGTTCATGACCGACGACGCCGAGGTCGTGCTGCTCGGCCTCGGCGCCGTGGCGATGCCGGCGCGGACCGCGGTGCGCCGGATGCGCGAACAGGGACAGAAAGTCGGGTACGTCGGGCTGCGCTGGTTCCGCCCGTTCCCGACGACCGAGCTGCGCGAGCTGCTCGGACGGTTCAAGGGCGTCGGCATCATCGACCGCGACTGCGCGCACGGATCGCCGGACTCGGGCAGCATCCTGTTCCACGACGTCCGGTCCTGCCTCTACCCGCTCGCCCGCCGGCCGGTCATGTCGAACTTCATCGGCGGTCTCGGCGGCCGCGACATCTCGATTGACGACTGCATCAAGATGCTGGACATGACGAGACATACCGCCGACAAGGGAAGTGAAGACGTCAACGTGACGTGGATTGGATTGCGAGAATAGACATGCCAACGCATCTGCCCGTCGTCGAATACGAACACATCAGGAAGGTCAAGGACACGCCGTTCGAGGAGTTCTACACCTCGGGCCACCGCACGTGTCAGGGGTGTGAATCGGCGCTCGTCATGCGCGATTTCGCGAAAGCGGCCGGCGCGCGCACGGTGGTCACCGGCGCGACCGGGTGCATGTACGTCGCGAACACGAGCTACCAGACCACGCCGTGGATCATTCCCTGGATGCACACCCAGCTCGGCGCGGGCGGGGCCTCGGCCATCGGCATGGCGGCCGGACTTCGCGCGCTGATGCGCAAGGGCAGGATTCAGAACGAGAAGATCAACGTCATCAACTTCTCGGGCGACCTGGGCGGCGGCGACATGGGCCTCTCGGGCATCTCCGGCGCGCTCCAGACCGACTACGATCTGCTCGTCATCCTGTACGACAACGAGTCGGCGGCCAACACCGACATCCAGGCGTCGGGATCGACGACCTACGGCGCGCAGACGACGTTCACGCCGCCGGGGTCGAAGCACCGCATCATGCAGCGCCGCTGGAAGAAAAACATCGCCGGCATGCTTGCGGTCGGCCATCCGACGTGCCGCTACGTCGCGACGGCGAGCGCGACCTTCCCGGCGCTCGACTTCATGAACAAGGTCCGCAAGGCGCTCAACATCGGCGGCCCGACGTTCATTCACACGTTCGACCCCTGCCCGAAAGGCTGGGACTTCCATCCGCGCTACTCACGCGAGATCGGCGAGCTCGGCATCAAGTGCGGCATCTTCCCGCTGTACGAAGTCATCGACGGCCACGTCGTCTACACGTACGACCCGCGCAAGCGAGGCCGGATCCCGGTTCGCGGCTATCTCGAGAAGCAGGGACGGTTCGCGCACTTCATCGACGAGGACTACAACTACGTCCAGGGCATGGTCGACAAGATGTGGGACGAGTGGGAAGTGCCGGGCGTGGCTCCGTTTAGAGCAGAGCTGCAAACGTAGGCCGGCCCTTCAGGGCCGGCGACAGTTGGCGGGGCTGAAGCCCGACAACTGGCGGGGCTGAGCCCCGCCCTACACACGCGTTAACTTTCCGGCGGACTGGCCGCCGAAGCCGCCAAGGTCCCCGGCGAAAGACTCGGCGCCGCCGCCCCCGGCTGATGCGCCAGACGTTCATGTGTCAAGCGCGCGACGAGCGGGCGCAGCCAGAAGAACGCCAGACCGGCGGCGAGCAGATCGCACATGATCGCGATCCAGAAGACGGGTGTCCACGTGCCTGTCCGCTCGAGCACCCAGGCCGCGCCCCATCCGGCGAAGATCGCGGCCGTGCCCTTGGCGGTGTACTGAAGCCCGTAATTCGTCGTCGCGTATTTCGGGCCGAAAACGTCCGCGATCGCGGCCGGGAACAGCGAGTAGATCTCGCCCCACGCGAAGAACACCAGGCCCGACAGCACGACGAACCGCACGGGGTGATCGACGAACTGCAGCAGCAGGAACACCGCACCCGCTTCGAGCGTGAAGACGATCGCCATCGTCTTGTAGCGCCCGATGTGGTCGGAGATCCATCCCCAGAATGGCCGCGTGATGCCGTTCAGCACCCGGTCCAGGACGAGCGCGATGCCGAGCGCGGAAACGCCGAACCAGAGCACCCCTTTGTCGAGCCCATACGCCGCCGCAATCGGTTTGAGCTGGGCGACGACCATCAGTCCACCGAACGCGACGAGCGTCATCATCACGTACATCAGCCAGAACGTCGGCGTGCGGACCATTTCCCAGGGGGTGTAGCTCACCTGCAGCGGCGACATGTGGGCTGGTCTCGCGAACGTGAATCCGCGGCCTGGCGGCGACCAGCTCTCCGGCGGTTTCGCGAGCAGCTGCGCGGCCACCATGATGACGACGCCTTGCACGATGCCCCAGAAGATGAACGCGTCCTGAAAGCCACGGTTCTCGATCATCCGCTGGATCGGAATCACGGTCAGCGCGGTCCCGAAACCGTAGGAGCCGGCGGCCAGCCCGGCGGCCAGCCCGCGCCGATCCGGAAACCACTTCAACGCGGTGCCGATCGCGGCGCCGTACACCGCGCCCGCGCCGACGCCGCCGATCGTGTACCAGAAGTACAGATTCCCGAGCGTGTTCGCGAAACCCGATCCGATCCACCCGAGGCCGACGAGTACGCCGCCCATGGTGACGATCCATCGCGCGCCGAACCGATCGATGAAGTAGCCCTCGATCGGGACGAGCCACGTCTGCGCGATGACGAACAAGCTGAACGCGACTTGCACGACCGAAAGCTTGACGCCGAGATGCTGCATCAGCGGCGTCGTGAACAGCGTCCAGGAGTACTGGAGATTCGCGACCGCGGCCATCGCGAGCATGCACGCGGCAAGCTGCAGAACGCGATTGCCAGCTGGGCGGGATGCCACCGCCGCGTATTTCTCACCTTTCGTGGGCTGGTGTCAAGGCGCTATTTGACCCCGGCGCGCACTTGTCCCAGCGTGAACTCCAGGGTTTCGCGCGGCACGCCGGTCACGAACGGCGTCACGATCCATTTGAGATACCAGGGAATGTCCGTGGTGAGCGAGATGGACTCGCACTGCTCGTACACGCCCTCGGGCCGCTGCTGGAACGAACAGTAATTGTTGAGCCGCCAGAGGTACCCTCGACCCTGCTCGGCCGGCGTTCGGCGCTCGTGGGGCGTCCCGGCATCCGCAACCTCGAAGAAATTCCTGGCCACGCTCCGCGTGTAGACGCGGTCCTCGCCGAGGATCCTGTAGTCAATCACGTAGTCGGCATCGATCGTGACCGTGACGCTGACTTTCCTCGTGGACGTCCGCATCGCAACTTCGAAGTGATCGCTGGTCTGCGAGATCACGCGGGACCGCACGATCGTCGGCGCGAAGTACTTCGAGTAGTTGCCGTAGTCCTTGACGAACGCCATGACCTTCTCGATGGTCGCGCCGGGGAGAAGGATGGTCCCGACCCAGTGATGAATCATCCCGTCGCTGATATCGATCTCCGCATTCCCTTCGCGCGTCTGGAGACGCTCGGCCAGAACCACGCCTCGCTTCAGCTGGGCATTGAGCTGAGAACGCCTGGGCTCGGCCTGACGATCGACCCAGAGGAACGGCGACGCCCCGTCGACCTCCGGAGCCATGCGCGCCTCGGTCAGCTTGACGTATCTCTCGAACGCCGCGAGCGTCGCCGGCTTCAGCTCGCGGGCGCCGACCGGGAACGCCAGCCAGACGAACACGACGACCATGAGCGTGCGGCTAAGAGAGGCGCTCGGACCGTACCGGATCTGTGCGTGGGAATTCCGGCGCGCCATCACATCCGCAGCGCGGACCGGGCAGCCGTCTGCGATGGCGTGGCCTGGAATCCGCTCCTGCCGATGTAGGTCGCGCCCGGACCGGACGTTGAATCCGGGAAAAACTCGCGTTCGGTTCGTCTGATCGCCTTGTAGCGGCGGAAGGCCACCCGCTCGCTCTCGAGGCCGAGCCACGTCCGCCAGGTGGAGCCGCGGAACGTGTGCCCCAGCATGCGCGGCCAGTGTTTCATCACGAAGACCGGATCGTGCGCGAGCGCCTTCGGCAGGTGCCGGCACTTCATCCAGCGCTCCGCCCGCCAGCGCATGAACTCGATCTCGTCGGCCTCGAGATGTTCCGTCCGCACCACCGCGGTCGTCCCGTCGTATTCCTCGACGGACTCGTTGACGATCAGCCCTTTGTCGCGGAAGTCGCGCGTCATCGGCGTGCCCGGATACGGCGTGGGATGCTGGATGTACGGCCAGTCCACGTGCTTCCGCGCGAAGTCGAGGTTCGCGTCGATGGACTCGCGCGTGTCGCCCGGATTCCCGACGATGAGCCCGCCCACGACGAGCATGCCGTGCCGGTGCAGCACCTCGACCGCGCGCATCGTGGCGCTGCCGATCGTGCGGCCACCTTCCCGCTGGGCGTTCTTGGCCGTGGCCTTCAGGAACGCGAGATCCTGTTCGAGCACGTTCTCGATGCCCAGAAAGACGTAGCGGAATCCGGCGGCGCGCATCGCCGCGCCCAGCTCGTCGCCGCTCGACGCGATCGCGCTGGTCATCCCCTGAACGATGTAGTCGATGTCGTTGAGCCCGGCATCGACGATCGCCTCGCAGAGCCCTTTGAACCTCGCGACGTTCAGCGTGATGTTGTCGTCCACGAGGAAGATCGCGCGCGCGCCTCGCTGCTTCGCGTCGGCGATGTCGGCGATCACGCGGTCGTACGACCACGTGTGGAAGTTGCGGCCGCGCATCTCGATGATCGAGCAGAAGCTGCAGTCGTACGTGCACCCGCGCGAGGTCTCGACGATGTCCACGGGCCGGCCGAGGATCGTGTAGCCGGTGAGCACGCGCGCGGCGCGGTTGGGCGGCCGGACCTCGCCGTCGAGATGACTCACCGCCCGCGCCGGATTGCGGACAAAACGGCCGTCGCTGTCCCGGTATGACAAACCCGCGATCTGAGAGAGCCCGGCGCCTTTTGCCGGCTTCTCGAGCGCCCGGACCAACTCGCGGAACGTGATGTCGCCTTCTCCGGAGACGATGAAGTCGACGCCGCTCTCGGAATTCTCGTAGTGCTCCGGCGCGAGGCTCGGATCGTAGCCGCCGACGACGACCGCCGCCTGCGGGCGGAGCGCACGCACGAGCTTGATGACCTTGAACGCGGTTTTTCGCTGGAACGTCATCACGGACAGACCGACGATGTCCGGCTCGAGCGACGTGACCAATCGGGCCACGGTCTCCGGAACGGACGCCTGCGCCAGGATGAGATCGGCAACCGCGACCGTGTGGTGCGGATCGACGTTGCCCGCCAGCGACGCGAGCGCGCCGTTCGGCATTCGCATCGTCAGCGACGGCGTATGCTCGAACGAATCTGGCATCGAGAAGAGCAGAACGTTCATGGATGCCTCAGCGGACGCGAAGAAGGGGACTTCGGCAGGATACCATGAGGTATCCAACGCATGTCGGTACGTCGGGTACGACGGGTACGACGGGTACGACGGGTCCGAGGAACCTCCTGACGCCTGTTTTCGCTTCTTAACGAAAAAAGTTGGCTGGCGGCAGGTTCCACGGACCTGCCGTACCTAGCGAACCTGACGTACCAGACGTACCGGTTCTGCTCCTGACTCTCGTCTTACCTTCGTCAGCATGACCGGTGCCGACGAGTAGTTTTCAAGGACGATCGTGTTGCGGCGCTTGTCATAGACGATCTTGGTCGCGAGCGAAATCTTGCCCTCGCCGTTGCCTTTGTTGTCCAGGCGCAGCTCGATCAGCGTGAACGGATAGTCGATCGTGCGCGGCCGGTTCGCCGCTTCCCAGAGACCGATGGGCCGGTCGGTGGCGATCACGATCTGCTCGCCGCCCTCCTCGAGCGGCTGCTTCCGCGCAAAGCGGAGGTCGTAGCCAAGATTGCCCGGCGTTCGGATGAACCCGGCTCTCGGCAGATCTCGCAGCGTCTCGAGCATCTGCTCGGGGCCTTTCTCGACGAGCGTCTTGATCAGGCGGTCGCGTTCGGCCTCGGGCGACCAGCGCGTCACGTTGATTTCGACGATGGCCGCCCCGGTCGGCCCGGGCGTTGCGAGGCTGACCGCGTTGGCGATGTACCGTTCCCCGGTCTGGGCGCCGATCGGCGCCATCGCGATGACAAGCGCGGCGCCAGTGCCAATCAGGCGGGGCAGCAGCGAAGTCCGGATGGGTGAGGTGCGCGTCATGACTCCTCCTTGGATTTCGTTGAGTGCCGCAGGGGTGCCCCTGGGTACAGCCTAGCAGGTACGTACGTAGGGCGGATTGGTGTTCAAATCCGCCCTGCGCGGACTTAGGGATCAGTCCGCGCTACACCTCAATCAACAGGAACCGCGTGAAGTTGTCCGGCCGGTCCTGAATGTCCTCGAGCAGGACGACCGCGCCGTACACGTCGGCGGCGCGACGGCTCGCAATGGCCCCGGCGTCGGTCCAGCCTGCGTGCACGATCTGGGCGACCGCGCCGGCGGTGTCGAAGACCGGCACGGGCGAGAGCCTCGAATGGGCGCGAAGGAATCGCTGGCATTGCGCGATCGCCACCGGGTGCGACAGCACGCGGCGAATCGCGCGCAACGGGACTTCCGGCGGCGCGACCAGCGTCTGCGCAATGTGGTGATCGCGTTCGGCGATGACACGAACACGATGCCGGGCCATCAGATCGGCGCATCCGGGCACCCGGCCCGCGAGCGTATTCTCGATCGGCACGACCGCGCGGCGTACGCGGCCGGCGCTGAGTGCATCAAAGACGTCAGCGAGCGTCGGACATGGCGCGAGCGACACCGTCGCGCCGACGAGCGCGAGCGCGGCGTCCTCGCTGAAGGCGCCTGGCACACCCTGGTAGGCACAGGCGTCAAAGGTCGGGGTCATGCGTCTCCTTCAGCTTTTCCCCGGGGGACTTCGTCCTGCCCGCCTCCGCCAAGGCTATGGTGAGGCTCTGCTCCCACGAGTCGCCTCCGCTCGCACAGCAGTGCGATGATGGTTTTGTCGATGCGGTCGATGAACCTGCGGTGGTCGTCGGCCTCCGCGTCCCGGTCCGTTCGATCCCGCGCGTCTTCGGTCGTCACGTCAGCACCTCGAAAAACAAAAAGCCCGCTCCCTTGCGGGTAGCGGGCTCGACTGAATCTGGTTGATATGTCCGGTTCAGTTCACTGCGCTACCCACCTCGGGGAAGGCTGTCAAACCAAAACCCAAACACGAACACACCCCGGCACGCGCGACGAGTCGCACTGACGAGCGACGGCATGATCGACGAGCGCATTGCCATTGACTAGAACTCACCTGGGGCCGGCGTGTCAACTTGGGGCTTGAGGCTTGGGGCTTGCTTGCCCGCCGAAGCTCGACCGAGCGAAGGCGCGGGCCTTTGGTCCCCGGTCCCGACGGGCGCAACGGGAAATCCGCCAGCGGCGCGCCGTCAGCCGGGAACGGTCGGATCCGCCATTGCACCGGCGGTCGCGCCCGCGATAGCGTCGGCGCGTGCCCGCCCGGACGCGCCTCCGCCCGTGGATGCTCGGCTCGGTGATCTGGATCGCGCCCGCCGTCTTCGCGACGATCAGCCACGTCGCCGAGCGGCGTCTGGCCGGCGAGCCGTGGCCACCGCTGCACGAGCTGCTGTTCTCCGGCGGCGACTGGCTGATCTATGGATTTCTCGCGCCGCTGATCTTCTGGGTCGTCAACCGATGGCCGATCGTGCGGCCGCACGTTGGGCGCCGGATGGGACTGCACCTCCTCTTCGCGCTCCTGACGTGCGTGCTGTGGGCCACCGGCGGCAAGGTGTTGCAGTTCCTGCTCATCAACACGCTGAATTCCGCCGAAGCGCAGCGGATGAGAGCCGAGATGGGCGACCAGCTCTGGCAGCGTCTGGGTCTCGACCTGGTCAGCTGGATCTTCACCACGCTGCCGTTTGGTGTGATCGTGTACATCTGCGTCGCGGGCATGGCGCACGCGGTCCGGTACTTCCTCGAAGCGCGCGAGCGCGAGGTGCAGCTGGCGCGGCTGTCGGAACAGCTCGCCGGCGCGCGCTTTTCGGCGCTCCAGGCGCAGCTCAATCCGCACTTCCTGTTCAACACGCTCAACACGATTGCCGTGCGCGCCCGCGACGGCGACGGCGTCGGCACCGCGCGGATGGTCGAGCAGCTCAGCGACGTGCTCCGGCGCACGCTCAGCCGCCATCGCGCCAATGAGGTCGCGCTGCAAGAGGAGCTCGATCTCGTCGAGCAGTATCTGGCGATCGAACAGGCACGGTTCTCCGATCGACTCCGTCCGTCGTTCGACGTGGATCCGGCCGCGCGCGGGGCGGCAGTGCCGAGCTTCGCGCTTCAGCATCTCGTCGAGAACGCCATCCGCCACGGGATTGCCAGACGCGCGGGGGCGGGACAGCTTCGCATCTCCGCGCGGCGCGCCAGCGACGTCCTCGAACTGACGGTTGCCGACGACGGCGCCGGGTTCGCCGAAGAAACCCCGGCACCCAAGGGTCACGGCATCGAGAACACGCGCGAGCGGCTGCGTGCGCTCTATGGCTCGAGCGCATCTCTGTCTTTTGCACGGGCCCAGAGCGGCGGCACGGTCGCCACCCTGCGCGTGCCGTGGCGCGAGATGGCCGTGGAGGCCGACGTTGCCGAGACTTGAGTGGACCGTGCTGATCGCCGACGACGAGCCGGCGGCACGCCGAGGCGTCCGCCAGTTGCTCGCGGCCTTTCCCGACTTCACGGTCGCGGACGAGTGTCGCGACGGCGCCGAAGTGCTGACCGCGCTCGACGCACTGAACCCGCACGTCCTCTTTCTCGACATCCAAATGCCCGGCATCGACGGTTTCGAGGTCATCAGGCGGCGCACGCCCGACCGTATGCCGATCGTCGTGTTCCTCACGGCGTACGACCAGTTCGCGCTCCGCGCGTTCGACGCGCAAGCGCTCGACTATCTCCTGAAGCCGGTCACCGAGGCGCGGTTCGCCGCCACGATGAAGCGTCTGGTCCGCCAGTTGAAGACGGCGGGCTCACCCGCGCGCGAGCCGGCGCTCGTCGTGACGACGGCGCGCGGCGCGACGGTGCTCCCGGTGCGTGAGATCGACTGGATCGAGTCGGCCGACAACTACGCGCGCATCTGGACCGGCGGGAGGAGCTACCTGCTGCGCGAGCCGCTGCGAGTGCTCGAAGGGCGGGTCGGCGCGCGCGGGTTCGTTCGGGCGCACAGGCGAGCGCTGATTCGGCTCGACGGCGTGCGCGAGCTCACGTGGACGCGAGCGGGCGACCTGATTGCGGTGCTGACGTCGGGCGCGAAGATTCCGGTGTCGCGCCGACGGCGGGCCGCGTTTGCCGCCGCGGTGAAATCGCGGGCACAGTGATTGGGGCGTCCCAGGCCCCAGGCCCCAGCGCCGCCGGGAAAGACACGATCCGGGCAATTGGTGGGGTCCTCGCAGCCCATGTCCCCCTGGATGCGGTTTCGCCGATCGTCGAGACGCTTGCGCCGGCTGACCGCTCGATCGGTTCGGCGCGGGCGGTGCTCCTGCAAAAGGCCCAGAAGGATCCGCGCGCGTTCACCAACAGCGGCGCGTTCACGTCGTTCGACGCCCCTCGACTGTTCGCGCTGCTCCTGGGGCGGTCCCTTGGGCCTGCTGCTCTTTCAGCACACGAGCCCAGCGGTGACAGAATGACTCCAGGAGGGACCATGCCCGTCGCCAAAGTGTCCGAAATCAGTTCCACGTCCAAGAAGGGCTTCGAGGATGCGATCGAGAAGGGGCTCAAGCGGGCCAGCAAGACGCTTCGGAACATCCGCAGCGCCTGGGTCAAGGAACAGCGAGTCTGGTGCGAGAAGGGAAGAATCACCGAGTATCAGGTCAACCTGATGGTGACGTTCGTCCTCGACGAGTAGGACGCCCGGACGTATGACGGAGAACGTGCCGGCGTTCGGGATGGCGCCGCCGGGGTTCAGGCTCCCCGCCGAGACACGGCTCGGCCGGGTCCGCCTGCAGGTCGCCGACCTGTCACGCTCGCTCGATTACTACACCGGCGTGCTCGGATTGCGCGTGCTGTCGCGAGAGAGTGGCGGCGCGGCGCTCGGGGCTCACGGCGCCAATCAGGCTCCGTTGGTCGAGATCGTCGAGCAGCCTGGCGCCCGCCCGGTGCCGAGGCGCGGACTGTTGGGCCTCTATCACTTCGCCTTGCTGCTGCCGGATCGGCCGGCCCTCGGCCGATTCGTCCAGCACCTCGGCAGGCTCGGCGTGCGAGCGGGAAGTTCCGACCATGCGGTCAGCGAGTCGCTCTACCTGACCGATCCCGACGGCCTCGGCATCGAGGTCTACGCCGATCGACCCCGCCATACGTGGCAGATCAATACGTCCGAGCTCTACATGACCGTGGAGCCGCTCGATCTCGACGATCTCGTGCGCCACGCCGCGGGCGTGCCCTGGACCGGAACGCCGGCGGGCACCGTCATGGGTCATGTCCACCTGCACGTCGGGGCACTCGATGCCGCCGCTGCGTTCTACCATTCGGCGATTGGCTTCGACAAAACGGCGTGGAGCTTTCCCGGCGCGCTCTTCCTGTCGGCCGGCGGGTACCACCATCACCTCGGCACGAACATCTGGGCCGCGGGCGCGCCGCCAGCGACCAACGCCGATGCACGCCTGCTCGAATGGGAACTCGTGCTCCCCGACGACGATTCGGTCGACCGCACGGCGAGGAGCGTCGCCGCCGCCGGTTTCCAGATCGCGGCCGACGATGCCGATCGGATCACGTCCGATCCGTGGGGCACGGCGTTGCGCCTGCGAACAGCGGGGGCGGCGTGAGATGGGAGTCGAACGCGCCGCTGTGATCATCCAGTTGGCCTGACGACGATCGTGCCGCCGTACTTGATGTGCGGACATGCGGCCGCTGTTGCCGCGGCGGACTCGAAGCTGTCGGCGCGAATCAGGAAGAACCCGACCGGCGCTGCGGCCGCTACTTCGAGAGGTCCCCGTAAAACTTCCAGTCGACGCTCATGTCCCGCGTGAGCTTGAGGCGATGGTTGACGGCCAGCCGCAGCACCGCGATCGGCATGCCGCCCTGGCGCATGATCTCGTCGTGGAACTGGGCATTGGTCATGATCCTGGTGTCCACCAGCTCGCGGCGCAGGCCGCGCAGCTGCAGACCGCCCAGCAGGTACGCCGCCTGGTAGAGCGGACCATAGCCGGCCGCCGGATCGAACGACCGTCGAACCTCGGCCGTCGCGTTGTCGCGCTCGTGTCCGACGCGATCGACGAGGAAATCGATCGCTTCCTGCGGCGACCACTGCCCCATGTGGAACTTCAGCGAGAAGATGATGCGCGCGCAGCGATGCATGCGCCAGAAGAGCGCGCCGATGCGCTGCTCGGGCGTCTTGTTGAAGCCGAGGTCGTACAACGTCAGCTCCCAGTAGAGCGGCCAGCCCTCGCCGAAGAACGGCCCGCCACCGCTCAGGTTCGCGCGGTAGTCGTTGAACCGGGACCCCATGAAGCCGACCAGGTTGTGGCCGGGAATCATCTCGTGATGCGCGGTGGCGTGCGAGAAGCCCGGGTTGTTGCCGCGCATGCTCTGGAGGCGCGCGTCGTACTCCATCGTGTTCGTCGGATACGAGACGCTGATCTGTCCGCCGCCCGTGAAGAACGGATTCACGAGCTGGCGCTGCGGCGACATCATGCCCATGTGCAGCGATTCGGCAGCCACCTGCGGCACGGTGATCAAGTTGTTGGCGCGCAGATAGTCAACGGCCTCGACCAGCAGATCCATGATCATCCGCGGCTGACCGCCGGGCGGGACTGCCGAGTCCTTCACTTTCTCGATCGCTTTCTTCCAGTCGGTGCCCAAGCCCAGCTCGCGCGTCGCTTTCAGCATTTCCTGATCGCACCAGGCGAATTCCTTTTCGGCGAGGGCGATGAGCTCCTCGGGCGTGTACGGGATCATCGCCTCGGAAAGATCCTGAATGAGCCCGTCGCGTCCGCGCGCGGGGCCCGGAATGCCGCTCGAGTCCGCCTTGCGCGGCGGATTCGGATCCAGCTTCAGGTTCGCGCGCGCGATCTGCGTCTCGGCCGTCCGGCGAATGAACAGGTAATCGACCTGCGCGTTGCGTGACAGCTTGTCGAAGTCGAGCGACTTCAACGCGACCAGCCAGTTCGTGTAGAACGAGACGTCGCGGCCGCCGCCCCCGCCTCGCCCGCCCCCGCCCCCGCCGCCACTGAACCGGGCGACAACGTCGCGCATCTCGTCCTGAGGCAGCGCGATGATCTCGTTCAGGTCCGGGACGTCGGGATATTTCCCTGGCGCGGCCGGAGCAACGGGACTCGCTGACGCCGGCGTGCCGGCCGCACCCAGGTTTTCCGCGGCCACCTTGTCGCGAAGCAGCGCCGCGTAGTCGATGAGCGCCTGGTCCACCTTCTGCTGGGGCATGCCCATCCACCAGGTGAACAGCGGGTCGTAGCCGTTGTAGAAGTTGAACCACTCGGTGTTCAGCGCGCGCAGCTGTTCGGTGGCGGTCGCGCCGAGCAGGGCCTGCTCGCGACTGATGCGCGGAGGCGCCGCGGTCAGTCGCGCGATCTCCTTGGTAACGTCGGTGATGATCCCCGCCGCGCGCTGGGCATCCATGTCGTCCACCCGGATGCGCGCTTCGACGAGCTGGACCAGCTTCGGCGCGAATGGCGCCGCCACGAGGGCCTGCGCCATCGCGAGCGCCTCGGCGTCCAGTTGCTTCAAGTTCGCCGCGACTGTCGTGATGAGTCCGTCGAGATCGGTCTTCGCGGCCGGCGTGAACTTCGCGGCGTCGAGCTTGGCGAGCTTGGCAATCGCCGCCTGCCAGTCCATGTCGAAGCGCTTCAACCGCGCGACGCGCGCCGGCGACACCGGCACCGGCCCAGCCGGCGCCACCCCGGGCTGCGGCGCGCCGCCGCGCCCGCCTCGCCCGCCGCCGCGACCCGACCCGTTGGCGTAGTTGCCGGAGAGCGTCGATCGATCGAGCGTGTATCGCTGCACGACCATGCGCATCTCGCTCTGCGGCGCGGCGAGGAGCGGCTTCAGATCGGCAGGGACCGTTGGTTCCTGCGCATGCGGACGGAACGAGCCCAGCCCGACGAGCAGGGCCACTACTACGAGAGCCGTTCTCACGTTCCTCTGGCGGGCAATTGGTTGGAATTCGGCCGAATGTCTCGCGATCCTTGCCGGTTTTGCACGATGTGGACGTGAGAACGGCTCGAGCAGTCGTCGTGATGCGGTCAACACAGGGGATCTCCTCACGCGGACACTACGGCAGGCGCCCGCCAGTCGTTGCGCGAACCCGCGGTCACTAGTGTGCGGCGCTGTTCGAACTCTTAATTCTTTAATTGACGATCGCCGGCCTGCCTGCTACAGTCACCTGGTATCTCTTAATTTCTTAAGACTTCAATGGCGCGCCAGCGTTCTCCAGCGTTAACCGATGCCGAAGCCCGGGTCATGGCCGTCCTGTGGCAGAAAGGGACGTCCACCGTCGGGGACGCCGTCGCCGCTCTCAGAAAAGAGCGCGCGGTCAGTTACAGCACCGTGCAGACGATCCTCAGGATTCTCGAAACCAAGGGCTACGTCATGCACGACAAAGTCGCGCGCGCGTTCGTGTACCAGCCGCTCGTGGACGAAAAGCAGGCGCGAAGCCGCGCGCTGCGGCATCTGGCGCGCCGGTTGTTCAACGGGTCATCGAGCCTGCTCGTCCTGAACGTTCTGGACGACGAGGAGATGGACCCGCTGGAACTGCAGCGCCTGAAGAAGTTCATCGAGGACGCGTAACAGGCCGCGGTTCAGGTTGCTGGCTTTTTCAGCAACCTGGTAAGGAGCTCACGTGGACGACGTACTCAACTGGCTCTGGCAGGGATGCGTGGTGGCCGCCGTGTCGGGCGTGATTCTTCGCGTTCTGCATCGCTCGCATGCGCAGTTCCGGTACGTGCTGTGCTGGGTCGTTCTCGTGATCGTGCTGGCGCTCCCGATCCTCCCGTGGCTCTCCTTCGGCGTCGTCGACCCGTGGCCCTCTCAAGAGGGCGCGGCTTCAGGGCCAATCGACGCGATGGTCTCGGTTCCCAACACCTGGTGGGCGTCGACGACGATTGCAGTGAGCTTGTGTGCCATCTGGTCCGGGGTGCACGGAATCCGTCTGGCGTTCGCGCTGCTCGCGCTGCGCCAGGCAAGACGTCGCTGCCGGCCGTTTCCGATCTCCGAGCAAAGCGGGCTCGGCCACTGGAACATCGTGCGCGCGCGCGGACGGCACACACGACTCGTCCTGTCGGATGACGTGCGATCGGCCGCGGTACTGGGATGCGGCTCGCCCGTGATCGCGATCGCGCCCGCACTGGCGCGCCACCTCGACACCGACGAGCTCGATCTCGTCGTCATTCACGAATGGGCGCATGTGCAGCGCCGGGACGATCTCCTGAACGTCGTGCAGCTTGGGGTGCGGGCGGTCGCGGGTTGGCATCCGGCCGTGTGGTGGCTGGACCGGCAGCTGCACATCGAGCGTGAAGCGGCCTGTGACGAAACCGCCGTCGCGCTGACGGGGTGCGCGAAGGGCTACGCGGCGTCGCTCGCCAAGACCGCGAGCCTTCTTCCGGCCCGCCGGTCACTGGTCCCAGCCGTGGGCGCGCTGTCCGCGCCGGGTGTGCGCCGGCGCATTCTTCGGATTCTGGCCTACCAGCGTCTCGTGTCTCTGCGATTGTCCGCAAGCGCGGCCATGACGGGCGCGCTGTCGGTGCTGGGAGTGGCGGTGGGCGTCGCCGGCCTGCGCCTCGTCGGCCCAGCGGCGATGGCGGCGCCGTTCGAGGCGCGTCCGGCCACGGTGCAGGCATCCACGGATCAACCTCTCGCGATCAGCTCGTCGCCGACACGCGGTTTGTCGTCTCGCGTTCGACGCACAGACTCGCCGGCGCGGAAATCGCCAGCTCGGCACGAGACACTGGCCGAAGCGCCCGAGGGGTATCCTGGCAGCGGTGAGGTCGTGGACGCTTCGGCTGCGGCACCGGACGCGACACCGCCGTCGGCGCAAGAGGCGCAACCCGCCGTGCAGCAGTTGACAGCGCGTCTCGGCGCTTCGGACGTGCTGTTTCCGGTCAACGCCGTGACGCTCGGCGCAGCGCCGTCCCGGCCAGTCCCCAAGGACGCGCGCCCGGCGACGCCCTGGAGCGCGGCGGCCGACGCCGGCGTTTCCGTGGGACGCGCCTCGCAAAAAGCCGCCGTCGCGACGGCAGGGTTCTTCACGCGGGTCGGCAGGAAGATCGCGGGCTCCTTCTAAGCCGATGCGCGTCCATCTCGTCAATCCCAGCGATCTCTCATTCGGCACCGCGGTCATCACGCCACGGTGGCTCTATGTGCTGGCCGCGGCGACGCCAGGCCGGTTCGAGACTTCTCGCGTGGTCGACGAGACGCTCGAGCCCTTCAACGGCGTGCCCCTGACGCGGTATTGGCTCATTCCTTCCGCGCAGCGCCCAAAAGTGTACTCGCCGCACCCACTGATGTCGCCAGACGAGATCCGCCGGCGCACGCAAGCCGTCTGGGACAGGTTTTACCGTCTGGCAGCAATCTGGCAGCGATCCGCCTGCGTGCGGTCGATCCGGTCGCGGGTCGCCTTCGTGCTGCTTTCGAAGCTGTACCGGCAGATGTACGCCAACACGGGCATCGCGACGGACAGCGCGCGCGTGGCGCCATGATCGGGACCACGCGTGCGCGCGTGCTCATCGCCGCATTCGCCGCGTGGCTCGCGCTCGGCGCGAGCGGCGCGACGGGTGAGCCACCTGCCGCGCGCGCCTTTCTCACGAGCACGTTCAACCTGACGAAAGGCGAGTTCGACCGCCTCGATGCGGGCCAGGTCATCACCCGCACGCTCGGCGCTTCCGACAAACGCGAAGTCGCGACCCTCGGCATCGTCCGCGTCAAGATGACTCCGGAGTTCTACGTCGAGCGGCTCGATGACATCGTGAGCTTCAAGAAACACGGAGGCGACGAGGCCGTGTTGCAGATTGGCGCGTTCAGCAGTCCGCCAGCTGTCAAGGACATGGCAGCGATGACGCTCGACGACACCGACGTCCGGAGTTTGCGCCGGTGCCGCGTCGGCAGCTGCGGCCTGCAGCTTTCGGCCGCCGCGATCACGAAGTTTCAGCAGGAGATCGACTGGCGCCGGCCGGATGCGCACCAGCTGGCCGAGCAGCTTTTGCGCCGGACCCTCGTCGAGTACGTGGCCGCGTACATGAAAGCCGGCACGGCGGCTTCAATGGAGTACGCGGACGAGGCCGAACGCATGAACATCGGGCGCGAGTTCGTCTCGCTCATGGGACCCGATGTCGCCGGCTGGAAGTCATTTCCCGCGCTGCGACAGCATCTCCTCGACTACCCGGCGTCGGACGCGCCTGGAACGATCGATCGTCTCTACTGGTCGAAGGAAAAAGTCCGCCGCACGGTCGTGAGCGTCACGCACCTGGCGATCATGCGCACGGCCAACGACACGCCGGCCGACTACGCCATCGCCTCCAGGCAGATCTACGGCACGCACTACTTCGACGCGTCGCTCGGCCTGACGGTGCTCGTGCGCGATCGCCTGGCGGCGTCGCCGGTGACCTATCTGGTGTATCTCAACCGATCTCGCGTGGACGTCTTCGGCGGGATCTTCGGCGGCATGACGCGTCACATCGTGACCGGCAAGGCGCGGGGCACGGTCTCTGATCTACTGGCCCGGCTTCAGCGGACGCTCGAACGTCAGTTTGGACAGTCCAAGACGGCGACACCGCGCTGACGCACGCGGATTTGGAAACCAATCCGCGCTACGTCTGTCATCGGACGAAGCGGCCAGGACGATACACCCCAGCCTTTCGTCGTCCGACGTTCCAGACCTCGCCGCAGTTCTCGCAGCGCCAGTAGCAGTCCGGCGTGACGACCTTGCTCGACGTCTTCACGTCCGGCGACCCGCACGCCGGACACTGAGACGGAACACGCGAGGCAGGCGCCTCCTCGTGTCCGCTGGTGCCATTCCGGAAATTCATCGATGCTCCTTCGTCCCCGATGACGTGTTCAGCGCGCCAGGAAAAGCAGCCAGATGAGGACGACCGAGAGCGCCGCCGCCCACGACACCTGCCTGCTGCGGCGCCTCAATCGAGCATCGCGATCGCGCATCTGTTGTTCCCACTGACGCCAGCGCTCGTTCACGGCGAGAGCCTCCGGATCGCCAGCGGACACGTGCGCCATCACAGCACCTCTCGAGGTCCAGAACGCTCAACTCTGGTGCGGTGGCTCGCCCGGTGACGGGCTACGACATCGAAGTTGGGCACGGTTCCGGCGGAACCGTGCGGTGAGCGTATCACGTCGCCGGTTTAGAGCGAGCTGGACGCTCACGCGTCCCTGCGACCAGATGCCCGTCAGTTGTCCTTCCTTCAGCTCGCCGTCGTAGGTCCCACGCAGAGACGGAACGATGAGCGTGATCCGCGATCCGATCTGGACCACAGCGACGATGGGTGCCTCGGCAGCCGTGCCCTGATCGAGGCTGGCGAGCGTGCCGGTGCCGAGACCATCGGAACCAGTCGAGAGTTTCACGACGACCCGCAACGCTTTGCCATTCGCATCCATGGCGCTTTCCCAGGTGCCTTCGAGCGCTTTCGGGATCGGCCTGAGTCTCGTCAAGCCAAGCGGGCTCTGCGACAGCGCGGTCGGCCGGGCGGGGGCGCCCGGCTCGGCGAGGACAAGCGTCATCGAGTCGCCGGCGATGTTCACGAGCCCCAGCTGCGTCTTGCCCGCGTACTTGCCTTCAATGATGACGAGATCGATCGCCATCGGTTTGGCCGCGATGTTCAGTTTGATCGTTCCGCGCTCGTCGATCTTGCCGATCCTGAGGCCCTGATACTTGTCGCCGTCGAACACGAGGCCGACATGGACGCCGGAGGGCAGGCCTTCCCCTTCAACCGAAGTGAGTACCCATGCCCCTTGGAACCGCTCGAGCCCGTCTTGGAGTTCGCCCGGTCCCGAAGCGCCGAACGAAACCAGCCCCAGAAGCATCGCTAGAACGACTGCGGGATTCGGCGTCATCTGAAGAAGTTCTCAGCGCGGGTCGACGCGGGCGGTCCAGTCGCGCTCACGGTATCAGGATTGCCGTTCCAGACCGCACGGGCCACAACCACGGCCCCCGTACTCAACACGTGATTCTGCTTGCGACAGTGCGGGCAAAGGTACTCGTTGTACGTGCGATACCCCCAGAAGCCTGGCAGAGGGTCGCACTCGAGCTCCACCGCGCCGCCGCAATGGGCGCACCGAACTCGCAGAATGACGGGTGCGGGCGCAGGCACGCTTCGTGATCCTACGGCGTGGCGTCCCGTGAATTCTGTCCTCAATTGCACACCGAGGGCGCGAGCCATGCGGCCGAAGCGCCGCGAGAACCGCGCGATGGAGCGGTGCGCGCGACCGGTCAGTCGTGCAAGACCACGCTCAGCAGCGACTTCTTGATCGTGATCCCGCCGTTGTATTCGATGAACCCCAGCTTGCGGAACTTGTTCATGAAGAAGTTGACGCGCGAGCGCGTCGTGCCGACCATCTCGGCGAGGATTTGCTGCGACAGGATGGGAATCGCCCGGACGGGCGTGTCGTCGTTCCCGTAACGGGCCAGGAGCAGGAGCGCCCGTGCGAGGCGCTTCTCGCTGGAGTTGAACAACTGGTCGACCAGGTCCTCCTCGATCCGAATGTTCCGGGTGAGGACGTGGGAAAGGAACCGGTCCGAGAGCTCGGCCTCCCCGTGCAGCAGCCGAACCATCTCCTCTTTATCGATGATCAGGATGGTGCTCGACGCAGTCGCCGACGCGGTGCCCATGCGCACCTGCTGTCCGGCCAGGCAGCCCTCGCCAAAAAAATCCCGGGGACCCAGCGTGGCGATGACGGCCTCGCGGCCGGTCTTGGAGAGGACCGACAGCCTGACGGTGCCGTCCTGAATGTAGAGGACCTCAGTGGCCGGATCGCCCTGGGAAAAAATCAGCTGGTGCGGCGGGTACTTGACGATTCTCCGCTTCACACCCGCCGAATCCAGAAACTCCTCCGCGTTGAAGCGGCGCGCCGAGAGAGGTGCCTTCTGAACCATTTGGCTAAGCCGGTCTATCGTCTCACGCCGGCCACCAGTTGGCAAGACAGGGGCGCCTGAAGGACGTCCAACGAAGGTGAGCCGTTATTGATAGTAGCCGGTGCTTGCCGCGAGCGGCAAGGTGACGATGAACTCACTTCCCTGCCCTGGCCCTTCGCTTCGGGCTTCGACCCGTCCCTGGTGGAGCGCCACGATCTCCCGCACCACGCTCAAACCGATGCCCAGTCCTGCGCCGTCGGCAGGGCGGACCTGAGAGAACAGATCAAAGATGTGCGTCAGCGCCTGGCGTTCGATGCCGCGGCCGGTGTCGCGCACGCAGAGTGTGACCGCTGCCCCCCGCCGAGCGGCGACGAGCGAGATCCGGCCACCCGCCTCAGTGTTCTTCATCGCGTTGGCAAGCAGATTTGAAAGCACTTGATGGAGGCGCTGGGGATCGGCGTCGACCCACAGCGGCTCCGACGCCGTGGCCACCACGAGCTCCTGCCGGCGTGCCGCGACTGCCGCCGTCACATCCAGCGCGGCGTCCCGGAGCACTGCCCGGACATCGATGCGTTGCTTCCGGAGCGTCACCTTGCCGCACGCCCACCGCATCGTATCCATCAGGTCTTCGACCAGGCGGCTCATCTGACCGATCTGCCGCTGGATGGCCGCCGTGGCGCGGCTTGCAGCCTCGGATGCCGGGGCAAGGCGCACCACTTCGACCGCCGATGAAAGGACCGACAGGGGTTGACGGAGCTCGTGAGCCAGCGTCGAGACGAAGACCTCCTGTCGCCAGCGTTGGAGGTCGAGCGCCTGTTGTTCCCCCCGACCGAGCGAGACCGGCAAGGCCCGGCGCTGAACCACCGCGCCGCCCCTCAACACGACCTCCATGGCCGAGTCGTCGGCGGGGATGAGTCGGCCGTTGGGAAACCGCGTGCGCAAGCCGTCCGGGCGTGTGTCCCGACCCAACGCGCTTTCCTCGATCAGCCACATCTGTGGTTCCCTCGAGATCACGGCAAGCGACGGGCCATCTGGCATCTCACACCTCGATTGGAAGCGTTTCATGGTAACGGTCCCCTTGGCCGCTGGCTGTTCCAAAGGGCACACCTCACCAACCGGCAAGACGCCTGACCGGCACAGTACGGAACGGCACAGACGGGCTGGCACTGACCCGGGTCCACCGTCCGGGCCTGCGCTTACCGAGGCCACGCCCCGCCCAGCCCTACACCAAGGCGGCGGCCTTCCGGTGCAGCGTGACGCTGGAGCGTCCGACCAGGGCGGGAACGATGGGATCCAGTACGGGGGTCCGCTCGGCGCGCGGAATCAGCTCGGCGTATGCTCCCATCCTTGCCTCGAAGCGCCGTTGGTGAAACTCCGGCAGCGTCGCCGAGCGCCCTTCATGGAAGGACAGGAACCGCTGGTCCGTCGCCAGTCGGTGGCGCACCGCCCGAAACTCGCGGGCGTCGGCGCGGCCGCTCAACGTGCGCACCACGTTGAGGAACCGGAGGTACGGGGGGATCGGCGCGCTGAGGCGCCGGGCCAGCATACGCCCTGACCCAATCGTGTCGTAGATGTCGATCAGATGGTCGTAGAACTCGACGGGGGTGTAGTGCTTGAGGGTCGTCACGGGATAGTGCATCGTGAAGTACAGCGCGAGGGGCATCGCCTTCAGCACGCGCCCCTCCCGATGCATCTGATCGAACAACGGCGTTCCGCCGAGCGGCGTGGGGATGTTGATCGTCGGCCACACGCGCACTGAGCGACGAATGAACTCCTTCGTCAGGTCCACAGGCTCCTGACCGCAGTCGCCATCCAATCCGAACAGAAAATTCGCCTGCAACCCGGGCACGTATTTGCCCACCAAGTCGAAATGGCTCACGACCTGTTCGAGCTTGTCTCGACCCTGCTTGACCCCCACTCCGGCTTTGTTCGAGTAGTCCGCCCAGGACTCAACGCCGGGCGCCGCGAACACGCAGTTGGTGTCGCGGAGCCGCTGCAGCCGCGATGCTTTCATGATGGCCAGCGCGCTTTCCATGATGTACCGGCTGCGGCGGCCCGCGGGGATGCGCTCCATGATGGCCATGGTCTCGTCGAAGCGCACGCCGAAATTCGGGTCGTGGAAGGCGACCAGCGTGTTGGGAAAGCGATCGGACAGATAGCGCAAGTCGGCTTCCAGCCGCTCCGCACTGAGGGTGACGTAGTTCGTGTTCCAGTCCGTGCAGAAATCGCACGTGTAGGGGCACCCCACGCTCGACAGCAGTCCCACCATCGTCGCCCGCGTCGGGCGGCCGCGCCGGAAGACCGACGCCGCAATCTCCGGCATGCGCTCCTCGACGGTCGGAATCTCCTCGAGCGGCCGGCCGCTGGTGACGACCGACGGATGGTCGAACTGGCCGCTGAGGATGTCTGCGACCAGGGGCTTGTCGCATTCCTTCACCACGACATCGAAGTAGCGCGCGCAGTCCGCAGAATAGGCCTTCGCGTGGGGCCCGCCGATCACCGTGAGCGTACGGCTCCGGCCGAAGAGCTTGGCCAGTGCGTAGGCCAAGCCGCTCGAGCGCGTGTAGGCGGAGACAAACAGCACATCCAGATCGAGGGGCAGGAGGCTGCGCGGATCGGCCTGACCGTAGTAGGTCGTGTAGTGCACGCGGTGGCCAAGTTGCCGGCACCAGATCGCGACGGCTTGAGGGGTGATGCTCGCAAACTGCTTCGTTAGAACATGGGCGTACGCGCGGTCCACCCACCCGGACGTCCGCGTGTCCGTCAGGAGCTCGATGACCCCAACGTGCAGCCGCCGTTTTGCACGCGGCGTGGCCGGGCCCGAAATGAGATGGCCGGTCATGACCGTTCGGTCGTTAGAGAGTCCAGGACATTACCCTAGCGTCCTCACAGCCTGGCCGCTGTTCGTTACAGCACAGTGCTAATCGGGACAGACTGCCCGGCCGTGAATCGCTAGGCTGGTAACGAGGAAACCATGCTTCAGACACTGGCTCTCGTTCTCGTCGTCCTATGGCTGCTCGGAATGGTCGGCTCGTACACGATGGGCGGCTTCATTCACGTTCTCCTGGTTCTGGCCATTGTGATGGTCCTGTTCCGGGTCCTGTCAGGCCGACGGATCGCCTGAGATTCGATCCGGCCGACAAGTCTGGGCCCACCGTGTGGGCCTGGACTTGTGCGGTTGTGCGGTATTGAACAGACGACCACACCCCTGTCCTGATTACATGCGTTCCTGAGACGTCGCCAGTCGGCCGCCGCCCCCTGCAGCCGGCAACGCCGCCTCTTGTGTCGAGAAACCTGACAAGGGGGCCCACGTGCCACGTCTGAACGACCGCACTGCACCTTCGACGCGTCGAACGCCAGAAACTCACAGGACACGCTTGGTTCTTGTTGCCATGACGGCAGGAGCCGTGCTGAGCGGATGCTCGAGCGGCGCCACGCCTGCCGAGGGAACACGGGCAGCAGCGCCGACAGCCCAGGCGACGGAGAAGCCGGCAACGGCTGCCCTCATCGCCGAGGGCAAAAAGGTCTTTCGTTTCGACACCTTTGGCGACGAGCAGCTCTGGACGGACAAACTTCGCCTGCACGAAGTCGTGGAGAAGAGCGTCGATCCGACAACGGCGCTCAAGGTCGGGCTCAAGGTGGACGCCGAGGTGTTGCCCCCCGGCATTCTCGACAAGGTCGATCTCAAGAGCCCGGCGACGACGGTGGCGCTGCTCAAGATGAACGCCGTCGTGGGCATCCAGGCCACCGTGGACGCCAACAATCACATTACGAGACTCGGCGTCACCTGCGCGCTCTGCCACTCCAACGTGGACAACTCCGTCATGCCCGGCATTGGCCGCCGGCAGGATGGCTGGCCGAATCGCGATCTGAACGTCGGAGCCATCATTGCGCTGTCGCCTGCGCTGTCTGCGGACCAGAAGGCCGTCTACAGTTCGTGGGGACCCGGCAAGTACGACCCGCGCTACAACCAGGACGGCAAGAGCACGCCGCTCGTGCTTCCGCCCGCGTACGGCCTGGCAGACATCAAGAACGAGACGTACACGGCGGAGGGACCGATCTCCTACTGGAATGCCTACGTCGCCGTGACCCAGATGGGCGGCCAAGGCAACTTCTCGGATCCGCGCCTCAAGATCGACGTCAAGCACTCGCCCGACCTGGTGACATCCAAGCTGCCGGCGCTGCGCGCCTACCAGCACAGCCTGCCGGCGCCTCCGCCTCCGGCGGGCAGCTTCGACGCCGCGGCAGCATCACGTGGACGCGGACTGTTCAATAAGTCATGCGCGAGCTGTCACGTAGGCGGGTCCGGCACCGACAACAATAGCGGGACGCTGCACACGCCGGCCGACACCGGGGTCGACGGCGCATATGCGGCGCGCACCGCCAGCAAGCGGTACCGCACCACGCCGCTGCGCGCGCTGTGGCAGCACCCGCCATATTTCCACGACGGCAGCGCCGCGACGCTCGCCGATGTCGTGACGCACTACAACCGGGTTCGCACGCTGGGCCTTACGGCGGAGCAGCAGCGGGATCTCGTCGAGTATCTGAAGTCGCGCTAGAGCCGTTCTCACTTCCGTGTCGTGCCAAACCGCTCGAATCGCGGACAGATGGGCCGAATTCTGCCCGGCGGGCCGCTACAGGCAAGTGAGAACGGCTCTAGCGGCCGATTGGAACGCGTACGACAGCGACGGGCGGAGCGACGGGCGGAGCGGTGGGAAGCGGGAGGGCGGCCGCAATGCGCGCTTCCATCCCGGCCGGAAACGCCGGCGCGGCCCCGACGAGCTTGTCGCGGTACACGCCGACCATCAATTCCTGAAACACCGGAAGCGCCAACCTCCCCCCCGTTTCTGACGATCCCAGGGAGCGGTTGTCGTCGAAGCCGATCCGCACGGCCGCGGTGATGCCGGTTGGACCGTACGTCGACCCCACGAAGATGGCATCCCTGAAGTCGTTGGTGGTCCCGGTCTTTCCCATGACGGCGATCGGAAACCCGCGGGCGGCCAAGGCATGCGCCGTGCCGTTGGGCAGGCGCACGACGCCACGCAACCCTTCCTGGATGAGCGAGAGGGCGGCGGCATCAACCCTGATCCTCGATGAGCCAGGCCGAGTCGCGGCCACCACCTCGCCCGAATCGCGCCTGATCGCGCGGATCAGGTACGGCTCGGCCACGAGGCCCGAGGCCATCGTGCGGTACGCGTTGGCCAGCTCCAGGAGATTCATTTCGGATGCCCCCAACGCCGTCGTGGCGTAGCGTTGGAGCGGCGTCCGGACGCCGAGACTCCGCGAGATCCGCAGAACGCTGTCGATCCCGATTTGCCCGGTGATCCACATGGCCACCGCGTTACGGGACTCGGCGAGCGCTTGACGGATCGGGATCAGGCCCTTGAAGCGCCCGTCGTAGTTCGAGATCCATTTTGGCGGGCGCCCCGTGCCATCGGGAACGCTGATCGGTTCGTCCGGCACCATCGTCTCGAGCGTAAAGCCGCCGTGCTGAAACGCGGCGAGATAGACGATCGCTTTCATCGCCGATCCGGGTTGCCGCAGGGATCGCGTGACCCGGTTGTAGTCACTGTACGACGTCGAGCGACCGTTGAAGACCTGTCGGCCGCCGGTCTCGGCGAGAATCCGTCCATCGCGGTTCTGCAGCACGACCACCGAGCCCTGGATCATGCCTCGGGCCTTCGGATGCCGACGCTCGTACCGTTCGAGGCCGTGCTCCAGCGCCTCGTTCACGATGTGCTGCACGCGAGCGTCGGCCGTCGCGTACACCTGGAGTCGTCCCTGGAGCAGATCCTCCACACTGAGATCGGCGTGGCGGCTGGTCAGCTCCTCGAGGACATGCTCGACGACGGCGGACGCCTGGTGGATTGGGCGCGTGTCGCGGCGCACAACCTGAAGCGCGCGCCCTTTGAATTCCGCCGCAGCCGCCCGGGCGATGAACCCGTTCGTCCCCATCAGGGTCAGCGTCTGGTTCCGCCTGCGGATGACTCGTTCCGTATTCCTGGCGCTTGGAGCGTAGTCGCGAGGCGATTTGGCGATGCCGGCGAGCACCGCGGCTTTGTCGGCATCTTCGGCCGTGAAGGTCGAGAGCCGGCGGCCGAAATAGTATTCGGCCGCCCTCGCGAACCCGTACTGACCGTTCCCCATGTACACGAAGCTCGCGTATCGGGCGAGAATTTCTTCCTTCGCGCGGCGCTTCGATCCGAAGCGCTCCCGCATCTCATCTTCCAGCCACAACGAGAGCCGAATTTCCTCCCGCTTCCGAGCCAGCATGTTGACGCTTCGCGCGCCCAGAACCGGCGAGAGCAGACCGGCCGCGAGCCCGGCCTGGCGAAGCTGGTGGCTCTTCTCCTGCGCCGTCACGGGCCGGAGAAACACGCCGCGCACAAGCTGTTGCGTGATCGTCGAGCCACCCTGCGGGAAGAGCGCCACGCCGTTCGCCTCGTCGTGGCGGCCGCCCCGCACGAGCCGACCCGCGAGCATGCCGATCCTGGCCTTCCCGAGCGCGCGGGGCAGGCTGAAGTAATCGATGCCGTTGTGCGAGAAAAAGCGCTTGTCTTCCGCGGCCAGGATCGCGTCACGGACAATCGGCGGAATGTCCTCGTACCGCACGATCTCGCGGTACTCGTGCGCCAGCTCGATCAGCGGTCTGCCGCCGGCGTCGTAGACGCGGCCGATCGTCGGGAACTCGAAGCGCGTAAACGGACCCAGGTCGGGCAGGTGGAGCCGACTGAAATAGACGTGATGGAACTCGGTGACGGTGAGATGAATGGCGAGCAGGGCCACGGCGGCGGCGAGGCTTCGGCAGATCAGCAGGACACGCCTGGTCCGCCGCGCGTGACGGGGACTTCCTCGCGCGGGCGCCACGGTGGCCACCCCGGCGGCCACTGATGTCAGACTGACATTCACCGCGTCACCACGCTTCTAGTGTTTGACGACGTCGACGGGTTCAGCCTCGACATGCTCGACTCGGCCGGTTGGGCGGTCCGTGTTCCCGAAGTCGCCTTTCGTCTCAGCCGTCGAGGAGATGTCTTCGGCACCCGTTTGTTCGAGAATCTGCTTGCCCTTGCTCGCCCATTCGTCGTCATCTGCGTGCACCGACAGCAGAATCCCGCCTTTCCTCATCCGCCCCTCGTACCGCTTCGCCTGATACTCCGGCATGCCCAGGCCGATGAGCGCGCCGGTCACCCCGCCGATGGCTCCCCCCGCGCCCATGCCCGCGAGGGCCGCCACGATGGGACCTGCCGCGATGAACGGCCCGACGCCGGGGATTGCGAGCATGCCGATGCCCGCCAGCCATCCGAGCGCGCCGCCGATCACCGCGCCGGTTCCGCTGCCGGCAACGGCACCTTCAGCGGATTTCGTGCCCTTCTCGTGGCCAAACTCCTTCGAGCCGAAGTTCTGTGGAAACAGCACGGAAATGTCGGTGCTTCGAAACCCCTTGGTTCTCAACGTGTCAACGGCCTCGTCTGCGAGGTCTGGCGCTGCATAGATTCCAAATACTGCGGTGTTCTTGCCGGACATATTGCCTCCAGTGATGGCGATCGTGCGTCGTGCGTCGTGCTCCGAGCTCTACCGAGTCCCGGCGCAGCACGGCCAGTTAGACCGATGATTCCGGTCGACTCGACGACGTGGCGGATTGTTCCTCCACGCCGCGAGCTGGATCCGCGCCGGCCTCGAGCGTCTCAGGCGCGACGGCTGTAAAAGTACCCGCCGCCACCGAGAAGCAGAAATACCACCACGATGATGAGTAACGTGTTCGTGTCCATGTTTGTCTCCTGAAGTCTGCCAGACGAGCATTGCGGTCCCGCTGTCCCTTCGAATCCACGTGTCCTGGGCGGATCGCGACCGTGGGTACAGCCTAGCGGTGGTCGAAGAGGGTGTCAGTCCTCTTCTGAACACGTCGGTGTTGACGAATGATCGTAAGGTTGGGCTTGATGGACGACTCGGCCCAAACCTTGAAACCGTGGGTGACCTTCGCCGGGTGTGTGCTCGTCGTTGGCGTCCTGTACTGGGCGCAGGTCGTGCTCGTGCCGATCGCACTCGCCATCCTTCTCACGTTCGTGCTGACTCCTCCGGTCACCTGGCTTCAACGTTGGATCGGCCGCATCCCAGCCGTGCTCGCGATGGTCACGCTGGTGTTCACGGTCCTCGGTCTCGCCGGCTGGGGTCTGGCGCGGCAGATGGACTATCTGGCCGAGGACCTTCCGCGCTACCGCGTCAACATCCTGGCGAAGATCGCGGACGTGCGCAGCGCGGGCAGGGGGGGGTCGGTCGAGAAGCTGCAGGACACAATCGAAGACATCAAGACCGACCTTGGAAAATCGGAGGTGCCCAAGGGAACGGTCTCGAAGCCCGTCGTGGTCACCTCCGAGCAGGTCGCGGGTTTCTCGGGCTTCGCTTGGCTCGGTCCAATCGTCAGCCCGTTGGGCAGGGCCGGGCTCGTGATCGCGATGGTCATCTTCATGCTGCTCGAACGCCGGGACCTGCGCGACCGGCTGATCGGACTGTTCGGGCATGGCCAGCTGGCCATCACGACGAAGGCGTTTGACGAGGCGGGAACTCGCGTCAGCCGGCAGCTGTTGATGCAGTCCCTGGGCAATCTGGTCTACGGTGTCGCCGCCGGCGTCGGACTCTACTTCCTGGGCGTGCCGTACCCATTGGTCTGGGCGGCGCTCGGTGCGGTTCTCCGATTCATCCCGTACGTCGGGCCCGTGCTCGGCGCAGCCGCGCCGATCCTGGTCAGCCTTGCGGCCAGCGACGGCTGGGCCGGAACGCTCTGGGTGGTCGGTTTGTATGTCGTGCTCGAGCTGTTCACGAATCTCGTGCTCGAAACCGTGCTGTATGCCGGGGCGGCTGGGCTCTCGCCGGTGGCGCTGCTCGCGTCCGTGGCGTTCTGGACGTGGCTATGGGGGCCGCTCGGCCTGCTCATGGCGACACCGCTGACCGTGTGCCTTGTCGTGCTCGGCAAGCACGTGCCGGGTCTCGAGTTTGTCGGGATGCTCTTGGCTGACACGCCCGCGCTCACCCCCGAGTGTGCCTATTACCAGCGCCTGCTGGCCCGCGATCAGAGCGAGGCGGCGGACCTCATCGAGCGGTACATCAAGGCCGAGTCGCCGCGCTCGGTCTACGACGCCCTGCTGCTGCCGGCGCTCAACTATGCGGAGCGCGACCGCCTGGAACAGCGCCTGTCGCCGGACGAAGAAACGGCCGTCATCGATGCGACGCGGGAGCTGCTGTGGGACGCCGCGGAGTCGATCCGGCGTCTGCCACCGGAACCACTTGTCTCGCCCGACGCTCCATCGCCCCCCGGTCCGCGCGAACCGCTGCGCGTGCTGGGCTACGCGACCAACGGCGTCGCCGACGAGCTCGCGCTCACCATGCTCGCCCATGTGCTGGACGATCTGCCAATCGGCGTCGAGATCTCCAGCGCACGCCTCCAGGCCTCGGAACTGGTGTCGCTCGTACAAGCGCGCGGGTGCTCGGTCGTGTGCATCGCCGACCTGCCACCAAGCCCGCCGTCGAAGACGCGATATCTCGTCAAGCGGCTCCGCACCGCGTTGCCCGACGTGCGAATTCTGGTTGGTCGCTGGGGACCGCCGGCACTGGCCGACGAGAGCACACAGGCGCTGCGCGAGGCCGGGGCGGATCTCGTGGCGTCGACGCTGCTGGAGAGCCGGACCTACTTGGGCGGGCTCGTGGAGACCTTGCGGATCCCGTAGTGTTTCTTCACCTTCGCGACGATTTGACGTCGGATTCGTAGGTCGTGACGGTAACGCGATCCGCCGAGGCGGACACGATGACCGCCTTCTTGTGGTCGATCCAGATGCCTACCTTGTGAGTCATCCCATTCCTTACGAGCGGTCGCCGTGCTCCGCTCGACGCTCCAAACCATAGCGCGGCCATTTGTCGGACTGCTGTCCGGTAATGCACAGACAGCGCCGATGGCGCTCTCTAGAATAGGAAGCGGATGAGGATGTCCATGCCGAAGGATCGCACCGCGCCAGCGCAGGACCGCAAACACGCGGAAGGCAGGCGCGCGAAGGCTGAGCACACCCGTCAGGACGCGGAGCAGGACCGCGGGTTCACCGAAGAGGGCCGTCTGTCAGCGGAGTCGGCCAGGAGCGACGCGGAACAGTTGCGGCGGCTGGCGGAGGAAACGCGGCAGGCGCGTGACCACCATCGTCAGGCGCTGGAGATCGTCCGGCAGGAGCGGGAGCGCCTCCGGGAGGCCGGGGAGACGGCGCGGACCGCCAGCGAGGACGCGCGCGCCGCCGCCGAAGCGGCACGTCACGCGGCAACAGAGGCCGTGCGGGCCACTGCCGAAACGATGCAAGCGACAATCGGGCAAATGGAGGTCGTCGAAGAGCTGCGGCGGACGCTCCGTGACCTGCAGGGCGTGGGCAAGCTCGACCCCAACTAAAGCCAAAGCCGTTCTCACTTCCGTGTAGTGCCGAACCGCCTGTGAATTGTGAACAGCCGCCCTTCCGACGGCTCCTGTTCAGCCCTCCGGTCGGAGCCGAACGGGTCGGCGAACTATTGGCGACGGGTGTGGGACGCTGAACCTGATGGTTTTCGTCGCCGCTATACGCACGAACGCTATTAGCTTCTAGAGCCGTTCTCACGTTGCTCTGGCGGGCTACCCTGCTGGATTTCGGCCGGAATGTCCCTTGATCCGCGTCGGGCTTTCGCCAGGGCCGTTCTCACTTCCGTGTAGTGCCAAACCGCTCGAATCGCGGACAGAAGGGCTGAATTCTGCCCGGCGGGTCGCTACAGGAGAGTGAGAACGGCTCCAGGACGACGTGAGAACGGCTCTAGTCGGTCAGGCGGATCGATTGCGTCACGCGCTGGAACGATCGCTGGTATGTCTGATACTCGTCCTCTGGCGCGACGGCGATGCAATAGAAGAGGTTGCCGTCGCGGAGCAGCGTCGTGAAGACCGTGACGGTTTCTCCCCGGCCGGTCACTTCCGAGACGTTGCGGAGGATGGCCACGAGCCCGCTGCGACCGGACAGATTCGTGTTCTGGAGACGGCCGGTCGCCCGCAGCGACGGGTTCGACTCCGCGAGACCGTCGATGAATTCCTGGGTGGCCTCCTGAAGCGAGTGAATCTCGTTGCGAGTCACGCCCAGCTCCACGCCATGGGTAAAGACTGTGCGGCCCTGCACCTGACCGTAGGCGCCGTCGGGCACGAATTTCACCGAGGAGCTCGTCGCTACTTCGCGCCAGTTGTCGGGCACGTCGATGCGAAACAGGTTCCCCTCCGTATAGCTCCGATACCGCGATGACGGAGGCGCGACGCGTGTGCCGAGGTTGCCCTCGACAGGGGCGGGTTGACCCCGCTGCGTGGGCGTCTGCTTGCCCCGGCGTGTGACTTCTTCGGTAGTCGGCGCCGGCGACATGTCGCGTAGCTCATCCTGCACGCGCGCGAATTCTCGGGAGTCGCCGGCCCGACCCTCGATTCGCACATGCGAGGCTTCTTCGGTGATGTAGGCTTCCCGGTTCCCAGGATTGGGATGGTCGCTCATGAACTGCGGACCGCCGCCGCCGCCCTGTTTCTCGATCGTCTGGAACATGTGCACCAGATCAATCGGGTCGTATCCGGCGCGCGCCATCAGTTGAACACCCAGCAAGTCGGCTTGTTTCTCGTACTCGCGACTGTAACGAAGAAAGTAGGTGCCCAAGCCAAACTGGCTGCCCTGCGCGACCACCTGGCCGACCTTGCCACCAATGATCGCTCCGGCAATCGCGCCAGCAATGGCGCCGATCGCGAAAGGCTGCTGTTTGGTCGCCCCGGCGGTCCCATGTCGAAGAATCACGTGGCTGAGCTCGTGCGCCATGACGCCGGCGACCTCGCCCTCGACCGCTGCCGCCTGAATCATGCCGCGGTTGACGTACATCGGACCGCCCGGCAAGGCAAAGGCATTGATCTCGCGCACGTTGATGACGTTGAAGGAGTAGCGGAACTCGCGCTGCTCCAGCTCGGACGGTATCACCTGCACCAGGCGCCGGCCGATTCGATCCACGAAGGACTCGATATCGCCATTGCGAAGACGCGGCAACTGCTGCTCGACCTCCTTCGCCGCCTGCTGACCAATTTCCACATCCTGTGCCGGCGTGTACTTGTTCTTGGGCGGCGTGATGCGCGTCTGCGCGACCGCCACCGAGGCCGTCACGGCAAAGACAGCGGCGGCGGCCCTCAGGCGGCGGCCGTCGGAACGTGGTCGGTTAGCCATGATCAGCAAGCTCCACTGTTTCCACCGTATGCCCGCTTCCTGGTCGTGGCTGTACCCATTTGCACAAGTGAGGGGGATGAGCGGTTTTGAACAGACGCGTCAGATCCCGGCTGATAGGGTTGAGTGGCGTGTTTCTCAACGTTGTCGTACTGAATTGAGGCGGGATTATTATGACCAGACGTCACATTGTCGCTCTAGCAGCGGTGTTCGCGTTCACGGGCGTCAGTGTGATCGTGGCGGCACAGCAGCGACCCTATCGCGTCGGCGATCAACAGGTCGGAGAGCTGTTGAGCCGCATGACCACGGGCATCGCGGGCTTCCGCGCCAGTTTCGATCAGGCGATCGATCGCAGCCGAATCAACGGCAGCCGAGCGGAAGCCGACATCAACCAATCCGTGAGCGATTTCAAGCAGGCCACTGATCGCTTGCGTGATCGCGTGCAGAATCGCCGAGCCGGAACCACCGACGTCGAAGACGTGATGAGGCGAGCATCCGTGATCGACGGTTTCATGATGCGTAACGCACTCGGTACTGGTGTTGAACGCGACTGGCTGAGTCTGCGTGGCTACCTTGATGAGTTGGCGCGCGCGTATGACCTCACCTGGAACTGGACCGGCCCACAGAATGTGGAGTCTCGGGTCAGCGACCAGCAGGTCGGACAATTACTGACACGCACGAAGAAGAACGCCGATCGGTTTCGCCAGAGTCTTGATCGGGCCCTCGATAATCGCAGCCGGATTGACGGCTCGCGAGAAGAGGACGACATCAACCAGCTGGTCGTGGACTTCGCTGAGGCGACCAGCCACCTGAGCGATCACTTCGATCGCCGCCAGGTCGTCACGCACGATGTCGAAGACGTGCTCCGACGGGGCGTCGGTATCGACAGCTTCATGCAGCGCCATCAATTCGCTGTCCAGGCCGAGAACGACTGGCTCACGGTCCGCCGTGATCTGGACGAGCTGGCGCGCGCGTACAACGTCGCGTGGAATTGGAGCAATCCCCCCTACACAGCGCACGAGCGAACCACGGGGCTCTATCGTCGCCTCACGGGAACGTACCAACTGGAGATCGGCCGGGGCGATGACCCGGGTCAGGCGGTTGAACAGGCGACCCTCGCGCTGCCGTCCAACCAGCGGCGAGGCGCCTATGGGCGTCTCATGAACCGGTTGACTGCGCCGGAGACGATCGCGATCGACCGTCACGAGAACAGCGTCACCATGGCGTCATCAAGCGGACCGCGGGTCACCTTCGAGGCCGACGGCCGGGCCCGCACAGAGCAGGGCTTCGCTGGAAGGACCGCAAGCACCCGCGCCACCCTGTATGGGGATCAACTGGTCGTGACGACGACCGGCAGTGGAGGAAGTGACTTCACCGTCGCCTTCGAGCCGATGGACAGCGGCCGTAACCTGCGAGTGACGCGGTCCATCTATGATGACTATCTTCGCCAGCCCGTGACGGTTCGAAGCTTCTACCGAAAATCTTCGGACGAGGCCCAGTGGGACATTTATTCCATCGACCAGGAAGCCCGATCCCGGTCCGACTCGGCGTCCGTCGATTTCGGCGTGCCCAGTGGCACCCGGCTGGTGGCCACCCTTGACACGGCCCTGAGCACACGGAATGCGCACGCCGAGGACCGCTTCACCATTACCACACGCAGTCCATCGCAGTATGAAGGGGCCGTCATTGAAGGCACCGTTTCGGGCGTGAACGCGTCGGGACGAATCGGCGGCCGCGCGGACATGGCACTGAACTTCGAGAGCATCCGCCTGCGCAATGGCAGAACGTATCAATTCGCTGGAGTGATCGACAGTGTCCGCACGGCGAATGGAGAGACGATCAACGTGGACAACGCAGGCACGGTCGAGGAAAACAGCCAGACCGAGAAAGCCGTTCAACGGGGCGCGATCGGGGCGGCCCTCGGCGCGATCATCGGCGCCATCAGTGGTGGCGGGAAGGGTGCCGCTATCGGTGCGGTCATAGGCGCGGGCGGGGGCGCAGGTTCGGTCATCGTGCAGGGACGTGACCAGCTCGATCTGCCGCGCGGCACGGAATTGACGATCACCTCGAGCCTGCCCAGGAGTCAGAGAACCTCAGCCGGCGGGCGGCGGTAGGTTTCCCCTCGGGGAATTGGGCAAACACGGAGGGCGATCGGGTCAAGGCACGCGCTTCCGGCGCGCCGTCTGGTTCCCGTTTGAAACGCTCGCCGGCCCGTGTTTGTCGTGGCCGACGACGTCCTTGGGCGTCAGCAGGCGATCGGCACCGGCGCGGACTCGAACCTGGCCGCGCGCCTTCCCCGGATCCTGCTCGAGGGCGCCACCCTCACCTTCCCATCGTGACAGCGAGGCCCTGTTCTTCGGCAGAGACCCGCGCGGCTTGGCCGTCATCTCGTCGCTCCAGCGGTCCTGGCCCCAGACCACTCACTGTGTGCGACCTCGATTGAGGCCGGCTCGAGCCGCGGAGCCCGGGGGAACGATGTCGTAGTGCTTCCTGACCTTGGCAACGATCTGCGGATCGCTCAGCGTGTCCGTGGCCTCGATTTCGACGATACACGCCGACAACGCCTTGGAGCGGCTGAGACGTTCATTGAGCTCCAGCTTGGCCTCGCCCGGCCCGAAGATCAGCAGGGCGTCCGGCTGCCCGAGGTGACCGATGACATCGTCGTAGTACCGGTCAAGATGCCGGTCGGGGCGGTGCTCGTATTCTTTCTCGCCTCGGCCGGTCTGCGCCTCGGATTCCAGCATCAGAGCCGTCAGGAGATCTGGAGCGGCGGACACAATGACCGCCTTCTTGTGGTCGATCCAGATGCCTACCTTGTGATTCATCCCACCCCGGACGAGCAGCGCTCTGCTCCGCTTGACGTTCCAACATACCGCGAGCATCACCGGACCGCTGTGCGTTACTGTACAGACAGCGCTACTGGCCCTTCGCGCGGTCACTCGAAGAGTGAGCCTGCCAGCGTTCGAGCCGTCCCCCTTGGATTTCGCGCGCCGCCCGGTCAACGTCAAGTCAAGTGACTTTCCGTACCCTCGAACTGTTCTGTGGTACGGTCTCGCCCGGTGTCCCTCGGACCGCTGGACTGGTTCATCGTCGTCGTCTCGGTGCTCGTGTGTTTCGTGCCCGCGATGTTTTTCGCGAAACGCGCGGGCCAAAGCACCTCTGAATTCTTCGCGTCGGGGCGCGCCGTGCCGTGGTGGCTCGCGGGGCTGTCCATGGTGGCCACGACGTTCAGCAGCGACACCCCGAATCTCGTCACCGACATCGTCCGGCGCACGGGCGTCGCGGGCAACTGGGTGTGGTGGGCGTTCGTGCTCACGGGCGTCTCCACCGTGTTCTTCTACGCGCGGATGTGGCGGCGGTCGGGCGTGCTCACCGATCTCGAGTTCTACGAGATCCGGTACTCGGGCACGGCGGCCTCGGTCGTGCGCGGATTTCGCGCCCTGTATCTCGGGCTGCTCTTCAACTGCATCATCATGGCCACGGTGAATCTGGCGGCGTGCAAGATCGCCGCGATCCTGTTCGGCCTCGAGCGCTGGCAGACGCTCCTGCTCGTCGGCGGCCTCAACGTCGTGTTTGCGACCTACTCGGGACTCTGGGGCGTGCTGGTCATCGACATGATCCAGTTCTTCATCAAGATGTCCGCGGTGACAGCCGCCGCGTACTTCGCCGTGACGTCGCCCATCGTCGGCGGCCTCGGCGGGCTGATGGACAAGCTTTCCACGATCCGCGGGCCGGGTGGCCTCGACTACACGCGGATGCTCCCCGATTTCAGCAGCAACTGGGATCTGGCGGTCGCCGTCTTCATCATGCCGATCGCCGTCCAGTGGTGGGCCGTCTGGTATCCCGGCGCCGAGCCGGGCGGCGGCAGCTACATCGCGCAGCGGATGCTGGCGTCGAAGTCGGAGAAGGATGCGCTAGCCGCCGTGCTCTTCTTCAACATCGCGCACTACGTCCTGCGGCCGTGGCCCTGGATTCTCGTCGCGCTCGCTTCGCTCATCGTCTACCCGGAACTCTCGGATATTCAGCGCGCGTTTCCGCATCTCGATCCCACCCTGCTTGGCCACGACATCGCCTATCCGGCGATGTTGAAGTTCCTGCCGGCCGGGTTCATCGGATTGATGGTGGGCGGACTCATCGCAGCCAATTCCTCGACGATCCTCACGCATCTGAACTGGGGCGCGTCCTATCTCGTGCACGACTTCTATCGGCGGTTCGTGCGGCGTGACGCCAGCGAGCGTCACTACGTGCGCGTCGGCCGGCTCGTGACGGTTGGACTCTTCGTCGCGTCCTCGTTCGCCGTGTATCTGATGGATACGGCGAAGGACGCGTTCGACATCATTCTTCAGATCGGCGCGGGCACCGGACTGCTCTACCTCGTGCGATGGTTCTGGTGGCGCGTGAATGCCTGGTGCGAGGTCGTCGCCATGACGAGCTCCCTGGCCGTGTCCATCGCGCTGCTGATCATGGCCAGGAGCGGCGTCGCGATGAGCTCGCACGCCGCCCTCCTCCTGACCGTCGCCGTCACGACGGTGTGCTGGGTGGCGACGGCGTATCTCGGGCCGCCCACGGATCGATCCGTTCTCGTGAATTTCTATCGCAGCGTCCGGCCCTTCGGGCCGGGGTGGGCGGCGATTCGACGCGAGGCGGGCGTCGTGTCCGACGATGGCGCGGGGGCCGAGAACGTACCGCGCGCGCTGCTTGGCTGGTTCGCGGGATGCGCCGCGATTTGGTCGGCGTTGTTTACGATCGGCAACGCTCTGTATGGCCGCTGGATGCAGGCGTCGGTCTTGATGGCGGTGTTCGTCGTCAGTGCGCTCGCCCTGACGCAGGTGCTGCGTCGGCTCTGGCCCGAGCGCGACAACCCGGCCCGCGCGTAGGAAATTCCCTCCTTCCGGCACGGGAATTGCTCCCGCTCTTTGGCAGGTCGCTGAAACAGCCAGCCACCTGAAGTCAGAAGCCAACTGTCAGAAAGGCAAGAGGTAAAGTAAGAAGCTGAGGCTGCGTTTTTCAGCAGCCTGATCGCCGGGAGCAATGCCATGAGGACAGTGATTCTTCAAGAGTTCGTTTCACTCGACGGCCTGGCGGCGGGCCCGAACGACAGCGTGGACTTCGTGCCGGCGTCCACTCAGGGCGATCAGGCGTTCGGCCGCGAGCAGCTGGCCTTCATCGACACGATCGACATGATGCTGCTCGGGAGAGTGACCTACGAGATGTTCGCCGGTTACTGGCCCAAGGTCACCGAGGGCGACGACAAGCCATTCGCGGACAAGTTGAATGCGCTTCCGAAGATCGTCTTCTCGAACACGCTCGACCGCGCCCCCTGGGGAAAATGGGACGAGGCGCGGGTCGTGAAGACCGGCGCGACTCAGGAAGTCGCGAAGCTGAAGCGGCAGCCCGGCAAGCACATGATCGTCTGGGGCAGCATCTCACTCGCCCAGGCGCTCATCGACGCACAGCTCATCGATGAGTATCGCCTGGTCTACTGTCCCGTCGTCCTCGGCAGCGGCCGGCCGCTGTTCCGGGATACGGGCGACGAGCTCGATCTGCATCTGCTCGAAACGAAACGCTACGACCTCGGCGCGGTATCGATGAAGTACGTGCTGGCTAAGGACGCGGCATCCCGGAAAACGCGCCGCGAGCCCGCAAAAAGCTCCGCGTAACCGCCCTACGACCTGGTCCGCCCGGGGATGCCTTCAGGAGCGGCCAGCGGCGCACCCTTCCAGAACGACTGCAGTGCGGCCCAACGCGCGCGCGAGAGATCAACCCGTCCGGCCGCGGCGTACGCGCGGGCGGCTCCATGCAGCGACCGCGCGCGGTTGGGCGTGCGCATCAGACAGACGTCGAAGGCCGCAGCGGCATCCGCGGGCTTGCCCGCGCGGAGCAGCGTCTCGCCGAGCAGTTCGTGTGACGGCTTGATCGGATCGGCCGCGCCGTTTGGCGGACGCATGCTCTCTTCGATCCTGACCGCTTCCCGGAGAAGCGCGATCGCGCGATCACGCTGGCCCGTCGACTCGGCGATCCGGGCAGCGAGCTCGTGGTGCATGATCCGGGAGGCTTTGTCGCCTTCCGGGATCGCGACAGCCGCCGGTGCCGCGGGCGCGGCGCCGTGATCGGCATGGCCGCCCGCCGCCGCGGCCGGGACCTTGGCGATTGCCGCCAGCTTCGACAGCATCTTTTCGGCCGTCGCCGCGTCGTTGGTGGCGACGGCGCTCAGGCCGTTCGCAAATACCGTCGACGCGGAAGCGGTCTCCGGAATCGGCTGCACGCGCCAGTCCTCCGTCTCGACGATGTACCGCGCCCGGACGAGCGCCAGTCCCGAAGTCGCCCGCGCGTGCTTCGTCGTCTCGGCCATCTCTTCGAATGCGCGAATGCGGTCGCGCGCGCCGGCGTAGTCGCCGAGCTGCAGAAAGCCGTACTGGCCCCAGTCGCCCGAGTGCGCCATGTCCCCCGGCGAGTCGCCCGGCTGCCAGAGCTCCTTCGCGATGTTGAACGCGCGGACGTTCTGGTGCGCGACCTCGTTCCACATCCCGTGCTGAATGAAGATGTGCGTCGGCATGTGGACGGCGTGCGACACGGCGGGGACAATCTTCGCGTAGACGAACGCCGCCTCGAGCGAAAGCGGCGCGTGCACCGGATCGTCGAACGCGTGGATGATGTAGTGCGTCGCGCCCGGGTGATTTGGATTGCGGCGGAAGACGTCCATCGCCAGCGAGCCCGCCCTCATCTCAGGCCGAAAGGTGCTGTCGTCCTCCGCGCGTGCCGCGCTCAGGAGCGACAACGCATAGAACGTCGTGACTTCGTCGTCCTGCGGAAACTGCGCGTGCAGCCGCGCCATTTCCTGCATGTAGGCGACGCGTCGCGCGCGCCACTCCCCGGTGCCCCACAGCGCCTCAA
>DASQFI010000047.1:0-79101 GCA_035633215.1 Vicinamibacterales bacterium | reverse complement strand
GCGGCGTTGTCTGGGGTGGCGGCGTTGTCTGGGGTGGCGGCGTTGTCTGGGGTGGCGGCGTTGTCTGGGGTGGCGGCGTTGTCTGGGGTGGCGGCGTTGTCTGGGGCGGCGGTGTCGTCTGGGGCGGCGGTGTCGTCTGGGGTGGAGCTTTGCAGCTGGATGAGCCGTTCTATTAAGGAAATTGCTCTAATTCGTCGGTCTAATCAGTTTTGTAATTAGGAGGTTACGATGGTTACTGCGATCGTTGTTTGGAGCTAACACCGTCATGTAAGGAGGCCACGCAAGTGGCTTCCCGGCAGTGACTTACGACCATTCAGTCTCACCAAGAACGTTCGGCACGCCTCTTGAAATCGTATCCCGTGGTATGCGGTGCAGATTCTCAAGATGCCCGTCATGCACTAGTGACGAGGCGCTGAAAACCCGAATAGTTGTCTGGAGCTAGTAGCGGCGTGCCAGATCTTCGTTCGGTGTTTTGATCTGGCACTCGCAGGCGAGCCCGTCGAATGTCGGACTCCAGCAGACCCACTCCATCGGTTCTGTCGGCCTATATTGTCGCCATCGCCTGTCTCGGGACAGTCGTTGTCTCGCTCAGCGCCACCGAACTGTTTCATCAAGCCCCGGATTTTCGCGTTCAGTGGTTTTCATTAGTTGCGCTGACGGTTGTCAGTGGCTTAGTCCCCGTAAGTTTGCCGAATCTCAATATCAGCATTTCGATATCTGAGACTTTCGTCGTCGCCGGAACTCTCCTGTTTGGCGCAGCCGGTGGGGCCGTACTGGTCCTGCTGGATGCGCTTTTCATCTCAATCCGACTTCGGTTCTCGCGCCGAATTCAATGGAAGCAGGTCCTCTACAACCTTTCTGCTGGACCTGTCGCCGTTTGGGTGGCCGCCCAGCTTGCTGGTATTGATCCGCTGTTCGAAACGGGTCCAGGAATTGCCAAGTTAGATCTCTGGTTCATCGGAAAGCTGGCAATTTTTACCACAGTCTATTTCTTCCTAAGCAGCTGGTTCCTGGCCGTCGCGGTTGCATTGCAGCGACAGGTACGCCCTTACGAGATTTGGGCCAAGACGTCTAGAGAACTGCTGGTCAATTATGGGGCTGGAGGCTCAATTGGCGCGTTGCTCGTCTACAACACGCGCACAGTCGATCCAATCTTCGTCGCAGCAACCATTCCGCTGCTGATTTTGCTTTTCCTTACGTACCACTGGACGAACAAGCGCCTAGAGGCTGAACGACAGAAGATCACCGAACTGAATCGTGTATTCCTGTCAACAATTGAAGCGCTGGCTCTCGCTATCGATGCAAAAGATCAGGTCACTCACGGCCACATTCGTCGGGTTCAGCGTTACACAATGACACTCGCTGATGCCCTTGGAATCAAGGACGCAAGACAGCTCGATGCACTTAGGGCAGCGGCGTTGTTGCACGATACAGGTAAGCTGGCAGTGCCTGAGTACATCCTCAACAAGCCTGGCCCCCTGACGCCGGCCGAGTTTGAGCGCATGAAAGTGCACGCCGCCGTTGGCGCTGACATTCTCAAATCAATCAATTTCCCCTATCCGGTCGAGCCGATCGTCCGTCATCACCACGAAAACTGGAACGGTTCTGGTTATCCGGAAGGCCTAAAAGGCCACGACATCCCTCTGGGAGCTCGAATCCTCTCAGTCGTCGATTGTTACGATGCCCTCACATCTGACCGACCCTATCGCCCCAGGTATAGCCGACAACATGCAGAACAAGTCCTCAAAGAAAGACGTGGATCGTGGTACGACCCTTGGGTCGTGGACGAATTCTTGCGCATCCTCGACCGACTTGAGCGGATGGATGCCGATGAGAGCCAGGTGACAGCCGGCGCGGTAGCCCCTGTGTTTTCTCCGTCGCAGCTGGATGTCATTGCTGCGACTACAGCGGAAGAACGAGAGTTCAACGAGTTGCGGCGTGAACTGCCATTGTCGGCTTCTGTGACAGATGCCGCTGAAGTACTATTTCGGCATCTGAGAAGAGTCATTCCGGCCGCCAATTTCACGCTCTTTGTTCCCAACGACAAGAACGAACTCGCAGTTGTAGCCTGCTCGGGTGTTGGAACCTCAGCCATTGAGGGTCTTACGATTCCGATAGGTGATCGAATCTCGGGCTGGGCACACGCCCATAAGCAAGCCGTGCTCAATTCCAACGCGACTCTCGAACTGGGTCCGGTTGCTCGAACGTTCTCCGTTCCTCTTCGTTACGGCCTCGCAGTGCCGATTCTGAATGGCCCTGTCTCAACGCCAACCGGAGTGATCACTGTCTACGGTAGCGAGCCCTTTAACAACGATCACAAGAGGATCCTGGAGAGTGCCGCCACGTTGTTCGCGGCAGCGATTTCTCCTTCGGGACAAAAGGACCAACGTCAAGAAATTCGGCCAAACGAGCGTTCCGACTCGCGCATTCACTGATTCCCGCAGATTAGTCAAATCAAGGCCCATTATGCTTGGTCAGACAAAACCTGACCGACATTGGCTCGCTTCTGATATCGTCCCGGATCCCAATCGGCGACACCGGGGACTGAAAAGAGATGGGCAGCAAACCAGACGAATCTGGCCGAAAGAACTCTCGGGGTTCGTTATTCTCAACAGCATCCACCGCGGAATTCGTCGACGACCGCGTTCTTCGGGCCGAAGCTCTTTACCGCTCCGGTCAGATCGCCAGCGCCCTTGAGTACAGCTCGGCTGCTGAGGATTGGCAGTTGGACAGTGACTCCAATGTGCGCTTGCTTGTCCTCCGAGGAAAGGCGCAGTTCGATTTCGGAAACGCCTTGGATGCGATTGCGACGCTGAAACTCGCCGTGGACGGATCGCGTCGAAGCCCTGCCTCAACTCAATTCAACGTCGTTTTTAACCTGTTTGTAAGAGAAACAGACTTTCAGGCGCCTGAAGAGATTGTCCCTGCCCTCGCGCGACTGAGGCAGCTCGCCTGCCTAAGTGGGGATGCAAGGTCGCTGGCCGGACTGCACCTCGCTGTCGCACGACTGGAAGGATGTAGGGGGCACTGCACCGATGCACATCGACATCTTGAGATTGCTAGGCGACTTTCAGCCCATGTCTCGGACGCCGCCCTCCTCTGTTCAGTGGACTTGGTGGAAGCATCTCTTGCATCCGTTGCCGGCAATCTTATTCATTCAAGGCGTGTGGCCGAACGATGCTACGAAAGGGCACAAGCGGCTGGTTTTTCCGGTTATCAGTTGGGGTCTGCAACGAATCTCGCCTTGAATGCTGCGCACACAGGCGACCTCGAAAAGGCACGCGAATACCTGAATTTCGTCCTCAAGTCAGCTGGTCAGATCACTTACGTAAAAATCGCCGCTCTCGACAATCTGGCCCTTGTTGAACTCTGCGCTGGGCATGGCGAGGATTGTCAATCTTTGCTTCTGCAATGTGAAGAGACTGCTGCCAAAGACAACGTCCCTTCTCGATCGTGGAACGATCTCGCCAACGACGTCACCCGCTGCGCGTACTTCGAATCCCTCGGCGACTGGCCACAGGTCATCGCCATCGCTGAAGCCTCCGACCCCGAGCTGGCGCGTCGGCAGTTCAAAGCCGTTCGCACGGCGCTGCTCTGCGCCAAGGCGCGCGCCTACGCCAGGCTGGGCAAGCACCCGATCTCCGATGCCGCCCTGGCGACCGCCGTCCGGACGTGCCCTCGCGGCGCCGTCGATCCTCTCATCGTCCTTGAAGCCTCCAAGGCGCTCTGCTTCAGTCTTCGAGGTGACGCGTCCAAAGGCGCGGTCCATTACGACCGGGCGCTCGCGGCGTGCCGCGCAATCGGCCATCGTTATCACGAATCCTGGATCGAACGGGATCGCCGGGAGATTGCGAAGACCCTGCGCGAGACCGTCCACGTCCAGCGGCCCGATCGCGACCTTACCGAAACGACGCTGCTGTTGAACGACGTCGCGACGATCCTCGGTGCCGGCCATTCGATCGACCTTCTCGCGCATCGCATCGCCGCCATTCTCCAGGCAACGTCGCTCGGCGCGCGCGTGGAGGTGCAGAATGAATCCGGCCGCGAGTACCAACCCGTCCCGTCGAGCGCGTGGGACATCGATCCGAACGGCGCGTTCCGGATTCGGCTGCGCGGGTCGGATCGGCGCGTCTCGATTCACGTCCGTGATGCGCACTCCATCGAAGAAATCTCGCTCCTGAAGAGCCTCGCCGACCTCACGCAAGCCGCCGTCAACCGGACCGCCGATACCGAGACCGAAGACGACGAACAGAACTTGTGGCCGCGGACGCTCGTGCAGGACGGCGACGACACGGTGTTCCGTTCGCCGCGCATGGTCGAGTTGCTGCGGATCGCGATGCGCCTGGCCTCCACGAACCTGCCGATCCTGATCACGGGCGAGACCGGCACCGGCAAGGAAGTCATCGCGCGATTGATCCATCAGCACAGCCAGGTCAAACGCGGCCCGTTCGTGCCGTTCAACTGTTCAGCGATGCCACGCGACCTCGTCGAGAGCCAGCTGTTCGGCCATCGCCGGGGCGCGTTCACGGGCGCGATGGACTCGTTTCCTGGCGTGATCCGCGCGGCCGAGCGCGGCACGCTGTTCCTCGACGAACTGGCCGACCTCGATCTGGCGACGCAGCCCAAGCTGCTGCGTTTCCTCGAAAGCGGTGAGGTGCATCCGGTCGGCGATCTGAAACCTCAACACGTGTCGGTCCGCGTCGTCGCGGCGACCAACGCCGACCTGGACGAGCTCGTCGACCAGGGCCGCTTCCGGCGCGACCTGTTCTATCGCGTCGGCGTCGCGCGGCTGGTGCTGCCGCCGCTGCGCGAGCGGAAGGACGAAATCCCGGCGCTCGCGGCGCTGTTTCTCGATCGGTACAGCCGCGAGTGCCAGCGGACCGGACTGCGGCCCGGCGACGACTTCATCGCCGCGCTCCTGCTGTTCGACTGGCCGGGAAACATCCGCCAGCTCGCCAACGAAATCCGGCGCGTCGTGGCGCTCGCCGCCGACGGAGAGACGCTCGGCGCCTCCGACCTGGCGCCGGAGATCGCCGAAGTCTGGAACGCGCGCCCGATCGTGTCGAGTGCCGCGTCAGAGCCAAGCGTGGAGGTCCGGCTCGATCAACCGCTGTCACAAGCGCTCGCCGATCTCGAGAAGAAGTTCATCGAGCACGCGATGGAATCGTCCGGGGGACGCGTGGCGGATGCGGCCCAGCTGCTCGGCATCTCGCGCAAGGGCCTGTTCCTCAAACGCCGCCGGCAGGGACTCGTCAGCCGGATCGGACCGGACCAGAACCCGACGTCCTGACGGGCTCGCCTAGCCCTTGCACCCGCTCCGCAGCTTGTCGAGATTCGCCAGCACCGACTGCAACCCGTCGGCGCGCGTCGTGGCCAGCGCCGCGCGAAGCGGATCAAGCGACTGCACGAGCTCCACGCAGTCTTTCGCGGGGTCGAGGAAATACGGTCCGGGGACTGGCGCCCCCCAGGCCGACGCCGCGTTCGCCACCCGCGCGACGGCTTCGCCGACGTGCTGGCCGAGGGCGCTGCGCCGCAGGTACTCGCCTTCGAGCAGATCCAGCCATCGCACATAACAGGGCACGAACCCCTCGCACTCTCCACGCGACCCGTTGATCACCGCGGCCCACGCGAGCTCATCGGCCGAGGCCGTTCGCGCATGCGCGTCGTGGAGCTGCCACAGGCGTGTTTGCCGAATGACCCAGCGCTGGCCAAGCTCGTGGTACACGACCGCGTCGGCACGGGCGGCCAGCCAGTCCTTATGTGGCTGCTCCTTGCCGCGCCGTGAAGGCACCGCTTGGAGGGCACCCGCCATCGACGTGATCCAATACAGCGCGAACCGGCCGGCGGCCTCGGGATCCTGCGCGTCCTTGAGCGTGCGCTCGACGAGCTCGCTCAGCTCCGAGCGCGGCGCAAAGGCGTCACCCTTGCGCTCGAGCCGTTCCCGCACGATTGCTTCGATCACTTCGATGCGCCGCGAGCTCGTGAGCGAGCGCGTGAGCCGTGATGGCAACCAGCCGTCGTGGCCGCCGGCGGTCCGCACGCGCGTCCACGTCGCGCCATCGCCACCCGTGTCGAGCTGTATGAGATCGGTACCGAGCGCGAGACTGGCTACGACCGCGGCGCTCTCGGATGGACTCGCGCGCAGACGAACGTTGGAAGCAGACGTGATGCGGGTCGGCTCTTGCGCAAACACGAGGAGCGAACCCGCCGAGACGACGAGTCCGGCGACCAGGATCCGCATGGGGAACCTCTACGGATCTTGGACACCGGAACACGTAGGGCGGATTGGTCCCCAAATCCGCCGGTCGGATGGCGGATTTGGAATTCAATCCGCCCTACTTCGTCCCCGCCTGAATCTGCCTGGCGACTTTCTCCACTTCGCCCCACACGCGCAGCAGGTTGCCGCTCCAGATCTTCCCGATCTGTTCCTCGGTGTAGCCGCGTCGCACCAGCTCGAGCGTGACGTTGAACGTCTCGGCTGCGCTGTTCCAGCCGGTGATGCCGCCGCCCCCGTCGAAGTCCGACGAGATGCCGACGTGATCGATCCCGATGAGCTTGACGGCGTAGTCGATGTGATCGACGAAGTCTTTGACGGTCGCGCGCGTGGCCGCCGGCCACTTCTCGTTGATGACCGCGAGCCGCTTGTCGTACTCGGCGCGCCGATCGGGCGAGAGCGCGTCGGCCGGGTTCGGGGCTGCGCCACCGACGCCACGACCGCCGCCGCCGCGTCCGGCCGCCGGCGGCGCATTCGGATCCTCAACGGGGCAGGCACGCGCCGCGGTCTCGGCGCCGGCTCCGCGTCCGCCAGCGCCACCCGCGGCCGCGCCGCCACCCGCGGCCGCACCGCGACCGCCGCCACCTGCACCTCCACCGCCGCCTCCAGCCGCCGCGGCGGTGACGCCGAACTCCTCATTGAGCAGACGCAGCGCCCACGTGCGCTGCGGCGGATCGGCGTTGACGTAGCTCGAGAAGCCGACCGTCTGGATGACGCCGCCGTTCTGTTTCAGCGCCATCAGCATCTCGTCGTCCATGTTGCGGCTGACGTTGGCGAGCGATCGCACGGCCGAGTGCGACGCCATGACCGGTGCTTTCGAGAGCGCGATCGCCTGCAGGATGGAGCCCTTCGACGGATGCGAGACGTCGACCATGATGCCCCACCGGTTCATCTCGGCAATCACCTGCTTGCCGAGCGGGCTGAGGCCGCCATGCAGCCAAACGTTGTCGCGCTCGCCAGTGTTCGAGTCGGAGAGCTGACTGTGCCCGTTGTGGGCGAGCGACATATAACGTCCGCCGCGATCGAAGAACTCCTTGACGCGCTTGATATCGGTGCCGATCGGATAGGCGTTCTCGATGCCGATGACGGCGACCTTGCGTCCCGACGCGGCGATCTTGCCGACATCCGCCGCCGTGAGCGCGAGGCCGATTTCCTTCTCCGCGAACTGCGACGTCAGGCGATGGACGGCGTCGAACTTCGCGACCGCCTGCTTGTAGGCGTTGTCGTAGCCTTCGGGTGTGAGCGGGCCCTGACCGACGTAGACGATCATGAACGACACGTCGAGCCCGCCCTCTTTCATCTTGGGCAGGTTCACCTGCGTGGTGAGCCGCATCGTGTAGTTGCAGTCGGCGGTGAAATTGGCCGGACTGATGTCGTTGTGCGTGTCGGCCGTAATCACGCGATCGTGAATCGCTCGCGCGCGCGAGACGAGCGCCGGATCATCTTGCGTCACCTGAGCCGTGGAACTCGACGGCTCGATCGTATGGCGCGACGCTCGGCCGTTGCCCAGAAGCGGCGCGCACACGAAAGACGTGCCGAGCGCAACCGCCACGGCGACGCCAATCCTGGAAGTCAGTTTGAAAGGCATGGAACGCTCCTCGGGTGGAGCGATATTACCGCGCCTTTTGGCCTTTGTAGGCCGGCCCTCAGGGCCGGCGTGCAGGCGGGGCTGAAGCCCCGCCCTACACCTTCAGCCCTGCTTCGGAATCTCCAGCGGCTGATCGACCCGAATCCGCAGGACCGTCCCCACCGGTAGATCGACGTCCGTGCCTTCGGTCGCCGCGATCGTCCCCCCTCCGCCGACCAGCACGCCGAGAAGGGCGCCCTTGCCGCCCCCCAGCAGGCCGCCGATGATCGCACCGACGACCGCGCCCGCGCCGATGCGGGTGGCGTCGTCGTGAACCTTCGGATCGAGCGCCTGCGTGACCGAGGCCCGCAGCTTGTGCGAGCGATTCCCGATGCGGATTTCGTCGAAGGAGAGCGTCAGGCTCCCCTTCCGCTCGATCTTGCCGGCAGCCTTTACGGAACTGACAAAGCCGCGCACCGTCGAGCCAGCCGGAACCACGACATCGCGGCCGATGGTGTAGTCGAGCATCGTCGTGCCTTCGAACCGCTGCTCGACCTTGACCTTGCCTGAATGCAGCGGCGTCTGCAGCCTGACGTCGAACTCGGCGCCGACCGGCACCGTGTAGACGGTCAGGATCGGGTCGTCGGCGGTCGGCTGCGCCGAGACCTTCTGGCCTTGAGCGCGGAGGCGAAGGTTCTCGAGCTTGTCACGCAGGCTCGAATACTCGACGCGGGTCACGCTGCCCTCGCGACGCAATTTGACTTTGAGATACGCGACTTCGTCGCGCAAATCAGCCAGTGACTTGTCGACCTCGGCCGCGAGCGTCACGTCGGTCTTGTTGAGCGTGGCGAGCTGGCGCTCGATTTCGGCGACCGCCGTATCGAGGCGGGTCAGATCGGCGGCCGTGACCGGCGCCTGGGCCCCGACGGATGCCGTCAGAAACAGCGCCACGATCACGAGGACGCCGGCTTGAACTTTACGCATGGTGCATCTCCCTGGAAGCCAGTATAGCCCTTACGATTTTGACGAATAGGCGGGGCAAGTCGGCTTGGGAGCCGACCATCTGTCGCGCGTATCATTAATCGAGATGTCGGTTCCGAGAGCATCCGAGCCCGCCACGACGTCCCCGGTCCGGCTGCACAAGACGGTCGGCGTGCGCGTGGGATCGGTGCAGGTCGGCGGAGGCGCGCCAATCGTCGTGCAAAGCATGACGATGACGGAGACGGCTGATGCGGCGGCAACGGCGCGGCAGTGCGTCGAGCTGGCCGAGGCCGGATCCGAGATGGTTCGCGTCACCGTCAACACGCCCGACGCCGCGCAGGCGGTGCCGGAAATCAAGCAGCGGATGCTCGACGCCGGCGTGACGGCGCCGCTCATCGGCGACTTCCACTACAACGGCCACCTGCTGCTGACCCGATTTCCCGGCGCGGCCCGCGCGCTGGACAAGTACCGCATCAATCCGGGCAATGTCGGCACGGGCCGGCGGCGCGACGAGCAGTTCGCGACGATCTGCCGAGTGGCGGTCGAGCACGACAAGTCCATCCGCATCGGCGTGAACGGCGGGTCGCTCAACCAGGAACTGGTCATGGCGCGGATGCAGGAGAACACGGACCGCGCGCTCGGCCACTCCTCGGAACAGATCATCAACGAGTGCATGGTGCTGTCCGCGCTTCAGTCGACCGACCTCGCGCAGGAGTCAGGCGTCGAGAAGAATCGGATCATCCTCTCGTGCAAAGTGTCGCGGCCGCGCGATCTCATCACCGTCTACCGCGACCTCGCGCGCCGCACCAGCCAGCCGCTGCATCTCGGTCTCACCGAGGCCGGCATGGGCATCAAGGGCCTGACGTGGTCGGCGTCGGCACTCGCGATTCTCCTCAACGAAGGGATCGGCGACACGATTCGCGTGTCGCTGACGCCTCGGCCGGGCGGCGATCGACGCGAAGAGGTCTACGCTGCGTGCGAGATTCTCCAGGCGCTCGGCCTGCGATCGTTCTCGCCGTCCATTACGGCCTGTCCTGGGTGCGGCCGCACGACGTCCACGACGTTCCAGGAGCTTTCCGAACGCGTGCAATCGTACGTCCGATTGATGATGCCGGTGTGGAAGCACGATCACCCCGGCGTCGAGACGATGTCCGTGGCCGTCATGGGCTGCGTCGTCAACGGGCCCGGCGAGTCGCGCGCGGCGAACATCGGCATCTCGCTGCCCGGCACCGGTGAGTCGCCGAACTGTCCGGTCTTCGTCGATGGCGAACACGTCACGTCGCTCCGCGGGACCTACGAGGAGCTGGCCGTCGCCTTTCAGAAACTGATCGACGAGTACGTCAACCGCAAGTATCCCGCCCGCGCCTGAACAGTTCTGTGATCCACAACCGATTCTGTTAGAACGCCGCCCGCGCTTTTGTGGTGGAGAGGGCGCGATCGACCGCATTTCAAGCGCCAGCAAACGACACGAGCGACAGAAACCCGTGCGCTCCGATCCAGAATTGTGATCGGATCCCTCCTCTCGATCGGCACAAATCCTGCTCAATCTCCACCGCGTTCGTGACGCAGGACGGGTGTGACCGGCCAGGCCTGATGCGCAGACGAGCTGAAAACCCTTCGGGCGGCCGGGCCAGGAGTCCGCGCCGGATTCTGGCGGTCACGCTCGCCGCGTGGCTGGTTGCGGCTGGTGCGCCTTTTGCGCTGCTCGTGTCGGCCCAGGGCGTCGCCGAGCCGCAGCTCAAGGCGGCGTTCCTGTTCAACTTCGTGAAGTTCGCGACCTGGCCCGAAGACCTGCTGCCGGCGGGCGCGCCGATCGTGCTGTGCGCGACCGACGACGACATCGCCGCGTCGCTCGAGAGCCTCGTCGCCGGACGGTCCGTTGACTCCCACGCGCTCGTCGTGAAGCGCGTGAAGTTGAATGCATCGGCGCGCGGCTGCGCCGTGTTGTATGCCGGCCGGATCGACCAGCGCCGCGCGAAGGAGCTGTTCACCGCCCTCGACGGCACGAGCGTGCTGACCGTCGGCGACGCCGAGGACTTCGCCACCGCGGGAGGAATGATCGGATTGTTCGTGGACGGAGGACGGATGCGATTCGCCATCAACATCGGTGCCGTCGAGCGGACACAGGTGCGGCTCAGCGCGCAGTTGCTGAACCTCGCGAAGATCATCAAGGGCTAGCGACCATGGAGAGATTCCGGAGCGGGTTCCGCAACCTGTCGCTCGCGCGCAAGCTCGTCGCGCTGAACGTCGCCGTCGCGGGCGTCGTGTTGACGGCCGGGTCGGCCACGCTCTTCTCGTATCTGGTCTCCACCGCGCGGGCGAAGCTCGTTGATGACGTGCGCCTGCTCGCCGGCGTCGTCGGCACCAACAGCACGGCAGCCATTACCTTCAAGGACGCGAACTCCGCTCAGGCGACGCTCCGAAGCGCGGCGCGGGATCCGCACGTGCGTACCGCCGCCATTCTTCTGCCAGACAGCCAGGTCTTCGCGCGATTCGATCGCGACGACGAGTCGGCCAAAACGCCCGTCGCGGCCCGGCCGGCGGGCGAGGCGGGCCAGCGCTGGCACGCGTTCGAAGCCCGCGCGCTGCGCGTCACCGAGCCGATCGTGCTCGCCGCCGATCGGCTGGGCGTCGTGTACGTCGAGGCCGACACCGAGGGCTTGCGCGCGCTCGAGCGTCGTGTGGCCAGCGTGATCGGGTTGACGCTCGCCGGCGGGCTGGTCCTCGCGTTCGTCCTGTCGCTCAAGATGCAGCGCGTCATCTCGAGGCCCATCCTCGACCTGACCGAGATCGCGCGCGCCGTCGAGCACGGCCGGTACGACCTCCGCGCCGAGCCGGAGAGCACCGACGAGGTGGGCGAGCTCATGCGGGGCTTCAACGACATGGTGTCGGAGCTGCACACCCAGAACGTCGAGCTCCAGCAGCATCAGGAGCGGCTCGAGGCCGCCGTCGTGGACCGCACCGCTCTGCTCAGCAGCGCGAACGAGGCCCTCGTCACGGCGCGCGATCGCGCGATGGCCGCGAGCCGCGCGAAGAGCGAGTTCCTCGCCAACATGAGCCACGAGATCCGCACGCCGATGAACGGCATCATCGGGATGACGGACCTGGCGCTCGATTCGCCGCTGACCGGCGAGCAGCGGGAGTACCTGGAGACGGTCAAAATCTCGGCGGCGACGCTGCTGTCGATCCTCAACGACATCCTCGACTTCTCGAAAGTCGAATCGGGCCGGCTCGAGCTCGAGGCCGTCGCGTTCCAGGTGCGCGAGTCGATCGCGAGGACCTTGAAGCCGTTCGCGGTGGCCGCCGACCGGAAGGGTCTCGAGCTCATCTACCGGATTTCCGATCGCATCCCGGAGCGCGTGACGGGCGACCCGGTGCGGATGCGGCAGATCCTGAGCAACCTCGTCAACAACGCGATCAAGTTCACCGCGACCGGCCACGTGCTCGTCGAGCTCGACACCGCGCCCGCCTCCGAGGGACGCATCGGCCTGCAACTCAAAGTCGCCGACACCGGGATCGGCATCCCGGACGACAAGCAGGCCAGCATCTTCGAGCCGTTCAACCAGGCGGACGGATCGACCACGCGGCGGTTCGGCGGCACGGGTCTGGGCCTCTCGATTTCGGCGCGACTCGCCCAGCTCATGGGCGGACGCATCTGGCTCGAGAGCACGGTGGGCGGCGGCAGCACGTTCCACGTCCTCATCGAGGTCGGCGAGGCCGAGCCGCTGGCCGATCGCGCGGTTCCGCCCACCCTCGCCGGCGTGCCGGTGCTCATCGTGGACGACAACGTCGTCAACAGGCGGATCTTCCAGGAGCAGCTGACACGCTGGCAGATGCGGCCGACCGCCGTGGACGGCGCCACAGCGGCGCTCGACGCGCTCTCGACGGCCAGCGCCGCGGGCACGCCGTTCGCGCTGGTCCTGCTCGACGCCAACATGCCCGAAAGGGACGGCTTCTCGGTCGCCGAGGAAATGTCGCGCCGGCCGGAACTGGCCAATGCCGCCATCATGATGCTCACCTCGTCGGGCGAGCACGGCGACGTCGCCCGCTGCCGCGATCTCGGCATCGGATCGTTTCTCGTCAAGCCCATTCGGCAGACCGATCTTCTAGAGGCTATCGTGCGCGTGCTCGAGCAGAAGGTGCCGGCCGTCACCTCGGCCGCGGCGCCGAACCGTATCGCGACACCCGAGGTCACGCCGCCGATCAAGCCGGTACGCGTCCTTCTGGCCGAGGACAACGCGGTCAACCAGCGCGTCGCGCTTCGCCTGCTCGAGAAGCGCGGCCATCACGTGACGATCGCCAACAACGGCCGCGAGGCGCTGCAGTCACTCGATCGGCAGCCCTTCGACGTCGTGCTGATGGACGTCCAGATGCCCGAGATGGGCGGCTTCGAAGCGACCGCGAAGATTCGAGACGCCGAACGCATCCACGGCGGACATGTCCGGATCGTCGCGATGACGGCGCACGCCCTCAAAGGCGACCGCGAGCGATGCCTGGCCGCCGGGATGGACGGCTACCTGTCCAAGCCGATCGATCGGCTGGAACTCTTCGCCGCGGTCGAGCAATCCGTGCCGGCCTCGGATTCGGCCGACGACGACGGACGGCAGCCGCCCGTCGTCGTCGGAGGCGTTCGACAGCAACTCCGCAGCGGCGATCGTTTCTCCCGGGAACTGGCGCGCCTGTTCCTCGACGAAGGCCGCCGCCAGCTCCGCGCCGTCCGCGTCGCGATCGACGAGTGCGACGCGGAGGCGCTGCGCGCAGTGGCACACGAGATGAAGACCGAAGCGGGCAACTTCGGCGCCACGGCCGTGGTAAACGCGGCGCGCGCGCTGGAATTCCTCGATTGGCAGCGGCCGGCGGACGCGGAGCTCGCGTGGCAGCAGCTGCAGACCGAGACGCACAAGCTCATCAACGAGTTGACCCAGGCTCTCAAGGAGGCCGAGCAATGCACCCCCTGATTCTTCGTCGCGCGGGCCGTGTCGTCGTCGCGGCATTGTCGTTCGCCGCGGTGGAGGTTCGTCCCGCGATCGCCGCGCAGGAACCCGCCAAACCCCAGAGCCTCACGCAGATGAGCCTCGAGGACCTGATGCGTCTGGAGGTGGAGCCCGTGTTCGGCGCGTCCAAGCGGACGCAGCCGGTCACCGAGGCACCGGCATCGGTGACGATCGTCACCGCCGAGGAGATCGCGCGGCACGGCTATCGCACGCTCGCCGACATCCTCCGCAGCGTGCGCGGCTTCTACGTCACGTACGATCGCAACTACAGCTACATCGGCGTCCGCGGCTTCGCGCTGCCGGGCGACTACAACACGCGCGTGCTCTTCCTCGTGGATGGGCACCGCATGAACGACAACATCTACGAGCAGGCGACACTTGGGAGCGAGTTCGGCCTCGATCCGTCCACGTTCGCGCGCGTGGAGATCATCCGCGGACCGGCCTCGTCGCTCTATGGCACGAGCGCGTTCTTCGGCGTCGTGAACATCATCACCAAGACGGGCGCCGCCATGAAGGGCCTCACCGCCGCCGTCGACGGCGGCTCGCTCGGAACGCGATCAGTGAGGCTCGCCTTCGGCCGGCAGCTCTCGAATGGCCTCGATTTCGCCGTGGCCGGCGCGTACGCGGGCGCATCGGGTTCGGACCTGTACTTCCCCGAATTCGACTCGCCGGCAACGAGCGACGGCTTCGCGCGCGGCCTCGACGACGAGGAGGTCGGCCAGTTGTTCGGGCGGATGACCTTCAAGTCCCTCACGATCACCGGCGCGATCGGCAGCCGGGACAAAGGCGTCCCCACCGCGGCGTTCGACACCGTGTTTGGCGATAGCCGCTTCCGCACCCTGGACGAGCATGCCTACGTCGATGCGCAGTACGACCGGACGGTCGGTCAGACGCGCGTGTTCCTGCGCTCAGCGGTCGATCGCTATCACTACGAGGGCCGGTATCCGACCGAAGGGTGGGAGGACACGCCCCCGGTCTTCATGTCCGACGACTACGCGACGGGTGTCTGGATCGGGACCGAGGCGCGCATCACCCACACGGTCACGGCGCGGCACACCATCACGGCCGGCGCCGAGCTGCGCGCCAACGTCCGGCAAGACCAGGGCGTGACGTTCGAGGACGAAGTGTTCCCGAATTTCTTGATCGCCCGGTCGTCGCACGTCGGCGCCGCGTATTTCCAGGACGAGTTCAAGCTCGCCGACCGCCTCATCGTCAACGGCGGCGTCCGCTTCGACGGCTATGGCGGGTTCTCGAAGATCGCGCCGCGCATCGCCGTGATCTTCACCTCGTCCCAGACGCAGGCATTCAAGTACCTCTACGGCAACGCGTTCCGCGCGCCGAACGCGTACGAGCTGTACTACTCCGCGTTCGGCGAGCGGCTGGCCGACCTCGATCCGGAGACCATCGACACGCACGAGGTCATCTGGGAGCGGTACGCGGGCCGATCGGTCCGCACGTCCGCGTCGGTGTACTTCAACCGGGTCCGGAAACTGATCAGCGTGGTCAGCGGAGACGCCGAATCGGATCTGACGTTCGTGAACCGTGGACGCGTCCGCGCCGCCGGCGTCGAGCTCGAAGCCGAAGTGCGGCTGCCGTCCGGCATCCAGTCGCTTGCGAGCTACGTCCTGCAGCGCGCGGAGGATCTCGATACCGGCGAGCGATTGACCAACTCGCCCAGGCACGTCGGGAAGGTGCAGTTCAGCGCGCCCGGCCCGGCGCGATCCACGGCGTCGGTGGACGTGCAAGTCATGAGCAGCCGGCGAACGCTCGCGGGCGACCAGGTGGGGACCGTCGCCCTCACCAATCTGAGTCTGACCGTGCCATTGCGGCACGGCCTCAGGCTCGCGGCGACGTTCCGCAACCTTTTCGATCAGACCTACTTCGACCCGGGATCCGAGGAGCATCGCCAGGACATGCTGCAGCAGGACGGCCGAACGGTTCGTATCGGACTCGAGTGGACCTTCGGCGTCAAGTAGACGGAGACCACTTGACTTGACGTGGTAATCGGGCGCTTTTCACGAGCGTCGCCGCAGGCGACCACGTCACGTCAAGTGGTTTCCGGGACTGGACGGGTGGACCGGCTGCCCCTCCACGCGGTTCCGGCCGCCGGCCTTGGCTCGGTAGAGCGCCTCGTCGGCCGCCTGAACGAGCGCGGACGACTCGACCCTCGCCGACGCCCACGCGACGCCAGCGCTGACGCTGACCTCGAGCGAGACGTGGCCGGCGTCCACGGGCCGCCCGACGACCCCCATCCTGGCGCGCTCCAGGACGCTCACGGCCGCCCCTGGGTCGCAGTCAGGTAGTACGAGAAGAAACTCTTCCCCACCATAGCGTCCGATCGCGTCCTGGGCGCGAAGCACGGCACGCATACGGTCGGCGGTTTCTCGAAGGACGGCGTCGCCAGCCGCATGGCCGTGCTTGTCGTTGATCTGTTTGAAGTGATCGATGTCGGCCAGGGCGACCGCAATGGGCTGCTGTTCTTCGATCGCCGTCTCAAGCGCGCGAGCCAGCGTGTCGAGAATCATCCGCCGGTTCCAGAGTCCGGTCAGGTGGTCGTGGGTCGCCTGATGGCGCAGCACGGCCTGCGCCTGAAGCAGCTTGGCCTGGAGATCGAGCACGCGTTCGCCGACCCGCAGCCGCGATCGGAGGTCGGAGACATCGAGCGGCTTGTTCAGGAAGTCGTCGACGCCGGCTTCGTACGCGAGCGTCCGGTCCTCCTGGCGATGCATCGACGTGAGCAGAAGGATGTACGCGTACTCCGGCGCCTGCGCCCGCACGGCGCGGCAGACCGCCAGGCCATCGAGATCCGGCATCTGCCAATCCAGAATGGCGAGGCGGGGCGCGTCGGCCTCGAGCAACGCCGAAAGCGCGCTCGCCCCTTCTGTCACGACGATGACCTGGTGTCCGAGTTTGACGAGAACCGCTTCGAGAAGCCGGCGCGACACGCGGTCGTCGTCGGCAATCAGAATCTTCACGAAGCGCGATCCTTGAGATACGACTGCAGCGCACGGTTGAGCCGGTGCACTTCGCCTTCGAGCGTGGCCATGGCGGCGCGCCCGCTGGCCAGGCTTCCGTCGCGGCCCATGCCTTCGAGCGACAGCGCGGCGCGCGTGGCCGGCCGGCCGCCGAACACGCTGACCGAGCCTTTGAGGTTGTGCGCCGCTCGCTGTACCGCGTTGGCGTCGTTGGCATCGACCGCGGCACGGAGCGTGCTGAGCATGCCAGCCGACTCGGCCGCGAAGATCTCGATCATTTCCACGGCCAGCGCTTCATCACCGCCGAGGCGCGCCAGGAACTCCTCGCTGTCGAAGGCGGGCTCCACGGGGGCGACGGGCGACGACACGGCCGCCGAAGCGCCTACCAGTTGATCGATGAGCGGCAGGAGGGCCGAGACCTCGAGCGGCTTGACGAGGAGCGCGTCCATGCCGGCGGCGCGGCAGGCTTCGAGGTCGCTCGCCATGTCGCGCGAGGTCACCGCGACGATCGGCACGCGCCGGCTGGTGCCCTGTTCGGCCTGCCGGATTTCGACGGCCGCCTGAAGCCCGTCCATGTCCGGCATCTCGACGTCCATGAGAATCACGTCGAAGCGGCCGTTGCGGGCGGCGGCGACGGCCTGTTGTCCGGTTTCGACCGCCACCACGTCGTGCCCGCGCGGGGTCAGCAGTCCCGTGGCATGGTGGCGATTGACGCGGCTATCGTCGGCGACCAGGATGCGAAGCGGAGCGGCTCTCCCCTGGGACTGGGTCACAAGTGGATGGCGGGTGCCGGGACGCAGAATACCCCCAACAACATGCCACTTCAAATAACTGGATGGCCCACGCAATTGACGCCCCTTCCGGGACGTCGTAGATTAGGCCGTCCCCCCACGCAGTAATCACTGATCAAGGTCTCTCTGACCGTTGATCGGAGGACTACATGAGCCACGGCGTTACGCGCGTAGTGTTGTTTCTCGCTCTCCTTCTCCCGATTGCCCTTCCTGCTTACGGGCAAGGCGGTGCTTCGTCCGCGATCACTGGTGTTGTGCAGGACTCTGCCGGCGGCGTCATTCCCGGGGCCAGCGTGGTCGTCAAGAGCAACGCCACTGGGACGACGTTCGAGGCCATGACGAACAGCTCGGGCGCGTTCAACGTTCCGTCTCTCTCGGCCGGTGTGTACACCGTGACCGTGTCCCTGCAGGGGTTCAAGACCTCCATCATCACTGACGTGCGCGTGCAGTCCGGCATTCCGACGACGATCAACGCCGCGCTCACGGTGGGCGGCGTCTCGGAGACGGTGACGGTCACGGGCGCGAGTGCGGCGCTCATCAACACGCGCACGGCGACGGTGGCGTCAACGCTCAACGTCGACCAGATCGCCCAGATCCCGTCTCCCACCCGCGACTTGCTGATGGGCGGCGTGACGTTTCTCGTGGGCGTGAATCAGGAAGGCGTCGCGCGCGGCCAGGCCACGATCAACGGGTTGCCGGAGTCGTTCCTGAACATCATGCTGGACGGCGTCAGCAACCAGGACACGTTCAACAAGTCGACGGACGGCTTCTTCGCGCCCGTGCGGCCGCGCCAGGATGCGATTGAGGCGGTCACCGTCACGACGGCGGTCGGCGGCGTCGAGGTCGGCGGCAGCGGCGCGACGTCGATCAACTTCGTCACGCGCCAGGGCACGAACCGGTTCACCGGGAGCGTCTACGAGTACTACCGTGACACCTGGATGAACACCAATTACTGGTTCAACAAGCGGGACGGACTCGGGAAGAACGACGTCCAGCTCAATCAGTACGGCGCCCGCGTTGGCGGGCCGATCGTCCTCCCGAAGGTCTGGGACGGGCGCGGCAAGGCGTTCTTCTTCGTGCATCACGAAGAGCTGCGCCTTCCGAACAACGCGTCGCGCGATCGGGACGTGCTGCACCCGAATGCCCTGTTAGGAGATTTCCGCTATACCACCTCGGCCGGCGTCCAGACCGTCAACGTGCTCGATCTGGCACGGCGAAACAACCAGATTTCGACCCCCGATCCGCTCGCGATGAGCCTTCTGACCAGGATCCAGGACGCGACTCGCAAGTCGGGCACACTGGCCGCGCAGACCGACCCGCTGCTCCAGGAGTATTCGTGGCTGAGCCCGGCGATGCAGACCGAGCACCAGCCGGCGATCCGCATCGACTTCAACATCAACGCCAGCAACCGGCTCAGCGGCACGTTCAACAAGCTGTGGCAGGACCGCGACCCCGATCAGTTGAACGGCTTCGATCAGCGCTTCCCTGATACGCCCAACTTCGGGCACACGGTCGCGCGGCGGCCGCAACGATCCATTGCCCTTCGTTCGACTGTCTCCGCTGACCTCGTCAGCGAGCTTCGCGTCGGCATCACGCGCGGCGAACGGATCTTCTTCGGGCAGACGCTCGGCGGAGGACCGGACTCGTTCACTGACCAGAACGGCTACGCCGTCGACCTGGCCAGCGACATCGCCCTGACGAACTGGCACACGCGGAATACGCTGTCCGGACGCAGCGCGTACCAGTACACCTTCGATGAGACGCTGAACTGGCAGAAGGGAAAACACACGCTGACGTTCGGCGGCGGCGCCTTCCTCGGGCGCGCGTGGGACGACTCGCAACAGCAGGTGACCGCGCTCCAGCTGGGATTCGACAACGACAACGACCCGGCCCGCTCGATGTTCACGGCGGCCTCGGGCAACTTCCCCGGCGCCTCGGGCGGCCAGCTCACGGACGCGCGGGCTCTGTACGGTCTGCTGACGGGCCGTGTCGCGTCGGTCGGCGGGATAGCCACCCTGAATGAGAACACGGAGCAGTACGAGCTCCTTGGCAGACGCCGTCGGGCGGGCAAGCTGAACAACTACCACGTCTTCCTCCAGGACTCGTGGCAGATGACGCCGACGGTCACGATTACCGGCGGGTTGCGATGGGACGTGCAGACGCCGTTCTCACCGACCCACGACGTCATGTCGGCCACGACGCTGGTCGATGCCTGCGGCGTCTCTGGTCTCGGAGACGGTGGGACGTTCACGTCCTGCAACTTCTTCCAGCCGGGCGCGAGCGGCGGCAAGGCGGTTCCGGAGTTCGTGCAGTTCACGAGCGGCACACGCGGCTACAACACGGATTGGAACAACGTCTCGCCGTCGATCGGCGTCGCGTGGCGGCCGCAGGTCGAATCCGGCTTCCTGCGCAAGATCCTGGGCGATCCCGAGCAGGCGACCATTCGCGGCGGCTACTCCATCGCGTACGAGCGGCAGGGGTTCGGAGTGTTCACGGGCCTGTACGGCCCGCTTCCCGGCAGCACGCTGACGCTGACCCGTAATTCGCAGACGGTGGCCGCTGGCGCACTGTTGCCGGCACCCGTCCTGCTCAGCGAAACTGGCCGCCTGTTCCAGGCGCCGTTCCCGGAAACGGCGACGTATCCCATCCCCGCCCGCCCCCAGCGGCTCGACAGCCTCAGCTTGTTCCATCCGGACATCGAGATCGCTTCGGCGCGCACCTGGACCGTCGGCCTACAGCGCGCCCTGAGCCGGAACATGGCGGTCGAGGTGCGCTACGTCGGCACCCGAGGCGTCAACCAGTGGGCGACGATCAACTACAACGAGCGGAACCTCATCGAGAACGGGTTTCTGAACGAGTTCAAGCTCGCGATGGCGAACCTGGCGGCGAACAATGCTTCCGGGATTACCGGTCGCGTAGGATCGTTCGCATATTTTGGCGACAACAGCGGCACCCGTCCGCTGCCGATCTATCTCGCGTACATCAGCGGCCGGACGAACTTCAACGACCCGTTGGCCTATAACAGCACCAACTGGAGCAACACGGATTTCACGAACGATCTGGTGCGGACGAACCCGGCCCCGGGGAACTCGGCCGCGGACCTGGACGGCAATAACGGCCGCCGGAATAACGCCATCGCCGCCGGATATGCCGCAAACTTCTTCGTCGTGAACCCGGCCGTGGCCAACGTCAACGTGACCGACAGCGGCGCCTTCAGCGACTACCATGCGTTGCAGGTCGAAGTGCGGAGGCGGCTGTCCCGCGGTCTCTCGGTCAACGCGAACTACCAGTACGCCGTTGAGGGGTCGTCGTCGTTCCAAGGGCTCCACTTCGGACGCGTCATGATTCCGGAGGACAACGTCCGCCACGCAATCAAGATGCAGTGGAATTGGTCGATCCCGGTGGGCCGCGGATATCGGTTTGGCACCGACATGCATCCCATCCTCAACGGGATCCTCGGCAACTGGGATTTCACCGGGGCGGCCCGAATTCAGGCGAGAACGCTCGACTTCGGCAACGTCCGCCTCGTCGGCATGACCGCCAAGGACCTGCAGGACCTGTACTCCTTCCGGATTATCGACGACCCGAATCCAGATAACCCTGGCCGGAAGCTCGTGACGATGCTCCCTGAAGACGTGATCCTGAACACGCGCCGGGCGTTCGAAACCAGCACGACCACACCGACCGGCTACTCGGATCTCGGCGTCCCCGAGGGCCGCTACATCGCACCGGCCAGCAGCGAGGGCTGCATTCAGCTCAGGGCCGGTGACTGCGCGCCGCGGACGCTCCTGATCCGCGCGCCGTTCTTCACCCGGTTCGACATCGGGCTCACGAAGCGGTTCCCGCTCCGTGGTTCCGCGAATTTCGAGCTGCGCATCGACGTCCTGAATCTCTTCGACAACATCAACTTCAACCCAGTGGCCGATCCGGGCGACAACGACGACATCTTCCAGGTCGGCAGCGGCTACAGCGATCCGGACAACAACTTCGACCCGGGCGGCCGCCTGGGCCAGTTGTCGTTCCGCATCAACTGGTAGCGTTCGGTTCGCATTCGTTCTGAGGAAAGGCGGGCTGTCAGCCCGCCTTTTCTTTTTGTTTGTGCGGTGCGAGGCCCGCACCGCCGCCATACCCCGGAGCTGGTCTACCCACATCCGGACGGCCCCTGCCCACCTTGAGGCCGCTACAGGCCCTTTCTGCGGCTTCCTGCCCTATCAGGGCGTGGCACCGGCCTTGCTCACTTACAAAGCTGGTTCAGGGCCCGCACCCAACCTGGTCGGGCAAGCACGAAGGAGTAGTCCCCATGTTTCGAAATTCCCGTTTCGTTGCGGCGACGATCGCCGCGTGTCTGGTGATCGGCACGCCGATGCTGTCCGCGCGTCAAGCCACACAGCAATCGAAAGACAACCGTGACGAGGTCGAGCTGGTGCAGAAGTCGATGGACGTGCTGCGCGAGCTGACGAAGGTCCCGGAGGACGGCATTCCCAAGGAGCTCCTCGCGCGCGCCGAGGGCATCGTCGTCATTCCGTCGCTCTTGAAGGGCGGCTTCATCATCGGCGCCAAACACGGCAAGGGCGTGCTCAGCGCGAAAAACAAGTCGTCGGGCGCCTGGTCGCCCCCGGCCATCGTCAAGATGACCGGCGGAAGCATCGGCTGGCAGATTGGGGTCGAGTCCGTCGACCTCGTGCTGCTCGTCATGAACCGCAACGGCATCGAGCAGCTGCTTCAGGACAAGTTCACGATCGGCGGCGAGTTGTCGGTCGCGGCGGGCCCGGTCGGCCGGAACGCGCAGGCCGGCACGAACGCGCAGGCCAACGCCGGCATCCTGGCGTATTCACGCTCCAAGGGCCTGTTCGCCGGTGCGACGCTCGAAGGCGCCGCGCTCCGTGCCGACGGCGACGACAATCAGGCGCTCTACGGCCGGGAGCTGAGCCTGAAGGAGATCGCGCTGGAGAACGCGCCGAAAACGCGTGCGCCCGCCATCGTCGAAACCTGGCGCGGCATGCTGAAGTCGCTGATGAAGTAGGGCGGACTTCTCAGACGTTGACCGTGAGCGGCAGCGTCACCTGAAGAATCGCGTCGCGGTCGGGCTCGCCGTTGAGCACGAGCTCGCCACCGCACCGGCGGACGACGGTGTCGAGCGCCGATGAGCTTTTCGCCGGCTGCACGCCGTAGCCGAAAGCGGTCGCCGAGATGAGGACCCGGCTAGACGCCGGCTCGCTGGCCGCATGCAGATCCGGATCGTGCGCGGACGTGGAGAGCAGAATCGATCCGCCGAGCGTGAGCGATTCGCGCGCCGCGAAGACGAGCGCCGTGAGGATCTGTTCGAGGTCGTCTTCGCCAATCGAGAGCGTCACGGTCTGGCCGAGCGCGAGCGTAAGCTCGACCTCGTCACCGCAGAGCTTCGTGAGCGTCGGCTCGACGCGACTGACGACGTCGTTGAGGTCGGTGGTGGCGACCGGCCGGGCCTGACGCCGGCTGAATGACACCAGCTGGCGCAGCAGGCTCGTCGCGCGCTCGGAGTGATCGACGATCGACTGGGCCTTCGCGCGAAGCGGGCTCGTCGGATCGAGGTCGCGCACCAGCTCGGCCGCGGACCGGTCGACCAGCGAGACCAGCGATTCGAGCTCGGGGGCCATCGCCGTGCCCATCTTCCCGACTTCCTCCACCCCCCGCACGTGGAGCGGCTGAGGAGTCTGAGACGACGGAGACAGACGACGGTCCTCGACGGCGGGCCGGCTGGCAGGCTCAGGCGCGGAATCGAGCCGCGTGCGCATCGTCTCGGCGTCTTCGCTCACCTGACGGATCCTGTCGCGAGCTTCGGCGAGCTGGCGTTCCATTACGCCGTGCGACGCCGACAGATGCGTGTGCTCGAGCGTCAGGTCGCGCATCGCGGCCTGCAGCCGCAGGCGCTCCTGGTCAGCGGCCGCGGACCCCTGAACGCCCTGATCGAGCTCTCCGCGCAGCTCGTCCAGCGCCTTGACGTCGGCCGCGTGGAGGTCCGCGGCGAGGCGGAGCTCGGCGCGCATGCCGTCGAGCGCCATCTGAAGGTCGACCTTCGAGCGCGCGGCCGCTTGCAGTTCCTCGGTCCGTTTCTGAACATGCTCCTCGAGCTGGTGCCGCGTTGATTCCCACGACGCGGCGATCGACGCCCGAGCCGCCACGGCTTGCTGCAGCTCGTCCTTGACCGACTGAAGCAACGTGTCCGCCTCGGCACGCGCCGCGGCGGCGGCCTGAACATCCTTGTCTCGTGCGGCGACAATCGCCTGCAGATCGCGGTCCTTCGCGGTCAGGGCCGCCTGGAACTCACGATCGCGCGTCGCGGCCGCCGATTGAAGCGCCTGCACGCGCGCGGCGGCGGCGGCCTGGGCCCGTTGTTCCTGCGCGGCGGCGGCTTGAAGTTCCTGCTCCCGGCCCGCGGCGGCTTTGAGCTCCTGCTCGTGTGCGGTGAGGACGGCGTGAAGCTCCTGCTCGCGTGCCGCGCCGGCAGCGTGAAGCTCCTGCTCGCGTGCGGCGCCGGCGGCGCGAAGCTCCTGGTCGCGTGCTGCGGCGGCCGCCTGCTGCTCCCGGTCGCGCGCAGCCGCAGCGTCGAGGGCGCGGTCGCGCGCGGCGAGTTCCTTCTCGAACTGCTTGTGCGTCGCGCTCCACTCTTTCTGAGCCGACGCGTGCTCGGCGGCGCGCGCGTCGAGCCGGGCGATGTTCGCCTCGGCATCCTTCCGCGACTTGAGCGCCTCGGCGAGTGCCGTCTCGACCGCGGTCTTCGCCGTGTCCGTCTCGGCCTTGGCCTTCTCGAGCTGTGCCCGGGCGTGTTCCGACTGGGCGCGGGCGGCCTCGGCGTGCGCCTTCGCTTTCTCGACGTCGGCGCGGGCCTTCTCCGACTCGACCCGTGCTCTGTCGGACTCCGCTCGAGCCTTGTCCGACTCCGCGCGGGCTGTCTCCGCATCCGCCTTGGCCTTCTCGGCTTCGGCTCTCACCTGTTCCGCGCGCGCGGCGGTCTTTTCCGCCTCAATCCTCGCCTTGTCCGCCTCGGCTCTGGCCTGCTCCGCACGGGCCGCAACCTTCTGCGCTTCGGTCTTGTCCCGTTCCGCCTCGACTCGCGCCTGTTCGGCGCGCGCCGCTGTCTTCTCGGAGGCGGCTCTCGCGTCTTCGGCATCGATGCGCTGCTGCTCGAAGTAGGCCTTGGACTTCTCGAGCACTTCGGCGGCCGACTGCGACTCGCGTAATTCCTTCGATCGCGCCTCGAGCTCGGACGCGAGCCGCAGACGCAGCTGCTCGGCCGCGGCGTTCCTGGCCGCCTCGACGGTCTGAATGCGTTTGAGCTCGGCCTGGGTCGCGACGAGCGCCTGCTCGAGCTGGACGCGGGCATGGCCCGCCGTCTGAATCGCGGTCGCGCGAGCGCCAAGCTCAGCTTCGAGTTTCTGGCGCGCGACGGTCCACTCTGACTGCGCGGACGCATATGCGGCCTTGCGGCCCTCGAGCTCGACCCTCACGGCGTCGCTCGCCGCCTGCAATTCCTTCACGCGCCCATCGAGGTCCTTGACCCGCACATCGAGACGATCGCCACGGGCTTCGGCGTCCTGCCGAGCCTTGTCGATCTCGGCGCGTGACTTCTCGAGATCCGCTCTGGCCTTGTCGCCATCGGCCTTGGCTCGCTCGATGTCGGCCTTCGCTTTCTCGACATCGGCTTTGGCTTTTTCCGTCTCGGCCCTGGCCTTTTCGGCGCGGTCACGCACCTTCTCGGCCTCGACCTTCGCCAGCTCCGCGGCCGCACACGCTTTGTCCGCGTCGGCCTTGTCGTGCTCGGCGTGCGCCTTCTGCTGCTCGGCCTCGGCTCTTGCCTGCTCGGCCTGCTTCCTGGCCTGGTCGGCCTGCGCCCGACCCTGCTCGGCCTGGGCCTTCGCCTGCTCGGCCTGCGCTTTGTCCTGCTGCGCCTGTGTTCTTGCGCGCTCAGCCTGCACTCGCGCCAGGTCGGCCTGGTTCCTGGCTTGCTCGGCCTGGGCCTTGCTCGTTTCCAGCTCGGCGGCCGTCGCTTCAGCGCGCGACTTCGCTCTCTGAAGGTCGGCGGACACGGACTCGGCGTGGGCCTTGCCCTTCTTGAGATCCTCGATGGTCTTTTCGGAAGTACGGAGGTCCGAGGCTCGCGACTCGAGCTCCGCGGCCAGTCTTTGGCGCTCTTTGTCCCAGGCCACCCGGTTGGAGACCTGGATCGAGGCCACCTGCTGCAACTCGGCTTGCAGCACCTTGAGCGACCCTTCGAGCTCGTCGCGCGCCCGGCCGGCCGCCTCGAGCTCCCCGGTCCTTCCGGCGATGTCTTCTTCGAATTCCTGCCGCTGCGTCTTCCAGGCGGTCTGATGCGAGGCGTGCTCCTCGGCCGCGTCTCGCGCTTTCGCGCGCGCGTTGTTCAGATCGGCTTCGAGCCCGGTGACGACGCGGCCCAAATCCTCGACCCGGCTCCGGAAGTCCTGGTCTGTCGCCTGCCAGGCCTCCTGTGCGGCCGTGTACTCCTCACTCAGTCGCTGCCGTTCGGCACGCTCGCCATCAAGCGTCGTCTCGAGCTCACCCTTGGCCGCATCCAGATCGCGAACGCGCGCTTCATAGTCGTTGCGCGTTGATTCGAGCGTCGCGCGCTCCTGCGCCAGGGCCGCGTGCGTGTCGCTCAGCTCCTTGCGCGTGTCGTTCAGCGTGACCTCGAGCGCCTGCCTGATGCTCGGATCGGCCTGGTTGGCGAGGAGATCCGCTTCAAACCTGGCGCGTTCGGCTTCCCAGGCTTTACGATCCGCCGTGTGCGTTTCGACGACCTGCCGGAGCTCGGTGCGGACGGATTGCAGCGCGCCTTCGAAGGCCGCACGCGTGGCGCCTTCGATCGTCTTGTCGTTCCATCGTTTGGGGGTTTGAGGCTCTACGGCCGACGAGCGCCGCCAGGCGGGTCCGGCCTTCGATCCATCTTTCTGTGGGGACGAGGCGCCCTTCGCCGACGGCGCCGGTGCCGTGTGAACCGTCGGCAGCGGCGTGGGGGCCGGCCGTTCCTCCGTGCCCGTGCGCATGCGCGCCGCCGCAACGTGCGCGTCGTTCAACCGCGCTTCCAGCCGCAGACGCGCGGCTTCGAGGGGCGGCAACTCGGACGTGGAATCCGCATCGTCCTTCTTGTTCGGCTTCGACGAGTGCAGCAGCGTGTGCAGCTTCCGCAGCTCGGCAAGCGCGCGCTGCGTCGCGGCGACGGCCGCCGGCGCTTTCTTGTCGCTGGCGGCGTCGGCGGCGCTGCGCGGCTTGAGTTTGGTCAGCGTCTCTCGCGGATCGACGAGATTGCCGTTCAACATCAGGAGCACGGCGTCGGCGCCCGCGGCCACTGCCGAGCTGCACAGCCCGCGGTGCGCCTCGGTGACGACCGGCACGATCCCGACCGGCGCCTGTTCCTTGCGAAGGTTGATGATGAGCGCGATCGTGGCTTTTTCACTGAGGACCGGCGACGTCAATAGCGCGTGAAACGCGGCGCCGTCCTTGTGGAGCTCGGCCAGCGCGGCGTCGGCCGAGTCGACCGTCACCACGTCGACACGTTCAGCGGCTTGGGAGAGCTGCTTGGTAGTCGCCGCGTCGATGTCGGCGGAACCGCCAGTGAGGTAAAGCAGCCGAATTCGGCTGGTGCTCGCCTCGTCCGGTGCCTGGGAGGACAACGACAGCGAAAACATGGTGGAGACTACGCAACCGGCAGCGAAACCTGCACGATCGCGTCGCGGTTCGGCTCGCCACCAAGCGTCAGTTCGCCACCACATCGGCGCACGACGCCATCGAGCGCCGACGAGCTTTTCGCGGACTGCACGCCGTATCCGAATGCCATCGCGGCCACCAGCACACGCGCACCGGACTGTCCCGAAGTTCCGTGATCGGCGAATACCGCCGAGGTGGAAAGCAGCACCGAGCCACCCATCGTGAGCGCTTCGCGCGCCGAGAACACCAGCGCCGTCAACAGCTGCTCCACTTCGTCCTCGCCCATCGTCAGCGTGCCGGCCTGACCCAGCGCCAGCTTGAGCTCGATGTCGCCCCCGAGCAGCCTGGCGAGTGTGGGTTCGGCGCGCTTGATGACGTCGTTGAGCTCCACGCGTGCGACCGGCTTCGCCTGACGGCGGCTGAAGGTGACCAACTGCCGGAGCAGGCTGGTCGCGCGGCTCGAGTTCTTGAGAATGGCTTCGGCGTCGGCCCGCTGCGGATGCGAAGCATCGAACTGGCGGACGAGCCGCGAGGCGTACTGATCAATGGACGAGACGAGCGCTTCGATCTCCGGGGCCATCGCCGTGCCGAGCTTGCCGACCTGCTCGACGCGGCTCACCTCGCGGCGCTGCTCCGCCGCGGCAATCGGTGCGGCGGCTTCCATTCGCGCCGGCTGTCGTTGCGTGGCGTCAGACAGCTGGCGGATCCGCTCTCTCGATTCGCTGAGCTTCCCTTCGAGGGCGCGGTAATTCGCGGCGAGTTTCGCGTGCTCCGATCGCAGTTCGTCGAGCGACCGATTCCTGGCCTCGAGCTCCTCTTTGATGGCGTCCGCTTCGGCGCGCGCCTGCTCGGCGTCGCTTGCGGCCTCATCAGCGGCACGCTTCGCCTGGTAGATCTCCGTGCGGGTCTGTTCAATGGACGCCGAATCCGTGCGAACCGACTCGCTGGCGGCGGACCGCGCTTCGATCACCTGCTGCTCGAGCTCTCGGCGCGTCTCTTCCCATTCAGCCGCGGCTTCGTGCCGCGCGTTCGAAATCTGTTGCAGCTCGGCCTGGACGGACTGCAATGCTTCTTCGGCGCGCGCTCGGGCGCTGTCGGTCCATTCGAGATCATTCGCGCGCGACTCGAGCTCGGCCTCGAGGCGCTGGCGGATTTCGTCCCACGCCGCTTCCTTCGTCGAGTCGGCGGCCATGCGTTCCTGGAGCTCGGCCTGGGTCGTCTTCAGCTCGGCTTCGAGCCTGCGGGTTCCGCCGATGACGGCCTGCAGCGTCTTGACGCGCATTTCGAGCTCGCGGCGCGCGGTCTCCCACGTGGCACGCTCGGCGGCGTAGGCGTCTGTGGTTGCGCCAAACTTCTTCTTGGCCTCGCTCAGCTCGCTCTCGAGGTCCACACGTCCGCGTGAGCCTGAGTTTTCCTCGTCGAACCTCGCTTCCAGCTCCTTCCGCGTCGCTTCCCAGACTTCGCGCTCGGCCGCGTGCGCATCGGCTGCGCGTCGCAGCTCGACACGGGACGCCTGCAGCGCCGCCTCGAGGGCCGCACGCGTCCGGCTGTCGAACGTCTTGTCCGTCGTTCGCGGATCGCGGGCTGCTGGAACCGACGCAAGGACCGGCCGGCGCATGTGAGCGCTTGCGGTGGCCGCCGGCGCTTGTGTCGCTCGAGGCTTTTCAGGCATGACTTCAGCTCCCGCCGGGGAGGCGGCTTCACGTGGAGCTCGCGTCGGCGGAGTCAGGCCCAGTCGGCCTCCCTCACCTGGCGCAAACTCGGAGGACTCTTCTTCCGTCGCCGCGCCCTTGCCTTTGCCGTACAGCAAAGCGTGCAGCTTGCGCAGCTCGGCGAGCGCCCGCTGCGTGGCCGCGACGGTCGCCGGCGGCTTGGCGGCCGGCGGCGTGGCGGACGAACGCGGCAGGATCCGGCTCAACGTTTCCTGCGCGTCGATCAAGACTCCATTCACCATCAGCAGCACGGCCTCGGCGCCCGCGCGCACGGCCGAGCTGACAAGCCCGCGATGAGCCTCGGTGACAATGGGCACGATCGCGATCGCGGCGCCCTCGTTGCGAAGGCCGCGAATCACCGCCAGCGTTTCCTGTTCGTTGAAGCCGGGAGAAATCAGCAGGGCGCGGTACTCGGTGGTCGCCGAGCGAAGCTCGGTAAGCGCGGCCCCGGCCGATTCGACCTGAGTGACCAGTGAGGGTCCCACCGCCTTGGCGAGCTGCTGGCTCGTCGCGGTGTCGATCGCCGAGCCTCCGCTGCTGAGATACAGCACCCGCATCCCGTGGTCGGTCAACGGATTGCTGCCATGGGACGGGCGTAGCGATAGCATCTAGACGCTCGGCTGGAGTGAGGCAAGACAGGTACCCGATCAAGCCCGTTATAGAACCGCCAATATTCGGTCTCTTTCGGCGCCGCACGACGCCGGTCAGGGTGTTGCTCGCCCCGCGCGATCACGATTTTGCGGGCCAATTACGAGAGTGGTCCGGCCGGGACTAAAATGAGGCGTGGCCCGACACATCCTTCGTGTGAACGGCCAGCGCCACGAAATAGAAGGCGACGCGGCCGACAGCCTCCTCTCGATCCTGCGATACGAGCTCGGCCTCACGGGCAGCAAGTACGGCTGCGGCGAGGGGCACTGCGGCTCCTGCACGGTCCTCATTGACAGCCAGGTCACTCGGTCATGCGTTGCGCGCCTCGGCGCGGTCGCCAACACCAACATCACGACGATCGAAGGGATTGGCGCTGGCGCGGCCGGTCTGCATGCGGTGCAGGAAGCCTTTCTGGAGACCGAGGCGTTCCAGTGCGGCTACTGCACCCCTGGCATGGTCATGGCGACGATCGGTCTGCTTCGGACCGTGCCGAATCCGACCGATCAAGACATCGCGAAGCTCATGGATCGCAACGTTTGCCGCTGCGGAACGTACCCGCGCATCGTCGCCGCGATCAAGCTTGCGGCGGTGAAGATGAAGATGAAGTCGCGGACGTCGGAACCAGCCGGCACGACGACAGCCGGGCGCGACACGCCATGACGCAGGACCACGAACCCGAACTCGAACGGTACGAGCTTTCGGAGTCGAGGCGGTATCTTTTCGAGCTGCCGGACGTCGACCGGCGCGACTTCCTGCGCATCCTCACGGCGATGGGCGGTGGGTTGCTCGTCGTCGCCACTCTTCCGGACGCGGAAGCGCAGGAGTCAGGACGCGCGACTCAGAATCGACCAGCGCCAGGGGATCTCGCGTCCTGGATTCACATCGGCGCGGACGGGCGCATCACCGCCTACACGGGCAAAGTCGAGATTGGCCAGAACATCCGCACCTCGCTCTCGCAGGTGATCGCCGATGAGCTTCGCGCGCCGCTCGCGACGATCGCCTTCGTGATGGCTGACACGGACCTCACGCCCTTTGATCAAGGAACGTTTGGATCGCGCACGACGCCGGCAATGGCGCCCCAACTCGCGAGAGCGGCCGCCGCGGCGCGGGAGATGTTGATCGACCTGGCTGCGGCGCAGTTGCAGGTCGATCGGACGACGCTCAAGGCGGATGCGGGACGGGTCGTCGCCTCGAACGGGCGCGCGGCTGGATATGGCGAGCTGACCAGGGGCAAGCAATTGACCGGCGTTGTCGGCGCCGACGTTCGGGTGGCGCCGCCTGACCAGTGGGTCGCGCGCGGTACGGCCGTGCGCAAGGTGAACGGGCGCGACATCGTCACGGGGCGCCACGCGTTCACGCCCGATCTCGAGCGTCCGGGCATGCTGATGGGCCGCGTCATCAGACCCGATGCGCTTGGCGCTGAGCCGGTGTCAGTCGACGACACGCGCGCGAAGGCCATGCCCGGCGTGACGGTCGTCCGCGACGGCAACTTCATCGGCGTGGTGGCACCAGACGAGCGCGCGCTCAGGCAGGCCGCCGCGGCCGTCTCCGTAACGTGGAGCGTTCCACCCGGGCAGCCGACATCCGAGACCATCTTCGAACACCTGAAGCAGGCGCCCGCGTCTGCCGCCGGCGGCGGTGGCCGCGGATCGGCGCCGACGGTGCGCGGCGACGTCACGTCGGCGCGTGCGGCTGCCGCGAAGGTGTTCGAGGCGAGCTACAAGATTCCGTACATCGCGCACGTGCCGCTCGAGCCGCGCGCCGCCGTCGCGGAGTGGCAGGACGGCAAGGTCACGGTGTGGACCGGCACCCAGCGGCCGTTCGGCGTGCGGTCGGAAGTGGCCGAGGCGCTCCGGCTGCCCGAGGATCGCGTGCGCGTCATCGTGCCGGACATGGGTTCCGGGTACGGCGGCAAGCACACCGGCGAGCAGGCGATTGAAGCCGCGCGACTCGCGAAGGCCGCGGAACGGCCCGTGAAGCTGGTCTACACGCGCGCCGAGGAATTCATGTGGGCCTACTTCCGGCCCGCCGGCGTCATCGACGTCGTCGCCGGCGTCGGACCCGATGGCCGGCTGGTGTCATGGGAGTTCGACAACTGGAATTCCGGCACGGCGGGCCTGCAGACGCCATATTCCGTTCCCAATCAGCGCGTCGCGTTTCACGGCTCGGCCTCGCCGCTGCGGCAAGGCTCGTATCGTGGACTCGCGGCGACTGCCAACCACTACGCGCGCGAGATGCACATGGACGCGGTCGCGCGCGGGCTCGGTGTCGACCAGCTCGAGTTCCGGCTGAAGCACATCACCGACGCCCGTTTGCGCGCGGTCCTCACCACAGCCGCGCAGAAATCAGGCTGGCCTCGGGCCGCCACCGCGGGCGCCGCGCTCGGGATCGCGTGCGGTCTCGAAAAGGGCGGCTACGTTGCGACCGCGGCCGAGGTTGTTCGGGACACATCATCTCAGGGAGGCGGACCCGCTCGTCATCCTCAGGGCTTCAGGATCCAGCGCTTGACGGTGGTCTTCGAGTGCGGCGCGATTGTAAATCCCGATGGACTGAAGAATCAGGTCGAAGGCGCGATCGTTCAGGGACTGGGCGGCGCGCTCTTCGAGGCCGTCACGTTCGCCGGCGGCAAGATCCTGAACGGCACAATGGCGCAGTATCGCGTGCCTCGATTCAAGGATGTCCCGCCGATCGAGATCATCCTTCTCAATCGCACCGACCTGCCATCGGCTGGCGCCGGCGAGACGCCCATCGTCTGCGTGGCGCCGGCGATCGGGAGCGCTGTGCGGGCGTTCGGGACGGTGCCCGAGGCGCTGCCCGTGGCGTTGACTGGCCTGCGGTCCTGATGACACGCTCGTCAGGCTTGATCAGCATTCTCGCCGCTGCCGCCCTCTGTTTTCTCGCCGCGGATACCTCCCAGGCGCAACCTCCACCTGCCGGCCAGACCACGACACCCGCTCGAGCCGGCAGCAGGCTGCGTGTGTTTCTTGACTGCGACAGTTGCTTCGCCGATTACCTGCGCGAGGAAATCAAGTGGGTCGATTTCGTCCGGCAACGGGAGGACGCCGACGTGCACCTGTTGTCGAGCAGCCAGGAAACCGGGGGAGGCGGACGGCAGGTCGTGCTCCGGTTCGTCGGCGTTGGCCGGTTTCAGGGGATCGATCACGAGCTGCGATCGATCTCGTTGTCGGCCGACACCGAAGACACGCGGCGGCGCGGCGTGCTGCGGACGGTCAGCGTCGGACTCCTCGCCTATCTGGCGCGAGAGGGCCTGCCCTCCGATATCAAGCTCGCGATCGAAGCGGCCGAATCGGACGAGCCGCCCGCCGGATCCCGCGATCCATGGAACTTCTGGGTGTTCGGCGTGAACGGCAGCAGCGATATCAACGCCGAGGAAAGCCAGCGCGACTGGAGCGTGGATTTCGGGCTCAGCGCCGATCGCGTGACCGAACGCTGGAAGATGAGCTTTGGCGCGAGCTTCGACCATTCCCAGGAGCGCTTCAATCTTGATGAGGAAGACGAAGAACCGCTCGAGGTCACACGCCGCGAACGACGCGTCGAGTGGTTCGTGGCCAAGAGCCTGGGCGAGCACTGGTCGGCCGGCCTCGATGGCAACGTGCGGACCTCGACGTTCGGCAACCTGGAGGTGTCGGCCACGGCCGCCCCCACCGTGGAGTTCAGCGTCTTTCCTTACTCGCAGTACGCCACCCGGCAGCTTCGCGTTCAGTACTCCCTCGGCGTGGCGCACAGCTCGTACAACGAGATCACGCTGTTCGGCAAGCTGCGCGAAACGCTGCCGGGCCACGAACTCTCGCTGACGCTCGAACAGCGGCAGCCCTGGGGCACGCTCGAGGCACGCGCGCAATGGTCGCAGTACCTGCACGACCTGAGTAAGTACCGGCTCGAGGCGGGTGGAGATCTCTCGCTTCGGCTGGCGCGCGGGCTGTCGCTCAATGTGGAGGGGTCGGCTTCGCGCGTGCGCGACCAGTTGTCGCTGCCGTTGCGGGGCGCCACGCCTGAGGAGGTGCTGCTGCGTCTCCGAGACCTCCAGAGCGGCTACGAAGTGAGCTTCGATATCGGCCTGAGCTACCGGTTCGGCTCCATCTTCAACAACATCGTGAATCCCCGGTTTGGGAGGTGAACACCATGCGCCGGATGCTCGCGCTCGTCGTCGTCTCGGGACTGTCGATCATCGTCACAGGCGCGCAAACGAAGGCGCCGGTCACACGGGCCGATTACGGGCAGTGGGAGTCGATCACGCCCGCGGGGCCCCGCGGCGGGTTCTCGCCTGACGGACAATGGCTCGCCTATTCCCTGGCCCGGAGCAATCGCAATAACGAGCTTCGCCTCCTGAAGATTGCCGACGGCACGACGAAGGTCGCCGCGTTTGGCGCGCAGCCTGCCTTCTCGGCCGACTCGAAATGGACTGCCTACAGCCTCGGCTACTCGGAGACCGAACAGGAACGGATGCGGACCGAGCGGCGGCCGATCCAGAACAAGCTCGGCCTGCTCAACCTCACGAGCGGCGAGATGACAACGATCGACGGCGTGCAGTCGTTCAGTTTCAGCGGCGACGGCGCCTATCTGGCGATGCGCCGGTATCCGCCCACGCCCGCGGGACAGGGCGGCGCTGGTGGCGGCGGGGCGCAGCCGGGCGGATCGACGGGACCTGCGGCCGCAGCCGCGAGCGCGACGGCTCCTGATGACGAGCCCACCGCGGCGACCTTGATCGTCAGAGACCTCGCCACCGGCAACGACACGACCTTCGGCAACATCGCGGAGTACAGCTGGCAAAACGACGAGCGCACCCACCTGCTCGCGCTCACGATCAGCGCTGAAGGCAAGACCGGCAACGGCGTGCATCTCTTCGATCCCAAGACGACGATTCTCAAGGTGCTCGATTCGAACGCCGCGACGTACGTCGGCCTCAGCTGGCGCGAGAAGAGCGCCGACCTGGCCGTGTTGCGCGCGAAGACCGACGAGAAGCGCGAGGGCTCGACGTACGTCGGGCTGGCGTGGCGCAACCTCGGCGCGTCGAACGAGAAGCGGGTGCAGTTCGATCCGACGCCGGTCGCCGGCGTGCCGGGCGGCATGCGGACCGTCTCGTTCCGTCGACCGGCCTGGTCCGAAGATGGCAGCGTCGTGTTCGTTGGCCTGGCGAAATGGGCGGAGAAACCGCCGGCTCCGGCCCGCGGTCGCGGGGCCAGTGCGACAGCATCGGGTGGCAGGGACGGCACGACACCGCCGGAGAGCGGAACCGAGCCGCCGGCGTCGCCGAGATCGGGATCCAATTCGGCCGTGGAAGTGGACGAGCCGGCCGGCGTCGACATCTGGCACTGGACCGACGTCAACGTGATGGCGAAGCAGAAGCTCACCGCCGTCGCCGATCGGAGACGGAACTTCATCGCGGCCTGGCACCTCGACTCCGGCCGTTTCGTTCAGCTCAGCAAGAGCTGGACCGAGCAAGTCGCGCCGACGCAGCGGCCCAATGTCGCCTACGTCGAGGAATGGGCCACCTACGCGATGGATCGGTCAATTGGCCGGCCGGCAGCCGACTTGTACGTCGTCGACCTCACCAGCGGCGCTCGGACGAAGCTGAAGGACCGCGTGGATGACCGGTACGCGCAGGTGAGCCCGACGGGCCGCTACGTCCTGTTCCTCGAGGACGATCAGTACTGGACGATCGATCTCACGTCGCGGACGGTTCGCAACATCACGAAAACCGTCGCCACGTCGTTCGTCGATCGCGAGTCGGACGCGACAATCAAGCAGAAACCTGCCTTCGGCCTGGCCGGATGGACGAAGGACGACGCGGCGGTCGTGCTGTATGACAAGTTCGATCTCTGGCAGGTTGCCGCCGACGGCACGCGCGCCTCACGGCTCACGGACGGGGCCGCCGAGCAGGTGCGTCACCGGTATGTTCGGGTCAATCCCGACGAGGAGTGGATCGACCTCGACGCGCCGCTCTACGTCAGCCTTTTCGGCATCTGGTCCAAGAAGTCCGGATATGGCCGGCTGATGCCCGACAACGGCGTCGAACGGCTGGTGTGGCTCGACAGGAGCGTGACGGGCCTCGCGCGCGCGAAGGGTTCGTCGGTGTTCGCGTACATGTCGCAGGACTATGACGACTCTCCCGACCTGTTCATCGCGGGCCCGGATCTCAAGAACGCCAGGCAGGTCACGACTACCAACGCGTTCCAAAGCAAGTTCCAGTGGGGACGGAGCGAAATCGTCGAGTACAAGACGGACAAGGGCCGGCGTCTGCAGGGGGCCCTTTACTACCCCGCCGGCTATCAGGCGGGTAAGCCCTACCCGATGATCGTGTATCTCTACGAGCGGCTGTCGGACGGCGTTCATCGTTACGTCGCGCCCTCCGACCGTGACTACTACAACACGTCTGTCTTCACGACGCAGGGGTACTTCGTCTTTCAGCCGGACATCGTGTTCCGTCCGCGCGAACCAGGCCTGTCCGTGGTCGAGTGCGTGACGCCAGGCGTCAAGCGAGTCGCTCAGATGGGCCTCGTCGACCCCAAACGCGTCGGCGTGGTCGGGCATTCCTGGGGCGGCTTCGACACGGCGTTCCTTGCGACGCACACCGACGTCTTCCGCGCGGCGGTCGCCGGCGCCGCGATCACCAACCTGGTCAGCAATTACGGCAACCATCACTGGAGCTCGGGGATTGCCGAGACCGATCACATCGAGACCGGCCAGCAGCGCATGGAGGTGCCGCTCTGGGAGGACTTCCAGGCGTACGTGCGCAATTCCGCGGTCTACAACGTGCAAAACATGACGACGCCGCTGCTGCTGATGACGGGCGACAACGACGGCACGGTCTTCTGGCACCAGGCCGTGGAGCTCTACAACATCGGCCGCCGCGCCCGGAAAAACGTCGTCATGCTCGTGTACAGCGGAGAAGATCACGGCCTGCGTCAGAAGAAAAACCAAGTCGATTATCAGAAGCGGATTCTCGAGTGGTTCGGGCACTATCTGAAAGCTGAGACGGCGTCGGGATGGATCACTTCTGGACAGCCGCACGTACGATAGTCGCTGGCGGACGTGTCGCAGAAGGACTGGCGCTATCGCTGAAGTACGGTGCTGGCGCTGAGGTGCGGGAGCTGACGTTGAAGTACGGCAGCTGACGAAGGAGTACTTAAGAGCCTTTCTTCCCCGGTTCTTCGCTGGTCTTGTTCCCGTCGGTTCCCGGGCCGTACTTCGCGCGGTTTTAGACAGGCGTACTTCGCAGTTCTTGTACTGCTCAGTTCTTGACTGCGTACTTCACGGCTCCAGACAACGGTTCCTTCGCAGTTCTTGCGGAGGTACTTCGCTGCTTTTGAGGGCCGTGTTTGGTCGTCTCTCACGGTTTCCACTTCACGGTTCTTGACGCCGCGCCTACAGATCCGTCGCGCCGATCCGTAACAGTCCTGAAATCCTGCTTTCCGTCAGAAGCGTTTTCGCTCGGCCAGACAAGGCGCATCTCTTGCAGTCAGCGTCTCGCCCACCTTTTCGCCAGGGCTCAAGGAGACGCCGATGACTCCCCGAACGCGCCGACGCCTGACGATCTGCGCTGTCCTCAGTGTGTTGATTCTGCCGGCCGAGGTCGTGCTGCTCCCGGTGGCACAGACGCCGGACCCGCTCGAGGCGGCCATTGCCTGGACCGCTGGGCTGTCGCCCGACGAGCTGCAGCACGCCAGTTTTCAGATTGACGCGTACCCGGCCGTGTATCGGCGCGCGATCCTGAGCGCGCTCGGCCCCGAGGATCGCTCCGCGGTCTGGCGCGTCCATTTTCTCAAGTACCGGTCGACGCACCCGGAGCTCACGGCGGCGCAGGCGGCGGTGATCGAGGAAGCGATCGAGATCGCGACGTCGGACGCCTTCATGCCGCCGATTCGACCCGAGCTGCGGGAGCAGATTCAGCGCACGTTCAACCGCGCCGTGTCGGTCCTCGGCCCGAAGGCCGCCGAGGAACTGTTCGTCTCGCTCGGCTCGAAGGACGCGCCGCGCCACAACGCGCTGCCGCTGACGCAGCGCATTGCCGATCGCGTCCGCTCCTGGCGCGTCGTCTCGGCGGCCATCCCGGGCTGCAACTGCAACGTCGACATCGACACGTGTGACATCGGACCGGATCCGTGGCTGAGCTGCTCCGAGCAGTACTCCTGTGAGTTCGACCTCGATTGGCCGATGTGCGGACCGCTCTGGGCCTGGGCGTGCACGGGCTGGTGCAAGGTCATGCGCTGGCCGTTCGAAATGCAACCATGAACGATCGCGTTGACCGCGTGATCGATCGCGCGGCGGTCGGCGCGAGCATTCTCCTGCTCGTCATCTTTGCCGGCACGCTGGGCTTGCTCGCGTGGCCGCGCCTGACCGGCGCGCTCGGCGTCACCCCGGCACCGGCTGAACCGGCTTATCGCGCAGGCGCGGTGATCGACACGCCCGCAGAGTGGTACCAGGCGGCGCCCTACACGCTGCTGCTCTTCGCGCGCGCGAGCTGCAGCGCGTGCCAGACGGCGCAGCCATTCTTCAAGCGGCTCATCGACGACATCGGCGCGACCGTCCGCGTGGTGCTGATCACGAGCGCGGGCGAAGCGGACGAGGATGCGCAGTACGCGCGCGGCCTCGGACTGCAGGCGCAGTCAATTCGAACCGCCATTCCGGGCCTCGGCGTCCGCGTGACGCCGACGCTCGTGCTGGTCGATCGTCAGGGCACGATCCTCAACGCGTGGGAGGGCGTCGGACCGGTCGAGAAACAGACCGAGATCGCCGACGCGCTCACCACCCGACTGGCTTCCCCGCCAGTTGCTGGTCCAGGTACGCCTTCAGCGGCGCAAAGTAATCGATAATCGCGGTCGCATCCATCTGCTTCGATCCGGTCAGCGCTTCGAGCGCCGAGCTTCATCGAAAAGTCCCCTCGAAGCGATGACTTCGCTTGCGCCAGACCACGAACAGCACCGAGCCGATGAGCATCAGGCCGACGGTCAGGCCCGCCCAGAGTCCCTCGACGCCCCAGCCGCGGCGGAAGCACAGAACGTACGCCAGAGGCAGTCCGACAATCCAGTGACCGCCGAGGTTGACGAGCATCGGCAGCCGGGTTTCGCCGAGGCCGCGGAGCGCGCCCGTCGCCACGGTTTGCACCCCGTCGAACGGCTGGCAGATCGCATAGATCAGCAGCACCGTCGATCCGGCCTGCAGGACGGACACATCCTCGGTGAAGATCCGCAAGAACGGCAACGGCGCGATCACGAAAACGACCGACACGGCGACCGTGACCACCAAGGCCAACCCCAGGGCCGCCCCTCCCGACAGGCGCACGCCGAGCGGATCCTGCCGGCCGACGGCGTGGCCCACTCGCACCGCCGCGGCCGTGCTGAGGCCGTAGGGAATCATGAAAAAGAACCCCGCGATGTTCAGAACGATCTGATTCGCGGCGACGGACAGCGGCGTGATGCGCGCCGCCAGGACTGACACCGCCGCGAACACGCCGACCTCGAGCGTGACCTGCATGGCGGCCGGGACACCAACCCGCAACAGCGCCCACATCCGCGCCGGATCGATGGCGAATCGCGTGGTCGACAGGCTGGACGGCTGCCGGCGTTCGCGCAGCACGATGACGGCCAGCAAAAAGAGCGCCATGTAGATGCGCGCGATCACGGTCGCGTACGCCGACCCCCGCACGCCAAGCGCCGGCATTCCCAGCTGGCCGTAAATCAGAACCCAGTTCGCCGCCGCGTTGATGACATTGGCCGAGACGAGCGCGACCGTGACCGGCTTGACGACGTTCATGGCCTGCAGGTACCGGCGGAACACCGTGAACAACAGCAGCGGCGGCGCCGACCAGAGGAGCGCCGAGAGGTACGGCACCAGCAGCGCGGTGACCTCCGGGTGCATGCCGGCGTACGGCAGGAGCGCGAGGCCGATCGCACCGGCGATGACGAGCACGACAGACATCACGGCGGCAAGCTGCAGGCCGGCAAACAGCCAGCGATGGCAGTCGTCAAGGCGTCCGGCGCCGTAGCTCTGCGCCACGAAGGTGTCGAGGGCCAGGAGCGTGCCCATCCCGAGCACCATCACCGCCAGGAACATCGTCGAGCCGGATCCGACCGCGCCGATCGCCGCCGGCCCCAGCGGGCCGACGATGATGGTGTCGACGATGCCCATCGTGATCCAGCCGAGCTCGGCCGCGATCACGGGCAGCGCGAGCTTGAGCATCGACCGGAGCTCACGACGCATCGCACAACCTAATCACAAGATCCCTCGCTTGCCGTAACGTAGGCTGTCGAGATGGCGATCGACTGGTGGCTGAGGCCGGGTCCGCGACGACCGGCACCGTCTTTCTTCAGCGACGCGGAGCTGGACGAGGTGCGGACGTTCTACGCCGCCATGTCCGGCGCGACGCCGACGCCGCTCCATCGACTTCCTGGCTTGGCAGCGAAACTCGGCATCGAGGACGTGCTCGTGAAGGACGAGTCCGGACGGTTCGGACTGCCGGCGTTCAAGATCGTCGGGGCGCGTTATGCGATCGGCAAGCTCGTCGAACAGCGAGGCGGCCGCTTGCGTCACCTGGCGTGTGCGACCGCAGGCAATCACGGGCGCGCAGTCGCTCACGCGGCTCACGGCCTCGGGCTCGAAGCGCACGTGTACGTGCCGGTAGGTACCACGCCCGCCAGGGTCGAGGCCCTTCGATCGGAAGGCGCGCACGTCGTCGTCACGAGCGTCGAGTACGACGACACCGTCCGGCTGATGGCGGAAGACGCGGCCGAGTCTGGCTGGACGATCGTCTCGGACACCGCGTGGCCGGGCTACGAGCAGATTCCGCGCTGGATCATGGCGGGATACACGCGCCTGCTCGAGGAAGCCGCGACCGGCTGGGGCGCACGGCCACCCGACATCCTCATCGTCCAGGCCGGTGTCGGGAGCCTGGCCGGCGCCGTTGCCGGCTGGCTCGTGGCCAGGTTCGGCGACCAACGACCGCATCTCGTGACCGCCGAACCTGCCGGCGCCGCTTGCGTGCTCGAGTCACTTCGAGCGGGACGGCTTGCGTCGCTGGCTTCGTGCGCGCCGACGGCGATGGTGGGTCTCCGATGCGGCGAAGTAAGTCCGCTGGCCTGGACGGCGCTCGAACCCGTGGTCGACGCCGCAATTGCCATCGGCGATGACCTCGCGACGGAAGCGATCGACAGGCTGGAGCATCCGCTTGGGAGCGATCCACGGATTTGCTCTGGCGCCTCCGGTGCCGCCGGCGTGGCCGCGCTCCTGGCTCTCAGTCGTGACCCCGCGCTCGCGGAACTCAGGGGCTCATTGGGTATCGATGACCGGACCCGAGTGGTGACGCTTGTGACGGAGGGGGACGGGAGTCCCCCTACTTCAGCGTCACGATCGGGTCCACCCGAGAGGCTCGGCGAGCCGGGATGAGGCAGGCGATCAAGCCGACGCTGGCGACCAGAAGAGCGACGACGACGCGGGCGGTGCCGTCTTCGGGTGTGATGCCAAAGACCAGCGATTCCATCAGCCCGCTCATCGCGTAGCTGGCGGCGACCCCCAACGCCAGGCCGACGGCAACGATAGTCAGGCCCTGGCGGACGACGAGCCCGAAGACGCGCCGGCCGGTCGCGCCGAGCGACATCCGAACGCCGATCTCCCGCCGCCGCAGCTCGACGCGTTGGGCGAGCATGCCGTAGAGCCCGAGCGTCGCGAGCACGACCGTGAGTCCGGCAAATGCCGCCATGAGAAGCAGCGAAAACCGGCGCTCGGCGAGCGACCGCGCGACGATCTGATCCATCGTCCGCACGGCGAAGATGGGCTGTCGCGGATCGACCGACTGGACAGCTGCGCGAATTGATCCGGCCGCCGCTTCGGGGTCGCCGTCGACGCGCGCGACGAATGTCAGCCATCGAAGAAACGGAAACGGCCGCTGCGAGTACGGGCCGTATGCGACCGGCGTCTCCGCGCGCTCGAGTCCGTTCGTGGCGATGTCGCCGACAACCCCAACGATCGTGAGCGGTCCCTGGGCCTTCGTGTCGACCCATTGAATCCGCGCCCCGATCGGATCGCGATCCGGAAAAAACCGCCGCGCCATGATCTGATTGACGACGACGACGTCTGGCGATCCGGGACGATCGTCCCGGGTGAGCCAGCGGCCGCCGATCAACCGCAGTCCCATCGCTTCGAGGTATCCGGCATCCGCGGTCCTGTAGTTGAGACTTGGCTGCGCGCCGGATTCGTATTCCTGGCCGTCGATGACGAACCGCTGCGACGTGCCTCCGCCCTCGGTGTCGAACGGCGGCTGGCTGATGGCACCGGCGCGCGTCACGCCAGCCGTCTGGCGCAGGACATCGAGCGCGCGATCCGTGAACTGCCGCTGCAACTCGATCGTTCGGTACGTCGGCGGTCCGAGAAACACGCGCATCGTCACCAGATGATCGGGGCGAAAGCCCGGATCGACAGCGGTCACGCGCATGAAACTCCGCATCAGGAGCGCGGCGCCGGCAAGCAGCACGAACGCGAGCGCGATCTGAACGACGACGAGCCCGGTGCCCGCCGCGGTGCGCGGGGTCGACGCGCGCCCGAGGCCGCCCTCGCGCACGTCGAGGGTCCGGCGACGGCGCGCGGCCCGCACCAGCGGCACGCACCCGCTTGCGACAATCAGCAGCGCCATTGAACACGCGGCCAGCCACAGCACCGGCCAATGCAGTCCGATGTCGGCCGCGCGAGGCAGCGATGCGGGTGCCGAGGCGCGAAGGAGCGAGACCGTAGGCACCGCTACTGCCAATCCGATCGTGAGGCCGGCAATGCCGAGCCACGCGCCCTCGAGCATCGCGCCGCGCATCAGCCGCGGCGTGGTGGCTCCCACAGCCACCCGCACGGCCAGCTCGCGTCCGCGCGCAGCGTGTCTCGACGCGAGCAAGCCGGCGACGTTGATGACGGCGACCGCAAAGACGACGAGCACCGCCGCGAACAGAAGCAGCAGCCCGTCACGAGCCCGCGTCGTCAGCGCGTCGAGCGCCGGGACGAGCGTGACGCGCCACCCACGATTCGTGTTCGGGTAGATCTCCTCGAGACGATGCGCGAGGGCGCCAACGTCGGCGCCCGCCTGCTCAATCGTGGCCTTCGGCGCCAGCCGGCCGAACACGGCCCAGAACCGGACGTTGCGCGGCGTTCCGTCCATTTCGTTCCGAATCGCGGTCCAGATCTCCACGTCTTCGCCGGGAAATCTGAAGGACGCTGGCATCACGCCAACAATCGTCGCCGTCAGGCCATTCGGCCGAATCTCGCGGCCAATCACCTCGGCGCGGCCGCCGAACTGCCGTTGCCACAATCCGTGGCTGATGACGAACGTCACCGGCGCGCCAGCGTGATCGTCAGCCTCGGTGATGAATCGCCCGAGCACCGGTTTCGTTCCGAGCGTCTCGAAGAATCGACCACTGACGGCGGCCCCGACGATCCGCTGCGGCACGTCGAGATCCGTGAGATTGAAGGTCCAGTAACCGGCGGCCCCAAGCCCAGCAAAGGTCCTCGCGTCGCGGGCGAGATCGCGGAAGTCCTCGAGCGAGTTGCCGAAGATGGACGGCGGGCGATCACCCGTCGCGCCTTCCAGCATCACGATTCGATCCGGGTCCGCGAACGGCAGCGGCTGAAACAGCACGCCGTACACCACGCTGTAGACCGCCGTGTTCACGCCGATCCCGAGCGCCAGGGTCGCAACGATCACCGCGGTCGCGACTGGCGTCCGTCGCAGCGCGCGCAGAGCCTGACGCACTTCGCCGACGATGCCACTCACGCCCAACCTGCGCAATGAAAGATCGACGACGATGTCACGGATGCGGCCCGTCGCCGCGCGCCACACGATCGCGGTGGTGCTGCCGGCGAACCAGAAGGTGGCCCGCGTCCGAGAGCGGCGCGCGCGGCGATGCCGCTCCTGGGCCAGGTCGCCGACGATCGATTCGGCCAGCGCGCGGTCGGTGAGTTTGGTGAGGAGAAGTAAAAGGATGCTGGTCATGATCCTTGTCCGCCGGATCTGAAGGTCCGGCCTCTGCGCCCCTCCCTCAAATTCCCGGCGTCCGGACGCCGTCCCACAGATTCAGCAGCGCCCGCCGCGAGGCTCGCAGCGCGTCGAGCGCGGGCTTCGTCACGCGATAGCACCGCTTCGCGCGTCCGCCCCGCTCAGGCGTGGGAACGCTGAGATACGACGACAGCAGCCCTTTCTTTTCCAACCGATCCAGCGTCATGTAGACCGCGCCTCGAGCGACACGGCGCTTCGTGCGCGCCTGCAACTCGGCGTGCACGTTGACGCCATAGGCATCGGCCTCATGCCCGGCGCAAAGGACGGCGAGCAGCACCATCTGTTCGAACTCCCCCAGCGAGATCGGTTCCAGGCTCACGCGGTCACCCTCAGCGCTTTCACGGGATCGATGCGGCTGGCGCGAAGCGCAGGGACGATCGCCCCAGCGACCGTCACGCAAAGCAGTGCGACGACGGCCGCGGTCCAGGCACTCCAATCGTAGGCCGTCATCTTGTAGAGATAGTCGCCGAGGTACCGCACCAGCCAGAGCGAGACAAGGGCTCCACATGCGACGCCGGTCGCGATGGATCGGAATTGCTCGCGCAGGACCATGCCGACGACATTCGACCACGCGGCGCCGAGCGCCATCCGAATCCCGATCTCGCGCGTCCGGCGGGCCACCACCATCGCGATCGCGCCCAGGATGCCGACGCCGACGATCGCCAGCGCCGCGCCACCAAACGCCACGAACAGCCATGTCTGGAAGCGGCGCAGCTGCACGGATGCGCGGAGGGCGTCGGTCAGCATTTCCACGCGAACGACTTTCATGTCCGGGGCGCGCGCCGACATCTCGGCCAGGACCTGCGACAACGGCCGCCGCGCATCCCGGTCGAAGGCGATGAGCAGATTCAGCAGGTCGGGCCGTTGCTGGAGGGCATTCGACGAGTAGATCTGGCCGGCTGAGTCTCGATCGAGCGACGCATGGCGGATGTCCGGTACGACGCCGATGACCGCGAAGGTCTCACCCGCCTCGGCGAGTGTCTGCCCCACCGCCGAACGGCCGGGCCAGAACGCGGCCGCGACCTCGCGACTGACGACGATGACGCGGCGGCCGAGGTCGAATTCGTCGCGGGTGGGCAACCGGCCTTCGACCGGCAGCAGGCCCGCCGCACGGAAGAATCCGGAGGTCACGCTCAATTGCTCGACGTCACCCGTCGCCAACGCCCCGGCCGGCTTCTCGAATCCGCTTCCAGTTATCGCTCGTTCGAGAAACGGTTCGTCGAGACCGCCGACGGCCTCCACGCCCGGAAGGTGGCCAATCGAGTCGAGGAGGGCGTTCATCGCGTCGAGCGAAAACGCACTTGGCGAGTTGACACGAATCTTGGCCCTGCGGTCCGTCTGGAACCCCGGATCCTCCTGCCAGACGCGGACCAGACTTGCCGACAACAGCGCGCCGCCAAGCGCCATGATGAGCGCCAGTGCGGCTTGCCCGCCAATGAGCCAGGCGCGGCCGCGTGACCGGATCCGTGGTGTCGCGCCAGCCGCTTCGGCAAGGACAGGCCGCATCCCTTCGGTGAAGGCGCTTCGCACGGACCATGCGGTTACGATCGCAATCGCGAACGCGGCAGACGCAATCCCGAAGGCCACGACACGCGCGTCTATCGCCGGCGTCCGGAGCAGCATGAGTCCCGGCGGGAGAAGTGCCACCGCAGCGTCGAGAAGCAGCGGAGCGGCGCCGAGGCCGACGCCGGTGCCGGCGGCCACGACGACAGCGTGTTCCGTGGCGAGCAGCCGGACCATGCTCCAGGTGCTGCCGCCGAGCGCGACACGCAGCGTCAGCTCACGATGCCGATCCACGGCGCGGCCGCCGGCGAGACCGGCCAGATTCAACATGCCGAGCAGCAGCAGCGCGGCCGCGACTCCGAAACTTGCCGAGGCAAATGGGTGCGTCGCCGAGACGAGCACCGATCGCAGCGATCGGACCTTCGGGCGATCGAACGGCCCTCTCGTGATCCGCCGCGTGGCGCTGATGGACGCGTCCTCACGGAGCAGCGGAAATCGCGCAGCGACGTCACGCGCTGCGATCGCGAGGCGGCCTTCGACAGCGGCAACGTTCACGCCACGCGGCAGACGTGCGAGAAGCTGCAGCCATCGGCTCGTCGGATTCTGTGACGCAGACGTCGAGGCCGCCGGCAGTGCTTCCAGCGCTTCAGGCGCGACTCGTCCGGCCGGGTGTGGGTACACAAACCCACGCGGCAGCACACCAACGATTCGCGCGCCTTCGCCGGTCGCATCGAGCAAAAGACGGCCCAGCGCGTCTGGCGTGCCGCCCAGCTGACGCTGCCAGATCTCGTACGTCACGATGACGGGCCGCACTTTAGACGCCGGCCCGAAATCAGCATCGCTGAAGCCGCCGAGAAGAGGCTGCACGCCGAGGACGTCGAAGAAGTGGCGATCGACGTAGGCCGCGCGCCAATAGTCGTTGTCGGAGATCGTGACTGCCTCGCCCACGCTGATCGTCGCGAACCGGGCCTCCGGCACCGCAGCAGCCCAGGTCTCGGCGTCCAACCGCGACACGCTTGGCATCGCGAGGTCCGGTAGCGCGCGAAACGCCCCGGCGACGTCGTACAAGTTGCCGGCGTTTGGATACGGCAGTGGCTTGAAGAGGACGCCATCGACGATGGCGAAGACGGTCGCCGCAAGCGCGACGCTCAGCGCGACGACGCCGACGGCCGTCATCGTGTACCAGGGCGACGCTCTCAACGACCGCAGCGCCTGCCGCACTTCCGGGGCGCGGGGCCCGCCAAAGCCTGATGCAGTCAGTGTCCGTACGCGGTCACGCAATTTTCGAACTGAAATGGCCAGGATGATGCCAATCGCCGCGCGCCAAAACCAGCCGAGCGCCCGGCCACCCGATAGCGAGGCGCGGTCGCGGCGGACCTCCTCCAGGTCGCCGAGAATGGAGTCGGCGAGCGTCGCGTCGGAGAGCCACTGAATGATGGTCTGCAGCACCACGCGCCGACGTTATCCCAACATTGTTGGACAAATCAAGACGGGGACGGGAGTTTTTTCCACAGGTGGAAAAAACTCCCGTCCCCCTACCTGACAGCGACCATCATCATCTCGATCAACCCCGTCCGGGCGACGAGGCGCGCCCCGATCGTCGTGCGGGCGGGCGGATCGGTCGTGAAGAACTCGCGCGAGATCTCGTCCACCGTCTTGCGGTGCCAGAGGTCGGGCAGGTAGACCGTGTTGTCCACGACATTTGCGAAGGACAGGCCAGCGCTTTCGAGCGTCCGGCTGATACGCGTGAAGATCTCCTTTGTCTGGCCGGCGATGTCATTGCCGTTCGTCGCGGTGTTGCCGAGGACGCCGGAGAGGAACACCAGCGAGCCGGTCTTCACTGCCGACGACAACGGCAGGCTCGGCGAGACCGACGGTCCGAAGACCTGCTTCTCCCCTGCCGCCGCGATGATGGTGATCTCGGCAACTGAATCAGCGCCGACGAGGTCGGTGATGGCCGTTGCACGCGCCGGCGGTGCGGCCGTGAAGTACTTGCGATATTCGTCGTTCATCGCCTCGAAGAAGGTGTCGTCGGTCAGGAACACTTTCGCCGCGACGACGTCGCGATAGGTCAGCCCCGCCGTCTTCAGCAACGTGCCGGCGTTGTCGAGAATCGTCTTCACCTGCACGTTCACCGGTCCCGGCACCGGCTTGTCGTCCGTGCCGCGGCGGCTGACGAGTCCGGATAGAAATACCAGCCCGTTCGCGCGCACGATGTACGAATACGGACGCGGCGACTTCATCCACCCGGCCGGGTGCAACACCTCACGCTCGACACCCACAGGCACCGCCACGGCCGAGACTTCGATGAGCGCACCATCCCGGATGTCGGTGACGAGGGTCGTGCGCGTGGGAGGCTTGTCGTTGAAGAACTCGCGATAGGCGTCGTTCATCGCCTGGAAATCGGTGGCGCGCCTCAGGAACACGCTGACGCTCATGACCTGCGTCAGCGAGGACCCGGCGGACTCGAGTCTGGCCTGAAGCTGCTGGATGACCTGACGCGTCTGCGCCTGAATGTCGACGCCGTCAAGCTTGCCGCCCTGGCCCGCGGCAATGAGCCCGGACACGAACACGAACCCGCCGGCGACGATTGCCGGACTCGACGCGGCATCCGTCGTCGCGCCGTCTTTGACCACGCGTCGCTCCTGCATCGACACGATCCCTTCCGACATGAGCAGCGCAACGCAGAGCGTCGCGCCGAGTCCCGCCGTCCGCCATCGCCTGCCGGTCATCGACACTTGTTTCGGCCAGTCACGCCCCGTGGTCCAGTTCTGTCAGACGGATGACAAACCCGTTCGGGCGTGCGTTGCTGACCTGATTGCCTCATCTTTCAATGCTCGCGGGGCCCCACCCCCGCTCGCTCGCGCTCCGGCGCCCGCAGACTCGCTATCGCCACCCCAACGCGGCTGCCGCGTTGGGGGCCCCGGCTCCTCGCGCGGCCGCGGGCGCTGCTCCATTGACGCTGGGCCACCTTACAATAGGCCACCCCCTGGGTCCGCGGAGGCAAAGGTCATGAGAAACGTGAAGTGGTTCGGTCTCCTGGTTGTTGCGGTGCTCTCAGCGCCCCACGTTCTCGCCGACGTCAAGACGCGCGAGAAGACGACGATGAAGTTCGAAGGCTTCATGGGCGGCATCATCAACCGGATGTTCGGCGGCGCCGATGGCCTGACGTCGACGGTCGCCGTCAAAGGCAACCGGATGTCGACCATTAACGACACCAACGGCCAAATCGTCGACCTCTCCGAAGAAAAGATCTACATGCTCGACGTGAAGAAGAAGGAATACAAGACGGTCACGTTCGCGGAAATGCGCAAGCAGATGGAGGAAGCGAAGAAGGCTCTCCAACAGCAATCGCAGAGCATGAATCCAGAAGAGAAGCAGGCGATGCAGGATGCCGGCAAGCAGCTCGAATTCGACGCCGACGTAAAAGAGACGGGCGAACGCAAGAACATCGCCGGTCAGGATGCCCGCCAGGCCATTCTGACGATCGTCATGCGCGAGAAGGGCAAGACGCTCGAGGAGGGCGGCGGCCTGGTTATGACCAACGACATGTGGCTGGCGGAGAGAGTTCCGGCCATGGACGAGCTGGACGCGTTCTACATGAAGTATTTCAAGGCGGTCTTCGAAGGCACCTTCACTGGCATGGACGCCGCACAGGCCAACGCGGCCTCGGCCTTCCTTCCGGGATTCGCGGCGTTGTCCGAACGGATGGCCACAGAAAGCAAGAAGCTGCAGGGCACGTCCGTCATGAGCACGATGACGATCGAGGGCGTGAAGAGCGCCGAGCAGATGAAGGCGGCAGCCTCCCAACAGCAGCAGTCGGGCGGCGGCGGAGGCATCGGCGGCGCGATCGCCGGCCGGCTCATGCGCGGACGCGGCGGCCCGCCGCAGCAACGCACGAAGGCGTTCACGTCAACGCACGAGCTGATCTCGGTCGCGACCACGGTCTCCGACGCCGAGCTCGGCATCCCGGCAGGATTCAAGGAAAAGAAGTGAACGGACGTCTCGTGGAGCGCCCCAATGGCTGAGCGTTCGAAGCAAGAGTCACGTCGCACGTTCCTGAAAGCGGTCCCGGCCGCGATGGTGGGCGCGGTCGGCGCCAAGGCGTTGGCCCAGGCGCCGCAGCAGAACGGCGGGCCCGTCAGCGTCGAGGCGATCGAATGCGCCGAGAAGCTCGTGGGCATCGATCTGCATTCGGACGAAGAGACGGCGATTGCCGGCTCGCTGAACAACCGGCTTCGGACGTTCCAGCAGCTCCGTCAGATCAAGATCGGACCGGAAATCGATCCGGCAATCATGTTCAAGCCGTCGCTGCCCGGCAAGGAGCCGAAGGGGCCGTCCACACCCGGCGCGCCGCTCCGTTACACGAGGGCGCCGTTGACGCTGAAGCGCCCGGCCAACCTCGAAGAAGTGGCGTTCTGGCCGGTCGCGACGCTGGCGGCGCTGATCGAACGCCGGCTCGTCACGTCCACCGAGCTCACGCGGATGTACCTCGATCGGCTGAAGCGCTATCAGCCGACGCTGAACTTCTACGTGACGCTCACCGAAGAGCTGGCGCTGCAGCAGGCGGCCGACGCCGACCGCGACATCAAAGCCGGCAAGTACCGCGGACCGCTGCACGGGCTGCCCTGGGGCGCGAAAGATCTGCTCGCGACGAAAGGCATTCGCACGACCTGGGGCGGCGAGCCGTACGTCGAGCAGGTGTTCGACTACGACGCGACGGTCGTCGAACGGCTCCGCGATGCCGGGTCGGTGCTCGTGGCCAAGCTCACCCTTGGCGCGCTGGCGCAAGGCGATCGCTGGTTCGGCGGACGCACCAATAGTCCGTGGAATCCGCAACGCGGATCGAGCGGCTCGTCCGCCGGCCCGGGCTCGGCGACCGCCGCCGGCTGCGTCGCGTTCTCGATCGGCACCGAGACGCGCGGATCGATCATCTCCCCCTCCACCGCGAACGGCGTCGTCGGCCTGCGTCCGACGTACGGACGCGTCAGCCGCTACGGCGCGATGCCGCTCTCGAACACGATGGACAAGATCGGTCCGATGTGCCGGTATGTCGAGGACTGCGTCCTCGTGCTGAACGCGATCTACGGTCCGGACAAACGCGACGGCACGGTGCCCGACGCGGCGTTCAGGTGGAATCCTGACGCGCCGCTGGCCGGCTACAGGATTGCCTACGTTCGCACCGGGTTCGAGCCGACCGCGGGTGGTGACGGCCGCGGCGCCGGCGCGCCTCCCGCGGCGCCGGGTGGCGCACCAGGCGCGGCGGCGGCGGGCCGTGGCGCAGGGGGCGGCGCTGGTGAGGCCGCTGGACGCGGCGGCGGGCGCGGCGGCATGCCCGTGGAAGAGCGTCGCAAGGTCTATCAGGACGTGCTCGCCGTCTATCGCAAGCTCGGCGCGACCCTGGAACCGGTGGAGCTGCCGGACCTGTCAATCGGCGGGACGATCGGATTCATTCTCGAGACGGAATCGGCCGCCTCGTTCGACGACCTGACACGATCGGGCGACGTCGATCTGCTTCGGACCGGTACGTCGGCCAGCAGCTGGGCGAACACGTTCAAGTCCGCGCGGTTCACGCCCGCGGTCGAATACCTCCGCGCGCAACGCGCCCGTGTGCTGCTCATGCGCCAGATGGACGAGTTCATGAGCAAGTACGACGCGCTCCTGAGCGCCGGCAGCGACTCCACGCTCGGCGTGACGAATCTCACCGGACATCCGGCGATCGCGCTCAAGTGCTCGATCTACAACAGCGACATGCCAGTCATGCTCATGGTGACCGGAAAGCTGTACGAGGAAGCCACCATCTGTCGAATCGCGATGGCGTACGAGCAAGCGACAGACTGGAAGGACAGACATCCGAAGCTTACGTAGGCCGGCCCTTTAGGGCCGGCGTGCAGGCGGGGCTGAAGCCCCGCCCTACACATGATTTCGTTGTCTATTTCGCGATCCGTACGTCCTGCACCTTGCGTTCGCCATCACCGATCGTGAGTGGCATCGTCGCGCCAACGAGCTGATCGAGGAACGCAGGATCGAACCATTCCCCCGGTTCGGGGTCCACGACCGCAATCAGCCGATAGTCTCCGGCGGGTAAATTGCGGAACGAGAATCGGCCGTCTGTCGACGGACGCATGGCTTGAATGCGCCTGGACAGCGGCGTCCAGAAGCGGCGATCCGAAGAAAAGACCACGATGGTGTAGTCGGCGACCGGCTTGCCGGATTGATCCTGCAGCGTGCCGGAGAGCTCCGTCGACTGGTTCGTGAACGTCAAGATCCCGCCGGCGAGCTCGTCGCCGGGCCTGACCTCGAGCATCGTATCGAGGACATCGCGCCCGCCGAAATTCGCCGATTTCAGAACCCAGCCGGCAGGAAGTCCCGAGGCGTTGAGACGGTATCGGCCCGGCGTCACGCCGCGAAGCGTGAAGCGGCCGCCGTTGTAGATCGAGGCGGGTGTCGGCAGCCCGGCGTCGATGCCCGTCGTCGAGGCAGGCGCCAGCTGCACGCGAATGCGTGAGAGATCCGGAGGCTGCGGCGGCGCGCCGTCGAACGCAAACGTGCCGGAGACGTCGAAGCCGCGCTGGAGCGAGAGGACGACGTTCGAGATCGGGCGCCCATCCACGCCAATGTCGGTCTGGCCCCACAGCGCTTCCGGTGCGGCGCCCGAGGGTTGAGTCTGCACTCCATAAGCGCTAAAACGGCGCGCCGGGGACATTTCAACCTCCCACTCGTACCCCTTGCCTTCGATGCTGGTTGCACCGTCCGGCTGCACCACGCGCATCATGACCCTTGGATTGGTGCGGGCGACCAACATGTACTGACCCGGCGGCACACCGTTGATCAGGAAGGTGCCGTCGCCCCGAATCGGCGACGAGTACGCCCTGGCAGCCGGGAGGACAGAGCCACTTTCGATCAATCGCACTTCCCCACCCGGGGGCAACGCGCCGTCCGGACCGACCACTGAGCCTGACACTCTCACGAGCGGGACGGCCTGTAGCTGGAGATCGACGCTGCTTCGCTCCTCGCTGATGCCGAGCGTCACGGACGTCGCCGACGACGACTGCAACGTGCCGGGATAGTACACGCTCGCGTAACCGACCTTCGGCGCCCCTGAAATCGCCGAAACTGTGTAGGGATCGACCGTGGGCTTGCCGTCGACGATGACCATCCCCGAGAGCGTGGCCCTTACCTCCGCGAACTCGCGCAACTTCATCGACTCGACGAGCATCGTCTCAGACGTGTCGCGCGCGCCGGTGCCTACGATGTACTCGCCGGGGAGGAGGCCCGCGATCCGGTAGATACCGCGATCGTCGGTCGTCCCCATGCCGGCCGACTGCAGCAAGCGTTCTCCGGATCGCTTGACCCAGCGCCACGCCTGCACCTGGATCCCCATCGCCGGATCGCCAAACTCGTCGGTGATGGCGCCAGTCAGGATGCCGGTGCGCGGCATCCGCATCGAGACGTTCTCGAGACGCTGGCCTGCGGCAAGTTGAATCGGCGTGCCGGGCCGGCCGGAACCGGGCGTACGCTGGCCGAACGCGACGTCGAGATAGCCCTGACGATTCGCGGAGAGCGTGAACGCGCCGGCTGGGAGTTGGTCGAACGAGAACCGGCCCATTTCGTCGGTCATCGCCGTCCTGCGCACACCGATCTCGGCGCCCGCAAGCGTGACACTCGCGCGGCGGACCGGCCGGCCGGAGTCGGCGGCGACGAGGGTTCCAGAAAGAAGGCCTGTGCCCGGACGCGCTTCACCGGCATCACGCGCATCACGCGGCGTGACCGGTGCCGGCAACTGTGGCGTGAGCCTCTCCTGGCCGATCAGAACAACGCCAGCAGAAAAGGCGATCGTGAGAACGGGAACAGCGACGAGAAGGGGTCGGATGCGCATGGCGGCTCCCGATTGGACGTCCGAGACAGTCTGAAGGGCGGACCGTACGTAGGGCGGACTGAATTCCTGAGTCCGCCTTCTATTGGCGGACTTGAAGACCAGTCCGCCCTACTCTTTTTTAATGCCCCGCTCGGATCTTACAAGCTCCGCGAACACCCGGGTCTGTTCGTGTTCGGACCGGATGCCGTCGCCGGCGGTCAGATACAGCGCGCGCGTGGCCGCCGACAGCGGCTGCTTGCGGGCCACGGCGACGAGCACTTCCGCGCGCTCGTAGTCGCTGCCGATGCTGGCCGCGGCCTTGAGGAGGCCCGAGAGCACCGGCTCCGTCAGCTGGCCGGTCACGAGCACGGCCTGGAGAACGCGGCGCTGCTCGTAGCTCGAGGTCATGGCCGCGACGAGCGGGAAGAAGGACGCCGCGGTCTCGTTCGTCACGCCGCCGCGTCGCACCAGATCCACGAGCAACGTCGCCTGCTCGTTGTCCGAGCGAATGCCGGCCGCGGCCTGAATCACGTCGCCCGCGCTTTTTGCCGTGACGGGTTGACGTGCAATCGACGATGCGAGGAACTGACGCCGCTCGTAGTCGCCCGACATCGTCTGCGACGCCCTGACCGCGTCCGCGATGACGTCTTCAGACATGTTGGGAATGGCCGACACGCTTCGAAGCACGCGGCCTTGCTCATATGAAGACCGCAGCGTCTTGACGAGGTCGAAGTACGCCGCCTTCGTGGCCGGAGTGAGGCCGCCCTTGCGCGCGAGCTCGATCAGCAGCGTCGCGCGCTCGTAGTCCGATCCGACGGACGAAGCCGCCGAGAGGACCGAGGCCGCCACTTTCGGGGACGTGGAATCCGACAACGCGGCCGTGAGCGCCCGCCGCATCTCGTAGTCGCTGCCGATCGTCTTCGTCGCATCGAGCACGGCTGCGCGCGCCGCGTCATCGTTTTGAACCTGTGGGAGCGCCGCGACGACCAGGGACGCCAGTTCGTAGTCCGAACTAATCGTTTCCGAGGCCCGCGACATCATCTTCACGAGCTCGGCCGACGAGACCTTCGCCTGCTTCAGCAACTCGCGGTAATAGACCCGCCGTGCGTAGTCGCCCTGGAGCAGCTCGATTTCGGCGAGCACCGCGCTGACGCCTCCCTGCTTCAGGAAGCGCGCGACCCGGCTGTCGGCGGCAAACCCGCTGACACGGACGACTTTCTGCAGCATCGTCGCGAGGAACTCGCGGCCCTCGGGTTCGTAGGTGCGCGTGAAACCGTTGCGGTAGTAGCTGCGCTCAACCTTGCCGTCGGCGAGCCCCTTCACCTCGACGCCGGTGGAGAACACCCGACCACCATCGCTCACCTGCACGGTCTTCCCGGCTTCGACCCAGACGATATCCTTGTCGTCGTCCGAGAGGCGGAACGCGCCCGTCCACTTGACCGCGACTCGATCGTTGTCATTGCTCCAGGTGAAGTTGCCCGAGCCCTGCTGGGTCGTGCTCTGGAGGTTCGACTTGGCTTCGAAGGCTTGCTTGAGCGACTCGTAAGTCTTCTGATCCTGCTCGAGCAGCTTCGCGCGCTCGAGGTCGAACTGCTCTCGGAATTTCAGGTCCTGCTCGTAAAGTTTCTCGCGAGCGGCGGCAAACTCGAGAGACTGGGCCTGCGTCAATTCGAGAACCTTGGCTTTGGCCCCTGCGAACTTCTCGAGGTCCGCTTGGTGTTTGAGAAGCTCCGTGCTCGCGAGCTCGAGATTCTTCCCCTGGAGCATCGCGAGGTTCGATTGCGCCAGATGGAGATCACCAAGCGCCTTCGTCGTCGCCAGCGGCGGCATCGCGTATCGCAGGCGTCCGTACTCGCGCTGCATCTCCTCGTAGTGCCTTCGCAGCTCCCTCAGTTCCGACTCGAGCTTCGCGATGCGATCGCGCAGCGCCGCTTCCGCCTGCTCGAGCTCCGGATCGCGCCCGCTTCGGGTCTGACCATCCCGGACGATCAGCAGTTTCCCGTCGGCATTCCGCTCGAGCCGCCATCTGGTCGTGGACGGACGCCGCGGCGTCACCGGTCTGACCAGGCGCCATCGGTTGCCGCTGTCGCGCTCGATTCGCCATTGCTCGGGCTCGGCCACGGCGGCCTCGACCGACAGGTCGGCCAGCTGCCCTTCGAACGCGTAGGCACGGCCTCCACTGGCGACAGCGAACATCCCGCCGACGCCGCCGGCGACCCCGCCCTCAACGCCACCCGGAACGCCTCCCTGGATCCCGCCTGGAACTCCACCGACGACGCCGCCAACGACTCCGCCCGCGACGGCGCCTTGCACGCCCTCGCCGATCGCGATCGCCGACCGAGCCTCAGCGCGCGCCTGCATTCCTCGCGGCTCCTGTCCGCGCTCCTTGCCTCGCGCGAGCACATAGCTCGCCGGCACCATCGTGCCGATCGCGAGCACGAGCACGACGGCCGGCATCCAGCTCGCCCCCGACTCCCGGCTGTCACGCGAGCGGCCGAGCAGGCGGCGGACGCGGTTCACGAGCGATCCGTCGGTTGCGGCAAGCGCGACCCGAGGCGTAGTCGTCATGGCTGCGAGGTCGGCGAGCGCGGTGACGTAAACGAGCCGATCGCACACGCCGACCGCGAGATCGTCGCAGCAGTGCTCGCGCTCGGCGCGAACGCGGGCCGATACCCACCACACGGCCGGGTGATAGAAGAGCAGCGTCTCGACGACGGACTGCAGCAGATTGACGATGTAGTCGTGCCGGCGAACGTGCGCGAGCTCGTGTGCGATCAGCGCTTCGACCTGCGTCGGCGTCAAGCCCGCCAGCGCGGCCGCGGGCAACAGCACGACCGGCTTGATCCAGCCGACCATTACCGGCACCGACACGGCCGACGATTCGAAGACGCGCACGACGCGGTCGAGCGCCATGCGCCCGGCGACTCGGCGGACCAGCGAGTAGATCTCAGGCGAAACGGGCCGGACCGCGCGCGTGATCAGCCGGCGCGCCACAATCCAGCCACCCAGCAGCCGCACCGACAGCAGGATGACACCCGACAACCAGACGGTCAGAATCACGAACGGGCCGATCGGCGCACGTTCGGGCGCAATCTCTGTCGAGGCCGCGCCGACCGGAGGTGTGGACCGGTAGGGTCCAGCTTCCACCGGAACGGTTGACGCGGCCTTGAACCCCGGTGCCGCCGCCGCGACCCTGAGCGCATCCGGCTGACCGACGCCGCGCGTGAGGTACATGAACGTCGCGATGGGTGTCGCCAGCATCGCCGCCAGCGTCGCAACGCCGGCCACGTACCTCGTCGTCGCATGCAGTCGCGGGAGACGAAACACGGCGAAGGCGATGAGGCTGAGCACGGCGCCCTGCCACACGAAATGCACGAGAGCCCAGGCGAGCGCCTGGATTGAGACCTGGTCGATGACTGGCGTGATCATTGGAGACCTTCTTTGTAGTCTTCGATCACTTCCTCGATTTCTTTCAGTTCCTCAGCCGACGTGGAATGCGCGGTCAGCGCCTGCATGACGAGCGCGGCGGCCGACCCGCCAAACGCGCGGTCGACGAGATCGGAGATGAGCTGGCGCTGCGTCTCATCTCGCGTGAGCCGGGCCGTGTAGACGTGCGTCCGGCTGGACTCGTCGCGCGTGACCAGACCCTTCTCCGCCATGATCTGCATCAGCTTCAGGGTCGTCGTATAGCCGGTCTCGCGTGCATTGGCGAGCACTTCATGGACCTGCCGAACAGTGGCCGGGCCGTGTTCCCAAAGCACGCGCAAAATGGCCAACTCGGTGTCGGTCGGACGTGGGAGCGGTCGGGTCATACGCGCCATTATACGAACAGGTTCGTAGATGTCAACGAAGAGCTTCGTCGAGAAGATTCGACGGATCCGGCACCAGGAAAGTTTGGCCTACAGCCCCGTCCGCCTGTAAAGTCCCGGTAAAGTCACTAGGAAAGGAGCGCCTTATGTCCCGCACCGTCGCTCGTCTGCTGGTTGGATTTGCCCTGCTCTGTCCAGCAATCGCGTACGCACAGGAGCCGACCGTCGTGACCGGCCGCATCACGACGCGGGACGACGGTTTGCCGCTGCCGGGGGCAACGGTGTCGATTCCCACGCTGAAGTTGAGCGCCGTGACCGATTCGGACGGCCGCTATCGATTGACGGTTCCCGTCGCGCAAACCAAGGGACAGGCGGTGGAGCTGAGCGTGACGTTTGCCGGGCTGCAGCCGAGGTCGTTCCAGATCAGGCTCGCGCCAGGCACGGTGACGCAGGATCTGGCGCTCGGGCTGTCCTTCACCGAAGAGATCACCGTCGGCTCGCGCACCATCGGCGCCGCCGCCGAAAAAGCCGTGCCGGTCGACATCTTGACGTCGCAGCAGATCCAGGCCACCGGGGCGACGCAGACCATGGAAGTGATTCAGGCGCTCGCGCCCTCGTTCAATTTCCCGCGGCCAACCGTGTCTGACGGGACCGATTCGGTGCGGCCGGCGACGCTGCGCGGCCTTGGCCCGGACCAGGTGCTCGTCCTCATCAACGGGAAGCGCCGCCACCAGACGGCACTCATCCACATCAACAGCACGATCGGGCGCGGGTCCACCGGCGTCGATCTCAACGCCATTCCGGTGTCCGCGATCGAGCGCATCGAGATCCTCCGCGATGGCGCCGCGGCCCAGTATGGCTCCGACGCGATCGCGGGCGTGATCAACCTTGTCTTGAAATCCGGCGCGAAGCCAGTCACGTTGTCGCTCAAGGCGGGCGGCAACACAGGCAGCTTCACCGAGGTCACCGGAACCTCGCGCGACTTTTCGGACGGCGGCACGATCGACACGACTGGCTCGGCGGGGTGGAAGATCGGCCGCGCGACCGTCAATCTTGCCGGCGAGTTCCGCGACCGGAAAGGCACCAACCGCGCGGGCTTCGACTCGCGGGACCAGCTTGCCGCCGGAGATGCCGGCAACAACCCCGTGGAGCAGCCCAACACGCACTGGGGCGAAGCGAAAACGCGTGACGTTCTGTTCTTTGCCAACGCCGAGATGCCGCTTTCGGACGGGAAGACCACATCGCTGTATGCATTCGGCGGATGGGGCCGCCGTACCGGCGAGCACGGCGGCAATTTCCGCCGCGCCATCGACGCGACCAACTGGCGGACGATCTACCCGCTGGGCTTCCTGCCGCTCATCGAACCGACGATCATCGACGCGTCTGGCACGGCCGGGGTGCGGGGCGCCCGGTCCGGGTGGTTCTGGGACGCCAGCGGCCAGTTCGGCCACAACCGGCTCGACTACGACATCACGAACAGCCTGAACGTCTCGCTCGGCCCGGCCATTCCGCCAAACAGGACCGAGTTCTATTCGGGCGCGCTGGCCTTCAACCAGTTCGTCGGGAACCTCGACGTGAGCCGTCAGGTCGACGTGGGCCTGGCGGGCCCGATGAACGTGGCCTTCGGGGCGCAGTTGCTGCGCGAGAACTACCGCATCATCGCCGGCGAGCTCGACTCCTACCAGTTCGGTGGATCGCTCAACCAGTTCGGCACGGCGCCCGGCACCCCGGGCGCGCAGGTCTTCCCGGGTTTCCGCCCATCGAACGAAGTCGATGTCTCACGCAACAACGTGGCGGCCTACGTCGATGTCGAAGGGGATCTGACCGACCTGCTGCGCGTCGGGCTCGCGGGCCGCTACGAGAAGTACAGCGATTTCGACGGCACCGCCGACGGCAAGGTCACGGTCCGATTGCAGCCGGACCGGCACTTCGTGGTCCGGGGCGCCGTCAGCACTGGATTCCGCGCGCCGTCGCTCGGCCAGTCGTATTTCTCGACGATCAGCACGAACTTCCTGCTCGATACCGCGTCGGGACAGTTCCTCCCCCAGGAAGTCGCGACCTTCCCGGTGGGCAGCGACGAAGCGCGCGCGCTGGGAGCGACGCCGCTGACGCCGGAGCAATCGATGCACTTCAGCGGCGGCGTCGTGATCAACCCCGGGCGCGGTCTGGACGTGACGGCCGATTTCTACCGCATCGACATCGACGATCGGATCGTCTTTTCGGACAACTTCACCGGTCCAAGAATCGTCGAGTTTCTTCGCCCCTTCGGCGCCGCCACGAGCGCGCGGTTCTTCACGAACGCCATCGATACCGAGACCAAGGGGATGGACCTGACGGTCAACTATCTGACCACGCTGGACGAAGGCACGCTGCGGCTGACGTTCGGCTATAACCACACGTCGACGGAGGTCGTGCGGATTCTGCCGACCCCGCCGCAGCTCGCCGGCCTCGAGAACACGCTCTTCAGCTCCGCCCCTCCGGCCGACATCGAGAAGCGGCGGTACGAGTGCGCGCAGCCCAAGGACAGCCTCCGGCTCACCGGCGACTGGCAGTGGCGCCGGCTCGGGGTCGTCGTGCGAGAAAGCCAGTTCGGCAAGTACTGCAGCCTCGAGGCCGTCGACCAGATATTCGAGGCGGAGTGGGTGACGGACCTCGAATTCAATTATCGGCTCCCGAAAGCCGTGCTGGGCTTCGGCATACAGAACCTCACCAACACCTTTCCGGACAGGATGCTGCCCGTGCCGGCCTTCAACAACATCCGAACGTTTCCGCGGAACTCGCCGTTCGGCTTCAACGGGCGGTATGTCTACGGAAAGATCACGGTGATGTTCTGATCGGGAGGCGGAAGCGCCAGAGGCGCAAGCCCGCCCCTACTTACGCTCGATCGTGACTTTGTTCAGGACAACCGGCGTGGCCGGCCGGTCGTTGCGGTCGGTCTGGACCCGGCCGATTTTCTCGACCACATCGAGCCCCTCGACGACGCGGCCGAACACGGAGTGCTTGCGGTCGAGGTGCGGCGTGGGGGCCAGTGTGATGAAGAACTGGCTCCCGTTGCTGTTTGGGCCCGCGTTGGCCATCGACAGGATGCCGGCACGATCGTGGCGCAGATCCGGGTGGAACTCGTCCTCGAACTGATAGCCCGGGCCGCCGAACCCCTGGCCGAGGGGATCGCCCCCCTGAATCATGAAGCCCTCGATGATGCGATGGAACACGAGGCCGTCGTAGAACGGCTTCTTGTGCGACTCCCCCGTCTTCGGATGTTTCCATTCCTTGGATCCATCCGCGAGGTTCGCGAAGTTGGCGACGGTCTTGGGCGCCTGAGTCTCGAACAGCTCGACGGTGAAATCTCCGAGCGTGGTGTGAAAGTGAGCGAATGTGGGCATCGAGGGCTATTGTAAGCGCCCCCGCGAGCGCTGAGAGAAGAGACTGAGCACTTAGCCGCCGCCGATGATCTTGCGCAGCTGCGCGACCATGTCCGCGAGCGCCGGGTCCCTGGCCGAGACCTCGAGCAGCGGCCGGGCCTTGTCGATCTTCCCTGCCTGCGCGTAGAGATTCGCAGCGTTGAACGCCGACGCGTAGTGCTGACTGCGATCCTCCTTGATCGCCGCCTCGAAGCCCTCGATTTGCCGGGCTTTGAATTCGGCGTCGAGATCCTCGCGCGCCTGCATCTCCTTGAGCGATTGCTCGCTGAACAGTACCCGCCGTTCGTAGCAACCCATCGCGGTTTCGAAATGCTCCGCGGACGGCGCGAAGTTCTTGAGATCCATCTCGACGAGCCCGAGATACCAGGAGGCCGTGCAGCTTTCGGATTCCATGTCGCGCGCGACTCTGAGATCGATCTTCGACGTCGGCAGGTCCTTCTGGTCGTATTCGATCATCCCGGCGAGCAGATAGATATCCGCTCGCGCCTGCAGGGATTTCGCCCGCTCGATATCGGCGCGCGCCAGATCAAGCTCCTTCTTGAAATGCCGATTCCAGGCGCGCCAGTAGTAGCCGAGAGCGATGTTGTCGAGCTTGAGATCGACGATGACGGTCGCGGCCGTAATGGCCTCCTCCGTGCGTTTCAGGAACGTGAGGCACATCGTGCGGCCGAGCAGCGCATCTTCGTGCACTTTCTTGATCGCGATCGTCCCGTCGTAGTAGCGCAGCGCCACGCGGCAGTCGCCGATCAACTGATTGAAGCGGCCGGAGAGGTACGTCACCGAGGGCGACTTCGGGAATCGCGTCTGCACGTCGGTCAGCAACTCGCGTCCCTTACCGGGCCCGTTTTTCTGCGCCGTCGCGACCATCAGGCGCGCGAGATAGTACGACGTCTCGACGAACTTCGGGACGGCCGCGCGCGCCTGCTCCATGTTCGTGGACGTGACCGCTCGACAAAAACCAGCCCGATACTTCAGCAACGGCGGCGCGTCGGGAGAGAGCGGCGGCCGGACGACCCGCCGGGGAGGCTGACCGGGCGCCGGCCGAGTGGCGGGGTACGCACATTCGAGCGCGAGGCCGAGGTACTCGCGGACCGGGGCTGCCAGCGCCCCCGTTCGGAGCCACTCGATCTCGCCGTCCACCGTACCCGCATAGTGCGAGTGGGCGCGCCGGAACGCTCCAAGCTCGCTTCTGGGCCACCCTTCCGAATCTGGCAGGATGGCGTCGACGACCGCGAGATAACGCTCGCCTTCGAGGCCGGCCGGAAGGCTGGGCAGGAGCGCGCGGGCCCGATCGAGAGCTGCCGACCACTCGAGCGCGAGCTCCTTTTCTCTGACCGCGATCAGGAGCTCCGTCTCGAACAGTCGCGCGACGAGCAGCGGCCGCGCCTGGCCGACCGCTACGCGCTCGTAGATCGCCCGTGCCTCGAGAAGACAGTCGTAACAACCTTGCAGGACCAGCGCATCGGCGTTCCCGAGGGCGACCTGGTCCTGCTTGCGGATGGGGACGGAGGCGCAGCCCACCGACACCAATAACGCTGCCAGCCAGACCGTCCGCATGAGGACATTGGACACCCTACAGCGACGGATGGGTCCAAAGAAATTCCGTCAGGCGAAGTACGGAGCTAACGCGCAGGGCATTCGTGGATTAGACCGCGCCCACGCTCTGCCGTTCCGTGCGTGCGGCGCCAAGCCGATCCAGCCCCGCCGTGATATCCGCAACCAGGTCCCGTGGGCTCTCGCAACCGGGCGAGAGGCGAATGAGCGTGTCCGACAAGCCGAGCTCGGCACGCGTCTCGGGAGGGATCGAGGCGTGCGTCATCTTGCACGGCAGGCAGACCAGGGCGCGAACGCCGCCGAGGCTCTCGCCGAGCGCGAAGTAGCGCAGAGAGGACACGAGCGAGGCGGCCTCGTCGGGCGTTCCGTCGAGCTCGAACGAGACCATGCCGCCAAAACCCGTCATCTGCTGTCGGGCGATCTCGTGTCCCGGATGCGTCGAGAGTCCCGGGAAATACACGCGCGACACCCGCGGGTGCCTCACCAACGCTTCGGCGACGGCGGCTGCGTTCTCCGCGTGCCGCTGCATCCGCAACTCCATCGTCTTCAGTCCGCGAAGCGTGAGCCAGCAGTCGAACGGACTCGGGACGCCGCCAAGCGCGTTCTGCAGGAACCCGACCGGCTCGAAGACCGCGCGGTCGCGCGCGATCACGGCGCCCTGGATCAGATCGGAATGCCCGGCCAAGTACTTCGTCACGCTGTGGACGACGAGGTCGGCGCCGAGGTCGAACGGCTGCTGGAAGTACGGCGTCGCGAAGGTGTTGTCCACGACGACGAGCGCGCCTTGCGCATGGGCGATGCGACTCACCGCGGCGATGTCGTACACGAGCAGCCGCGGGTTGGTCGGCGACTCGAGCCAGACGAGACGCGTCTCGGGCGTGACGGCGCGCGAGAGCGCCGCCAAATCGCTGAAATCGATCTGCGTCACGCGGCAGCCGATGGGCTCGAACACGCGATGCAGCATGCGAAACGTGCCGCCGTAGACGTCGCCGGGCACGACGATCTCCTGACCCGGCTTGAGATACGCCTGCAGGATGGCATGCTCGGCCGCGAGTCCCGATCCAAACACCGCGGCGTCTGTCGCACCCTCGAGCTCCGCGAGGACCGTCTCCAGACGTTTTCGTGTCGGATTGGACGTGCGCGTGTAGTCAAACCCGCGATGCTCGCCCGGTCCCAGCTGCTGGTACGTCGTCGTCTGAAAAATCGGCGCGACGACCGCGCCGGTCTGCGGCTCGGCCGGCTGTCCGGCGTGAATCGTCCTGGTTGCGAAATCCATGGGTGTGCTCCCTCAAAAAAAGACCTCCGAGGTCGTTTTACGTTTCTTGTAAAACGACCTCGGAGGTCATCTCAGTCCCTTCACTTTCAAAACTCCTGACGACCACCTCGATGCCGCAAGCGCGCGCCTCGACAATCGCCTGACGCTGCACCAGCGGACACCCGGCGTCGGCCATGCCGATCGCCTCGTCGTACGACAGCGATGAGACGAGCTCCGCAGTCGCGTCCTGACGCGGATCCGCGGTGTAGTACCCGTCGACATCCTTGATGAGAACGCACCGGGAAGCGTTGAGCGCGGCGGCGAGCAGCACGGCAGAACAATCGGATCCCCCGCGGCCGAGCGTGACGATTCGCTGGCCGCTCGTCGCCAGGAATCCGGGTACGACAACCACCGGATGCTGCTCGAGCGCGGCGCGGAGCGCGAGCGTGTTGAAGTCGATCCGATCGCGTCCGGACAAGATGCGGCGCGGAAGCCGCAGCCCGGTTTCGTGCACGTTCAGTCCCGTGGCCCGAACGCCGGCCGCGTGCAATGCGAACGTCAGCAGCGCGACCGATCGGAGCTCGCCGGTGGACCACAACAAGGCGAGCGCGTCGGGATCCGGCGTCGCGGCGAGCTGTTGTGCTTCGTCGAGCAGCGCGTCGGTGTGACCGTGCTCGGCTGACACCACTGCCGCCACCCGCGCGCCGGTCGCCGAGACGAGCGCGCCGACGAAGCCAGCCGCTTGCCGATAGGCCGCAATGTTCGTCAGGACCGAGCCGCCGAGCTTCACGACCGTGACGCTACTCATGGCGATCCGACTCGAAGACGGGCAGCGCGATCACACGGGCGCCAAGTGAACACAGGGCACTGACGATCTCCTGGATGGTTGCCCACTCGGCCGGCAGAGTGAGGCCCGCCAGCCTGCCGCGACCGCCAAGCAGGTGCACCAGCGGAACGCCCCTCGCCGCGAAGAATTCCGCTACGTGCCCGGTCGCCAGATTGACGTCCCCGGCGAGGCTCACGAACCATCCGCCGGCGGGGGTTTCAGCGAGAAAGGAAGGGAGTGAAGGGGATGAAGGCCATGAAGAAAACCGACGGGGAGCCGAGACAACCTCGGCGATGTCGTCGAGAATCGTGATGGCGGTGACTTCCGGACCCGCACCAGGTCCTTCGAACGTCACCGCGTGCCCGTCCCATCCGGTGAGCTGCACGCCATTCGTCACGCCGTTCAATCGGCCGAGCGGGTGGCCGTCCTGGAGGAACGCGGGCCCGACCCATGCGCCACCCGACTCCGGATCGAGCGACGCGAACGCCACGGGCTTGATGGCGCCGCCAAGCCGCCGTGCGACCGCGAGGTCGTGCGGATCGAGGACGTCGAGACTCGATCGTGGCAGGTCTTCGGCCCGCACGCCGCCGGTACCGGCGAGCTGAAGAAGAATCGCGAGCTTCTGGGCGGCATCGAGACCCGACACATCCGCGGCGCTGTCCGGCTCGGCATACCCACGCGCCATCGCTTCCTCCAGCGCGCCTTCGAACGACGATCCCGCCGCCATCTCGCTCAGGATGAAGTTCGACGTGCCATTCAGCACGCCGGCGATCTCACGCGCGTCGGCCACCAGCGGCCGGCGCGACAGCGATCCCAGAAACGGCACGCCCGCGAGCACGGCGGCATCGAACGCCAGCGCGGTCCCGCGGCGGCTGGCGAGGGCGCGCAGCTCGCTGCCGCACGAGGCCACCAGCGTTTTGTTGGCCGAGACGACCGGAATTCCCGCGTCGAGCGCCAGCGAGACGAGCGTCCTCGCCGGCTCCAGCCCGCCGAGCACTTCGACGACGACGTCAACCCGGGAGGTGAGCACGGCGGCTGGGTCGGTCGAGACCGCGACTCGCGGCCCGAGCCGCACTTTGTCCCAGTCGCGCACCAGCGCCTTGACGCAGCAGATCTCGATGTTGGCGGCCTGCAGGCGATCGCGCCGGCGATCGGCGACCGCCGCCACGGCTTGTCCGACGCGGCCGTACCCAAGCAGACCGACGCGAATGACGCGCGGGCGGCACGTGACGATCAGTTCCCTGTCGATTTCCCATTCCACACTCTGCGCGGACACACGTCCCCCTTCCCGGCGCTGTCCTTTTTCGAAAAAAGATCAGCGACGACAACACGCCGCAGTCACGCGCTGCGGCCAGCACGCGACTACAGATCGCGGTTTACCGTGGGAACGAGGAGTGCTGTCGATTGCGGCGCAATCGACCTCGCTTTATCTTCCCCGGCATCGGGCAGGAAGTAGCACCTGGGCGGTTGCCGCCTGGTTGCTGTGGCGTCGTCGGGCCTGTTCCCTCAGCCACTCGAGATAAATGCCCGCGGCACGCGCGGACTCAAGGACGATAGCGAAATCCGTTGACGGAAGTCAACTGGCCGTTTTTCGTCAAGTTCGAAGTTTGAAGTTCTAAGTTCGAAGTTCAGGCCGCGCTTTTCAGCGGCCTGCTAGGACCGCATCCGTGCGAGCACGATGACCATCGTGACGGCGGTGACGGCGAATGAGACGTATGCGAATGGCTTCAAGGTGGGCTTCGCCACAGCCAGTTTCAGCATCGCCAGCCCGAGCGCGAGGAACGCCAGACCGGCCGCTGCCAGCCACTCGCCCTGCTCCGCGCGGATGATCGCGGCGACGAGCGCCAGAAGAATCACCAGGTAGCGGGAGAGCACTTACTGCTGCTGACGATCGTAGACGCGCCGGATGTCGCCGTTCTGGACGTTGAAGACCATGCGGCTGTCGGCTTTGACGGTGACGATCAACTGCTTGCCGTCCGCGCTCAGGGAGTACTCCTCGAGCACGTGCAGCGTGTCTGGACTGTCGACCTCGCGCTTCAGTTTCTGCCCCTCCCATCGGACCTTGAAATCCGCGGGTCCGCTCGGTGTGGCGACCGTCTGCTTCTTGTTGTCGGTCTTGTGCGCGTAGCCCAGCTTCTTGGCCGGGTCGAGCAGCATCTTGAAGTCGGTGGCCGTCGCCTGGATGCCCATCATCGGCGGCGCTTCCCAGAGCATCTTCTTCATCGTATTGAAGCGCGTCATTTCTTCCTTGCCGAGATTGCCGCCGGCATCCTCGCCGTCACCGCCGCCGCGCTGGCCAGGGGCGGGAGGACGCGGGGGCGTGCCGTTCGGGTTCGTGCTCGCCTCGACATTCAGCTTCCAGACTCCGGAGAGCGCCGGCACATCCTGGCGCGCCCCAACGAGTGGCACGGCGGCCACGAACATCAGCACGAACGCCGCCATCGCGGATTCTCGAATGACCCGCCCCATCACTACCTCCGTTCCCGGTCGTACACGCGGTTGACGCCCACCACGGGCGCGTTCTTCGTTTGCGGACCAATCCGGATGATCACGAACATCCGGTTGCCGTCGTCGCTCAAGAAATACGTCTCGAACATCTTGAAGCCACGCATGGCTTCGATCTCCTTCTTGAAGACCGCGCCTTCCCATCGCGCGCGCGCTTCGAATTGCGCGGCGCCAATCTGATACTTCCGCTTCTTGTTGTCGGTCGGGAACGTCCGCTCCCGCGCCAGATCGTCGGTAAAGCTCACGCCGTCGGGCGTCACCTTGAGCGTGAGTCCTTCCGGCACCTCCATCAGGTCCCGAACGATCTCGCGCGTTTCGACGATCGCCATCTGCCTACCGGATCGTCCTCCGCCGCCGCCGAAGCCGCCCACGCCAAATCCGCCGGGACTGACTCCGCCTCGACCGCCGCCGCCGCCACCTCCGGTGCCGCCGCCTCCGCCGGTGCCGCCGCTACCACCCGTTCCACCAGGGGGCGGGGCGGGCGCGGCCGGATTGCGCCGCGCGGGGTTCTGCGGATTCTGCTCTGGCCGTCCGGTCGCCGCGTTGACGCTCTCGAGCGCATTGTAGTCCCAGACTCCGGCAAACACCGCCGTTGCCGCCGGGTCCGCTGGCGCCGGCGCGGGTACCGGCTCTTGCTGGCCGCGCGCGTCCGCGAAGCCGGCGGCCAGCGCCACGGCCAGACACACGCCGAGGGCCGTTCTCACTTTCCTGTAGCGAGCCATCCGCTGGAATTCAGCCAGGTGTCTCGAGCCGTTCTCACGTCCACAATGTGCAAGACCGGCGAGGATCGCGAGACATTCGGCCGAATTCCAACCAGTTGCCCGCCAGAGGAACGTGAGAACGGCTCTCGCGATCCAGGGAGATGTTGCTCTATGTGCAAGTGAGAACGGCCCGAGCGATGCGCCTCTGGTTTGACTTGTCACACTCAACCCCCGGGGGGACCGGTCACAGGATCATAACTGAATCGATCGATCGGGCTATTGAGCTATTGGGTTATTGAGTTATTGAGGACGTGAGTTTCAAAAGTGGCGGCGGAACGGGTGAGCGAGCTGCTTGACGAGACCGTCGGGAACGGGATCGCCGAGGATGCCGAATCGCTGGGGCTGCCGGCCCTCAGGCATATAGAAGGTGCCGAACGCGAGATCGATGAACGGAAACAATCCGGCGAAGTTCCGATCGAGCCCTTCCTCCTCGGACGTGTGATGCCATCGGTGGAACACCGGGCTGGCAATGACGAATCGAAGCGGCCCGTACGACCAGTTCACGTTGGCGTGCAGCAGCAGCGCGTAGAACGTGAGGAACGGCACGAAGGCCGCGAGCGCGCCGGCATTGAAACCCAGCCAATAGAGCGGCAGCACCTGCACGACACGCGCGACGACGTCGTTCACGGGGTGAAGGCGCACCGACGACAGCCAGTCGACGGTGGTGGACGAATGATGAATCGCATGAAACGGCCAGAGCCACTGCGCGTGAAAGAGCCGATGCGTGCCGTACGCCAGCAGATCGGCCAGGAGCAGAATCAGCGGCACCTGAACGGCGAGCGGAAGCGACGAGGCCCACGTCTGCCGGGTCGTGGCCAGCTGGCGCAGCTCGTCGAGCGACAACCCTTGCGACCAGGCGATGACGACGAAGACGACGCCGAGCGAGAAACGCGTCACGGCACGGGTCACGAGCGGGGTGAAAAACCAGTACGCGACATCCACGCGCGTGTCGATGCCGCGGCGCCGCTGGTGCGGCAGCGCCGGGCGCGTCCGCTCGAGGAGCCAGAAGAAGCCCGAAAGCACGATCAGGCCGATCGAGAGCGAGAGGAGCGTAGGGGTGCTGCGCATGAGGAAAAGACCTCGGGTTTCGTTTTACGAGTTTCGCAGAAAAACGAAACCCGAGGTCATGGCCCACTCCAACCCGCCAAATCCGCCGAAAAACCGCCAGCCGGGAATTCCCGGGCTGGATTGACAGCCCCTGGGCGGGTCCCCATAATCCAGCTTCAGGACTGACTGACATTTTGAGGAGAATCGACATGCGCAGACTGGCCCACGGGCTGTTCGCGGCGACCTTTGCAATCCTCGCCCTGGCACCAGCTTCGGCTGTGTCTCAGGCCAAGGTCCGCATCGCTATCTGGGATTTCGAGAACAATGCGGCGGGCCACTGGTGGTTCTCCAACGATCTCGGACCCGCGGCGCGGAACCAGATCGATACCGCCTTTTCCGAGAATGCGAAGCTGTCTCAGATGTTCGAAGTGATCGAGCGCGAGAAGCTCGGCATGGTTCTGAAGGAGCAGGGACTCGCGACCGGCGGCGCGGTGGATCCACAGACCGCGGCACGCGTCGGCAAGATCCTCGGCGTGAAGTACATCGTGACGGGCGCGATCGACAAGTTCTCGATCAACACGACACGCGGCGGCATCGGCGGCGTGGGCGGCAATGTCACGACCGCAGACGCCTCCATCAACCTGCGGTTCGTCGACACGACGAGCGCGGTGCGCGTGATCTCGATCGCGGCGGCCGGGCAGGTGAAGAAAGGCGGCGGGTTCGTCCGCGGCGCGAACCTCAGCCGCGACGCCGAGTGGGGCATTGCCAGCGAGGCGGTGCAGAAAGCGTCTGCAGCGGTCGTCGAGAAGCTCGTCACCGCCGAATACCTCGACAAGGTGTCGAGCGCGGCCGGCGCCGGCGGCGGCATCGACATGCGCGTCATCAAAGTCGATGGCGCGCGCGCCTACATCAACGTCGGATCGTCATCAGGAATCAAAGTCGGCGAGGAGTTCAAGGTGTTCAGGCGCGGGGAGGAGCTCGTCGATCCGGCGACCGGCGCGAAGCTCGGCGCCGAAGAAAAGCAGGTTGCCACCGGCGTCGTCAGTGAAGTGAACGAGAAGTTTTCGATCATGACGCTCAAAGGGACCGCCGCCGCGGGGGATATTCTCAGGAAGTAATCTGAAAAACTTCGAACTTTGAACTTCGAACTTGGTTCCGAGGTTCTAAGTTCGAAGTTTGAAGTTTGAAGTTTGAAGTTAGGTTTTCTTCGCCGTTCCCGTCAGCCAGTCCGCGATCTCCTCGCGCGACCAGCGGTGGTCGTCGTTGAGGTGAACGAGAAGCGCGGCGAGATAAAGGCGCTTTTTGCAGCCTTCGCCAGGACACGGCTTGACCGTGTCGAGACAATCGAAGAACCAGTCGAGGTCGCGCGTCGGACGCTGGCCGCCGGCTTCGTCCGGCAACCGGTACATCGCTTCGTAGGCCGCGCCAAGCGCGCACGAGGCGGTGTGGCCCTGGTAGTAGTCGCCGAACGCCTGATCCGGACGCCGCTTCATGCCCGCGCGGATGTACTCCGCCAACTCGCGCTCGTCGTGATGTTCCCGCGTCGGTGCCTCGCGTTGATCATCTGACTGCATGCGCGCCTCCCGGTAGCGTCAGTGTAGCAAAAGCGCGGCCAACTTCACGGGCTATTGGCGGTGTGCTCGCGGATTGTTCAGTTCCGGTCGATTGTCCGTCTGCGTGCAGGCAGGCTACATAGAATGGCGCCTGCGGCTCGCGCGGAGCCTTCAGCCAAGTCGCTGGGGGTGGGGCCCCAGCGCGATGAGAGAGGATAGCGAGTCTGCGAGCGCCAGAGCGCGAGCGAGCGGGGGTGGGGCCCCGCGAGCACTAACAAAAGAGACAGGACGCCAGGAAGCTTGGAAGCCATGAAACGGTCATCGCAGATCTCGGTTCTTGTGATGCTCATCGGGCCGTGGCTGGTGACACTGCCGTTAGTCCCCAGCGCCCGCCAGAACGCCGATCGACTCCTGCGCGGATCGATCACGATTGATGCGTCGAAGCCCGGCGCGCGGATTCCCGCGAACCTGTACGGAATCTTCTATGAAGAGATCAGCCATGCCGGCGACGGCGGGTTGTACGCCGAGCTCGTCCAGAACCGCGGGTTCGAGGACGCGAACCTGCCGCCGGCATGTGTGCGCGAAAACGGCTTCATCGTCCCGCCGAGGACGCCGCACTTCGACACCGGCCGGCCCAGCACCTGGCGGCTGCGCTGGGACGTGACGAATCCGCATCCGGCCTGGCGGCTCGACGCGACCAACGGCAGCGAGGCCACCCTCGCGCTGACAGTCGATCGCCCGCTCAACGAGGCGTCGCCGCATTCGCTCGAGGTTGCGGTCACGCGCGTCGCTGCCGGCGGGCGTGTCGCGGTGGTGAATGGCGGCTACTGGGGCATGGCGCTCACGGCCGGCGACGACTACCGGCTGCGGTTTTACGCGCGCGCTGACGCAACATTCAAGGGACCGATCACCGCGATCGTCGAAGGCGAAGACGGCCGTACTCTCGCCTCGAGGACGTTCGACCAGCCCACCGGCGAACGCTGGCGCGCTTACGAGGCGACGCTCCGCGCGACGCGAACAGATCCACGCGCGCGCCTGGCGCTCTCGATCGGCTCCACCGGACGCGTGTGGCTCGACTTCGTATCGCTCTTCCCTGCCCGGACCTTCAAGAATCGTCCGAACGGCCTCCGGCCGGCGCTCGCCCAGACGATCGCGGACCTCACACCCGGCTTCATCCGCGGTCCGGGCGGCTGCTTCGCCGAAGGCATCACCATCGAAAGCCGGCCGCAATGGAAGCGCACGTTGGGGCCCGTCGAGACGCGTTCCGGAACGTACAGCCCCTGGGGCTACTGGAGCACCGACGGCTTCGGCTATCACGAGTTCCTGCAGTTTGCGGAAGACATCGGCGCCGACGCGCTGTGGGTCGCCAACGTCGGCGTGTCGTGCTCGTTCCGCAGCGGGACGTTTCTGCCCGACGATGAAGTGCCGGCGTTGATCGCGGACACACTCGACGCGATCGAGTACGCGATCGGGCCGGCTTCGTCGACCTGGGGCGCCGCTCGCGCTCGCCACGGGCATCCGGCGCCGTTCCCGCTCAAATACCTCGAGGTGGGCAACGAGCAACAAGGCGCGCGGTATGGCGCGAGAGTGGCGCGCTTCGCACAGGCGATCAAAGCGAAGTACCCGCAGATCAAAGTCGTCTTGAGCTCCTGGATTTCCGGCCTCGACCGCCCCGCCATCGTCGCGGCCGGTCCCATCGACATCGTCGACGAGCACGCCTACAAGCCGCTCCATTGGGCCGTGGAGAACTTCGACAGCTTCGCCAAGTACGCGCGGGAGGGCTGGGACCTCTATATCGGCGAGTTCGCGACGAACGCCGGCGTCGGACGCGGGAATCTGCTGGCGGCGCTGAACGACGCGGCGTACATGATGAGCGCCGAGAAGAACACAGACCTCGTCAAGATGGTCAGCTACGCGCCCCTCCTCGAAAACGTCAACCGGCGCGACTGGGAAGTGAACATGATTCATTTCGACAGCAGCCGGCAGTTCGCGCGCGCGACCTACTACGCGCAGCAATTGTTCGCGCGGCACCGGCCGGACGTGAACCTGGCCACCGCCGTCCAGTTCGATGCCGTGCCGCCGCGTCCGATCGCCGGCCGGATTGGCGTCGGGACCTGGAACACGGCCGCCGAGTTCGCCGACGTCCGCGTCGAGCGCGACGGCCGCGTCGTCTATCAGTCAGACTTCGCGACAGGTGCTGGGGGGTGGGCGCCCGTCACCGGCCGAGGCCAGGGCGGTCGAGGCACGTGGAGCACGGTCCAGGGTGCGTACCGGCAGAGCGGCGAGGTCGTCGCGTTCTCATACGCCGGAGACGACAACTGGACCGACGTGACGATCTCGCTCAAGGCGCGGAAGCTATCCGGCGCGGAAGGCTTTCTCGTGTTCGCGGGCACCGCCGACGGCCGGCGCGTGCAATGGAACGTCGGCGGATGGAATAACCAGCAGAGCGCCATTCAAGCCGGCGACGCGATCATCGGCCGGCCGGTCCAGGGAGGCGTCGAGACAGGCCGATGGTACGACCTGCGCATGGAAGTGCGCGACCGCACGGTGCGCGGCTACCTCGACGGCAAACTTTTGAATGAAGAGACGTTTCCGCGCATCGATACGGTGCTCGCCATCGCCGGTCGAGATGACCGCACTGGCGAGGTCGTGCTCAAGGTCGTAAACACCAGCGCAAACCCGGCGTCGATGGCAATCGAGGTCGTGGGGGCGAGGCCGCCGTCAGCGGGGCAGATCACGGTGCTGACCTCCGCCAATCCCACCGATGAGAATTCGTTCGACGCGCCCCGCAAGATCGCGCCGGTGACGACGAAAGTCTCCGGCCTCGGCCGCACGTTCACGCACGTCTTCGCGCCCTACTCCCTTTCGGTCATTCGTCTGCGATAAAGCGTTTTGCAGATCTGCGTAGCATGTTCCTGCGCCCTCCCGCTCGCCGCTTGCCGCAAGGCAGCGTGATGGGGCCTGCCTCGCGGCGCTCGCAAAGGTCGGGCTCCGGAACACGCTACGCAGATCTGCAAAACGCTGTAGCCCTTCGCGCAGAAGGCTACGTACCAAGTCACGCAACTCGTGCGCGGCGGAATCGGAGATACAGCGGCGGCAGCAGGAACAGGTTGAGGATCGTCGACGTGACGAGACCGCCGAGGATGACGACGGCCAGCGGGTGCTCGATCTCCTGACCGGCTTTGTCGCCGCCGAACGCGATCGGCAGCAGCGCGAGGCCGGTCGCCAGCGCGGTCATCAAAATGGGCGCGAGCCGCTCCTCGGCGCCGCGGATCACGAGCTCACGGCCGAAGGGCACGCCCTCCTCGTGTTCGAGATGCCGGAAATGGCTCACCATCATGATGCCGTTGCGCGCGGCGATGCCGATGACCGTGATCAGCCCCACCAGCGAGCCGAGCGACAGGACCCCGGTGGACAGAAACGCCGCCGCGATCGCGCCGACCAGCGCGAAGGGCAATGTGACGAAGACCAGGAGCGCCAGCCGAGCGTCGCCGAAGTCGATGAGCAGCAGGAGAAAGATAGCCAGAAGCGTCAGCGTGGACATCGCCAGGAGCCGACGCGACGAGGCTTGCCGAAGCGCGTACTCGCCGAGCACTTCGGCGTGGTAGCCGCCGCCAAATGACAGCTGCCCGAGCCGCGCCTCGATATCCCGCGCGACCGATCCCAGATCGCGGTCGCGGACGTTGCACGTGACGTCGATCTTTCGTGAACCGCCCTCGCGCGTCACTTCGCTCAGCGCCGGCGCAATCGTGACGCGCGCGACCGCGGCCAGGGGCACATCGGTGCCGCCCGGCACCGGCACGCGGAGGGCTCGAATGGCTTCTGGGCTGCCGCGCAGCTCGGGCGCGCCCCGCACGACCACGCCGAAGACGCGCTGCTGGTCGTAGAACTCGCCGACCTTCGTCCCCTGAACCAGCGTCGTCACGGCGCGCCGGACGTCACCGGGGGTGAGCCCGTACGGCGCGGCCAGATCCGGCTGGAACTGCACCTCGACCTGCGGCACCAGCACCTGCGACTGCACCTGGATGTCGGTGGTGCCGTCCACGCCCTCGAGCGCTTTCTTCACCGCCGCGGCGTGGGTCTGCAGCTGCTCGATCTCGGGACCGAAGATGCGGACCACGACGGTGGCGCTCGCCCCCGTCAGCACTTCCTTGATCCGCTCGCGCAGATACGTCAGCAAATCGCGCTTCAGGCCGGGGTAGCCATCCACGACCGCCTGGACCTTGGCGATGGTCCCGTCGTAGTCCACGGACGGGTCGAGACTGATCCAGAGCTCCGTAAAATTCGGCCCGACGACTTCGTCGGCGACCTCCGCCCGACCGATGTGGGAGCCGAAGTTGCGGACCCCAGGAATCGCCATGAGCTCACGGCTCGCGCGCTCGGTGATTCGTGTGCTGGCCTCCACCGACGAGCCCGGCTTCTCCACCCAGTGCATCAGGAAGTCGTACTCGCGGAAGTTCGGCAGCAGCTCCTCACCGAGGAAGGGCACGGCCGCCATCGTGCCAGCGAGCAGCGTCGCCAGGGTGAGCGCGGCGGCGCCGGGCCGATCGATCACGCGAACGAGGATGCGCTCGTACCGGCGCTTCAGCGCGGTGACGAGCCGCGGCTCGGTCGCCCGCGCGCCCTGGCCCGTGAGGAGCAGCAAGGACATCGCCGGCGTGATCGTCAGTGCCACCAGCAGCGACGCGAGGATCGCGAACACGTAGGACAGCGCGAGCGGCCGGAAGAAGGCGCCAGAGAGTCCCTCAAGCGCGAACACGGGGAAAAACACCGCGATGACAATCAGCGTGCCGTACAGGACCGCACTCCGGACCTCGACCGAGGCGTCGAGCACCACGTGCAGCACCGGCCGCGGAGATCCGGACTCGCGGTTCCGTCGCAGGCGGCGCACGATGTTCTCGACGCCGATGATGGCGTCGTCGACGACTTCGCCAAGCGCGATGACGAGGCCGGCGAGGACCATCGTGTCGAACGTCCCGCCCTGGTACTGCAGGAACCAGGCCGCACCGAGGAGCGACAGCGGAATGGCGACGCTGCTGATGAGCGCCGTCCGCCAGTCGGCAAGAAACGCGATCAGGACGAGCACGACGAGCACGCAGCCGATAATCAACGCGCGATTGAGGTTCGACAGCGACATCTCGATGAACGTCGCCGGCCGGAAGATGGTGGAATCGACCTCGATGTCGCCGAGCGCGGGTTTCAGGCTCTCGAGCGCCTCCTCCACGCCGCGCGTGACGGCCAGCGTGTTGGCGCCGAGCTGCTTCTCGATGATCAGCAGAAGACCCGGAACGTTGTTGATGATCGCGTCGCCGATGGGCGGCGGAAATCCTTCCGTGACGATTGTGACGTCACCGAGGCGGATGGGCGCGGCCGGACTGGGCCGGACGACGATCTGCTCCAGGTCGCGCGCGGTCGTGACCGCGTTGCGATGCGCGATCGCGAACCGCTGGTTGGCCGTGTCGATGAATCCGCCGGTCTCGGCGGATACGCCGTTCCGCGCGGCGGCGATCACGTCGGCCAGCGTCACCGCGCTCGCGTGCAGCCGGTCGGGGTCGACCAGCACCTGCAGCTGCCGGTCGCGTTGCCCCCACACCGCGACGTTGGCGACGCCCGGCACCGCCATCAGCCGGGGCCGCATCGTCCAGAGTGCGACCGTGGTCATCTCCATCTGCGACAGCGTCTTCGACGTCATGCCGATCTTGAGCGCGCGGCTGAGCGACGAGAGCGGCGACAGGAGCACCGGCGCGCTCGCGATCGCCGGGAGGCTGCGACTGACGCGGGCCAGCCGTTCCTGCACGAGCTGGCGCGCCTGCATCAGATCCGCATCCTGATTCAGGATCAGGACCACCGACGACAGCCCGAGCACCGACTTCGAGCGAATCGTCGCGACTTCGGGCACCCCGGTGAGCGCGCTTTCGATCGGCACGCTGACGAAGGACTCGACCTCGAGCGCGGAGAGACCTGGCGCCTCGGTCTGCACCTCGATCAGCGGCGGGGCAAACTCCGGGAAGACGTCGAGCGGGACCGATCGAAGCGCGCGTGCCGCCACGACCGTCGCGATGACGGTGAGCACGCACACGACGATCGCGTGTCGCAGCGAGAGCGAGACAAGCCAGCGCAGCATGGGTTACTTGTTCACGTAGAACTCGGTGCCGTAGAGCTCGGCCGCGCCGACACTTACCACCGTGACGCCCTCCGCGAGCCCCCGAGTCACGATGACGTTGGTCCCGGCTGGACCGCCGAGCTCCACGCGGCGGCGCGCGAACTGGTTCGGCGCGCGCTGTTCGTACACCCAGACACCGCCGTTCACGTCATAGACCACGGCGCTCTGGGGGACCACGAGCGCACGGTCGGTCGCTTTCAGCGGCAACCGAACCGCCAGGCGCTCTCCGGGGCGCATGGCGATGCCGCTCGCCTCCGCCAAGGCTGCGGCGGAGCTCGCCGAAGCCCCGCGAAGGCGGCCGGTACTCGTGACCTCGAAAAACAGATCGACGCTTGCCGCGGCTGGATTCGCCGCGGGCGGGCCCGTGACCCGACGGACCTGCCGCCATGGGCCGCTCGTCTCCTGGCCAAGCGAGGCCACCAACGCCGGCTGCGACGTGTCCAACGAGGACAAATCGCCGACGTACACGGGCGCGCGGATCCAGAGCGCGCTGGTTTGGGCAAGGTCCGCGACGGGCGCCCCGGCGGCCACAGTCTGTCCCGCCGCCGCGCGCAGCTCGGTGATGAGTCCGTCGAACGGCGCCCGGAGCGCCATCTCGCCACGGGGACCGACCGGCAGACGACTCACCGATTCCAGACGTTTGCGCGCCGCGTCAGCTGCCGCGGCGGCCACCGCGCGATCGGCCTGCGCCTCTTCAACCGACCGCGCGCTGGCGGACCCTTCTTTCAGGAGCTGTTCCAGCCGCTGGGCCCGCTGCGTCGTTTGCGTCAGCCGCGCCTCGGCCTCCTGCACCGCGCGCTCGGCTTCCGCCCGGACGTCGCGCTCCGACTGCTGCAGCGGCACGAGCTCGAAGATCACGTCACCGCGGCGGACCGGCCCAATCGCGGCGGCACGGCCAGCGGTCAGCGTTCCGGCAATCGGAGCCGTCACCGCCACGGACTTCCCTGGCGGCACGATCGTCTCCCCGCCGACAGTTCGCGTGAGCGACACGGGCTCATTCGTCACCTTCATCGTCTGGATCGCGAGGTGCTTCTGGGCCTCGGGAGACAGTGTGACGGTCGCGAGATCGGACTCGGGCTTCGGGTTGTCCACCTTCGCAGTCGGCACGGACTTGCTCGCCGCCGGCGGACCCGAAGAGCCGCCGCATCCGACAACCGCCAACGCCAGCGCAACGAACACCGACACCGTTTTCATAGTCGTCCCCGAGCCGTTCTCACGTCCGCCAAGCGAAACCCAAAGAGGATCGCGTGACGCTCGGCCGAATATCGCCCGAGTGCCCGCCAGAGGAACGTGAGAACCGCTCCCGTCATCGCGGCGCACACGTGCGGCCGATCGCCTGTTCGAGCCTAACAATGGCGCGGTTGACGCCGAACACGGCGTCCACGCGGGTCGCCTCGATGTCGATCAGCCGCTGCCGTGTCAGCAGCAGATCGAGGAGCGAGATCTCGCCGGCCGAGTACAAGCGTTCGGCCTGCTGCCGCGCGGCCGAGAGCGAGGCGGCGACGTCGTCGCTCAGCAAACGGGCGGTGTTGCGGGCCTGCGTCAGCGTGACCATGGCCGCGCCAATCTCGGCGGCGACGGTCGCGCGGACGGCGACGTAACGCCGAGCCGCCTGCTCCACCTCCGCGGTGGCGCGGGCGCGGCCCCCCTGATTCTGTGAAAGGACGGGCAGTTCGACGACGACGCCCGGCCCCATCTCGAAGCCCTCGGAACCCTTCGCGTTGGCGTCGAGCGACGCGGTGAGCGCGAGGATGCGAGCACGTTCGACTCCGGCACGCGCGCCAGCCGCCTCAATCTGCAGTTCGGCGGCACGGACTTCGGGCCGGGCGGCCATCGCCGCCTGCAGCAACCCTGGTCCCTCCGCGCAGCCCTCCGCCGTCGTGAGGGCCGGTTCGACGAGCGCGAAGGCCGGCGCGTCGGCCTCGAGCCCCAGGAGCACGCGCAGACGGACGACCGCCAGATCGCGGGTGGCCACGCCCGTCAGACGCGCCGCCTCCAGGCGGACGGCGTCGGCTCGAGCCAGCCTGGCTTCGAACTCGCTGATGTCCCCCGCGCGAAGGCGTCCTTCGGCCAGCTTCGCGGCCTCTCCGGCGACGCCGGCCTGCTCGGTGGCCAGCGTCAATCGCCTGTCCGCGACGAGGACTTCGAAGAACGCGAGGCGCACGTCGGCGATCACACGCAGACCGTTGGCCGCCAACTGTTCGGCCACGGCGTCCGCGTTGAGCCGCGCGGCTTGCATCCGTTTCGGACGCAGCCATAACGCGTCGATCGGCCAGGTCAGGGTGAACTCGAGCTGCTTGGGTCCCCAAGGGAACAGCAGCGAGAAGACCGGGTTTCTCAGCAGTCCCGCATCGACAAGATCCGCGCGCGCAAGGCCAAGAGACGCGAGCGCGACCTGAAAGTCGGGGTTGTTCCAGAGTGCGATCCCGACGGCTTCATCGATCGTCAGGCCATCGGCGAGAGAGGTGCCGGGCGGAGATGTCCAACTGCGGCCGGGAGTGGGGAGTCCTTTCGTGTCGATGCCGGCGCGCTCGGTGATCCGGGTCGCGACAGTGAGGCGATCCGGCGCTTGGGTCGTCGCACACGCCGCCGACGCGACGAGGACTGTCAGAACCCAGGCCAGAATCCGCATAGGAGAACGAGCGCCCAGTCTATGGGATTCGGAAGGACGGATGTAGGGCGGCCCTTCAGGGCCGCCGACGGTTGCCGGCCCTGAAGGGCCGGCCTACATCTGTGGCGCGCGCACGCGCCGCCAGATCCATCGGGCCGGCCAGGCGAACACCAATCCCCAGACGATGAGCAACGGCGCCACCTGAAGCGCGATCAGCGCCGCGACGACGAGGCTCTCGACCGCATGCCGGAACCCGTCGACGAGCGCGTTCTTGAATCGCACGGGAAGCGGCAGCGGCCCGATGGCGAGGTCGGCGCGGTACTGCTCCTGGACCGTCAGCGTCACGGTGGCGAGATCGACGCGCTGTTCCGTCGCGCGGGTCTCGGCTTCCATCCGTTCGATATCCAGACGGACCCGCGCAAGCTCGCGCTCGACGGCGAGCACGTCGGCGAGGTCGCCGGTCCGGCGGGAGAGTAGCTCGACCAGCCGCTGTTCCTCCCGACGCGCGTTGGCCGTCCTCATTCCGAAGTCCCGAAAACT
>DASQFI010000046.1:2500-133940 GCA_035633215.1 Vicinamibacterales bacterium | reverse complement strand
GGGTCGGCGCCCGTATCGAGCGGCCGGTCCGAGATCACGATCTCGGCCGTGACCCCGGAGGCGACCGGCGCGCCGGACGTGCCGATCTGCAGACCCGCGCCGGGCAGCACCGTCAACGTGCCGACCGTCAACCGCGTCGAGATGTCGCTCCGAAACGTCAACTGCCCGAAGACATTGAGGCAGAAGATGTCCGCGTCGCTCTGGCGATCGTACGTGACGGTCGTGCCGGGTGCGACCGCGACGCGGTCGTTCACGGTCGGCACCTGTCCGGCCAGCCACGTTGCCGGATCCGACCAGGCGCCGCTGCGCACGGACTGCACCGTGGGATTCGTGCACAGATTCGGAATGCCATTGGCGAACTGCGCTTCAGCAGATTGCGCAAGACTCGCGGCGAGACCTATGAAACCAATGAAGCCAAAAAGGATGTGTCCAGCGCGTCGCGATTGAAGATGGAAGGGAATCGGCCACTGCTGCATGCCACACCAGGGAGAGCCGACGCTGGAGGGGCAATCGGAGTGCCATAATGCGACGCCTGATTTTGTGCGAGATATGGCGGAATTGTGAGGTCGTGGGCGGGCCGCATTACGACATCGTAACGATAACGACGATTAGAACGCTGGCCGTCGCTACGAATGAGAATTCGAAAACGATCCCGCAGACGTGGAAACGCGCGCGGTTTGTGACACTCCTTCGCGCAGGATCGCCTCGAGCCCACGCATCTGTTCGGACCAGGCGAGGGAGTCGAGCGGCGCCGACGCGGCATGACGCCGGCGTTCGTGCGGTGTTGATCGCAGCAGTGCGATCACCGCGTCGGCGAAGCCGCGCGGGTCGATGGCGGTCGGACAGATCCGCTGCACCTCCGGCGGCAATCCTGCCGCCACCGCCGGGGTCACGACGACCGGCAGCCCCGACGCGAGCGCTTCGAAAACCTTCGTCTGAATCCCCTGCGCCAGAAGGAGCGGCGCAACCGATACGGCCGAGCTCCAGAGATACGGCTGCACGGACGGCACGCGACCGACGACCCTGATCGACGAATCGCGGGCGGCCAGCCTCTTCACGGCGCGCGTCGGCGACGTTCCAACGATCGAAAACGTGGCCGACGGAATCGCGGCCCGAACGAGCGGCCAGACCTCGGCGGCAAACCAGCCAACGCCGTGTTCGTTCGGCACATAGTTCATGACGCCGCAGAAGACGACGGCTGGCGTGCCGACCGGCGGATCGGACGGCCGGAAAGCGTCGACATCGATGCCGGAGGGCACGATCAGCACACGCGCGGCCGGCGCGATCGCCTGGAGCGCCCCGCGCTCGCGCTCGTTGACCACGAGAGTGGTCCGCGCGCGCATCGCCGCAGCCGCTTCGAACGCGCGGAGTGTCCGCGCTTCCCGGCGGTAGATCCATCGCACCGGCCCGCGCGTGACTTTGGCGAGCCGCTCCCACTTGACCGAGTCGACGTCAACCATATCGAGCACGAACGGTCGATCGTCGAGCGGCGGCTCGAACGCGTACCGCGCCATCCCGGAACAGAAGCCGACCACGAGATCAGGCGATCGATCGGCGACCATCTTGCGGAGCGCGGCCCGCGAGCCGTCCGCGTCGAGAAGACTGTGGGTCAGCGGCCGATCGCTTCCGAGCCGCATCGCGCCGCGGGCGAGGTTCGGCAGGCGGCGGACGCGCTGGGTCGTCACGTCGTGCGCGAACGGCACCCGATCGCGATGGGACATCTCCTCATCGTCGTGCACCAGGGAGAAGAGCGAGACCTCGGCGAAACGGGCCATTTCGCGCAGCAGGTGGTACGCGCGAATCCGGTCCCCGCGATTCGGCGCATAGGGAAGCCGATGCGTGAGGAAAAGGATTCTCATGCGCGCGCAGTGACCGGCTCCCGGCTGCGGATCACGCGTGCCGGGACACCCGCGGCAATGACATAGTCGGGCAGCGGCGTCGTGACCACGGCGCCGGCGCCGATCACGCAGTGGCGGCCGACATCGGCGAGCACGACCGCCGCGCTGCCCACCCAGGTGCCCTCGCCGATGCGCACGAGCGTCTTCGCGCCGGGCTGCTCGCGGATCGGCCGGTCGAGGTCGGCGATCCCGTGCGTGGCCGCGCCACTCGGGACGTGCACTCCCGCGGCCAGCAGCACGTCGCGTTCGAGGTGCACGAGACCGAGATGGCATTTCGGGCCCACGTAGACGTTGGCGTCGATCCGCGCGCCCGCCTGGCTGAAGATCGTCCCGAACTGAATCGTCGCGGAGCGATCACAGTGGGCAAGCGTCCGCGCGAGAAACGCGCGGCGGAGATAGTCGCCGGGCAGGCCGGGAATCAACGACAGCGCCTGCGTGGATCCTTCGAGCGCGCGATTCGCGCCAAGGAACGCGCGGCGGATCGCGAACGACAGCAGCCCGGGCAGGACGACGATCGTCGCCAGGCCGTGCGCGAGCGCCTTCGCCGCGCTACGCATGATGCGGAATCCCGCGCATCGCCTTGACCTCGTCGCGCTCGCGGGCGAGATCCTCGTAGACGCGCTCGAGGTGCCGTGTGCGCGCGTGGAAGGACAACTCGTGCTCCACGCGGAATCTCGCGGCGGCCGCGCGCGTCCGAGCGCCGGTGGGATCACCGAGCGCCCGGTTCATGGCTGCCGTCAGCCCCGGCACGTCGTGCGGCGCGACGAGCAAGCCGTGCACCTCGTGGGCCGCCAGTTCGGCCGTGCCGCCCACGTCGGTCGCGACGATCGGCGTGCTCATCGCCATGGCCTCGAGCGCGGCGTTCGGCGTGCCTTCGTACTCCGACGCCTGCACGAAGAGATCGAACGCGTTGTGCAGATCGGCGACGTCGAGCCGGTGGCCCAGCAAGAGACATGACTTTCCCAGGCCGAGCGAGCCGGCCTTGGCCGCAAGCTCGCTCTTCAGGCTCCCGTCGCCGACGATGACGAGCCGCAGGTTGGGACGGGCGCGCGCGAGCGGCATGAAGGCCTCGAGCAGCACGTCGAAACGCTTCTGACGCTCCAGCCGGCCCACCGCCCCGATCACCACATCGTCCGGTGCCAGGCCGAGCGCCTGGCGGATGCCGCCGCGCCGGAAGACGTCCCGCTTGAACGCGTCAGGATCGATCCCGTTCAGGATCACCGTCACGCGGTGTTCGCGCTGGCCGTGCCGGACGAGCTCGCGGCGGATGTCGCTGGACACGGCAATCACGCGCGGGAAGCGCGCGAGCAGCCGCTTGCCGGCCGGGTAGTAGACGTAGCGCTCACGCGCGCTCTGACCCGTCCATCCGTGCGCCGTCGAGAGGGGAATGACGCCCAGGCGCCGGGCGAGCAGCCAGCCGAGCAGATCGGTCTTGTAGTCGTGCGAGTGAACGATGTCGATTCGGCGCTCGCGCACCAGCGTCGAGAGCGGCGTCCAGATCCGCGGATCGAACGAGTGCCGCTCTTGCACCTCGACGTAGTCGATGTTCATGCGGCGCGCCCGCTCGTCGATGCCGAAGATCGGATCGCGCAGGTCGCGGAGGTAACACACGGTGACCGCGAACCGCGTGCGGTCCGTCTGCTCGGTGCCGAGCAGAATGGTTTTTTCCGGTCCGCCGCCCGTGCCGCGTACGCTTCGCAATTCGAGGATGGCCAGCCGGGCGCCGCTCATGCCGTCGCTCCCCGCCGCCGGCGGTCGTATCCCACGCGCGCGGTCAGCGCGAGCGCGCGCCCAAGCTCATACGCGGCGGCGACGGCGAAGGCGCGCGGGAACTCCCATGACGGCGCGTCGCCGACCATCAGCGCCGCTCGCAGTCCCAGCAGGACCAGCACGCACGCTCCGGCGATCGCCGCGGCCGCCCGACCGACGGCCGTGCCCGACAGCACGCCCACCACGACGAGCGCGAGCGCGAGCAGGTTGAACAGGGGAATCGCGGCGCTCACGAGCGTTCGCCACGATCGCGGCGGCCGGAGGCTGACCCGCACATTGTCACGTCCTCGCCAGAGCTCGCCGAAGAACACGTGCCGAAGCGTGCGCGGATCGCCGTAATGAATGTTGTGCAGCCGGGCGTCGCCGATGAGCCGGTAGCCGTTCGCCCGCAGCTTTCGACAGAGGTCCACGTCTTCGCAGGTCTCGAGCGTCGTGTCGAAGCCGCCGACGCGCTCGAACGCCGAGCGCCGCACGGCCATGTTGCCGCTGCCCAGCCAGGTGACCTCTTCCTGCGCGCCGGGGTGGCGCCGCAACCGGTCGTAGATTTTCTGGACCCACGTCGCGGGCGAGGGCGGCCGGCAGGGCGCGCCGACGGCGGCCACGCTCTCGTCGGCGAGCACGCTGAGCGCCGAAAGCACCCAGTCGGGGCCAATCTCATGGTCGGCGTCGACGAACGCCAGCACGTCGCCGCGTGCGGCGGCGACGGCACGGTTACGAAGCTCGCCGAGGCGGATGCCCGGCAGCGGGACCACGGTGGCTCCCGCCTCGCGTGCGACGCTGGCCGACTCATCCGTCGATCCGTTGTCGGCCACGACCAGCTCGATGTCCGCGGGCCGATGCCGTCCGGCGCGAATGGTGCGAAGACAATGCTTCAGCCGCTGCGCGTCGTTGCGCACGGGAATAATGAAGGATACGACCGGGTCGACCGAGGGGGACGGGGCCCGGTTGGTAGAAAACTCCAGGGAGTTCACCTCGACGCGCTCCCTTTGACTCCTTCGAACGCGCCCGCGTCCGGTGCGCGCCCCAGCGGGCGGAGGCCGCGATCGAAATCCTGGGCCGCGTCGGCGATCGCCACGCCCGCGTCGATCGCCGGCCGGCCCGCCGGTGTCAGATGCATGTCGGCCCGCGAGGCATCGACGAACCAGCTCAGCCGCGCGCTCGTGACGTTGCCGTCGAGGCTCGCGCGTCCGCCATCGCGCAGAAAGATCCGGTGATTCGTCAGGTTGTTCCGCACCAGCGCGTCCGACGCCGGAAACCGCACCTGGATGGACCAGGGCGTCGCCCCTTCGATGAAGACGGTGTTGTGCTCGATGCGCACGTCGCGCGACGCGTTGGCTTCAATCGGTTCATCGGCCCAGCGATGGAGGTTGACGATCACGTTGTTGCGGATCAGGCCGCCGGTGTGATCGTACGCGCGTTCGCCGTTCCGTGCGTAGACGAGCGGCTGGTCCGACAAGCCGAGCGCGATGCCGCGAAATGAGTCGACAATCGTGTTCCGTTCGACGATGGTTCCCTCGCCGGCCGCCCAGACCAGGATGGTCGGCCCCGCCCTCCAGCCATCGGCCTCGGGTCCCCGGATTCTCTCGAAACGATTGTCTCGAATCACCCAGCCGCGCGTGGCGAGCAGATCGACGCCGTTCGTGTAGTCGCTCGGCGCGCTCGTCGTGTAGGCGAATGACGAGCAGGCCACCAGACCGTCATCGGCGTACAGTCTCGTTTGAGCGACGCTGCCCTTGAGCAGCTGCTGACCGGTGTCCAGCAGACGGGCATTGTGGAGGGTGAAGCGCGAAGCTCCTTGCTCGCCTCGGACCTGGATGGCGTGGAACCCGAGGTCGCGAATCGTGAGATCGGCAATCGTCACCTCGGGCGCGCTCACCGAGAGGCCCACGCCAACCGGGTCGCCGGTCATCCCGCGGCCGCGGATGATCACCCCCGCCGGGTCGCCGCGCTGCCCGCGAAGCGTCACTCCCGCCGTGCGGAGGTCGATCGTGCTCCGCAGCGCGTAGGTTCCGTCGGCCAGGAGAATCGTCTCTCCGGGTCGCGCGGATGCCACGGCACGTTCGAGCTCATCGATATTCTTCACGTGGAGGACAGGTCCGTCCGGCGGTTTCCATCCGCACCGGCGACAGATCGCCTGCGACGCGGCTGGGGGCAGAGCCACGGTCAGCACGAGAGCGGCGGCGAGAGGCACCGACGTGACTCGATTCACGCGGCGTCCTCGATGCCGTTCTCGCGCTGCCAGAGCTCGAGGATGAGGAGCACCTGCAAAAGGTAGCTCCGATCGGCGGCGCCGGTACGGGTCTGTCCGATGAGCTCCTGGAGCGTGCGCTTGTCGACGAATGTCCGCACGCGGGCGGATGGCGCCAGCAGCTCGGCTTCAACGCTGTCGAGGAGTCCCGTGCGCATCCAGTCGTCGAAATTGTGATAGTGCCGGTAACCGCGGACGTTCATACGCTTCAGCGCGGTGTTCAACTTGTCCAGCACGTATTCGGCCAGCGGCCCGGCATCTGCGGCGGCGCCCGTGTTGGAGTTGCGCACCTTGACCAGCCGAGGAATCCCAGATCGCGTCAACGCCCGATGGATGTCGGTGCTGTCGCGCCATTTCGACGGGGCGGCGAGCAGGACTTTGAGGAAGGACGCGTCGAGGTAGGGCAGCCGGACCTCCACTCGCGTGCGGAACAGCTCGAGCGAGGGAATGGTGAACCGGCGCGTGAGCTCGCGGAGATAGAGGTAGCTGCAGCATTCTGCGGGTGACAGACGCGTGTCGGCGAGGATCGACGCCATGGTCTCCCGTGCGCCGTCACCCGCTTTCGCGTACGCCTCGGGCGTGAGGAGGCGCGTCACGGGCAGGTCGGCCGCGTAGATGAGCGTGTCCCGCGCGAGGAGATACGGAATCAGCTCCTCGGTGGACGTCATTGCGTAGACGTGGGCGTCGGTATTGAGCGGCCAGGCGAGATGCGCTTTGGCCAGTTCGCCGCCGTGGCCGCGGAGGAGCACGCCGATGTCGGTCTGCTCGAGAAACCGGACGGCCAGCATCTCCGTCAGGCCGTGACTCAAGTACATCCCGTCCGTCAGCGACACCATCTCCGCCATGTTCGGGAGGAAATCGCGGAGGTACGAACGGTTGAGCTCGAAGAACCGGTGCTGAGTGCCGGCGATGCGCGCCAGCTGCCCCGCGATGACTTGATCGGCGCATCCGGGAACGCCGAGCGTGAAGGTGCGGAGCGTCGACGTCCGGCCGTTGGCCGCGCTCAGAATGGCGCGGCTGTCGAGGCCGCCCGAGAGCGACAGCCCGATCGGTTTCGAACTGGAGAGCGCACGGCCAACCGCCTGTCTGAACGCGGCCTGGACCGCCTCCAGATAGTCGGCGCGGTCCGTCCACTCCTGACGGAAGAACGACTCCAGCTGGACGTATTGATGCAGCGTCGTCCGGCCGTCATCCAGGCCATGGACCAGCAGGGTCCCGGGGGGCAGGAGGAGCACGCCGTCGGCGAGTGTCTTGTCGCCCAGGACGGCGCCGATCGACAGGTAGTCGGCGACCGCTCGAAGGTTCAGGCGCGTTGCTCCGGGCGCCGCGCGCAGCACCGCCGAGAGATCGGAGGCGAAGACGAGGCCCCTGGCATCCGCGCGCCAATAGATCGGATGACTGCCGATCGTATCGGTGGCGACCAGCAGCCGGCGTCGCTGTTCATCGATGAGCGCCAGACAAAACTCACCTTCCAGGCGGCTCACGAACCCGAGGTCATGCTCCTGATAGAGATCGGCGATCAACGCGTTGACCGAGCTGGTCGGCGGCGTGCCTCGTGCCGCTCGAAGGGCCGACTCGTTGTCCAGGGCGCCGTGAATCACCGCGTGGATGCGGTCGCCAGGGGCGCCGATTTCAGGCGCCGGTCGTCCCGCGTCGAGGTGCACATGGCCCAGCCTCCAGGCGCCGGCGGCGGCCGACTGGACGGACAGGCGCGGATGGCGCCGCATGCGATCCACCGCGGCGCCGAACCGGTGCGACGCGGTGTCGCTGTCTCGCGTGCTGACCTGGCCGACCAGTCCCGGCATCTACTGGGCTCCGAGCGTCCAGAGCGGCTCCATGTTGGCGGGATCGACGTTGAACAGATCGTAGAGGCCCGGGATCGACGTGAACATCAAGAGGATGAACAGCACGGTCGCAAAGACCATGTACGCGAAGAACCCGCGTTGCCGGTAGAGCTTCTCGGGATTCTGCACGGGACTGTTCGGCATCAGGCCGATGTGGAGGTAATACGCGAAGATGCCGGCGCCGATCGGCGTGAAGAGAATCAATTCGAGGTGGTAGCGGACGATGAAAATGCCCGCGAAGAGCGCGCAGGTCGTGGCATAGAAGAAGAGGCTCACGAGCAGCCGTTCCTCCGTGTAGAACTCGAACGAGCGGCGGTAGGCGGCCGCCACCCGCGAATCGCCGATGTGACGGTATTCGGCGAAACGTTTCATCGCCATGAAGAACGCGCCGAGCATCCAGTAGGCGATGGCGAGCGAAATCGGCGGCACGCGAAGTGTCACCAGCGCAAACCAGCCGAGGAACAACCGGATCGGGTTGTTCACCGATTCGCTCAGCACGTCGAGGTAGGGCCACTCCTTGGTGCGGAGCGGCGGGACGTTGTAGGCGATCCCCATGATCCAGAGCGCCAGCGCCGAGCCGAAGAAGTACACGTTGAGCGACAGCGCGAGCGCGAAGCCCGCGGCGGCAAGGGCGAGCCATTCCACGTAGGCTACCGCCGGGCGAATGCGGCCGGACGGCACGGGCCGATGGCGCTTTTCCGGATGCAGGCTGTCGCTCGGTCCGTCGAGCAGCTCGTTGAGCACGTAGTTGCTCGACGCGACCAGACAGGTCGCCAGCACCGCGATGCCGAGCGGCGCGAGACTCGACCACGTGGCCAGCGACGGCTCGTAGAAGACCGCGAGCACGACGCCCAGCAGCATGAACGCGTTCTTGAACCAATGGTCGACGCGCGCAATCTGGACGTACGGCCAGATGGCGGACTGCCAGCGGCGTTCAGCGGCGATCGTCAAGGACATCACAGAGCCTTTCGAGCGAGCGAAGCACCAGGTAGCCGGGATAACGCCGGAGCGATCGCCATCCTCCGCCGATGATCACGCACGGCATGCCGGCAGCCGACGCTCCCGCCGCGTCGACGTCGGGACGGTCGCCGACGTACAAGACTTCGCCCGGCGTGAGCCGCCACGATCGGCACGCGAGCAGAAACCCGCGCGGGCTGGGTTTGAGCGCCGCGACGTCGGGCGCGCTGGTGCAGAGAACGGGTGAGAACCGCCCACTCAGTCCGAGCGCTCCCAGCTTCGACTCGGCCGGATAGTCCGACAGGACGCCGCTCCTCACCCCTGCGTTCTCGAGCACGCCCAGCAACCGGTCCAGACCCTTCGCGCGGCACAACCGGAGATACTTGAGCGGCCGGGCGAGCATCCACTCCTCGACGAGCTTCTCGACTTCCTCCACCGGCAGGCCCGTGCGCCGCGCCGCGGCCGCCAGTTGGGCCTGGGCCGCCGAACCGCGCGCGTCGGTCGATCGCAACTGCTCCTGCGTCTTGCGATACGTCCGGAGCGCGCGCCACCGCTGCGGCGCTTTCGCCACGCCCGACAACGGAAGCGTCAGGAGCTCGATCGCCATGAGCGATCGCATCGGCATCTGGCGATACAGCGTGCCGTCGAGATCGAACAGCACGGCGCGGATCCGCCGGGTCGGGTCGAGCGGATTCCTGAGTCCGCAAGTTCCGCCCTCCGGGGCGGGACGCCGATCGATCGGAACGGGGTTAGCTGACATGGTTCAGAAACGCGCGAATCCGCTGGGCGTCAACCACCACGATCTGCCGGACCCAGACAGCCACGAGCATGAGCACGGTCGCCGATGCGCCCACCAACGCCGGACGCCGCTCGCGCCAAGCCGCGACGCTCCGCGTCGCCAGAAGCGCCGACGCGTAGAGCGCGAACAGCGGCATGAGCGGCAGGTGATAGCGCGGGTGGCCGAAGACCAGCGTGTGCACGCCGGTGATGATCACGACGGGCAGCAGCAGCAGCACCTGCACACGCCACGCGGGCGCCGCCAGCCACACGCCCGCGGCGCCGCACACGATGACACCCAGGTAGACGACGACGATCAGAAGGGACGCGGCGGCGCCGACCCATCGCGGTGGCGAGTACATGCCCTGTTGCACGCCGGCGGCGTACTCGCGCTCGAGGCCCCAGAAATCCGCGAACTTGATCAGCGCTCGCCGCAGGGTCGTCCCCGGGTGCGCGCGCATGTACGCAATCGCCTTGCTCTGTGCCCACTTCTCTTTCTGGCCCTCAGTCAGGTGCTGGCCCGGAAACTCCTGCGCGATCGAATACGACCAGTTCTGCTCGCCCGAGAGGCCGACCGCGGCCCACATCCGGTCGTCGGGCGTGTATTCGTAGTTGCCCATCCGGAGATTCATGCCCCCCATCGTGTCCACGATCGTCACGACGCCTTGCAGCCTGGTGTTCCGAATCGCCCAGGGACTGACGACCACCGCGTAGCCGGCCAGGACGGCGGCGGGAAGCGCCAGCCTCGTCCGCCACGGCGCGCGGAGCAACAACACCAGGAGCGGGCAGAAAATCAGTGGTGTCGGCCACAGCACGCTGCGCGTGAGCGCGGCCAGGCCGAGGGTCAGGCCGCAAAGCAGCGCCGTCGAGAGCCGCGGGGTCTGAACGAGCCTCACCGAGAGCAGCACGAACGCGATCAGGAGCAGCGTGAACAGCGTTTCCGTGAGAATCGTGAAGTTGAAGAAGATGTAGGACGGATACAGAAAGAAGATGGCGGCGCCGTACCGGCCGACCGCGGCGGTGAACGCCTGGCGTCCCAGCTCGACGATGACGGCGACGGTCAGGAGCGCCAACAGGATCTGCACGAGGCGCACCGCTTGCAGATTGCCCGCGCCCGTTATGCTGAAGATCGTGGCGACCAGTCCAGGATAGAGCGGCGGCCGGATCGAGGTCGGCCGCCCCGGCGCGAACGCGAATCCGTTGCCCTCGATGACGTTATTGGCGAGCTGGACGTAGTGCTGCTCGTCCTCGATCTCGGGTCCGAGCGTCGGCGTGTGCCAGAATATCGCGAGACGGACGAGGAGCCCGAGGGCGAGTGACACCCGTAACGCGCGCCGTCCGTCCGACGAGAAGACAAAAGTCATTCGAACTGCCGACTATTATCGGTCCTGTCTCGACATACCACCTCTGAACCTCAGACCTTCGCGTGGCGGAGACTCATAATTCAATTCGCGTTCCGCTCGGCGCCGTGAACCCGCTCACATGGGGCGCGAAGCGCCGCGCAGAACCGATCAGAATTGGCGTTCCACTTCCGTCGGGCAGAGCCGTCTCAACGGCGCAGATCCACCTCGACGCGCCCTTCAAACTTGTAACGCCAGCGCAGGTGCGCGCGCTCGATGCATGGCCCGATGGGTCGATTCGGTGGGCACTCGTCGACGTACTCGCCGATGCAGACACTCCAGACCGTGACGAGCGATCAACGTTCGACGCGAAGCCGACAACCGTTCCGTCGCTGGGCGTCAACGCCAGCGACCAGACGATTACCGTCGAGACAGATGCGGCGACGTTCGGCTTCGAGATCGGTGGTCCGTTCCCGTTCTCGTCGATCTCGATCGCTGGCCGCGAGCCGGTGGACGTGCACTCGTCGGGATTTCAGATCGAGACCGAGCTCGCACGGGTGTCATTTCGTATCGCCGAGCTCCGCGTGCACGAAATTGGTCCGGTACGCGCGGAAATCGAGCTGCGAGCCGTCGCTGTCGCGGGCGAGGCGCCAATCGACGTGTCCGCCCGGATCGAGCTGTTCGCAGGCAGCCCGGTCGCGCGCGTGCAGATCATGCTGCTCAATCGCCGGCGGGCGGCTCATCCGAACGGCCAGTGGGTCCTTGGCGACGAGGGATCGGTCTATCTTCGATCCGCCGCACTCGTGCTCACGGTCGCTGGCGCCGTGACGCGCGTGGCATGCGCGCCCGAATGCGGGAGCGCGCTCGCCGACGTCAGCCTGCCCTTTGAGGTGTACCAGGAATCGAGCGGCGGTGATCACTGGGATGGGCCCATCCATCGCAATCGCGAGGCACGCGTGCCTCTGAGGTTTCGCGGGTACCGGCTCCGATCGGGAGACGACGAGCACACCGCGAATCGCGCGAGTCCCATCGTCGTCGTCCACACGGACCGGGGCGAGATCTGCGTCACCGTGCCCGGGTTCTGGGAGAACTTTCCACGCGCCATCAGCGTGGATGCCGGACGGATCGAAGTCGGGCTCTTTCCCGGGCAGTCAGGCGAGCCGCATGAGCTCCAGGGCGGCGAGCAGAAGACACACGAGGTCGTGGTGGCGTTCGCGCGGGATCCCGTCTCGGACCCGCCGCTCGCCTGGTGTCACGATCCGATGTTCGCGTATCCGTCGCCGGAGTGGTGCTGCGGGAGCGGCGCCGTGCCGTACCTGATTCCCGCGTCGGACGATCCCAACCGGCCGTATCTCTCGCTGGTGTTGCGGGCGCTCGATCCTGCCACCGGCTTTGCGGCGAAGAACGAGCGCGCCGACGAATACGGCTGGCGCAACTTCGGCGACCTGCATGCCGACCACGAGTCGGCGTTCCAGCCGCCCGATCGTCCGTTCGTCTCGCACTACAACAACCAGTACGATACGATTGCCGGCTTCGCGACGCATTTTCTCCGGACGGGCGACTCGCGCTGGTGGCGGCTCATGACGAATCTCGCGCGTCACGTGCGAGACATCGACATCTACCACACGCGCGAGGACAAAGCCGCGTACAACGGCGGCCTGTTCTGGCACACGTGCCACTACACGGACGCGGGCACGGCAACGCACCGCACCTACCCACGCGGCGCGCCGGGCGGCGGCCCCTCGTCCGAGCACAACTACAACGCCGGGCTGATGCTGCACTATTTCATGACGGGCGAGCGCGAGTCGCGCGACACGGCCATCGGCCTCGGCCGCTGGGTGATCGACATGGACGATGGGCGGCAAACGCCGTTTCGGTGGCTGGCGCGCGGCGCGACGGGCATCCCGAGCGCGACCGGATCGATGGCGTATCATGGTCCCGGCCGCGCTCCCGCCAATTCGATTCTCGCGTGTCTCGTCGCCGCGCGTCTCACGAAGTCGTCCGAATACACGGCCAAGGCCGACGAACTGATCCGGCGCTGCATCCATCCGGAGGACGACGTGGAGGCGGGGAACCTGCATGACGTCGAGCGGCGCTGGTACTACACGGTCTTCCTGCAGACGCTGGGCTGGTATCTCCACTTCAAGGGTGAGCAGGGCCAGTTCGATCACATGTACGCGTACGCACGCCAGAGCCTGCTTCGGTACGCGCGCTGGATGGCCACGCACGAGCGGCCGTATCTCGACAGGCCGGACGTGCTCGAGTTTCCGACCGAGACGTGGGCCGCGCAGGACATGCGCAAGGCCGACGTGTTCCTCTGGGCCGCGCAGCACGCGACGGGCGACGAGCGCGCGCGGTTTCTCGAGCGCGCGCAGTTCTTCTTCGCCTACTCCGTCAACACGCTCGCCGCGAGCCCGACGGGGCACTTCACGCGGCCGGTCGCCCTGCTCCTGGCCAACGGGTGGCGCGACGGGTGGGTCACCACTCAAGGGGCGTCGCTGCCGGCCCTGCCGGTCCCGACCGTCGCCAACGCCGGCCGGCCGCCCGCCGCGTTTCAGCCACAACGAACGCGCGCGATCCGTCGCGCGGGTCAACTTGCGTTTATCGCCCTTTTTGCTGGGATTACGATTGTGTTGTCATGGATCCTCTGATTGACGTGCCCGGGCGGGACGGGTATAAGCGGTAAGCAGGTGTTCTCATCATGAATCCCCAGCAAGCCCGTTGTGTGATCGTCAAGCCATACGTGCGGATCGCGACGTTGGTCATCGTTGCGTTGATGTTCGCGTCGGGGGCCGCACGCGCGCAGCATCACGTTCACAAAGGCGGACTGCCGCACGACGTGCCGGACTTCGCGTACAACCCGACGAACCGCGCGGTCAAGAGCGGACCGTGGTCGGCCGCGGGCACGTGGTCGGCGGGACGGCCGCCGGCCGCCGGGGACGTCGTGCGTATTCCGACGGGCATCACGGTGACCTACGATGTGGCGAGTGACGCCATCCTCGAGTCGGTGGGGGTCGAAGGATCGCTCACGTTCCGCACCGACCTGAACACGCGGCTCGTCGCAGGCGTGATCCAGGTGATGCCGTCGGGCACGCTCGAGGTCGGACGCGCGGGGGCGCCGGTGGCCGCGGGCGTGACCGCAGAGATCGTCATCGCAGACCGGGCGCTCGACCCATCGCACGATCCAGCTCAATTCGGCACGGCCCTCATCGGCTTCGGCACCATTCGCATGCACGGCGCCGTCGTCGAGCCGACATTCGTCCGGCTCGCCGAGGAACCGGCGGCTGGACAGACGGCGCTGACACTCCAAACCGCGCCGGTGAGCGGGTGGCAATCGGCCCGGTTGATTCTGCCGGGGACGAATCAGTTCAGCGGGAGCGCGGGGCCCTACCAGCCGCAGTGGGAAGAGCTCGCCGTGACGTCGGTGAGCGGCGCGCGTGTGCAGCTCGAGACGGCGCTCGCCCATCACCATCGCGGGGCGCGCGACGCCGACGGCGGGCTCAGTTTTCTGCCCCACGTCGGCAACCTGAGCCGGAACGTCGTCATCCGGTCGGCGAACCCGCGGGGCACGCGCGGTCATGCGATCTTCGTCCATCGGGCGGACGTCGACATCCGGTACAGCCTGTTCAAGGATCTGGGCCGCACGACGTTCAAGCCGCTCAATCCCAAACAAAACCATATCGGCCGGTATTCGCTCCACATGCACCACGTCGTGGGTCCGTCGAAGCCGCAGGCCAACGGCCATCAATTCACCTTGATTGGCAACGCGATCGACGGCGGCTCGAAATGGGGGATCACCGTCCACAACGCGCACTACGGACTCATTCGAGACAACGTGATCTATGACGTCGGCGGCGCCGGGATCATGACCGAAGACGGCTCGGAAACCGGCAACGTCTTCGACCACAATTTCGTCGTGCGCGCCTGGGGAACGGGCGCCGAGCGCGCCGACGATCGGCGCGGCGCGAAAGACTTTGGATACGAAGGATCCGCGTTCTGGTTTCGCGGGCCGAACAACTTCGTTCGCAACAACGTCGGCGCCAACTCGAACTCGTTCGCCGTGACCTACATGATGCTCGACGTGGGCGAGGTTGAGGTCCCATCGAAGCAGGGCGCCGATCCCAGCCGCTCCGGCAAGACCGTGAACATGATGGCGGTGCCGCTGCTCGAATTCACGAACAACGAAGTGTACGCGTCGCGCAACGGGCTGACCGTGTGGAATCTGGGCGCCAACTGCTGCTCGGAAGTCTACGAGGTGCCCGAAAGCCGGATCGACCGGACCACGCTGTGGCACATTGGGTCAGTGGGCTACTCCGGCTATTCGTCGAATCGCGTCATCTTCGACGGCTGGGTTCAGCGCGGCGATACGAAGTTTCTGGCCAATCCACACGACGGCTCGCGGGCGTTCGACTTCGGCGACTATCTCGTTCGCAACACCATCATCCGGAACGCGGACATCCAGGGACTTCGGTTGGGGATTCTGCTGCCCTTCAAGATCGGCGATACGCGCGACATTTACGGGAACAAGCCGGGCACGCTGCTGATCGAGAACAGCGTCCTCAAGAACGTGGTCAACATCCGGGCCGATACGATGTACGGCGTGACGGGCGGCGGCGTCGCTCTGCCGCCCCGGCAGACGACGATCCGCGGTGTGCGCTTCGGACGCATCAAGGGCGACGTCGGTGGGACGCCGCAATTCGATGTCCTCATGTCGTTCAATCCCGAGCATGGACCGAACGCCAACGTCGTCGTGGGCGACGAGGTCTGGATCTACGACTACAACAACACGCCCGGCGACAGTTTCAGGGTCTATTACACGCAGCAAGCGCCGTCCTTCCGGGTGCCCCCGACCGGTCCGCAGTTCGTGGGCGCGCCGGTTCCCGGACTGACAAACGCGGAGAGCTGGGAGCGTTACAAGGTGGCGATCGCCGGATCCGTCGCGCCGTGCGTCACGGAACGGCCCGGATTCGGCGGCTTCACCTGCACCGTCAAATAGACGCCCCTCGTCACGTGCGATGCCCGTCGGCCGCTAGCTGCGACCGGTGACGATCCTGGTGCTCTCCGAAGTCTTCCCGCCGAAGGTGGGCGGGAGCGGGCGGTGGCTCTGGGAACTTCATCGGCGCCTGCACGGCTACGACGTCCATGTCGTCGCCGGCATGACGGCCGGAGACGCGGCATTTGATGCGAGCTCCGAGCTGCCCATCCATCGGATGCGGCTGAAATTCCCGAACTGGGGCGTCCTGGATCCCCGCTGCGGACTCGAATATCTGCGCGCGTTCGTTCGACTCAACCGGCTCGTCGCAGAGATTCGGCCGGATGTCATCCACTGCGGAAGATGCCTGCCGGAGGGATTGCTCGCGCTGCTCCTGAAGCGACGCCGCGGCGTTCCGTTCGTGTGTTTCGCGCACGGTGAGGAACTGACCCTCGCCGACACGAGTCGCGAACTCCGGTGGCTGACCCGGCGCGTGGTGTCCGGCGCGACATCGATCGTCGCCAATACGCAGCATACGAAACAGATCCTCCTGAAGACCGCAGGCGCGTCGGAACAGAAAGTCGACGTCCTGCATCCGGGTGTGGACACCAGTCTCTTCAAGCCCGCGCCTCCTGATGCGGTGCTTCGGGAGCGGCTCGGATGGGCCGGCCGCCGGGTCGTGCTCACCGTGGGGACGCTCATCAAGCGCAAGGGTCAGGACATGCTGATCCGCGCGCTGCCCGCCATCAGGCGCCGCTGCCCCGATGTTCTGTACGTGATCGTTGGGGAGGGCTGGGGAAAACCGTACCTGCAGGCGCTCGCCGCAGAAGAGCGGGTGGAAGACCTAGTGCAGTTCCGAGGTATGCCGACCGACACAGAGTTGATCGAGTGCTATCAGCAGTGCGACCTGTTTGCCTTGCCCAACCGCCGGATAGGTTGGGACCTCGAAGGTTTTGGCATTGTGCTGATCGAAGCGCAGGCGTGCGGCAAACCGGTCATCGCCGGACGATCAGGCGGAGCTCCGGAGACGCTCGAACCGGGCCGCACCGGGGAGTTGATCGCCTGCGAATCGCCTGACGAACTGGCCCGAGTCGTTCCGGCGCTTCTCGAAGATCCCGAGCGGCGGGCCGCGCTCAGCCTCCACGCCCGGCAACTCGCCCTGGAGCGCTTCGACTGGCCGGTCCTCACGCGGCAGGCGGAGGCGCTGTTTGGGAAGACCGCGCCCCTTTCTAAAAACCCGTAGGAAGGCGACTAATAACCCGTCCAGTCGCGATAATTGTTGGCGGACAATGCATTCCAGGGCCGGAATCCGGGCCCGAGCCGTATTTGTGGGGTGCCCCTTTGGGGGGCATTGGACCTAGGTTTGCTTTCTAGGACCCCCGCGGCTGGGCACCAGAACTGGGCCTCAAACCGCCAAAAATGGTGACCGCCTCCAGCAACCAGCCGCTCGCCGCCGTCCATCTGGATCTCGACGGCGCCCGGCACATCTATCGCGCGCACGGGTGGACGTACGACCCGGCCGATGATCCGCTGTTCGAGTCGGGACTGCGCGGCGCGCTCGATCTGCTCGCGCGCACAAACGTCACGGCGACGCTGTTTGTCGTGGCCGAGGATGTCTTCGACGCGCCGAAGCGCGCGCTGCTTCGTGACGCGGTGGCGGCCGGTCATGAGATCGCATCGCACTCGCTCAGTCACGGCCGGCTGACGGGACTCGACGAGGCGGGCAAACGACGCGAGATCGCCGAGAGCCGGGTGTGCCTGGCGTCGGAGCTCGGCGTGGACGTCCGCGGATTCCGCGCGCCGGGATTTCACATCGATCGCGAATGCCTGGAGCTCGTGAACGAGTCGGGGTACGCGTACGACTCGTCGATGCTGGTCGCCACGCCGCGCGTGGCGCCGCAGCCGCATCGCCCATTGCCGGGCCAGCCGCTCTACGAGCTGCCGGTGCCGTCAGCGGGCCCGTTCTCGTTTCCGTTTCATCCGTCGTACAGCCTCGTGCTCGGCCACTGGTATTTCCGCGCGGGCCTCACGGACTTCCGCCGCCGCCGGTCGCCGCTCGTGCTGCTGTTCCACCTGACAGACTTTGCCGATCCGCTTCCGCGCGGCCGAATCAAAGGCTGGCAGCAGCGTCTGTTCACGCTGTCGCACTTGACGGCCGACCACAAGCGTGCGCAGTGCGCGTCCATGCTCGATCTCGTGCGGCGGCATTTCACGATCGCGAGCACGTCGCGGCTGCTCTCGGAGTGCACGAACGGTTCTCATGAAAGTGCGCGCGAGGAGCTAATAGAAAGTCCGCGCGAGGAGAGCGAGTCGGCGAGCGCCGCAGCGCGGGCGAGCGGGGGTGGGGCCCCGCGAGCAGGTGATAAACGATGAAGGCAGTCACGCAGAATCTGAAGACCGGCACCCTGCTCGTCCAGGAGGTTCCGTCGCCGATCCTCCGGCCCGACGGTCTGCTCGTGCGCGTCCGCCGCTCGCTCATCAGCCTCGGGACCGAGCGCGCCGTGATCGCGCTCGCCAACAAGGGTCCGCTCGGCAAGGCGAAGGACCGCCCCGATCTGTTCCGCAAGGTGCTCAACAAGGCGAAGCAGGAGGGCTACTGGAGCACCTACAAGGTCGTGAAGCACCTGATGAGCACGCCCATCCCGCTCGGCTACTCGTGCGCGGGCGACGTGCTCGAAGTGGGCGCCGCCGCGACGGAGTTCCATGTCGGCGATCGCGTGGCGTGCGCCGGTCTCGGCCACGCGAACCACGCCGAGATCGACTACGTGCCCCGCAATCTCGCCGCGCGGATGCCCGACGCGGTGTCGTACGACGACGGGTGCTTCGTCACGGTGGGCACGATTGCGCTGCACGGCGTCCGGCTGGCGGAGATCGCGCTTGGCGATCGCGTGGTGGTGATCGGGCTCGGCCTGGTCGGACAGATCACGGCGCAGCTCGCGCGGTGCTCGGGCGCGATGGTCATCGCGTCGGACATCGATCCGGACAAGCTCGAGATGGCGAAGCGGCTTGGCGCGCACCACGTGGTGCCCGCCAATTCGCTCGCGAGCACGGTGGCCGAACTCACGGGCGGGCTGGGCGCCGACTCGGTGCTGCTGTGCGCGGCGGCCAAGTCGGACGAGCCAATGCGACAGGCCGCGGCCGTGTCCCGCCTCAAGGGCCGGGTCATCGTCGTCGGTGACGTCGGGATGGCGATCGAGCGGCGGCCGTTCTTCGAAAAGGAGCTGACGCTCCTCGTCAGCCGCTCGTACGGACCGGGCCGCTACGATCCCGAGTACGAGCTTCGCGGCCGCGACTATCCGGCCGCGTACGTGCGATGGACGGAAGGCCGGAACATGCAGGCGTTTCTGGATCTGCTCGGCCGTGGGGACATCCAGCTCGCGCCACTGGTTACGCATCGGTTTGCGATCGACGAGGCCGAATCGGCGTACGACGTCGTGACGGGCAAGCGTCCCGAGCCGGCGGTCGCGATTCTGCTCGAGTACAACGGCGAACCCGCCGAGGGATCGCGCGTGAACCTGGCGCCGGCCCGTCCGGCCGCGACCCGCCAGGCGGGCGATCAGCTGCGCTGCGGGGTGATCGGCGCGGGACAGTTCGCGAAAGGCGTGCTGTTGCCGGCGCTCACCGCGCAGCCCGGCGTCCATCTGCAGGCGGTCTGCACGGCATCGGGCTTCACCAGCCGGCACGTCGGGACGCAGTACGGCGCCGAGTACTGCACGTCCGATCCTGACGAGGTCATCGTCGATCCGAACGTGGATGCCCTGATCATCGCGACGCGCCACGATCAACATGCGCGGCTCACCGCCGCGGCCATCCGCGCCGGGAAAGCGGTGTTCGTCGAGAAGCCGCTGGCAATTGACGCCGCGGGACTGGCCGACGTCCTCGACGCGATCGAGTCGAGCCCGGGCGCGCGGCTGATGGTCGGCTTCAACCGCCGGTTTGCGCCGCTCTCGATTCGCTGCCGCGAGTTCTTCGCCGGAGTCGCCGAGCCGCTGTTCGTGTCGTACCGCGTCAATGCCGGCGTCGTGCCGGCCGACAGCTGGGTGCTCGATCCGGTCGAGGGCGGGGGCCGCATCCTCGGCGAGATCTGCCACTTCGTGGACATGTGCGCGTTTCTGGGCGGCGCGCTGCCCAGCCGCATCTTCGCCGAGGAAGTGGGCCGCGACGCACGCAGCCGCCAGAACGTCACCGTCACGCTGCGGCTCGCCAACGGCGGCGTGGGCGTGATCCACTACATGACGACCGGCGATCCGGCCGTGCCGAAGGAGTACGTCGAAGTCTTCGGCGGCGGCCGGACCGCGCAGCTCGACAACTTCCGCCGCCTCTCGATGTTCCGGGACAATCGCCGGCGCCGGCAGCGGCTGTTCAACCAGGCGAAGGGGCACGCCGAAGAGATGGCCGCCTTCGTCAAGGCCGTGCGCGGCGGCGGGCCGATGCCGATGGATCTGCCGTCGATCGTCGCGGTCACCGAGGCGACGTTCCTGATTCGTCAGAGCCTGGAGCAGGGGACCGCCATCGACTACGAGCTCCCGGCGGCGCTGCAGGGCGAAAGGTAGCCCTTGGCCTCTTCGCCACAACTGTTTCCGTTCCCCGCCGGCGTTGACAGGCCGGCGACCGATCGCGACGAGGGCGTCCGGCCGGCGTCCGCGCAGCCTGGCGCCGACGTCTATGCGGCGGCGATTCTTGGCGAGGCCACGCGCGTCCTGAGCCTGATGGATCGCGAAGCGCTGAGCCCCACCGCCGGGTGCGGCGATCGCACGTTCTGGTCCTGGAAGTTCGTGGACTTTCCTGCCTCGCGTCTGCAGGAATCGTTGTGCGTGCTCTCGTTTCTCTATTCGACGCCGCTCTCGGAGAGCCCCTACCACCGCAACGCCCGGCTGCTCGAGTGGATCACGCGCGGGCTTCAGTTCTGGTCCGAGATCCAGCATCCGGACGGCAGCTTCGACGAGGCGTATCCGTTCGAGCGATCCCTTGCCGCGACGGCGTTCACGTCGTTCTACGTCGGCGAAGCGCTGGAGATGATCAAGGGCGACCTGCCCGCGTCCACGCTGGACGCTACGAGAGGGACGCTCGCACGGGCAGGCGCGTGGCTGGCCGCGAACGACGAGACGCACGGGTTTCTCTCGAACCATCTCGCCGCGGCCGCCGGCGCGCTCGCGCACGCGTTCCGTCAAACCGGCGAAACCCGATTCAACGACCGCAGCCGCTATTTTCTCGACAAGATCCTGCGGCGCCAGTCGCCGGAAGGCTGGTACGATGAATACGGCGGACCTGATCCCGGCTACCAGACACACGGAAGCTTCTATCTCGCCCGATGCTGGGAGTTCAGCGGGGACGCGCGGCTCGGCGACTCCCTCGCGCGCGCGTCACGCTTCCTGGCGCACTTCCTCCATCCCGACGGCAGCCTCGGCGGCGAATACGCCAGCCGCAACACGCAGACGTATTATCCGGCCGCCTTCGAAATGCGAGCCGCTCACGATCCGGCCTCGGCGTGGATCGCGCGCGCGATGCGGTCTGGAGTCGGCAGCGGCGCGGCCGCCGGCCTCCACTGCGTGGACCTGTTCAACTACTTCCCGTTCCTCAACAACTACGTGTTCGCCTTCAAAGCGGCGGCCGCCCGGCCCGAGCCGGCGCCGGCAGTCGAACCGTCGCCCGATCCCGGTCTCGTGTGGTTTCCGAAGGCCGGACTGGCGCGCGTGCGGACCGCGAGATACGACGCCTATGTCGGCACGGCCAAGGGCGGCGTCGTCAAGGTCTTCGATCGGCGACGCCGCGCGCTCATCTATTCAGACTGCGGGTACGTTGGCCGGCTGCGCAGCGAGAAATCGGTGTCCAGCCAGTACTACGACCCGGAGCGCCCGGTGCGCGTGAGTGAAGCGAGCATCGAAGTCGACGGCGACCTCGTCGAATTCTCGCGTCCGACCATGACGCCGGTGATGTTCGTCGGGTTCAGGATCTTCACCTTGACGGTGGGGCGGTTTCCGGGTCTGGGCCGCTGGCTCAAGGCTCTGCTCGTGAAGACCCTGATCTATCGCCGTCGCAGTATTGCCGTGAAGTTCACACGTCGCGTCGAGTTCAACGAGCTCGGCGTCCGCGTGGCCGACCGGCTGGTGGGTCCAGGGGGGTCGGAGATCACCGAGCTGCGCCGTGAGACGGTGTTCACGACGATCCACATGGGCTCCTCGCGCTACTTCATCGCCAATGAGCTGGCGGACATTCCGGCGGGCGAGCGCATCGATCCGGAGACGGTCACTGGCGGCGTCGCGCTCGAGCGCACCGTCACGGTGAACTGATCGATGTGTGGTATCGCCGGCTTCGTCGGCATCCGCGAGCACGGGTTGCTCCAAAGCATGACGGATGCGCTGCGCCATCGCGGTCCGGATGGCGAGGGCTTCTTCTGCGCTGACGGCGTCGGTCTCGGGCATCGCCGACTGAGCATCATCGACGTCGCGGGCGGGCGTCAGCCCATCGAAAACGAGGACGGCTCGCTGGTCCTCATCCACAACGGCGAGATCTACAACCACCGCGAACTGCGACAGGATCTCCAGTCGCGCGGGCACCGGTTCCGCACCGCGTCCGACTCCGAGGTCATCCTTCATCTCTACGAGGAGTTCGGCACGGATGGCCTGCAGAAGATGGCGGGCATGTGGACGTTCGCGCTCTACGACCGGTCGAACCGCCGGTTGATGCTCGCGCGCGATCGCCTCGGCATCAAGCCGCTCTACTATGTCGAGGCCGGCGGCGGCGTGCTGTTCGCGTCGGAGATCAAATCTCTCCTTCGTTTCGGCGGGTTCGAGCCGACGCTCGATCTTCAGGCGGTCCACGACTATCTCGCGCTTAGGTACGTGCCCGGGCCGGGCGGGCTGTTCCGGGAAGTACGAAAGCTGCCGGCGGCGCACTTCGCGATCGTCGAAGACGGGCGGATGACGCTCACGCGCTACTGGTCCCCGACATCGCGCGGCCACAGCGCGCGCCGGAGCGACGACGACTACCTCGACGAGTTCGCGGAGCGGTTCGAGCGGAGCATCACGCGCCGGCTCATGTCGGAGGTCCCGCTGGGCGCATATCTCAGCGCCGGCCTGGACTCGAGCACGATTGTCGCCGCGATGGCGCGGTTGACGTCACGGCCCGTGCGCACGTTCACGGTCGGCTTCGACTTCGAGCACGACGAGCTGGAGCAGGCCGCGGCAACGGCCCGCCACCTCGGCTGCGTCCACACCGAAATCCCGTGCCGGGCCGCGGACGTCGAGCTCCTGCCGGAGATCGTCTGGCATCTTGACGAGCCCGTCGGCGATCCGATCGTCATCCCCATGTACCAGCTGGCGCGTCGTGCGAAGCAGGACGTCACGGTCGTGCTCACGGGCGAGGGCGCCGATGAGACGCTCGCCGGCTACCTCTTTCACAAGGCGCTGCTCGGCGGCGCGTATTTGTCGCATCTGCCGGGCCCCGTGCGACGCGGTATCGTGGCGCCCCTGGTGAAAGCCACGCCCGCCAGGGTGCTCAACCTTGCGTTTCAGTACCCGGCGGCGCTCGGCAACCGCGGCAAGCAGAAGCTGCTCGACTACCTGCCGCTCGTCGGCGGCGCGCACCTGCCCGAGGCGTACCGGCATCTGATCTCGCTCTTCGACGACCGCGACACCGAGTGGCTCTACACCGAGGAGTTCAAGGCCGCGCTGCGATCACGTCAGGCGAGAAACGGATCGGCCGGGCCTGTGGCCGGCAAGACGCCGGCGATGAACGGCTCGGCGCCGATGCTCGATCGCATCCTGGCGCTGCAGTACGACTCGTGGCTGCCCGAAGACATCCTCACGAAGCAGGACAAGATGTCGATGGCGCACGGCATCGAGGCGCGCGTGCCGTTTCTCGATCACGAGCTGGTCGAGTTCACGCTCGGGTTGCCGCCGTCCTTGAAGCTGCGGCGCGGCATCTCGAAGTTCATTCTCCGGCGCTACGCCGCGCGTCTCCTGCCACCGGCGACCGTGCGCCGCCGGAAGATGCCGTTCTACGTGCCGGCCGAGCGGTACCTGGCCGAGCCCGCGTTTCAGGCGCTCGTCGCCGACACGCTCTCCGAGCGCGCGGTCAAGGCGCGCGGGCTGCTCAGGCCCGAGGCCGTGACCCGCGTCCGCACCAGCATGCAGACCGGGGAGTTCCTCTTCGTGAAGCAGGCCATCAGTCTGATAATGCTCGAGCTGTGGTTCCGGATGGCGGTCGATCGCCGGGGGGCGGCATGAACACGCAGTTCGAGTCTCCGCTGGATCGCGTGGACGTGTCGATCGTCTGTCCGTTCTTCAACGAGGCGGGCATCATCGAGCACGCCATTCGCCAGATGCTCGTGCAGCTCGAGACTCTGCCGGGCCGCTGGGAGCTGATCGTCGTGAACGACGGCTCAACCGACGAGTCGGCGGAACTGGCCGAGGCGGTTGCTCACGAGAGTCCGCGCCTCCGCGTGCTCGGCTATCCCCGCAACCGGGGCCGCGGGCATGCCCTCCATACCGGGATCGTGGCGGCCCGCGGCGACGTGATCGTCACGACCGAAATCGACTTGTCCTGGGGCGAGACCGTCGTCCACGACCTGGTCGACGCGATGACCCGCTGGCCCGACGCCGACATCGTCGTCGCCAGTCCCAACCTGCCAGGCGGCGGATACCGTCACGTGCCAGCCAAGCGCGTCTGGATCAGCCGGTTCGGCAATCGCGTCATTCGGCTGTGCATGGCCAACGCGGTGACGATGAACACGGGGATGACCCGCGCGTATCGCCGCGACGTCATTCAGTCGCTGCCGCTCACCGAAGCCGGCAAGGAGTTTCACCTCGAGGTGATCCTGAAGGCGACGTCGTTCGGCCATAAGATTCGGGAGATCCCGGCCACGCTGGAGTGGAAACAGCACAAGCGGCAGGGCCAGGTCGTCCAGCGCAAGAGCTCGTCCAAGGTGAACCGGCTGATCGTCTCGCACAGCCTGTTCAGCATTTTCGCCAACCCGGTCCGGTATGTCTGGATGATGAGCTTCGCATTCTTCGCGATGGGGTTGTTTTACATCACGGTCGCGGTCGTCTTGTATTACCTGCAGCGCATCTCGGCGTTCACGATGTTGTTTGGCTTGTCCCTCTTCATCGTGGGAGCGCTGTTCTTCGTCCTTGGCGTCGTCCTGAAGCAGGGCAACATCATTCAGCGCGAACTCTGGTTAATGCAGCGGGACCGCGGCCAAATCGAGCGAAGCTCGACCAAACGCGTGTCCGAGACAATCGAGAATTGACAAGCAGGGGAGTGATTGCCCGGAGGGCTCCATGGTTCACGGTGTGAACTCGACCAACCTTCTCGCTGAATCGCGAGACATCCGGCGCCTCGTGTCGCCGTCGCGGGAGTTGTTCGAGCGCGAGCATGTCAAACGTCATCTGCCGTGCATCATCGAGGGCCTCTCGGCGGAATGGCCGTCCCGACGGCTCTGGGACGTCGAGTATCTGAGACGGGAGATCGGCGACATCGAGGTACCGGTTACGCGCACCCAGGGCGCTCGAAGCGTGTTCTCCGACGACGCACGCCAGGTCATCCGCATGCGGGTGTCCGACTTCCTCGATCTCGATCACTCGCCGTCAGCGCCGTACAAGCACCTGATGATGCAGCGAAACATGGATGAGATCTTTCCGAGCCTTCGCAAGGACATCAGCCTGCCGCCCCTGTTCGACCCGCGGCATCTTTTTCAGACCAACTTTTGGTACGCGCCCGGAACCAATGTGACGCTGTTGCACTGCGACTTCGCGTCAAATCTCCTGACCATGATCAAGGGTCGCAAGCGACTGATCCTCTTCCCGCCGAACGCGCCGGTGTATCCGCATCCCGTCAAGGGCAACTTCGCGCAAGTCAGAATCGAGGAGCCGGACCTCACAAAATTCCCGCGGTTCACGCGCAAGGGTTCGATCGACCTCACGCTCGCCGAGGGAGAGACGCTCTATATCCCCGGACTCTGGTGGCACCAGGTCTATTCCGAGCCGAGCATGGCGGTGAACTTCTGGTGGTGGCCGCGCGGTATCGCGCTGGCCAAGACGGTCTGCTCGCGGCAGATGATTGGGTTCTCACTCAAACGCGCGCGGCAGAAGATCGCACAGACTCTCCGGGGCGGCGGGCCAGAAAAAGGATCGTATTAGCACACCCAGCGGGTGGCCAGGGTCCCCAGTCGCTCCACGACCGGCAACGGCAGCTTTCGCCAGATGGCCTTCGCCAGGTGGAACCTGTCGAAATAGTCGCCTGGTGCGCGCGGCATCGCCTTGATGGGATGCACATAGAGCCAGACCGGTTCGGTCTGTCCGTTCCAGCCCTGCTTGCTCTGAATCAGGCCAGCATCTCGACTCGATGACACGCCGAGGCTGAATCCGACGCAACCGCGCGCCGAGGCGTCCGACATCGCGCGCCACAAGAGTGCCTTGCCGATGTACAGCCGCCGGGCCGCCTCGGAGCCGCTCACGCCATACCGCGCGAATACCATACGGTCGTCGGCAATGGTCAGGAGTCCCCCAAGGCACTCGACGCCCGAATACGCCAGGAGAAGGCGGCAGCGATCTGACCCGAAGCGGCTCAGGTTCCGGAGGAACGGGTAACCGCCCTGCGGATTTCCCATGGCTCGGCTCTCAGCCGCGTGCATGCGATGAAACCTCTGCAACGCCGCGACTGCGGTCTCTTCCTCGATGCGCACGCCGTGCCGTTGCGCGAACACGATGTTCCGGCGATGACCCTCGCGAACCCGATTGAAGGTCAGGCCGACGAGCGAGACCACGGTGTTCACGAGCCCCGAATCGATGGCCTTGAACCCGAGCCGCTCGAGGATCGGAGCGGGGCCACAATGCCGGATCTCGACATAGCTCGCACCAGCGTCTCGGGCCTCGACCAGTGCGCGATTGACCAGGTCAATCTGCACCTCCTCGGCAAGGGCGAGTGGAAGGCCACTATGAAACTGGTACGGCATCGCGATGCTCTTCATCCCGAGCACAGGAAACCGGACGGCCGTGACCGGAAACACGCCGACGATCTCTCCCATGGCTCGGGCGATCCAGTAGTCCGTCCGATGCCCGTACGTGTGCTGGACGATCTCGTGCCACTCGGGACGATGAAATATGGTGGCGGCGTCGGCGGAACGCAGAAACCGCTCGAGAGACGCCAGGTCATCACTCCGCAGCCGGTCAATGTCCACGTGGAACGCCCAGGCGATTCTGGTGCTCTTCGATCAACGCGGTCACCCGCCTGATGTGCCGGACAGGGATCGACGGATCGGTCGGAAGGCCGACGAGCCGCCTGGCAACGTCTTCCGCGACGGCGCAACTCCCGGGCTCGTAACCGTACTGGCGCAGCGTCGCCTCAGTCTCCACGGGATAGATTGGCGTTCGTATAGGCCAGGCGACGATCTGGGTCAGACGTCGACGCGCCGTTGCCAGCAACGCGTCTTTCGCCGAGACCAGCACCGGAAAGTAGTAGAGCGGGAACGCACTGTCGAGGCAAGGCAGCCTGATCCCGCCAAGCCCGCGAAGCCCCGCGCCGTACATCGCGCAGGCAGCCCGACGATGCGCGACGGCGGCATCGAGCGTGTCGAGCGCGGCTTCGCCGCGTCGCGCCTGCCACCCGCTGATGCGGCACGCTCGAGCCGTGATGTCGCTGCTGATCTCTGCGATCACCTCCTGCGACTGATAGGCCGACGCGATCCGTCGATTCAACTCGAACAGCGGCCAGTAGAGGATCGGTCGAACCAGCTGGCGGTGAACCCACACTTCCGCGCGTCGCCACCAGTCGTGCCTCAGCGGAGGGACGGGCGCCTGTGTCTGCTGTGCTCGGATGCGCGTTGCCAGATTGAGGTCGTTCGTGCTCACGAGACCGCCGCTTCCGGCCGGCAGCGGCTTCATCAGGTTGTTGCTGAATATCGTCGCGTCTCCCCAGCGGCCTGGTGTGTAGTCAGCGAGCCGCGTGGGCAGGCACTGGGCGCCGTCCTCTACGAACAGCACGCCCCGGCGCCTGGCGACCGCCTCGACGCCCGCGACTCCATCGAGGTTGCCGTAGGTGTGTTGGAAGAGCACCGCGCGCGTGCCTGACGTCACCGCCGCCTCGACCGCCGCCGCATCCAGGTTGAGCGTGTTCGAGCAGATGTCGGCGTAGACGGGGCGCAAGCCGAGCGACATCAATGCGAGCGGCACCACCTTGCAGGTCAGCGGGGACAGGACGACCTCGTCACCGGACCGGAGCCCGGCCGCGACCAGAATGCTTATGAGCCCGTGACGCGCATAGCCGAACGTGATGATGTGCTCGACACCGAGGACGGCCGCCAGATGCCGCTCATGTCGAGTGACTTCCCTAGACATTGCGTTGCGCGTGAGGAGCCCCGGCCACCCGAGCCTTCACGACGCTACGCTCGCTGGAACGGGACGGCTCAACGTCATCCGGCATCCGTCGGAACGTGCTGAGCAAGCCGTTTCCGCGAGCCAGGGGCGGCAGGATGAACTGCGACATCGTCAACAGCGACCGTCGTAGATGGAAGTTCACCGAAAATGCCAGTGATCGACCCAACCAGTCCCGCCGTAAGTCGGTCGCGAACGAACTGAACTGGAACTCACCGAATCCGTGGCGCCCAAAACTCTCAGCCAGTTCGGTGCTCGTAATCGCGCGCTGATCTGGCGTCACCCAGGGAAGCCGATGCACGCGATGAATCACGTTGAAGAACAACCAGACGAACGGGTTGTGCGCGTTCGCATCAGTGGCCACCACCACTCCCCCTGGCCGCACCACACGCCGTAACTCGGCTGCGACGGTTTCGAGCGACTTGAAATGGTGCAGGAACAGACTGCAGATGCAGGCGTCCATTGATGCATCTCGAAATGGCAGCGACTCGGCGTCGGCATTGACGACGCCGAGGAGCTGCTTCGAGCCTGCGGTGTTGGCGCGGCATAATGCGGCGGCCTCGGAAGAAAGATCGGCAGAGACGACCGCGAAACCTTCCCGCATCAGGCAGAGAGCCTGCGTCCCAGAGCCGCATCCGAGATCGAGAGCGATGTGGCCCGCCGTCGCGTGCCGAGCGGCAGAGGCCACCATCTCGTACAGCCGATCATCACGAAACTGGTCAAAACGCTTGCGCGATGAGAACAGCTGATCGTAGTAATCGCGCTCCGAGGTCTTGTCCTGATGGATCATTGAACCATCCTGGAGTGGGAGGTGACCCGCACCGTGGCGGCGGGCGTCCCCGGCTGACTTGTCGACGTACGCCTCGGACCTCTGTCGCTCAGGACATACAAACCAGCTCCGAGCACGTACACGGCGGCCATGCCGGCCCGCCAGGCGGCGACCACAGCTGCGCCCCCCTGAATACCGACAGACCGGAACAGGGTCTCGGCCGCCGCCTCGCCCACGCCAATTCCGCCAGGCGTGATCGGGATCACGTTCGCCATGAGTGCCAGAAGAGACAGCGTGGCGACCATCAGCGGCGGTGCCGTGGGCACGAGCACGGTTCCAGCCAGAGCCAGAGTCGCCGCCAACATCACGTGCCCAACAAACGAGTAGAGGGCCGCCAGCAGGAGCGCAGACTTCCTGGCTCTGAACGTGTAGGCCGCGTCCGCGGCACGTGCCAGGTGTCGTCCAAGCGGAAACCGTTCGGTCACGATCCGATAGGCGGCGCTCCCGCGGATCCAGGTCGACCAGACGACGAGCGTGCCGACGAGAATCAGGGTCAGACACAGCGCCACTCCGAGCGCCGCTCCCGGCAGCATGGGTGCGAGCGTCACCAGCGGGCGCTGCGCGATGAGCAGGCCGGCGATGAACAAGAGCAGCGCGAACAACGCCACGGCTCGATCCACGAAGAGAACCGTGGCAATCTCGACGCCGCGGCCGCGATGCTGGCGCGACAGGTAGTACAGCTTCATCACGTCCCCGCCCGTGCCTCCAGGAATGAACAGGTTGAACAGCGCGCCAATGGCGACGACGCGAAACCCGGTCGAGAACGACACGGGCAGACCTTGCGCGCGAAACAACACCCTCAGGCGGCTTGCTTCGATGGCCGCGCCCATCAGCGGCACCATGTTGAGCAACACCACGAGCCAGCCGAAGGCAAACAACCCACGTAAGGACTCCCACGCCCCACCCGACCGCAGCACGTAAATAAGGAGCGCCACCCCCAGTGCGCTGCGCGCGAGCATGAACAGCGGGGAATACCATTTCACCGGCCGTCACCCGCTTCCTTCCGAAGGAAGATGCGCACCGGCGGCGCGACCGACGGGTTGTCGAGAGGCGGCCGGCGGAGCGCGTCCGGCAGCAGCGACGGTGGCGCGAAGTACGCCGTCAGGCTGTATCCGGCGGTGCCGTCCAGGAGCGCGGCATACACCTCAGGCGGGCAGTCCCCGCTGTGCTCCATTCCGGCCCGGCTCGTCCAGTCCGGAATCACGATCACGTACTTCGGCCCCTCCCGGGCCAGATACTCCAGCACCGCCTGTCCGTGCCCGCGCTCGCCGACCCAGTCCTCGCGTCCCATGATTCGACGCGAGCTGACGTTCCCCTCCAAGGGCGGGAGTGTTTCGGTCACGCCGAAGTACTCTACGCGATCGCCCGCGCGATAGTGGGCGCGCAGCCAGTCGGCGGCCGCGTACCGCGTGTCGCGCAGTTGCGCGTAGCTGAGGTCCAGCCCCATCGCCACGCGCGAGGACACCAGCACGACCAGGAGGGGCACGAACGCAGCCCGGCCCCGCGATCGCCAGAGCGTCGTGAGTGCCAGCGCCGCGAAGGCGTCGACGAACAGCGTCAGCGGCAGGAAGTAGCGGACGACAATGATGCCCGGAATTCGCACGAACAGCACGAAGATGGTCACGAAGGGAAGCAGCCAGAGCAGATGCCATCGAGCGCGGCGTGCCGCGAGCGCGCAGCCTGCCGCCGACATCAGCAGCACCGGCCACGACATCATCGCGCCGAGACCGGCCCCGAAGCCGATCGCGAGCTGGGCCGTGTTTTCCCAGGTGCGTGGGCCGCTAGGAAAGTACGCGCTCGCGCCCGTCACACGTCCCTGATCGAAGAGCTGGGCGTGCAAGTGCATCAGATGCCTGTGCGGATCGACCAGCATTCCGGTCGCGGCCACGTAGGCGATGAGCCCGACGCCAAGTCCAAGCATGAGAGGCCGCACCTGGTACCGCGTCCCCGGGGGGTGGTTGAAGCGAGGCAGCAAGAGCGCGAGACAAAGCGGGATAAAAAGCGCGACGGCTTGATCCTTGGTCGCGCCGGCGAGCGCGGTGAACAGTCCGAGCCACACCGCGCGTCGGGTGGTCACCCCGCTGGAGAGCATCGTGGCGAGAATCGCCAGCCCAATCGCACTCCAGAAGAATGCCGGTACGTCCATATTGGCGGTCCGGCTGTAGTAGAACATCGGGTAGCTGAGCATGGTGAGCACGCCCGCGACCATCCCGGTGGCGTGGTCCCACAACGCCCGGGCGAAAAAAAATGAGGCGAGGACGATGCCCGCCCCCATGAGCACACTTACCATGCGACCGATGACGGTCAGGACCTTCAGCGCTCTCACCGGGTCCCGAAGCCCAAAGGGGTAGACAGGGCTGGGCTGCGCCAGGTCCCCCGACAGCATCAAGCCGGCCACGTACGGCAATTGGGCGGCAGAGACGACAAAGTAGTGCCACCAGGGGTAGCCGATCTGGCGATCGGGCGCAGTGCTCACGAACGTGCTGCGCATCTCGGCCAGCCCTTCGAGCGGAAGAATCTCGTCGGTCGCGAATGTCTTGATCCGGTCGGGTGCCGTGGCGTGCGGCAGGCCCCAGCCGACCAGGGGCGCGTACAGGATGAATGCAATCAGTCCCAGCCCGGCCGCCGTAAGGCGCACGCGGCCGGGAAGCAGCAACGCACCAGCCAAGCCACCGGCGTCCGCGGGTTCGTCGATCCACGTCCAGGAGTTCAGTGCCATCGATGTCGCGAGCGCTCCTTGGGACTCGCAGATCGCCCGTTAGTCAGCAAGAACGCTGCCCACGGTCGTTGCCGACGGGCCCCACTCTACTATCGACATGGGGTCAGTTGCTGACTTTCGATGTCCGTAACTAGTTGATTCCGCAAGAGTTACTGTCAACAACCCGCCGAGGGCACCTTCGTCGGGCGCTTTCGGTGTTATGCCTCACGAAGTCCCGTCCAACCCCGCCAATAGTCCTGGATTCCGAGACTTAAAGTCCGAGATCAACTCTGCGCAGGCCGGGCGAGCTGTACCTCATGGCGCGTCGGTCGGCCTGATCGACTCACCTCACGCGCCGCCTCGTCCAGGGGATCTCGTCGAGTTGTCGGAGCGGACGATCACTTATGGGCCACCACGACCACCATTAGACCCAGACGGGCAATAAGCCGGCGGACCGGCGCCGGAAGGGCGACATAGCCGCGGACATAGGGAATGAAGTACCGGCGGGAGGTGACGGCCGAAAAGCGCCCGAAGGCCTGGCGGAATTCCGCGTGCGAGTAGGCTTTGCCGATGGGGTTGTCGGCGCCGTCGTACATTCGAACGAACGCTTCAGCTGTGGTCGCATCCGCCATGCCTTCGCGGCCTCGTCCGGTCTGCAGCACGCCGAGCGTTCTCATCGCACGTCTGGCCAGGGCGAACAGGACGGGCGATCTCAGCACGGCGGGCCGAAAGTACACGCTGACCGCCGCCCGCCCTCCTGGCCGCAGCACTCGATAGATCTCATCGATGCAGGCCTGGGTGTCTGGCGTGTGGTGGATGACGCCTTCGCTGATCACCGCGTCGAAGCTCTCAGCGTCGAACGGCAGAGACTCCGCGTTGGCGGTCCGGATGCGGCCGCGCTGCCCGGAGAGTTCGAGCGATCGCCGTGCAAGTTCGACAGACCGTGGGGACACATCGATCCCCTCATAATCGGCTCCCATCGGAATCAGATGCCGCGCCCAGAAGCCCGGTCCGCAACCCACGTCGAGCACGCGTTTGCCGCGGAGCGTCGCCGGCGCGAACGTCTCGAGCACGCCCAGCAGACCGAAGTTCGCTTTGACCCGATCGAACTCTCGGAACCATTCGGCTGATCCAACATCCTCGGGAATGAAGCCCACCCCGAGCGGCAACGTGTCCCAGAATCTCCGAACATCATCGATCGTCGGATCCACAGCCGGGACCTCCCCTTTCACACAAATCCTATGTGACGCGCGCGCCGTCGGGTGCCGCGCCGACAGCCGCGGGCAAGCGTCGAGACGTGCTCAATAAGCCCCGAGATCTGCCAGAAGCGCGCTCCCGCCCTGGGGCCCGGCCGAGCAGCATCACCGCCCCGGCCAGCATCCGCGCACTCGCGCCTCGACTCATCGTCATGATGGAAGGTAGCATTGCGGGCGGAGAGACATGCTGATTCCGGAAGCGCGGCTGACGTCGTGAAGCGTCCGTTTCATCTGATGAGCATCGTCGGCGCGCGGCCGAACTTCATGAAGGTCGCGCCGATTGCCGCTGAGCTCAAGCGCCGCGACAGCCCGTTCACGTCGACGATCGTCCACACCGGGCAGCACTACGACGACCAGCTTTCGAAGGTCTTCTTCGACGATCTCGCGATCCCTAGGCCTGACGTCAACCTCGAGGTGGGCTCGTCGAGCCACGCGCAGCAGACGGCCGCGATCATGGCGGCGTTCGAACCGGTGCTGCTGGAGCGCCGCGCGGATCTCGTACTCGTGGTGGGCGACGTCAACTCGACCATCGCGTGCGCCCTCGTCGCGATCAAGCTCGGCGTGCCGGTGGCGCACGTCGAGGCGGGCCTGCGGAGCTTCGACCGGACGATGCCGGAGGAGATCAACCGCATCCTGACCGATCAGCTGTCCGAGCTGCTGTTCACAACGGAAGCCTCGGCCGAGGCGAACCTGCGGCGCGAGGGCATTGCCGGCGAGAAAATCCACTTTGTCGGCAACGTGATGATCGACACGCTGCTCGCGCATCGCGACCACGCACGCGGTCTGAACGTCCAGGAGCGGCTGGGTCTGGGATCGGCAGACTACGGCCTTCTGACGCTTCACCGGCCGAGCAACGTAGACAACGCCGCGTCGTTCGAACGGATGATTGGGGCGATCGGCGAGATTGCTGAGGACGTCCCGCTCGTCTTTCCGGTCCATCCGCGCACGCGTCCCGCGGTGCTCGGATCGGCCACCGCGGACCGACTGGTGAAGCGCGGGCGCCTGCGATTGCTCGATCCGCTCGGCTACCTCGAGTTCCTCTCCCTGATGCAGCGGGCGACGATCGTGCTCACCGATTCGGGCGGTATCCAGGAAGAGACGACGATTCTGGGTGTGCCGTGCCTGACGCTCCGGGACAACACGGAGCGTCCGGTGACGGTCACGCACGGTACCAACCGTGTAGTGGGCACGCGGCCCGAGTCGATCGTGGCGGGCTGGCGTGAGATCAAGGGTCACGCGAGTGCTCCCGGCGCGCCGCCGCTCTGGGACGGCGGCGCGGCCCGGCGGATCGTTGACGTGCTCATCCGTTTCTCGGGCCGCTGAGGCGTGACGCGATGCGGGCGACCAGCTCGCCGACGCTCTTGATCGACGCGATCTCGCCGGTCCGGAACCGGATCCCGAACCGTTTCTCGATCGCGACGATGATCTGCACGTTGGCGAGCGAATCCCATCCTTCGACGTCGGCCGCGGTTGTCGCCGGCGTGAGCGCGAGCGTCGCGAGCCCGACGGTCTCGGCCACGATCTCGCCGACGCGATAGAGAATCTGGTCGTCCGTCATTGGCTGGCCCGAGGCTCGCGTGCTGCCGTTCCGGCGTCGATGCAGTTCTCGAGAGGGGTGGCGTCTGCCACGCGCAGGCGCCAGCGTTCGGAAGTGCCGTCGCCGCCGTCGCGGGTGAACCCGAGGCCGGCGTAGTGATCCTTGACCAGCATGTTGCGATCGGTCGGCTTGTACTCGCCGACGATCTCGGACAGGGTGCGCTCGCGGGCGGCCGCGAGCACGTGATTGAAGAGGAGGCGCTCGACGCCGCGGCCCAGCACGCGACAGCTCATCAGCCACGCGTCGATCACGAGCGCCGGGCCGTCGGCATGCGCGAAGAACACGCTGATCAAGCCGTGATCGGCAAACCGATCCTGCAGGCGGACCGAAAACGTCACGGTGCGTGGATCGGACGCGAGCCGTTCGATTTCTGCCGGCACGACGCGCGGGGTCGTCAGATTGAACTGGTTCGTCTTGTTGACGAGCTGCGTGATGCGCTCGAAGGAGACCGGCTCGAACGGACGGACGGACGCGGTCATCAGGAGCGACGCCAGGTACGCCCCCACGTCGGTCGCCCCACCCAGGGCATCGAGCGTCTCGCGGCGCGCGTGATAGGTCGCGGTCCGCTGGAGATCTTCGGTCGTCAGCGCGACGACCTCGAACAGCCGCTCGGCGTCGAGCGCCCGCACGAATCCGGCCGCGTCGTCGGGCATGGCGGGGATCGTGACCTCGGGCAGCGCCTGCGCCACCTCCTCGCGCTCGGCGGGGTTGTCGTCCACGAACACGAACGACTCGAGCGGGAGATCCATCTCGCGGGCGATCGCGCGGATGTTGCCCGACTTCGGCTCCCAGTTGGCCTTGAAGACGACGAAGTCGTCGAGCCGCAGGACCATATCCGGATGGTCCGTGAACGCGGATCGGGCGATGCTGTCGTCGTTTTTGCTGCAGACCGCCAGGAGGACGCCGCGGTCCTTGAGCTGCTTCAGGTACGTCTGAAAGGCTTTGAACGCCTCGCCTTCGCCGCTGCCTTCACCGATCTGGATGCCTGCGAGTCCGTCGTCGCCGACGACCCCGCCCCAAAGCGTGTTGTCGAGATCGAGCAGCAGGCACTTCTTCGACCGGCCCAGGATCGCGCCGATGATCGACGCGAGGCTGCGGCAGTAGTCCGGCACGCAGTCGAAGGACACGGCCTGCTTGGCGAGATACCAGTAGCGCTCGTCGAACCAGGTTTCGAGGCCGCGGCGCTCGGCGAGGGCGGCGACGTCGTTGACGTGGACGAAGCGCGGCGCGCGATCGCCCAGCGCGAGGTTCAGCCGCCGGACGAACGTCGTCGGATCTCCCGGAAGCTTTGCGCCGAAGTTACCTGAGGCGCGCCAGCTGAAGGCGTGGAAGTTGTCGAGCACGATTTCCGACCCCGTGCGCTCGTGGAAGACCGCACAAGGGTCGAGCAGCGAGCGGCACACGTCGTCCACCTGCTGCTGCACGTCGTCGAGCGACGCGTCGAGCGACGGCCACCCGGGCATGTGCGCCGTTGCGTTTGCGATCAGCGTCACCTGTGGCCGGAAGGTGGCGAGCGGACCGTCCGCGCTGAGCAGGCTCGGCGTCACCTGACCGTACGGCGCTACATACAACGACGGACGCAGCCCCGCGCGCAGAAGCGCGCCTTTCAGGATCGGCAGAAAAAAATCGGCGGTGGCGGTGCTCACAACAGCCAGACGGACCGGAACGAGCCGTCGCTCGATCTCCGCCACTGTCGCGAGCTTTTCCCCCTGCCGGCTCAGCCGGACGAGCGTTGAGTAGTCGTGCGCGGCCACGCTCCAGTCTCGGAGCCAGCCGCGCCACGCGTCAGTCGCCTGGAGATTGAGCCCGTCGGAGGATGACGGTGAGGTCACGCTCACCGGAGCGCCCCAAGATTCGTGGTCGAGAGCTTGCCCATCTGGTGAATGCGGTCCGCCACCGCGGCCGCGACGACTCGATGCCCCGCCGCGTTCCAGTGGACGTCGTCCGGCAAGTACACGGACTCGCCTGAGGCGACTGCCTCGCGGAGCGGAACGGTCGAGTCGAGAAATAAGATCCCATGCTTCCTGCAGAAATCTCCCAGGACTTCGGGCAGGTTGTTCAGCTGCCAGCTGTGTGCGTACGAGTCCGGAGCTGCGCTGAGGTAACCCTGGTAGACGCGCAGCTTCCTCGGAATGTACACGAGCAAGAACTCGGCCCCGCCGCGGTTGGAGAGGTCCCGCGCGTTCAACAGCGTGCTCGATGTGACGTCCCACTGGTGGGCCTGCCACTCGCTCTCGGGGGCGTCGAGATAGATCACTTCGCGGCTTCCATCGGCGCGCGTGAACGTCACTTCGTGACGGCGCGAGCCGTCCGAGAGGGTGCGCCGCGTCGGCATCGTGAGCCGCGCGAGCGCCGTCAGCGAATTGCGCATGAACGTCCGTGCGCCGAGCGGCGGCGGTGCAAGGAACTCGTCGAGATGATCGCGCCGCCACTCATATTCATCGACATCGGACAGGTCGTTGCCGCCGAACAGAAACCAGACCACGACCTTCGGCGAGAGCGGCGCCCCGTAGCGCTTCAGGACGATGAGCTCCTGCTGCGGGCCGTAGCCGCTTTGGCCGAGGTTGGCGACCGTGACGCCAAGACGCCGCCCCAGCTCCGCGACAACGGTCTGCGATTTGGCGATTTCCGCGGCCTCGACAAACGAATCGCCGATGGCGACCACGTCGGCCTGCGTGAAGTCGACGTCGTTGCGGAAGCCGTTTTTGTCGTAGGCGACGTCGACGTCATAGCGGGCTGGAGACGGGAGGCCCAGACGCCCGAGGTTCCCGCCTATGCTGCCGCGGAACCGCGAATGAGGCTGATGCACATGGATCAACTCGTCGTCCCGTCGATTGAGCCCGCTGGAGAGCTGGCGCCAGGTGTCGTTGGCGCGCGTGGCGAACGTCTGACCGTAGTCATGTCCCAGCACAATCGCGGGCAGTTCCAGGACCGCAAGCGTCCCGCCCGCTGCGAGCGAGATCGCCACCACGCGGGCGAGACGACCTGCCAGACTTCGGCCCGAGCTCAACAGGTAGCCGAGCGCCAGCAGCGCGGCCGAGCCTGCGACGTTTCTCAGGGCCGTCGCCGCGGTGTAGTGGCGCCAGAGGGCCCACTCGGCGTCTTCGCCCGCCGTGAGGATCCAGAGCAGGACGATCGCCGCCGACACGGCGAGCCACACGGCCCACGTCCGCGAGCGGGTCTCACGCACGGTCATCGCTCGCTCCTGACATGCCGCGGCCCCTGCCGGTGCGCGGCGATGAACGCGCCGACTTCCGAGGACACCCGAACTCCGCCATCCCAGGTCGGGTGGCAATCATCGAAGAAGAGCTCATCTGGCAGGAACGTGCGAAGGTCGAGAAAGGGCGTCTCGCCGAGGGCCGCCTTGACGATGCGCAGATAGGCTTCGTACCGGCCTGGTTGGTACAGCTCGCGGTTCCAGGACAACTCCGGCAGGTTGACGACATAGAGCTCGGTGCCGTGCTTCGAGGCGAAGTCCTTGTAGAGCCGGATCTCTCGCGTCACGCGTTCACGATCGAGCTCGGGATCCCACGCGTGCACCAGCGCCCAAGCGTTGCCCGTCTTGGTCAGCCACCGTTTCGTGTTCTGCTCAGTGTCGTACTTGCCGGTCAGGTGCTTCGACGCGGAGATCGGCTCCCAGCTCATGCGGTTCTCCGCAAGGGATGGCACGAATCGCGTGACCGTCCGGCTCGCGATGGCGAAGAGCCCGCGCCGGTATCGGTCCGGCTGGAGGCTGAGCATCGCGACTCGCGGCTGGAACGACTCGAGGAATGTTCGCGGCTCCAGTTCCGGCGGGTGCGTGCCGCGCACGACGCGGTAATACGGGCTGTACCTGTCGATGCCCTCCCACAGCGGCGAGGGTCTCGTGCGGAAGTCGCCGATGAACCTCGTGCTGATGCCGAGCAGAATCGCCGCCGGCACCGCCGAGCGTCCGTACGTGCCTTCGACATAGCGCAGCACGACGAGACCGTCTTCGAGCGTACCGAGACTCTGGCTGTTCTGGTACGGCTCGAGCCCCGGCACCTTCCGGGCGATTTCCTCGGGCAGCAGGCCTTCACGCCCTTCCGACGGGCCGTAAATCAGCAGCCGGCGCGCGCCGCGGTCCGCGTGATTCGCCGGCGAGAGGAGCCGCAGATAGTCCTGCTCCTTCCACAAATACGCGTCCAGGTGGCGCTCGGCGAACCGCGCGGCGCCCTCGAGCGCGACGTGTACGCCCAGGAACATGAGGCCGGCGCACCCCAGCGCGGCCACCGCGTGACGCGTGCGGGTGCTAGAAGCCTTGATAGACGAAGTCATATCGAACCTGGCTCAGCAGCACGAGCACCGCGACCAACGTCGCCATCCAAACAAGTTTCAGCGCCAGGCGCCAGCGGCCGTTCATGGCGCGAGCCCCACCGTCGCGGCCAGGCGCTCCACGACGCGCACGCTTTCGGGGACGTCGAGCACGAAGAACACGTACGCGAGCGACGTGAAGTTGTAGGTCAGGAACACCGCCGCCGCCGTGACCAAAGGCCGTTCAGCGAACTTGCGGAATCCCGCGCGCCCCATGCGCTGGACCATGACCTGCTCGTAGGCCCGGACGACGACGAGAGCGACGCCGTGAACGAGGCCGAACACCACGAAATTCAGCGTGGTCCCGTGCCACACACCCGCGACCAGCATCGTGAGCACCAGACTGGCGGAGAGCACCAGGAAGCCGTACCGGCCAATGCCCTCCGCACCGAGCGCGAATCGGTAGAACGGCGTGAAGATGTAATCGGTGAGCCACGTCGTGAGCGATCGATGCACCCGCAGCCAGTACGCGCTGACGTCACGCGCGAGAAACGGGAACCGGAAATTTTCCGGCGGTCGAATTCCCATCAGACCGCCCACGCCGATGACGATGTCGCAGTACCCGGAGAAATCGAGATACAGGAAGACGTAGAACGCATAGATGGCGACCAACAACTCTAGGCCGCCCATCCGCTCGATCGGCAGGCCCGGCCGAAGCACGTACGGCGCGAGCACCGGCGCCAGCACGAACGCCTTCACGAAACCGCGGAGCGCGCGGTTGGCGGCGTCGACATACGTCTCGAACCGCGGAGTCTCCGCCGTCTCGCCGTTCCACTGCGCCGAGAAATCCTGGTAGCGCTGGATCGGTCCCATCAGGACCGTCGTGAAGTTCAGGCAGTAGTTCAGATAGCGTCCGAGCGGAAGCTCTTCAATCGACCCGCTGGCCGCGTCGACGATGACATGGATCATCTTGAAGAACAGAAAGCTCAGTCCGGCGATCGCGATGATTCCGGCCGAGGTCGATCCCGCCGGCGCCGACGGCCCGCCGAGCGTATAGCCGCGCAGGTAGGCGAAGGCGGCGGTCAGGATCACCAGGCTCGCGACGAGCACGCCCGTGCCGCGCCCTCGGACGAAACGTGCGGCGGCGTAGCCCGCCAGGCAGAAGGCCAAACCGACCGGCATGGCCGCAGGGCCCCAGTAGCTCCAGACGAACGCCAGGTTGAGGGCGAGGAAGATCGCGGTCCGCAGCCAGCCGCGCGTCATCGGCACGGCGACGACGGCACATGCGGCCAGTCCGAGAAACTCCCACGAATTCAGTGGCATAGCGTCCGGCCGGGCCTGCCTGGCCGGAGCCTGAAGGGAGAGCAAGAACACTGCCCTCACGGGCCCATTTGCCGCGATTGGACGGCAGGGTTCGCTGCCGGTTCCTTAGACGAGCAATGGCTTTAACTAATTGATAGTGTGTGGTTTATTGCGTGACAGATCTTGATGTGAGGCTGTCAAGTGGGGGGCCGGCGTCGCGGAAATTCCATGAAGCCTGGAATTAGTCCGCCAATTGGAAGACTTAAGGCCGCAATTAATCCTCCACCACGTGGGTTTCGAAGATGCGCCGGTAATGCTGCCAGGCCGCGTCGTCAAACCGGCCGGTCTTCAGACAGTCAACCGCCGCTAGCGCCATGAACAGGGCGTGGTGGGTATTGTCGTGCGCGTACAGCCCCTGACGGCCGAATGAAAGCACGCCGGACAAACCACTCACCCAGCGGTCGACCGTGTCGAAGTTCTGCTCGTAGCCGATGCGGTAGATCGGGTACGCGGCAGGGAGACGCCTGACGGCGACGTCGACGACCGGGCACCTGACGGGCAGGCCCGTCCGCGCCAGGCCGTCTTTGACGATCGCCCCGAGCTCCTCGTCGGACTTCGACCAGATCGCGTCCTGACGGTTGCACGGAATCTCGGCGCAGAGGACCGTCCTCCCGCGCGGGGTGTCGAGCGCGGCGTAGTTCTTCGGTTCGGAGATGCGGGTGAACGGCAGATCTGCGCCGGGGAAATAGTGGGCGTCGAACTCGGTGAACTGATCGGTGCCGAGCACGAGATACACGAGCAGCATCGCGCGCAGGTCGAGCCGGGAGGCCGCGGAGACAACATCAACTGGCGCCGACGGAGCAATCAATCGTACGAGCGTCGTCACCGGAATCGTGGACCAGATGTGCTGGCTGGTCGAGGATTCGACGGCGCCGCCCGACGTCGTCTCGACGCGATGGCCGTCCGGCGTCCCGAGTTCGATCCGCTTGGCGGTGGTGGAGAGCCTGATGCGCGCGCCGGCGCGCTCGGCGGCCGATCGGAGGGCGTCCGAAATCTGGCCGTACCCGTGGCGCGGATAGTAGAAGATGCCCTTGCGTCCGCGGGCGCCTTGGCCGCCCGCGCCCGGGATCAGACGTTTCACGAGCTTGCCGATCGATCCAGCTGAGACGCGCCGGTAGGCCTGGATTGGTGAAATCGCGTCAGGCTCGAGGCCCCAGATCTTTCTCGCGTACGGAAAGTAGAACTCGCGGCAAATCGTCGAGCCGAGTCCCCGCTCGAGCACGCTCGCAAAGGTCTCGGTGCCGCCGGCGCCGGTTCCACGCGCGCCGATCATCTTGCGCGCCGCGTCACCAAGCACGCCCGCGGTGAATCGCGGATGCGCGTGCAACGCGAGATCGAGCGGTCTCAGCGGGAAATGGATCCAGCGTCCGAGCAGTCGTATGCGGCCGTGACGCGGCCGCGCGAGTAGATCGTCGCCGAGGAGCTCACGCACGAGCGCCAGGACGTCGGGATCCGCCGCCGGGTGGAAGCGATGACTGCCGTAGTCGACCTGCAGCCCGGCGAGCTGGAAGCTGCCTGCGTTGCCGCCGACGCGATCGGCCTGTTCGAGGACGGTGACGTCGTGGCCGTCGCGAGCCAGTCCGAGTGCGGCGCCGAGCCCGGCAGGTCCGGCGCCGAGAATCGTGACGCTCGTCAACCGAGGTACTGTACTTGAGCGCCTGTTTTAGCCGCAAACATCGGCCTCGCCGCTCTCGACCTCCGGACCGCTGCTCTCGGTCGTGCTCACCGTCGTCGACGGCGGAGAGACGCTGCGGCGCTGTCTAAACGTGCTGCTGTCGCAGACGGACCCGCCGCCGATGGAGATCCTGATTCCCTTCGAGACGTGACGCCAGCCGTCCGCGCGCAGATCGTCGAGTACTGCCGCGCGTCGATGGCCTCGACCGAGTACCCGACGCGCCGGTTCTATCCGGATCTCGCGACCCCGGCCTGACGGCCGGTCCGCTCACGGCCGCGAGCCCTTCCAGCGATAGACCGACCACGACCGCAGCCGGCCGTCGGCGGTCCCGACGAGCTCGTACTGGGCGAAAACCCGCTCGTACAACGGCCGATCCCGCCGCGTGTGGTACGCCTCCTGGTACGTCAGCTCCCATTGCCGGAATCCGAACGCCGGCCGTGGGAAGATGTACACCGGGCGGCGGTACGTGCCCTCGTCGATGACGATCGGCTTCGGGTCTTCCGCCAGCAGCTTCCGGACAACCTCTTCCGGGTCGCGGTTCGACCAGGAGAACCCGTACGTGAGCGGCGTCGGATTCCGGCGGCCCGTGAAGTAGGCCCACGCCCCCTGAGTGCCGGTCGAAAACACCGGCGCCGTGCCCGACGGATCGATCTGATTCAGAAAGCCGACGACGTCTCTGAACGCTCGGGCGTCCTGCTCAGGGAACCGCACGGCCCCGTGCGCCGTGTCCACGATCGTCGGCTGACCCCACGCCGCGCGGCCGACGGTGGGCAGGCCAAGCGCTGGCGTGAGCGTCCAGTCGGCGAACGAGAACGCGCCCACGGCCAGAAGCGCGAGCGCAAACGTTCGGCTCGCGGCGTGCACCGCGCGCGTCTGTCCAGGAAATGCGAGCCTCAGCAGGATCAGCAGCGCGGGGACCTCGAACAGGAAATGATGCCAGTCCACGTGCTCGAACAGGCGCCGAGCCCGAGCCGCGATGCTGAGGCAGAGCAGGAAGAAACATAGATCCCGCAGCCGGCGCTCGGGGAAGGACTGCCAGCGCCGAAGCAGCCAGAGCAGCGCGATCGGAGCGAAAAAGAGCGGCCACGCTTGCAGCCGAAGCCGCTGGCTCAAAAGGCCCGCCGCGCGGGCGATGAGCCCCGGCCAGTTTGCGCGCGCGCCGAGGAATGCGCTGGCGGTCGGATCGTGCAGCTGTGCGGCCTGGCCTGACGTCACGACAGGCCAGACGTGCAGGAGCGTGCCCGCGATGTAGATGGCCACGAGGCAGACGACACCCGCGCCGAGACCGAGGATGGCGTGGGTCAGCGCCCGCCGGGGCTCGACTCCGCCCAGCTTCAGACAGATCGCGACGGCCAGGCAGAATGAGGCGAGCAGGACGAGCTGTCCGACAATCCGTTCCCAGGACGGGAACATGCGGCCCGCCTCCTCGGTGGCGGCGGTGTAGCCGCTGAGGCCCGCCAGGAAATTGTCGAGGCCAGCGGCCGCCACAATGAGGCCGACGCCGGCGGCGAGCACGGCGGCGCACACCACGCCGAGTGTGAGCGCCAGGCCGGGTCCGGCGCCGCGCCAGACGCGCACCACGGCAAACGCGAGGATGCACGCCGACGGCACCCAGAAATCCGGCTTCGCGAGCACCGCGAGCGCCAGCAGCACGCCAAGCACGACGACGGCGATCGGCTCGACGCGATCGGTGAGCCGCAGGAAGACGAGCGCCGCCAGCAAGGTCAGCAGCCCGCCCAGCGGCGCGGCCGGTGTGTACATTCCGGACGCGAGCGTCTCGGACTCAATCGACGAATACGCGACGCTCGTGAGCAGCGTCGCCGTGACGACCATCGTGAGCAGCGCACGATCGACCAGCGATCGGACGAAGAACAGGTACGCGACGAAGAGGGCGAGGCAGATCCCCGCCGAGAGCGTCAACAAGACCGACACATCGCTCCCGAACCAGCGAACCGCGGTCGCGTACAGGTAGAGCGCGAGCGGCGGGTACTCCCACGAAAAATCGCGATAGGGGACCTCCCCGGACGCGACGCGATCGACTTCGTGCATCCACAGCCCGTAGTCGCCCCACCAGATGGCGATGAATGACCACGTGCACCAGAGGTAGATGGCGAAGATGACAAGAATGACGGTGGCGGCCCGAATCGTGGACGAATCGAGGGCCGCGCGCGAGGGCACGGCTGAGTATTGCAGATCTCTCCAACGGGCCTGCCGGCGTAGGCCGAGGTACTATCCGTGAGCTCCAGCGACTTTTGAGCGTGCTTCCTCCTCGAGTGATCTGGCCTGTTCGAGGACGGTGACGTACTGTACTTTACGGCTTGTTGGAGCCGCAAACATCGGCCGCGCCGCGCGCAACCTCCGGACCGCTCCTGTCGGTCGTGCTCACCGTCGTCGATGGCGGTGAGACGCTCCGGCGCTGCCTCGACGCGTTGCTCTCGCAGGCGCGGGCGCCGGCGATGGAGATCCTGATTCCGTACGACGCGTCGATCGCGCCGGTCCGGTCGATCGTCGACGACGCCGCGCGCCGCGCCGGACCGGTCACCGTTCGTGGCGTGGATCTCGGGCGCATCGACACGGAACGCGAGGCGCGCCCGGACGCCGCGCAGCACGAGCGGTTCGACCGGCGGCGCGCCGCGGGCCTCGCGGTGGCGCGTGGCGATCTCATCGCGATTGTCGAGGATCGAAGCGTGCCGAGACCGGATTGGGCGGCGACCGCCTGCCGCGTGCACGAGCAGCACCCGAACCTGGCGATCGGCGGCGCGATCGAAAACGGCCGCGACCATGCGCTGAACTGGGCGGTCTACCTCTGTGACTTCGGCCGCTATCAGCGGCCGTTTGCCCCGGGACCGCGCTCGCAGGTCTCCGACGTCAACGTCGTCTACAAGCGCCGCGCGATCGAGCAGACCCGCGAAATCTGGAAGGAACGTTTTCACGAGCCGCTCGTCCACTGGGCACTCGAGCGCAGCGGCGAATCGCTTTTCGCGTCGCCGGATCTCATCGTCGATCAGATGCGTGACAATCTGTCGCTGGGATCGCTGCTTCGCGAGCGTGTGGCGTGGGGCCGGCTCTTTGGAACGCTCCGCGCGCGCGAGGCGTCTCCAGCGAGGCGCGCCGTGCTGGTGCTCGCGTCGCCGCTGGCGCCGGGCCTGCTGTTCGCGCGGATCGTTCGCGACCAGGTGGCCAAAGGTGGCTCCCTGGCGAGACTCGCCAAGGTGAGCCCGGCCGTGATCGTCCTCCTGACGGCCTGGGTGGCCGGGGAGGTCGTCGGCACGCTCACCGGCCGTACGTGACCAGAAGTCTCCCCGATGCGGAACTTTGTTCGCCTTGCGTAGGCCGACCGGGCCCGGGAGACCCCGATTTCACGGACTTTCCTAGTGTTTGGCCGAACGGCGCTTGGCACGAAACTGCCAATATCGAAGCCTGCGATGGGGCCAGGCGGCCCCGTTTTTATCGGAGCAACGAGTGCCTATTTTCGTCCCGCACGGTCCGGAGAGCCTGATCTCGGCTCAGGCGATTGCGAAGCTCGTTTCCCGGGCGCCGGCCGTGTTCCTGTACATCGGGCCCGACCAGATCATGCCGCTGGCCTCGGTGCTCAGCGCGATCGCCGCGGTTGCGTTGATGTTCTGGCGACGAATCGTGGGTTTCGTCGCGATGTGCCTCGGCGTATTTCGTCGTCGGCCGCCGACCTCAGAGGGAAAGCCTCCCATTGAAGACCGAGCTTAGAGCGGGTCTGCTCGAGCCGCAGCTTCGGCTGCCCACCGGCGCCACGAGCACCGTGGCAACACGGTCGATCTCCGAAGACCTCGCGTCGCACCGGCCGCAGACCGGCGAGGTGCCCGCGGGGCGGCGCAGCCTCGTGTCGATGGTCGTGCCGGTTTTCAACGAATCGGAAGTAATCGCGACGTTTTACGAGCGGGCGACCGCCGCACTCGGCGGGCTGACTGACTGCGACTACGAGCTGCTGTTCGTGGACGACGGCAGCACCGACGACACGTACCGGGTGTTGACGGCGTTTGCCGCGGCCGATCCGCGCGTGCGGCTCGTCAAGTTCTCCAGGAACTTCGGTCACCAGATCGCGATCACCGCCGGCGTCGACCACGCGAGCGGCGACTGCGTGATCGTCATCGATGCCGACCTGCAGGATCCGCCCGAGGTGGTGCGGTCGATGATCGACCAGTGGCGTGCCGGGTTCGACGTCGTCTACGGGGTCCGATCGGAGCGCGACGGCGAGACGCCGATGAAGCTCATGACGGCGTCGATCTTCTACCGTCTGCTGCGGCGGCTGACCAACGTGCAGATTCCGGCCAACGTCGGCGACTTCCGGTTGATGAGCCGCCGCGCGGCGGACGAGCTGCGCCGCCTCCGTGAGAAGGACCGGTTCGTTCGCGGGCTCGTCAGCTGGATTGGGTTCAAACAGACCGGCGTGACCTACAGCCGCGACAAGCGGTACGCGGGCGAGACGAAATACCCGTACCGGAAGATGCTCAAGTTCGCGTTCGACGGCATCACGTCCTTCTCGTCGGCGCCCCTGAAGATCGCCACCTGGACCGGCTATGCGGCGGCGCTGCTCGCCGTGCTGTACCTGATCAGCGTCTTCGTGCAGAAGCTGATGGGGGTCACGGTCGACGGCTGGGCGACGATCATGGTCGCCATGCTGTTCCTCGGCAGCGTGCAGCTCATCTGCCTCGGGATTCTTGGGGAGTACCTCGGTCGCATCTTCAACGAAGTCAAGCCGCGGCCGATGTACGTCGTCGAGGAAGTCCGATCGTCGGACATCATCCCCCCGGCCTGACGAACATCTCCGTGCACGCCGCCGTTCGCGGCTCGACCGCTCCCTGATTCTATGGTCTGGATCATCGCGATCGCGCTGGTGGCGGGGCTCGCGATCGGCGCGATCGCCTATCTCGCCTGGTATCTGCGTTGGGAAGCCGAACAGACCGGGGGGATGGCGTACTACGGCCGGCCGGTGTCAGAGCGGCGCCGGCTCAAGCAGCAGATTCAGCGCTATTCGTTTCCGGTCAAACCGATCGTGCGGCTGCTGGCATCGGCAAATCGTCAGGGCATCATGCCGGCCTTCGAGTACGAGGGCGTGTATGGGCCGACGAAAGTCAGCAGCGCCGCTGTGTTCGAACGCGCGAAGCGCTATCAGCCGCGCAAGGAAGATGTCTTCGTCGTGACGCAGATGCGCTGCGGCACGACCTGGATGCAGCAGCTCGTCTACCAAATCGTGACACGCGGCCAGGGCGAGTTCGACGATCCGCGGCGCAGTCACCTGTACGCGATCAGTCCGTGGATCGACGCCGTCAACAGCGTCTCGATGGAGGACGCGCCGCTCGTCGGCGAGCGTCCGACGCGTATCATCAAGAGCCATCTGCCGACCGCGCTCTGCCCGTACAGTCTCGACGCCAGGTACATCTACGTCACGCGCCATCCGGTCAGCTGCTTTGCGAGCATCGTCGACTACAACCGATCGCTGCTGGGCCCGCTCATGCCGCCCGTCGCGACTCTCGCCGACTGGTTCTGCAGCGACCGGATGTACTGGCTGCCCTGGCCCCGCCACGTGGACGGCTGGTGGCAGTGGGCCGCGCGCCGCGAGAACGTGCTGTTCGTTCACTTCGAGGAGATGAAAAAGGACTTCGCGGGCGTGCGCGAGCGCATCGAGCGGTTTCTCGGCATCGAGTTGACGCCACGCGAGCGCGAGCGCGTCGACCAGCGGTGCAGCTTCCAGTACATGAAAGACCATGAGGAGTTCTTCGAGATGGCGCCGCCGACGATGTTCTCGGCCGAGGGCGGCGAATTCCTCGCGAGCGGCAGCGAATCGCGCAAGGACGACGTCCGCCCCGCGGTCCGTACCCACATCGTCGAGTACTGCCGCAGGGAGCTTTCCAGCAGGGACTATCCAGTTGCCCGGTTCTACCCGGACCTGGCGGACCGCTGATCGCGCACACACGGGCGCCCGACGCGCCAGCAGAACGTAAACAGCACCGCGAACGACGCTGCAAACCTCATCGTCGCGGAAGGGCGGCCGACCGATCGGCTCGAGGTTGGCCGCCGGGCAGCCGCTCGCGGAAACGCTCGACCGCCGGCTGCATCTCGGGTCGTTTGATGAGATCCGTCGTCTCGCGCGGGTCGTTGACCCAGTCGTAGAGCTGGGGACCCTGGGTGTCATGGTCGATGTAGTGCAGCTCGGGCGATACGAGGGAGCGGAGCGAACCGTAATGAACCGCCTGCCGATTGGACTCCCACGGCCTGTGCTTCATCTCGATCAGCGGCCACGGCCAGTCGCTCGCCGACGCCGGGTCCGTCCATAACGGCCGAAGCGATCTCGCCAGTTCCGGCGGGCCGGCCGCGCCAATGAGGTCGAGGATCGTCGCCGGAATGGCCGCGTTCGTCACGGGCTGCGAGATGCGCGCACCGGAGGGGACGCGGCCAGGCTGCCAGACGATCAATGGCACGCGAATCGCCTCGCGATACAGGTGGCTGCCGTGGAGAAAACCGCCATGCTCCCCGAACTCCTCACCGTGATCGGACGTGATCACGACCAGCAGCTCGCGGTCCCGATATCGCTGGCGAATGGCGGCGACCAGCGCGTCCACTTGATCGTCCACGTACGCAATCGATCCGTCGTACGCGTCGAGTTCGCTCTGCAATTCCTCCGACGTGAGCGTCTCCGGCACGTGCAATTCCCAGTTCAGGAGCCCGCCCGGGTCGGGCCGGCTGGCGAAGCGGTTTCGGTACGGCTGCGGCGGGATGTACGGGTCGTGCACGTCCATGTAGTTGATGGTGACGAAGAAGGGGTGGCTCTGATCGTGCGCGAGCCATCGCAGCACTTGCTGATTGGTCGTCGTGGCGCGCTTGCGCGCCGGAATGTCTTCATAGCCGACGCGCCACAGCACCTGACGGGCGACCAGCTTGCCGTAGCCTGTCCGCAGCGCCATGTCCGCAAACGAATGGAAGAAGTCGTCGAAGTGGAGGAATCCCTGGCCGAAGCCATGCTCGCGGGTAAACCAGAACGTGTTTCCAGAGAACGCGCCCGTGCGGTAGCCGCGCGCCTGCAGCAGCTCCGGCAGCGTCGCGTGTTTGACCCAATGGTGCGAGGAGCCCCACTCGACGCCGTGCTGGTACGAATACAGGCCCGTCAGGATCGAGGCGTGCGACGGCAGCGTGTAGCTGGACGTCGAGAAGCCTTGTTCGAACAGCGCGCCCTCGTGCGCCATTCGATCGATCGCCGGACTGGTCGGCCGTCCGTGGCCGTACGCCGAGAGACGATCGGCGCGCAGGGCGTCGATGATGATCAGCAGGACATTTGGGGCGCTGGCGTCGGCCACGGGAAGGCGCGCGGTCCGGACGCGCTCGGTGACGCGGGCCCCACCCTCGATCGCGACGAGCGTGAGCAGGACAACCGCGAGCGTCCCATGCACACTCCGGCGAAAGACGCGGCGGGCGAGGTCGTCGTGACGTCCGATCCACTGCGTGAACACCGCCGCGCTCGCGATGGCCAGGACGAGAATCGAATAGCGGTGGATCCATTCCTTCAGCAGCCACGCGATGCCGGGCGCGAAGGCGAGCAGGAGAACGAGAAACACGGCCGCGGTTCGCGCGCGCGGCGCGAAGGCCAACGCCCCGGCCAACAGCAGCCCCGCCCCGGTGACGAGGAGGCCGTTACACACCGCCGCAATCCAGATGATTGGGTACCACACGTTGTTCAGGACGTTGAGCTTCTGAAGCACCATCTGGCTGATGCCTTCGGCGAGCCCGCCGCCGAAGCCGAGCACGACGGCCATCGTCAGCAGGTCGCGGTCGAAGCGAGGTACGCGGCGGATCGCGTCGCTCGTCATCGCTCAAAAACTCCTTGCCGCGACGCGAACCGCGTTGGCCATGAGGGTAAAGGTCAGGTTTTTCGCCGGCAAGGACGGGAACGTCGTGCCGTCAACGAAATGCAGATTTTCATACTCCGAGCTCTGGCAATCCGGGGTTGCCGTGTGCGCCGCTTTCGTCATCGTCATCGGGATGGTTCCCGCGTAGTGGACGCTCGCGCCCATCGGGCGGATGTGCGACATGCCGGGCGGTACGACGCAGCCGAGACGTCGGAGCGCCGTGTTGACGATCTTGAGCGCGCGCGGCATCACGTCGGCTTCGGATGCGGGCGGCGTGTAGTGGATGACCAGCGCCGGCGCGTCCGGCTGATCCTCGCCGAGCGTGACGTAGTTCTCCGGCCGGCGATGATCCCGAAGATTCACGTTGAGCACGCCCAGACCGGCCCGCACCGCGCGAAACAGCGTGAGCGCCGTCCGGAGGTCGATCGGCATGTTCTGCACGATCGGATGGACAAGCGCCGTCTTCAGCGTCGTGATCTGGCCGTGCACGTAGCCCCGCAGCGCGGGGGTGTCGATGCCCATCGCGACCTGATGGTACTGGTAGCTGTCGGGATCGTACCGGCGCCCGACGAGCGACAGATTGAGGAACGGCACCAGAATCTGCCGGTTGTCCATGAGGCCGCGCAGCGCAATCGTTTCGCCGGTCTCCTCTTTGACCGTGCGCAAGTAGATCTTCGACGAGGACAGCGTCCCCGCCGCCAGCACGAAGCGATCGCCGGCAATCTCGGTGCGTTCGCGGCCGTCGCTCGACTCGACGACCGCGGTCGCGATGTGGCGACCGGTTCCCACCCGAAGGTGGCGGACGTACACGTTTGACGTGTACGTGAAGTTCGGAAACCGCCGGCACGCGTCGAGCGTCGCAAGCGGCGTGTACAGCGAGCCCGTGGGACAGCCCCAGAGGCATCTGCCCAGATACCCGCAGGCCTTCCGCCCGTGCCAGTCGGCGCTGAGTGTCGCGACGCGCGATCGCCCGAGGTAGCAGCCGAGGTCCGTGTTCAACGCGCTGCGCTGGCGCGCGTACCGCTCGAGGAGCAGCGCGGAGTGGCGGTCGAGCCGCAGCGGCTCCAGGAGTCCATCGTGGACGGGGAAGAACCGGGCGAGATCGTCGGCGACCCCGGTGATGCCCACACGGTCCGCCACCTCGACGTAGAACGGCTCGAGATCGCGAAAGCCGAACGGGAACTCGGCGAGATCGGTGTCGTCGAGCGGATACGCGCCGCCGGTCCACGCCTCGGCCAGCCCGCCCTGCGCGAATGAAGCGAGGGGCGCGAATCCCGAGACCCGGGTGACGAACGCGGGCGGTCTCGAGAACACGTAGCTCTTGTTTGGTGGGAAGCCGTAGTACTCCCCCGTCGAGCCCGGGTACACCACGGCTTCGTAGTCGGCGCCCAGAAAGTACCGGACCGGGTCGTCGAGCCGCTGCTTCAGGTCGAGAAACGAGTCCTCTGGATTCACCACCGGTGGCTTCACCCGTCCGACGTCGAGCATGACGACGTCGTGTCCCTTGGACAGGACCGAAAGCGCAAAGTGCACCCCGCTCGCGCCGGATCCGACGACGACAATCCGGCTCATGCGCGGCGCCCGGTGCTGCCGCGGGACGTCGCGGCGAGAAGAAGTTGAAGAGGCAGGAACATCACGGTCGAGAGGCCGAGACCGAGCGCGAAGGCCATGCCGCGTCCCGCGAGGCGCACGAACAGCGCCACGCGGTTCTCGGTGTCCGGGACGTCGAAGATCGCGGCCGTCGGCGCGGTGCTTTCGAGAATCGCGACGAGGAGCACCCACTTCTGGCGGACCACGGCCCGCTTGAAGAACACCGCCGTGTACGCATCCACCAGCCACGCCCCGAGCCCGCCCGTTCGGGCGACTACGACGAGCAGGCGATCGAACCGCCGCGCCGTGCCGGTGCTGAGGTGCGGCCGCCGCGCGTGCGCGTCGCGATATTTGCCCAGGACGTACGTCGAAACGGCCTGCTGGGTCAGGTAGCGCGCAAACCGGACGCACTCGAGGTTCAGCTCGGCGTTGGCCGCCAGATCAGCCATTGGCCAGGCACCTCCGAATCATGTCGTCGAGGCCCAGACTTGACGCTGACCCGGTGGGAAGCCTGGCGCCGGGATCGACTGTCGAGTCATACCGGAACGCGTAGAACTGGCCGGCCTTCACCGGCAGCACGGCGTCCAGCACCGGCTCGAGCAGCGTCAGCGTGGCCAGAATGGGCCCAAGCGGCAGGTGGATAACGGTCGGCTCCCGGCCGGAGCCGAGCCAGTGCACCCTCCTGAGAAACTCCTCGAACGTCACCGACTCGTGCCCGCCGAGCTCAAAGATCTGGTTGCCAAAAAGATCCTGCTTGACGAGGGTCAGTACCTGCGCCGCGACGTCATCGACGTGAATCGGCTGAACCCGGACCCGTCCCGTGCCTGGCATGAGGATAACGCGGCGGCGCGCGAGTCCGGCCAGCGTGCGCCAGATCGGCGCGTCGTCGCCGATCACGATCGTCGGCCGGACGATCGCGTAACGGAGTCCGCTTTCACGCACCGCCGCTTCGGCGAGACGTTTGGAACCAGCGTACGGGTACCGATCCGGGTTCGGATACTTCACGGCAATGGTGCTGACAAGCAGGAAGTCCCGCACGCCGGCCTTCTCGGATTCACGGACCAGCGCGCGCGTGCCGTCCGCGTTCACGGCCATCGACTCTTCGCGCGGCGCCGGCCCGGTCGCGGCCGCCAGGTGCAGCACCGTGTCGCAGCCAGCGAGGTGCCGGCGATAGGTCTCGGGATTCCTCAGGTCACCCTGGACGTAGCTCACGCCAGAAACGATCGGTCCCGCCGCGGGCGGGTCGGAATCTCCCCGTCGACGAAGGCACACGACGCCGCGGAAGTCCGCGGGGACGAGCTGACGCAGGACCCGCCGCCCCATGAAACCGGTGCCGCCTGTGATGAACAGTGAACGCATCGCGTGTTTGGGTTGTCGGGTCGACCGCTACTCGGGTGTTCCAGGCCGCGGCGCCATCCAGATGCCATAGAGCCCCGCCGCGACAAGCACGAACAGCGGCAACGGCGAGACGCCGTTGGGAAAGTACGCGGACACGCCGCCACCCATTCGCGAGAGGGTCGTGAGCGCCGGCAATTGAAAGCCGCCGAGAAACACCTGCGCGACCGAGTCCAGCACTCCCAGGGGCCCGATCTCGACATCGCGGTACATGGCCAGGCACCAGGCCTGCGCGACGGCCAGGACGGCGACGAAGTACCGGCCGGAACGAGGCAGGCGCGTCAGCACGATCGCCACCGGAACGAATAGAAATGGAAAGATGGGCGCCAGATGCTTGATGCCCGTATTGAATTGCAGTCGCGCGTAGTTCACGCCGCCGCAGAACAGCCAGAGGAGCCCAACGCAGCCGAGTAGCGCCGCAAGCTCGAAGCCGGGCAGCCGGCGCGAGGCCCCACGGTTCACGAACGGTGCCGCGAGCGCCAGCAAGAACAGCGGACACGAGACGAAGAGACCGTACCGGCGATCGAACGCAAGTGCGATGAGCAGGTCCGGTTGCGGCGGGCTCATTCCCCGATAGCCATGGTCAATCCAGGCCACCGGTGGCATCCAGTGCTGCCCGGGATAGAGGGGGTGTCCAAATGATTGCCACTGGTAGAACATCAGAAGGCCGATGGGCGCGAGCGTACCGACCACGAACCAGCCCGTGTGGACCGCGGCATCGCGCGCGGATCCGCCTCGCAGCCGCGTGAGCACCGCGTACAGGAACAGCCCCAGCAGGAGGACCGTGCCGCTGTAATCGAACAACACCGCGGCGCCGCCGGCGAGCCCACCCAGCAGGGAGCGCGTGCGGGTGGACCACGTCGGACTCTGGGTCGGATTCCACAATGCGACGAAGCCCAGGAACGCGATGTGACCAAGCATCATGTTCTGGTTCAGATAGCCCGTCCGAAAGAACACCGGCGTGCCGAACGCGTAGAGCGCTGCCAGCCACAGCGCGTGGTGGTCCGAACCGAACAGCCGCCGCAGCACGAAGAACATCACCACCACGCCAAGGGCCGAGCTAGGTGCCATGCAGAACGCCTGCATGACGAAAGCGGCGAGCCCCAGCTTGAGGTCGAGTCCCCGGCGCCAGGTCTCCGCATAGAAATCGCGCGCCATCGGCCAGGGCGAGGCATAGGCGGGAGGCGGCGCGCCGGAGCCCCGCATGCGCTGGGCGCGCCGCACGATGGGATCGATCACCGGCCGGGCGAGCGTGTACGGGATCGCCGCCAGCATCGACACGCCCGGATTGTTATTGATGTGCCAGCCGCGTCCCTCCGTCTCGAACAGGTCCGGATGGAGGTGAGCATACTCATCGACGCGAAACGAGAAATGGTCGCCGATCGCGAGCGCCGGATAGATCTCGCGGACGATGTTTGTCGCAAAGTGAAGCGCGTACACGATCCAGCAGGTCAGAAAAAGTCGTACGGCAATCTGGCGTGGGGTCAGGCCCAGAGGGCCGTTGGTGTCCCGCGCGATCATTGGCGCTCCTGACGGACTCTCGCCAGAACGCCGCGAATGGTGGTCGCGACCAGGTCAGGTTGATCAACCTGCACCATGTGTCCGCTCTGGCCCGCGAAGACCTGCGCGCCGAGCGTCGAGGTCTCGGCCAGCTTCCGGTGAAGCTCGCGACGCGTCTCCGAGGTGGGGATGGCCGAGGCGGTTCCGCGCCCGCTCGAGTACAACGGCGTGATGACGGTCAGCGGCACATCTCGCGGGAAGGCGGCTGCCCGCGCCTGCACCTGACTGGCCTGGACGGATTCCAGCTCGCTCCACTCCGCGGCGAGCTGATCGAGCGACGAGGCGATCACGACTCGATGACGAAACGCGACCGGAAGCTTCCGAACGTCGGGCGACAACGCTTCCTCGCCCCGCTGCAAACGCTTCACGCGCTCCCAGCCGAGCGGGGGGAGACGATCAGTGAGCCCGCTCAGGCTCCACAGGCTCCCCATTGCCTTTTCGGGCGCCCTGGCGATGTCACCCGGCTCACGCTCCGCCGGATCGACCAGCACCACGCCGCCCAACCTGTCCGGGTATCGGCTGGCATAGATGCGCGCGATATATCCGCCGAACGAGTGCGCCACAAGCACGTACGGGCCGCGGTGGTGGGAGCTGGCCAGCAGTTGGTGGAGGTCGGCCGCGCTTCGTTCCGCGGTGCGCGGCATCGGTCCCGCCTCGCTCCAGCCGTACCCGGCTCGGTCGTACACGCACACTTCGACCGAACGCGCCAGATCCAGGATGACCGGCGCCCAGGCGACCCAGTCGACACCCAGGCCGGGCTCGATGACCACGGTCGGCGCGTTGGCGCCCTGACAGAAGAGATGCACGCGATGGTTGTCGAGCGCGATCATCTGACCAGGCGGCGGGAACCGGCGCTCGAGTTGCCAGTTTGCCAGGGCGAGTACTCCACGCACGAGCAGGAACGATGCCACGGGCGCGACGAGAAGCACGGCGAGCAGAATGAGGAGGCGTCGCCCCCACATTCCTTTCACACGATTCGCGGACAGAAAAAACATGGACGGCATCAGGCTCACGCGTTCTTGCGCGCGACGACGATGATGCTGCGCTTGGTCAGTTCGTCTGGCGAGTAATCAGGAAGGGCGCTCAGGACCTCGGGGCTCAGGAGGTCCCGTCCCTCCGTGAACTCCGTACGCCAGTCAACGATCGTGAGGCCGGGCGTGTTTTCGAAGATCGCGCGGTAGTCCCGTTCGCGCAGTCGATTCAGAAAGACGGGCGCCTTCCACGCGGGGTCCCGCAGGTGCTGCCACGGCTTGACGTCTCCGAGGATGGTCTTGCCCGGGACGATCCACGGGAGATCGTGCCCGCCGGACAGCGACGGAAAGAGATGGATTTCGATGTACGCGATGCCGCCCGGGGTGAGCGCATCGGCCACCATGTGCGTGGCCGCCCGCACGTCGGCCACATGTTCCCAGGTCGCGTTGGAATGCACGGCGTCGAACGACCCTTCCGGCAGGGTCGGGCGTTGCACATCCATCGTCCGCAAGTCCAGGCCGCGGTCGGTCAAAGGCAGTCGGGTCCTTGCGCGGAGCTCACGGAAATAGGTGCGATCGAAGACCAGTTCGCCCGCCATCTTGCGCAGGGTCTTCAGGGCACCCGCTTCCCGCAGGTACGCGGCATAGCGGCTCGGCCGAAAGCCCAGGCCCCACCGGTGTCCGAGCGAAGCATCGACGCCCGTCACTCGGCACCCGGACGCATGCAGGAGGACCGTCACGGGCGCGTTCGCGCCACAACCGAGATCGAGGACACGCAGACTGCTCAACGGCCGAGACGTCAACGTCGTCACGGTCTCGACGAAGGCGCGGAACACTTCGACGTCATGCGCCGCCCACGCGCGGAGCATCTCCCGACGGTTGTCAACACTCGAGCGCATCGCCTAGTTCGACCGTCCTTCCCATGCGCGTCTGAGGCGCGAAACATCCCATTGGCTGGCCATCACGCACGCGAACACGGTCCCGGCAAGCGCGGCGCCGCCGATCCGGCCGAGCAGCGGGCTCGCCGCGCCGCCCACCAGGAGCGAAACGAGACAGGTTACCAGCGCCGGGACGGCGCCCCTCAACCGGACGGCACCGATGACCTTGCGCATCACGAGTCCGGACACGACCGCGTTGATCACTCCGCCGGCGAGGAGCGCGGCAGCGGCGCCCGGCGCGCCGTACGCGCGTGCGCCCAGAACCGCGGCGACCGCCGTCGCCAGCCCGGCAACGGCCGACGCCATGAACTCGAGTTGCTGATGGCCGCTCACGATCAGGCTGAAGCGGAAGTGCCCGCTCAGCCACGCCACCGGAATCATCCAGATGACGATCTGAAACGGGAGCACGGCTTGTTCGTACGCCGGCCCGAACAGCATGGGCATGGCGATGGGCGCGAGCAGCGTGCCGGCGGCGGCGACGAAGCACGCCGGCCACATCGAGACCGAGAGCGACCGATGGATCAAGTCGCGCCAGCTGTCGAGTCCTTCGTGGAGCTCCTTCGAAAGGTTCGGGACGAGGTTGAAGAAGTACAGCCACACGAACGCGTGCAGCGCCATGACGATCCGGACCGACGCGGCGAGCCACGCGACGTGTTCGGTCCGGCCCGGATTCATCCACCCGAGGATGATCGTGGGCGAGTACCACATCGCCGCCCACGTGAGGTCGCTCGCGCCGAGGAACCAGGCCTGCCGGAAGAGGTCGATCGCGCCGTGCCAGGCGCCGCGCCAGTCGAGGCGGATCTTCAGCACGCTCGAGAGCAGCACCGTGTTGAAGAGGGCCAGCGCGAGCGCGCCGCTGACTTCCGCTGCCGCCACGATACGAGTGTCGGATCCTGGCCGGACGAGAAACAGGACCAGCAGCGCGAACGTCGCATACCGGGCGAGGCTGCCCGCCGCGACCCATTGCATCTGCCGGAGCCCCTGGAACACCCACTGCGTGTTGAACGGCGTGAGCAGGATCGTCAGACCGTACAGCGCAAGGACGGGCGTGCCACGCTGGATCGACAGGGCGAGCACGATCGCATAGGCCGGGAGCGCGAGCATCGCGCGAAGCAGCCCTGCCCGCGCGATCAGCTCCGCGGCGCGGTGCGGCGCCGTCTCGACGATGCGCGCGCCGTACGATCCCAGCCCGGTCTCGGCCGCGAGCACGAAGAAGATCGTCATCGACAGCGCGAGCTCAATCGCGCCGAAGTCGCGTGGTCCCAGCACGCGCGCGAGGTACGCGAACGCGAGAAGGACGCAGAGCTTGCTGCCGGCCTCGCCGCCGAACAGCGTGAGGTACCGGATGACAAAACTGCGCTTCCGCAGGCCGTCATGCGGCACGGTGGTAAGATCTCCATTCCGGTAGTTCCGGCCGACCGCAGCACGCCCGTCCGCGCCACAACCCCAGGAGGGACCCATCGTCTTGCCTCGTGCGGCCGCGGCTCTCGTGTCCATCCTCGCTGGTCTTGCCTTGATCGCCGTCGCGGTCGCGACGTCTTCCGCGTCGCTCGAGCTCGCGTTTCTGGGTCGTGCGAACGGCGCGCTCGCCTGGGGGCCGACGCTCTTCCGCGCGCTGCTGCTCTTTCACGGAGCGAGTCTCGTCGCGTTCGGTCTCTTCAGGATGAGGCGGCGCAGCCCTCCACGGCGTCAGTACATCCCACGTCATCGCGCGTCGATCGATCGGCCGTCCGGTGCAGACGCCAGCGTGGAACGCCGCTCGTCGCCGGCGGTGTGGGGCATGGTCGGCCTGCTCTGCGTGGTCGGCCTCGCGCTCCGGCTCTGGCGTCTCGACACGGACCTCTGGCTCGACGAGGTGCTGACGCTGACCGATTTCCTGAGACTGCCGTTCTCCGAAATCATCGCGACGTTTCCGTCGCAGAACCAGCACGTCCTCTATTCGCTGCTCGCGCGCGGCGCGATTCTCGTGTTCGGCGAGAGCTTCGCGGCCGCGAGGCTGCCCGCGGTCCTGTTCGGCGTCGCGAGCATCTGGGCGCTCTTTATGCTGGGACGCCGCGTGGCGGGTCAGCGCGAGGCGCTGCTCGCGTGCGCGCTGATGACCTTCTCCTACCACCACGTGTGGTTTTCGCAGAACGCGCGCGGCTACTCGGGGCTGCTGTTCTTCAGCATCCTCAGCACCTGGCTGTGGATCGAGGCGATGGCGCGCGGGAGATCGCGGCTCTGGGTCGCCTACGGCACGGCCGTGTCGCTCGGGCTCTGGATCCACATGACGATGGTGTTCGTGGTCGCGGCGCACGGGCTCGTGTATCTCAGCCGGCTTGCCGCCCGGCAGGCATCGGAACAGGACGTCGCGGCGGGCAACCTCGATGCGGGATGGCCGTGGAAACCACCCGTGACCTGGCTGTTCTCGGCCACCGTCACCCTGCAGGCCCACGCACTCGCGTTGCCTGAATTCCTGCGGTCGGCGCTGCACGAGGTGTCGCTCGAATCCGAATGGGTCAGTCCGATGTGGGTGCTCATCGAGACGGTGCGGCGCCTGGGCGACGGCGGACTGGCGAGCGTCGTCGTGCTCGGCGGCGTCGTTGTGGCCGCGTCCGGTTTCGGCAGCTACGTGCGACGCAACTGGCGCGACGCGGTCCTGCTCGTCGTGCCCGGTGTGCTCGGCGGCGCGACGATGCTCGCGCTCGGCCACAACCTCTGGCCGCGGTTCTTCTTTTTCTGCATGGGTTTCGTGCTGCTGATCACGGTACGGGGACTGATGGTGGTGCCCGAGTGGATCCTGACGCGACTGCACCGATCCGGGCTTCAGCGGCTGGCGGTTTCGGTGGGAACAGCCGTCTGCGTGATCGGTGTCGGTCTCTCGGCGTCCACGCTGCCACGTTGCTATCTGCCCAAGCAGGACTTCACTGGCGCGCGGCAATATGTCGAGCAGGCCCGGCAGCCGGGCGACGAGGTCGCGGCCGTCGGTCTGGCCGGTGCCGCCTATCGCCGCTACTACGCACCGGACTGGCCGAGTGTCCGTCAGCGCGAGGACCTGGAGGCGATTCAGGACCGGCATCAGAGCGTCTGGCTCGTGTACACGCTGCCGGTGCATATGAAGGCCTATCTGCCCGAGATATGGGATGTGATTCAACGGGACTATGAAGTCGTCCGGGTGTTTCCCGGGACGTTGGGCGGCGGCGACGTCACGGTCTGCCGGCGGCGGGGGAAATCGCGGACCGGGCAGATCGGAGGCGGCCGATGATCCTGATCCGCGCGTATCTCTTCGCCGGACTCGTCGCGCACAAGCTGGTGTGGGAGCGGCTCAAACGCCACCAGCGATCGACGTCGGCCAAGGCGGCCATGGGCGACGCGCCCCTGCGCGTCCGCGCGGCCAAGCTGGCCAAGATGCTCGTCCTGGGCGGAATTCTTCTCCAGACACTCACCCCCTGGTACTGGTTGCCGATTGCCGCCGATCCTCAGGGGCTTCTCGCCGCCGGCGTCGCGATATACACGATGGGCCTGGCGGTCGCGATCGCCGGCCGCGTGCAGCTCGGCGGCAACTGGTCGGACATCGAAGCCGCGCAGGTGCTCTCGCATCAGACCGTCGTGAACCACGGCCTCTATCGCTACGTGCGGCATCCGATCTACGTGGGCGATCTGCTGCTCCTCGCGGGCCTTGAGCTCGCTCTCAACTCCTGGCTCGTGCTCGGCGTCATCGTCCTCGCGCCGGTCGTGCTCTCCCGAGCGGTCCGCGAGGAGGAGCTGCTCAAGCAGTCCCTTACCGGCTACCGGGAGTACTGCAAGACCAGCAAGCGGTTTATTCCTTTCGTCGTCTAGAAAGATGTTGGCCGGGGTGTTAGCCCCGGCGGACAGTGGTTGCACAGGAATGTTCCCTGTCCCTGGGGCCGGCCTAGCCGTTCTCGTGTGCGACGTTCCGGACGACTTTGAAAGAACAACACGACTTCAAGGCGCGGTTCGGCGCCGGGAACGGACGAGTGGTCTTGCCAGCGCGACAGGTACATGCGGCCTCAGGCCCTGGCGGGCGAGCGGGCATCTTGGCCAGCCAGTAGAAGCGCGACGATAAGAAACGGGTAGTACCACTCGACGTAAGATCCGGCAGCGTGCGTCTTCCAGAGCTGCACGGCCGCCGTCAGCATCGCAGTCAGCGCGGCCAATTGCACGATCGATCGAGGCCGAGCAAGTGGAATGAAGAAGGCCGCAATGGCGAGCATGGCGTACACGATGAACGTCGGCTTGAAGAGGGAGGTTCCACCGAACAAGGGCGTCTGCCAGAACGCCGCCAGGTTCGGGTGGGTTCCCCAGAACCCGAACTGACTGGCGCCGTAGGCTTTTGGACCGACACCCTCCTGATGCTCCAGGGTACTCTCCAGGAACAGGGATACCGCCCTCGTGCCCGGAGGCGCGTGCGTGAACAAGACGACAAACGCGGCGATGGCCACGCCCGTCGCGAGAAACCCGGCCGTGAAGCGGACCGCACCGGCGCGGTGCGCGATCATCCAACCCAGCCACAGCGGGAATACAAAGACGGGAAAGAACAGGATGCCGGCGGCGATCGCAAGCAGCGAGCCCGCGATCGTGGGACGGGACACCAGCGCAAGGGCGGCCAGCATGACTGCTGACGGCGCGATGTGCGAAATAAATGGCAGGCCCGTGATGACTTCCCTGCTCCCACCGAGGCCGAGAACGTACGGACTACTTGCGAAGAGCGCGACCGCACCCAGCGCGAGGCTCGTGTCCGCGAAGCGGCGCACGACGGCATACAGCGCCACCAATCCAACGACGTAGAACGTGAAACAGGCCAACTGCGTGGCCATGACGGGCGGCCGCACGTACGACGGGCCCTTGGGATTGAGGTCCGGTCGATTCCGGGTGGCGCCAAGCAGGAGTTGAAACGGGACGTGGGCCGCGTACAAAACCGGTCCGTACGTCGCGGCCGCGCCGTAGGCCGGCGCATCGGGGCCTTTCAGCAATGGGTCGCCGTAGGGAAGGGTTCCTGTCTCCATCCAGCGCTGGGCGCCCAGATTCGTGTAGTACCCGGCGTCATCAGGCGGCTGGCCGAACACGACGACGGCGTTCAAGACAACCAGCGCCGCGACCAGCGCGCGCAAAGCGGCGTGATCGAGATTCGGTCGCCAGACGGCGACCGTGGGGCGCAATGCGAGCACAGCCGCCCAAACCGCGATGGTGCCGGTCATCACGTAGACCGCCGTGAAGACCCATGCGGCTAGACGCGACCCCACAGCGTCGTTGAATCCGAAGATGCGCGCCAGCAGTGGCGACAGCATCAGCAACCCGAGTAGCGCACGATTGCGCGGTCCGGTCAGCCGGGAGAAGTCGCCGAACAGGATGAACGCGAGCAGCCATCCCAGCCATAGCGCGCCTGCCGGATCGGGAGCGAGCAAACGGAGAGCCTCACTCATCAGCGGACACTATACCTCCGTGTGCGAGTGGCTCCATGTACCAGGCCGAGTGAACATCCGGACTTCGGCGGGCCGAAGCGGACGTCAGGGCGATTGACGCTCAAGGTAATACACAAGAAGATCGTAGTCGCTCCGCTTTTCGAGTCTGAAGCGCCGGGCCTCGGGCGGTCCGAAGTCGTCCAACAGCCGGACATCGCTCATGTCAGTCACCTGGACCGTGCCAACAGGGGTTGCTTCGGGGTGGCGCTCGAGCCAGGTGGCCAGCCGATCGACGCGCCGGTTCCTGCGACTGTAGATGCCGCCGACGAGGTAGTACGGTGAGCCGGCAGGTACGTAGCGCAGGGCCTCGTCGGGCTTGTTGGCATGCCACGCTTCACGCCCGATTGCGCGCAAATAAAAGACCACCCCGGGCTCGCCGACGATGACAATGGGAACCGGGTCATGCGCGATTCGGTTGAGTTCGAAGGTCGCGAGTTGGAGTCCGTCACGCGGGCTCCACGGAATAGCGCCGGCGGGCAGACCGCGGGCAAAGATCAAGACGGTCAGAGCGGCGCAGAAACCCCACGTTGCTTTTCGCAGCCGCGGGGTCATGCCCGCGACGAGCATCTCGTCTATCGCGGCGCTGGCAAGCAGGGTAGATGCCACGAAGCATGGCAGCAGGAGTCTCGGGTAAGGGGTGTAGAGCGGCATGAGTCCCGCAAATAGCGCGAAAAAGACAATCGGATACCAGTGCGGCCCCCATCGGATGCCATGCCGGCGCACGAGCATGGCGACAGCACCGAGCGCGAGGAGGCCGATGACAGCGGTGGCGCCCAGCGCCAGAGATGAAAGAACGAGAAGCGCGCCGTACCACACCGAGTCGAGGCGTCGCGTGGCGCGGTTCGTCAGCATGACCCAGCAGACCAGCGCGAGAGGAGCCAGTCGAGCCGTCCAGCCTTCCAAATAGAGTTGGGCCCGCAACTGCGCGAGCCCGTTCTGGAAGGCTTGCCCTGGGCGCAGGAAACGCGAATGTTCGGCGGCGAGCTTCGCGTAACCACCCTCCTGAGCCTCGACAAAGAGGACCCAGGGAAGATACAGAGTTCCGGCGATCGCTGCGGCGAGAACGAGGCGGCCGACCGTCGGACGCCACGGTCGCCGGTTGGGCCCGAAGAGGCGTGGCAGCACAGCCACCGCGGCCACGACAACGGCGAGCCAACCGTGGTATTTCGTGTTCCACGCGAGTCCTGTGATGACTCCCGCGACTGCGGCGATCGGCAGGCTGCCCTGTTCCTCGGCCTTCGCGAACAGGACAATCGCCAGAAGGAATAGTCCGGCGAACAAGACATCCGTGAGTCCGGCCCTCGAGTAGAGGATATGAAAGTCCGACAGCGTTACCGCAAGGGCGGCGGCGCCCGCCGCGGCACGGCCGAACCACCGTCGGCCGGCGAGATACACGAGCACGACGGTACCGATGCCGGCCACCACGGAGACGCTGGACAGGCTGACGGCCGTCGTCCCGACGACGCGCATGACAAGGGCGGCGAGCCCAAAGAAAAGCGGAGGGGACAGATAGTGCTGGAGCGGGTAGATCTCCTCCGGCCATCCACCTGTGGCCAGCGCCGCCGCGGTCATGGCATAGGCACCCTCGTCGTAGTGATCGATGCCGAACCCGGTGGGAACGATGACCCGCAACGTGGCGGCGGTGAGCGCCAGTATCAGGACGTCTCGCCGTGTGCTCGTCTCCAACGCTATCGACCGTCCCCTCGGCGCTCAAACACCTGAACCTCGCCGAGCATGTGCGGCGGCCACCACTCGCCCACGTTCTCGACTGCAGGAATCCTGCGAAGCTCCTTGTAATGCTGATGGATCGCTTCACGGAGTCCAGTGCCGCGATTCAAAAAATCGTAGGAGCTACGTCCGGCGTCGAGTTCTCGGACGAGGATCTTGTCGTAGACACCCTGTTGGATGCGGTGAATCGTGTCGGCGAGCATGGCATGCGCGATCGGCTGGTTCGGCTCGAGATGGACGTGCGTGGCATACCCGCGATCTTTCATGACGATCCGCCGCTGTGCGTAGATCCATGAGCCCTGGTCCATGAGGATACGCGACGGATCCGCCCTGGCAAACTCGGCTTCAATGGCAGCCACGTACCGCGGAAGATCGCGCGGTACAGGGGTTCGGGGCTCTCGCGCAAATCCGAGGCCTCCCAGCACGCCCAGCACGAGCCCAGTTGCCAGTCCCTGGCCGATTGCCAAGCGCCACGTCTCGTGGAACTGGTTCTCGCGCGGCCAGATGCTCACTGCTGTCACGGCGAACCAGACGGCGGCCATCAGGACCGACGGGCCGAGGTGATTCAGCGCCCACGCAAAGCCGCTTGTATATGCCTGCAAGACGATAAGCGCCAGCCAGACCACCCACGCCGCCATCGCTCGCCGATCTCCGCCTTCGAGAGGTCGCCTCAGCAGCATCCAGCCCGCAGCCAGGCCCAACGCGAGGTAACTGCCAGCGGCCAGAAGATGTTGACCGCTCCTCGGCAGTGAAATCGCCTTTGCTGAGTAGCTAGTGAAGGCCCAGAACCAGAAATCCGGTCCCCACAGCCAGTACGCCGCTGCAATTGCGCCCAATCCGAGCAGCCCCGCCGCTGCGCTAAAGATGACCACCGCGCGGAAACGCGATTCCCGCGCGAGCAGGAGATAGAGACTGAACAACCCGACCCATGCCAGCAGGTTCTGCTTCACGAAGAAACCGGCCGCCGGCAGGACGGCCATTGCGACTAGGTGCCAGTCTCGTGGCGCCAGGGCATGCTGCGTCATGAGCAAAAAAGCGATCATCGACACGCAGAGCGCGAGGCCGTCGCTGTTCAGCGACGGCGTGTACGGGTTGAAGAGAGGGTCGATCGCGACCATGAAGAACATCGGCGCCCACCAGATAATCCAACGCCAGGATTCCCGGTATTGATCCGGTGTGACCAGCCGGGCCAGCCTATCGGCGGCGGCCGTGGCCGCGGCCGCGGCAAGGATCACGTATCCGAACTGGACGGCTCGCAAGACCGGGATATCCAGGGAATCGCTGAACAGACCGGCCACCCAGCCGGTGAGCACCGGACTGCCTGGGGTGTAGACCGTTGACTGGTTCTCGAGAGGCGGGGCGTAGATCGGCAACCCCAGCCTGATGCGCAGAATGTCGTTGACGAACCCGGCTTCAGAATAGCTGAGCAGGTCGACTGGCAGTGCCAGGAGACAGGCCACCCGGTACGCGGCGACAAGAAACATGAACCAGACGCCGCCTACTAACGCCGTCGAAGTCAGCACGCCGACGGCGTCCCAGGCCCGATTCATTCTGACACTGCGCCACGTCACGACGGCGAGAGGCACGACGAGCCCGCATCCACCGAGCCGTACGAGCCAGGACCGATTCACCGGGAGCGGCGCGCCCACCGCGCCGCACGCAATGCCGAACAGCGCAACCGCTCCGGATATTCCGGCAATCGTGGCCCATCTGGTCCCGGCTGGGCGCGCAGGCCATTTGTCGTGTTCTCGTTTCATTTGAAGCGCGCGACCGGCTGCCCGCTCATGGGCACCAGTGCTTCGACCGTCACGGCGCGCGACGGCACCGGCACCTGGTACTGGGCAAATCGGCGCAGGACGGCATCCGCAACCAGGCCCAGCACCAGGAGCTGCAGACCGATGACCATGAACAGAACGGCGGTGGTCGAGAGCAGCGGCTGGACGAAGAACGATTCCAGATCCTGCGGCCGGGTGCGCGGGAAAAACGTGATGACGTCGTAGACCGCCTTGAGCACGCCCACGGCGCCGAACGCCGTGGCGAGCGGCACGAAGACGCGAAGCGGCTGGAACAGGACCGCCAGGCGAAGCACGAGCATCATGAAGTCCATGAAATGCCAGGGCGTAATCTTCGACCGGCCCACGCGCGGGAAATAGCTGATCGGGTGATACACGACGCGATAGTCGTTGCCGAGCATCGCGAGCGTGATCGTGCTCGTGAACGAAAAGCGGTTCGAGAGAATCGAGAGGTACTGGTTGGCGCACTCGCGGCGGAACGCGCGGAGCCCCGAGTTGAGGTCGGGGATCTTGCGGCCGGCAACGCGTGTGGCCACCCAGTTCAGAACCCACTTGGCCGGCCGCCGGACGAGTGGAATGTGTACTTCGGTACCGGTGCGTGCGCCGACCGCCATGTCGGCCGTTTCGAGGTGCGCCAGCAGCGTCGGGATTTCATCGGCCGGATACGTGCCGTCCGCGTCGGTGATCACGATCGTGTCGTAGCGAGCCGCGGCCATACCGGTCTTGATCGCCGCCCCATAGCCGCGATTCTCGACGTGCCGGATGACGCCCGCGCCCGCTTCGGCCGCGCGCGCGCCGCTCCGGTCAGCCGATCCGTCGTCGACGATGATGATCTCGTGAGCGATTCCGCGGGCTTCCAGCACGCGCTGGATCTTCTGGATCTCGGGGCCGACGGCGGCCTCCTCGTTGAAGACCGGAATGACGACCGACACGGAATACGTCGATGAGGGCACGCTCGCCTCCTAATACCGGAAAGCCCTTGACGTGACGTGGTCGGCTGCGCCGACGCTCGTGAAAGGCTCGTGACTACCACGTCACGTCAAGGGCTTTCCGTCTACATGTAGCCGTCGCGGCGGAGCGTTTCGAGCCCGCCGTCATCCTGCGCGTCCTGCGCCCGTCCGGCCCGTTCCGCGATCTGGCTGAACTTGCCGGTCCGCAGCTCGTCGATGATTTCTTCCACCGTCCGGGCGGTCGACTCGACCGGTGACGTGCACGGCGCGCACCCGAGCGAGCGATAGCGACGGCCCGTCCCCTGATCGAAGTAGAGGGGCACGACGGGAATGTGCTCGCGGCCGATGTACTCCCAGATGTTCAGCTCGGTCCAGTCGAGCAGCGGGTGAATCCGCACGTGCGTGCCGGGCGCGAACTCGGTCTTGTACTGGTTCCAGAACTCCGGTGGCTGCTCCGCGATGTCCCACGTGTGATGCTGATTGCGCGGCGAAAAGTACCGCTCCTTCGACCGGCTGCCTTCCTCGTCGGACCGCGCGCCGACGATGACGCCGGTATACGGCTCGGAATGGCGATCCGCGACGTAGCGGCCGGTCACGTGGTCAAACCGATAGCGCGGACCAGTGCCGTCGAGCGTCGCTTTGAGCGCCGCCGTCTTGAGCGACCCGCAGCACGCCAGGCGATCGACCTTCCCGTCCGGGAACGTCTGGCGAGCGGCGAGCGCCGCTTCATTCTGGCCGTAGAGGAGCTGGAGCTTCCACTCGGCCACCAGCCGGTCGCGGTACTGAATCATCTCCGGGATCTTGAACGACGTGTCGATGTGCACGAGCGGGAACGGCACGTGACCGAAAAACGCCTTGCGCGCGAGCCACAGGAGCACCGTGCTGTCCTTGCCGATCGACCACAACATGCAGAGGTGCTTGAACGTCGCGTATGCCTCGCGGAGGATGTGCACGCTCCGCGCCTCGAGCTGATCGAGCTGGTCGGCCGTCATCGCCGTTCCGCCTGGGCCGTTGCCGTCCGGGTCAGATACTGGAAGACCAGATCGGCCGCCCCGTCTGCCGTCATCCCCCGGGTGTCGATGGTCAGCTCCGGGGCCGCCGGCGGTTCGTACGGATCGGCGACGCCGGTGAACCGGCCGACCTGACCCGCGCGCGCGCGTCCGTAGAGACCCTTCGGATCGCGCCGTTCGCACTCCTCGAGCGGCGTGGAGACATGGACCTCGACGAATCGCCGACAGAGACCGCGCACGAAGTCGCGGGACTGCCGGTACGGAGACACCAGCGAGACCAGGCTCGTCACGCCGTGGCGCTCGAGCCGGCTTGCGGCATCGCCGACACGCCGGATGTGCGCGTCGCGCTCCTCGGGTGAAAACCCGGTGTTCGGAAAGATCGCGCGAATCTCGTCGCCGTCGAGCATCTCGACCGGCGCGCCAAGCCGCGCGAGGCGCGCGTGTACCAGCCGCGCGATCGTCGTTTTGCCCGCCCCGGGTAAGCCCGTGAACCAGACCACCGCCGGCGGCGGCGGCATGAACCCGACGACGAAGCCCGGAATCCGCAGATCGGGATTGTTGTATGTGAGCGGTGAGAAGTGCGGCGTTCCCGTCGCGGACGACCAGCGGAACACGCAATCGCCGGCGGCGACGTCCCACTCCATGATCGGCGTGAACCGCGGGTACACGTCCGCGCGGCCTTCGGCGAGCCAGCAGAACTTCAGCGAACTGCCGACCGACACCCGCTCGGCGACCGGCAACCGATCCGCGAACGCGTCGAGCTCCGCCGATCGGTGCGCCCGGCTCTCGACGATGCGAAGCGGCGTTCCCGGGGCGGGCGGCCGCGCAAACACTCTCACGGGCGCGCAGTCCTGCTCCTGGCGCCAGGTCCCCGCCAGCCTCGACGCGTAATACATCACCTGCCGCGCCGGCGCGTACACCACGCCAAGCACCGGTGCGCCATCCTCGATCAACGCGACGTTGACGGTGTAGTCGGGGAGGCCCGCGATGAACTCCTTCGTGCCGTCGAGCGGATCCACCAGCCAGAAACGCGTCCAGCCGGCGCGTTCCGCCATCGGCGGCACGCCAGACTCCTCGGAGATGATTGGGACGGACGGGTCGATGCGCTCGAGCGCGTCGACGATCAGCCGATGGGCGGCGCGATCGGCGGCGGTCACCGGCGATCCGTCCCCCTTCCGGTCGGCGCGGACCGGTCCGGCCGGGCCGATGCCGTCGCCGGCGCGTCGCGCGATGTCGATCATCTGCTCGAGCAGCTCGCTCTCGCCAACCAGCGACATGGGCACGCCTACCATGGCTTGAAGATGACCCGCTGATCCTCGAGCAGCGTCTTGAGCGCATCCGCGCCGCGCCGCTCCCGTTCCTCGTCGGTGAGGACGAAGTCACAATGGATATCGGTCGTGACCTGGTCGCCCACCCACACCGTCGAGACCAGCTCGGGCGGCAGGCTGGTTGTCAGCACGTCCAGGTCGCTTTGCGTCAGCTCCGCGGCGCTCACGATGAGAATCATTCCGGCGTCGAGCAGAATGTTGGCGATCTCGGCGAGCCGGCGAAGATGTTCGCGGCGCTGCTCCCGGCCGCGCTCGATGTCGGCGTCGACGCCGTAGAGCACGCTGCCCATGCCCAGGAAATAGACGAACCGGCCCTCCTCGAAGAGCTTCACCTCGAGCTGCCGCGCGAGCTCTTTACGGTCGGTGTTCGTATCGCCGGTGACGACCAGAAGCGTCGGCCGCTGGCTGTAGCGCTCGGCGCGCCGCTCCGGCGAGACGTGGCTGCTGATCCACTTGGCGTTCCGGAGGAGCACCTGGCTCCGCAGGTGCTCGTCGCGATCGGGGAGCGGCTCGGCGATGATCCCGCCGCCGCGGATGTCGTAGTCGTCCACGATGACGAATCGGCCGGTGGCGGGCAGATCGGCCGCCGCGTCGAAGGCGATCGCGCGGTGCAGCTTCAGGGTGCACTCGGCGACCTGGTGGCGCTGGACTTCGGTGAGCGCGCCGGTGTCGCCGAGGTCGGAGGCGTCGATCACGCGATGGATCGCCTCGACCTGCATCGGCACGCGCGATGTGCCCAGCTTGAAGATGTAGTCCTTCCGCGGCGCGAGCGGCGAACGGCCCAGCCAGAACAGGTTCACCCGCACCCGCGACGTCACGCTCGGCGGCGGCTCGTCGCTCCGCGCCGCCAGCTCGCCGCGGCTCGTGTAGATCTGCGGCGAGACGGTGAGGCCCGTGGCCTCTCCGGCCCGGACGGCACGGCACTCGGCCGCGCTGAACGCTTCGATCGACTGGATCCGCGCTCGTTTGCCGGAGGGGTAGAACACGAGCTCGTCGCCGACGCCGGCGCGGCCCGAGTCCACCGTGCCGGCGATGATCCGGCGGTCGTCGGCGAAGTTCGTGAACTTGTACACGTCCTGGACCGGCAGACGGAACGGCCGGTGCTCGGCGGGCGGCTCGGGCTGGAACGCTTCGAGCGTGTCGAGCACGGTCGGTCCGGTGTACCAGGGCATGTCCGCCGCGCGTCGTGCGACATTGGCGCCGCCGCGGGCGGAGATCGGAATCCATGTGCGCGCGGTGACCTTGAGCTGCGCGAGGAACTTCCCGAACTCGGCGACGACGGCGTCGAAGGTCGCCTGGTTGTAGCCGACCAGATCCATTTTGTTCACGGCAACGGCCAGCTGCCGGATGCCGAGCATCGACAGCATCGTGGCGTGGCGCCGGGAGTTCTCCTGGATGCCCTCGTGCGCGTCGATCACGAGCAGCGCCGCTTCGGCACGCGCCGCCCCGGTGATCAGGTTCTTCAGGAACTCGATGTGGCCGGGCGCGTCGATGATGATGTAGTGGCGCGTCGCGGTCTTGAAGAACACGCGCGCCGCATCGATCGTGATGCCCTGGGCCCGCTCGTCCTTCAGCGCGTCGAGCAGGAAGGCGTATTCGAACGGCTTCGACGTGCGCTCGCAGAGCGCGCGCACCTGATCGAGCTTGCCGTCGGGCAGCGAGTTCGTGTCAGCGAGCAGGCGGCCGACCAGCGTGCTCTTGCCGTGGTCCACATGGCCGCTGATGACGAGATGCAGGCGGGTCGCCGCGGTCATGGGGTCAGGTCTTGTATTGCGACATTCGCCGGGTATTTCGACACTGGAACGCAATCCTGCAATGCGCGACGAATGTCGCAATACAAGACCTGACCCCAGAATCGTCACACGACCGGCAAAACGATCTTCTCGCCTTCGGCGAGGGGTCGAACGCGCCGCCAGACGCGCGCGCCGGCCATCGCCTGTATCAGGTGCGTCGGCTGATACACGATACTGGGCCAGAGAAAGACCTCGGTCGTGCAGTAGCACTCCTTCCGCGCGATCGACGCGCGCAGGTCGCGCGCCTTGTCGGACCTCCAGATTTCCCAGAACGACTGCTGCCGCAGGTTGCCGAGCGGCTCATGCAGCTCGCACACGCTCACGTCGCCGTTGGCCGAGACGACCGCGCTCAGGACACCAGCGCTGCAGCGGGCGACCTGCGTCCGCCGCTGAAGCGTCTCGACCTTTGCCCATTGCAGCATCGGTTCGACGATGCCGCCGTAGCGTCCCTCCTCGCGGGGCGCCCAGAGCCGCCGGATGTAGTCGTAGAGCGCCGTGTAGGCGGTCAGATCGGGCGTCTTCAACGCCGGGTTCTTGCGGTCGCCGCGGATGATCGCCAGGTTGTGGTGATCCATCTGCGGGCAGCGCTCGTAGAGATACGTCGTCAGCTGGCGAATCTCCTCGACATTGACGTCCGTCGCGGTCGCGATCGAGTGAATCCGGAGTCGCGGATCCTTGCGCTGGAGCTCGGCGAGCGCGTCGTAGGTGACCATCGCCTTCGCGAACGAGCCCGGCGCCACCCGGAACGTGTCGTGAAACTCGGGCATCCCGTCGAGCGAGAGCTCCGCCACGAAGAGATCGAGCGTCTTCGCTTCGAGCGTCTCCGTGATCGCCTTCACAGTCTTGTCGGTGTACCAGCCGTTGGTCGGCACGTAGATCTGCTTGACGCCGTTGTGCTCAATGAACTGGCGGCAGATCTCGCTGAACTCCTTCCGGAGAAACGGCTCGCCGCCCGAGAGGTTGAGGTTCTCGATCGGGCCCAAGGAGCGCGACAGCTCGAAGATCTCGTCGCGGCTGAGGTCGTCCCGCTTGTTGAGGTGCGTCCAGTAGAAGCAGTGCTCGCACTTCATGTTGCAGATCGAGTTGATGAAGAGCACCAGGAACGGCGGACTCTGCAGGTCCCCGTGGTTCTTGCGCATGATGCGCGCATGACGGACGACACGACTGATGACGTTCATCGGGGGAGGCGGAGCGGACGAAAACCGGGGTTCGGGCTCATGATACGGGCCGACCGGGAACCTCGCAAGAAAAGCGCCAACGGCTGGGCCCGGAGGTACCCCACTGGCGCCCTTCAAACCCTGAAAACGGCCTGGAAACGCCAGTCTCGGCGCTCGGAAGTCCCGGCTCCAATACCCAAAAGGCCGCGTGACGGGTGACTAATGCCCACCTGCGCCGGGGCATCCCCCACGAACGTCAGGAGGCGCGCTGGATCAACCGGTTGTAGATGGTGGCCACGGTCCGCCCGATCGCGTAGCCCACGACGAAGGCGTACACGAACCCGATGACGCTCCCGATCCAGCTGACGCTGTAGCCCGGGAAGTAGATCCGGACAAGACTGAGATGCGGCCCGGGATTGGGCCCGCCCTTGAGCACGAGCACGACGGTCGCCAGGAACAGTCCCACGCCGAGCAGGAAACCGATCGCGATGCCCCAGCCCTGCTCGCTCGCGCGCAGGATCGTCTTGCGGAGCGCTTGTTCTTCTTCGAGCGTCAGTTGATTTGCCATGGTGATCGTCTCAAATGTGATCCAGAAAATCCCTGGTCTGGGCGAGCGACGCCTTCGCGCGCACGACGAAAATCCAGGTGGCGACGGCGAAGTTGCGAAGGAACGCGAGGAACCACCCCGCCGCGAATCCCGACACGAACCCCCACCACACGCCGATGAACGCTCCGCGCCACGTCGTGGTGTAGCCGTAGAAGTACTGCGACAGCAGATCGATCGCCACGTCAGTCGGCTTCGCGATGATGTGGAACGCCGTGAACACGAAGATGAAGAGCGCGATCGTGAGGCCGACGGCCACGCCGAGCGCGCGTTTGTGGACGGGCGCGAAGGCCTGCGCCAGGACGCGATTCACCGAGTCCGAATCGGAGGGCGCTGCCATGTTCACGGTCGCCGCCTGAGGCCGGACCGATTTCGCTGAGCTTAGCACGGAGTTCCGGATGACGGTCATGTGAGAACCTCGCGCAGCTGGCGTCGCAGCTGCACCGACCACAGCCGGCGGCGGAACCGCGGCGTGCCCCAGCTCTCGAGCGTGCCGGGCTGGCGAAAGTAGTACATGTCGAAGCGCGGAATCCACATCGGCGCGTCGTGCCGCGACAGCGGCGCAAACCTCGTCGTGACCGCGGCCTGAAACCGCGCGCCGGTGATCGCGGCCACGTCCTCGTCCGCCGCGCCATAGGGATAGGCGAAGTGTTCGACCCGGACGCCGAGCCGCGTCCGGAGATCCTGCAGACAGCCGTCCAGCTCATCTTCGACGGCCGCCGGTGGCAGCGTCGGCAGGCGAGCATGGCTTCGGGTGTGCGCCCCGATCGAGACGCCCTGCGCGACCAGCCGTTCGAGCTCTCCCCAGCCGAGCAGCGGCAGCGTCGGGATGCCTGATTCCGCCCGGCCACCCCAGGCGTTCGAACCGCCGATGTGCCCAGTCACCACGAACAGCGTGACCGGCAGTCGCGCCGCCATCAACTGCGCCGCCGCGTCCGTGAAATTCATGAAGCCGTCGTCGAACGTGATCGAGACGGCGGGTGCCGGATCGTCGCGGTCGAGCACGAGCATGTCGGCGAGCGGCAACACGCGCACGCCGCTCGCCACCATCCAGCTGACGTGCTGGCGGAACACGGCCGGCGGCATCGAGATCGCCGAGCCGCTGTCGTCGAGCGAGTGATATGTGAGGATGGCTCGCATCGTCGTGCAGCTACGGCACCCAGTCCGGCGCCGGAACGCCGCGGCGCGCGGCGCGCTCATGCGCGGCACGCGCCACCAGGTCCAGGTAGCGCGAGACGACCACTTCTTCCGACCAGCGGTCCCGGCACGCCCGGTACGCGCGCGCGCCCAGTTCGGCCCGGTGCTCCGGCGCGCGCTGCAGACGCCGCATGGCCGCGATGAGCTCGTCGGCGTCCGAGAAGAGCTCGCCGGCGCCGGACTGCTCGATGATCTCTGGGAACGGGCCGATCCGGCGCGCGATCACCGGCGTCTGGTACCGGAAGGCCTCGATCAGCACGATCCCGAACGTCTCGAAGCCGACCGACGGCACGATCGCGGCGATCGCGTGCTGATAGTAGCGATCGAGCTCGGCATTCGGCACGCGGCCCACAAAGCGCACGCGCGGATTGCCCGCCGCCAGGGCTCTGAGTGCCGGGGCTTCTTCGCCGTCGCCGATGACCAGCAGGTCCGCCTCCGGATAGCGCGCGAAGACCGGGATGACCGTGTCGAGTCCCTTGATCCGCTCGAGACGTCCGACGAAGAGAAAGTACGGACGATGATGTGGCGGCGGCGCAGCAATCGGCGGCGGGTCTTCGGGAAACTCGCCAGGGAGGAAGTAGGGAAGCACTTCCATCGGCCGCGGGAATCCGAATTCGCGGTGTTTCTGACGGCTGAACTCGCTGCGCGCCACGAAGACGTCCACGTGGCGGAGCTGCCGGCCCAGGAACCCCGTGTATCGCCAGAGCTGCGGCGGTCGGCGATAGGCCAGGACGCATCGCAGGCACTGCTGTCCCGTGCACGCTTCCCGGTTGTGCCGCCACAGCACATGGGTCGGACAGACGAGCCAGTGCTCCTGCGCAAGGTAGAGACGCACCGCATCGCCGCCGAACGAGAGCAGCCCCGGGCCGCCGATCAGCGACACGTTGTTGAATGTCACCACGTCGAACGGCTGGTCGCGGAACAGACGCGCCAGACGCCGGCCGTGAACGATCGGCCGGCCGGTCTGCTGCGTGAGGAGCGTCGACACGACGCCCAGCCGGCTGCGGAAGCCGATGACTTCGATCCCGTCGCCTCCGGCCGGCGGTGCGGGCATCGTCCGGGAGAGCGACTGGTACGCGTCCACGTCGTGAACGACGGTGACGTGATGCCCGCGCGCCGTGAGCGCCCGCGCCAGACGCTCGACGTCGATGCCGTCGCCGCCGAAGTTGAACGGCGGATAGAACGTCGTCGGCAGGCAGAAGCGGAGCGGACGCTTCATGCGGCCGCCTCCTCGATCGCGGCGAGGGCCGAGCGCGCGCCGCGGGGCCAGCTCAACTCCGACGCGCGCGTGCGCGCCATCGTCGAGAGCCGATCGCGCATTTGCGGGTCGGTGGCGATCCGTTCGATCGCGGCCGCGAGGCCGGCTTCATCGCGCGGCGCCACGAACAACCCGGCGCCGTCGAGGAGTCCCGGCAGCGGACTGGCAGTCGTGGCGATGACCGGCGCGCCGCACGCGGCCGCTTCGACTGCCGGCAGGCCAAATCCTTCGTTCTCGGACGGCAGGACGAGCGCGAGCGCTCCCGAGTGGAGATGTCGGATGTCTTCGTCGGGAAGAAACCCCGGCCAGATCACCAGATGTCCCGTGCCACACGCGCGAATCGTGTCGCGGATAGCGGAGAGGTTGCTCAGGAATGCATCGCCTGTGAGGGCGCCGATGAGCACCAGGAACAGGGGCCGTTCGAGCTTCGCCGACGCGAGGCGATGCGCCCGCACCAGGACGTCCAGGTTCTTGTGCGGGCTGAAGCCGCCAACGTAGGTCAGCCACTGCGCGTTCGGCGGCAGCCCGATGCGCCGGGCGACCTCGCCGATCTGCTCCGGCGATTGACTGGGACGGTACTCAGGTGACGGCGCTTCGAGCGCGACGCGGATCCGCGTCGGCGGAATCCCGTGCACCTCGGCGATTTCCTTCGCGGCGAACTCAGAGACAGTGAGAACCAGCCGCGCCTGCCACAGCGCGAGCCGGACCTTCATGCGCCAGAACAGCCGTGCGCGAGCGGTCGGCAGCGTCAACCGGGGAAACCGCTCGGCAATCGCATCGTGAAGCGTCACGACCGCGGGCAGTCGCGGCGGCAGCGGAAAGTAGGTGTACACCGTGGGCGAAAAGAAAACGTCGAGCGATTCCCGCGCGAGCGCTCTCGAGAGGCGCAGCATGTCGATGGGCGATCGGTAACCGTCGGCTGCCGCCGCCGTCGTCGGCGAGGCGCCCTGCGCCACCACGACCGGGGTGACGTTATCCGCGACGAGCTCGAATCGCGCGGCCGCGCGGTCGTCGAGGAGACAGACGAACTCGTGCCCGCGCCCGACGGCCGCCATGGCTCTCACCAGCTCGCGCGTAAACCGGCCGTAGCCGCGGTCGTTGGCCCAGCACGTGGCGTCCACCCCGATACGCATGACTCAGGCACTTGCCGCCTCGCGGCGCGCCGGCGGCTCCAGCTTCTGCTCCTCGTGATATTCGAAATCGGTGTTGACGTCCCAGATATTGTGCGACGCGCCCTGCATGTTCCACACGGCCATCATCGCGGCCAGCATCGAGTGATCCTGGTTGTTGTACTTGTGCATGCCGTTCCGCCCGACGGTGTGGAGATTCGAGATCGGGTCGATGAACGCCCGCACGTTGTCCAGATGGCCGCGATAGGCCGCGTCGTAGATCGGATACGCCTTCGGCATCCGGATCACGCAGCCGTCCATGATGTCGGCCTGACTGGCCAGACCGAGCGCCTCGAGCTCGCGGCCGGCCTGGGCGATCAAATCCTCGTCCGGGCTCTCCCAGAGGCCGTCGCCCTTGAAGCAGAAATACTCGAGTCCCAGGCACGTCGTGCCCGGCGTCGGCACCATCGCCGCGCTCCAGTTGTTGAAGTTCTGAATGCGCCCGACCTTCACCCCCGGGGTGTGAATGTAGATCCAGTTGTCGGGGAACAGCTTGTCCCGCTTCAACATGAGCGCGACGGTTAAAAAGTCGCGATAGCGAAGCCCTTCGGCGGCTTCGCGCACCGGGGCGGGCACGCCCGGCGACATCGCGCGCACCAGGCTCCGAATCGGCATCGTCGTGATGACGTGCTCGGCTTCGAACGTCCGGTCACCCGCGGGCGTCCTGGCGGTCACCGCGACGACGCGTCCGTTCCGCAGATGAAACCGATCGACGTAATGATTGAGCAGGACCTGGTGCCCGCGCTCGACGACGCGGTCGCGGCACATTTCCCACATCTGCCCCGGGCCCAGACGCGGGTACTGAAATTCATGGATGAGCGTTTTGATCGTCGACGAACGTTTCGTGATCGTCGTCGCCGAGAGGATCGCCTTGGCGAGTGACAGGCCCTGAATCCGCTGCGCCGCCCACTCCGCGCGAATCTCCGTGCACGGGATTCCCCAGACCTTCTCCGTGTAGGTCTTGAAGAAGATCTCGTAGAGCCGGCGGCCGAAGCGGTTCGTGACCCACTGCTCGAAATTCTCCTCGACCGGGTACGGCCGGTAGTGCCACTTCATGTAGCTCAGGAAAATCAGCAGCGCGTTGATCGGCCCGAGCCCCTGGAGCGCATTGGCCGCTTTGAGCGGGTAGTCGAAGAACTTGCCGTTGTAGTGGATGCGCGACATCCGGGGGACCGAGATGAACTCCTCGCCGAGGATCTCGTGCCACAGCTCCTCGACCGGTCCAATCTTGGTGAAGAATCGATGGCCGCCGATATCGAACCGGAAGCCCTTGTGGCGCGCGGTTCGCGACAGTCCCCCCACGATGTTGTCGGCCTCGAGCACGGTGACCCGGGCGCCGCCCTGCTTGGCCAGCTGGTAGGCGGCGGTCAGGCCGGCCGGACCGGCGCCGATAATCAGGACGCGGTCGCCAGGCGTCAGCTGAGCGACCGTTCGCGGCGCGGAGACGGGATCGCTCACCGTACGAACCCCCACCTTGGTCGGAATTCGACCATCAGGCTGGCGTTACACAGCAAGAGTCGAACCGTCCGAGGCGGATATTTTTCGTCGTTTCCCGGCAGATCTTGGCCTGGCGAAAGATCATTCGGGAAATTGAGCCCTGTCTGTTCGAATCTAATGGAAGAAAGTCAGCCTTCGTGCCGACTTTCGCTTTGAACATTTTGGGCTTTGACTGACCTCAATCGAAAAGCTCAGCGGAATCAGGCGGACTGACGAGCCTGCCCGGGGGGCGAGTGGTAGGCCTTTTGCTGTGACGCTGGCGTGACCTCCCCAGCGACGCGGCCGCCGGCTGCCCCGTCGGCCACCGTCATCATCCCTTTTCACAGCAACCTCCGTCATCTGGAGCTCAGCCTGCGCGCCGCGCGTCGATCGATGCCCGCTGCCGAGATCATCGTCGCGGCCGACGGCGCGCGAGAGGACTGCCACGGGCTTGCCGAGGAGTGCAATGCTCAGGTGGTCGACATCGACGGTCCAACGGGTCCGGCAAGTGCGCGCAATCGCGGGGCCGCCTTCGCGCGCGGCGACGTCTTCATGTTCGTCGACGCCGATGTCGTGGTCGCGCCAGACGCGCTCCCGGGCATGTTGCGCTTCTTCGCCAGCCATCCGGAGGTCGCGGCCGTATTCGGGGCGTACGACGAGACGCCGCCGGAACCGAACTTCATGTCGCAGTACCGGAACCTGGCGCATTCGTACGTGCATCAGACCGGTGCCCGCGACGCCGTGACGTTCTGGGCCGGCCTAGGCGCCGTCCGCGCCGGCGCCTTTCGGACCGTGGGGGGATTCGACGAGCGTTTCAGACGGCCGTCGGTGGAAGACATCGAGCTCGGCTACCGGCTCACACGGGCAGGGTACCGCGTGCGGCTGGCGCCCGAATTCCGCGGGGCGCATTACAAGCGCTGGACGCTGCTCGGCAGCATCCGGATTGACATCGCCTCGCGCGGGATTCCCTGGGCGCAGCTCCTCCAGAAGTTCCAGACGATCTCGAACGATCTCAACACCCGCGTCGAGCTGCGGCTCTCGGTCGCCCTCTCCTACGTCCTCGTCGCCTGTCTGGCAGGTCTGATCCTGTCGCCCTGGGCCGCGCTCGGGGCCGTGGCGTCGCTCGCGGCGCTGATCGCGCTGAACTATCCGTACTACCGATGGTTTGCCCGCCAGCGCGGTCTCTGGTTCGCGCTGCGCGTCGTGCCGGCGCACATCGTCCACCATCTCTGCAACGGGGTGTCGTTCCTGGTCGGCACCGGTCTGTACGTGGCCAGCCGGCTGGGCATCGTGCTCCCTGGCGCGATTCCCCAGGCGGTCTGGACCCGCACGGCGGAGTCTCCCGTCGTTTTGACGTCCCACGGCCCTCGATGACTGCACAGATACGGGCCGGGTTGCCGCTCGAGCAAACGCGGTCTTCTGAGTCACTCGACGCCACGTCCGCGGCGGAGGTTGTGGGGTCGTCGACACGCCGTTCGTCGACGTCCACGACGCGCCGCGTGCTGCTTGCGGCGATGCTGATCGTTGCCGCCGGGCTCGGATCTCGCGGCATCCTCAGCGAGGGATCGGTCTCGCTCCAGGGCGACATGCCGCGCTACATGATGAACGGCGCGTTCCTGGCCGATTTCCTGCTGTCCGGCGAAGCCTGGACGCCCCACGAGATCTTTCGATTTGCCGAGCGCTACTACGCGCAATACCCCGCCCTGTCGCTGGGCCACCATCCGCCGCTTCTACCAGCCGTGCTTGCGTCCGTGTACGCCGTGGTCGGGATCTCGGTGTTCTGGTCGCGTGTGACGATCCTCGTGTTCTTCGTCGTGGCTGCGTGGGCGATGTTCTCGATGACCCGCCGCCTTTACGATGAACGTGTGGCGGTGTGGGCCACGCTCCTCTTCGTGACAAACCCCGCAGTGACCTCGTACGGCCAGGTCGTGCTGTCCGAGATGCCGATGCTCACGCTCGTGCTGCTGGCGATGGATGCGCTTGGCCGGTTTTCCGAGTCCGGGCGGGCGAGACATTACGCCTGGTTCGTCATCGCGGCAGTCGCCAGTCTCTACGCCAAGCAACTGGCGATCTTCATGGTGCCGGCCTACCTGGTTTACCTGCTGATGTATTCCGGGTGGCGCCGTCTGATCAAACGCGACGTGCTCGGGCTGACGCTTCTCGGCCTCCTCGCCAGTCTGCCTATGGCCGCCATCACGTTCATCCTCTCGCCCGAGAATGTCGCGGTCGTGCGCTTCATCTCCAGTACCGGACGCGGTCTGATGTTTGCGCAATCCCTGCTCTGGACGATCCTGGGCGCGCAGCTCACGGTTCCGATTTTCCTCCTCGTGCTCGCCGGCGTTGTCCTGTCCATCGTTCGCCGTGACCGCCGCATCCTCGTCGGCCTGGCATGGACGCTCGGCGTCCTGGCCGCCGTCGTCTATCTGACCGGTCGCAGCGGCCCGGAGCGGTACGCCATGGTCGCCGTCCCCGGCTACTTCCTTTGCGCGGCAGCCGTGTGTGCGGCCGCGCGTTCGAAGCGGGCCCGATGGACGGCCGCCGCCGTTCTCGGGGCCGCCGTGATCTATCAGGTGTGGCTCGGACGCAACGTGCGGCCGCACGGCGCCGAGGGATACGAAGCCGCAGCCCAGTACGTGCTCAGCCACGGAGAGTCGCCGACCATCCTCTTCAGCGGTCCGGTCGATACCGGCTACTTCGTGTTCTTCGTCCGCAAGCACGATCCACGGGCGCAGCACATCGTCCTGCGCGCCGACAAGATTTTTACGACGTCACGCATGAGCCGCTCGAGCGTCGAAGACCGGATCAACGACCGTCACGAGATCTATGTGTTGCTCCGCCGCTATGGCACCCGGTTCGTCGTGATCGAGGATCGGACAAGCGACTCCCACGTGCTGGAATGGCTCAGGGAAGAGCTCAAGACCGAGCGATTCATCGAGCGGCATCGGATTCCGGTCGGCACGTCCGACAGGCGGCTGCGCGGCGTGAGCCTCGCCATCTATGAGTACCGGGACACTCAGCCTCCGGACCCGGCGGCTGAACTGGAGCTTCACGTGCCACTGGTCGGACGCCAGGTCCGGGTTCCCCTGGCTGAATTGATTGATATCGGTCGGCAGTAACTCGCCCGGGCCGCCCCCGGTGAGACTCAGGACGATCCGACGAGCGGTGGCCGCGGACGCACGGGCGCAACCGGCGGCCGCGGCGCGACGACGATCGTGCCCGGCGCCGGCGCAGGCGCCGGTCGGAACTTCAGGAGGAGGACGCCGATCATCGTGACGTAGAAGGGCAGTTCGAGACCACGGAGCGATACGAATTGCGCCGAGACCACAAAGCCGACGATGGCCAGGATGAGGCCTGTCGCGAACATCGCCGTGGGAATGTCGAGGTCCGGGCGGCGGCGCCGCGCAATCGGCCAGAGCCTCGCCACGGTGATGCCGTAGAAGAGCACCAGGAACGACACACCGGGCAGGCCCATTTCCGCCGCGGTCTGCACCCAGAGGCTGTGACCCTCCTTGCCGGCCGCCCAGCCGAAATTTTCGGCGACGAGCGGCCAGTTGTGCGGGCCGATCCCGAATATCGGCTCTTCCAACGTCACCGAGAGCATATCGCCCCACAGCGTGAACCGGCTCTCGGACGACTCGTCGCGCATCTCGCTGTTGGCGAACGTCGTCGAATACCGCGCCGCCAGCTCGGGACCGGTGAAATAAGAGCCGATCAGGATCGACAGCACGACGGCACCGACATACTTCGGGCGCTTGGGCAGGATCACGAGCGCCATGAGAGCAACTGCCAGAAGGCCGACGAACGCTCCACGGGAAAACGTCAGCAGAACCGTGTGCATGATCAACAACATCGACAGCCCGGAAAACACCTTGACCCGCCAGGTCTTCGCCGACAGAAAGAGGCCCAGCGCCGCGCCGACTGTGCCCACCAGGCTGATGGCGAAGGAGTTGTTGTCCATGCCGCCGAAGCCTTCGAAGTAGACGCGGTTATAGCCCTCCAGGTACGAGCGGTTCATCTCGTAACACACGTAGGTCTGCGTCACCACGATCGTCCAGAGAAGCTGACGCGCTTGCTTCTCGGTTTTGATCATCGTGACGCCGACCAGGAAGGGGAGGAGCGTCTTCACGAATTCGACCAGAGTCCACCACGAACTCGTCGGATCGATGGCCTGCACGGTGGAAGCGAACATCCACCCCGTGTACAGCAGCAGGCAGAGGACCGTCGCCCATCCACGTCCGAACGACCACGATCCGAAGCCCTGAAACGCCCAGCCAACCAGCAGGGGATAGGCGACGAGATCGCTCATTCCGCGCAGATCGCCCGCCCATCCCCAGAACGCATCGGGTCTCAGCAACGAAAGTGCGATGTACAAGAAGAGGCCAAGCACCGGCTTTCGGAGCGCCACCACGGAGCCGATGATCACGACCGAGTAGACGAGGAGATAACCCTTCATTCGTCAGTGCGGCTCGTCAGTCGTCGGGAAACATGTACGAAGGGATGGAAGTTGACAGCCATCCAGTTTAGCAGTACGAAGGTCGGAACCTGGTTTTCCGCCGGTCCCGTTGACAAAGTCGTAATCATCGTCGGTGTCGTCCGAGCCGATAACATCCCAGGAATGATCGGATTTCGGGCGCTCTACCTGACCGACAACCCCACGCTTGGCGGCACGATTCGCATCCTTCAAAGCTGGCTGCTGCTCGGACGCGACCAGCAGATTGTGCAAGGCCATGTGGTGATCCGTCCGGGGAGTGAATTTCGGCGCTGGCTCGACACGCATCACATTCCTTACACGTTCAACCCGCTTCCGGAGCCGAGCAAAACCAGGCCATGGGACGCCTTGTGGCATGCAGCTAGGCTGAGCGCCTGGGCGAGACGACGCGGGATCCAGGTCATTCACTGCAACGAGCACAATATTTATCCGTTTGGGGCGTTCCTGCGACGGCTGCTGCCGCTTCCCCTCGTCTGCCACATCCGGTATCGCGTTGAGCGCGAATACTGCGCCTGGGCGTTCGGGCCGGGGCGCGAGCCGGATGCGCTCCTCTGGACCTCGGAGCAGCAGCGCGCCGACTGCGAGCAGGCCATCCGCGGGATCGTGCCGGAAGCCAGGCAGCACTTGATCCCGCTCGGCGTCGATCCGGCGGTGTTCGGCCACCAGGTCGAGGCACGAGAGACGATGCGGCACCAGTGGGGCATCCAGCCCGGCGAAATCGTCATCGGCCAGGCGACGGCGCTGAGACCGCGAAAGCGGATCGAGGATTTCATCGATCTCGTGGCCACCCTCGCGCAGCACGACTCGCGCATCGTCGGCGTGCTCGCCGGAGATGCTCCGCCCGGTGACGAACCCTACCGCGACGTCGTGCGCCAGCGGATCGAGGCATCGGGACTGGGGCGGCGCTTCCAGTGGCTGGGAAACCTGGACGACGTCGAGCCGTTCGATCAGGCCATCGACGTGTTCGTGAGCACCAGCGTCTATGAGACGTTCGGAAACAGTGTCTGCGAGGCGATGGCGTGCGGACGTCCGATCGTCGCGTACCGCGGCGGATCGGTGCAGGAGGTCGTTGGCGATGGCGGGATCGTCGTGGACAACGAAGATGTGGCGGGGCTCGTTCGCGCCGTGCGCGAGACGGTGACCCAGCCTGGGTTGCGCGATTCGCTCGGCGAGAAGGCGCGCCGCCGGGTACAGAACGTCTATTCGCCGGCCGCGACGCTGAAGCGCCTGGCCGGAATCTATGGAGCGCTTGTCGCCCGCTGAGGAATCAATGATGGCTGTGAACGGAATGAAAGACGCGCGGGACACGGAGGGCAGCGTGGCCCGCGCCGGGAAAGTCGTACGCGTCGCGATCGTCGGGTGCGGCGCGGCTGCCCGTGAGCTGCAGATGCCCGTCCTCGCGGGACACGAGCGCGTCGAAGTGACCGCGCTGGTGGATCGCGATCTCGACCGGGCGCGCCAATTGGCGACCCAATACAAGGTGTCGCGGGTGTTCGAGGACAGCCGCGCCCTGCAGCGCGATTTCGTCGACGGCGTGATCTTGTGCACGCCGCCCAGCCACCACGGGCCTGGATCGGCCGAACTGGCGCAGCGAGGCTTCCACGTGCTCGTCGAAAAGCCGCTGGCGACGCGCTACGAGGACGCCGTTGCAGCGGTTCGCGCCGCCGAGCAGGCCGGCGTCGTGCTCGCCGTCAGCGTCTTCCGACGCCTCCTGCCTTCCACGCGCATGTTGCGAGGGCTCATCGACGCGAAGGTCTTCGGAAGCGTGCAGTCCTTCGACGTGGACGAAGGAGAAGTGTACGGATGGCCGGCAGCCACCCTGGCGAACATGCAACGGAACCTCGCGGGCGGAGGCGTGCTCATCGACTTCGGATCCCACTCGCTCGATCGGCTGACCTTTCTCTTTCCGGGCCCGGCCAGCGTGCTGGAGTATCGGGACAACGCCCGCGGAGGAATCGAGTCGGACTGCGAGCTTCGCCTTCGGCTGACCACCGCCGCGGGCGAGCCGGTCGAGGGCCGTCTGGTTCTGAGCCGCACCCGGAACCTGAGGAACTCGTACCGCATTTACTGCGAACGCGGCATGCTGGAGCTCCCGTCCAACGAGCGCTTCAAGGTTCATCTCCGGCCCTCAGGGCCGGCCATCCTGGACGTCCTGTCGGACGGGCCGCGGGAGAGCGCCATCGAAGCGCGATGGACGGATGTCACCGATTCGATTTGGTACGAAGCGTTCCGCGCCCAGATCGACGACTTCGTGGAAGCCGTCAGCCTGCCGCGACCGTCGTCGCTCAGCGGCGCGTCGGTGCTGCCCGCGCTGAGGTTGATCCAGGAAGCGTACGCGAAGCCCGCGCAGCCGCTGCCTGAACCGTGGGCCGATGCCGGCCTGCGGCCGGGGCCTCATCACTCGCCGCGCGCCAGGACGCGGAGAGTGCTGGTGACGGGCGCGACCGGCTTCGTGGGCGGACGCGTGGCCGAGATCCTCAGTCTTCGCGAGGGATGGGATGTTCGGGCGCTCGTCCACAACCCGAGTCACGCGAGCCGACTGGCGCGGTTGCCCGTGGACATGGTGATGGGCGATCTCGGCTCCGAGCGTGACGTCGCGCGAATCGTCGAAGGCTGCGACGCCGTCGTGCATTGCGCGATCGGCAATGCCTGGGGCGCGAGCAAGACCAACTTCGACGTCACCGTGCGAGGCACCGAGCGGTTGACCGCGGCCGCGTTGGCGCAACGGGTCAGCCGGTTCGTCCATCTGAGCACGTTTGCCGTGCACGACCTCAGCAAGCCCGGCGCGCTTGACGAGTCGAGCCCGGTCAATCCGCCGGCCGGCAACGAGTACTCGACCAACAAGGCTCAGGCCGAGCAAATCATCCGGCAGGCCGCCGGCCGGGGGCTCGCGGCGCTGACGCTCCGGCTCGCAAACGTGTACGGCCCGTTTTCCACGATTCACGTGACGCGTCCGATTACCTCGCTGGCCAGGGGCCAGCTCGTGCTCGTCGGGGACCCGGCCGCGATTCCGAGCAGCACCGTGCACGTCGACAGCGTCGTCAATGCCATCGTTCTGGGTCTCGAGGCGCCCGCGGACGCGATCACCGGCGAGCTCTTCACGATCAGCGACGGCGATGACTTCACTTGGGCAGACTTCTTCGGGTACTTCTCGAGAGCGATCGGCATTCCGTACCGGACGATTGCCGACGCCGAGTTTCAGCGACGCCAGCAACCGGACACGGACGACCAGGGGCACTGGCTCCTCACCCCGTTCCGATCGATCCGCGACGTCGCGACATCTCCCGAGGCCTGGGCGATGACCAAGCGGATCCTCAAGAGCGAACCGGTGTTCAGCGCCGGCAAATGGACGATGGAACACGTCGGTTTCGTCGATCGCGCGGTGCGCGGCTGGCTCGAGCTCGACGCCCCGGTCATCTACCGCCGCGTCACCCAGGACACGCCGGTCGAAGCCTTCGAGTACGAGCTGACCCGTCCGAAAGTCGCGATGGACAAGGCGGCCCGGGTCCTGGGCTACCAGCCGGCGTATCCGCGAGAGACCGCGATGGAGCTGACGCTCGAGTGGCTGCGCGATGCGAGGGTCGTTCAGAGGCCGGAATAGATCTGTTCGAGCCGCGCGGCGTGCGCTTCGAGACTGAACGCCGAACGCGCACGTTCGCGGCCGGCCGCGCCAAACCGCGCACGTAAAGCGGGGTCGGCGATCAGCCGCTCGAGGGCCGCGGCCAGCTCGGCGGGCGCCTTGGGCGGGACGAGCACTCCGGTCTCGTCGTGCATCACCATCTCGGGAATGCCGCCGACGCGCGTCCCGATGACCGGCCGACCGGCCGCCATGGCCTCCAGCGTGGCGTTGCCCAGCGGCTCGATATGCGACGGCACGGCGACCACGTCAAACAGGGGAATCAACGCGGGCGCGTCCGCGCGGAAGCCGAGAAATCTGAAGTGCGGGTCGATGCCAACGGCCTTCACGCGAGCCTCGGCGTCGCGGCGCGTCCGGCCGTGATCCTTCAGGTCGTCGCCAAGGACCACGAACGTCGCGCGAACTCCCTGCTCGATCAGGATCTTCGCCGCGTCGATGAAGTCCCAGATGCCCTTGATTTCCACGACCTGCCCGGCCTGCACGATCGCTGGACGATCGTCTGGAATTCCCAGGGCCGCCCGCCCGGAGGCCCGCTCACGCTCGCCCGGCAGCCGTGGCAACACCACGCCGTCATGCAAAACGTCGGCGCGGCCATCAAAGATCCCGGGCGCGGCGGCCTGGACGTCGCGCCTGAGGGCGTGCGAGACGAACAGCGCTTTCCTGAAGCCCGACTTCAGGTACCACGCGTACCCGGCGGCGCCTTCCGGAAAACGCACGTGCGTGATCGCCGGAAGCCGCAGGAGCCTGGCCGCGTAGCCCGCGATCTGGAAGGACGGCGCTTCGTTGGCGTGGATGACCTCGGCCCGATGACGGCGCGCGAGCCTCGCGAGCCGCGCAAGAGCGATCGCCCATCGATGGACCGTCGAAATCCCGGTGAAGTACAGCGGCGCATGCGCGCACGGAATGCCGTGCTCGCCGAGCTGGTTCAGGAACTCGCCGCGAGTTCCCACGGCGACGAAGGGATGGTGGCCCGCGTCGGCGAGACTCCGCGCGGTGAGCAGGAGCGCTCGTTCGGCGCCACTGTAGAAATCGGCGCCCGCGACGAACAACACCCTGATCGGTCGTGAGCGCTGGGCTGTCAATCGCTGCGTGTCGCTCATGGAGCATCTGGATGGATGGTACACTTGAAGCCTCCTCGCATCCGCATCATGGCGTTGAGCCATGGGGTGCGAGCGTGCTCGGATCCGATCTGCCTGATGTCACCCCGGGTTCGACCGCACCAAACGCTTCAGGTCTGAAACAGCGGCCAGGGCCACGCTCGCGGGCGGCCAGGCCGGGCACGGGCGGCGTCGCGTGAGGGAGGTCGGCTTGCGCATTCTTTATATCTCCGGCGCCCTGCACCAGCACGGGGGCATCGAGACCTATGGTCGCGAGTTGATCTCGGGACTCGAAGGCCGAGGGCACGCGATCGAAATCGTGGAGGCCGATCCGGAGAGCGTCTACAAGGACCTGAGTGTCCGCGACTTTTGGCCGTCACGGCCGTTTCGACGCCGGTACTATTTCTGGAACCGGGTGCCGTACGAGGACTATCGCTATCACGTGGCACTCGGCCGCCGCGTCAGACGCGCCGTGCAATCCTTCCGCCCGACGGTGGTCCATTCGCTCCACCTCCATTTCTTTGGCGGCGTCGTCGGGAGCCGCGCGCCGGTCGTCGTGTCTGCCTACGGCCTGGACGTGGATCCGAGTCCGCCGGTGGTGGGCTCCGTCCTTGCGTCCAGGGTCGTGCACGCGATTTCCGAATTCACTGCGTCGCTCGTGCGATCACGTCTGCCGCCCGGACCCGACGTGCAGGTGCTCTCGTGGGGAATCAGGCCGATGGCTGCCCGTCCGCCACGGACCGCCGACTTCGATTTGATTACAGTGTCACGCCTGGTACGCCGGAAGAACGTCGACACCGTGCTCAGGGCCATTCAACTCGTCGGCGATTTGAGATACGCCGTCGTCGGCGACGGACCCGAATTGGCGGCGCTCCGCGAACTTGCCCGCTCACTGGGCCTCCGCCAGGTCTCGTTTCTGGGTGCCGTCTCGGAAGCGGAACGAAGCGATCTCCTGGCCCGCAGTCGTCTGTTCGTCATGTGTCCCCGGATGGAACCGGGTGACGTCGAAGGCCTTGGACTCGTCTACTTCGAAGCCCTCGGGCATGGGTTGCCGATCGTGGCCGCCAACAACGGCGGTGTGCCCGACGCCGTCGGGACCGCGGGTCTTCTCGTGAAGGACTCCAATGATCCTGCCGAGCTAGCCCGGGCGATCACCACGGCGCTGTCTCCCGCGACGTATGACCAATTGAAGGATCAGGTGAGAGAACGCGCGAGGCTCCAGACGTGGGACGCATTTCTCGCCCGCTTCGAGGCGCTCTACGCAGGCGCAGCCGACGGCGCTTCGGCCGATTCTCCCCCCGCCCTGTCCACGACAAGGAAGTGAAAACCACGACTAGGTCTGTTTGATAAATCCGGAGTGGTCGTCTGCGGAACACAGCGCGACGAGGTCGATGGCGCCGTCGAGATCGCGCCCGTCCAGGATGAACTGTGCCGGGGAGTACTTCGCCACGACTGCCGCGTCGAGCGTCGGACGCGTGCGCGGAGCCGGCTGCCGACCGACGCCCCGAACGGCGGCCTCGGCGCGCGAACCGGCACTCACCCACGGGGCCGGAATCGTCCGTTTCAGCAGCCGGGCGAGGCGGGCGCGCCATCGCACAGCTTGGGACTGTCGCTGGGCCATTTTCTTCATGCGGGACAGGCGGCGAGTCTCGACCTCGTAGAGCTCCCCGCGAGTCGTCAAGCCGGTCACCGTCACGCAGGGGAACCATTCCTTCAGAAGGCCCTGCAGCTCCGCGCCGCGGAACTCATGGACATGGAACTCGTTCCACGGCGGTTGACCCGGATCGAGCCGCAGCTGAGCATTCGGCGTCGTCATGAGAAGGAGGCCTGCCGGATGCAGGACCCGCCGGAGCTCTGAAAGATAGCGGGCATAGTCGGCGATGTGCTCGATGACCTGGAAGCTGACGATCAGGTCGAAGACGCCATCGCCGAACGGGATGGTCAGACCGTCGACGCGTACGTAGTCCGGACCGGATGGCCGACAGCGGAGTGGGGCATGTTCGAGTGCCAAGGCCGACACATCGACGCCGACCACGTGCCGGCCCCAGCCGGCCAGGTAGGCGGTGCCGTAGCCGTTGTTGCACCCGTAATCGAGCACGCGTTTGTCACCCGACAGGCCGGCAGCGATGTCGTAGGCCTTCTGGTGGCGCAGATGCAGACCGAGCTCCTCGAGGTCGGCAAACTCGCCGGTCTGCATCAGGAAATGATGATGGGCCTGATGACGAATGACCGAGGTCGCGTCAGTCATGGGCTTCGCGGGTGTCGCCGACCGTCACAGGTTCGTCAATGTCGGAGGAGCCGGGCTCGCTCGCGAGCACCGTGCAGCGCACGTCCAGATTCGTGCTTCCCTGGACAGAGAAATCCTCGTGCACGGTCACATAGGCCGCGGGCTCGCGTCTATCCAGGCATTCGTGAATCAGCGGGTCGGACACATGGGCGTTGATGTGGTATGCCCCCCGGAGCAGGTTCACCCGAAACCTGAACTTGATCGTCACCTGGCCGGGCCCGGGCGGGGGGGTCCAGCGAAGGCCCAGATCGCCGGCGCTCGCGTTGTAGAGCCGCGTTCCCATCCCGGAATCCGTGACGTACATGCCGAAGATTAAGTTGTGGGTGCGGTCGCCGGAGAATCGATATGTCACGATGAGTGATAATTCGTCGCCCGGCGCGGCCTCCGACACCACCGCGTCATTGCGATCCCGGAGCGACACGCTGACGATGCCCGCCCGCGCGTGGCTGGCCACCGTCTTCCGTCCCGCCGCGGCCGACGCATATGCCGCGACGGCTTCCGACGCGCTCCCGATGCAGCGGCAATGTCCCTGATCCATGAGCAATCCGCGATCGAAATAGCTGGCCACGGCCTGCAGGTTGTGGCTGACGAAGACAATCGCGGCGCCTTGCGACTTGAACGAGATCAGGCGGTCGATACACTTCTGCTGGAACTGCATGTCGCCGACGCTCAGAATTTCGTCGATGATGAGCACGTCCGGGTTCAGGTGCGCGGCGATCGAAAAGCCGAGGCGCGCGTTCATCCCCGACGAGTAGCGTTTGACCGGCGTGTCGACAAACTGCTCCAGGCTCGCGAACTCCACAATCTCGTCGAAGCGTCTGACGATTTCGGGGCGCGTCATGCCCATGATGGCGCCCTGCAGAAACACATTCTCGCGGCCGGTGAGGTCCGGATGAAACCCGGCGGCGACCTCGATCAACGCGCCGACGCGGCCGTGGACCGCGCACGCGCCGCGCGTGGGCTTCAGGATTCGACTGAGCAGTTTCAGGATCGTGGACTTCCCGGCGCCGTTCGGACCGATGATGGCCAGGCCTTCGCCGCTGGAGACGGCAAACGACACGTCCCGAACGGCCCAGAACTCCTGGTCGCCCAGCGCGTCGGCGCGTCGTCGCCGCCACGCCCGGGAAAACAGTGCCGGCACGAGGTCGCGCAGGCTGTCGTGCCGCTCGCCTCGCCGGAACTTCTTGGATACGTCGTCGAACACGACCGCGGGAGTCACGTCAGATGTACTCCGCGAAGCGGAACTCCAGCCGGTGGAACATCAGCCAGGCGCCCACGAAGGCGAGCAGCGCCAGGGCGGCGGCCGCGCCCAACGCCGCCGGCGGCGGTGAGTTGAGCAACAGCACGGACCGATAGGCCTCGAGGATCGGCGTCATCGGATTCAACCGCAACAGCAAACCGAGCGTGCCCTCCACGCGATCGACCGGGTAGACGACTGGCGCGGCGAACATCCAGACCTTGATCATGACTTCGAACAGATACTTCACATCACGGTAAAAGAGATTGGCCAACGCGAGGACTAAGGCGACCGCGGCTGTGAACACGAAATGGACCACGAGCACGATCGGCAGCCACAGGAGGTTCACCCCGGCCGGGACGTGGTACCAGATCATGAGCGTGATCAGGACGAGGGATCCCACCGCGAAGTCGACGAGACTGACCAGAATCGCCGAGAACGGAAAGATCTCGCGGGGAAAGTACACCTTCGAGACGAGGTTGGAATTGCTCGTCAGCGAGTTCACCGAGAATCGCAGCGCAGACTCGAACGAATTCCAGACCCAGAGTCCGCAGAAGGCGAAGAGCGGATAGGCGACCGGCGTGTCAATCGAGGCCACGCGCGTGAAGATGACGGAGAAGAGCACGGTATTCACGAGCGGCATGAAGATCGCCCACCCGAAGCCCATCACCGCCTGCTTGTAGCGCACACGCAGGTCGCGTCCGGTCATCTGACGCAAGAGCTCGCGATACTCGATCTGCTCCGCGACCATCTCGCGGCAGTCGGCGATCAGGGCGCGCACGTCAGCCCTTGAGTCCGCTCAGCGCCTGACGCGCTTCGGCCGCGCCGCTGAAGTTCCCGTCGAGCGAGAGCGCCTTCTGGAGCGAGGCGCGGGCCTTGTCCTTGTCGCCGCTCCCCGCGTACGCCATGCCGAGGTGGTAGTGATAGGTGGCGTTGGTCGGGTCCTTCTGGACCGACTGGAGCAGCGGCGTCACCGCCAGCGCGCTCAGTCCCTTCTTGTGGTAAATCCAGCCGAGCGTGTCGTTCACTTCGGCACGGTCCGGGAGCTGCGATTTGGCGGTCTGCGCCAGCTGCAGCGCCATGTCGAGGTTGCCGCCGGTCTCGGCGTAGATCCAGGCCAGATTGTTGGCGGCCACGGCGGCGCGCGGATCGACTTCGAGTGCGCGCTCGTATTTCTTGCGCGCGTCGCTCGACCGGTTCTGCATGTCGAGCAGAATGCCGATGATGGTGTGCGCCGACACCGACTTCGGCTGCCGCTCGGCGAGCTTCTCGAACTGCGACGTCGCGTCCCCGAGCCGCTGCTGCGTGGCGTAGAGGCGGCCGAGCATGCCGTACGCGTCGAGGTTGTTCGGATCCGTCGCGATCGCCTGGTGCAGCAGCTTCTCGGCGGTCTCCAGGTCGCCCATCGACCCGTACGTGCGGCTGGCGAGCAGCAGCATGCCGCCGTCACGCGGCTTCGTCCGGAGGGCTTCGGCGATGCGCGCCTTGACCAGGTCCGTGCGCTTCTCCTCGAGGTCGAGCTGGATCATTCCCGCCAGAGCTTCGGTGTAGGTCGCGTTCTTCGCGAGCGCGCGTTGAAACGCGGCGCGCGCCGCCGGACGGTTGCGCTTGGTCAATTCGAGCAGTCCGACCTCCGTCTGGACCGCGGGCGAGTCGGGGAATGCCGACGCGAGCGCCTTGAGCGAGGGCTCGGCCTTGGCCGGCGTGCCCTTCATCAAGAAAATCCGCGCGAGCAGAAGGTGCGCCTGGGCGTAGCCCGCGACCTTCGTGATCGCGCTCTGCGCGAAGCGCTCGGCGTCGTTGAGCCGGCCATGCGAGAGGTGAATCTTCGCCAGCTCCAGCTCGGGATCCGCCAGGCGCGGATTCAGTTGAATCGCCTGATTGAACGCCGCGATGGCGTCCGTCTCGTCCCGCTTCAGCACGTACGCCTTGCCCAGCGCGAACTGGGCCTTGGCCGACTGCGGGTTCGAGCTCACCGCGGATCTCGCCGCCGCGAGCGACTCGTCCACCTTGCCCTCGTGCGCCAGGAGCTCCGCTTTCGCGATCAGCGCGTCGGTGTGCGTCGGCTGCTTCGACAGGACGTCTTCGACGAGGCGCGACGCCTCGGCCGGATCGCCCGCGACCATTCCGAGCGCCGCGAGCCGCAGCTTTGCGGTCGCAAACGCGTCGCTGTCGGTGGTCGAAACCTCCTCGAGAACACGACGCGCATCGTCGAGCCGGCGCATCCCGATGTAATAGTCGGCGAGGATCAGCTTGCCGCCGTGGTTCGGGGCCGTCTCGGCCACGGTCTTGAGGTGGACTTCGGCCAGCGGCGCGCGGCCGGACGCGACGTAGAAGTAGGCCAGGGCGCGATTGGCCAGGATGTCTTTCGGGTCGATCGCGAGCGCCGCCGTGAACTGGGTTTCGGCCTCCTCGCGGCGCCCGCTGACGGCGTAGAAATTGGCCAGCGCCAGGCGCGCAGGCGTCGACTTCTCATTGGCGGCAACGGCCCTCCGGAACGCTGTCTCGGCCTGCGCTTTATCCCCGCGCATGAGCTGCATCATCCCGAGATTGGCGTAGCTCTCGCTCCGCTCCGGGGCGGTGCGGATCGCCAGCTCCACCTCCGACACGGCATCCTCGAGCTGGTTGAGACCGGCCAGCGCGTTCGCGCGGAGAATCAGAGCCGGCACGTGGTTCGGCTTGGTGGCCAGCGCTTTCTCGGCGCGGGTCTTGGCGTCCTCGAACTGCCGCGCGACGAGGAGCATCTCGCCCACCTTGACCTGCGCGTCGGTGTCCTGCGGCATGAGATCGGCCGCGCGCACGTACTCCTGGAACGAAGCGTTCAGGTCGCCGAGCTTGAGGTACGTCTCGGCCAGCTTCAGCCGGGCCTCGCCGAACCGCGGATCCTGCTGGATCGCGTTGCGGTACTCCACGACGGCTTCACGGTATTTCTTCTGCGCCACGTAGCCGTCGCCGCTGCGCACGAAGTCCCGCTTGGCGACTTCCGGGTCCTTCGAGCACCCGGCGAGCGACAGCGCGCCCACCAACAAAACAACGGCCCACCGGTTCGACAGCATGGCTCAGTCCCTTTTCGCCGTCATGACGGCAGATGTGTTTCGAGATGCGGGAACAACGCCTGAACGAACTCGGTGACGCGCCGCTCGGCCGCCGCCGTGCCGTCCTCGTTCGGCAGCACCGGGCTGATCACGCGGATGATCGCCGCATCCGATCGGTGACGCCGGACGGCGTCATACACCATGTAGGCTTTGCTCCAATATTCGTTGGCGACGATCCGCCCGTTGCTCTGGTACCAGTAGAGAACGACCTGGCGATCGGCGCCTTTCTGGATGACGAACCGGTTGACGACGATCGGCGCGGTCCGTCCGGGCACGTCGATCGCCGCCTGGTCGTTCGCCACGGGCAGCCATCCGGCGCCCGGCAGACAATTCATGGGGGAGTGAATCGTGTCGCCCTCGCGCTGGCTCTTGTAGTAGCCGACGTAGAGCGCCACGGCCGGCTCCTGCGGCGCCCCGTACCACCGGTTGACCAGCTCGTCGGCGCCGAGCACGGCGAGCACCTCGTCGGTGAACTTCGGCGCTTCGCGTCCGGCCCAGCGCCCGACCTGGTTGGTCAGGCGATCGATCGGCGTTCGTGGAGGCAGCTCCTCCGGACGCATCGCATGCCGCGCATACGCCGCCGTCGTCAGGAAGCACACGATCAGGATGACGAGTCTCGCCGTCATACCGCCCTCTGCGCCGCGACCGCGGGCACGCCACCGGGCCGCTCCTGGCCCGGCAGCACCTTGATCAGCAGGTGCGCGACGGCGAACAGCATGACGAACGCGACGGCGAACACGAGCCAGCCCGAAAACGTGTGGAAAAATCCCTGCGCCGCTGCGACGCCATAGTAGTGCGCCGCCACGCCTGTACCCGCCACACGGCCGCCGTTGGCGAGAATCGCAATCGGAATCGTCGAAAGCGCGATGGCCGCGCGCACGCCGCCGCGCGGATCCACGAAGTAGCCATAGACGATGCCGAGCGTCAGCAGCGAGATCAGCGAGCGGATGCCGCTGCACGCCTCGGCCACCTCGAGCGTCGTGTGCGCGAGCACGATCACGTTGCCCTCGCGCAGCACCGGAATGCCGACCGTGGCCAACACCGTCTCGCCGACGCGCGAGGCGAGCAGCTGCAGCGGAAACGCGATCTGGTTGAAGATCAGCGCCGGGATCGGGATCATCAGCACGAGAAACGCGAGCGGAAGCGCGAGCACCCGGCACACCTGCCAGCCGAACAGGAAGAGCACGGTGCCGGTGAGCACGACCAGGAGCGACATGCGCGGCAGAAACAGCTCGGCGCCGAGCAGACCGGCCAGCAGCATCAGCAGTCCGAGCGCGACGATGGGGAGACCGTACAGGCTCGGGCTTGGGATGACCTGGGCCAGCCGTTCCCGCCGCTCCCACACGAAATAGAGCGCGATCGGGATGATGAGAAAGCCGTGGGAGTAGTTGTCGTCATGCGCCCAGTCCCGCCCGAGTCGGACGAGGATCGGCGCGTAGAGCAGCAGAAAGCTGCCAATCGCCAGCATGATCACGGCCGGACGGATCACGACAAGAGCCACATGGACCTCCTGCTACGTAGCAAGGGGCTCTCCGGGTGCGATAGCGGCGGATCGTTCGTAATAACTCGTTTACAAACAGGCCGTTACCGGCGTTCCAGGCCGGCCGGTGACCCGCCCTGACGGAGAAGAGTCGCCTTGAAAGCTGACTAATGTTCCTGTGACGAGGGCCTTGATCGCGACCACAGGGGCTGTCGTCTTCCTGACCGGCCCCCTTTGGTGGGACGACGGGGGTTCAGGAGCTGGCCACCGGCCGGGATTCCGTCCGGCTGACGGTCCGAAGCCAGCGGTCGAGCACCCAGGTCGCCCAGAGCACGTAGCTGCAGTCGGCCTCCTGCCGGCGATGGATGTCGAATCGCCGCGCGAGGTCCTGCCGGTCCACATAGTCGCCGACCGACGAATTCGAGCCGAGCACTTCCTCGCGGAACCTCGCCGCGTACGGTCCGCTCAGCCAGCTTCCCATCGGCGCGTCGAATCCGCGCTTCGGGAGACGCCACAATCCCGCCGGCAGGCGCGTCTGCGCGAGTCGACGAAGCAGCGTTTTACCCTGCCGTCCCGTTTGCTTGCGCGAGGCCGGAATCCGAAACGCCAGCTCGACGACGCGGCGGTCGAGAAGGGGGCACCTGACTTCCAGGCTGTGCGCCATGCTCATGCGATCGACTTTCACGAGTGGATCGTTCGGCAGGTAGACCTTGAGATCCGCGTACTCCGATCGCTGCACCGCATCGTCGGACGGGCACCGCCGGTACGGATCGGTCACGGCGGCGTAGACAGGGCTCGATGCCGGATCGCGATCGGCGGGCAGGCCCAGCAGCGCGCGGGCATCAGCCGGCTTCAGGAAGGCGAGATCCGAGTAGTACGCGCCGGCCGGATCGCGCGAGAGATTCTCGAGAAGGGTGCTGACCCGGAGCGGCCTCGGCAGCCGCCGCGACCGGGGCCAGTGCGCGCCCAGCCAACCCGCCGCGGGCGCGATGCCAGGCGGCATGAACCGGCGCGCGGACGCTTCCAGGGCGTGCGGGACGTACCGGAAATCGTAGCCGGCGAAGCTCTCGTCGCCGCCGTCGCCGCTGAGCGCGACCGTTACGTGCCGGCGGGCCGCGCGCGAAACGTACCAGGTCGGGATCGCGGACGCGTCGGCGAGCGGCTCCGAAAGACCAGTGGTGACCGGACCGAGAACGTCGTCGAGCCGGGGCTCGATGACCTCCGCGTGATGCCGACTGCCGAAGTGATTCGCCGTGAGCTCGGCCGCTTCGAGCTCGTTGTGTCCACGCTCGCCGAACCCGACCGACGTCGTGATCAGCCGATCCCCCAATGCCTCGGCCATGTACGAGACGACAAGGCCGGAGTCGATGCCGCCGCTCAGGAACGCGCCGAGCGGCACTTCGCTCTCGAGGCGTTCGTGGACGGCCCGGCGAAGCGCCGCATCGATCTCCGGCAGCAGCTCGTCGGCCGGACGCTGATCGGTGTCGAACTCACGCACGTCCCAGTACTCGGCGGTTTGAATGCGGCCGTTGGCAACTCGCAGCCAATGCCCCGGCAGCAGCTTGTGGACGTCGCGGTAGATCGTGGCCGGCGCGACGAAATACCCGAGCGACAGATACCCTTCCAGGCTCGTGAGGTCGAGGTCACCTTTCCAGAGCGGCGAGCGCGTGAGCGCGCCAAGCTCGCTCGCGAAATGAAACGTGCCGTCGAGGACGGTGTAGAAAAACGGCTTCTTGCCGAGCCGATCGCGCGCCGCGAACAATTCGCGCCGCCGGCCGTCGTAGATGACGAACGCGAACATCCCTTCGAGCTTCTCGACGCATGCCGGACCGTACTCTTCGTAAGCGTGCAGAATTGCCTCGGTGTCGCTCGAGGTGCGAAACCTGTGGCCCTTCGCTTCGAGCTCCGGGCGCAGATCGCGATGGTTGTAGACCTCGCCGTTGAAGACGATCTGGCACGTCCCGTCTTCGTTGGCCATGGGCTGATGGCCGCCCGCGCGATCGATGATCGCGAGGCGGCGGTGACCGAGCGAGACGTCAACCGCGTCGAAGAATCCCTCGCCGTCGGGCCCGCGATGCGCGAGCGCGCCGTTCATCAGCGGAACGGCCGCGCGCGCGTCCGGATGCAGCCGGCCGTCGAGCGCGAACACGCCAGAGATGCCGCACATGTCAGCGGTCTCCTGTCACCGACGCATACACGTCACCGTACTCGCGCACCATGCGATCGAGCGTGAATCGAGCCTCCAGCCGCCGGCGCGCCGATTGTCCGAGGCGCGCGCGCGCGTCCGGATCGCGCGCGAGATCCCGCAGCGCCGCCGCCAGAGCGCTCGGGTCACGCGGCGGAACCAGCCGGCCCGAGTCCGGATCGACGACCTCCGGCGTCCCGCCGACACGCGTGGCCACGATCGGGAGCGCCGCGGCCATCGCCTCGAGGATCGTCAACGACACCCCCTCGCTGATCGAGCAATTGACGTAGGCGTCGCAGCCGGCCAGCCAGCGCCGCGCGTCCTCACGGTGTCCGAGGAATCGGACCTGCGAGTCGATTCCGAGTCGTCGAGTGAGATCTTCGAGCGCGCCTCGTTCAGGTCCGTCGCCGACGATGCCGATCAGGATGGGGAGCTCGGCTCGGAGGCTTGACGCCGCGGCGATCAGCGTACCCAAATCCTTCACGGGATCCAGCCGGGCGATCGTGCCGACGACGAACGTCTGGTCCGACGCGCCCAGGCGCTCACGCACGTCCGCGCGTGTCCTCGCGTCGGGGACCGGACCAACTTCGATCCCGTTGTAAATCACCTCGAGCGAGTCCGGCGCGAACCCTTCTCCCACCAGGTGCTGCCTCAGATCCTCGGACACGGCGAAGACGCGCCGCGGAATGCGCGCCAGTACCCGATTGGCCAGCCGGCGCTTGGCCGATGGCGGCGTGTCGGAGAGGCGGCCGTGTTCCGTGAACACCACGGGCGTGCCGGGCCGCCAGAAATGGGCGAGACAGCTGTAGACGAACGGCGAGTAGTGATGCGCGTGAATGACGGTCGCCTCGTGTCGTCGCGCGATCTCGGCGACCGCACGCCCGAGCGAGGGCCGGAATCCTCCGGACCGTTCAAGCGCGATGACCTGGACCCCGGCGGCATCGAGCTCGCGCGCCCAGGCGCCGGCCTCGTCGAGACAGCACACCATGGCGGGGATTCGGGCTTGCAGTCTGCGGGCCAATTCCACCACCAGGCGCTCGGTGCCCCCGGGGTTCAGGCTGAGCACGACTTGCAGGACCCGGGGTCGAGGCACGACGCTTGAGGATAGAGGATACAGGACGCGGAAGCGCCTGCTTCCGGCCGGCCAGCCGGTTCTCGCTCATTTGGACACGGATTTGGAGAAGACCACTTTTGGGGTGAACAGAGTCTAAGGGCCGCTTGACTTGTTCGGATCCCCATTTCCTTGAGGGCGGAATCTGCGCCAATTTTCCCGAGCGATTTCAGGTATGTGATTTGCTCCTTCTTTCGCCGGCAGAATCCCAACACCTGATTCCAAGGGGAAAACATGAACCGGCCGCCGATTCTCGGGTTACTCCTGATCCTTCTCTTCAGCGCTGCGACTGCGACTGCCGCTCCAATAACGGTGATCGACACGTTTCAGTGGGGGACGGGATCCGCGACGGACCAGACGTTTTCGGATACATCGCCTCCCCTGTGGACTCACACGCTGAACTTTTCACCGGCCGCGGGCTCGATCACCGACGCCACCCTCGAGCTGAGACACAAGGGCAACGTGGGCAGTGCCTTTTTCGGGGAAGTGTGGGCGCTGAGCACCCAGGGCAACATCGCTCTCGGCAGCCTCAGCAACTCCTCGCTCATCATCTTCAACTATTACACCACGCAGACGTTCTCGCTGCCGTCGTTCCTGTTGCCGGCGCTCCCGGTGGGATCCTGGACGTTGGGGCTGAGGCTCTACGAGACCACGGGCGGGACGGACTTCATCACGCTCGACTACAGCAAGCTCAGCGTCACCTATGAGCCGGTCGCGACGCCGGAGCCTGCCACGCTGACCCTGCTCGGCTCAGGCTTTGCCGCCGCCGCGTTGTGGTGCCGTCGCCGTCAGAAGCGGCAGAGCCTTTAGCACGACCGTCCACGACCGTCCCGGGTTCATCCCCGGGAAGTCACGCGTCCGAGTCGCGAGCTTCGGCCCGCTGCTCGGACGCTTCTATTTGGATCCAGCCCCGCCAGTCGTAATAGGCCAATGCCGCGTGCTCGTAGATCGCGTCGCGGCTCACCCTCAGCGCGTAATAACTCGGCACCAGCAATCGCCATCCGGTCGTCGGCGGCTCCGTGTCGATGGGGGAGGCAATCAGCGCCAGATGGAGACCGCCGGCACGGACCAGACCCGCGACGCGCGGCATCTGGAGGCGTGACGCGACGACGGCTTTCCGGCCGTCCGGTTGACTGGCGAGCAGCCGCTCTATTTCGTCCATCTGCTGTCTGGTGTCCTCGGGTGCGTAATCGTGCGTGATTCGGGTGCGAGCGATGCCGGCCTCCACCAACGCGTCAGGAAGCCACCAGTGGCCACCGACCACGTGCACCCGGGCGTTCGGGGACGCGCGAGCGGCTTCGGCCCCGGCCCGGACACGCCCGACGCGATTGTCGCCATCGAGGACGAACAGCGTGTCGAGGTTCTGAAGCGCGCCAGCCTGGGCGACCGCCACCCGGGGCAGCGCGCCTGCGATGAGATTGGCGACGAGGGGCAGCGCCATGGCCGTGTGAGCGATCACGACGAACCACAGCCAGTTGCGGGCGAGGCGTTTGCTCCGCGGCCACACGTACGCCGCGATCAGGGCCAGCAGCAGGCAGAACGCGATGAATGGAATGGAGCCGGGTGGGCCGATGGCTTTGAGAACGGCCATCAAGAATTCGGCACGAAGGTCTCGACGTCGAGAGCCGTTCTCACTTCCTCGTAGAGCAAGACCTGCATGAATCGCGAGACACTCGGCCGAATTCCAGCAGGTGGCTCGCTACAGGAGAGGGAGAACGGCTCGAGCTTCAAGCGGGTCCGAAGCTTCTGCACGTCCGAGCGCGTGCCGATGCGCGGGTCGAGCTTCTCGGCGGCCTGCAGCTCCTGCCGAGCCTTGGTGAGATCGTTCAGGGCCGCGTGCACGACCGCGGCGTGAATCAGGATCTCGACGCTGTTCGGCGACCCCGCTGCCGCTTGTTCGAGCCACGGCAGCGCAGCCTGGTCTTCACCCAGCAGATGGTGGATCCAGCCGACGGTGTCGGCGATGTCGGGTGTCTGCGCCAGACGATAGGCCTTCAGGGCGAGCGGCAGCGCTTCCTTCGGCTGTTGCTTTCGCTCGGAGAGCGCATAGGCGAGGTTGTTGAGCGCGATGACGTTCTGCGGCTCGACCGCGATGACGGCGCGGTACTGCTCGATCGCCTGGTCGAACTCCGCGCGCGCTTCGTGCATGGCCGCGAGCCGGAGATGTGCGATCGTGAGCCTGGGTTCGACTTCAATCGCGCGCCTGAGCAGCGGCTCGATGTTCGCGCCGTCGTCGCGCGCGAGGCGCGCGTCGGCACTGAGGAGGATCTTGAGGCTCTCGACGTTCAGTCCGGTCTCGGCGAGCCGCGCGAGGCGGCGCTCGGCGAACAGCGCGGGCAGCTCCGTCTCCGCGTCCATCCCCTTGTCGATGTCCTCACCGCGGAGCGGCGTCTGCTGGAACGGCGCGCACAGCGGATCGCCCACGACGATCGTCTGCCAGCCCAGAAACGGCATGGACAGATAGAACGACTCGGCGAGGTTGAAGCCCGTGAGATAGGCGGGAAAGAAGATTTGCGGCCGGGCGGTGGCATCGAGGTACGGCTCGGAGACGTTGGCAATCACGCCCGTCACGCCCTCGCGGATCAGATCGCCGGCGAGTGATTCGGAATCCGCGCCGGGTCGCGCGCCCGGCACCCACGACTCCGGCGGCTCGGTAAACGTGCGCCCGTCCGTGCTGACGAACGTGGCCGCGAGCGCCCCTTTCGCAAAGGACAGGGGGTGCCGGCGAATCCGGTGCGCCGGATCGTTCGAGCCCCACGAGAAGAATCCGAGCACCGGTGCGGAGCTCGCGGCCGGCGCTGCCGTGGTTTCGAGAAGCAGCCGGTCGCCCGGGAGCTCCTTGATGCGATCGCCGGCTTCGATGATCCACTTGTCGCCGATGCGCTCGGTCGACTCACCCGGTTGATCGAGCACGATCTTGCCGTCCCTCGCGGGGGCCTGCGCCCGATCGATCAGTTTGATCGCATCGTCGGCGGTGAAGCCGTCGAGCCGCGTCACGAGGTAGATGTCGGCGAGGAAGCGGGTGAATGGCTTCGCTTCGCTCAGCGCGCCCTGGTGCAAGTAGTAGGGATTCTCGACGCGTCCGACGACGGCTGTCCGGATGCCGGCGAGCTTCCGGTAGAGCAGCGTCAGCTCGGAGTCCACGCTGGACGCCGTGCCGTCACGGCCAGGCGTGCCGCTGATCCGCAGGGGCACGCCCTTGGCGAGGACGAGGTACAGCACTTTGTCCTGCAGGCTGTGCCGCGCGAGCCAGTTCCCGATCGGTTGTTCGATCGTCCGTTCGTATTCCTCGCGCGAGATGGTTTCCGCAGCCCCCGCGGTCAGGCGAACGATGTTTTTGCCCGGCACTTTCCGGACTGCCACGTAGTGCTCGCCGACTTTCACCGACGCCGGATGGCTCGCGTTGATGACCACCAGCACGTTTTCGGCGGTCTGGGCGCGCGCCGCGTCCGGCCACGCCAGGGCGCAGGCCACCAGACAGGCCGTCAGCAGTCGTCGCTGGGTGAACCGAATGAGCCGGCCCGAGACGGGCTCCGCGGAATCGCGCATGGTCGGGTTCGCGGTTACTCCGGAGACTCGGGATGCAGGATGATTTCGAAACTCCGGCGGTATTTGACCGGCTCGCCGTTCAGCGTGGCCGGACGGAACTTCCACAGCTTGGTCGCCTCGAGCAGCAACGGATCGTAGCTCGGCGCGATGGAGCTCAGGATTCTCACCGACTCGACGCCCCCACGCTCGTTGATGACGACTTCGAGGAGGCCGTGGTACACGCCGCGCTGCACGGTCAGCGGCGGATTCCAGTTCGGCATTTTTCGCGCGACTTCGACCGGCGCGACGACGTACCGATCCTCTTGCGAGTAGATCACCGGCGCCGGCAATCCTCCGAGCGGGAGGCCGCCTGCGACGGTCAAGAGCGAATCTGCCGCGGGCGGCGCCGGCGGACTCGTGGGCGCGGGACGCGGCGCGGCCGGCACCGGAGACGCGCCTTGACTGGCCGGCGGCGTCTGGCCATTCCGGATGATCTCGATCTCCGTCAGCCGCAGGAACCCCTCGGCGAGGAGCTTCAAGTCGGCGAGGCCCGTCTGTCCGTCGAGATCCTCGCGCCCGAGTCCGGCGAGCAGGTCGCGGAGCAGATCGGCGGCGTCGGCGTACGACCTCTCGTCGAACTTCATGCGCGCTCGGGTGTAGAGATCGCGCGCGGCCGTTGGCAGCCGCTTCGTGCGCACATCGCGGTACAAGGCGACCAGCCGGGGCGAAACTTCCGTGTCGCTCAAGGAGTGGAACGGATTCCGATCGAGCAGGCGTTCGAGCGAGTGGACCGCCTCGCTGTCGCGGCCGAGCGCCATCAGACACAGCGCGCGATAGGTCTCGACCTGCTCCATGTCCTCGGACGGGCTTGCTTGGGCCAAATGCGTCAGGGCCTCTTCATACGAGGCGGAGGCATACAGCGCCTTGGCCGACGAAAGGCCGTGGGGCGGCTGAGCCGAACGCGTCTGGGCCGCCCCCTGCGGCGGACGCTGAGGGCCGGCAGCCGGGCCCTGCGCGAGCAGGACCGTCAATGCGAGGGTCGAAAGTTCGAGCATCACTGACGAAAATCCAGTCCGACGCGAACGGGCGTCTTGGTCGTGACCTGCACGACCCGTTTTCTCTCGCCGAGGGTCGGATGCCGCCACACGATCTCGTGCGACCCGATCGGCACCTTGATATTGCCGAGCGGCGTCATGCCCATCGCCTGGCCGTCCAGCCACACGCTCGCCCAAGGCAGGGCGTTGATCGACACCGTCCCGTGCGGCACTTCGACCGAGGTCGTCACCGTCTGGCCCGGCGTGATGTACACCGTGACGCGCGTCCGGTAGTCGAGCGTCGTGCTCGCCAGTTCAAGCTCGTGGCGGCCGGCGGAGAGCGTCAAGCGCCCGGATCCCGTCGTCCCGATCTGCTTTCCGCCTTCGCTGATCCTGAAGCTGAGCGGCGTCCGAATCGCGACATAGCCCTGCGACAGGGGTTCCAGATCGATCACCTGCGAGACGGTCTCGCCGCCCGCAATTGTCAGCGGCAGCTTGCGCGACGCGTTGCCGTTCTGGAGCTCGATTTCGTGGCTGCCGAGCGGCAGCGTCACCGTCAGGGGCGTCGCGCCGTGCAGTTGACCGTCGACGAGCACGCGCGCGCCTTCCGGCCGCGAGCTCACGCTCAATGTGCCGTGCGTCTGGATGACCGCGGGCGTCGCCGCCGACGTCCGCGCGGACCGGGAGGTCTTGGCTTGCTGCCGGCCGAGCTGAAAGTAGAGCACGCCGGCGGTCGCGATGCCCGCCAGTCCAATGCAGAGTCCGATCGTGATCGGCGCCAGGTTGACGGGCGGGTCGACCTTGTAGGACTGCGGGAGAGTCTGGGGGAGAGTCTCGCGAATGAGCGGCTCGCGCACCGGCTCGGCGCGCGGCGGCTGTACAAACGCCGGCGGCGGCGGCGGCGTTGGCGGAACTAACGCTTCTGTCGCCTCAGAGTTGAATGCCAGGAAGGGGTCGGCTTCCTGCCCGCTTTTCTCGCGCCGCGGTTCCGGTTGAAAGATGCGCGACGCACCGATACCAGCCATCTGTCGACAACACTATGCGAACGGTGGGCCACGAAAAGGCAAAAAATCAGGCCTTTAGTCCATAGATCCGCGCCAGAAGTCTCGCGGCAGGGAGACTTTTCTCTGGATTCAGACCGAACTTGTCCCAGCGGGACGTACGGTCGCAGCGCCGACAAATCTGTGAGTCGACGCTACGACTCGCCCGCCGCCAACGCACCTGGTCTCGCTCGATAGCGCTCGCCGATCGACACGACCTTGGTTGCGGGACCCGTGTGTTGGTAGACGTGGGAGTCAACGGTGTCGATTCTGATCATGTACGCGATCGGCAACAAATCAAGAATGCTGGCGAGCGCCGTCAAAATCGCGGGAGCGACGATATTCTCGTCCTCCGAAGTAAGTGTAGAGGTGAACCTGATGTCCACAGCGTCTGCATCTTTCAGCAATCGCCGTTCCCGAGTTCAGTAACGTTTTTGCAACGGGTTTCCGGCGCGCCCGCGTGGTTGTCCTCGTTGCGGCTGACATTACTCTGCAACGGCGACAACTGAAGACGGACGTTCAGATAAAAGTGGTAGCTGCGAAGTTACCGCACAAAAGTGTGTTCAGAAACTGGGGGTGAGAATGTGCTCAGGCGACGTTCGACATGTCACCGAGCTGCGCGGGACTCGTCAGTTGCGTCGTCACCGCTTCGACCACGCGCCGGACACCGGCGCCGGAGTCGAGCTTCAACGCAAAAGTCAGCCTGGACTTGCCTTTCAGCGCAAGTTGGATCCAGCGGAGACCCGCAAGGTCGCGCACGCTGAAGACTTCTACACGCCATCGCCGTCCCGACACGAGCAACTCACGGCCGTCGAGCGCGGCGAAGAGACGCCGCGGCTCAACGAAGTGCTTGCGGGCGCGGTTGACGTGCTTCCGCCACGAGAACCGCGCCGCAACAACCGGAACGGTCGCGCTCGGGGAAACGTTTTCCGAACGTCGAGTTGCCATCACGAACCGGCAGTGCAATTTGGTCGCCACCGCCGAAGTTCGTATTCACTGAGGATTGGCGAGCTGCGCCGAAAAAAATGCTGGTTTCCTTGACACTAAATTCACAGAAACGTCAGCCTGTCATAAGACTCTTACACTCCCACTTTAGAGGGATGTTCAAAGAGTTCGGTCAGCGCGCGCGTGAATCGCGTCCAGCCCCGCGAAGGCGGGTGAAGAGCCGCTCGTACTTCGATAGAACGATGCTCCATCGGTAGTTGCGCTGAATGTACGCGCGGCCGTTGCGGCCGAGCGACGCGCGAAGATTTCCATCGCGCAGAAGAAGTTTCAGCGCTTCGACGAACTCCCATCGATCGGCGTAGAAGAGCCCGGCGTGGCTGCGCCGGCAGTGCTCGACCAGCACCTCGGCGCGCGCATTCGCGAGCACCGGCGTGCCGACCGCAAACGACTCGAGCGCCAGCAGCGAGAGACTTTCGTACGGCGAAGGCACGACCACCACCGTCGCCGCCTCTAGCGCGTGCAGCCGTTCCTCTTCCGGAAGAATCCCGGCGAACCGCACCCGCGGATCTTCCGGCAGCGGCATCAGCTTGATGCCCATGAGCATGAGCGTCGCGTCGCCGCCTTCCTTGACGAACGTCTGGAAGTACTCGAGCAGCTCCTCGCACCCTTTTCCGGGATCGATTCTGCCGCCGTAGAGCAGGAATGGCTCGTGGATGCGGTGGCGTCGCTTGAACGCATTGGCCGGTCCCTCGAGGTGCGGTGGCAGTGGCTCGCGGCCATCCTGCGGCGCGGGCGCCGCCGCGTCCGGTCCATTCCCGTCCTGCGCGTCGCCCTCCGGTAGATCGACGCCGCATCCGACGACGTCCTCGACCACGGCGCGCAGGTGGAACTGAGATGAGACGAACCGTCGCTCCACGTCGGTGTTCCAGACGAGCCCGGCGGCGCTCGAGAACACGTCCCGGTAGATGCCGAGGCGAATGGCCGCTTCGTCGTGGGCCGTCGGCACGAGGAGGCTTTTCGACGGCGCCACGCGGATCCCCAGGACGGTCGGGGCATAGAGATACGTGAAGAACACCAGGACGTCGTAGTTCTGGTGGTGCCGCTCGAGGTACTCGACGAGCCCTGGACACCAGGGGCCCTGCTGCTTCAGCCACTCCATCTCGTCGTTCCGGCTGTGGCTGTTGTTGAAGATCCAGTCCGATTGCCGGTTGAACGCGTCGATATCACGCGTCCGCGCGTTGGCGAATCGCCGGACCGTGACGCCGCGCAGCCGATCGGTGCCTTCCGGATACTCGTTCTTCCAGGTGATGTAGTCCCGCGCGCACGTGGTCAGCACGTCGACGTGATGGCGTTCGGCGACGCGCTCGGCGACGAGACGGCAGTGGTATTCAGCCCCGCCGAGGATTTCCGTGCCGTACCGCTGGACGATGAAAGCGATTCGCATGTGTTAAAGACTGTTCCCCAGTCCGAGGCCGGTCCCCACCAGTTCCTCCACGCGCCCGCGGTCGAAATCCCGGAAGCGCGTGCGCTGGCCGGCCAGCACTCCTTCGCGGAGCGGCTCGTCGTAGATGAGTGCGCCGAGCAGCTCGGCCGCGTATTCGAGGTCCTTGGGCGCGAACGATACGCCCGCGCCTCCGAGCGTTTCCGGGACCGCGGCCTCGGCATACGCCAGTACGGGCACGTCCATCGCCATGGACTCGACCAGCGGCGCGCAGAACCCTTCGTGCTCGCTCAACGAGACGTAGGCGTGCGCATTGCGATAGTACGTGGCAAGCTCGGCGTCGGGAACGGGCCCGGTGAACCAGAAGCGCTCGGGCAGCATTTGGTACTCCGCGATCAGCGCGCGGACGGCCGAAAAATAGCGCGGCACGGCGTCGTACTTCCCCACGAAGATGAAGCGGTAATAGATGTCCACATACCGCTTGAACTGCTCGGCCAGGCGGATGTGGTCCTCGATCTTCTTATTGGGCGCCAGCCGGCCGACGAACAGGACGTTCACCAGGCCGTCCCGGAGCAGCCGCTCGAGCGGTCTGACCGGCGTCGCCGACGTGAGCCGGTCCGTGTTGACCAGGAGCGGCGCCACGCTCGTCCGTGGGAAGCCGAGCGCCTCGAGCTCGCGGCGATTGAACTCGGAGACGCCCGCGGCCAGATCCACCCGATCGGCGAGCGACGCCAGCTCCTCGCGGCCGGCTGCCGCCATCCGGCACATCCCTTCGTCGAAGGGCGCGAAAAATCTCGCCGGCGTGACGTTGTGATAGACGAGCACGCGTGCGCCGGGGAGCGTCCCGAGCGCCTGCGTCATGGGCGACGGCACGGCGAAGTGGAGCAGCGTGACGTCGCCCTCGCGCGACGCGCTGTCCCTCCAGGGCTGGACGTCGTCTTCGAGCCCCTCGTCGATGGTGAGCGCGTAGATTTCGGACGGATGACCGCGGCGGCGGAAGAGATCGCGGAGCGCGCGCGCGTGATCGCCGACGGCGTCGCCGGCGTGCGCGGCCGGAAGCCACTGGTTGACGATCACTTCCGCTCCCCGAGGTCGGCCACGGCCCCCGCCTCTTCCGGCGAGATCGGCAGCGCCCGAAATGCCGCGGGACGCTGCTGCCTGATCTCCTCGAGCTCGTCGGCCAGTTTGAACTGCCGCCAGAAGTCGTATGCGACCGGCGCGTCCGGACGCCGTGGCGACGCCAGCACCCGCTCGACGAAGCCGACGAGCAGGCCGTCGAAATCCTGCGCGAGCAGGCGATCGAGCGCGGCATCCTGCGCGGCGAGGACCTGGTCCTCGACCCCGGCATCGGTTACGAGCGCGTTCATCAGCGCCGCCACCCGCCGCGGATCGCGCGATTCATACAGCACGCCGCCGCCGTCCATCGTCGCCGGTACCGCCGTCGCCGCGTAGGCGAGCACCGGCACGCGCTTGTAGAACGACTCGATGAGCGGCACGCAGAAGCCCTCGTGCTCGCTCGCGCAGAGGAAGAGATCGGCCACGTCGTACAGCGCGGTCAGCTCTTCGTTGGTGACCTGGCCGAGGATGTGAACGTCCCGCACTTCGAGGGCCGCGATGAGCGCGTGCAGCTGCGCGAGGTACGCCTCGAATCCGCCATACGCGCCGGCCAGAATCAGCCGCGACCGCGGATTGAAGCCGGTCTTGTACGCGTGAAAGAAGCGGATGAGATCGTCCGGCCGTTTGTTCGGGATCAGCCGGCCGACGAACAGGATGTTCGTCCACTCGTCGTCATACGCCGCCGCGATGCGCGGATCGCCGGTCGTGTCGAGATGCGAGAAGCCCGGCACCACGGGCAGGACGCCAGTCGGGGCGAAGCCGAGCGCTTCGAGCTCCTGGCGGTTGAACTCGGAGTCGCCGAGCGCGAGATCGCAGCGCGACCGGTACGGCAGCAGCTCACGGCGCCCGTGATAGCACTGCCGGACCAACTGATCGTGCACGCCGAGGAAGTACTCGGGCGGCGTGATGTTGTGGTAGATGAGGATCATCCGGCAGGGCAGCGCGAACGCGGTGCGCGAGGCGCGGGATCCCAGCGAAAAGTGATGGACGAGGATGTCGTCGCTCGTCACCGCATCCACCATGTCTCGATAATCGACGGTCAGATCCTCGAGCCGGGGATCGGCGGTCTCGACGATGATCTCCGACTCGTAGCCTGCGCCACGCAGCGCGCGCGCGATGCCGAGCACTTCGTGGCCGATCGCGTCGCCGTACCCGAGCGTGGCCAGGATCTGGTGCACGCGGGGACGCAGCCGGGACGGATCGGCGCGCCCGTCGCTCATCGCAGCACCGGACCGGTCGCGACGTCCGCGACGACGTCGCGCGCCGGACGGGCGGATTTCCGCCGCCTGGCGAAGAACCCGGGCACGGGCTCGAGGGGCGTCACCGCCGGCTCGCGCTTGAGCCGATCGAACATCTCGAGGTACTTCCGCTCGATGACCGGCCACGCGTAGTGCCGGCGGAAGAAGTCGCGGCCGTTGCGGCCGAGCATCGCGCCGAGCGGGCCCGCGCCTTCGAGCGCGTACAGGGCTTCGGCGAACTCCTCGAAGTTCTCGTAATACAACCCGCCGTTGCTGCGCACGGTCTGCCCACGCAGGACGTCGCAGCGACCGTTGGCCAGCACCGGCTTCCCGAGCGCCCACGCCTCGAGCGCGACCATCGACAGGCTCTCGAACCGGGACGGCATGATGAGCAGATCGGCCGCGGCGAGCGCGTCGAACTTGTCTTCGTCCGACAGGTAGCCGACGTGGCGGATGCGAGGGTGTTTCGGGATCTCGAGCACCTTCGATCCGACCAGCACCAGGTCGAGCCCGTGCGGATACATCACCGTGTAGCGCTCGAAGAACGCAAACAGCTCGGCGCAGCCTTTGTTCTCGTCGATCCGGCCGATGTAGATCGCGAACGGCCGCTTGATATTGAACTGCTTCCGAAACCGCCACGGCTGCGTGCGATCGGGAATCTCCGATCCGACGCCCACGACCACGCCCGGACCCGTCCGGCCGCTCACGCCCTGGATGAGCGCGCGCTCCTCGAACGAGTTGTACATGACCGCGCGGACGCCGCGAAAGACAGGCGCGAAAATCGACACGCCGATCGCGTCGTCGCGCTCGGCCGTCGGAACGAGGACGGCCTTGTCGGCGACGGCCCGGATCCCGTGCCAGGCGTGGTAGTAGCGGTAGCTGAAAAAGACGAAGAAGTCGAAGTCCTCGCGTACCCGCCGGATGTGGCTGATAAGCTCGGGACTCGCGGGCCCCTCGCTGTCGAGCCATGTCAGCTCGTCGGCGACTGAATGGGGTTTCGTGAAGACGAGCGCCGAGCGCCGGCCGAAGTCATCCGTCTCGCGCGGACGACGGACCGGAAACCGGCGCACCGTCAGCCCGTTCACCTTGTCCTCGCCGGCCGGCAGGTCGTTTTTCCAGGTGATGTAGTCCCGCGCGCAGGTCGTCAGCACTTCGATGTGACCGTGGCGCGCGAGCCGCTCGGCGATGTACCTGGCGTGAAGTTCGGCGCCGCCGCTGATGTCCGCGCCGTAGCGCTGAACAACAACCGCCAGCTTCACTGATCGGCGGCTCCCGATCCTTCAGAACCCATCGATCCGTTCGAGCCCCCGTCATCCTGGCCGCCGCCGTCGTCGTCGCGACCGTTGAACGTCGATGACTCGCCACCGCCGGCGTCGTCAGGCGCGGCCTGACCGGCCTCGGACCCCGGCCCCGTCCGGTCGGCCAGCGTGCGCCCAGGCCGCCGGCGGCGGCGCCGGCGCCGGCGGTGCCGATCTCCCTGGCCGCCAGGCGATCCGGGTGGCTCGCCGAACGCCGGCTGTCCCTGCGGCCCTGGCGAGGCCGGCGCACCCGACACCGCGGGCGGAGCTGATGGCCTGCCGCCCGAGGGCGCTGGCGGCCCCGAGGGCCCCTGAGGCCCCTGCGGAGTCTGAGCGCTCGGCTGACCCGACGGACGCGCGGGCCGCCGGTACTCCACGACGGTCTCGAGCGACCGCGCGCGGCGCTCGTCGAAATCGAGCCGGCTCGACATCGACTCGACGCGCATCTTGAGGTTCTGCACTTCGATGCCGAGGCGCGTGATCTCGACGACGAGGTTGTGAACGACCTCGAAGAAGAGCGGATCCATCTCCTCGCGCGCCCGGAAGCGCTTGTGGAACTCGTCGTTAACCTGTTTTTGCACGTGCAAGGCGTGGATGAGCGGATTGGGGTTCAGAAAGAGCTTCAGGATCGGATGCAGCAGCCGCCGGATCGTGCGCAGGGCACCCCGATGGGTGTCGTACAGCGTCGTGTCCTCGAACTCGTACTTCGGCGGCTCCGGACTGACGGTGCGGTGGCGGCGGAACTGATCGACGAGATCGGATCTCAGGCCGCGTGGATCGAGAAAGCGCTCGAGCTTGACGGTGGCCAGTTGCTGCAGTTCGGCTTCCGTGTAATCCGCGCCGCGCTTCTCGCGGATGCGCGCGCGAATCTGCCGCATGATCTGCTCGACGTCCACCGAATCGGATCGGACGTTGAAATCGGACATCTTTGTTCCTTAATTGCAATTGCACTCGAGGCGCACAGGCCAAAAGGCGCAAAGGCTCAAAGGAAGAGCTCTCCGCCTCCGCGCCTGTGCGCCTGTGAGCCTCATGTTTTTGCCTTATGTCTCCGCCGGCTGGCGATCTCGGGCGCTTCCTTGATGCAGGTCGCCAGAATGCCAAGCGAGCGGCCCAATGCCTTGATGCCCGTGCGTTCGATTCGGGCGCCTTCCTCGGGAATCTCCGGGTACCCGCGGTCGTCCGGGCGGACGCGCTCCCAGTGCCGGAAGAGCCGCCCCCACGGGCTCGCGAGCACGCCGGTCATCTTCTGTTTGGCGAGCATCGGGTACCAAAAGCTGTCGTGGTAGACGACGCTCGCGATGTACGCCCAGGGCGCGAGCACCGTCTTCAGCGACCACTCGATCGGTTTTTTCAACCCGCCCCAGTAGATGTGGTGCTGCATGCGCGACGCGAACGTCATCTTGCGGAACGGGCCCGTGAACTGCCAGTTCTCGGCCGCGGCCGACGCGTCGCCGACGATCTCGATGTCGCGCGGGTCGCCGCACCCGAGGCCCAGGTCATGCGCGAGGCGAATGAACTTGATCTGGAGTGGATCGAACCCCATCAGCTTCGCGGCCACGGCGTCGATCGCCACCTGGTCCGCGCTGGCCAGAATCACGTTCTTGACGTGCGGGATCATGCAGCGCGGGCCCGGGCCGTCGCCCGCGAACGTGCCGTCCATCACCGCGAACACTCCGCGGTGAATCTTTTTTTGAATCATCAGGAGATCCACCAGCGTCTCGTGGATCACCGGGTGCGTCCAGTGCCGCCGCTCGTTGAGGAGGCCGCCGAACGCGTTCTTCATCGCGCCGGTGGTCGTCGTGAAGACGTGCGTCTTGATCGTCGGCAGGTGGATGATGTTCTCGCCGATGAACCGGCGCGGAATCATGAAGCCGTCCGGATACACGTCGTTCAGACACAGAAACTTCTTGCTGAGATCGCCGACGGCGTCGTGAATGTTGATCCAGGGCTCGTCGCCCTCGTAGAGATGGATGTTACGGAGGCCATGCGCGTCCGTGACATTGACCTGCTTGTTCTCCCGCTCGCCCAGGTGCGCGTCGATGACCACCGTGCGGTTGTGGCAGGCGTGCACGAGCGCCGGGTCGTACCCGTCGCGCTTCATCGCGCGAATGACGCCCTCGAGCTGCCACGGCGTCGTCGAGCTTCCCGGAAAGAAGAAGTGCCAGGAGATGTTGACCTTGAGCGCGGTGTCGGCGTCGCGCGCAATGACGTCCTGATAGCCCGCCAGGTTCAACAACGAGTGGTAGTCGGCCAGCACCGTGGCCGGGGTCGTCCGGAGGATCGCGACTTTCGAGCGTGACGTCGGCATGGCCGTCGGGCTATCTCCAGGGCCCGTACAGAATGGCGATGACGGCGAGCCCCCACAACGCCACGCACGCAAGGAGCGGGCGATCCGTCAGCAGCAACTCCGACGGATTGCCGCCGCCTTCGCGCTGATGCACTAAGTACAGATATCGGAAGATCCCGTACAGGGGAAAAGGCACGGTCCAGAGCAGCCGATCCGTGCCAAACCGGGCAACCGTATCCGGCGCGATCGTGTAAAAGGCGTACGCGAGCAGCGTCGACGCCGTGACGACGCCGATCATCTGATCGAGTAGGTACGGACTGTACTCGGCCAGGCTCGGCCGATGGTCCTTGGCGTCGTCGGCCAGCATCACGAGCTCGGCGCGACGCTTGCTCAACGCCAGAAAGAGCGCCAGGAGCAGCATGAGCAGCAGCAGCCAGTGGCTGAACCGCACGTCAATCGCCACCGCGCCTCCCAGCGCGCGAAGCACGAACCCGCCGGCAATCGTCAGCACGTCCAGAATCACGATGTGCTTGAGCGACACCGAGTAGAGCGTGAGCAGCGTGACGTAGATCAGGGCCACGATCCCGAACTCGACGTCGATCCAGAACGCGGAGAGGATGGCGGCGGCGCCCAGCGTCACGGCCGTCGTGGCGGCCGTGGACGGACTGATCGCGCCCGACGCGATCGGCCGGTGGGACTTGATCGGATGCCGCCGATCGGCCTCGCGATCCTGGATGTCGTTGACGAGATAGACGACACCGGAGAGCGCGCAGAAGACGAAGAACGCGCCCATCGCCAGCGCCGCCGCGACGGGATCGAACAGCCGCTCGGCGAAGATGAGGCCGGCGAAGACGAACAGATTCTTCGTCCACTGACTGGGCCGGAGCGAATGAAGCAGGTGTGTGGCGACGGAACGCCTGCCCACACTGTCGCCCACCGGACTGGAAACCGCCGGGGTGGCGGAGGACGTCATCCGTGCGACTTCACGAGTAGCTCTTGAGTGCTTCCGGTTCGGAGTCGAACGCTTCGAAAACGGTCAGCAACTTCGTGATCGAGAGCAGGTCCGTGATGCGCTTGGTCAAATTGACCAGCTTGAGCTGGCCGCCCTGACGGCTCACCGTCGTGTAGGTCCGCACGACTTCGCCGAGGCCGGCGCTGTCGATGTACGGCACCCCCGCCAGATTCAACAGAATCCGCTTCTTGTTCTGGCCGATGAGCTGGTTGATCTTTTCCCGCAGGGCCTCGTCGCCTTCGCCCAGGGTAATCTTCCCCTTCAGGTCGAGAATCGTCACTTCGTTGACGACCCGTTCCTCGATCTGCATGCGAAACTCCTGTGTGGCCGCCCGCAGGCGGCAAAACTCGCGTGGAATCGGAAGTGTGAACGCCCGGCCGCGCCTTAGTCTAAGACCTCGGGTGTGGTTTTACCAAAAAACCACTCGTAAAACGACACCCGAGGTCCAGGAAACCCGAGGACGTCTTATTCCAGTTCCCGCCGTTGCTTCTTGCGCGATCGCTTCCGAGCGAGCGCCTGCTTGGCGCGGCGTTTGTCGCCCGGTTTCAGATAAAAGGAGTGCTTCTTGATGTCCTTGATGATGTCCTCTTGTTGCACTTTCCTCTTGAAACGGCGGAGCGCGCTCTCGATGGACTCGCCTTCCTGGATTTTCACTTCGGCCAAGGCTTCGACACCCCCTTCACAGCCTGCCTGCCCACGGGCTCCAGTTCCGAGCCGCGGGGAACACAGTAGCCTAGCATGCCCTGAGCGGAGTCGAAGGCCATGCCTGAGCGCCGTCGAAGGCCCAGCCCCAGGCGGCGGCCGTTCGAAGGGCGTGCCGCCGCCGATACTCCCCGGCCCGGCATAGAATCCGTGCCCAAATGAAGGTGCTCGTGCTCGGCTCTGGCGGACGGGAACACGCCCTGACCTGGCGCCTTTCCCGCGATCCCGAGGTGACCGGGGTGGTCGCGGCGCCTGGCAATCCGGGGATCGCCCGCGCCCACCGGTGCCTCCCGCTCGATCTCAACACCCCCGCGGACGTTCTCGGCCTCGCCGAACGCGAGCGCGCCGATCTCACCGTCGTGGGACCCGAGGCGCCGCTCGAACGCGGCGTTGCGGATCTCTTCCGCGCAGCGGGCCGGGCGATCGTGGGACCGTCACGGGAAGGCGCCGCGCTCGAGTGCTCGAAGGCGTACGCGAAAGCCTTCATGCAGCGTCACGACATTCCGACCGCGCGCTTCGTGATCTGCGATCGCGTCGACGATGCGCTGCGCGCGGTGGGCGGGCGGGAGTTCGGATTTCCCGTCGTCGTGAAAGCCGACGGACTCGCCGGCGGCAAGGGCGTGACGGTCGCGACCGACCGCGCGGAGGCCGAGGCGGCGGTGCGGGCCGCGATGCTCGACCGGCAGTTCGGCAGCGCCGGCGCGTCGCTCGTCATCGAAGAGTGTCTGACCGGTCCCGAAGTGTCGGTTTTCGTCCTCACGGACGGCCGTGAGATCGTGCCGCTGTCCACGGCGCAGGATCACAAACGGATCTGGGATGGCGATCGCGGACCGAACACAGGCGGCATGGGAGCGTTCGCGCCAAGCCCGTTGATGGCGCCGCAGATGATCGCGGATGTCATCCAGCGAATCGCGCGCCCCGTGGTGGACGGCATGCGCGCGGACGGACGGCCGTATCAGGGTTTCCTCTACATCAGCCTGATGCTGACGCCGCACGGGCCGAAGGTCATCGAGTTCAACGTGCGGTTTGGCGATCCGGAGGCGCAGGTCGTGCTGCCGCTCGTCGAGGGCCGGCTGGCGCAGACGCTCCTTGATTCAGCGACCGGCCGTCTCACCGCGGGTCAGGTGTCAGAGAGTACTGACCGGCTCGCGGGCGTCGTGCTCGCGGCGCGGAACTACCCGGCGCAGCCCGAGACCGGACACGAGATTCACGGTCTCGATCAAGCCGAGGCCGTGCCGGGCGTGCTCGTCTTTCATGCCGGGACGCGCGAGACGAACGGACGGCTGGTCACGGCTGGCGGCCGTGTCCTGACCGTGGTCGGACGCGCGCCGACGTACGAAGGGGCGATTGCGGCCGCCTATGATGCGGCCTCGAAGATCGAATTCGAGGGGATGCAGTACAGGAAAGATATCGGCCAGAAAGCGACGAATGATTTATCGATTGATCGATCGATCTATTGATCGATTCAAGAGCATTCGACGGCACGATTGGTGACCCGCAAGCTCTTCAATCGATCGATAGATCGATCGATCAATCGATCGATTCTGTGAGGCTTTGTTCATGGCTCTCGACGTGTTGATTCTCATGGGGTCGGATTCGGATGCGCCGGTCATGACGGCGGCCGTGGACGTGCTGAACGAGCTCGGCGTGACATCGGAGATGACCGTCGCCTCGGCGCATCGATCGCCCAGGCGCGTCGTCCGGCTCGTGGAGGAGGCGCCGGGCCGCGGCGTGCGCGTGTTCATCGTCGGCGCGGGCGCCGCCGCGCACCTGGCGGGCGTGGTCGCCGCGCACACGACGCTGCCCGTCATCGGCGTCCCGATCGATTCGTCCGCGCTCAAGGGCCTCGATGCGCTGCTCTCCACCGTGCAGATGCCGCCGGGCGTGCCGGTCGCCACCGTCGCGATCGGCAAACCCGGCGCGACCAACGCCGGCGTTCTGGCGGCACAGATTCTGGCCATCGCCGATTCCGCTCTGGCCGGCCGGCTTCGCGACTACAAGGCGCGGCTGGAAGAGAAAGTGGAGGCGGCGGCGAAGCGAATGGAGAAATGACCTCGGGGGTCTGTTTTCCGACTTAAGCAGATCCCGTCACGCCCGTGATCGGGATGCCTGTCAAACAGACCCCCGAGGTCATTTCTCCATTCGCTTCGCCAGCGACTGCCCGCTCGACGTCCGCTCGGACTCGACAATGAGCTGGCCGCAGGCGGCGCGGATGTCGCGTCCGCGGCTCTTGCGGACCATGGCTCTGACGCCGCGGTCCGCGAGAATCCGCGCGAAGGCGTTGACGCGGTCGTCGGCCGGGCGTGTGAACGGAATCCCCGCCGCCTCGTTCAGCGGCATCAGATTCACCTTGGCCTTGATCCCGCTCAGCAGCTTGACCAGCCGGCGCGCGTCTTCCGGCGTGTCGTTCACGTGGTCGAGGAGCACGTACTCGAACGTGATGCGCCGGCGCCGCGCGACCGGGAAACGCTTGCACGCCTCGAGCAAATCCTTCAACGGGTACCGGCGATTGATGGGCACGAGCTGATTGCGAAGCTCGTCCGTCGTCGCGTGAAGTGAGATCGCGAGGTTCGGCATGAGCGGGGCCGTGGCCAGTTGATCCAGCGCCGGAAGCATCCCCACCGTGGACAACGTGACCCGCCGCGGATGCACGCCGAGCCCTTCCTCGTCGGCCAGAATCCCAAGGGCTTTCATCGTCGCGTCGTAGTTGTGCAGCGGCTCGCCCATGCCCATGAGCACGATGTTGAACGGCGTGCCGGCGAGACCGGTGTCGTGGGCGAGCACGCGCACCTGTCCGGCGATTTCGCCGGCGGTGAGATGTCGCGTGAGCCCCATCTTGCCGGTGAGACAGAATCCGCAGGCGATGGCGCACCCGACCTGCGTCGAGATACAGAACGTCTGCGCCGGCGTATCCGGAATGTAGACGGCTTCGATGTGCCGGCCATCGGCCAGCTTCAACAGGAATTTGGTCGTGCCATCAGCCGATGTCTGACGCGACGCGATCGACGGCGTGTCCAGTTGAAACGTCGCCGCCAGTTTCTCGCGCAGGTCGTGCGCGAGGTTGGTCATCGCATTGAAATCGGTCACGCCGCGCCGGTAGATCCAGTGAAAGACCTGACGGCCCCGATAGCGCGGGGCGCCGAGGTCGGCGAGCGCCTGTTCGAGCTCGACGCGATCGAGATTCTGCGGGTCGGATTTCATCAGCGTCGTACCGCACTGACCAGGCGCCAGACGACGGATCTTGCCCGTCCGGCTCCAGGAATTGTGCTATCATTAGTCTCTTGACAGGCGCGGTTAAAGTCAAGCCAGTGAACAACTTAGAGTCCTACGTACCGGGAGCTTGCCGGCCCGGGTCTCACGATGGTCATTGAAGAGACCCTGCCGTCGGGGATGCGGCTCGTTACCGAGGCGATTCACCACGTCCGGTCGGTGACGGTCGGGGTCTGGATCACGCACGGATCCCGCCACGAGACCGACGCCGAGAGCGGCGTCGCGCATTTCGTCGAGCACATGCTCTTCAAGGGCACGACGTCCCGCTCGGCGCGCGAAATCGCCCAGACGATCGACTCGATTGGCGGACAGCTGGATGCATTCACGGCCAAAGAGTACGCCGGGTACTACATCAAAGTGCTCGACGAGCACCTGCCCGTCGCGATCGATCTGCTGGGCGACATGCTCCTTCGGCCGGCGCTCGCGCCCGACGATGTGCTGAAAGAGCAGCAGGTGATTCTCGAAGAGATCAAGATGGTCGAGGACGCGCCTGACGATCTGGTTCATGAGCTGTTCGCCCAGCAGTTCTGGTCGAAGCACCCGCTCGGCCGGCCGATTCTCGGCACGCCCGAGACCGTCACGTCGTTCGACTCCGACGGACTGCGCCGCTACTTCAGCCGCACTTATATCGCACCGAACCTCGTCATCGCGGCCGCAGGCCATCTCGATCACCAGGCGCTCAAGAGCCTGATCGAGCGCGGGTTCGACCAGCTGCCCGTCGGACGGCGCGCGCCGTCGACGGCGCCGCCGGCCGTCACGCCCGGTCTCGCGCAACGCACGAAGGACATCGAGCAGAGCCACCTCTGCGTCGGCACGCCGGCCTACCCTCAGGCCCACGAAAACCGTCACGCGATGTACGTGCTCAACACGATCCTGGGCGGGTCGATGAGCTCGCGGCTGTTTCAGCACATCCGGGAAGAGCGCGGGCTCGCCTACGCCGTCTTCAGCAACCTCACGACCTACAGCGACGCCGGCATGATTACGGTCTATGCCGGCTGTGCCTCCGACAAGGTCAGCCAGGTCGTCGATCTGACGCTGCAGGAGCTACGCGAGCTGCGCGACACGCCGGTGGCCGACGACGAGCTGACCCGGGCGAAGGACCATCTCAAGGGCAGCCTGATGCTGAGCCTGGAGAACACGTCCAGCCGGATGTCACAGCTGGCGCGGCATGAGATCTACTTCGGCCGGAGCTTTACGCTCGACGAGATTCTCGCGGGTATCGAGCGGATCACGGCCGATGACGTCCGCAGGGTGGCGGGCGACCTGTTCCAGGACGCCAACCTCGTGGCGACCGTTGTCGGGCCGCAGTCGAGCTCGCCGGTCACGGCTGACCAATTGAGGGTATAGAACGGATGATCGCGCGCTACACGCACCCTGAAATGGGCGCGATTTGGAGCGACGCCAGAAAGTACGAGACCTGGCTCGAAGTCGAGCTGGCGGCCACCGACGTCCTGGCCCAGGCCGGGATCGTGCCGGCGGCTGACGCTCGCGAGTTGCGCGCGCGCGCGTCGTTCGACATCGCGCGCATCGACGAGATCGAGCGCACGACGCAGCATGACATCATCGCGTTCACGACCGCGGTCGCCGAGCGGGCCGGCCCCTCCGCCCGCTGGCTGCACTTCGGCCTGACGTCGTCGGACGTGCTCGACACCGCACTGGCGCTTCAGATGCGCCAGTCCTGCGACCTCATCCTCAAGGACGTCGACGCGCTCGCCGACGCGATTCGGACGCGCGCCGACGAGCATCGCCGCACGCCGATGATCGGCCGCACGCACGGCGTTCATGCCGAGCCGATGACGCTCGGCGTCAAGCTCGCGCTGTGGTACGCCGAGGTCGAGCGGGGCCGGGCCCGGATCGTCCGGGCCCGGGAGACCGTTTCGGTCGGCAAACTGTCAGGCGCGGTCGGGATGTTCGCGCACCTCGATCCGTCGATCGAGCAGGCGGTATGCGAGCGGTTGGGACTCACCGCCGCGCCGGTCGCGTCCCAGGTCATCCAGCGGGATCGGCACGCGGAGCTCCTCACGGCGCTCGCGATTCTGGCCGCCTCGCTCGAGAAGTTCGCGCTCGAGATTCGCGGGCTGCAAAAAACGGAAATCGGCGAGATCGAGGAGCCGTTCGGCAAGGGCCAGAAGGGCTCGTCGGCGATGCCGCACAAGCGGAATCCGATCGGTTGCGAGCAGATTACGGGCCTGGCGCGGCTCCTGCGCGCCAACGCGATGGCCGCGCTCGAGAACGTCGCGCTCTGGCACGAGCGCGACATCTCGCACTCGTCGGTCGAGCGGGTGATTCTGCCCGACAGTTTCATCGCGCTCGATCACATGCTTCGCCGGTTCACGAAGATCGTCGCCGGCATGGTGGTGTATCCGGAGCGGATGATGGAGAATCTGGCGCGCTCGCGCGGTGTCGTGTTCTCCGGCACGCTGCTGCTCGAGCTGGCCCGTCGCGGCGTGTCGCGAGAGGACGCCTACGAGTGGGTCCAGCGCAACGCGATGCGTTCGTTTCACGAGCAGCGCGATTTCAAGGAGCTCGTACTCGCCGACCGCGACGTGGCCACGCGGCTGTCGCGCGACGAGATCGAGCGGGCCTTCGATCTCAGCGCGCAGTTGCGCAACGTGGACGCGATTTTCGAACGCGTGTTCAAACAGGTGCCAGTCGCGGCGAGGGCGTGAGCCGCGGGAGCGGACCAAAACATGAAAGCACGGGTGTTCGTGACGTTGAAGCCGTCGGTGTTCGATCCGCAGGGCAATACCATTGCCCAGGCCCTCCAGTCGCTCGGCTACGGCAGCGTCGCCGAGGTCCGGCAGGGCAAGTACTTCGAGCTGGACCTGAACGTGTCCACCGCGGGCGAAGCGCGGCAGGTCGCGTCGGAAGTCGCCGAGCGGGTGCTGGCGAACCCGGTGATTGAGAGTTTTCGGATAGAGGACCTATGAAGTTCGCGATTGTCGTGTTCCCCGGATCGAACTGCGACCACGACACCTACCACGCGGTGAAACACGTGCTCGGGGAGGAGGCGCAGTTCCTCTGGCACAAAGAGACGTCACTCGCCGGCGCCGACGTCGTCATTCTGCCGGGCGGGTTCTCGCACGGCGACTATCTGCGGACGGGCGCGATCGCGCGGTTCTCGCCGGTCATGGCGGCCGTCACGAGGTTCGCCGCCGCCGGCGGGCCGGTGCTCGGCATCTGCAACGGGTTCCAGATCCTGCTCGAGTGCGGTCTCCTGCCCGGCGCGATGCTGCGCAACCGCGATCTGAAGTTTCATTGCGAGTGGGTCGGGCTGCGCGTGGAGCGCACGGACACGCCATTCACTGGCCTTGCCGCCACGGGTCAGGTGCTGAGGCTGCCGATCGCGCACGGCGAAGGCAACTACTACGCGCCGCCCGAGACCATCGCCGGGCTCGAGGAGCAAGGGCGCGTGATCTTCCGATACGTGAGCGCCGCCGGTGAGGCGACCGACCTGGCCAACCCGAACGGCTCGCTCGAGAACATCGCAGGCATCTGCAGCGAGGCCAGGAATGTCGTCGGGCTGATGCCGCATCCCGAGCGCGCGTGCGAGACGGCGGTGGGCAGCAGCGACGGGTTGGTGATGTTTGAGTCCGTGGTGCGCGCGCTGGCCGATCGGGGCGAGTTCCAGGGATCCGAGCGGCTCGTCCGGCATGCCTGACGCGAAGGGGATCGCCCGATGACCTACGACGTAGCGATACTCGAGCGGCACGGGCTGACCCGGGACGAGTACGCCCGCATCACGGAGCTGCTCGGCCGCGAGCCGAACCTCACCGAGCTCGGCATGTTCTCGGTGATGTGGTCGGAGCACTGCAGCTACAAGAGCTCGCGCGTGCACCTGCGGACGCTGCCCACGGAGGGCCCCCGGGTCGTGCAGGGGCCGGGCGAGAACGCCGGCGCCGTGGACATCGGCGACGGGCTCGCTGCGGTCTTCAAGATCGAATCGCACAACCATCCGTCGTTCATCGAGCCGTACCAGGGCGCGGCGACGGGAGTCGGCGGCATTATCCGCGACATCTTCACGATGGGCGCGCGGCCGATCGCGCTCCTCGACTCGCTGCGGTTCGGATCGATCGACGATCCTCGGAACCGGCGCATCCTCTCGGGTGTCGTCGCCGGCATCGGCGGGTACGGGAACAGCATCGGCATCCCGACCGTGGGCGGCGAGGTCGTGTTCGACGAGACGTACGGCGGCAATCCGCTCGTGAACGTGTTCTGCCTGGGTGTCGCGCGGCGCGATGCGATCGTGCGCGGCCGGGCGAGCGGCGTTGGCAACGCTGTCTATTACGTCGGCGCCAAGACCGGACGCGACGGCATTCACGGCGCGACGATGGCGTCGGCCGAGTTCGACGAGAAGTCAGCCGAGAAGCGCCCCGCTGTGCAGGTGGGCGATCCGTTCATGGAAAAACTGCTCCTCGAGGCGTGTCTCGAGGTCATGAAGTCGGACGCGGTCATCGGCGTGCAGGACATGGGCGCCGCCGGGCTGACGTGCTCGACGAGCGAGACCGGCACCCGCGGCGGTGTCGGCATCGAGATCGACATCGCCCAGGTGCCCCAGCGGGAAACCGGCATGACGCCGTACGAGATCCTGCTGTCCGAATCCCAGGAGCGCATGCTGCTGATCGTCAAGCGCGGGCGGGAGGCCGAGGTCGAGAAGATTTTCGAGAAGTGGGACCTGCACGCCGTCCGCATCGGGCAGGTCACCGGCGACGGCATGCTCCGGGTCCGCGATCGCGAGACGATCGTCGCCGAGGTGCCCAATCGCGCGCTGACCGATGAGGCCCCCGTCTACCGGCGTCCCATGGCGCCGCCGGCGAATCTCGACGAGCTGCGGCAGCTGCCGGACGACGTGCGGCAGCCGCTCTCCCGCCCGAACGACGCGCTCATGGCGCTGCTCGCCTCGCCGACGGTCGCGAGCAAGCGATGGATCTACGAGCAGTACGATTACATGGTGCGCACCAACACCATCGTGCCCGCCGGCCTTGGCGCCGGCGTCGTGCGCGTGAAGGGCACGAACCGCGCGCTTGCGATGTCGCTCGACGGCAACGGCCGGTTCTGTCTCCTTGACCCGCGGCAGGGCACGCGCCTGGCGCTTGCCGAGGCCGCGCGCAATGTCGCGTGCGCCGGCGCGATGCCGATCGGCGCGACGAACTGCCTGAATTTCGGCAACCCGGAGCGGCCGGACATCATGTGGCAGTTCGCCGAAGCCGTCGCGGGCCTCGGCGAGGCGTGCCGCGCGCTCGAGATTCCGGTCACCGGCGGCAACGTCAGTCTCTACAACGAGACGGACGGACGCGCGATCCTGCCGACGCCCGTGATCGGCGTCGTCGGCCTGCTCCAGGATGCGTCGAAAGTGATTGGACGCGTCTTTCCGGGCGAGGGGCTCGAGATCGTCCTGCTCGGCGAAGGCGTCGGCGAGCTCGGCGGCAGCGAGTACTTCAAGACCTTGCACGGCGTCATTCGAGGCGTGCCGCCGGCGCTCGATCTCGCCCGCGAGCGCGCGCTCCAGCGAGTGCTGGTGGACCTGATCGGCCGCGGTCTCATCAAGTCCGCGCATGACTGCGCCGAGGGTGGGTTCGCCGTCGCGCTCGCGGAGTGTTGCTTCGATGCCGGCGGGCTCGGCGCGGTCACCACGCTTCCCGGCGTCGTCAGCAGCGACGGCACGGACAGTCTGGCCGCGACGCTCTTTGGCGAATCGCCGACTCGCGTGATCGTGAGCACCCCGGCGGAAGATCTGTCGACGGTTATCGCCGCGGCGGGGCGTGCCGGGGTCCCGGCCGTGCGCATTGGCAAGACGGGCGGCCATGCGATCCGGATCGCGGTGGACGAGAAAGTCGCTGTCGACGTCGGCGTGACCGAAGCCGAAGCGCGCTGGGGCGCGGTTCTGGCAAACTGGTTGGACGGAAGAGCGGCGTGATCGCCGGGCGGACTGGCCTCTGAGGTTAGATCCGCCGGGAGTGTTTCTGAACCGTGCCCTATAAAGACGAATGCGGGGTCTTCGGCATCTACGGCCACTCCGAGGCCGCCAACCTGACGTATCTCGGGCTGTACGCGCTTCAGCATCGCGGCCAGGAGAGCGTGGGGATCGTGACGTCGGACGGCGGCCGGCTCAAGATCCACAAGGCGATGGGGTACGTGGCCGACAACTTCAACGAGGCCACGATCACGCGGCTCGACGGCATGATGGCCATCGGGCACGTCCGGTACTCGACCGCGGGGGACAGCGGCCTCAAGAACGCCCAGCCCATCCTGATCGACTGCGCGCACGGCGAGATCGCGATCAGCCATAACGGCAACATCGTCAATGCGCAGGAGCTGCGCGAGATGCTGGTGCGTCAGGGGTCGATCTTCCAGACCACCAGTGACACCGAGGTGCTGTTGCACCTGTACGCGAGATCGCAGGCACCGTCGCCGGTGCAGGCGCTCATCGAATCGGTCTCGCAGGCGCAAGGCGCGTTTTCGCTCGTGCTCCTGACGAAGGATCACCTCATTGCCGTCCGCGATCCGCACGGGTTCCGGCCGCTCACGCTCGGCCGGCTCGGCGACGCGTACATCGTCTGCTCGGAAACCTGCGCGCTCGACCTGATCGACGCCGAATGGGTGCGCGACATCGAGCCTGGCGAGGTCTTCGTCGTCGGGCCCGAGGGCGAGAAGTCGTACCATCCCTTTGCGCCCGCGCCGACGGCGCACTGCATCTTCGAGCACGTGTACTTCGCGCGGCCCGATTCATACGTCTTTGGAAAGAGCGTCAACGAGGTCCGGACCGAGCTGGGCCGGCGGCTTGCCGCCGAACAGCCGGCCACGGCCGATGTCGTCGTGCCGATTCCCGATTCCGGCGTGTGCGCGGCGACGGGGTATTCGGAGCAGTCGGGCTTGCCGCTGCAGATGGGCCTGATTCGCAATCACTACGTCGGCCGGACGTTCATCGAGCCCCACCAGTCCATCCGGCTCTTCGGCGTGCGCGTGAAGCTGAATCCGGTGAAGAGCATCCTGCAGGGACGCCGCGTCGTGCTCGTCGACGACTCGATCGTCCGCGGCACGACGAGCCGGAAAATCGTGCACATGGTCCGCGCCGCGGGTGCGAGCGAAGTGCATATGCGCATCAGCTGTCCGCCCACGATCTCGCCGTGCTTCTACGGCGTCGACACGCCGCAGAAGTCCGAGCTCATTGCCGCGAACAAATCGGTCGAGGAGATTCGGCGCTTCATCGACGCCGACTCGCTGGGCTACCTCGGCCTCGAGGGGTTGCTCTCGTCGGTCGGGTCGGCGCGGCGGTCGTACTGCACGTCGTGTTACACGGGGCACTATCCAGTCGCGGTGCCGGCGAACGAACAGGCATACTTGCAACTGGCGTTGAAGCTCGTCGAATGATGATCAGGATGCTCGAGCCGTTCTCACTTCCTCGTAGAGGCAAGACCGACATGGGTCGCGAGACTTTCGGCCGAATTCGGCCATTGGCTCGCTACGGGAAAGTGAGAACGGCTCTCGCTCTGGCGGCGATGCTCGTCGCGGTTTCGGTGCCGGCGGGGACCGCCGCGCGCGTCGATCGAAACGACGGCGCGCAATCGCCCGCTGCCCCGCAGACACCCGCCGCCGGTGCGGCGCCGACCGCTGCGGACGTCGACTCCGCGATCGACAAACTCGGTTCGTTCGACTACGCCACCCGGACCAATGCGGCACGGCTCATCCGGCGCGCGAGCCCGGAGGTGGCGGTGCCGGCTCTCGCGAAGGCGTCGCGGGCCCATGCCGATGAGTACGCGCGCTTTCGGGCGCTGACGCTTCTTGGCGTCCTCGCCGGGCCGACCGCGCGCGACGTGATGCGGGAGGTCCAGGCCGACCGCAACGATCGCCTGCGGACCGTCGCGTTCGCGTGGTTCGAGCACAACCCGGATCCCGAGAACCTGCCGGCCCTGCTTGACCGGCTGACGAAGGAACGATCCGAATTCGTGCGGCCGGCGCTCACCCGCGCGATCGCCGCGCACGGGTCCGATCCTCGCGCCCGCGCCGTGCTCGTGCCGCTCATCGCGCGCGGCGAGGATTTCTTCCGCGGCGCGCTCATCGAAGCGATCGGCGACTACGACGGGAAATACGCGGTCGCCGAGATCGCCGAAGTGGCCAAGCTCGAGGGGCCGTTGCAGGATGATGCGATTACCGCGCTTGGAAAAATCGGCGACACGTCGCAGGCGCCGCTCCTGGGCGCCTTGCAGAAGTCGGCGCCGCGCGATGTCCAGCCGACGATCTCGGCCTCCCTCTGCCTGATGGGCCTGAACTGCGCCGGACATGAAGAGTTTCTGAAAAAGACGCTTGGCATCGCCGCGAAGAACGACGGCTACCAGGACGTGCTTCGCGGCGTCGCGCACGGCTTTGGCGTGCTCGCCGCGCGCGGACGCCCCGGCGCGCTCGAAGTCCTGATCGACGCGGGCGTGCCCGCCAAGGATCCGGCGCGTGCGCCGATCGCGCTGGCCGTGGGGATGGCGGCGCTTCGGAATCCGGGCGCGCTCCTCACGGCGCTCGAGTCCCGAAAGGATCGCGACGGCGCTCTCGAACTCGTGCAGGATGCTTTCGACATGTTGTCCGAAGACTTCGAAGAAGAACGTTTCTTCGTCGAAATCCGAAAGGCGTACTGGGGTGCCCCAGCCGGGTCTCCACGACGCCTGGTGGCGGAGGCCCTGATTCAGAAGCTGGAGTTCTGAATGGCGGAGATCGACTATCGCCAATCCGGCGTCGACATCGACGCCGGCAACGAAGTCGTCCGGCGGATCAAGCAACTGGCCCGCGGGACATACACGTCCGGCGTGCTCTCGGGTGTCGGATCGTTCGGCGGGCTTTTCGCGCTCGACCCGGCGTCGCCGGATCCGGTGCTCGTCGCGAGCGCCGACGGCGTCGGCACGAAACTCAAGGTCGCGTTCCTTGCCGGCGTGCACCACACGATCGGCCGCGACCTCGTCAACCACTGCGTCAACGACATCCTGGTCCAGGGCGCGCGCCCGCTGTTCTTCCTCGACTACCTCGCGACAGGCCGGCTCGCGCCGGACGTGGCCGAGCAGATCGTCACGGGCGTCGCCGCGGCGTGCAAGGAGAACGGCTGCGCGCTGCTCGGCGGCGAGACCGCCGAAATGCCCGGCTTCTACGCCGATGGCGAGTACGATCTCGCCGGGTTCATCGTCGGCCAGGTGCGCCGCGCGGACATCGTCGACGGCCGGACGATCGTCGCCGGCGACGTGCTCATCGCGCTGCCGTCGGCCGGTCTGCACACCAACGGCTACTCACTCGCGCGGCGGATTGCGTTCGACACGCTGAAGCTCGACGTCGACAGCTACGTGCCCGAGCTCGGCGAGTCCGTGGGGGAGGCCCTGCTGCGGCCGCACCGGTCGTACTTGAAGCCGCTCGCGCCGCTACTCGTATCGCGGTCGATTAAGGGCATGGCGCACATCACCGGCGGCGGCATCACGGAGAACCTTCCGCGGGCGCTGCCGGAGGGGCGCGGGTTCACCCTGGATCGCGGCAGCTGGACGCCGCCGGCGCTGTTTGGCTGGCTCCAGCGCGCCGGCGGGATCGGCGACGACGAGATGTTTCGCGTCTTCAACATGGGCGTCGGCCTGATTCTCGTCTGCAGCCCCGACGCCGTCGACGCCGTCCTCGCCACTCTCTCCGACGACCGTGCCTGGGTCGTGGGAAGGGTCAGATAAGGGGACGGGCCGCCTTCGCGAAGCTTCGGCGGCAGTTGCCTCCACGCTCCCGGCAATCTCCCACAGTCGTGCCTCGATGAGATCCTGCAGCGGCTGAGCGGCGTTCACGTGGTCGGCCCAGGCTGCGGAGGCGAGGAACGGCGCCGTCGTCAGCGGAACCCGGGTATCGAGATGAAGCCGCTGCGACAAGCTGCACCAGGGCCAGTCCTGCGCGCGACGGACGAGCTTCGCCGACAGCGCATTCCGTTCGACATACCGGCACACGCGAATGAGCTGCGCCGCGCTCCCGATCGGGAACGCCTTGAAACGGCCTTGATAGAGCGGTTCTTGCCCGATGGTCTGGTGTCGACGATGCCATCGAATCGCATGGGTAGCAGTTACCCATCTCATGAACCGCGAAAGGGTCGCAGGGGTCGCTGTGTCGACCACCAGGTGCCAGTGGTTGGAGAGCACGCAGTACGTCACGAGTCGCACCGGATACCGTTCGAGGCCTGTGCTGAGAACCCCGAGAAACGCGCGATAGTCGAGCGGGCGCGCGAAAATCGGGAACCTGCGCACTCCTCGGTTGATGACGTGGAAGAATGGGCCGGGCAGCGAATGGCGAGGGCGACGAGGCATAAGGGCCTTGGCCTTCGCAAGCGACATGCCGGCCGATTGGAATCGCGACCTCCGGCACCTGGCTGTGGAAACCTGTGGAAAAATCCCCCGTCCCCCTCGCCGTCCTGATCTCCGGCCGTGGCAGCAATCTGCAGGCGATCATCCAGGCGATTCGTGGGGGGCGGCTGCGCGCCAGGATCGCCGTCGTGATTTCGAACCGCGCCGACGCGCCAGGACTGTCACTCGCGCAGGCCGCCGACATCGAGACGCGCGTGATGCCACACGGCGACTATCCGTCGCGCGACGCGTTCGATGCCGCGCTCGCCGACGCGATCAAATCTCGTGAGGCGAAGATCGTGTGCCTGGCGGGATTCATGCGCCGGCTCGGTCCGGCGTTCTGCGCGGCGTTTCCGAATGCGATTCTGAACGTCCACCCCGCGCTGCTTCCCGCGTTCCCCGGCGCGCACGCGCAGCGGCAGGCGTTCGACCACGGTGTGACAGTCTCGGGCGTGACGGTGCATTTCGTGACGCCCGACCTCGACGCCGGGCCGATCGTCATGCAGGCCGCCGTGCCGGTCCTCGACGGCGACACAGCCGAGTCGTTGGCCGATCGGATCCTGACGGTGGAGCACGAGATCTACCCGCGGGCGATCCAACGCGTGCTCGATGGAGGATGGAAGGTCGACGGCCGGCGCGTGATGTTCTCCTGACTCACTCTCCGCGCAGCGTCAGGTTCGGCTGGATGCCGGTCGCGCGCCGCAGCGGCACGACGTGGGCGGCAAGCGCGGCGGTCAGGAGCAGTACGGCCGCCAGGCCGAGCGTCACCGGATCGGTCGGTGCGGTTTCGTAGAGCTGGCTTCCGAGCACGCGGCCGAGCCCAGCGACGGCTGCCAGACCCACGAGTACGCCGATGGCGACGAGCTGGAATCCGCGTCGAAGCACCAGCAGATAGATGTCCGACCGGCTCGCGCCGGCCGGATGCCGAACTCGCGACGCCGACCCGAGACCGCCTGCGACGTGACGCCGTACAGTCCGATTGCGGCCATGACGAGCGTCGCTATAGCGAACAGGCCCCGCGAGCACGTGAGTGAAGAAGACACCGACACGCGATAAAGTTCCGCCGTGACGCTCGACGAACAACTGTCCTATCTCACAAAGGGCTGCGTGGACGTCGTCCGCGCGGGCGAGCTCAAGGCGAAGCTCGAGCGCTGTGCCAGGACCGGCACCCCGCTCACGGTGAAAGTGGGCTTCGATCCGACGGCCCCGGACCTCCATCTCGGCCACACCGTGCTCCTGAGAAAGATGAAGCACTTTCAGGACCTCGGCCATCGCGTGATCTTCGTCATCGGCGATTTCACCGGCATGATCGGCGACCCGACTGGCCGATCGAAGACCCGGCCGCCGCTCACGCCGGAAGAGATTGCCAGCAACGCCGAGACGTACAAGACGCAGGTTTTCAGGATCCTCGACCGCGCGAAGACCGTGATCGATTTCAACTCCCGCTGGCTCGGTGCCCTCGGCGCCGACGGGATGGTCCGGCTGGCAGCGCGCTACAACGTCGCCCAGATGCTCGAGCGCCGCGATTTCAAGCAGCGCTACGAGACCGGCAAGCCAATCGCCGTCCACGAGTTTCTGTACCCGCTCGCGCAGGCGTACGACTCGGTGTTCCTCAAAGCCGACGTCGAGCTCGGCGGTACCGACCAGCTCTTCAATCTGAATGTGGGTCGCGATTTGATGTCGAACTACCAGCTCGAGCCGCAGGTGGTGATGACGACGCCGCTGCTCGAGGGCCTGGACGGCGTCGAAAAGATGTCGAAGAGCCTCGGCAATTACGTCGGCGTCACGGAGTCGGCAGACGAGATGTTCGGCAAGCTCATGTCCATCAGCGACGAGCTGATGTGGCGGTACTACCTGCTTGTGACGGACGCGACGACGTCCGAGGTCGAGACCATGCGCCGGCAGACGGCGGATGGCGCCCTGCACCCGAAGCAGGCCAAGGTGGATCTGGCGAAACGGATCGTGGCTGACTTTCATTCCAGCGCCGAGGCCGACCGGGCGGCGGCGGCCTTCGAGGCGCGATTCACGCGGGGTGAGCTCTCGGCCGACTCGCTGCCGGAGGTCCGGGTCGCGGTCGACGGCCAGATCGCCCTCGCCAGGCTCGTCGTCGAAGCCGGGCTCGCGACCTCGACCAGCGAGGCCACACGCAAGATCCAGCAGGGCGGCGTGAAGGTCGATCGGGAAAAGCTCACCGACATCAAGACGCGCATCGATGCCTCGCGCGGCTCGGTCATCCTGGAGGTCGGCCGGAAGGCCGTAAAGGCGATCCTGCGGGATTGAGGTGTCCCCGCGTCTGCGCCGTTGAGCCTTTTGGCCTTTGAGCCTTTGAGCCTCTGTCCTGAGTTACACTTCCCCGCACAACGACATCTCCAGGAGGATGCCATGCGAAGCCGAGTGACATTTGTCTCGCTCGCTCTCGTGCTCGTGGCCGCCGTCGCGATCCCTGCCGCGCAGCAGCCCAAGTACCTCGACAAAGCGACGTATTTTCAGATGGAGTCGATTTCGAGTCCGGCGATTTCGCCGGACGGCGGCACCATTCTCTTCTCCCGCGGATACGTCGACCTGACCCGAGATCAGAATCAGTCCAATCTCTGGGTCATCGACATCAACGGCGATCGCCTCCGTCAGCTTACCGACGGCGCGTGGAACGACTCGTCGCCGGTCTGGTCGCCGGACGGCAAGCGGATCGCGTTCATGTCGAACCGCTCGGGGTCGTCGCAGCTCCACGCCATGTGGGTGGACACGCGCGAGACCTATCAGCTGACGCGCCTCGAGCGCGCGCCCGCGTCGATCACCTGGTCGCCCGACGGCAAGCAGATCGCCTTCACGAGCTTGATTCCCGACGAGACGCCGATCCTGCCGGTGAGGCTGCCGCCCGTGCCGCGCGGATCACAACTGGCCCGCGGCGCGGTCGTGATCGATCGTCCCTCCTGGGCGTCCGACGGATCGGGTCCCACGACCAAGGGCTACACCCACGTCTACGTCGTCGATGCGACGGTCGGCGGCACGCCGCGGCAGGTGACGAACGGCAACTTCAATCACTCCGCCCCGGCCTGGTCGACGGACGGCAAGACGATCTTCGTCTCGGGGATTCGGAAGCCCGACGCGGAGTATCTGCTCGGCGACTCGGAGATCTATGCCGTCAACGTCGCGACGGGCGAGGCAGCCTCGCTGACCGATCGCAAGGGTCCGGATTCCGGGCCTGAAGTCTCGCCCGACGGCCGCTGGATCGCCTACACGGGCTACGACCAGAAGAACTTCACGAACCATCTCAGCCAGCTCTATCTGATGGATTCGACCGGCGCGCGAAAGCGGATGTGGGCCGGCAGTCTGCCGAGCTCGCCGTCGAACATGGCGTGGGCGCCGGACGGGTCCGGCGTCTACTATTCGATGCAGGCCGAGGGCGAGGAGAACACGTGGTTCGCACCGGCTGATCAAGGCCTGAAGCCGAAGCCGATGACGGTCGGCGAGCACGTGCTCTCGAGCGTGTCGATCGCAAGGAACGGCCAGGCCGCGGCGATCCGCTCGAACGCCAGGCAGCCGGGCCAGCTCGTCGCGTTTTCGATGTCGAAGCCGGCCGACATGCGCGTGCTCGTGGACGTCAACGCAGACGTCCTGACCGGGACGACCCTCGCCAGCTCCGAAGAGCTGTGGTTCACGGCCAAGGACGGGCTGAAGGCGCAGGGCTGGCTGATGAAGCCGGCGAATTTCGACCCGGCGAAGAAGTACCCGATGGTTCTGTGGATTCACGGCGGACCGTGGAGCATGTACAGCGTCGGCTGGAGCTGGAGCTATCAGAACTTCGCGGCCAACGGCTACGCGGTGCTCTGGACGAACCCGCGCGGATCGACCGGCTACGGACAGGACTTCGTGAACGGGATTCAGCACAGCTACCCCGGCAAGGACTACGACGACCTCATGGCCGGTGTCGACGCCGCGATCGCCAAGGGTTGGATCGATCCCGAAAACCTGTTCGTGTGCGGCGGGTCGGGCGGCGGCGTGCTCACGGCCTGGATCGTCGGCCACACGAATCGCTTCCGCGCGGCCGTGTCGATGCGCCCGGTCATCGACTGGCACTCGTTCGTCGGCACGACGGACGGCACCGGCTGGTACCGGCAGTTCCAGAAGTACCCGTGGGAAGATCCGATGGAGTACGCGGTCCGGTCGCCGCTGCACTACGTCGCCAACGTCACGACGCCGACGATGCTGATGACGGGCGAAGCGGATTTGCGGACGCCGATCTCGCAGAGCGAGGAGTTCTACCGGGCGCTGAAACTGCTTCGGAAAGCCGACACGCTGATGGTGCGGATGCCCGAGGAGTACCACGGCTGGCGCCGGCCGTCGCATCAGCTGCTGCAGCAGTTGTATCTGATGGCGTGGTTCGAGAAGTACCGGACGCCGGCGAGCAAGAAGGCCATTCCGGGCGTGGACTGAAAAGATTCTGTG
>DASQFI010000045.1:0-228827 GCA_035633215.1 Vicinamibacterales bacterium | reverse complement strand
AGGCGGTGCTCAGCCGTGGACTGGACCCGCGGGTGTTTCTGAACATCAACGTGCCGCCGGGGCAGCCGCGTGGCATTCGCGTGACCTGTCAAGGCAAGCGCAACCACGTCACCGTCGTCGCCGAGCGGATGGATCCGCGGAGCCGGCCGTACTTCTGGATCGAGGAAGGGCAGAACCTGTGGGAGCCGCACGATCAGTCTGACTATCAGGCGGTGACGGAGGGGTACGTGTCGATTACGCCGTTGCAGCCGGACATGACCGCGCACGATGCGCTGCAGGCTGTCGCGGCGCTCGTCATTTCGCTCCCGGGACGGGTTGAGGTAGAATGACGATCTTGCCGTCGGGGCGTGGCTCAGTCTGGTAGAGCACTCGGTTCGGGACCGAGGGGTCGGTGGTTCAAATCCACTCGCCCCGACCACTTCTAAATCCATGATGCGGCCCGGTTTCTCGGGCCGTCCTGCTGTACGGCCGAAGCCAGTTTCTCAACTGCCGAGGGGTCGTGTGCGGCAGTTTGAGAAAGGTTTGGGAAAGGCTTCCGCCGCCCGAGGAAGACGGGGGGATGCGTCTTAGGCCCATCTTCACCGAGCACCAGCCGCCCGATCTTGGTTGATCGGGAGACAGCGAAGCTCCGCGCCCATGAACCAGCCAGTACCTTGTTTCCATCTCGGCAGGGAGCTCTCGTCGTGTTGGAGCCGGGCGGAAGATCGGGTTGTTAACGAGGTAAGGCAACGACACTTCGGTCCCGACGAACCTTCCATTACATTTCTTCTTCGAGGACATCTTCGCGATACGGTTGCTGAGGCGAGCGCCGAGCGGAAGTTCGAGTTCGCACTTCGTTCCGACCTGGCACATGCTTTCGCCGATTTACCTCACGACCATCGTCTCGCGGCGTTACCCAGCGGCCTCGTCGCAACCGTGAGCTTTCACGACACTCACCACGAGGGACACTCAAGCGGGGCGGACATCGGGTTGGTCGTTCGACGACCTGTCATCTCTCGCTCGCCGTTCTCGAACCATCAAATCCGGGTCCAGCGAGCGTACGCGCGGGCTCTCCTCGCGCAGGCCAAGCTCGGTCGTGTTGATCGGAGGGGGTTGCATCCTGCTTGGCGCCGCTTAACAAAAGCCCAGTGCAAGATTGCACCAGCCCGTCTGGAGTACTACTCATTGCTGCTGTATCGGATTCTTGATCCGGCAGGCACGACACTCGCACCGTTTTCGTGGCAACTCTGCTCCGGTTACGGCATTGTCGACCTCAAGCGCTGGCTCCAAACAGGAACGTTTCCGTGCGAGAAAACTTCCGTTCACATTGTTGAGGAGCTGAGTCTGGGACGAATTGGCACGGATAACGACTCCATCGTCGCGCATGTGGCCGCCCCGGCAGGGCGAAGCTGGAGTTCAATTGACATCAAGATTGATTGGCCGGACGACCGTGCGCCGCCGCCGGCGATTGAGGTACCGCGCACGCACGACGTATTGAGTCGTCAGGTCCTGACCATTCGTCATTAGATTCAACGATGTCATTCCCGCGACGTGTCGAGATCGGGAAACAGCTGGTTCAGCCGATGCGCCAGAGCCCCTGAAGCGCCGTACGCTCTGCGGAGTTTGATCAGTTCGACGACCGGACGGCGATCAAAATATCTCCTAACCATTCCAACAGAAGCGCCCGTCAAGGAGGAAAGCCATCGCTTCCAGTCAGCCGGATTGTCGCCAAGATTCGACATGTCTTGCGCCAAGCCCAAGCCGCCTCGAAGAGATACGATTCCTGGAGACGGGCCGTAGGACCGTTCAAGTTCCCGTATCGTGCGCGTCCATTTTCTCTCGAACGCGATCGCCCGGGTCCGCATTCCTGTGATGGCAGCCAACTCTCGCTGACGAATCCTCTGCCTGAACGGTCGCAACTCCTCCCGTAATGCAAAGAGTTCAGGAACGATACGTTTGGGCTTGCCCCTTGATCTCTCGAGTACGACCGCAGCGAGGGGCGAGAGTCTGCGCCTAAGGCGTGCCTGCGATCGCGGGTATTCTCGCCACTGCTTGCCGATAGAGGCTGCAGCTTCATCGATCCAGCGTTCTTCACGCTCCGAGAGTCTTGTGAGCAGGTTCCGCCGAGCTGCATCAGGTACAAACCTCGACCGCAGCACCTCCGCCACGGCATGGTACATAAACGTCCGAGATACGTACGTTCGAACGTTCCAATTATCTGAGTCAGCGAGAGCCGTCGCGATCGCGGCAGGCGTCGCCGTCTCCAGTGCCAGCGGCGTCTTCGTTCGAACCGTCAGGTTCATCGTTGGCTGCGCCTGTTGGTTTCGGAAAGTATTCAGATCAAAAGCCTCCCTAATCCACGCCTCAGCCCGTTCCAAATACATCGGACCTACAAACATCACGGCGTGTTTTCTAGCGGCCTTAGCGGCTCGGGCAAGATCAGCGTCACGAATACCCGTCACCTCCATGACTTCAGACGCACGTAGATAGTTGAACATTGACGACGAGTGTTTTTCGAATGGAAGACGTTTTGGCTCGCCTAACACGCGAAGACGCTCGTTGAAGCAGAGTAAGTCCACCAGCGAGGCGAAATCGGCTATGGAGTTCCAGTGCGTGGGCTCATCGCGTTCGAACCACGAGGCAGAAAAAAAGATGTTCCACGTAGTCAACGGCGGATCTCGAAACGGATCCGAAATCACCACCGGATCTCCACTGTCATCGGCGGCCACTCACGAGCCGTCCCCTAAATGAGCCTTTGCCTTCGTTCGAAGGTGCACAAACCATCGCGGCCGGCTCGGTCGATCGACGGACAGTATTTGTGGGCAACAAATCCTCGGCGCCTCAAATCGCGCTTAACTACACCGCCACAATGGGGGCAACGGTGGCCGTTCCGTTCAGCTGTTCTCGTTGTCATCAACTCACCTCCGGTTGAGTAGAGGATAAGCGCACTTCTGCCGCGCGGCGACGGCGCTGACGGCAAAACGCCACAGGCTCGCGAGCTCCATCGCGGAATTCGCTTGACATGCGACACTCCCGACTGACCAGCGTTCGCGCACGATGGGGTGACGTCCTAAACTCCCTGTAAAAGCAAGAGGCGTTGGTATCCTCCGATTGGCAAAACCAACGGGCTCCGTTGACGCGGAGCTGGAGGAGACAACGCCATGAGGAGAGTAGCACCGAGTGTTCACCTGAAGGAAGAGATCGACACGATGCTGCGCGGCCAGGCCCCGACCGTGAGCGAGACACCGATGCGGGGGTTCGTGCAGCAGGTGGCTCGCTACATGCTGCAGGTGGGGATTGAAGCGGAAGCGACGGCGTTCTTGGGTCGGGATCATTACTGCCGGGGGGACCGGCGGCGCGCCGGATGGCGCAACGGCTACGAGCCGAAACAGCTTCAGAGCGCCGCCGGCGCGCTGGATCTGGCCGTGCCCCAGTTGCGTGGGACCGACGAACGCTTCGCGCCGGTCCTGCCGGACCGCGTGGGCGGGCGCACGCGGGAGCTCGAGGCGTTGGTCCGGGGCATGTATGTGCGCGGGTTGTCCACGCGCGATGTGAGCGGGCTGTACCAGGAGACGGTGGGGACCGCGTTGAGTAAGAGCACGGTGAGCCGCGTGACGCAGCAGCTCCAGCACGACTTCGACACCTGGCGCCATCGCGACCTGAGCGACTTGCCGATCGTGTATCTGTTTCTCGATGGCCAGTACCACGCGGCTCGGCAGGGCACGGATGAGAAAGAGGGCGTGCTCAGCGCCTATGCCCTGCTCGATGATGGCCGTCCGGTCTTGCTGCATCTGGACCTGGGCCCGCGCGAATCCTATGATGCCTGGCTGAGCTTTCTGCAGGATCTGACGGCCCGCGGTTTGAAGGATCCGCTGCTGGTGGTTCTGGATGGCGCGCCCGGCTTGGTGAAGGCCGTGAAGCGCGTGTGGCCGCACGCGTTCCGGCAGCGGTGCCAGGTGCACAAGATGCGGAACATCTTGGCGAAGCTGCCGCGGCTGATGCGGACCCGGATGCACGGACTGGTCCAGCAGGTGTTTCTCGCGCCGACCTACGAGCTCGCGATGAAGCGCGGCCGGGCTCTCATCGCGCGATTCCGCGATCGCTACACGGCGGCGATGGAGTGCGTGGAGCACGACCTCGAGGAGTGCGTCACGTACTTGCGGTTTCCTGAGCCGCATCATCGACGGATTCGGACCACGAATCGGCTCGAGCGACTGAACGGCGAAGGCCGTCGGCGGACGAAAGTGATTCCGCGCTTTCCAACCGAGCGCTCGTGCCTGACGCTGCTCTACGCGACGTTGATCACCGCGTCGAAGCAGTGGCGAGGCCTGACGATGACCACCGCGATCGGGAAGCAGCTGCAGGCGCTGCGTGCCGCGAGCACGCCGACGAAGGAGCAGGCCGTCGCGTGACGGTCGGCGGAGGATGCTGAACGCTTCAAGCTTTTACAGGCGAATTAGGACTTGACCCACGATGGGCGTGACGTACGGCAGCCCGATTCATGATGCGGCGCGGTAAACGCGAGCCGTTCTGTTGTACGGCCGAAATCGGTTTCTCAAGTGCCGAGCTGTCGCTTACGAGATTTGAGAAAGCCTTCCCGCGTTCCGATCGAGGTTGTCCCGCCCGCCCACTAAAGGTTGTGGCCGTCGCCACCGGTTACCCCCTCCGATGGTAAACTGAGAGTCTCTCGCTTTTTCCTGCGCGCGGGCAAACATTCGGAGGTGGGTGTACGCATGAATGGGAAGTTTTGGGCGGATTTAGATGCGGCACGCCGCGCGATCGAGCACGCGACCGCGGGGATCGATGTGTCGCAAATGTTGACTGTGGCTGAGGCAGTCAAGCGACTGGGGCCGATCGATTTCAAAACGCTTTCGTCAACGCTCGCGCTCGCTGAACACGCGCAGCGACAGTTCGAACGTCTGACCGGGAATTTCGACCATGTTCGCGGCTCGATCGATAAGCTGATCGCGCAGAACAACGTCGCGCTGGCGGAGATCAACCCGCCTCTCCTGAAGGCGGGGTCGTACTCGTTGCCGGAGATTCCGAAGGTTGACTTCTCGGCGACTGTTTTCGAGCACACGCGTGCCCTCGATTGGGCACGTCTCAACGAGATGGCGGCCGCGACGCTGAACTCGACCACTTTCCACAATCTGAGAGATTTCGATCTCGGCTTCGCGCGTCGGCTCGCGAGCCTGTCCGATTCGTACCGCGGGATCTTCGCGGGCCTGCCGGCGCTTGAGTTCTCTGTGCCGGACTTCGTAACGGATCTGCCACCGCGCGACCTGATCCTGAAGACCACGATCGTCTCAGCTCGCGAAGCCGACTTCGAGCCCGCAGAGTCGACCATCGACTTCGATGATCCAGCTTGCGGGCGCACGGACGTGGCCCTAATGCTCGTAGAACTCGATGCCGGTTACGTGGTGATGCTCGACGAGGCCCTCGAAGTGATATTCGGAACGACTCTCGGCCGGGCGCGCCACGCCGCAGTGTCGTTGCGCGAGCTCTCCATGCACGTGCTCCACCGCCTCGCTCCGGACGATGAGGTCCGCGCATGGAGCCAGGACCCAAACTACTACCATAACGGACGGCCCACGCGGCACGCGCGGATTCTCTACATTTGCCGGTTCGTGAATTACGGGCCGTATGCCAGGTACTTGAAGAAGAGCATAGCGGCGAGCCTCGCCTTCTTCGACGCCTTGAACGGCCTCCACGAGGTCCGCCCGGAGATCTCCGATTTCCAGCTCCGGTTGATGCTGACCGACGCGATCGGAATCTTGCGCTTTCTGCTGCGGACTTCGAAATACCGCCCGTAAGCGCGCCCGTACCTCAGTCGGCACGAGCAGACGGTCGATTCCCTTAGGGACGGGGCGCCAAGTTCAGGAGCGGCAGCTTGGGTCGTTTTGGAACCAATTGCCCGGATGTTTTCTTTGCCCAGTAGCCGCGAGGGGGCTTGGGGACTTTTAACTGCTTGCACACCTTACCGAGCATGACATCTGAAATGCCGTATCGTGTCGCCACTTTCTGAGCCGGTTCAGCCCAGATCTCGTCATAAAGCCGTTTTCGATCGTAGGTGCTGAGCACGTACGCCGATGGCGGGGTCGGCTTGTGCGTTTCTGACCGTGGACCTCGGTGAACACCCAAATCCGGCCATTGATCGACACTTCAAAACCGGCCATTAACTGACGGCGACCGAGACGTTGACGAGGGCGAGGGCGATGGTGTCCCTCGTCCGGATGAGCAACGTCTTGGACAAGCAGAAGCAGCACGATGTGGTCGCCCTGGGCCGCCTGGGCTGGTCGCTCCGCCGGATCGAAACGGCAACCGGCGTGCGCCGCGAAACCGTGGGCGAGTACCTGCGCGCGGCCGGCATTCGTGTGCATGGCCGGGGCCGGCGGAGCGAAGCCAGAGCAAAAGCGGCCATTTCCTCGCCGCCGGCCGTTCGCATGTACGGCGGTGCTTTCTCAAGTGCCGAGGGGTCGCCGCCGAGAATCTGAGCTTTTCCGCCACCTGCTTTTCCGCCACCTGTTGACATTCCACATGAACATCGCTACGTTTTCATGTCGACGACACGGGCCGGCGCAGTTCACTCCCGCCAAATACCGTTGACTTCCGTAGTCGGGCGTGGTGTCCTACCCTTGCAGATCAACTGTCAAGCAGGAGGATGCATGAAAACCGATGTTCTATCCCAGCGTCACATCGATCAGCTTTCGGACGAGCTCGGTAAAGCGGCGGGCATCACGCCAGAGCAGGCCCGGAGAGTATTGGATGTCCTGCGAATCGATAAGCTGCAGCATAACCTCGCGGCCATGCACGAGGTGTTGCAGAACGACAGTGCGGTGCGCGCGCTCGGCCTCTCGCGTGCTGAGGGTAGCCAGGAGTTAGAGAAGATTCAGGCGAGGGGTTTGGCCCTGACGCGTCTGCGACTAGTGATCCGTCCAAACGTCGCGGCTGGCGTACTGGGCTGATTCCGTCCGGACGACGTGGTCCAGACATGCTCGACGAGCGAGAAGACCGGATTCTCCGGCTTCTCAATGCGGTGCAGGGTCACAGCCAGCTTCGACAGCGCCCGACGGAACGGCGGCTTGACCGACTGATCGAGCATGCGATTCGAACGGTTCCCTTCTACGAGGCGCGGTTTCGCGGAAGTGTTCCGGCCCTCGAGGAGCTTCCAGTTGTTTCGCGTCAAGACTTCGTCGACGACGAGATGTCGTTTCGGTCGTGCACGCACGGACTGCGCGATGTCGTCGAGACATACACGAGCGGAACGACCGGCTTGGCGCTGCGGGTCGTGTGGGACGCTGCAAGCTATTATCAATATGCTTTCGATATTTATCGGGAGGTGTTTGCCCGCGTGCCCGAGCTCAGCGGCACGCTTCGAGCGGGATTCCCTGCAGTACTGATTCTCAACGATAACCTGACGAAGTCATCCCAGGTCTTAGCCAACCCGTCGCTTGATTTCGCGCAGGTGCGACGCGTCATTTTGGGCCACAACAGTGAGGAAGACGCCGATGCATGGGCAATCGCAGCAAGCGAGCAGGCGCCCCTGCTCTACGGACGGCCGCGCACCCTGATGCGGCTCGCGGAGATTGCGGAAGACCTGTCGATCGCGCGGACCAACCCACTTCGCCCTTGCGCCGTTCTAAGCAGCGGCGACAACCTGTACGACTCGGATCGTCGCGTGATCGAAACGACGTTTAGGGCGCGCGTATACAACGCTTACGTAAGTCAAGAAGGCGGGTTCCTCACACTTCAATGTCCCCTCACCAGCGCTTTGCACGTGCTCACAGATCGTGCCCATGTGGAAGTGCTGTCCGACTTTCACTCGGAACCCGCCGCAATGGGCGCCGGAGAGATTGTTGTGACGAACCTGGGAAACTGGGCGATGCCTTTCTTCCGCTATCGCTCGGGCGACCGCGGCGTTGTCACTCGGGGAGTGTGCGTGTGTGGACACGAAGGCGCATCGTTCGTGCAGCTCGACGGACGCGATACCGAATACTTCGTGATCGCCGGTGAGCGCGTCGTCGCCACCAAGCTCAATCCGGTTTTTGAATCACTTCCGATCCGTCACTTTCAAGTGAGGCAGACCGGTCCCGCCGCGTTTCGCGTGCGCTTCGTTCCGGAGGCGACCGCCGACAAGGAGATCATTGAGCGTTTGTTGGCCGAGAGAATTCAGGAAAGACTCGGATGCGTGACGCTGGCGATGGAGCGAACAGACCAAATCAGCGAGGCGGGGCAGAAGGTGCAACGCTACCTAATTGAGGCGGGCGTCACCTAATGTCCTGCCAAGGCATGAAGTACTCCCAATGCTTCTGGAATCGAAAGCTATTACGCAGAGTCCGACCGTAGTAACTGAACGTGCCGAAAGGATCTTTGGCAATGCCCTTCGTGTAATCATCGACGACCGCGTGGCGGTAAACCCACAAATAGGAATGCGTCATTTCTAGCCATCCCGGCAGCAACGCGGGGCAGTCTTTCTGGTGCCTGCCGATATCTAGTTTCAGCCGGCGGTAGACGAATACCAGTGCAGCGATCACATCCTCAAACGGAGAGACGCCGATAGTCCCCGGCCGAAAAGGGCACAAGGTTGGCGATTCGTTCCGCGCCACGGCAATCAGTGCGAGAGGCAGATCTGCTCCAAAGCGAAAGAGGATGCGAGCGTTGTTACCGAAGCGTGCATTCAGCTCGATCAGCTTATACCTCCCGTCGCGCTCGTCAATCTTCGTCTGCAACACACAGACGCCCCAGAGTCTTAGCGCGCGAAGGAGTTCAACGGCGGCCTCCATCTCAGGCGGTGGATGAACGACTTCTACGGCGGTCGATAACGATGGACGAAGGTAGTGCATCTTGCGCAGTGCAAAGGCATGAAGCACCTGTCCCTGCTGATCGATGACAAAGTTGAGGGAACGTTCACGTCCACCTGGGATGTACTCTTGAAGTATCAATCTATGCTTCGTCAGTAGCAGATCGTCAATGTGAGCGGAAAGGTCCCTCGGACTCTGGACGAACCGTACTCCGATCGAACCACGCGAATCCGTAGCCTTAACCACAAGAGGAAAACCTAGCTGCTGCGCAGCATCGGCCGCCTGTATGTGGGACTCATAAAGAAATGTTCTCGGGCACGGGAATCCAATGCGCTGGGCCGCCACAGCGACCTGATACTTGTCTTGAGCCCGTTCTAACCTGTCGACCTGCGGCACCACGACGGTTACGCCGAACTGTTCGAACTGATCAGAGTGACGCGCTATATGTCGAGCCTCTACATCATTCGTCGGAAAGAGTACATCAATGCGGTAGCGCAAACAGATCTCGATCATTGCGCGCACGTATGCAGTTGGATCGCGGTCCGTGGTCGGCAGCTGCAGAGGCACGACAACGTCGAACGAGGAACCGGGCCAGTGTCGGGGAAGCTCAGCTGGCTCAGCGGTCGCAATGAGTAGGTCGCAGTGTGGACGAAGCGCACGCGCGACGCTGTAGGCTGGAGTCCAGGTGATGTTAGGGACCAGCGCACGCACTCAATCCACCAATGGCCGGCCGATCTTTGGCGCCAAGGAGGCGCCGCCGTCGACGTTGATGACCTGACCCGTGATGTACCGCGAGGCAGGAGAAACCAGGAATAGGACGACATCCGCCACGTCGGCTGGCAGACCCACGCGCCCAAGCGGAACGCATTGTTCAGCGTAGTGCATCATTGACTCGGACGTGCGGCGGCCGCCGCCTCGCACGCGCGGAGTGTCAATTTGGCTAGGCGCCACAGCATTTACACAGACGTTGTGTTCACCCAGCTCGAGGGCCAGTCGTTTCGTCATGCCGACTAGGCCCGCCTTCGCCGCGACATAGGAGACGCCCCGTCCCCAGCTGCCACGCAGGGCAGCGCTCGACGAAATGAAAACTATCCGCCCGCCGCGCTGCGCGATCATCGACGGCACGACTGCACGGCAGCAATAGAACGAGCCAGATAGTATCTCCGCGATGTCGCGGTCCCATGTCTCGTTCGCCACCGCATCAATGCGCTGGTTCGGCGCACCATGAGCGGCGTTGTTAATCAGGATGTCAACGCGCCCGTGTTTCGCGAGCACGGCTTCGACCATCTTCGCGACGGCCTCCGGCTTTGCTACGTCTGCAACTGCGGTGTCAACCGCTCCGGAGCTGCGGACCTGGTTAGCGATTCGCTCGACCCCCTTGGGGTCAAGGCCGTTCAGAACGACCGTGGCCCCTGAGGCAGCCAACAACTCCGCCGTCGTGGTGCCGATGCCAAGCCCCGCAGCGCCGGTGATCAACGCCACCTGATTGGCGAGCAGCCGGCTATTCAAATTGGTATCCGCGCTCTAGCAGCTCGGTGTCAACGGCGAACGGCTCGTACCGGGTCGCGGCCTGACGCTTGACTCGCTCAGCTTCCAGGGCCTGGGGCAAAATCGCAGCGAGCGAGTCGGCAGATTCGCGTGGGATCACGATCACGCCGTCATCATCTCCGACGATCAAGTCGCCGGGATGGACCGTGACGCCTCCGCAGACGATTGGAACATTGACGGCTCCAAATTCGGCGCTCACGGGATAATGGTAGTTGCGAGGCGTGACCGCGCGGACAAATGTCGGAAACGCGAGTTCTCTGAGGAAGCGCGCGTCGCGCGTCGCCCCATCTATCACCGCCCCTGCCATGCTTTTGAGGATCATGCGCCGCGCAGTGCCATCACCGAAGCAGGCGTAATCCTCCACGCCTCCAGCAGCGACGACCAGAACGTCGCCCGGCTGTGCCAAGTCGATCGCCATGCGGCGCACGGTCAAGTCCGGCCCCAGAGATGTCACCGCGGGACCGCAGACTTGCATCCCGGGCGAGAGCGGGGCAATGCGAGTCATTGCGCCGTACTTCCCGAGATGATCGAGAATAAACGCTGTGTAACAGCCGGCCAACGCGCGGACGCCATCCACGCCTGGACGTTGGATGGTGCGCACGATTCGGCCCTGATGTGGATGTCTTTGTGTCCGATCCATACTCGCTCGGTGAACTTACTCAATCAATATTGGTTGTGATTGGTTGTGCGCCAGTAGCCAGACAATAAACGCTCTTGCCCTATGTTGCGATTCGATTCATGGAGCACCCTGGCGCCGATCCCGGACAGATTTCGTGTATGCATCCGGTAATAGAACAGGGGCATGGGGACGTATACTCCAATCCAGCCAGAGTCGACGATTTTCCGCCACTTCCAGTGCTTGGTGCCGCTGAGGATTCGCTCGTCGAATGGCAGTAGCGCCTGTAGGACTGACGTGAACGTCGGTCCGCATTCCGGGATGTAGCTAACCGAACGCAGGAGCTCGGCGTCGAAGGGCGAGGATCGGCCCGGGCCCAGCTCGCGTTCCTCCGCATCAACAAGGAAACAGTCGGTATATGCGAACTGCACCGCTGCGTCTTTAGCATGCGCACGGCGGAGAGCGGCAATCGTGATGGGCAGGTATGGTGGCGCAAGGTAGTCGTCAGCGTCGAGGATGACAGTGAACTGGCCTCGCAGCCGCGGTACCGCAACGTTCAAAGCATGCATCTTGCCGTAATTGTTCGGCAGGAAGATGGCTTCGAATGTGATGAATCGCTCGGCGGCCGACCGCCGCAGTGTCTGGATCATCCACTCAGAGCAGTCGTCGCTGCCGTCATCGACAACCAAGAGTTCAACAGAACAGCCGAGCGGCGGTGTCACGCTGTCAATAGCCCGCCAGAGAAACGGCCCGTAGTTGAAGTTAGTAACCAGGACCGAGATGAGAGGAGCTTCGCGCATACGGCCCCAAATTGCGCTCTCTCAACCGCCTTGTACGAGAACACCCTGCTGCACCGCCCGATCGAGAAGGCGTCGCAACAGGCGCAGATCCTCTTCGCTCATTGTCGACATCCGGTCAATCACTTCGGGCGCAAGTCCCTCGACAGTGACGCCGAGTCGAGCCTCAATTTCACTCTGCGCCAGCTTGCGCAAGTTCACGTCGTCTGATAGTACCATTCGGGAAATCGCCGCCGACGGTAACACCAGGTGGTGCACGTGTCAAGAATAGGCCAGTCAGCCCCGCGCGGACCCATCGTGCTGGTAAACGCGTCGATGGACAAGTTTCTCCACATGTGGGAAGCGGTCGCTCTCGTGCGGGGATTTCTCGACTCTTGCCATCGTGGTAAGTTGCTGTCCCCGCCGCGATTTATGCTGAAACTCGGCGAGCACGGACTCGTGCTCACGGCCGGCGCCGTCCTCGGGCGGTGCAGCGGGCTACGGGTGTATCACACTCGGACGCCGCAGGGGGACGAACCCAGTCAGCTAACAGTGGTGTTTAATGACGACGACGGATCCATTCGCGGTATCTTTGTCGGGGATGAATTGGGCGAATGGAGAACTGGAGCGCTAGGCGGCATCGCCGTGAGCGTGATGTCCCCACCGGAGGCGCGTGTCCTCGGAATTCTAGGTTGTGGCCGCCAAGCGGCCACGCAGCTGGCAGGCGCGCTTGCGGTTCGGACATTCGAGCACGCCTTGGTGTACTGCCGCGACCATGATCGCCGCAAGCGATTCGCTAGCAAGATGAGCATGACAACGGACGTCGATGTGCGGGTCGCTGACACGGCCAAAGAGGTGGTCGAAAGGGCCGATGTGCTCGTGTGCGCCACGTCCAGCCTGGAGCCAATCCTTGACGAGGCCTGGTTGAAATCGGACGTTCATATCAATCACATTGGTCCGAAGCTGACGAGCGGTTCCGAGTTGCCGCGCGCAGTACATGCAAGCGCCGCACTCCTGGTGAGCGATGCACCGGAAGAGGTGGCTCGTCTTGGCTCGGAGCTTGTGTCCCACGGAATGGCTCATCGCTCGCTCGCGGAAATCCTTCGCGACAGGCCGTCATCTCGCTTGACAGGTCGATCCGTATACGTCTCTCTCGGGCTGGCAGGGACTGAGGTCGCGCTGGCTCGTGAGGTATTTGATCGGGCCGCCCAGGAGGTCCCCTCGTGAATAACCACGGAATTGAATGCATGGAGTTTTCGGGCGACGTTCCTAGTGCGATTGGGCATTACAGTCACGCGGTCGAGCTCGATAACGGAATTGTGTTTCTGTCGGGACAAAAGGCATGGAAGGCCGGGACAGGGGATCGCATCGAAGGCGAGATTGCGGCGCAGACACGCCAAGTACTGCTAAACATCGAGACGATCCTGAGCGAATTAAGGCTCAACTGGTCACACGTGACGCGAATGCAGTGTTGCTTGGCCGATCCTGTGGATTACGCCGCATTCAATGAGGTGTATGCATCAGTGCTAGGCATCCATCGACCGGCGCGCACCACCTTGGCTGGATTCAGGCTGCGCGGCGGCGCGCTCATCGAGATCATTTCAGAAGCCTATCGAGGACGCCAGTGATTGACGCCTTTCAACGGACAGGGTACATGTGTCGGCCGCTGCTTTCCGCGCCACAAGTGCAACAACTGCGCGAGATCTGCGATACGGCTTATCACGAAACCGGCGATCGCGAGATGCTCGTTTCACGATTCTTAGCGAATCCGTCGCTATCGGCATTACCATTTTCCGAGCCTGTCATCGATACTCTTACGTTGCTACTGGGTTTCGGTTGCCATCTGTTTCCGAACTTCACCGTCCGATCTGGCCTATATGCAGATTGGCACATCGACGCTGGATTCAAGAATGCCGATGCACGGGATCCGCAGACGACCTTCGTGCAATGCGCTGTGTACTTGCAGGACAACGATCTCAAAAGTGGGGGAGGGTTGGACGTCGTTCCCGGCTCGCACGTTTTACCGCCGGTCACCGACGGGACGACCCTAACGCAGAGACTTTTGGAACAGGTGCAAGCCCGCCATTCCATCGGCAATAAGGCCGGTGATCTTGTCGTGTGGGATGCTCGACTGCTCCACCGCGGCACGCCCGCGACTGACGCCCCGGTGCGGTTGAAGTTCGGAATTCATTGGACTGTCGCCTGCGCGAGCGCGGCCATCGACGATTTCATGCGTCATCTCATCCGACGCTCCACAGTGATGCGCGACGGCGAGGTGCGGATTGTGCCGCGGTACGCAGAGATGGCCAACGTCCAGTATCCCGCCAATTATCCGGCGTCGGTCGTGCGAGAAGTAGAACGATGGGGGTTGGCTGTCGAGTCCGCTAGACCTGCGTGACCGATCTTGCCGCGCGCTTCCAACGCTTCGCTCGCGACGAATGTCACGGCTCCTCGCCGCTTTACGAGAGACTTGCGCTAGGGATCGCAAGCGACCGCGAGCTTCTCGCACTGGCCCGGATAGGTGCGTCGAACACGCGCCAAGTGCCCGTGCCAAACCTGTTTCTTGCCGCCGTTCACTATCTGCTCCTCCTAGACCCTACAGCGGCCTTGGGTCGCTTCTACCCGGACTTGGCGGGAGTCCGATGGTCATCGGGCGACCCATTTCCCGTTTTTCACGCGTTCTGTCGAACACGCCACACTCAGATTCGTCGTCTGCTAAGGACGAGGCTCGTCCAAACAAACGAGGTACGCCGCTCGGCGTGCCTCCTTCCGGCGTTCGCTCTGGTCGCGAATCAAGGAGGCGCCGCCTCGCTTGGTCTCATCGAGATTGGAGCGAGCGCTGGCTTGAATTTACTTTGGGATCGCTACGGCTATCGCTACGATGGCCGCCGATTAGGCGATGAGGCTGCGACGGTGCAACTCGCGTGCACAGTACGCGGGTGTCCACCGCCCCTTCCAGCGCACCTTCCCGTTGTCAGTTTCCGCGTCGGCATCGATCTTCAGCCTGTCGACGTACGGAGTCGCGCGTCAGCTCGATGGCTGCTAGCCCTGGTCTGGCCTGAGCACCGGGACCGCGCTTGTTTGCTAAGAAGCGCAATCGAGGTGGCCCGAGCGCATCCGCCGCCGCTCGTCCGCGGAAACGCTGTCGACGTACTCGAGGAGCAGCTTTCCCTGATCCCGCGTGGGGCACGAGCGTGCGTTTTCCACAGTTTCACCTTCAACCAGCTGACGCTCGAGTCGAAAGCTAGGATCGATGCCCTGTTGATCGCACAGTCCAGGCGGCGAGCGTTGACGCGCATCTCACTCGAATACTCGAAAGGCCCTTCCCCTCGCGAATTGTCGCCGCAACTCCGACTCATCCGGTACCTGGGCGACCGCCTCGAAGGACGCCTGCTCGCTCGCTGCGATCCCCATGGCGGCTGGATCAAGTGGGCATCGCAGCCATCCTAACCTGATCGATCCGGTTCCATTGGCGGCATCCAGAGCCCGCTGTCCGATGCCGCACACCGGATGTGTTACGGCCAGTTCAACGAGATCTGACCGGCGGATGTGCACAGCCTGGACAAGCGCCTCGTTCTTGGCATCTGGGCTTCGTCGGCCGAGGGCAGCTGCCTGTCGTGTTGAAGGAATCTTTAAGAGTAACAGTTCAGGGGGTCTGCGGCCTGCGTAGCAAGGACGCGACTGGGTGACGGCGGCGGTACGCGGCGATGGCCGCGGTCAGGTAGACGAGGACATTGAGTTCCTGCTGTTGACACGTGCGCGCGATGGTCAGCCAGTCGCTCGACCGCTCGCTCACCCTCCTCGCTGCGCGTACCGAAACTGATCTTTCGCCATTGGACCGCCGTCCTGAGGGCGCGTTCGGAGACGTTGTTAGTCGGCGCCACCCCCGGCTTGTGCACGAACGTAAAGAAGTGCTGGTTGTGTACGAATAGCGCGTAGGCGAGATTGCGCACGTCGGCGGAGGCGGCGTCGAGGTACCGCTCGCCGAGACGGAAGAAGGCCTTCTCGATCGGGAGCGCTTTCGCGATCAATTCCGGCCGCGTCAACGGTGCGCCCCGGATGGTCGGATCGCCCCGGTAGCGATGCCACAAGCGAAACAGGCGACGCGTGAGGACGAGCGCCTCCCGGCAGAAGCGCTTCGCCGAGGGTGTCGTCGCCAGGTCGAGGGCGCTGAGAAGATTTCGCGTCAGATGGGCCCAGCACAGCTGGCGCTGCTCGGCCACACATTTGAGATAGCTGGGCAGGCGATCACTGCCGAGCACGCCGGTGAATGTCTCCCCCAGTACGGCCCGCAACACCTCGGAGCCGCGGGACGCGGCAATCCGATAGAAGACGAACGTGTGGGCCACGAACACCCAGAGCCACCGTTTGGCGCCGTTGGTCCGGTGCCCGGTCTCGTCGGCGTTGACGACCGGTTCCTGCGGCAACGCGGCTTCCAGCTCGGCATAGGGCGCGCCGACCGCCGCACTGGCTTCTTCCCACGCCGCTTGGGTGCTCCCCAGACTGATCGGGATCTGCAGCACGCCCTCGAGGAACCGCTGCACCACCAGCCGCGGCATCCGACAGACCATCGTCAGATACGCAATCAGGGCCGTGAGCTGCGGCCCAAACTGCCCGACCCCCTCGTCGGGCAACGCCGCCAGCGTGGTCGCGCCACAGGCGGCACAGACGCGTCGATGACAGCGGTATTCGGTGATGTGGGCCTCGATCGGCGGCAGCTCGGTCACTTGATGCCGGCGCGGGTCCCCGCGCTCGTCGCGCGCGTGCAGCACGTGCGCGCACTGGCGGCACGCGGTCGGCTGAACGTCGACCGTCACGTTGACGCGATCGAGCGAGACCAGCGGGCGGCAATGCCCCGGATGACCCGGTTGCGCGCCTCGCGGGCGCCGGCTCTTCTGTCGGCGACCGCGCATCCGTTGCTGGCCGGCCAGCCCATCGGAGGACGGTGGCTTGGAGGTCGTGGTGGAATTCTGTTGGTGCAGGGCGAGCTCGTGTTCGAGGTCCTTGATCCGCTTGGCCTGCTCGGCCACTTCCCGTTCCCGCTCGGCGAGTTCGCGGCGCAGCCGCTCAATCTCCTGCTTCAGGCGTTCCTCGGTGTCCCGCCGGCGTGGCCGCGATTTCGGGCCCGTCACGCGTCAGACGGTACGCCGATCGCCTCAACTTGTACAGACCCCCTGAACTGTTACCTTTAAGAAGACAGCGGCAAGGTCGTACGAAAAAAGAGACGGCTAGCCTCAGATCCCGCGAAGCCCAAAGGCTCCGGTCTTTCTAGTGAACCGCTTGCGGCGTTTGCTCCACTTCTGAGGCGTCGTGGTCAGACTGAGAAACGCTCGCGGATATCTTTCGCTTCTCCTCGAAAGCCCGAAGCTCGGCTTCTGCGAAGGCAGGCGACCCGGCCAGGTACGTGTTCGTGGTTGTCACGTTCGTGTGGCCAAAGTAATGAACTGACCGTCAGCAGGCCGACCTAAGACAACGAACGCAACTCAACGACCAGCTCCCATCAGACTCCTATTTCCAAAACCGGCCGCCTTCCGGCCCTTAGCATCTCGAGATCGCTTTTCCTACGGCCGTAACCTCGACCGTCCACGATTTCACTAAGATCCCTGATGTCGTTCCGCCGGGCCTCCACTTGGGGTTCGGCCTCTGCTGCCAGCGCAAGGGCGTCGGCCATAGCGAGCACATGCCCTTTCCGCGTAGCGAAGTCGAGTGCGACTCGCGCAGCCGCCGTGGCCTGTTCTCGACCGCCAAAAGTCAAGTGACACCTTGCAAGCTCAAGATGCAAATGAATACGTAACTCCACATCTTCAACAACGGCAAATTGGTCACGAACAGAACTGAGAAGGTCAAACGCCTTCCCATCCCTTCCGTCTAGCCGCTCCAACATTGCCCGTTCAATCACTAAGCGCAGCGTACGGTCCCTGCGGTTCCGTTCCTCACACCACTTCAGATTCTTAGTATGCACTTCTAGTGCGCGTCGTCTGTTCTTATCGCGATCAAGCAATAGAAGGCACTCAACGTGGTCCATTCCCTGCCACGCAACCAGCGACTCCATCTTCAACTCTTGGGATACATCGGCAAAGACATTGACGGCGTGTTCCATATCCACCAGAGCTGAAGTATACAGGCCTTTCCACAGCTTGAGGCGCCCACGAGCCGAGTAGGCATAAGACGCAGCCCACAACGCCGCCCTCCAAGCTACGAGCACCTCAGGGACGGAACCCAATGTTGTGACCGCTGGCTTCGCCCGAGACTTCTCCGCGAAGGTCACACCTCGGTCCGCCTCGGTCTCCGCATCTCCAAGTAGGCCCAACCATCCGTAAGCATTGATGCATATCTGGCCTGCGTTCTGTGCGAGAGACCAGAGAGAGGTCCTCGTCGCGACGTCCTTCGGCTTGGTCTTTGACGCCGCCATTGCGGCAATGTCTCGCGCCCGCCCGGCCCACACCAACGCGTTTTCCGGGTGCGCCAGCGCAAGTTCGGCAGCGCTGATGTTCGAAAGAAGCGGGCAGGCTCCCGATGGCCCTAAATCGCGGGCAAGTTGGTCCGGATCTCTATCTCGCAAAAACAACAGGCCCGCATCACGAAGAAAGCTCCAAACGCCCAAGGTGTGCACGATATGGAAATTTCCGCCAGCTTTCATCATTCGCCAAAACATGAGACTTGCCGCGAGAACCTCTCCTCGGCTAAGGCGATGATGCATAGCACCCAGAACAGGCTCCAGTTCTGCCGAGGTTGGATTTGGTCGCTTGAGGGCTTCATTTGCATGGCGCTCAAATAACTCCGCGAGTTTCTTATGGACCCGCCGCGCTTGCTTCTGCTGGGACTCGAGCCACTCTTCTTGAAAAACCGCGCGAACGATCGGGTGAACGTCCAATCGGCCCCGCTCATCGTTCCAAAGCACACCCTCACATTCCTTCTTGGCACTGTCGAAAGACGCCTTGTTCAATGGCGCCGTCAAGCCAGTGGTCAAAACCATTTGCATGGTCGCGTCCGAAATCGAGCCGGCACAAGCTGACACAACGCGAACCAATGTCAAAGCCTCGCGGGACAACGAATCTCTGTATCGACGCAGGATCCGCCGAACCTTCGCGTCACCCGAGACCTTGGCGACCAAGCCGAGCAAGTCCTCCGCACCAAACGCGCGAATGATTCTCTGAGCTGCCGTAAGGCTAAGAGGATGTCCCTCGAGGGCAACGGAGACGCTTTTCAGCAGTTCATCAGCCTCCTTGCCGCCAGGTACTCGCAGCAGATTTATTCCATCAGTTGGAGACAGCGGCAGGAGCATTTCAGTTCTCAGCCTTCCGAGCGGATCTATACCAACCACATCGAGCTGGCTCGTGAGCAACAAACGCGCCTTACTCTCCGGGCCCATCAGCCCATACAACAAATCCTGCAGCGGCCCACGCGCAACCGACCCGGCACCAGGTGGTCCATCCCGGGTGTCCTGTTCACGCTCAAGACCGTCGACGATTAACAGCAGCTCCTTGGAGCGGCAGAACTCCAGTATCCGGCGGACGCGCTCCTGCGTAGGCTGCGGTATGGCTCCAAAGATCGGTGCTGCAATCCTCTCGATCACGTCGTCAACGCCAGAAGAGTGGTAGAGGCTCACCCCGATGACGTCAGTGCTTACGCTTGCCACAGCGTCGATTGCATAACGTCTGGCAACCTCGCTTTTGCCCTGACCAGCAAGACCACGAATCAACCAGGCGCGGGGTGGAGATTGGCTGAGCCACTCGCGGATGCGCCGCAGCTCATCAACCCGACCATGAAACATTCCAGCGTCTATAGTGAAGCCGAGGTTAGTGGTGTCGCGAATCTTCCTCACGTCCTTCGTTACGGGGTGATCTTTTCTTTCACCAACGATGCGAACGAATGAGTTCGGCATGCCTAACTCTTGGCCCGTCGCTGGATCTCGCACGCCGACCACCAATCTTCGATACTCCCTCTCAAAGTGGTCACTCATGATGTAGTCGACGCGAACGCTGTTTGGTCCCAGGTACATCTGAAGCTGGTTTCTCACAACTTCAGGTTCGAAGCTTGTTAGCCGCTCACCCATCTCGTACTCAAAATCACTGTCCAAAAAGTACAACACCTTAAACAGGGTCTCCAGGGCGAGCGCGGCGTCCATTTCTACGTAATCGTCAGGAACCTCGGTAATTGAGCCGGCGAAACCACTCAGCTGAGACTTAATCAGCCGGGCTACGCCTGCAAGTGTCCCGCCGCTCAGGTCACGGAGTTTCATCTGAACCGGGCTGGGCCAGTTCTGAGGTTGGCACGGCTCGCGGCAGTATAGAAACGCGTTTGCCCAGCCGGCGAAGATCTGGCCAAAGTACGTGCTCATCTTGAAACCGGGGCTACGAAATGGCAGTTCATGCAAGACAGACTGGGCGGACACGACGATACCGCTGACACACCCACGGGTTCGCCAGTCCCGACTGAACGCGAGGGCTTCCCCAAGCCTTTGCGTGGCGTCGCCGCAAATCGTCTTGAATGACTTACCGAGGCTGGCCGATATGGATTGGCTCTTCACTCGCGCGAGATCACATGCGGCCTGGCTGTAGTCAACCATTACGGCGTACGCGATTGGTGTGTTTTCAAGGATCCAGGCAGCCTCCGAGCCGTCGGCGCCACCAACGCTGAAGTATAGGTATTGGGCTAATTCGTCAGCGGATACACGCTTCGTAAGGTCATCAGCGATCTCTCGCCCCTTTCGAGCGCCCTTCCCTATGAAAATGGTCTGATAGGTCTCGGCTTGGAGTGTGCCGCGGTCGGCAAGGAAGAATGACTCCAGAGCGTCGCGAAGCGCTTCTTCAAGCGATCTGGCCGTTTCTCGTTCTGCGGACATGACTGGGGCTCCAGGGCTGAGGGGTGAGACTCAGACCGTCGCAGCTAGCAGCACAGCTCGCGGCGGTTGCGTGTTGGACGGGTTGGCCAAACCCACCTTTCGACAAAGCCTTCAAAGGCATCGTCAATGGACCACCGCACGACGGACTCGACGCATATCTGTCTGCTTGGGTGGCCGCTGTTGGACCCGCATGAGCGAACCGCTCTTGGCGAGCCACCTGGCGACGCGATTTGGGTGCCTCGTCTCGAAAGCCTAACCAGATTTGCTCAAACGCGCGCGGGATGGTAGCACGCGCGGACGATTAGGACTGGGACTCGCGATGGTTGCCCAGAGCCCCGTTGGCTGCAATCATGACGATAGCCGAACCGGTACTTCCCTCAGTTGCGGGCTCCCGCGCAACTGTGAGATGTCCCGGTTGTCTCAGGCCGCGAGACGGGCTTCGAAAACGGGGTGCGGCAAATTGAGAAACTTTGAGAAAGGTTTCCGGTTCAACCCGACCAATGGGCGTCCAACGGGGCGCGACGGGACCAATGGAAGGCACGGAAAGACGCGTGTTAGTCGTTCAGGACCCGCAATTCCTGGCCGCTTCGGGACCGAGGGGTCGGTGGCTTGCCCGCCGGAGCCTAGGCGAAGGCGGGTTCAAATCCACTCGCCCCGACCACTTCAAACGGTTCATTCCGGTCACATGGGTGACAGTTCATTCAGGAGACATAGGTAACACTTTCGGCCCAACGCGGATCCGGCTCGCCCGCTCTCAGCGTGCCCGGATGCCGCGGGGCCATCCCAGCACAACGCGGATCTCGTCGGCGGCAACCGCGCTGTCGAGCAGGATGACAAAGCGGCCGTCAGGCGCAACGTCGAAGGCTTCGGTCGATCCAGGTAGCGGGAAGAGGGCCGTCGCGTGGCCGATGGCAAACGGCGAGACCGCGATGGGCGCCCTCATCAACATCCCGCCCTCGACGAAGAACAGCGCGGCGCCGTCGCGAGCCCAGACTGGACTGGTCCCACCCTCACCGGACACGGTCTGCGTACCGCCCGGTCTGTCGAATGGCCGGACGTAAATCCGCGACCGTCCCGACGACGTCGCCTGATACGCAAGCCACTTCCCGTCCGGTGAAATCCGGCCGTTGGACTCGTCGGCGGGCGAGTCGACGAGAGGTTTGGCGGGCGCCCCCGGCACGAGCACCTCGAGGTTGCGATCCACCAGACCGCGGCGCCCGAGGCGGGAACTCGACGAGAAGAGCAATCGGCTGCCATTCGGTGCCCAATCCTCGGGTATGAACACTCGGTCGTCCGATTGGAGCAATGTTGCGGGTGGCGCACCTGTGTCGACGGGCGTCCGGGCCAGGAATCGCCCGACCTCAACCGGACCGCGTCGGGTCGAGCCGGCAAACGTGATCGTGCCGTCCGGCGCCCAGATGGGGTCGGATCCCTGTGTTTCCAGGTCGAGGGGCAACCCCCGTTTAATGTCCACCACACGGATCTGACTCATCCCGTCGCCAACAACGCTGACGACGAAGCGGCTCCCGTCACGGGAAATTCTCGGACGGGAGTAGCGGGCGGGCTCGAGGCCGATGGGAAACTGCCGGCCCGAAGCGTCCATCCATATCAGCCGGCTCGTTCGTGACGTCGCAGTGGGAACGTACGCGATATTGCCGACCCGATCGATGTCGAAGAGGCCAATCGAAATGCCGAGACCGAAATCGAACACGTCCGCGCCCGGGAGGATTCCGGTCTCAGGTCCAGTCACTTGCAGCCGTCCGAGGTCGAACGGCGCCTCGAACATGGCGGTGCCCCGGGCAAAGATCAGGGAGCCTGGTTCGACGTATCGGACATCGCTGCCAACAAGGCCCAGCAGTCGATGCGTGCGGGTCCCGGCTTCCGTCACGGCGAGCTGTGCGCCGCTCTCGCCGTGCACGCTGAAAAGAAGGTGACGGCCATCAGGGAGCGGATGCGGAAGTTGGTGAATCAGTTCGCCCGCGCCGAGCGTGGTGAGGTCCGTCGGCGTGCCGCCCGTCGCCGGCACCGTGGCCAGCGCGCCGGGCCGGAACGCCTGGCTCGTGCCCAGCACAATGGTGTCGTTGCCCATCCACGCCGCGCGCGAGAAGCGACCCTTGTCGGTGACTCGCATCGGCGTGCCGCCGGCCACAGGCACGCGCATGACATGCTGGTCGGTGAAGAACCCAATCCAGCGGCTGTCTGGAGAGAAGAAGGGCGCGAACGCACCTGAGGTGCCCTCAATGGGCTTGACGCCCAAAGTGTCCAGCCGCCTGAGGTAGAGAACCGTCGCTCTACCGCCCAGCGGTTCGGCAACGTATGTGAGGAAGCGGCCGTTGGGAGAGATGGCGACTCCCACTCCCGTGTTTCGACGGACCGGCGCCTCGGTCGGGACAAGGACCGAAAACTCCATGTGCGGTGTGGGCACGACCGCCGGTCGTGTCACCAGCCACGTGGCGAACGAAGCTGACGCCGCGATCGCCACGAGTGCGAGGAGGCCGGCGAAACTGACACGTCTGAACCACGCGACTCTACGATCTGTGGTTGGCTCGGTTGTGACCGGCTCGCCTCGTCCGGCGATTGCATCGTCGATGAGCTGGCGTCCATCGCCAACGTCGCGCAATCGCTCGCGCGGATCCTTGACGAGGCAACGCGCGATCAGCGAACGAAGCGCCGCCGGAGTTCCGGGCGGCAGGCTGTTCACGAGCACGCTCGCGTCGCGCGCGAAAATCAACCCGAGGGTTTCGGCGACCGACTGGGCGTGAAACGCGCGCCGCCCAGTCAGCATTTCGTGAAGCACGCAGCCGAATGCCCAGATGTCCGCGCGTTTGTCGACAGGCCGACCCTTGGCCTGTTCGGGCGCCATGTAGGCCGCGGTGCCCAGAATGATCCCGGCCTCGGTGGCACGGTTCGTCAGCGTTGGGGAGTTCATGGCGTCAATGCTGGCTGCTGCTGCGGGCTCGAGAGCCTTGGCCAGCCCAAAATCCAAGACCTTCACGGTGCCGTCTGCACGGACCTTGATGTTGGCCGGCTTCAAGTCGCGATGGATGATGCCTTGCTCGTGCGCCGCTTCGAGAGCCAGGGCCATCTGCTTCGCGATCGGCAGGACTTCGGAAGGGGCCATCGCGCCTCGTGCAATGACGGCGGACAAATCCTCACCGTCGACCAGCTCCATGACGAGGTAGGAAGCGGCGTCGAGATGTCCGACGTCGTAGACCTGCGCGATGTTCGGATGGTTGAGCGAGGCGAGCACCTGCGCTTCCCGCTGGAATCGCGTGATTCGGTCGGAATCGCCGGCGAATGAGTTGGGCAGGAGCTTGACGGCGACGTCGCGGTTGAGCCTGACGTCGCGCGCCTTGTAGACTTCGCCCATTCCGCCGGCGCCGATGGCACCCACGATCTCGTACGCACCGAGACGAGTGCCGGGATTCAGCGCCATGTCCGCAGCCGCGGTCAGATGATACCTTCAGCGCCCGTCACCGCGTTCCCGTCGGAGTCTGTAACTGGAATCACCGTGCCGGAGGCACTCGCGCGTTCAGTTCGTCGAACCAGTTCAACACGACGTGGAGCACGGGCCGGTCCGCAGCGGCGGTCGATGTTTGACCGCTGACGATCACGCTGACAATCTTGCCGGCCGGCGTGATGTCGAACGTCCTCGGAGTCGTTGGCGCTGCCGTCGGAAACACCCTCGGTACCGGCGCGGGATTGCCGAACGCCAGGGTTGGCTCGGTGATCACGCTCACCGCTTCAAAAGCGCCGACGCGCGGGACATAGAGGAGTTCCTTGCCGTCGGGCGACCAGAGCGGATGATGTGGATTGTCGGCAGGCTTGGCGAAGATCTGATACCTGGCGCCCGTTGGCGGGAACGGCTGCACATACACCTGCGTGCCCGCCGTCCCACCTTCCGACGATGAGTAGGCAACCCATCGGCCGTCTCGCGAAAACATGGCTGTCGGCAGCGCACTCGACTTCACACTGTCGAACTCGGTGGTTCTTCCTTCCCGCACCGAGTGCATCGCGAGCGAAAAGCTCGAGCCTTTGACAACCGTGACGGCCAGGGGATCACCGACTGGTGACCACGAATCGGGAACATGGGCGGTCCCTTGTTCGGGTTTTGTCAAACGCTCCGGCACGCCGCTTCCGTCGGCACGCTGCCAGAACACCGCCAGATCGCCCTCTCGATCTGACTGAAAGGCGATCCGCTGCCCGTCGGAAGACCACACCGGAAACCGGTTCCTTCCACCAAACGTCAGACGGCGCAGCGCCTTCGTGGCGGCCAGATCGTAGACCCACACGACAGCCTCTTTGCTGTCTTCCGTGCCGAACGCGATCTGTTTCCCGTCAGGAGAAACACGGGGGTACTCGTATGAAGCCGACGGAAGGCGCAGCGGTTCAATGCTCCCTTTCCGATCCGTAAAGGCGAGATCGAACTGCGTCGCCGCCGAGCCGGGCGGGCCGGTAACGTAGACAAGCGACCCCGTGTTCGAAAAGGTGACCTGCGCCGCCCCACTGGCCCCACCGGTGACGCGCCTGACGCCTTCGACCACTGGCACCGGCTGACCGGTGGTTCGCATCTGGCGAAGATCGAACGGCAGCGCGAGCAGCGTCCCGCCCAGGGCGTACATGAGATGGCCCGTCGGGAGATACCGGCCATCGGCGCCGCCCGACACGAGTGTCTTTCGTTCACCGGTTTTCAACGACTGCACGACCACGGCAGCTCGGTCCCATGAGTCGGGGCTGGGGGCGGCTGGATTCAAGGTGAACAGCACCGTCTGGCCATCTGGCAGCATTTGCGGACTGTCGACCAACTCGTCCGACTTGAAGGTCACGAGCAGCTCGGGATTACCGCCGGTCGCCGAAACCCGTAGGATTTGTGGTCCCTGTGTGAAGACGATCCCGTCAGCATCCCAGCTCAACCCCATTGGATTCGTCGCGAGCGGACAGATCGTGACCGCGGCGCCGCCTGCGACGCCTATTCGCTTGAGCGTTCGATCGGAGGCCCAATAGGCGATCGACTGGCTGTCCGGCGAAAAGGCGGGACTGGTCGATTGCTGGGCCGTCTCCACACCTTGAATCGGGGTCGCTTCCAAATCCGAGAGCGATCGGAGAAACAGCCGACCGACCGAGAAATAAGCGATCCGAGTGCCATCGGGGGAAATCGCGAGAAACCGTCGACCGGCTCCTCCCGCAGAATTCTGCCCTCCCGACATGGTCAGCGAGAATCTGACCACCGCTGGCCGCGACGCCGCCGGCCGAAGGCGCCAGACCGCGAGGTATGTGAGACCTGAAGCCAGCGCAGCGACGCCGATGAACGGAACGACGCGCTTCCACAACGGCCGCGTCGCGCCTATCGGTTGAACAGATGGAACCGGCGCCTGGGGCGTCGCGGCAATCGTCTCTATCTCCGCTCGCACGTCCCCGATGGCCTGCCAGCGTCGTTTCGGCTGCTTCTCCAGGCAGCGACGAAGCAGATCGCGGAGGCGAGGGCTCAGTGCGGGCGACAGCGAGTCCACATCCGCGTCGCGAACGAGCACGGATGCGAGCACATCGGCTGCTGTATCGCCCTGAAACGGCCGCCGTCCCGCCAGCATTTCGAAGAGGACGACCCCGAACGAGAATATGTCGCTCCGGTGATCGACCGGGGCGCCCTTCGCCTGCTCCGGCGACATGTAGGCGGCTGTGCCGAGGATGACGCCTATTTGCGTCGCCCGCATGCTGAGCGTCGGGGAGTTCGTGTCGACCGACGCCTGCTCGCGCGCGATCGCTTTCGCCAGGCCGAAGTCGAGGACTTTCACCCGCTCGTCGGGCGTGACCTTCACGTTCGCGGGCTTCAGATCGCGATGAATCACGCCACGTTCGTGCGCAGCTTCGAGCGCCTCCGCGATCTGCTGCGCGACGCCGAGCGCGTCAGCCACCGGCATCGCGCCGCGCCGCAGCCGGTCGGCCAGCGTCTCGCCTTCGACCAGCTCCATCACCAGGAAATGACGGCCGGCCGATTGCTCCATGCCGTACAGCGTCGCGATGCGCGGATGGTTGAGCGAGGCGAGGACTTTGGCTTCGCGATCGAATCGCGCGACGTGATCCGAGTCAAACAGGCATGCTTCGGAAATGACTTTGATGGCGACGCTGCGGCCGAGCTTGGTATCCCGGGCACGGTAGACCTCGCCCATCCCACCAGCACCGAGGGCGTCGATCACTTCATACGCACCGAGTCGCGTTCCGGCGGCCAGCGGCATGGTTCGAGCTCTGAAGCCGGCGCATTGTACTGCGACCGCGAGCACGGTCACCTGGCGAGGTGTGGTCGAGGAACGGTTCGTCGTGGCACGTCGACACGCAAGATCTACAACCGGGACGAGCCTCGGTCCCGGCCGTCAATCGCTAAGCGATTGGCCTGGCGTGACTTGGCCGAACGACCGTCCTGACATGATTTTTGCAGTGTTTGGAGCCGGGCCCCCGGAAGTGAGGTGTGCAATGTCGATCGGTAGAGCCACGGTTCTTTCATTGGGGTTTGTCGGCGCCGTCGCGCTCGGCATGTGGATTGGCCCGAACGTTCTCAGTCGCGACGCGGCTGGCGGTCCCGCGAAGCAGACGGCGGCCTCGACCGCGACGCGGCCGGCGTCTGGCGCGGCGACATTGGCCCGGACCTCCATGCCGGCCGCGGTCGTTCCTGCCTCCGAGCCCGCGCTGCAGAAGCGCCTGAAGGACGTCCTGAATCAAGGCACGAACGTGCAGATCGCCGCCGAAGGGTTTCGCAACGGCGAGCAGTTCGCGGCTGTGGCGCACGCCGCCCGGAACACGGGAGTGCCGTTCATGGTGCTCAAGGATCGCGTCGTCGCCAAACGCATGAGCCTGGCGGCGGCACTCCGCGACGTGAAACCGGATGTGAACGCGGCGGCGGAAGCCAATCGCGCGCGGACCATGGCGCGGGCCGACGTCGCGGCGGTGTCCGGCTAGGCGGCCGAGCCCCCGCAGGGGCGGCCGGCTGCGCCGCCCCTGCGAGGCAGACTGTTCTATCGTGCGCCGATCTTGCTCACATCGATCGCCCACACGCCGCGGCCGTGCGTCCCGATGACGAGCATGCGGTCGCGCGGGTGCACGATGAAGTCCATGACGTTGACCGATGGCAGGTTACCGCCGAGCACGTCCCACTGTGCGCCGCCGTTGGTCGTCACGTACACGCCGACGTCGTTGCACGTGTAGAGGACGCTCGCGTTCACGGGGTCCTCGCGAATCATGTTGATCGGCCCGCCCGGCAGATTGCCGGCGATGCTCGTGAACGTCTTGCCGTAGTCGGTGGACTTGTAGAGACGCACCGCGAAGTCCTCGTCATAGCGCCCCTGCTGCGCGACATAGACCGTCGCCTCGTCGTGCTGCGACGCCAGCACCTTCGCGATCCACTGTTTCTTCGGCAGGCCCGCCGTCAATTCCCTGAACTCCTTGCCGTCATCCACCGATACGTACAGACGCCCGTCGTCAGTGCCGGTATAGATGAGCCCCTTCTTCTTCGGCGACTCAGAGATGGTGATGACGAGCTGGTGCGGAATGTCGCCGAGCCGCGTCTTGTCACCGTAGCTCATGTCGCCCGTCACCCGTTCCCACGTGTCGCCGCGATCGCGCGAGCGGTAGAGATACTGCGTGCCGAAGTAGACCGTGTCGGGATCGTGCGGTGAGAGATGGATCGGCGCCAGGACTTGCATGCGCAGCGGATTCTCGCCCGGTGCGACAGTGGGGCGGATGCTCTTGTCGCGTTGCGGGCCCGCCGGCGCTCCCGCACCTGCGGCGCCTGCGCCGCCGGCACGCCCCGCAGCATCGCCCGCACCGCCGCCCCGAGGCGCGGCGGGAATGCTGTAATCCGTCCGAGTCAGCTTGCCGGAGTACAGGATGTTCGGGTTCCTCGGATCGACCGCGTGCTGGGTGTACTCGCCGCCGGGCGCGCTCTCCCACGGAATGGCTTTCAAGTTCTCGCGGCCACTGCTGAGATCGATAGCCGCCCGATAGCTGCCGTGATCCTGCACCGATCCGTACACCCGGAACGGCGTGTCCATGTCGTGCGCCATGCTGAAGACCGTCACCGTCGGCAGTTCGGCCCGGCGCCACGACTGGCCACCATCGTTCGAGATGCGGAAACCGCCGTCGTTGCCGACCAGCATGAACTTGGTGTTCTTGGAATCGATCCACATGGCGTGATTGTCGCCGCCGACGCCACGCCCACCACCACCACCGGCTGCCGGTGGAGCACCTGCGGCTGGGGGCCCACCAGCCACCGCACCAGGCGGCGGAGTTCCAATGCGGCGGAAGGTTTTCCCGCCATCGTTCGAGACGCTGACGCCCAGGGCGAGAGTGTACACAGTGTTCTCGTCAGTGGGATCGACGCGGATGTTGCCGAAGACCCACGCGTAGGTGTTCGACATCCCTTTCATGAACGCCCGCTGTGTGTCGTCCTGTCCGCTCACGAGCGTCCAGCTCGCGCCCTTGTCGTTGGATCGGTAGACCTCATTGCCTTTGATGGGACATCTCGACGCGCTGCCGCCCGGATTCTGGCCTCGGCCCCCCGCCGCGCCCTGCGTGTCGCAGTCGTAGTTGTCGACGAACGCGTAGACGATGTTGGCATTCGATGGCGCGACCGCGACGCCGATGCGTCCGAGCACGTTGGCGGCCGGCAGCCCCTTGGTGAGCCGCGTCCACGTCTTGCCGGCATCGGTCGTCTTGAAGATGCCGCTTTCACTGAAGCCCGGCTCGACCCGCGGGTCGTTCCACTTGCGCCGCTGCCGCTCCCACGCCGCGGCGTAGAGGACGTTCGCGTCGCTCGGATCCATCGCGAGATCGTTCGCGCCGGTTTTCGGGCTGATCTTCAGCGACTGCGTCCACGTGCGGCCGCCGTCCGTCGTCTTGAACACGCCGCGCATCTCGTTTTCCAGCCACTCCTGGCCAGCGGATGCGACGTAGACGGTGTTCGGATCGGTCGGATGGATGACGACGCGGCCAATCGTCCCGCTGTCTGTCAGGCCCATGTGCTGGAACGTCTTCGCGTTGTCGGTCGACCTGTAGACGCCAACGCCGGTGTACGAGCTGCGGAAGATGTTCGACTCGCCGGTGCCGACCCAGACGATGTCGGGGTTGGACGGCGCGACGGCCAGCGCGCCGACGCTCGTCGAGGCCTCTTCGTCGAACACCGGCTGCCACGTCTGGCCGAGATCATCGGATGCCCAGACGCCGCCGCAGCAGCTTCCGGCGTAGAGCCGGCGTGACGCGCCACGATCGGCGACGGCCACATCGGTCATGCGGCCGCTGATGTTGGTCGGCCCGAGGTACGACCAGTTCATCGTGCGGTACGGCGACGACTGCGTCATCGCCTTGTGCGTGTCCCACGCCTTCAGATGCGCGGTGGGATCGCCGGCCGACGCCGCCTCGCGCGGCGAGGGGGTCTGGAGCGCCGGCGCAGCTCCAGCGGCGACGCCAATGGCGAGGGCGGCCAGAATCGTCCGTGAGATATGCATGGGGCCTCCTGGGGTGGCTCATTGTAGTCGGCGCGTCCCGGCATGGGCGAGTTGGTCGTCACCGTCCCGCGCCCGATGCGGGATCCGTCAATTACCGCTCGATCCACCCGATCCATCGCTCCTGCACGTCGCGCTGACGTACTCGATCTCGCGCGTGACCGACTCGCCGAACACCAACGTGGCCAGCGGCGCGCCGTCGAGCGAGACATATGTCTGCCGCAGTTGGACATCTGTTGGTAGGTTGCGCGTCACGGTCAGGGTCGCGCCGGCGGAGGGCATACATCGCTTGTTCGCGCGCCACATGCTGTTGGGCGATGATGGTGAAGCGGACGCGACGTCGTTTCAACGCGACCGGAGCTGTCGAAGGACGACATCGGCATCGACAAGTCGGCCGGCCTTCACGTCCTCGTCAGAATCGCTCAGAGCCCGGTGTAATGCGGCACGGTCGTGGTCGTCGAGCCAGTCTCCGGGATCGAGAGGCAGGAGCTCGACCTCGGTGCCTTCGGGCAGATCGGTCGGTTCGTCAACGACGAGTCGGCCGGCCTTTACCCGAGCCTTCAGGGTCATACGATCACAGTAGCATGGGCCCGACAGAAACTTGCGAAACTTTGAGAAAGGTTTCCGGTTCAACCCGACCAATGGTGCCGCTCGACGGTGAGCACGGCCGATGTCCCTGTCTTGATCTGCGGCGCGGACGCGGTCCTGCGGAATCCGAGCAACGCGGCGATCGCAGATTGTCTCGGCTTCAACGACGCGATCGATCGCACACGCGTGAGCGATCTGGTGATCGTCGGCGCGGGGCCGGCGGGGCTGGCGGCTGCCGTGTACGGCGCGTCGGAGGGCCTCGACGTCCTCGTCCTCGAATCAAACTCGCCCGGCGGGCAAGCGGGATCGAGTTCCAGGATTGAAAACTATCTCGGATTCCCGACCGGCATTTCAGGTTTGGATCTGACGGGCCGTGCATACGCACAGGCCCAGAAGTTCGGCGCGCAGGTCATGATCGCGAAGGGCGCGACGCAGCTCGCCTGCGACCGGCAACCCTATGAAATGCAGATTGCCGACCGATCGAGCGTCCGTGCGCGCGCCGTGATCATCGCGACGGGCGCCGAATACCGTCGACCGGCACTCCCGAACCTGTTTCAGTTCGAAGGTGCCGGGGTGTACTACACCGCGATGCCGATGGAGGCGCAGCTGTGCGTCGGCGAGGACGTCATCGTGGTCGGCGGCGGTAATTCCGCGGGACAAGCCGCCGTGTTTCTCGCGCAGACGGCGAAGCGCGTCCACATGCTGGTTCGGGGAGACGGGTTGGCCGACACAATGTCGCGGTATCTCATTCGCCGCATCGAAGACAATCCGGCGATCGTCCTGCGGACGCACACCCAGATCGTCGCCCTGGAAGGGAACGGGCATCTTGAACGGGTGCAGTGGCGTGACGATCGAACCAGCGAGGCTGAGACGAACGACATCCGCCACGTGTTTCTGATGACTGGGGCTGTGCCGAACACTGGTTGGCTCGCGCGTTGCGTTGTGCTCGATGACAAAGGGTTCATCAAGACTGGTCCGGGGCTGTCGCCGGACGATCTGGCCGCGGCGCGGGGGCCGCTGACACGGCCGCCCTATCTTCTCGAAACGAGTCGTCCCGGTGTCTTTGCGGTCGGCGACGTGCGGGGCGGAAACATCAAGCGTGTCGCCTCCGCTGTCGGTGAAGGGGCAATCGCCGTGGCATTCGTTCACCAGGTACTTCAGCAGTAAGCACTCCAATAGCGTACGGGTTCACGAAAATCCTCGACGCGACCAGAAATGACGATTCGGGATCCCACCCGAGGTCCTTCTCGATCAACTCAGACAGTTAGGGTGCGCAATACACACCCTCGCAGCGCGGCGGGTCGCCGCCCGCTTCCGGGTTGACGCTGCCGATCATCGTCGGGTGGAGGTCGCAGTGGTAGTTCGAGCCCTCCGCGGGCATGAGGAACGGCTGGCTCGTCGCCCCCGGCGCGATGAGTCCCCAGTCGACCGAGAGATTGTTCAAGCGCACGCGGTGCGCTTCGGTGTCCGTGTTGCGGAACACGACCATCCGGCCACCGGCGGTGGCGGGGTTCGGCGAAAACGACAGCACGCCCTTTTGACCGGTGATGAGGATCGTGACGGCCGTCGGCGTGGGAGTCGTCGGCGGTGAACTGGAGCCGCCTCCGCAACTCCACCCACCAAGAATGGCGATCCCGACTGCGAAGGCGCTTGAACGCAAAGACCGCATGGCTCGGCTCCTTAAGTAACTGGGGTAACCAGAACTGGCGCCGGCAAGTGCAACTTGAATACCAGCAGGAACCCCCACACAAGAGAATCGGCCAGGGTGTGGAATTTACTGGTTTCGTAAGGGCTTTCGGGATTCGTCCGGCCGAGCTCCCGCCAGAATGCGGTTGAGCAGCACCCACTGCCACCCGACGAGCGCGACGCCGACGATGTTCTGAGTGCTTTGGATCCCGCCTGACCGAAACAGCACCACTTCGAGGGGCACAAGGGCGAGGAGGAGCAAGAATCTGACGCGTGCCGCACGCGTCCAGACCCACGGAACCAATTCCCGCGATCGTCTGACCTGAAAATCGCGGACGACCCAGGCGATCGCCGCAACGGCGACGCCGCCAAACAGCACTGGACCGATGATCGCCAGCGACACGTCAACACCGATGGTCGCGCCTTCGAACCGGAACCCAAGCGGGTCCCTCCAAGCCACGTACGTGACCGCCGCGGCCAACGGCACATGGAACGCCAATAGCAACCAGTGAAACGGCTGACGAGCGCCACGCCAGCCGAGATACAGGAGCGACAACACGAACACGGCTCCGAGAATGAGCAGCCAGTAAGCGCCACCGATGCCCTGGCCGCCGATGCCGTCGGCAAGCGCCCACCGATATGCCGTGCCCTGGGTTGCGCCCCGGACGAGGGGCAGCCACACGAGGATGCCGGCAACGAGCGCCGTCCACCAAAGAATCACAAGCAGCAGAGGATCTTTCCGCCACATCCGGCGCCTCGCGTCCTGGGCCGGACCAGCGTAGCGCGCATCGCCGACAGCACGTCACACAGGCGTTCCATACCATGATTCATGGTATATTTAATGCCATGGTTACTACCATTGACGCTGCCGGGCGCCTCGTCATTCCGAGCGAGATCCGTCGCGAGGCCGGTCTCGAGCCTGGCGTGCCGCTCGACGTCCGGTGGCGGGAGGGCGTGATCGAAATCGAGCCCCAGCCGGCGCGGGTGCGCCTCGCGCGCAAGGGGCGTCTGCTCGTCGCATCTCAGGAAGATCCGGCTCGCCCGCTCACGAATGACACCGTCGAGCGCACTCGAGCCAGTCTCCGGGTCCGCAAAGGTCGACCCTGACGTGGCCGCGTTCTCTCTGGATTCCAGCTGCATCGTCGCGGCCGTGTGTGGATGGCATGCGCAACACGCCGCCGCGGCCCGGGCGCTGGAACGGCGGCTGGCGAAAGGCGACCGGCTGGTCGTCGCCGCGCATGCGCTCGTCGAGGCGTACGCGGTGCTGACCCGCCTGCCCGCGCCACACCGCCTCACCCCGGCTGATGCCTGGGAACTCCTCGAGGCGAACTTCGTGTCGGACGCGGACGTCGCGGCGCTCTCTGGATCGGCCCACGCCGCGCTGCTCGCGACGCTCTCGCAGGCCGGAATCGGCGGCGGCCTGACCTACGACGCTCTCATCGCGACGTCGGCCCGCCACGGCAAGGCGGCGGAACTTCTCACCTTCAACCGCCGCCATTTCGATTCGGTGGCGGACGACATCGACATGATCGAACCGTAGTCAACGAGCAATCCCGGATCGAGAAACTCGCCGCGTCACGAGACGGCCACGCGGTCGCCAGCCCGAACCGTTCCCGCGGCTTCGACAATGGCGTAGGCACCCGCGCAGGGATATCGGCCGGCGTCGCCGACCTGCAGGCTGTTCTCGCGCACCAACGTCTTCAGGATCTCCAGGTCCTGGCTCAGATCTCCCTGGGGCAGTGTCGTCATGACGCAGCGGGGGTCGGGCAACGCGATTCGCAGTCGCACGTCGTCGCCAATGGCCAGCTCCCGCCCGATCCATTCGTTCTCGGGGAATCCGCGAACCGGCGCATCGACGATGACGTTCATCCGAAACCGGCGCTGATCGAACTGGCTGGCCGGCCGCCGTGTGGCCAGTTCCGCCAGCGTTGAAGTGGTCAGCACCGAGACAGGAAACAAATCGACGAACGCGCCCACCGGAACGGGTGACGCGACGCCCAGTTCCCCGAAGAATGCCGACCCGAGCTTTTGTTCGACGAATGTGTTGCGATGCCCCGACGGATCGACGTGCTCGATATCCGGATGAAACTGGTCGATCGTGTAGTCCGGCGGCGCGGCACGCGCCAGCGTGACGTCGCGCTTGAAATGGGCCGACAACTCGCGGTCGACGCGCGCGTCGTCGCTCGTCACCGACCGGCCGTCCGGCAGCGTAATGCGGACAGCCGGCACGTCGCGGCCCGCTTGGGGTGGCTCGACGAACGTGGCCCGGCAATCCAACAACCCGGGATAGAGCCGAACGCTCTTCGCGCTGACGACCTTGCCGGTCTGCGCATCGATCAACGCAAAGGCTCTATCGCCGACGATGCCGTGCCCCGTTATCTCGATGGATTCGGGGCGCTCGCCGCCCATCGACTTCACCGGGAATCGCCACAATCCAGCGACCGATCCCACGGCCACGCTCATCGTCACGCGAGAGAAGATACGCGCGCGACGGCGGTCCCTGCAAATGCGACCGTCAATCCAGTCACCGTCCCGCGGCGGCCTTCGCTCTCAGCTCGTCGAACCAATTGACGATGATGTCCAGGCGGGTGGGACGAGAGGCGGGATCGGTGCGGATGAGCAGAAGCCGCTGACCGTCCGGCGAGACGTCAGACTCGTGAAAACTGCCGGAGTCGTACGCGGACAGGTCGAGGAGCCTCCGACGATCGCCCAGCGTGAGGGCGCCTGCGGTATTGACGCCCGCTCGAAGCGCGCCAGCCGGTCCGCGTCTCTGGCAAAGGCATCAGGCAGGATCTTCAGCGCAATGTCGCGATCCAGTTTCGTATCGCGCGCGCGGTAGACCTCACCCATTCCGCCGGCGCCGAGCAGGACGACGATTTCATACGAACCCAGGCGGGTGCCGGAGGCCAGCGGCATCAGGAGCCGCGATTATAGTGGCCCGTCGGCGAGCGGCTCGTGCAGGTGGTGGAACTTTGTCGATTACCTAGGCGTATTGTAGATTACCTAGGCATCAACCCATGAGTCGACCATCCGACCTTGTTCAGGGGACGCTCGACCTGCTGATTCTCAAGACCCTGGCGATCGAGCCGCGACACGGATGGGGCATCGCGAAGCGCATCCGGCAGGTGAGCGGCGACGTGCTTCAGGTCACCCAAGGCTCGCTCTATCCGGCTCTTCATCGCCTCGAGCAACATGGCTGGCTCAAAGCGGCGTGGGTGACCACCGAGACGGGGCGGGAGGCCAAGATCTACTCGCTCACGAGCGCCGGAAGAAAACAGCTGGCGAAGGAGCTCGAGAGCTGGGACCGGCTGTCGGCCGCCATCCACCTCGTCGTGCGCGAGGCTTGACCAAGAGGAAGTCATGACCCGTTGGATGCGTGTCTTGCTGCTGCGCTTCCGATCGCTCTTCATCCGCTCCACCGTCGATCGCGACCTCGATCGCGAACTGCGATTCCACCTCGAAGAGCAGGTCGAGGAGCTCGTCGCCGCCGGCGCGTCGCGCCAGGACGCGCGCGAAGCCGCGCTCCGGGAGTTCGGTTCTCCCGCGAGCATCACACAGCAATGCCGTGAAACGCGACGGGTGAATTCCCTCCAGAACCTGCTGCAGGACACGCGCTACGCGCTTCGGACGCTCGCGAAGCAGCCCATGCTGCTCGTCACCGCGGCCTCGTCCATCGCGCTCGGGGCCGGGGCCAACCTGGCGATCTTCGGGCTGGCAAACAGCCTCCTGCTTTCAACGCCGACGGCGGCGCGCCCGGATCGTCTGGTGCACCTTCGCACGAACAGCGGCAGCCACACGTCCTATTCCGCCTGGCGCGAGCTCGATGCGAGTGGTGTCATGGCCGGGATTGCCGGGTACGACATCGAGAGCGACATGAACTGGCGCGGACGGGATGTCTCGATCGGCGTGATGCCCCTCGTCGTGACGGCGAACTTCTTCGACGTCATGGGCATTCCTCTCGCCATGGGGCGGGCGTTCACCGCCGCCGAGGCGTCGGCCGACCGCGACCCGCGCGTCGCGGTCCTCAGCCATCGTTTCTGGACCGCGCGGCTCGGCGGCGATCCAAGCGTGTTGGGTTCTTCAGTCATCCTGAACGGTCACGCGTACGTGGTGCTGGGAGTCCTGCCGTCGGACCTTCGCTCCCTGCCGGGGTACGGACTCTCGCCGGAGATGTTCATCCCCATTTCTCCCGCGCTCGCACCGAATCTCCATGCGCCGCGCGCGGGTCACCTTCAGCTTATTGGGCGGCTCCGGGACGGTCAGACTGCCGAGGGCGCATGGGCAGCGCTCAATGTCGCGGCGTCGCACTGGGCCGGCGAGGATCCGCTCCATACGGGCTTCATCAGAGTGGTCGACCCCGTCGGCGGTTTGTACCAGGTCAAGGAGCTCAAGGAAGTCGGGGCATTCTTCGCCGTCCTGCTGCTGGTCACGGCTCTCGTGCTGGCGATCGCGTGCGCGAACGTCGCGGGTTTGCTGGTCGCCAGGAGCGCGGCTCGTCAGAAAGAGATCGCCCTGCGTATGGCGCTCGGCGCCACGCGTACGCGGATCGTTCAGCAGCTGCTCACCGAAGGCTCCGTGCTTGCCGTTGCCGGGACGATAGCAGGTGTCGCAATCACGGCAGGCGTGGCGCGCCTCATCTCACGAGTCGCCCTTCCGCTGCCCGTTCCCTTCGACTTGAATGTCACCTTCGACACGCGGCTCGCCGTGCTCTCGGTCGCGCTCGTGCTGGTGAGCACACTCCTGTGTGCGCTCGCGCCGGCGCTTCAAGCCACTCGCGGCGTGCTGAGCCCGGGGCTGAAACAAGAGACCCGAACGTTCGGGCCGCGCCGCTTTGGCATGCGCGGAGTGCTCGTGACGGGTCAGGTCGCCGTTTCGGTGTTGCTGCTGGTCACGACGGTGCTCTTTCTGCGAAATCTCGGACTGGCGAACAGCCTCGACCCGGGCTTCGATGCGGCGCACACGGTTGTCGCCCAGATCTCGTTTGTGGAAGGGCGTCAAGGAGAAGCCTCGAACCAGGCGGTCGAGGGCATCGTCGAGCGGCTGCGCGGGCTCGCCAGCGTCGAGGCCGCGACGTTTACCCAGGGCGTGCCGCTGACGTTTCGGTACGGAGGCAGTACCGGGACGATGATGCGGATCGAGGGACGTGCCGCTCCAGTGCGGGTGGAATACGCCACAAACAGCGTTGGTTCGGACTACTTCCGCGTCATGGGCATCAGGCTCCTCCGCGGTCGCGAGTTCACGAACGCCGATCGCGGCGACGGGCGCCGCGTGATCGTGAACGAGGAGTTTGTCCGGCGGTACTTCGAAGGACTCGAGCCGATTGGCCGGACCGTTTTCCTGCATGGAGACCCGGAAGCGATCCCGGCCGAAGTTGTGGGCGTGGTGGCCAACAGCAAATACCGTTCGATCGGTGAGGATCGCGAGGCCGCGCTCTACACGCCGTTTCTCACGCCGCGGCCGCCCGCGCGTTTTGCCCACGTGCTGGTCCGAACGTCGGGCCCGCCGGAGAGCGTCACCACCTCGGTGAAGGATGCCGTGCTGCGGACCGATCCCGCTGCAGCCGTGAGCGTGGAACCGATGACCACTGCGTTGGCCTTTGCCTTCTGGCCGAGCCGCATCGGGGCCGTGCTCGTGGGATCGCTCGGCGCACTGGGCGCGCTCCTGGCCATGATTGGTCTCTACGGCGTGGTGTCGTTCGCCGTCGCCCGCAGAACCGCAGAAATCGGCGTCCGGCTCGCGCTCGGCGCGACCCGTCGCGCCATCGCGCTGCTGGTCTTCCGCGACGGCGCGACGCTCGTCTTCACCGGAATGGTCATTGGATTGGGCCTGGCGCTCCTCGCCACACGTCCGCTGGCGTGGTTTCTCGTGGCCGATCTGCCGCCCACCGATCCGATCAGCTTCGTGGGAACGATCCTCCTCCTCGGCCTGACCAGCCTGGCGGCCGGGTGGAGCCCGACACGTCGCGCCATGAAGATTGAGCCGGCAAAGACCTTGCGCACGGAGTAGGCGGAACCCGCCGCCGCCTTGCTTTCAGCTGGGCGAGCGGCGAGCCGTATGAAGGCTGGCATAATCGGGTCGATGCGAAGACGTGACGGCTTGCCCGCGGCTGGCGCGATTGTGCTCGCACTGGCCGCAGTCCTCACTGCCCAGTCCGGCCCCGACCTCGTCACGCGCTACCGCGAGGCCAACGGCCCGCGCATCCTGCGCGACTTCGCGACGCTGCTGACGTTTCCCAATCGCGCGCGGGATACGGCCGACATCGAGCGGGCCGCAACGTACATCCGCGACCAGCTGCAGGCCGCAGGCGTGCGTTCGGAGCTGCTGCGGGAGAATGGTGCGCCGCCGATCGTCTACGGCGCGTTGACCGTCCCCGGCGCGACGCGCACGCTCGGCATCTACGTGCACTACGACGGTCAGCCGGTCGATCCGAAGGCCTGGGCCCATCCGCCGTTCGAGCCCACGCTCTACACGGCCGCGATGGAGGCGGGAGGAAAGCCGCGGCCGATGCCCAGGGACGGCGAGGCGATCGATCCTGAATGGCGTCTCTACGCGCGATCGGCTGGCGACGACAAGGCGCCGATTGCCGCGATCCTGACCGTGCTGCACGCGTTTCGCGAGCACAAGATTCAACCGACGTCGAACCTCGTGTTCTTTCTGGACGGCGAAGAGGAAGCGGGGTCGCCGCACCTCGGCGACTACCTCAGGCTGTTGCAACTCGATAGAGCGAACGAGCGAAGCGACGTGAGCCGCCGGAGCGGAGCGGGGCGAGGGGCCCCCGCGAGCGACGGCGCGAGGGGGCTCCGGCGGGACGAAGTCCCCCGGTTAACACCAGACATCTGGCTGTTCTTCGACGGCCCGGTGCACCAGAGCGGCCGGCCGCAAATCACGTTCGGGGTGCGCGGCTCGATGGGACTGGACGTCACGGTCTACGGTGCCACGCGCGAGTTGCACTCCGGTCACTACGGCAACTGGGCACCCGACACGCCGCAGGTCCTCGCGCGCCTCCTGGCGTCGATGAAAGACGAGAGCGGCAAAGTGCTCGTCGCGGGGTGGTACGAGTCCGCGGATCCGATCGGCGCCGAGGAACGGGCGGCGCTCGCGGCGATGCCCGACTACGACGCCGCCCTCAAGCGCGAGCTGGGGCTCGCATCAACGGAAGGGCAGCCCGCTTCGCTGGCCGAACGCCTGCTCCTGCCGGCATTGACCGTCCGCGGCATCTCGAGCGGCAATACGGGCGCGCTCGCGAGCAACGTGATTCCGGCGACCGCGACGGCGGCGCTCGGCATCCGGCTCGTCAAGGGCAACGATCCGGCGAAGATGCGTGAGCTCATCGTCCGGCACATCGAGCGTCAGGGCTTCCACGTGGTCACGACCGATCCGGATCAGGCGACGCGTTTGAAGTATCCGCGCATCGCCAAAGTCACCGGCGGGACGGACGCGGCGCCGGCGGCCCGAACGTCGATGGCGAATCCCTTCGCGCGGCAGGTCGTGGCCGCTGCTGGACGCGCGGCCGAGCGCCGGTTTGGCGCCGAGTCGCTGCTCATCGCGCCGGGCATGGGCGGCACGCTGCCGTTGTATCTGTTCACCGATCTCGCCGGCAAGCCGGCCGTGATCGTTCCCGTCGCCAACCACGACAACAACCAGCACGGCGCCAACGAAAACCTGCGGATCGCGAATCTCTGGTACGCGATCGATCTCTACGCGGCGCTCTTGACGATGGAGCGCTGATCCGTGCGCCAGGTTCGTCGAAACGGTGCCCGTCGCGACCACTTGACTGTCTAGGGAACCGCCTGCTAGCCTTCTCTCCACTAGGATGCCTAGGCGAGTCATGCCGTCAGCAACCACACCGCTCCTGCAGGGAACGTTGGACCTCATCGTCCTGCAGTTGCTGCACGCAAACCCCACCAACGGCTATGACCTGACGTTGCGGATCCAGGCCACGAGCCGGGACGTGCTCAACGTCAACGCCGGCTCGCTCTATCCGGCGTTGTACCGGCTGGAGCAGCGCGGGCTGATCCGCGCCACGTGGGACGAGACCGACAACGGCCGACGCGCCAAGGTGTACTCCCTGACCCGATCGGGCCGCAGGCACCTGGCCGATCAACGGGAAGGGTGGGAACGCTTCTCCGGCGCGCTGAGCGCCATCTTGCGCGTGACCTGAGGGCCCGATGCCTGGAACGCCCCTGCTGACCCGATGCCGACTCTGGCTCCGCTCGCTGCTGTTCCGGCGGCGGCTCGAGCGCGAGATGCAGCAGGAAATGACCGCGCATCTGACCCGTGCCACGGAACGGCTCCTGGCCGGTGGTATGAGGGCGGAAGACGCGAAGAGAGCCGCGCGGCTCGAGTTCGGTCCCCTGGGCGCCATTCAGGAAGACGCGCGGGACGCCCGTGGCGCCCGCGGCATCGAATCGATCGTCGCCGATCTTCGCTTTGGCTTCCGTCACTTCAGGCGCAAGCCCCTCTCGACGCTGACCATGATCGTCGTGCTGGCGCTCGGGATCGGCTTCAACACGGCGCTCTTTCTGCTCGTGTACTCGTTCGTGAACGGTCCGCTGCCGGGCATGGCGCGCGACTCATCGGCCGTGCGCATTCGCGGCATCGACCGGCACACGTGGCCCGGCCATGTGATCGGGCGTGAATTCTCGTACCCCGAATACCTCGAGTACGCGGCGCAGGAGAATCTGTTCACCGCCGTGGCCGCGTGGAGCTCGGCGGATGTCGTTCTGGATGTGGGTCGCACCGAGGAGAGCCTGCACAGTGGCGCGGCGACCTACGTGACCCCCAACTACTTCCAGGTGCTGGGTGTGCGTCCGATCATGGGGGCGGGTCTGCCCACGGCTGTCCCGGCCGGCGACACCGCGACGGCGCTGGCGGCCGTGATCAGCCACGTCGTGTGGGAACGGTACTTCGATCGCGCGCCTGACGTGCTGGGCCGGACCCTGAAAGTGAACGACGTGCCGGTGACGATCGTGGGAGTGGCGCCGCGCCGCTTCGCCGGGGCGAGAACGGGTGGCTCGCAGGTGCGTGTCTGGCTGCCCCTCAACGCGCGTCCAGTCGTGCAGCGCGTTGCTGCGACGACACTGACCGGCTACGACGCGGCGTCTTTCGGTCTCGTCGCGCGTTTGCGTCCGGGCATCCAGGTCAGTGAGACATTGCCCACGGTCGAGGCGATCGCGGCACGGGCCGCGGAACAGAGCACACGTGGGCTGGGGCGTCACGATCTCTCGACGGACGTCGTGGAGCTGCTCGCCAGCAATTACTTCCCGCCGTCGGGCGAGGCTCCGGACGGAGTCGGTCGCGTCGCGAGCCTGTCGATCCCGGTGTTCATTCTGTTGATCACGTGCACGAACGTGACGACGCTGCTGGCGGGCCTCGCGGTCGCGCGCCGCCGGGAAATGGCGTTGCGCCTGGCGCTGGGCGCGCCCCGCCGAAGAATCATTCGACAACTCGTGACCGAGAGCGTGCAGCTCGCGCTGGCCGCCGGCGCCCTCGGATTGTTTGTGATCTGGCTCCTCCTGAGGCTGTTCGACACGAGCATTCCCGACGTGGAGATCCAGCTGGACTGGCGCGGATTGGTGTTCACGTTCGGGATCGCCGTGGCCACCGGGATCGTGTTCGGCCTCTCGCCGGCGTTGCATGCGACGCGTCTCGCGCTCTCGGAGGTGTTGAAGGATACGACCGGCGCGGTCGTGGCCCTTCGGTCGCGGCTGCAGGCCGGACTCGTCGTCGCGCAGATCGCGTTTACGCAGCCGGCGCTGCTCGGCATGGGCGCGCTGATCCTGGAAATGCGGGCCGATCTCCGCAGGCTCCCGTCCCAGGTCTTCGCCGATCGGATTCTCGACGTGCGCTTCAACACGAATCCGCGTTACGGATCCATCGACCAGAACCGCGAGGAAGGCCTGCGCCGCCTGCAGACACGATTTGCGGCGGTGCCTGGCGTGGTGGCGGTCGTCCCGCAGGAGAATGGCGAGGACTACCTCGAGCTCGCGGTGCACCCTTCGGATCGGGTGACCGGGGTGGAATCCGGTCCGGCGGTCATGATCCGGGCGCACGCCGCGCCGACTGGCTATTTTCCCCTCATGGGACTCCCGGTCGTTCGCGGCCGCGACTTCAATGCGGCCGACAAAGCTGACAACAGCGGAGTGGTGATCAGCGCGGGCCTGGCGCGACGGCTCTGGGGCCCCGCCGATCCGATCGGCCGGCGCGTCATCAGCTCGGGCCGCAGCCAGCGAAACGCTGGCATGTTCGTCGTGGTTGGCGTGGTGGATGACTCGCCGGCCGGGCAGGTCGACGGGAGCGGCGACGTCCAGCGCGTCTTCGTCCCCAACGTGCGCGTCACCGGCCATTTCCTGATTCGAACGCAGGGCCCCGCCGAGCCGGTCCTTCCCGCGATTCGTTCCGCGGCCAACGCCGAGGCGCCGGATCTGCCGCTCGTGAGCGCCACGACGCTCGCCGCGATCGAGGCCAGCGAACGAAGCTCCATCGTGAACGTGATCACCGCGATTGGGAGCAGCGGCGCCCTGGCGCTGTTTCTGTCTTCGATCGGCCTGTATGCCGTCGTCGCCTTCGCGGTCGGGCAGCGCGTCCGGGAGATCGGCATTCGCACCGCGCTCGGCGCGGACCGTCGGCGGGTCGTGTGGATGTTTCTGTTTCGCGGACTGCGGCTGAGCCTGGTGGGACTGTTCCTGGGTCTGACGATCAGCGTGATCGTCGTGCGCCTGATGGCCGTGTCACGAGGCCAGGATCCACCGGCCGGCACCGTGGGCCTGGCTGCTGTCGTCGCGTGTGTCGTCATTGGCGTGGCGATGCTGGCGACCTGGATCCCGGCGCGGCGGGCCGCCCACATCGACCCGCTCCAGGCGCTCCGCAGCGAGTAACGCGCGGTCGGCCGACAGGCTCGGCCTCATTCGTCGACCACCCAGTACAACTGCTCGACGTATTTCACATCTGGAAGTAGGTCACGCGAGCTTCGCGAGCAGACGATCGAGCGCCGCATAGCTCTCGTTGAGGCCCTCTTCCATCCCGGACTTCAGCATGCCGTCGCGTTCCTCGCGTGTATGGAAGAGCGAGATATTGACGACCTTCGAGCGGCCATCGGCCAGCGGCTCGAGCGTGACGGTTTCAATGACCACGTGTCCCGGCATGCCGTCCCATTCGAACGTCTGCACGATGCGCGTCGGCGGCGTGACCTCGCGATATCGACCCTCGAATCCGTTCGTCCCTTCGGGTCCGTGCTCCACGAACCGCCAGTGGCCGCCGCGCTCGACATCCATGCGCTCGATGACCAGCTTGTGGCCGCGGCCCCACCACTGCGCGACGAGCGTGGGATTCGTGAACGCTTTCCACACACGCTCGACGGGCGCGTTGAAAATGCGCTCGATGCGGATCTCGCGATCGGTCGGGGTGGTGATGGTCGTGCCAGTGGTTTTTTCGGCGGGACTCATGACGATGATCCTTTCGTGCGCTCGAGGAACTCCCCGAGGCGGTCAAAACGTGCTTCCAGCATTTGCCGGTAGTTGGCGATCCAGTCGGCTTCGTGCTCGAGCCGCCGCGGCCCCAGGCTGCAGGTCCGCACCCGCCCGACCTTTTCCGTGGTCACGAGCCCGGACCGTTCGAGGACCTGCACGTGTTTCTTCAGGCCGGTGAGGGTGATGTCGAACTTCGACGCCAGGTCGCTGACCGACGAATCCTTGCGGCCCAGGTGCTCGAGGATGCCGCGGCGGATGGGGTCGGACAGGGCCGAGAAGGCCGCGTCAAGCCGAGGCGAATACTGAACCATACGGTTCAGTATTACGATCTGGCGGGTTTCTGTCAAGAGCCTGGGGCGCCTGCGCCGTTATGAACACGCTGGCGGCGGTTCAATCGTGTACGGTAGAGGGAGCCTCATGAGTTCGAAGCCACGATCCTTTCCCGTACCGGCTGAGTACCTGTCCCTGTACAACTACCTCGAGAAGAGGTTCGCAGAGACCGTGGTCCTGACGTTCGCTCAGATCGAAGACCTGCTCGGCTTCGCGCTGCCTGAGTCCGCGCGCCGAGAGCCCGGGTGGTGGGCGAACGCAGACGCAGACAACACGCCATCGGTGCAGGCTCGCTCGTGGACCCAAGCCAGCAGGACCGCCACGCCAAATCTGCTGGCCCACACCGTCAGGTTCGAGCGCTCAGCCGGCTGAGGCGCGGGCGGGCCACCCGTCCGCGCATCGAAATACGTCTTGCATCGACTCGACCCGGCGCATATGGTCGACAGAATCGTGCTCACTCGAGACTCGTCCTTTGGTCGGAGTCTGCGGAGCGAACGAGAGCGGCGCGGGATCACGTTGGAAGCGATTGCCGAATCGACCAAGATCAGACGCTCGCTGCTCGTCGCGCTCGAGAACGGCGACGTGTCGAAATTGCCGCGCGGCATTTTCCGGCGCGGGTTTCTTCGCGCGTACGCGGACGCCATCGGCATTCGTCCTGAGCCGCTGCTGACGGAACTCTCACGACTCTCGCGCGAACCCGGTTCGACCTTCGACCCATCTTTGGCTGGCCCGGCACCGGGAGGCATGCGATTGACCCTGGAGCCTGAGTCGCGCCGCGCCGCTACGGTTCTTCTGAGAGTGCTTGCGGCCGCCGGTGACACGGGCGCGGTCCTGCTGATCGCCGCAGCGATCGCTCGGCTCACGGGCGCGAATCCGTGGATCACCACCGGTGCCGTCGGCCTGGGCTACTACGCCCTCGGCACCGCGTGTCTCGGACGAAGCCTCGCGTCGTGGTGGCTGGCCCGAGGTTCGCATGCCCACGACAATGAGCAGCCCGGCTCGGGGCATCGTCGACGGGCGTTCTTGATGCCGCACTGGCTGAACGATCTCGTTCGACGATCGGCCGCGCCAGTCGCCGGCGACACTGAGGTGTCCCAGATCGATCCGTCGGCCGAACACGCGTCCGCGCACTCCCATGCGGCGAGGCCCTGACCGAGGCCGTGAAGTCGAGGCACTGCTCAAGACCGTCGTGGTTCTGACCGTCACGCTGGTCGTGAACTACTTCGCGAGCCTGGCGACGATCCTGATCACATTGCGGCTCGTCTGAGGATCGCCTCGCCGACAAGCGCCGCCCGCCATCACCTTACCCGCGGCGCGACGTCTCCGCGGATTCGCGCACGCACACGGCGGCGCGATCGAGCAGCAACTGCCGCTCGCGGGCGTTGCGCGTGAGTGAGGCGGCGCGCTCGAATTCAGGCTGCGCGTCGGCAAAACGGCCGAGACGGACGAGGAGATCGCCGCGCACGCTCGGCAACAGGTGGTAGCCGTCGAGCGCCGACTCGGACCTGAGCCGATCGACGATCGTCAATCCCGCCTCGGGCCCCGAGGCCATCGCGACCGCCACCGCACGGTTCAACTCGACCACGGGCGACGGCGCCAGGGTCAGCAGTACCTCGTAGAGCGACACGATCCTCGCCCAGTCCGTCTCGTCGGGCGTGCGCGCCCGGGCGTGGCACGCGGCGATCGATGCCTGCAGCGCATAGGGCCTGGGTGTGCCGCCGAGCTGATCCGCACGCGCCAGCGCGTCGAGTCCGCGTCGAATCAACAAGCGATCCCACAGCGCGCGATTCTGATCGAAGAGCAGAATGGGCTCGCCCGAAGGTCCGAGCCGCGCCCGCGCGCGCGACGCCTGGATTTCCATCAGCGCAACCAGGCCGTGGACCTCGGCCTCCGCCGGCATCAGCTCGGCCAGGATCCGGCCCTGACGGAGCGCCTCCTCGCAGAGCGCGGGGCGCATCCAGTCGTCGCCAGCGGTCGCCGCGTAGCCCTCGTTGAAGACGAGATAAATGACCTCGAGCACCGACGACAGGCGAGCGGCAAGCTCGGCGCCGCGTGGCACTTCGAACTGCGCACCCTTGTCGGCCAATGTCCGCTTGGCACGGACGATACGCTGGGCAATGGTCGGCTCGGAGACGAGAAACGCGCGCGCGATTTCGTCGGTCGTGAGACCCCCGAGCAGCCGCAGCGTCAGCGCCACCCGCGCCTCGGTCGACAGCACCGGGTGGCAGGCGATGAAGACCAGGCGCAGGAGATCGTCGCCGACCGGATCGTCGATCGCGTCGTCGAGCTGGGCAGCGTCGCGTTGTTGCTCGGCCTCGAGCGCGTATCCGATCTCTTCGTGCTTGCGCTCGAGAAGCTTGCCCCGGCGGAAGTGATCGATGGCGCGATGCTTGGCCGTTGCCATGAGCCACGCGCCCGGATTGCGCGGCACCCCCGACGCGGGCCACTGTTCGAGCGCGGCGACCAGGGCGTCGTGCGCGAGATCCTCGGCCAGCCCGACGTCGCGCACGATGTGCGTCAGGCCGGCAATCAGCCTGGGCGATTCGATTCTCCAGACTGCGTCAATGGCACGCCCGGTCTCGTCGGTGGTCACGAAGAGCGATCAGACCACCTCCGGCCATATCAGACAAGCCGCCCACGCGGCGACCGGAACTACCGGGTGATCTGGTCCCGAATCTTCGCGTGCCGGTCGATCGCCTCACCCGAACCGAAGTCTTCGAGCTCGAAGAGTTGCCGCACTTCGACCTCGCCCTTGTCGAAGGGCACGCGGCGCGCCCATTCGAGCGCTTCGTCCTTCGACTTCGCTTGAATCAGCCAGAAGCCGGCGATGAGCTCCTTGGCTTCCATGAAGGGTCCGTCGATGACTGTGCGCTTGGGTCCTGCGTACTGCACGCGTGCGCCCTTCGAGCTCGCCTGCAATCCCTCGCCCGCGAGCAGGACGCCGGCTTTCACCAGCTCTTCGTTGTACTTCGCCATCTGAGCGAGCTCCTGCTCGGTCGGCAGGATGCCGGCCTCGGATTCCTTGCTCGCTTTCACGATCATCATGAAACGCATGGTCGGATCTCCTTTTCGGGACCGGGCGGTATCAACCCCCTCAATCCCGCTCTACTGACACGTCGAATGAGGGGGCGCGGGATCGACAGAGGTCAAAAAACCGTCGTCACCGCGACACGAACGTAAAGGTGGCCCCGAGGATGCTGTTGCCGTCCCATTGGCATTGGTAGGTGAACGCCTGCGGTTGCCCGGGTCTCGCGCGATCCGCGCCGGCGCCGCGAATGAACAGGCTGGCGTCGGTGGGCATCACGCCCGCGGTCTCGAAGGTCGCGTCAGCGTCGCGGCGGTCGGCCGTCAGCGCCACGGTCACGGCCGCATGGCACGCCCGGACTTCGACTTCCTCCAGAGAAAAGTCCGCGTCGGGGCGAGCGGTCCGCTGGGGCCGCGAATCGAGATATCCGGCGGTGGCTCGTCCGCCGGTGCACTGGTAGCTCAAGCGGCGGTTGGTCTCGAACGCGTCGACGGCCGTGCCGCGCACGCTCGACGCGCTGATTTCGGCGGCGGCAAAGCGTATCAGCACCTTTCGCGGCGGCTCGGTCCGGAACTGGCTGACGACCTGATCCTGACAGGCGAGGATGCGAGTCCACTCGGCCGACAACGCCGGCGGCGCGACGAGCGGCGTGCTGACCGTTGCGGCCCGTGCCGTCGGGAACGGCGCCGGCCGCAGCGGCGGTCTCGCTGCGGGCAGTGACGACGGTGACGGCGTTACCGGCGATGCGGCCGGCGGCATCGGGACCGTCGTCGCCGGCGGCGCCGAGGTCGCTGGCGCCGGTGACGGCATCGACGGAGGCGCCGCGGAAGTCGGCCTACCCGCGGCAGACGCCGGACTGGCCGGTGGCCGTTCAGGTGCGGCCGCGCGATCCTGGGCCACCTGCTTTCTGAAACTCTCCGAGGTGACCAGCTTCAGCAGCGCCGGGGAGTACTGCCGCGCCTGAATCTGCGGCAAATACGCCTTGGCTTCCGCCGGGGTTGGCCGGCGATTCAGCATTCCTTCAAACACCTGATCGAGCATCTGGGCGGCCGACAACGTCGCGGCGCGATCGGTGAACTCGGCGTTCTGGACGATCGTGGACAGCTGCTGCGGCAGGCGCCCACGCTGCAGCTCGGCGACCGAGTCCGCAAATTCCTGCTCGTTCGGCTGGCGGTCGAGGAGCGCGTCATACACGCGGCGGGTGACGTTTTCCGCGTCGGCGCGCAGGAAGATCAGGCTGACGAGCCGTCCTTCGGCGCCCACGACCGTGGTCGCGGGCTGCTGCGGGGGCTGCGGCGTGGTCTGCGCCGTCTGCGCGCTGATCGACGCTGCCGCCAGTGCCGCAAGGAAAACATGCATTACCGGGTTCAGAGCAAAGAGTAGACCAGGACCTCAACGCTCAGCTACTCTCCTTCGGTCGGGCGAACAGGCTTTATCTCTCGCCTGGAGGAAAACATGACGACAAGTTGGAAGCGCTCGGCCAAAGTCAGCACCCTGGCGCTCGCGGTTGGCGGCCTGATGCTCGCCCCTCCCGTGCTGGCGGATCGTCCGCCGATCACACAAGCCGCGGCCCAGACCCAGAACCCGAACGTCACGGTCGATCCGTCGCTCCTGAGCGGGATCCAGTTTCGGAACCTGTCCGTGTTCAGCCGCGGCGGACGCGTCACCGCGGTCGGCGGAGTGCGATCGAACACGCAACTCTATTACATGGGCAGCACGGGCGGCGGCGTGTGGCGCACGACGGATGCCGGCGCGACCTGGTCCAACATCTCCGACGGATTCTTTGAGGCCGCGTCGATTGGCGCGATCGAAGTCTCCGATGCCAATCCGAACGTGATCTACGTCGGCACGGGCTCGGCCTGTCCGCGCGGCAACGTGTCGCCCGGCATCGGCATGTACAAGTCCACTGACGCCGGCAAAACATGGACGCACATCGGGCTCCGCGAGGCCGGCACGATTGGACGCATCCGCATCCATCCGACGAACCCGGATCTCGTCTACGTCGCCGCCCTTGGCAATCTCTTCGCGCCCAACAAGGAGCGCGGCGTCTATCGCTCGAGCGATGGCGGCAAGACCTGGCAGAACGTGCACTTCCTGAGCGATCGCACGGGCGCCGTCGACCTGACGATGGATGCGAAGAACCCGAACACGATGATCGCCGCCATGTGGACCACGGAACGGAAGCCGTGGACGATCAACTCCGGCGGTCCCGAGAGCGGGATGTACCGCACGACCGATGGCGGCAACACCTGGCAGCGCCTGACCAACGGTCTGCCGAAGGGCCGGATGGGCCGCATCGGGGTCTCGATTTCCGGAGCGGACTCCAAGCGCGTGTACGCGCAGGTCGAAGCCGAATTCGATCAGGGCGGCGTGTACCGCTCGGATGACGGCGGCACGACGTGGACGCGCGGCTTCACCGGCCGCGCGCTCCAGCAGCGCGCGTGGTACTACACGCACATTCACGCTGATCCAGTGGACGTCGACACGGTGTACGGGCTGAACGTCGGGGCGTTGAAGTCCACCGACGGCGGCAAGACCTTTCAGAACGCCGGCATCGTCACGCACGGCGACTATCACGACCTCTGGATCAACCCGACCAACAACAAGGCCATGATCAACGGCAACGACGGCGGCGCGACCGTCAGCCTCGATGCCAAAGCGTGGACGCCGCAGAACAATCAGATCACGTCCGAGATCTACCGGCTGACCGTGGACACGCGCTGGCCGTACTGGGTGTACGGCGCCCAGCAGGACAACTCGACGATCGCCGTCCCGAGCTCCAATCAGGGCGAAACGTATGCCGTGGGCGGCGGCGAGAGCGGGCACATCGCGGTCGATCCGCGTGATTTCAACATCATCTACGCCGGCAACTACGGCGGCACCATGAGCCGCACGGACCGCAGGTTCGGCGTCAGCGAAAACGTGCGGGTGTACGCCGACAGCCAGACCGGACAGCGCGCGGCGGACATGAAATACCGGCAGCAATGGAACGCGCCGATCAAGATCTCTCCGCACAATCCGGACGTCGTGTACACGACGTCGCAGTACGTCCATCGGACGACCAACGGCGGGCTCGATTGGACGGTCGTGAGCGGCGACCTGACGCGCAACGACAAGAAACGGCAGGAGTACTCGGGCGGCGAGGGCATTACGCGCGACAACACCGGAGTCGAGGTGTACAGCACGATCTTCGCCTTCGAGGAGTCGACCACGACGCCCGGGCTCCTGTGGTCCGGCAGCGACGACGGGCTGATCCACGTCTCGCGCGACAACGGCAAGACGTGGACACCCGCATCGCCCAAAGAATGGCCGGAGGGCTGCATCAACTCGATCGATCCGTCGGTCCACGACCCTGGGCGTGCGACCGTCGCGATGTACCGCTACCGGCAGGGCGACTTCACGCCGTACATCTATCAGACCAACGACTACGGCAAGACGTGGCGCCGGATCGCGGACGGCAAAAATGGGATTCCTAACTGGCATTTCACGCGCGTGGTTCGCGAAGATCCGGTACGCCGCGGTCTGCTGTACGCGGGCTCCGAGTTCGGGCTCTATGTGTCGTTCGACGACGGCGCGCACTGGCAGCCGCTGCAGCTCAACCTGCCGATCGCGCCGGTGTCGGATCTCATGGTGTATCGCGACGATCTGATCGTCACGACGCAGGGACGGGGATTCTGGATTCTCAGCAACCTGGCGCCGCTGCGCACCGTCAAGCCGGGCACGACCCCACCGGCCGCGATTCTCTTCAAGCCGGAGGACGGCTATCGCGTTGGGGCGGCGGCCGGCGCCGTGCCCGCGCCGTCGTTCTACTACTGGTTCCGCGAGGCGCCGGCGGCGCCCGTGACGGTCGAGATCCTCGACGCAAAAGGCACGTCGGTCGCGACGTGGACCGCGCAGCCGGGAACGGCGCCTATTCCTGATCCCGGAACCGTGATGGGTACTCCAAGTGCCGCGGGCAGAGGCGGCGGTGAGCCAGCGGCAGCCACGCCAGCCCGAGGCGGGGGCGGCGGCGGAGCCGGGGGCGGCGGCGGAGGCCGTGGTGGCGGGCGCGGCGCCGGTGAGGGCGGCGGGGAAGGCGGCGGAGTCCAGGGTCGGGGCGGTGGCCCTGCCGGCCCTGCGGGCGTCGCGAGCGCCGTTCAAGGGATGAACCGCGCCGTGTGGACGAACATGCGCTTCCCGACGATGTACACGCAGCCTCCGGGCATCGTGATGTGGGGCGGCGGCGGAGGCGTGGGACCGAAGATGCCGCCGGGCGTTTACACCGTGAAGGTGAGCTCCGGCACCTGGTCAGAAACCCAGACGTTCCGGCTGAAGACCGATCCGCGCCTTTTGCCGAACATGACGGACGCCGAGGGCGCCGAGCAGCTGCGCCTCGCGCGCGAAGTCGGCGGGCAGATCAACGAGCTGTACACGAACCTGTTGAAGATCCGCGAAGTCAAGCGGCTCGTGACGGAGATTTCTGGCAAGACCGGCGCTGGCTCGCCCGTGACGGCGGCGGCGAAAACGCTGACGGATCGTCTGACCGCGGTTGAAAGCGCGATGACGCAGATCCAGGGTGAGGGGGGCCAGGACGCTCTGAACTTCCCTGGGCGGCTCGACAATCAGCTCGTCGTCCTCTACGCCAACATCGCGAACGCCGAACGACGGATGGGCACGCCCATCAGCGAACGCGTCAAGGATCTGAAGACGGTCGCCGACAAGATCCTGCTGGCCGCACGCACGGCGTTGAAGACCGATGTCGAGACGTTCAATGCGGCGCTCACGAAAGCGGGGATGACCCCTATCGTCGTTAAGTGAGACTGGTGCCCGGGGTTCCGAGTTCTGAGCATCAGAGAGCCCCTCGCTATACTGTTGAGATGCTCATCGCTCGCCGCTTCGTCGTGAGCGGGCGCGTTCAGGGTGTGGGCTTCCGGTTCCACGTCTTCGAGGCGGCCAGGCTCGAAGGCGTGCAGGGGTGGGTGAGGAATCTCCCCGACGGCAGCGTGGAAGCGTTCGTCGAAGGCGATCGCGAGGCCGTCACGAGAATGGAACGCAAGATCCGCCGCGGTCCGCCGGCGGCCCGCGTCGAGCAGGTCGACATGCTGGATGACGTGCCGACTGGCCGGTTCGACGGATTCAGCGTGCGATGAGGATGGACGAGGCCGTCATGCAGTCGTTGAAGGAGCGAATCCGGCACGTGCCGGATTTCCCCAAGCCGGGCATTCTGTTCTACGACGTCACGACGCTCTTGAAGGACCGGGAGGGATTCCAGCTCGCGGTCGCGGCCATGACCGATCCGTATCGCGCCTCGCGCGTCGACGTCGTCGTCGGGATCGAGAGCCGCGGCTTCATTTTCGGATCGGCGATCGCGGACCGGCTCAAGGCCGGCTTCGCGCCGGTGCGGAAACTGGGCAAGCTGCCGTCGCGCACGCGTCGCGCCTCGTACGCGCTCGAATACGGTACCGACTCGCTGGAAATCCACGAGGACGCGGCCGCGACGGGCCAGCGCGTGCTCGTGGTGGATGATCTCCTCGCGACCGGCGGAACGGCATCGGCGACGGTCGGCTTGGTGCGTGGGCTCGGTGCGGAGGTCGTCGGCGTGCAGTTTCTGATCGAGCTGGTCGCGCTGAAGGGCCGCGAGAAGCTGACGGGGGAAAACGTCGGGGCAGTTCTCGAGTACTAAAGAACTTCGAACTTCGGAGTTCGGAACGGCCCAGGCCTCAGACCGAATGACGTTCGATCTTCAGTTCGACGTTCGAAGTTCTCAGTTCGAAGTTTCGTTCACGCGCCCGTAGCTCAGATGGATAGAGCACCGCCCTCCTAAGGCGGGGGCCGGCCGTTCGAATCGGCCCGGGCGCGCCAAAGTGCATGTGGTCGGCGAGGGTGAAACGAGGACGACGATGAAAGCGCAAGAACGGCATCACCTGAAGCAGAACGAGGTCGCGCAGACGGCGGCGCGCGTCGTGGAGACCTTCGCTGCCAACCGCGATCGGATCATGATGGTCTCGGTCGTCGTCCTGCTCGTCCTGGCGATTGGCGGCGGGTATCTCTACTGGCGCAAACGGACCAACGACAAAGCCGGCGCGATGCTGGGCATCGCGATGGCCGTGACACAGAGTCAGATCGTTCCCGCGCCGACGGTGCCAGGTGCGACCCAGGCCCCCAATACGTACCCGACCGACCGCGCGCGCCAGGAAGCCGCGCTGAAGGCGTTCCAGGAAGTAGCGGCGACGTATCCGTCCACCGACGCCGGACTCGCGGCGCAGTATCACGCGGCCGGCGCACTGCTGTCCCTCGGACGACTCGCCGAAGCCGAAAAGGCGTTCGCCGACGTCGCTGCCCGCACGGGGTCGTCGGTCTACGTGCCCATGGCCAAGCTGGGCCGCGCCGAAGCCCTCGCTGGCCAGACCAAGTACGACGACGCGATCAAAGCGCTCACGGATCTGTCCGCCGATCGTGACGGCGCGCTGCCCATCGATGGCGTGTTGATGGAGCTGGCGCGGACGTGCGTCAAAGCGGGCAAGAAAGAGGAAGCCCGTGCCGCGTTCAAGCGCGTCGTCGACGAGTTTCCCGAGTCGGCGTATTCGCAGGACGCACGGCAGCAACTGGCGCTGCTGAATTAGACCTCGGGTTTCTTTTCTGCTCTGGTTTTCAAGAAAAGAAACCCGAGGTCTTTCCCCGCCCGTTACTTGGCCGCCCGCTTCAACCCGAACCGATAGCTCAACAGCTTGTAGACCAGCCTGGCGGCGATGAAATTCGGCGCTACGAGGCCGGGCACCGGGCAGAGTTCCACGACGTCGCAGGCGACGACGGTCTTGCGTTCAAAGGTGCGTTTGAGGAGCACCGTCAGTTCCCGCCATGACAACCCGCCGGGCTCGGGGGTGCCGACCGCCGGCATCGTCGCCGGGTCGAGGCCATCCAGATCGATGGTGATGTACACCGTCTCGGACAATGCGGAGACGGCGCGCTCGATCCAGTTCTGGTCGTCGCGCATGTTCCAGTCGTAGAAGATCGTCGTCGCGAGGGAGGGAAGCGCACGGACTTCCTCCTCGGAGATGTTGCGGATCCCGACCTGCACCATCGGCGCGTAGTCGAGCGTGCGTCGCATCGCGCAGGCGTGCGAGTGCTTCTGCGAGAGATAGGAATCGCGCAAGTCGGCGTGCGCGTCGATCTGGAGCACGCTGAGCCCCTTGTGCCGGGCCGAGCCAGCCGCGACGATGGGCGACGTGATCGAATGCTCGCCGCCGAGCGTGACGAGAAACTTGCCGCGGTCGAGAATCTCGCCCGTGACGCGCTGCAGCGTCGCCATCGCCGCCTCGAGCGTGCACGACGACAGATCGAGTTCGGGCAGCGTGAACAGGCCCCGGTCGTGGACGTCGGTGCCGATCTCTTCGTCCCACAACTCGACCTGGGCGGACGCCAGCAGGAGCTCGCGCGGGCCGTGCCTCGTGCCGGACACGTACGACGTCGTGCGATCGAACGGCACGGGCAGGATGACCGCCGCCGCGTCGTCAAACGTCGGCGGCGACGGCAGCACGCCCCCGAACTGATACGGATCGGTACGTTCGTAGTCGATCGGCGGCGGCATCACGGCTCCTGATAGCGGTTGTCGGCCAGCGGCTGGCCGTTCATGGCGAGCACGCGGCCGGACGGGTCGAACTCCGGCCGCTTGCGCTTGTCGGCCGCCTCGCGCGCGGTGCTCTCGAGCGCCGAGACAAGGATGGGCAGGGCGATGGTGACGTCGGCCTGGACGGTGACCTTCTCGGACTCGATCGAGAGCTTGCCCCAGCTCTGCGCCTCTTCGAGGCTCGATCCGCTGGCGCCGCCGAAGTGCGGCACGTCGGTCACGATCTGGATCGCGTACTTGTGGCCGCCGACGCGGTCGTCGTAGAACTCCGCCTGGACGCTCGCCTGGTTGATGAAGTTCTTGGGGGTGCCGCCCCCCAACACGATCGTCGCCGTCGACGGACGGCGAATCACCACGTTGGCCGACTCGATGATGTCGCCGATCACGTCCACCATCCCGGCGGTCTGATCGCGGTGGCGGGCCTGCGACAAGCCCATGCCGATCGACGAGTCGGCGATCGCCGGGCAGAAGATCGGCACCTTCGCACGGTAAGCCGCCGTCAGGATGCCGTTGTTGCCGGTTTCGTTCCAGAGATGCTCGCCGAGCTTGTACAAGACCTCACGGCTCGTGTAGGGCCGGCGTTCGAGCTTCAAGGCGAAGGCCGCGATCCACTCGTCGTTCTTGCTGAACTCGTCTTCGCTCGCGAGCGTGTCGTACACACGATCGATCCGCTCGGCCGCGAGCGCCGCATCGTCGAGGTGCGGCGAGCCGATGAAATGACGCCGGCCTCGCGTCTCGTGCAGGTCGTGATACAGATTGGCACCTGTCGAGACCAGACAGTCGATGTACCGATGCTCGATGAGATGGGCGAGGATGAGGCGCATGCCGCCGGCCGACAGGGCCCCGGCCGTGCCGAGGAAGATGGTCGCGTCGCTCGCGAGCATCTTTTCCCAGATGCGACGCGCGATCCCCAGGTTCCGCCCCTGGAACGACACGCGCTCCATGCGCGCGAGGACCTGGTCGGCCGAGAGGTCGGCCGCCACGCTGAACGGTTCGACGGGCTTGCGCAGGAAGCGCGATTTTCGACGAGCCATCAAAGCATTATAGGAAGAGACGCGACGTCACCTCTTGATCGGGAAGGACGCGGACGGCTCGCGCAGCCGGAACGCGACCGTGCGTCGATCGACGACCTCCACCGCCTCGAGCGCTCGATAGGCGCCTTTCCTCGCCGACACGAAGGCCGGATCGAGAAAGCGCCGGAACGTGAACGCGACATCGGCCGACGTCATTTCCCGGCCGTCGTGGAACCGGACGCCGGGAGGGATCTCCGCCACGTACGAGCGGTGATCGGCGGTCTCGAAGCGGACCGCAAGGTCGGGCACCACGCGGAGCGACGGATCGATCTTCAGCAGCGAGCAGTAGAGCAGTTGATGAAGCTTCTGCGAGGCCTCATCCAGGCCGACGGCCGGATCCAGATTGGTGGGGGCGTTGATGAGCGCGACCGTGAGCAGGTTGCGGGATGCGGCGGGCACCCCGGCACACCCGGCCGCGAGTACCGCGGCGGCGCACACCACCGGCCACTTCACGTCTCCGCCTCGCGCTTGAGGCGGGCGAGCAGGTTGAGCGCCTCGAGTGGCGTGAGCCGATCGACGTCGGTCTCGCGAAGCTGCGCGACGACGGGATGCGGCTCGACGATCGTTTGAAAAAGTTCGGGGGCCTGAAACAGTCCGAGCTGGCGCTGATCGGCGGCGGAGGTGCCGCTGAGGCTGGGCCGGCCGCCGCGGCGCAGCTCGTCCTGTTCCAGCTCGGACAGGATCTCGGCGGCGCGGCGGACGACCGCGGCCGGCAGTCCGGCCAGCCGCGCGACCTGGATGCCGTAACTGCGATCCGACCGGCCCTCCACAATCTTGTGGAGAAACACGATCTCGTCGCGATACTCGCGCGCGGTCACGTGCGCGTTGACGACGCCCGTCAGGGCATCGGCCAGATCCGTGAGCTCGTGGTAGTGCGTCGCGAAAATCGTCTTGGGGCGGGCGCGGCTGTTCGACGCCAGGTGTTCGGCCACCGCCCACGCCAGGCTCAGGCCGTCGAACGTCGCCGTCCCGCGGCCGATCTCGTCGAGGATGACGAGGCTGCGGTCGGTCGCCGTGTGAAGAATCGTCGCGGTCTCCTGCATCTCGACCATGAACGTCGACTGGCCGCGCGCGATGTTGTCCGAGGCGCCCACGCGCGCGAAGATGCGATCGACGATCGCGAGCTTGGCGTGCCGCGCCGGAACGAACGAGCCGGACTGCGCGAGCACCGCCAGCAGCGCGACCTGCCGCAGGTAGGTCGATTTGCCGCCCATGTTCGGGCCGGTCAGGATAACGAGCTGGCGAGCCCGGGCGTCGAGCTGCACGTCGTTCGGTACGAACGCGTCGGTGACGTGCCGTTCGACGACGGGATGGCGGGCGTCCGAGGCCTGGAACTCGTCGCCGTCGTGCACCTGTGGCTTCGTGAAGTTATACGCCGCGGCCGTGTCGGCAAACGCGGCCAGCACGTCGAGCGCGGCAACCGCCCTCGCGCTGTCGAGCACGCGCGGCGCCTCGGCCGCCACTCGGTCGCGCAGGGCCTCGAACAGCTCGAGCTCGCGGGTCGTGATCCGCTCGTCGGCGCCCAGGACTTTGTCCTCGTACTCCTTGAGCGCCGGGGTGATGAAGCGCTCGCCGCCGGCAATCGTCTGCTTGCGGACGTAGTCGAGCGGCACGGCGCCGAGGTTCGACTTCGAGATTTCGATGTAGTACCCGAAGACGCGGTTGAACCGAATCTTCAGCGAGCCGATGCCGGTTCGCGCGCGCTCGGCGTCCTCCATCGCCGCGATGGACGCCTTTCCGCCGCGGCTGATCCGCCGCAGGCCGTCGAGCTCATCGTCGACGCCGTCTCGAATGACGCCGCCGTCGCGCGCCGTCGCAGGGGGATCGTCGACGAGCGTGGTGTCGATGGCCGAGCGGACGTCGGCGCAGTCATCGACCTCGGCCGTGAGGCTGCGGACCAGCGGCGCCTGCATCTCGCTGGCGAGCAGCCGCAGACGGGGCAGCACCGCCAGCGACTGACCGAGCGAGACGAGATCGCGAGGGCTGGCCGTGCCCAGCGAGATCCTCGCCATCAACCGTTCCATGTCGTGGATGCTCTTCAGCACCTCACGGATCTTGGCGCGGTCCGTGGTCCGGAAGGCGAAGTCCTCGACCGCGTCCACGCGATCCTGAATGCGGGCGAGCGCGACGAGCGGCCGCATCAGCCACTGCCGCATCAGCCGGCCGCCCATCGCGGTGATCGATCGATCCACGACCTCGAGGAGCGTGCCGGAACGTCCGCCCGCGACACCTTCGACGACGTTGAGGTGCCGCAGGGTGACCGGGTCGATCAGCATCGCATCGGCGGCGACGCGGAGCGAGATGTCCCGAACGTGGCTCAGCGAGCCGCGCTGCGTGTCGCGCAGGTACGAGACGATGGCGCCGGCCGCCGACACGGCCGCTGGCGCGCCCTCGAGGCCAAAGCCCGCGAGTGAGACCGTGCGCAGTTGTTCGCAGAGCGAGGCCGTCGCATGCGATCGCTCGAATGTGTGCGGCTCGACCCGCGTCACGCGCGGCGGCTCCGTTCCGTACGCGGCCAGGAACGCGGAGACGTCGAGGGTGTCGGCGGCAAGAATCTCGCGCGGACGCAAGAGGGAGATTTCGGCGCCCAACGCCGCGAGACCGCCTGCGCCGTGGAATTCCGCGGCAATGAACTGACCGGTCGACACGTCGACCACCGCGAGCCCATAGCCGGATGCGCCCGCGCCGTCGGCAATGGCCGCGAGCCAGGCCGCGTCGCGCGCGTCGAGATACGACTGATCCGTGAAGGTGCCGGGCGAGACGACCCGCGTGACTTCGCGCTTGACGATCCCCTTGGCCTTGCGGGGGTCCTCGACCTGATCACAAATTGCGACGCGGTAGCCCTGACGAATCAGGCGGGTCAGGTACGTATCGAGGGCGTGGTGCGGCACGCCGCACATCGGAATCGCCTCGCCGGCCATGTCCTTGGCGCGCGACGTGAGCGTGAGCTCGAGCGCGCGCGCGGCCGTCAGCGCGTCCTCGTAGAACATCTCGAAGAAATCGCCCATGCGAAAGAACACGATCGCGTCGCGATGCTGGCGCTTGACTTCGAGGTATTGCCGCATGGCCGGCGTGGCCGACTGCAATGACGCGGCGTGGGACTCGGAAGGGGTGAACAACGTCGGAGTATAACATTGCGCCCATGGTGATCCTGGCGCTCGAAACAGCGACCAGACGCGGCAGTGTCGCGCTCTGCGACGGCGATGTCTGCGTCGCGCGCGACGGCGACGACACGCGCACGCACGGCGAGCGCCTGCCCAACGAACTGCTCGACTGGCTCACCACGCACGGCCGCCGGCTCGACGACGTCGACGCCTTCGCGGTCGTCACCGGTCCCGGATCGTTCACCGGTCTGCGCGTTGGCGTCGCGGCGATTCAGGGCCTGGCGCTCGCGGCGGAACGGCGCGTGGTCGGCGTGCCGACGCTCGAGGCGATCGCGGCCGCGTGGCTCACCGCGGCCGGCGCGGCGCCGCCGATCATCGTCCCGTGCCTCGACGGCCAGCGCGGCGACATCTTCATCGCGGCGTTCGACGCGTCGGACGCGACGACGATCGAGGACTGTCGAGTCCTGATCGAGCCGCGAGTGGGGAAGCCTGAGGAAAGCGCATCGGCCCTGGCCGCGCTCGCGCCGCCCGAGCAGATGACGCTCGTCGGCAACGGCGCCCAGGCGTCCGCCGAGATCTTCCGGCGCACGTTGCCCGGCGTCCGCATCGCCGGCGTGCCTCAGCCGATCGCCGAGGCGGCGGCCCGCATCGCGACCCGGCGCGTTGCATCGGCCCTGCGCCCGCACGCGCTGCGGCCAATCTACCTCCGGCGTCCCGACGCCGAGCTCGCGCGCGACCGTGCCGCCGGGGTACGGTCCGACGGCGCGGGCGATCGTTCCGCCGGCCCGTGGCGCATCGCGGTGGCCGAGACGGCCGACCTCACCGCGGTCGAGGCGCTCCAGCGGCGCGCGTTCACCAATCCGTGGGGCAAGGACGCCATCAAGTGGGAGCTCGAGAACACGGACGTGGCGCGGTTGTACGTCATGCGGGACACGGCGGGGACGGTGGTCGCGTACTGCGCGTGCTGGAAAGTCTTCGACGAGCTTCACATCAACAGTCTCGCGGTGGAGGAGTCGCTGCGCCGTCGCGGACTGGCGCGCCGGCTGCTGTACTTCGTGATTCTCGATGCGCGCGCGGCAGGCGCGCAAAGCGCGACGCTCGAAGTGCGCCAGTCGAATCAGGCGGCGCGGCTCCTGTACGAGGGGCTTGGGTTCCGCGTCGAGGGCGTTCGCCGCGACTACTACCAGGATCCGCGCGAGGACGCGCTCATACTCTGGCATCGCGATCTCGCAAGTTTCGCGCCGTAGCGTGTCAACGCTTGCCGGCTTTCCGAGCCTGTGGTAGGGTGCGCGGACACAACATGATGGAACGAAGGAGGGCGGAGGCATGACAGACGCGCAGCTCCCCGTAAGAAATCCGGTGAAAGACACGCTGCTCCGGACCGACGATGGATTCCGACAGTTGGTTCAGGAGCACCAGGCCCTCGACGAAAGAATCCGCCAGTTATCCAGCCTCAATTACCCCACCGACCAGCAACGCTACGAAGAGATATCATTGAAAAAGAAGAAACTGGCTCTGAAGGACCGCATCGAAGCGATCCTGCGCGGGCACCTGCCGAACCAGGCGCTGCCGCTGACGCAGCAGTAGCTCGACGCAGTAGTTGGGGTCAGGTCTTGGATTATCAGATTCTCGGGACGGAGTGTGTCTCCGCGTAACGAGATTGTGTGTCGCCGACGAAACTGATCTGTCTTTCGAGCGCCGGCACTTGAAAACTGACAATCCAAGACCTGACCCCCTTACCCACGCTCTGTGCGAATCGACCCGGCCGGGTTTCCGTTCGTCGCGATCGCCGCGCTGCCCGCGATTGTCGCGACCTTCTTCGCGCCTGTTCCTGTCGCGATCGCGCTCCTCGTACTGCCGATCGCCGTCATGCTCTTCTTTCGCGATCCCGATCGTTCGGTCCCGCGCGATCGCCTCATCGTGCTCGCGCCCGCCGATGGACGCGTGACGTACGCCGGCCCCGCCCGGCCGGAGGAAGCGCCGCCCGGCCGCTGGCTGCAAATCACGATCTTCCTTTCGCTCTTCGACGTCCACATCAACCGCACGCCAGTGCCCGGGCGCGTCACGCGCGTGGAGTACGTCCCCGGATCGGCCGTCCCGGCCTATCGGCCCGACGCCCACAGGAACGAACATTCGGAAATCTGGTTGGACCATGATGGGACGGTGGTGGTCACGCGCCAGGTCGTCGGTGTGCTTGCGCGGCGGGTCGTGTGCCGGGTTTCGGCCGGGCAGCAGCTCGACGCCGGCGCCCGGATTGGACTCATGAAATTCGGGTCGCGCATGGACGTGTTCGTGCCGCCGACCGCGCAACTTACGGTTTCGCAAGGCCAGCCGGTTCGCGCCGGCGAGACGATCATCGCTAGACTGGCGTCTGACCCTGCATGACGGCGGACCCCCTCCACGGACGCGGCGCCGGCTTCCAGCCGCGGCGGTACCGGCGCGGGATCTATTTGCTGCCGAGCCTGTTCACGGTCGGCAACATGTTCTGCGGCTACGCGTGCATCGTCTACGCGATGCGCGGCGAGTTCGAGATGGCCGCGCCGTTCATCGGCATCGCGTTCGTGCTCGATTCGCTCGACGGGCGAATCGCGCGGATGACCAACACCACGAGCGCGTTCGGCGTCGAGCTCGATTCGCTCGCCGATGTGATCTCATTCGGACTCGCGCCGGCACTCCTGACGTTCGCGTGGGGGCTGTCGGAGTTGGGGAAGGTCGGGTGGGCGGCCGGATTCGTCTACGTCAGCGCCGCGGCGATGCGGCTGGCGCGTTTCAACATCCAGTCGGCCGCGCAGCTCGACAAGCGGTTCTGGGTCGGCATGCCGTCGCCGGCGGCCGCGGGCGTGCTGGCGTCCACGGTGTACGCCTGGCCGTACCCGCTCACGAGCTATCAGCAGGGTATCGCCGCGCTCGCCGTGGTGCTCATCCCGGCGGTGTTGATGGTGAGCACCGTCCGGTTCCGCAGCTTCAAGACGCTCAACTTCGGGTGGAGTCTCTCGTGGCGGGGCCCGTTCCTGTTCGTCCTGCTCATCGTCTTCATCGCGGTGCAGCCCCGCATCACACTGGCCATCCTGGCCTACAGCTATTTGGTCTCGCCCCTGGTCGAGGCGGCCATCACGCGCTCGCGGGGGCCGCGGGTGGAGGCCCCACCGGCAACGTCACCGTAACGATCGTGCCGGCGCGCGGGGTGCTCGAAATCGCGATCGTGCCGCCATTCAGTTCGATGTTGCGCTTGGCGTTGGCCAGACCCAACCCCGACCCGGCTGTCTTCGTGGAGAAGTACGGCTCGAACGCGCGCTCGACGGCGTCCGGTTCCATGCCCACGCCCGTGTCGACCAGCGTGATCGCCACGTGATCGGGCTCGGCGGAGGCCCGCACCGTCAACCGGCCGCCCTCCGGCATCGCCTGCACCGCGTTCTCAACCAGATTCGTGAGCGCGCGCGCCACGAGCGTGCGATCGACCCACACGGCCGGCACCGTCTCCGGCACGTCGATGTCGATGACGATCCGCTCGCTCAGTCCGAGCTGATAGGGAGAGACGACGGTCGTGAGCAGTTCCTTGACGGCGACCGCCGCTGGTCGAGGCACCGGCTGGCCGGCAAAGGTCGAGAACTCGGACGCGATCTGCCGCAGGAGCCTCACCTGACGAAGAATCGTCGAGACGCATTGATCGAACGCGGCGCCGAGCGGCCTGCCGCGATCGTCGTGCACGCGCTGCAGGTGTTCGGCCGCGAGCTGGATCGGCGTCAGCGGGTTCTTGATTTCGTGCGCGACCTGCCGCGCCATCTCGGCCCACGCCTTGAGCTGGTTGGTGCGGGCCAGCTCGCCGCGCTGCTCCACGAGCGTCGCGGCCATGCTGTTGAAGTCGTCGACCAGCCGGCCGAGCTCGTCGGCCGTGTCGGAGGGCAGCCGGACGTCGAGCCGCCCCGCGGCAATCTGCCGCGTTGCGCGCGTGAGCCGCGCGACGGGGTCGGAGACCCGTCCGGCCACGGAGGTGCCCAGCGCGGCGGCAAACAGGACGACGATCACCGCGCCCACGAGCACGCCGCGATTGAGCTCGTCGATCTGGTGATCGATCTCGCGCTGGCGGCTCGCGAGCGGGACGCTGATCACCGCGTCGCGGCCGAGCGCCGGCACCGGCGCGGCGGCGACGAGGTACTGGAACGTGCCGAGCTGGTCCTCCGTGACCACGGTCGGCAGACGATCGAGGGCGATGTCGCGATACACCTTCGCCGGTGTGCGCTTCGGCAGCAGGCCCGACTCGAACAGGTCGCGCTGGCTGGTCGCGACGAGTTCTGACCCTTCGAACAGATTGACGTCCTGGTCGATCACCTGCCGAATCCACACGAGCACGTCATCCGTCGGCACGATGGTCTGATCGGGATTGCGCCCGCCCGCCGCGAGCTCCTCGAGCGCCCGGCGCGCGACCGTGACGACCCCGGCCGACTCAGACTCGATGTCCGCGCGCAGCCGCGCCGTCATGTAGGCCCCGAACGCGAGCGCGAACAGCAGCACCGGCACGATAGCGGCCAGGACGAAGAACAGAAAGAGCTTCCGATAGAAGCTCGTGCGAATCTCGTCGAACAGGAGCCTTAGTGGCGCATCGCGGCGCCGCGCGAAGGGCGTGTACACCGCCGCGCCGATGAGCAGCAGCACGAAAATGACCGACAGCACCGCGGTGACTTCGGCCAGACGCATGACTTGTTGAAGAACGGTAGGAGCGGGGAACCCGAGCGCATACACCCCGGCCCGATCGTTGCTGAAGTGGACGCGATACGTTCGCCCCCGGGAATCGACGTCGATCCAGAACGGATCGCGCGAGCGGTACAGGCGATCGTCGATCTCGCGCGAGATGGGCCAAGGACCGCGGCCATGCGCGAACAGCGACTGCAGGCTCCAGCCATACACGACCACCTGCAGGTCGTTCAGGCGCGACCCCGTGCGCACGCCGGGCTGCGTCTCGGCGACGACGTCGTAGTAGGGGTTGACCGACGGAACGAATGGCAGCGCCTGGAAGTCGGGCGCGACGTGCACCACAATGGCGCCGCGAATCTGGCCGTCGGCGTCGCAGACCCCGCGCTCGGCCGTGAATACCGGGCGGTCCTTGGCGCCGAAGCGCGTAACTTCGCCGAAGACGTTCCAGCCGCAGTTCTTGCCTGGCCACGAATGACGGCCGACGGCGTACGGGTACTCCGGCAGGTTCAGCGCGAAGCGGCTGACGATGGATCGATCGGCGCCGAAGAGCTCAATCTCTGACGTCGCGCGCGAGCGCGACAGGCTCGTGCGGCTCCAGATCTGAAACGCGGCCTGGCTGGGGATCGTCTCGGTCGCGGGCGGTCCGGAGACCCAGGCGAGGAGATTCGGAATGCGATCGATTTCCTCGCGCGCCTGGCCGAGCTGGGCCAGGAGCTGCTGTGAATGTTGCGCGGTCGCCGGCGCGTACTCGCGCTCGATGAGCGACCGCGACGCGCGGTCCGACAGCACAGAGGCCATCGGGTACGTCGCGAACGTCGGCAGCAGGAGCGCGGCGAAGACGAGAATCAGTCGCATGGCCTGCGTCGTCCGCCGGTACGAGCGCCGAATCGACTCGGTCAGCACCCCGAAGAGGGCGAGCCCGGCCGCACAGCCGACGAAGGCCTGGATCGGGAGCGGTTGAAACCGGTCGGGCAGCACCGCGAGGGCGAGCGAGGGCGCGGTCCAGAGAACCATCGCGAGCAGTCCCGTCCCGGGCCGATGCCAGGTCACGCGCCAGCGCAGCGCAGCCACGCCGATCGCGGCCGCCGCGGTCCAGCAGAGCGCCAGCTGCACGACCAGCAAGCCGCTCAGGTAGAGAAGGGCTACCGGGTCGATCGGAAACAACGGGAACTGCCACCGGTCGATCGCCGCCGCCGTGATCCGCCCTCGCAGGACTTGCACGAGCACGAACACCGCGGCGGCCGCGACGACCCCGGCGAGCAGCTGCTCGACGAAGAACTGCGCCGGCTGGAGTTGCGGCAGTCGCCGGCCCCACGATCGGCCCCAGGCGGAGACGGGGATCGTCGCCGCGAGCCCGAGCGCGCCGAGCGCCAGGATCGCGCTCGAGAGCGCATCTGGCGCGCCGATCCATCGCGCGAGCGCGACGAGCGATCCACAGCCGGCGATCACCAGCGCCGCGGCCGCGGCCGACCACGCGAGCCACTCCGTCAGGCGCCGGGCGCCGCCGCGCCGCTCGATGACCTGCCCGCTCACGAGCAGCAGCGCGACGATCAGCGGAACGGCCGCGATCGCCAGAGCCCGCCGACGAAACTCGCTGCGACGCGCGGCCAGATCGTCCGGCGAGTAGCGGACGTCGAGGAGCGGTGCGCCGGCCACCGGAGCGATGACGAAGCGATGGGTGCGGTCCGGCCCCTCGCCGGCGCCGACGTATTCAACGACGACGGGGCCGAAGGTCGTCTCGAGGCGATGCGTGCCGGCATCGACGCCCAGGTGCGTGATGGGGGAGAGGACCGCTTCGGCGGCGGCGACGCCGGTGCGCCGGCCGCCGGTGGCAATGGGCTGCACGAAGACCAGGCGCAGACCGACGGTCCCGCGTTCGACGAACAGGCTGGGCGCCGAGGCGAGCCGGTCCGGCGTGAGGTCCTCGGGCCGGCCGTCGCTCCAGGCGAGCACACGGTACGCGCCGGCCGGTCCCGCCGACACATACACGGTCGTGGACACCGCCAGGGTGTTGGCGGCGTTGCCGATCACCTGTAGTCGATTGAACAGCGCGAGCAGCCGATCGCGATTCGCCGCCGCGTCGGCGATGAGCGGCTCCTCGCGCGCGACGCGTGTCGCGAGCGACTCGACCTGGCGTGCGAGATTCCAGAAGCGGCCTCGAACTTCGCGCTCGAGCCGCGCGGCGGTCGCCGCGTTCGTCAGTCCAAAACGCGTCGCCTCGAGGGTGAAACCGATCGCGGCGACCGCGATCGACAGTGTCAGCGCGGCTGCAGCAAGACGAGTCGGGGAGGAAGCCAAGGGTCGTATCGGCGGCGGCGCATCGCGCTGAGGATACCAAAAACAGCGGATGTTATACTGGCCGTTCAGGCCGTTCCGCACCCCGATTTCCTCATGACTTCTGCGCTTTCGTTGCGCGCGGCGCTCAAGCGCGGCGCGCTGGTGACCGCCGCGAACTGGCCCGTGGTGCTCATCGACTTCACGATCGAATCCGCGTTCAAATTTGCGATGGCCATTCCGGTCGTCGGCGGCGCGTTGATGGTGGCGGTGCTGCTCGGCAGCGACCTCCGCGCGCTCTTCGGCGAAGGAGGAGTGCGCGCGACTGCCGACCTCGTGGTCGGATCGCTCGCGAGCGCGCCGATCGCGCTCGGCGCATTCCTGGCGGCCATCACCCTCGTCGCTTTCGGCGGCGGGGTCGTCATGGCCGTCATCAAAGCCGGGACGCTGGCGGTGCTGGTCGGCGCCGAGCGCGGCGCGGGAGACGTCCATCGGCCGCCGCTTCGCGTCGAGTTGTTCCAGCGCGCCGCGGCGTACACCCTTGCGGCGGTCCTGAACGGCATCCGCCAGTACCGGCGGCGGGCGATGCTCCTGGCGACCTGGCTCGGCGTGGCCTATCTGCTGGCCGGGTTGATGTACATCACGGCGCTCACGCTCGGGTTCCGCCTCGTGACCGCGTCGAGCTGGTCGGCGGCGTGGCCGCTGCTCGTGCTCATCGTGACGAGCACGGGCGTGATTACGATCACCATCATCAATCTGACCTACGACCTGATGCGCGTGATCGTCACGACCGACGACTGCGGCGTCGGCGTCGCGCTAGCCCGGACCCGGGCGTTCATCGTCCAGGACGCCCGTCAGGTGCTCGGCATTTTCGGCGTGATGAGCGTGGTGCTGTCGCTCGTCACGGCGGCGTCGGTCTTCGCCACCGCGGGCCTGACGCTCATCGCGTGGGTGCCGTTCGCCGGGCTCATTCTGCTGCCGCTCCAGGCGGCCGCGTGGCTGATTCGCGGCCTCGTATTCCAGTACATGGGCCTCATGACGCTGAGCGCGTATCAGACGCAGTACCGGCGGCGCGCCGGGTCGGGCGACTTCGAGATCGAGCGCCCGGTACGAATCAACGCATGACCGACCACGACAGGTTTTTTTCGCAAGCGGCCGGGTGCATGCGCGACTCCGCGATCCGGCAGATGGGCGCGGTCCTCGCCGGCGCGAAAGACATGGTCTCGCTCGCGCCAGGGTATCCCGCCGAAGACGTGTTCCCCTGGCAGGCGTTCGCCGAAATCGCGCGCGGTCTGGCTCGGCGGGGCGGACCGACCGGTGCTCCAATACGACCCGACGCGCGGCTACATGCCGCTCCGCAACGCCGTCGTCGAGCTGATGCGCGCGCGGGGCATCCAGTCTTCCGTCGAGCGGACGGTCGTGACGACCGGCTCGCAACAGGGCCTGGACCTCATTGCGCGCGTGCTGCTCGATCCGGGAGACGTCGCCCTGCTCGAGCTGTCGTCGTATACGGGCGCCATCAGCGCGTTTCGCAATGTCGGACCTGCGCGCGCATTACCAGCGCCCTTTTTCGTAGACGGGTCCGGGAAACAATACCTGAGGCTCTCGTTCTCCGCGCCGCCGCCGGACAGAATTGAAGAAGGTGTGGCGAGGCTGGCAGCGGCGGTGGGGGAAATGACATCACTTCCGCCGCCACGCGGTCAGCACCCGCCGTTGATCGCCTCCAATTGAAACCAGGTAGACCGACGAGACGCCGGGCGACGCCGCAATCGCCTGAAGCGTCGCTCCTGACAGCTGCACGGCCGGCGTCGTGGGCGGGTCAGGACGACGGACCGGCCGGCCGTCCTTCGCCTCGAGGATGACTAGCTCGCCCGTCGTCAGCGGCACCACCAGGTGGGTCCCCGCGAGCATTGGACCGGCGGCCGGCCGGCCGGTCACGCTGCGCGGCGACCAGCAATGGCTTCCAGACCCGCGCCGGTACGCCCGGACCGAGTTGTCCATGAACGCGACATAGACGCAGCGCTCGTCGATGGCGGGCGCGCCGACAGCGTTCACGCCGATGGGCCATTCCCAGCTCGAATCCTCGCTATTAGCTCGATAGGCGTACACGACCCCATTGTCGGCGCCGAAATAGAACCGGTCGCCGGCTGCAACGAGTTCATTCGGCTTCGCACTGAGGAGCATCTGCCGCTCGACCGCGCCGGTGACAAGATCGAGCACCACGATTGTCTTGTTGGCGAGGCCCGCGAACACGCGTCCGCCCTCGATCACGATCGGCAGCGCCGTATCCACGCCGACGTGCCGGCGCCAGACTTCGCTCCCATCGGCGCTGCGAATGCCAACCAACTCCGGGCCGCTCGAACAGACGACGAATCCCTTGGCCCAGGTCGGACCGATCGTCGCGCCAGCGGCGATGCGTGCGGTCCATTTTTCGTTGCCGTTCGTCTCGTCCAACGCGTGCAAACGTTCCCCGGACGCCACGAAGACGAGTCCATCGCCCGAGGCGACGCGCACCGACGACGGCAGCTCTTTCGCCCACGCTTCGGTCCCGTCGGCGGGTGCGATCGCCATCAGCGCGGATTTCGCGCCCGAGACGATCACGCGGCGTCCGGCAACGGCGATTTGGAGCGCGCTGTCCGATTCGATCGTCTTCTGCCACGCCGATTCGTATGTGACGGCGGGCACGGCCGGCTTGGCGGCGGCCGGCGCGACGGGAACCGGCGGCACGACTTGCTCAACCGGCGGTGGTGTCTGGGGTAGGAAAAGACTCACGACGATTGCGACACCACAACATATCGTGGTCGCGGCAGTGGCCACGCCTTATAATAGCGAGATTCCGAAGAGGCACCTGGCCTCGCAGTTGCTTCCGTACCGGTCTGCGGTGACACATCAAACGATCGTCGTCCTTGATTTCGGCTCGCAGTACACGCAGCTGATTGCGCGCCGCTTGCGTGAGCTGTCGGTCTACTCGGAGATCCTCCCGCCGCAGACGCCGGTGTCGGAGATCTCGAAGCGCGCGCCCGTCGGCATCATTCTCTCGGGCGGACCGCGCAGCGTGTCCGAGCCGGGTGCGCCCAAACCTGACCCGGCTGTGTTGAAGCTGGGCACCCCGACACTCGGCATCTGCTACGGCATGCAGCTCATGACCGATGCGCTCGGCGGGCAGGTGACGCATGCGCCGAGCCGCGAGTACGGCCATGCCGTCGTCACGCTGATCGACGGCGCGCCGCTCTTCGATGACGTGCCCGACTCGTTGAGAGTCTGGGCCAGTCATGGCGATTTTGTCGCGGCGCCGCCGGCCGGATTCGAGATCATCGCGACGTCGGCCAATGCACCGGTCGCGGCGATGCAGGACGCCACGCGCCGCCTGTACGGCTTGCTGTTCCACCCGGAAGTCGCGCACACGGAGCGGGGCGAGCAGATTCTTCGCAACTTCGCGTTCGAGATCTGCGGGTGCCGGGGCGACTGGACCATGGCGTCGTTCGTCGACGAGAGCGTCGCACGCATGCGCACGGCTGTCGGCGACGGACGCGTCGTGTGCGGGCTGTCCGGCGGCGTGGACTCCACGGTCGCCGCGCTGCTCCTGCACCGCGCCATCGGCGATCGGCTGACGTGCATCTTCGTGGACAACGGCCTGCTTCGTCTCAACGAGGCCGCCCAGGTGCGCGCCCGATTCGAGCGCCTGGGCCTGCCGCTCGAGTTCGTCGACGCCACGGATCTCTTTCTCGAGCGGCTGAAGGACGTCGTGGATCCGGAAAAGAAGCGCAAAATCATCGGCGCCGCCTTCATCGACGTGTTCGAGAAACGGGCCGCCGAGCTCGGCACCTTCGACTTTCTCGCCCAGGGCACGCTCTACCCGGACGTCATCGAGAGCGTCTCGGTCGTCGGCCCGTCGGCGGCCATCAAGAGTCACCACAACGTCGGCGGCCTGCCCGAGCGCATGCGATTCAAGTTGATCGAACCGCTTCGGGCGCTCTTCAAGGATGAGGTCCGCGCCGTCGGCACGACGCTGGGGCTCGACGATGAGTTCGTTTGGCGACAGCCGTTTCCGGGACCGGGGCTGGCGGTGCGCGTCGTGGGCCCCATCACTCGTGAGCGGTTGGATCTGGTCCGGCGCGCCGATGCGGTCGTGGCCGACGAGATTCGCACGTCCGGCTGGTACCGGCGGCTCTGGCAGTCCTTCGCGGTGCTTTTGCCGGTGCAGAGCGTGGGCGTGATGGGGGATGGCCGGACGTACGAGTACACGATCGCGATTCGCGCGGTCGAAAGCCGCGACGGCATGACGGCCGACTGGGCGCGGCTGCCGCCAGATCTGCTCGCGGCGATGTCGTCACGCATCGTCAACGAGGTGCGCGGCATCAACCGCGTCGTCTATGACATCAGCTCCAAGCCACCGGCGACGATCGAGTGGGAATGAAGGGGCTTGCGGGATGAGCGAATTCGTTCATTTGCATCTGCACACGGAGTTCTCGCTGCTCGACGGCGCCTGCCGGATGGGCGAGCTCCTGGATCGCGTGTCCGAACTGGGCATGCCCGCCGTGGCGGTCACCGAACATGGGAACCTGTTCTCGGCGGTCACCTTTCATGACGAGGCGCGTAAGCGCGGAATCAAGCCGATCCTCGGCTGCGAGGTCTACGTCGCGCCTGGAAGCCGGACCGACCGATCGGGGCAGCCGGGAGAGACGGCCAATCATCTCGTCCTGCTTTCGGAGACCCATGAAGGCTTTCACAACCTGATTCGCCTGGTCTCGGCGGGATACATGGACGGGTTCTACTACCGGCCGCGGATCGACAAGGCGCTGCTCGCCAAACACTCGGCGGGCCTTATCGGCCTGAGTAGCTGCCTGAAGGGCGAGGTGGCGACCGGGATTCGGAACGACCAGCCACGCAAGGCGCTGGAGGCGGCGGCGACCTTCCGCGACATTCTCGGACCGGGGAACTTCTTCCTCGAGATGCAGGACCAGGGCATCGACGAGCAGCGCGTCGTGAACACCGGACTGTTGCCGATCGCGCGCGACCTCGGACTGCCGCTCGTCTGCACGAACGACGTCCACTACCTGCGGCAGACCGACCGGCATCCGCACGACGTGCTGCTGTGCATCGGCACGGGAAAGAACGTCAGCGACGAGAAGCGGCTCCGGTATCACGGCGATCAGTTCTTCCTGAAAACGGCCGGCGAGATGCGCGCCGTGTTCGGCGACTGGCCCGAGGCACTTTCGAACACGCTGCACATCGCGGAACGCTGCAACGTGACGCTGCCCAAGGGCGAGGCGCACCTGCCGGACTTCCAGGTGCCGGACGGGTTCAGTCTCGAGTCGTACTTCGAAAAGGTGGTCCGCGCGGGATTCGAGGACCGGCTCGTTCGGCTGCGCGCCCTTGACGCCGCCGGTCAGCTTCGCCGCCCGCTGTCTGAGTACCACACCCGGCTGGCGTACGAAATGGGCCTCATCAAGCAGATGAAGTACCTCAGCTATTTCCTGATTGTCTGGGACTTCATCCGCTATGCGCGCGAGCGGGGCATCCCGGTCGGACCGGGACGCGGGTCGTCAGCCGGGAGCCTCGTCGCCTATTCCCTCCGAATCACCGACATCGATCCGCTCCACTTCGACCTCTACTTCGAACGTTTCTTGAATCCGGAGCGGGTGACGCTGCCGGACATCGACATCGATTTCTGCGAGCGGCGGCGGGGAGAAGTCATCAACTACGTCGCCGAGAAGTACGGCCGTGACAGCGTCGCGCAGATCATCACCTTCGGCACCTTGAAGGCCCGCGCGGTGGTCCGCGACGTCGGCCGGGTCATGGAGATGCCGATCAGCGACGTCGACCGGGTCGCGAAGCTCATTCCGAACCAGGTGGATATGACGCTCGATCGCGCGGTCAACGAGAATCCTGCGCTCGCCGAGCTGGAACAGCGCGACGAGCGCGTCCGCCAGATCCTCGAAGTGGCGCGGCGTCTCGAAGGCATCACGCGTCATGCCTCCGTCCACGCCGCCGGCGTCGTCATTGCGCCGAAACCGCTGACCGAGTTCGTGCCGCTCTATCGAAGCCAGAAGGACGACGGCGAAATCACGACGCAGTGGGCGATGAAGGAGATCGATCGCATCGGTCTGCTCAAGATCGATTTTCTCGGCCTGAGCACGCTCACGCTGCTCGACGATGCGGTCAAGCACATTCACGAGACGACCGGCGACGTCATCAGCCTCGAACAGCTGCCGCTGGACGATCAGAAGACGTATCAGATCTTTCAGACGGGGCAGACCTACGGCGTCTTCCAGTTCGAGAGCTCGGGCATGCGCGACACGCTTCGCAAGGCGCGGCCGCAGTGCCTCGAGGATCTCATCGCGTTGAACGCGCTCTACCGGCCGGGGCCGCTGCGCGGGGGAGTCGTCGACGATTACATCGCGCGCAAGCATGGCCGCGTCGAGGTCAAGTACGAGCTCCCGCAGATGGAGCCGGTCGTCAAGGAGACCTACGGCGTCATCGCCTACCAGGAACAGGTCATGCGCCTGGCGAGCGAGCTGGCCGGCTTCACGCTCGGCCAGGCCGACGAGCTGCGCCGCGCGATGGGGAAGAAGGACGCCGCCAAGATGCAGGCGCAGCGGTCCACCTTCATCAAGGGGTGCCGCGCGCGCGGCATCTCCGACAAGAAAGCGTCGAAGATCTTCGAGTACATCGAGTTCTTCGCCGGCTACGGCTTCCCGAAGTCGCACTCGGCGGCCTATGCGCTGCTCGCGTACCAGACGGCCTACCTCAAGGCCAACTATCCGCGCCATTTCATGGCCGCGCTCCTCACTATCGAGTCACAGAACTCGGACAAGGTCGCGCTCTACCTCGCGGAATGCCGCGAGTTGAGCGTGCCCGTGCTGCCGCCCGACATCAACATGAGCGAGCTGGCATTCGTGGTGCAGCCAGACGGCATCCGGTTCGGGCTGGGGGCGGTCAAGGGCGCCGGGGAAGGCGCCATCCGGTCGATTCTCGAGACCCGGAAAGCGCTCGGCGGCAAGATCGATTCACTGTTCTCGCTCTCCGAGCACATCGATTTGCGCCTCGTGAACAAGAAGGTGGTCGAAAGCCTGATCAAGGCCGGCGCCTTCGATTCGCTCGCGCCCGACGGGCGGGAAGGCTATCTGGCGTGGCGGCCGCGGCTCATCGCGGGGCTGGACCGCATCCTCGACCACGGCAGCCGCCAGCAGAAGGACCGCGAGCAGGGCCAGTCGCAGCTCTTCGGTGGCGGCGACGGCCCCATGAACACGCACGACGACGTGGCCGCGCTCGCGCCCGTGCGCGCCTGGACGGAGACCGAGGCGCTGGCGTTCGAGAAGGAAGCGCTCGGGCTCTACATCACCGGGCATCCGCTGCAGCGGTACGCGGAAGCGCTCGCGATCGCGGGCGCGCGGCGGCTCGCCGATCTCACGCAGCCGGAAGCGGATTGTTCGATTGGCGGCGTCGCGACCGGCGTGCGTCATCTCAAGACGAAGCGTGGCGATCGCATGGCGGTGTTCAGCCTCGAGGACGAGGCGGCGAAGGTCGAGGCGGTCGTCTTCCCCGAGGCGTTCGGCAAGCACGGATCACTCGTCGTGGACGACGCGATGCTGCTCGTCCGGGGCAAATACGAGCGCGACGAGGAATCGAGCCGGTTGATCGTGTCGGAGATCACGCCGCTCGACGTCGTCCGCGACCGCGCCATCCGCGAGGTGCAGATCCACCTGGCCGGGCGCGGGCTCGGACGCGACGTCATGCGCGAGCTGGCCGACGTGCTCGAGCGGTATCCCGGCGACCGGCGGGTGTCATTCGTCGTCGAAGTCAACGGCGGCGACGACCACCTGGTCGTCCGCGCGGCGACGGCCCGCCGAATCAAGCCGAGCGATCATTTCGTCCGTGACGTCGAGGCGTTGTGCGGGTCCGGATCAGTCATGTTGAAGGCGTGACAGGTGGCCTTCGGGACGACAAGTTGGAACGGCACAGGATGAATCATGTTGGGCGACCTGCTGGATTTTGAAGAACCCGTCGCGGTGCTTCTGAAAGAAATCGAAGCGCTGAAGCTGATGCCCAAGACGACCGATCGGCTGGCGTCGATTGCGAGGCTCGAGGCACGCGTACGCGAGCTGCGCACGGAGATTTTCGCCGGGCTCGGCGCCTGGGAACGGCTTCAGGTCGCGCGCCATCCGAACCGGCCCGGGACGCTCGACTACATCGAGCGGCTGTTTCCCGACTTCAGCGAGCTGCACGGCGATCGCCGTTTCGCCGACGACAAGGCGATGATCGCGGGCCTTGGCTACTACCACGACAAGCCGGTCGCCGTGGTCGGCCATCAGAAGGGCCGCGAGACCAAGCAGAAGATCTACCGCAACTTCGGGTACGCGAAGCCGGAGGGATATCGCAAGGCGCTTCGGGTCATGAAGATGGCGGAGAAGTTCCGCCTCCCGGTCCTCGTCTTCGTGGACACGCCTGCGGCCTATCCCGGCGTCGAGTCGGAAGAGCGCGGCGTCGCCGAAGCGATTGCGGTGAACTTGCGTGAGATGGCGCTGCTCGACACGCCCATCGTCATCCTGGTCTGCGGCGAGGGCGGGAGCGGCGGGGCGCTCGGCATCGCGGTCGGCGATCGCGTGCTGATGCAGGAGTTCAGCGTCTACAGCGTGATCCCGCCGGAAGGGTGCGCGGCCATCCTGTGGCGCGACGCCAAGCGCAAGGTCGACGCCGCCAAGGCGCTCAAGATCACCGCGCCCGATCTCCTGTCGCTGGAGCTCATCGACGAGATCGTCAAGGAGCCCGTGGGCGGCGCGCACCTCGACTACGACGAGGCGGCTTCGCTCGTCGACGAAGCGCTGCTGCGTCACCTGGGCGAGCTCCAACCGCTGGAAGCCGCCGCGCGCCTGGACGCCCGGTATCAGAAGTTTCGCGCCATGGGCCGGCTGGGGCAGGCGTTCTTTGACGACAGCCAGCCGGCGGCGCCAGGCGCCGCGCCGCGGTTGGCCGCCGCCAGCGGGGGAGCAGGGGCCCCCGCGATAAAGATTGGATCGGGACGATCCCGATCGGGATCGGGTCAGGCTGGTTGATGCTGCCGCGCGTCTGGGAGGATGTCCCGGCGGACGAGGCGCGCGTTCAGGAGACGGCGGCGGCCCTGCGCGTGCCGCCCGTCATCGCGCGGCTGCTGTGTCAGCGTGGCCTCGGCGATCCCGACGCCGCGCACAGATTCCTCCATCCCGACCTGACGCAGCTTCACGATCCGTTCCTGCTCGCCGGCATGCGCGAGGCGGTCGACCGCCTCCTTGCCGCGATTGCCCGGTCCGAGCCGATCGCCATCCACGGCGACTACGACGTCGACGGCGTGACGTCCACGGTGATCCTCCGTCGCGCCATCGAGCTGCTCGGCGGCAACGTCGTCCACTTCGTCCCGAATCGGCTCCTCGACGGGTACGGTTTGCAGCCAGCCACGATCGAGCGCCTGGGCGCCGCCGGCGCCAGGCTCGTGATTTCGGTGGATTGCGGGATCCGCGCGAAAGAGGCGGCCGAACGGGCCCGCGCGTTGGGCGTCGACCTGATCATCACCGACCACCACGAGCCGGAATCGCTGCTCCCGCCGGCTCTGGCGGTCATCAATCCCAAACGCGCCGATTGCCGATACCCTGACAAAGGGCTGGCGGGCGTTGGCGTTGCGCTCAAGCTGGTCCAGGCGCTGCTTGCGGCGAGCGGCCGCGGGCCCGAGCTCCTTCCGCACTTCATCAAGATCGCCGCCATCGGCACGCTCGCCGATGTCGTGCCGCTGGTCGGCGAGAATCGGGTGATCGCGCACTTCGGCCTGAATGCCCTGTCGCGAGGCCCGCATGCCGCGGGCCTCGAGGCGCTGCTCGAGGAGAGCGGGCTGTTGGGGAGAGTGGTGGACAGCTTTCACGTGAGTTTTATCCTGGCGCCGCGCCTGAACGCGGCGGGCCGCATGGGATCCGCGGATCTCGCGCTCGACCTGCTGCTCCTGCGCGGGAAGGACGGCGACGTGCGGACGAAGGCCCGCGATCTCGCCCGGCAACTGTCGGAAGAGAACACGAGGCGGCAGGAGCAGGAAGCGGCGATCCTCTCGGAGGCGCGACGCATCATCGAAAAAGATCCCGAGATTGGCGCGCACAACGTGCTCGTCGTTGCGGGCGAGGGCTGGCACCGCGGCGTCATCGGCATCGTCGCGTCGAAGCTCGTGGATCTGTATTGCAAGCCGGCCATCGTGCTCGCCATCGAAGACGGCGTCGCGCACGGATCAGGGAGAAGCATCCCGGCGTTCGACCTGCTTGGCGCGCTCGAGAGCTGCAGCGACGTCTTCCTGCGGTTCGGCGGCCATCGCGTCGCGGCGGGCGTGACGCTCGAAGCCTCCCGCGTGCCGGAGCTGCGCCGGCGGCTCACCGCGATCGCCAACGTCAGGCTCGGTCCCGAGGATCTGGTCCCACGCCTGCGCATCGACGCGGCGCTCGGACTGCGAGAGATCTCCGGGGAAGTGATCGAAGGGCTCCTTCGGCTCGGACCGTTCGGCGCGTCCAACCCGAAGCCCGTGTTCCGGACGTCTCCGGTGGACCTGATGCAGCCGCCGCGTCGACTCAAGGATCGCCACCTCGCGTTGCTGTTCAAGCAGAACGGCCGATCGTTCCGCGGCATCGCCTGGCGCGCCGTCGAGCGCGAGGAGTACCTGACGACGCATCGCCACGGCCTCGAGCTCGCATACTCGCTCGATCAGGGGGAGTATCAGGGCGAGCGGACGACCGAGCTCACGGTCGCCGACGTCCGCGTGCCGGTCAAGCCGCTCACCGTTGAGGCGCTCGTGTGACCTGGCAGCGACGAGCGCGCATCGTCGTCGCGATCGTCGGCCTCGGGTGTGCCGCGGCCGTCTATTTCCTGGCGCGCCCGCGTCAGGCCCCAGTCGTGGCTCCCGTGCCGACGGCGCCCGATCGCGAAGCGGAGTATCAGAGCGGCGCCGGCAAGTACTTTCATCACGACAAAGACGGCAAGCGCGTCCTCGAGTTGAGCTATGAGAAGGCGTTCAGCTATCGGGACGGACGCGGCCTCTACGAGAAGGTGCACGCGAAGTTCGTCGAGGGCCACCAGATCTTCGCGGACCGGGTCGAAACGAAGAGTCCGCCGGCCGATGGCGAGATGCCGCGCAATCTCGACTTTCGCGGCAACGTGAGGGTCGTGGACAAGGGCGGGGCCACGGTCACGACCGACCAGGCGTCGTACGACGACGGCACGGGGATTGTCACGATGCCGGGCGAGGTGACGTTCACGCGCGGCCGGCTGTCGGGGAAGGGGCTCGGTGCCAATTACCATCGCGATCAGGATTTTCTGCAGCTTCTGGATCAGGCCAGCCTGAAGGTCGCGCCGGACGAGAAATCGACCGACACCGTCGAGGCCACGGCCAAGACGATGAGCTTCACGCGCGCGCAGAAGTCGCTGCGGATGGACCAGAACGTCCGCGTGGTGCGTCCGAGCGAGACGCTCGAAGGGGACGCGGCGACGTTCGGGTTGACCGACGACGAGCAGGCCATTCGGTTCCTCGAGTTGCGCGGCAACGCGCGCGTGACGCCGGGCAGCGTGCCCAATCCTCCGCCGCGGATGAACGCGCACGACATCACGCTCGGGTTCCAGCCCGACGGCCGCACGCTCGAGCACGCCACGCTCACAGGGGAGGCAAGCGTGGGCCTGGCGGTCGAGCAGGGGACGCGATCGATTGCCGCGTCCTGGATCGACATGTTTCTCGCGTCAGACGGCCGGACGCTGAAGGGCCTGCAGGCGAAGGATCGCGTCGTGGTCGAGCTGCCGGCCACGAAGGAGGCGCCCGCCCGAGTGATCAAATCCGCGACGCTCGACGCCAAGGGCGACGACAAGGGCCTGCGTCTCGCGCAGTTCGATCGCGATGTGACGTTCGAGGAAAAACCGGCCGCGGGCAGCCAGAACAAGACGCCGAAGACCGCGACCGCACGGACGCTCGTGCTCCATCTGGGCGGCCAGCTCGAGGCCATCGAACAGGCCGAGTTCCGACAGAACGTCGTGTTCGTGGATGGCGACGTCAAAGGCGACGGCGACCTCGGCACGTACGACGCGCGCGGCAAGGGGAAGCTCACGTTGAAGCAAGCCGGCGCGTCCGCTCGGCTTCCGCGCGTGACCGACGGCAGTTTCGTCGTCGACGCACAGACGATCGACGTCGCGCTCGACACGCACGATTTGGCCGCGAAGGGCGCCGTCCGGACAGTCGCCAATCCGTCGGAGAAGAAGGCGCAGGACAAAAAAACGCCTGGGCTGTTCGAGGAAGGGGAGCCGGTGAGCGGCGTGGCCGCGGAGCTTGTCTACACGAGCGAGACCGGCCGGGCGGTCTATACCGGTGGCAAAGAACAGGCCGAGCTGTGGCAAAAATCCGGCCGCATCTCCGCCGACTGGATCGCCGTCGACGACTCCACGCGCAACCTCGAGGCCAAGGGGAAGGTGAATCAGAAGTTTCGCGCCGCGGCCAGGCCGTCCGACGGCGGCGCGCAGAAGAAGCCAACGGACCAAAACGTCACCGCCAACTCGCTGCTCTACGAAGACGCCGCCCGAAAGGCGACCTACGTCGGCGCCGTGACGATGAAGAACGAGGAGGGCGTGACCGAAGGCGAAAAGATCACGCTCTTCCTCGCCAAGGAGGAACGGTCGATTGAGCGCCTCGAGGTCGAAGGCCCCGGCGACAAGGTGTTCGCCGAGATTTCGGGCGGCTACGAGGTTCGCGGCGATCGTCTGGACTATGACGCCGCCACCGACGTCTACCACGTGGTGGGGAAGCCGGTCGTCGTCAAATCACCCGCCAAGGACCGCTCGGGATGCGTGATCTCGAGAGGCCCCGAGGTGAAGCTGAACCGGAAGCTCAACACGGTCGAATGGCCGCCCGGGCGCACGGACGCCATGGGCACGGACGAGCTCGTCAAGTGCGACGTCTCGATTCGCAAGTCGGCGGCCGGCCGCTGACGGGCCGTCGAGCAGAGTCCGCATGGCCACGCTGCGTACGGAAGGGCTGACCAAGTCGTACAACGGGCGCACCGTCGTCCGTGACGTTGACGTCGACGTCGCCTCAGGGGAGATCGTCGGTCTGCTCGGTCCGAACGGCGCGGGAAAGACGACCACGTTCGGAATGGTCGTCGGGTTGATCGGCGCCGACCGCGGCCGCGTGCTCCTCGACGATCACGACGTCACGGCGGATGCGATGTACGTCCGCGCGCGCAAGGGCATCGGTTATCTCCCGCAGGAGCCGTCGATTTTCCGCGGCCTCTCCGTCGAGAAGAATCTGCTTTCGATTCTCGAGACGCTGCCGCTCGACGCCGAGGAGCGGCGCGCCCGGTTGACGGAGCTCCTCTCGGAGCTCAACCTCACGCCGCTGGCGCGCGCCAAGGCCTACACGCTCTCGGGCGGCGAGCGCCGCCGTGTCGAGATCACGCGCGCGTTGGTCAACCGGCCGAAATTCATGCTCCTCGACGAGCCGTTCGCCGGTATCGATCCGATTGCTGTGACCGATATTCAGAAGATCATCGCGCACCTCAAGGCGCGCGGGATCGGGGTGCTCGTCACCGACCACAATGTGCGCGAGACCCTCAGAATTACAGATCGGGCCTATATCGTCCACGATGGCGTCATTTTTCGCAGCGGAACCCCCGACACCCTGGCCGCCGACGAAGAGGTCAAAAGGATTTACCTCGGAGCCGATTTCCGGCTGGACTAATATTGACCGGTAGTCGACGTATCGAACCTGATGGCCATCCAGCAGAAGCTCCACGCCCGCCTCGTTCAGAAGCTGATTCTCACGCCTTCCCTCCAGCAGGCGATCAAGCTCCTACCGATGACCACGCTCGAGCTGGCCGAGCTGCTGAATCAGGAGATGGTCGAGAACCCGATGCTCGAGGAGGTCCCGACCGAGGAGCAGACGCCCGAGCAGCCGGCGACAGAAGAGAAGCCGGTCGAAGAGAAGAAAAAAGAAGAGACCTGGGACGACGCCGATTACGAGTATTTCTTCGGCGAGTACCTCGACGAGGGCTATCGGCCGCGGCAGCCGCAGGAGGTCAAGGAGCTGCCGCCGATCGAGAACACGCTCTCGTCGAAGAGCTCGCTGGCCGATCATCTCGCGTGGCAGCTGAACCTGCAGACGAATGACGAGTTGCTGCGGGATGTCGGCGCGGCCATCATCGGAAACATCGATGAGGACGGCTACCTCGTCGCGTCGGTCAACGAGATTGCCTCGCTCGGCAACTGGGACGTGACGCTCGTCGAAAAGGGCCTCGACCACGTCCAGACGTTCGATCCGATCGGCGTCGGCGCCCGCGACCTGCAGGAGTGCCTGCTGCTGCAGATTCGCCACCTGGGCCTGTGCGGCACGCCCACGGAAGCGCTGGTGCGGGATCACCTGCGGCTGCTGCAAAACCACCGGATTCCCGATCTCGCCCGGCAGCTGGGCCTGGAGCCGGAAGAGGTCAAGGCGCACATCGAGTTCATCAAGCAGCTCGATCCGAAGCCGGGCGCGCGCTACAGCCCCGCCGAGTCCCAGTACGTCATCCCCGACGTGTACATCGTGAAAACGGAGGATGGCTATCGCGCGGCGTTGAACGAGGACGGCCTCCCGCAGCTCCGCATCAGCCCGGTCTACCGGCGGCTGCTCGACAAGGGCGGCGAGACGTCGGACGAGACGCGGGCGTACGTGAAGGACAAGTTCCGATCGGCGCTGTGGCTCCTGAAATCGGTCGACCAGCGGCAGAAGACGATCCTGAAAGTCGCGACGAGCATCATCAACTTCCAGCGGTCGTTCCTCGATTCGGGGATCGAGCACCTGCGGCCGCTCGTCCTGCGCGACGTCGCGAGCGACATCGGCATGCACGAGTCGACGGTCTCGCGCGTCGTGAACAACAAGTACATGCACACGCCGCAAGGCGTGTACGAAATGAAGTTCTTCTTCCACAGCGGGATCAGCAGCTCGTACGGCGAAAGCGTCTCCTCGGTCACGATCAAGCAACGCATCCGGAAAATCATCGAGGGCGAGGATCAGCGCCGGCCGCTCAGCGATTCGAAGATCATGAGCATCCTGCAGAAGGAAGGGCTCGTGCTCGCGCGGCGCACCATCGCCAAGTACCGCGAGGAACTGAAGATTCCGACGTCCAACCAGCGCAAGGTGTTGTATTGAAGCTCTCCGTCACCGGGCGGCACGTGGCCGTCTCCGACGCCGTTCGCGAAGGCATCAGCAGCAAGGTGCGCCGCCTCGATCGCGTGCTCAACGACAGCGCCGTCTCGGCGCAGTGCGTCATCGCGCGTGAGCGCCAGCTGTTCGTCTGCGAGCTCACCGTGCACGCCCGGGGCGATCACATGCTCCATGCCGTCGCCCGCCATGCCCGGCTGCCGTCGGCGGTCACGGCCGCGGTCGACAAGGTCGGGCAGCAAGCCGCTCGGCTGAGCGACCGCTGGAAGACACGCCGCCGGACCAGCCGGCCGGCCCGCGCCGCCGCGCTCGGCGTCGAGCCCGCGCCGGAACGGTCCGGCCCCCTCGACTCCGCTCGGGGCGCGCCGCGCGTCGTCCGCAGCCGCCTCCGCGCGGTGAAGCCTATGTCGCTCGACGACGCGCTCCTGGCGCTGTCGGACGCCCAGCAGAACTTCCTGGTTTTTCGCCGGGCCGAGTCGGACGCCGTCGCGATCCTGTACCGGCGCCCGGACGGGGATTTCGGTCTCATCGAACCCGAGGGGTAACGTGACCGCTGGCGTCAGCGTCGGAGCGTTGCTTGGCGCGCGCGGGGCCCCCATTGGACTGGATCTCGACCTGCTTGCCGGCGCCGCCGGCCTCGAACGCCGCATCACGCTGCCGTACGTTCAGAAAACGGGCCTGGCGCTCTCCGGCTTCGACGAGTACCTCCGCACCGGCCGCGTGCTGATCTTCGGCGAGAGCGAAATCCGTTTTCTCGAGCGCATGGCGCCCGACGATCGCGCGCTGACGCTGCGCCGGCTGTTCGTGCGCGATTTCCCCTGCGTGATGATCACGATGGGACTCGACGGGCCGGCCGAGCTCGCGGCCGAATCGGAGCGCGCGGGCGTGCCGCTCCTGCGAACCGCGCTGACGACCCCGGTCGCCATCGCCCGCCTCACGACGCTCCTCGAAGACCGGCTCGCGCCGCGCGAGATGCGGCACGGCGTGCTCATGGACATCCTCGGCCTGGGCGTCCTGCTGACGGGAGAGAGCGGCATCGGCAAGAGCGAGTGCGCGCTCGACCTGGTGGTCCGGGGCCATCGGCTGGTCGCCGACGACACGGTGGAGGTGCGCTGTCGCGGAGAGGCCGTGCTCATCGGCACGTGCCCGGAGCTCACGCGGCACCATGTCGAGATCCGCGGACTGGGACTCGTGAACGTGACGGATCTGTTTGGCGTCTCGGCCACGCGATCGTCCAAACGCGTCGAGCTCGTCGTCCATCTCGAACGATGGGAGTCGGGACGCGAATACGAGCGCCTCGGCCTCGACTCGACGACCACCGAGATCCTCGGCATCTCGATTCCGCTCGTGACGATGCCCGTCGCGCCCGGCCGCAATCTCGCGATGCTGGTCGAGGTCGCCGCGCGCAATCAGTTGTTGCGGTCGCGCGGACGTCACGCCGCGCAGCTCCTCGCCGCGCGCCTCGAGCGGCGGCTCGAGCAGCTGTCCGACCGCGAGATCATCGACGACGTGGAGGTCGACGAGCTGTGAGCCCGGGCCGCCGCGCCGGCGCGAGCCGCCTGGGAGCGCAGGCGGCGCCCTTCGTGGTCGTCACGGGGCTCTCCGGCGCGGGCAAGTCGCACGCGCTGCGCGCGCTCGAGGACCTCGGCTACTTCTGCGTCGACAACCTGCCGATCGCGCTGATCCCGACCTTCGCCGACTTGATCCTCAACGCACGCGGCCGCGAGCGTCGGCGCGCCGCGGTCGTCGTCGACGTCCGCGAGGGACGATCGCTCGCCCGGTTTCCCGGCGTGTACCGCAAGCTGAAGGAGCGTGTCGGCCGGCGCATCCGCCTCGTGTTCCTCGAAGCGAGCGACACCGCGATCCTCCGGCGCTTCAGCGAGACGCGGCGGCCGCACCCGCTCGGCGTCGATCAGTCCCTGGCCGAGGGGATCGGCGAGGAACGCCGGCTCCTGCTGCCGATCCGTCGGCTGGCCGATCAAGTCGTGGATACGAGCTCGCTCACGGTGCACGAGCTGCGCCGGCGCGTGCTGGAGACCACCGGCGGCGCCGAGAGCGTCACGCCGCTCGTCGTCACCCTGCTCAGCTTCGGATTTCGCCGGGGCGTGCCGCCGGACGCCGACCTCGTCTTCGACGTGCGATTCCTGCCGAACCCGCACTTCGTGGCGTCGCTCCGCAAATGGAGCGGGCGGCACGCGCGCGTCGCGCGGTACGTCATGCGCACCGCCGCGGCGAGGCGGTTTCTCAACCTGACGACGGCACTGCTGAAGTTTCTGCTGCCGCAGAACATCGCGGAAGGGAAGACCTATCTCACCATTGCGATCGGCTGCACGGGCGGGCGGCACCGGTCGGTCGCGATCGCCGAGGCGCTCGCGCGCAGGCTGAAGTCCGTACCCGGCATCGTGCTGCGGGTGCGTCATCGCGACGTGCTCGACGAGAGGCAGACGTGACGGAAAAACCGCGCGGCGTCGGCGTCGTCGTCGTGACGCACGGCCAGCTCGCGACCGAGCTCCTGAACGCCGCGGAGATGATCGTCGGCAACCTTCCGCGCTTTGCCGCCGTGTCGATCGGCTGGCACGACGACGTCAGCGTCGCGCGCGTGGCGATTGAGAAAGCGATCGCGAAGGTCGGCGCGGGCGGACGCGTCCTGCTGCTCACCGACATGTTCGGCGGCACGCCGTCGAACCTCGGACTGTCGTTTCTCGAGTCCGGCCGCGTCGAAGTCGTCACGGGCGTGAACCTGCCCATGCTCATCAAGCTCGCCAAGGCGCCGGAACAGGCCGACGTGCTCGCGCTCGCCCGCGACCTGCGCGTGCACGGGCGCGCAGCCATCCGCGTCGCGTCCGATCTCCTGCGCGGCGATCCCGAGACCCGCGAGAACTAGTGCCGTTCCAACTTGTTCCGCCAAGAGGAGGAGGCTCTTGACGTTCACTTACGTGCTGCGAAGCGACGCCGACGGCGAGTGGTACACACGTTCGACCGGCGATCTGCGGGCGAGGCTTCGTTTGCACGCCGAAGGCCGTGTGCGTTCGACGGCCAAGCGGCACCCATGCCGTCTCATCTACTACGAGGCGTGTATTAGCCGGGCAGATGCGTTTCGGCGAGAACGGTTCCTGAAGACCGGCAAGGGCAAACGGTTCCTGAAAAACTGGCTGGCCGAGTACCTGGCAGGCCTTCGGGACAACAAGTTGGAACGGCACTAGTGACCTCCCGGCTACTGACCGTCGTAAACGAGCTGGGGCTGCACGCCCGTGCGGCCGCGCGGTTCGTGAGCGTCGCGAGCCGGTTCCGGAGCCAGATTCGGGTCACGCGCGGGCAGCGGACGATGGACGGCAAGAGCATTCTGGGACTGTTGCTGCTCGCGGCGGCGCGTGGCAGCGCGCTCACGATCACCGCCGACGGCCCCGACGAGGCCGAGGCCATCGCCGCGCTCGGCTTGCTCGTCGAGCGCGGATTCGAGGACACATGACGACGCTCATCGGCCGGGGCGTGTCGCCGGGGGTTGCCGTGGGGCGCGCGGTAGTGGCCGTGCGCGACGCGCGCCAGGTGCGGTACCGGCTGGCGACGAGCGGCATCGATCGCGAGCGGCAGCGGCTGCGCGCCGCCCGCGAGCGCACGCGTGTCGAGCTGGAAGAGATCTCGTCGCGCGTGTCGAGGACCGTCGGTCCGGCACAGGCGGCCATCTTCGCGGCGCAGCTCCTGATGCTGGACGACCCGCTCTTCGTCCGCCGGGCCGACGAGCTGATCCGGTCCGAGCGAATCAACGGCGATTGGGCGCTCGAGCGCGCCATCGCGGAGCTGCACCAGGTGTTTGCCCGGGAGGGCGACGAGTGGCTGCGGGAGCGCGTCGGCGATCTCGCCGACGTCGCCGGCCGCCTCATGCGCAACCTGCGGCCCGGCCGGGACCCGCTGGTCGATCTCGTTCACGAGCTCGACCCGCCGCTGATTCTCGTCGCCGACGAGCTGCCGCCATCGATTGCGGCGCAGCTGGACTGGACGCGCGTGCAGGGGCTCGTGTGCGACATCGGCAGCCCGACGCACCACACGGTGATCCTGGTGCGGTCGCTGGCGATTCCGACGGTCGTCGGGCTCGGCGGCGCGACCGAGATGCTCGGCCCCGGGCAGACACTCGCGCTCGACGGCACGACCGGCGAGGTCGTGGTCGAGCCCTCCGCCGAGGCGCTGGAACGCTGGCGCGAGCGCGCCCAGGTCGCGGCCGCGGGCCGGCGCGGTCTGGAGGAGCTGCGCACCCGTCCGGCGGCGACGGCCGACGGTGTGCGGATCCGGCTCGAGGCCAACCTCGGGATGGCCGACGAAGTCGCGCGCGCCCGCGACGCGGGCGCCGAAGGCATCGGCCTGTTTCGGTCGGAGTTCCTGATCGACCCGGCGCATCCGGACGCGGCCAGCGAGGAGGCGCAGTTCGAGACCTACCGGCAGATCGTGGACGCGATGCGGCCGCTGCCGGTGACGATCCGGACATTCGACGCCGGCGAAGAGCGCCGCGCCGCCGCGCGTCCCGGCGGCCATCGCGAACGGTTCGGGCTGCGCGGCATCCGCGCCGCGCTGCAGCATGACGAGCGATTCCGCGGGCAGATGCGCGCGCTCCTGCGCGCGGCGCCGGCGGGCAACCTGCGCGTGCTGCTGCCGTTCGTGACGTCGAGCGACGAGCTGCGCGCCGCGCGCATGCTGATCGACGACATCCGCCGCGAGGCCGGTTTGCACGCCACCGTGCCGATTGGCGCGATGATCGAAGTGCCCGCGGCGGCGCTCACGGTCGACCATCTCGCGCGGCACGCGGACTTCCTGAGCGTCGGCACGAACGACCTGATCCAGTACACTCTGGCGGTCGATCGCACCGACGAGCGCCTCGCCGGCCACTACGAGCCGGCGGCGCCCGCAGTGCTCCGGCTGCTTCGCGGCATCGCGCGCGCGGGCCGGCGCGCGCGCTGCGACCTGTCGGTGTGCGGGGAAGTGGCGGCCGATCCGTTGCTCGTCGCGCTGCTCGTCGGCCTGGGGTTCCGGACGTTCAGCATGACGCCGTCGGCCATTCCGGTCGTCAAGCGCAGCCTGACGGCGTTCGACAGCCACCAGGCGCGCGACCTGGCCCGCCGTGCGCTCTCCGCCACCTCGGCCGCGGCGGTACACGCCGAGCTCGTGCCGCTCGCCGAAGCCATGCACCGGGCCGCGATCGCCGGCCCGCACGAAATCACCGGCCGCGATTCAACTGACGCGACGCTGAAACGGCCGTCGGCGTCGTGACGGAGCGTTCATGACCGACATCACACGCGTGGACAAGCCCTGGGGCTACGAGCTGCACTGGGCGCGCACCGACAAGTACGTGGGCAAGCTCATTCACGTGAACAAGGGACACGCCCTGAGCCTGCAGTACCACAACATCAAAGACGAAACAATTTTCCTTTGGACTGGCAAGCTTCTGTTCGAGATCGATGTCAACGGGACGCTGACGAGGACTGAAATGCTGCCGGGTCAGGCGGTGCACATCACTCCAAAAACCGTGCACAGGATGACAGCGCTCGAGGATTCCGATGTGTTCGAGGTGTCCACGCCTGAGCTTCTGGATGTAGTGAGGATCGAGGATCGATACGGGCGGACTACCGAGTAGCTCAAGTACGGTGGAGAAGAACCGCGAAGTACGCCGTAAGAAAACCTGGAAGTAACCGGCGGACAAGAACCGAGAATTACGGCCGCAAAGAGACGCGAGTACAAGAGCATACCCGCCGCGTCGCGCCGTACTTCCCGGAACCGTACTTCAGCGAACGCACCCGCACCTCACCGATAGCGTCCGTACTTCTGCGAGCGTTTCTCAGCGAGGGCGAGCGTTACTGAAAGCGAAAGCTGCCGTACTTCAGCGTCAGTTCCGGCACTTCAGCGATAGCTCCGTACTTCAGCGATAGTGCCGTACTTCTGAATCTTTTCAGAAGGGGATGTCATCATCATGCGGCGCATCAATTGCCGCCGCATTCGCTTCGACGGCCTGTTCAGACGGCTCGGAGAAGCGATCTCTCGCCGGACGGGCGCCGCGCCCCTCACCACCCCCGCCGCCGCCGAGCAACACGATCCGATCCGCCCGGATCTCGGTCGTTCTCTGTTGTTTTCCTTCTTTGTCGGTCCAGTCGCGCGTCTGAATGCGTCCCTCGACGTAGATCTGCTTGCCCTTCGTCAGGTACTCGTGCAGCGACTCCGCGGTCTTGCCCCAGATGACGATGCGGTGCCACTGCGTGTCCTCGCGCTTCTGACCTTCCTTATCGGTGAAACGCTCGGTGGTCGCGATGCTCACGGTCGCGACGGGGGTGCCGCCGGCGGTGAACCGCATTTCGGCGTCGCGGCCGAGGTTGCCCACCAGGATGGCCTTGTTCACGCTGCCCATTCGTGTGTCCTTCCGTTGGAAATTGAAACTGCTGGTCGCGACGGCGGGCGCGGAAAAGAGGACGAGAAGGGAAGTCCGTCGCGCGGCCGTGGCGAGATCGCTTTGAGCCTATCTGAAGTGCTGGCGGGAGGCTAGAGGCAACTGCAGGCGTCGGCGGTTGTCAACTGCTGTTGCCGACGCGAGGCAATCTGAAATCTGGAAACTGGAATCTGAAATCTGCATCAGCAATCGGGAGATCTGGAATCTGGAATCTATCGGGGAATCTGCAATCTATCGGGAGATCTGACATCTATCGGGAGATCTGACATCTATCGGATCTGGAATCCAACCCCGAGTTGCCGGATCCCGCGATAGATTCGAGATTCCCCGATAGATTCCAGCGTCCCCGATTCCCCGATTGCTGATGCAGATTGCAGATTCCAAGATTCCAGATTTCAGATTACGGTCATTTGACGCGCGTTATTCCTTGCTTGGCGAGCAGCGCGGCGTCGCTCTTCGGATAGCGCTGGATGATGAGATCGTAGTTCTTCAGCGCGTTGGCTTTCTGACCGAGCCGCTCGTACGCGAGCCCTTGTCCAAAGTACGCCTCGGGCACCGCGTCGGACGTCCGGTACTTCGTGATCACGACGTTGAAGGCCTGGATCGCCTCCTTGTCGCGGCGCAGCTGGTAATACGCGTTGCCGATGTTGAGCTGCGCGATCGGCGCGTCGGGCCACTCGGGAAATTTCTGCAGCGCCTCTTCGTACGCCTGAATCGCCAGATCGAACTTGTTCGCGGTGTAGTAGCCCCACGCCTCGTTGTAGTGCGCGGCCGGGGAGGCCGGCATCGATGCGCTGCCGGCCGGCGGCGGCGTGGTCTCGCCGCCCGTCCCGCCGCCAGGCGGGATTGTCGGCGCGAGCGGCGGCTGCAGCAGGCCAAGAATCTGATTGAGCAGCGTGGACTGCATCGCGATCGCCGATCGAATCGAGTTCATTTCCTGCGTGAGCTTCAGGACGTTGACGCTGCTGTCGGCCAGCTTCTCGTTCAGCACGGACATGTTCTGCGCGATGTCCTTGATCTGCACCATCTGCTCGGCGTGGAGCTTCTGGCCCAGATTCTTGTTCGCGTCCACCTGCGCGTTGGTGGCCTTCAGCTGTTCGAGCAGGATGTTCACGGTGAGCTGCAGCTTCGCCACGTTTTCCTGCAGGAGCCGCATGTCGGCGAGCATCTGCAGGTCCTGACGGTTCTGCGCTCGCGCCGGCACCGCGGCGCCGGCGAGCAGCAGAAGCATGAGCAACGATCGAGTGAGCCTCATCGGTTTCCGTCGAGCCTGGGCGGCCCGAGCTCCTTACTTAGCCGTCACCATGAACTGCGCCCGTCGATTCTGCGTCCAGGACGACTCGTCATGACCGGGGTTGTACGGGAACTCCTTGCCGTAACTGACCGTCTTGAGCCGGTCGGCGTTGATGCCGAGCGACAGCAGATAGGTCTTCGCGGCTTGCGCGCGCCGATCGCCCAAAGACAGATTGTATTCGGGTGTGCCTCGCTCGTCACAATGGCCTTCGACGGTGAGCACCCAGCCTTTGTACTCCTTCAGGATCTGCGCGTTGCTGTCGAGGGTCTTGCGCCCGGCCTCGTCGATCTCGTCGCTGTCGTACGCGAAGAACACGGGCTTCAGGATCGCCTGCTTGTTGATGTCGTCCGGGCTCAGGTTGTCGTAGGGCCGCGTGTTCGGGTTGACGTCGGGCGGCACCGGCAGCGCGTCCGGCGGGCGCGGCGTGCTCACGGGCGTCGTGTCGGTCGCCGAGGAAGCTGGGAACGGATTCGGAGCGCTGCTGGCGGTCGTCGTCGGCGGTTTCTTGCCGCCGCATGCGGCGCACATCGCCAGAACGGCGGCAGCGATCGTCAGACGCGAGAAAGCATTTCTCATTGTGGAACCCTCGCAGTTTTGTTGGTGGCGGTTGATGTGCCGCCTGGCACGGGCGACCAGTCGGGAAACGTGTTGTTGCCAGATTCGGTGACGCGACGGTAGCTCTTGCCGGTCGGGTAGTCGAGAATCCCGATCTGCTCGCGGCCCCAACGCGTCGTCACGAATGCGATGTGACGGGCGTTCGGCGCGACCGTCGGCTGCTTGTTCGAGCCGATGCCGTCGGTCAGCACGCGCACTTCCATCTTCGACAAATCGATCACCGCGATGTCGTGGCCGGGACCGCTGCCAAGCGTGAACGCGATGTAGTTCAGAGACGACCACGTCGGCGCGTCGGAGTGCTGATCGGACGTGAGGCGTTTGGGCAATCCGAGTCCATCGGCGCTGACGACCCAGATCTGGTTCGTGCCGGTGCGATCGGACGTGAACGCGATCTGGCTGCCCGTGGGGGACCACGTCGGCGCACCTTCGTCGGAGTTCGGCGTGTTCGGCGTCAGGTTGCGCGGGTTGCTGCCGTCGCGATTGACGAGGTACACGTCGTAGCGTCCCCCGCGGCCGGACGCGAAGGCGATCCGCGTGCCGTCGGGCGAGACCGCAGGCAGCGTGTTCTGAATCGCGTCGGTGCCGCCCGCCGGCCGCGTCGGCGGGCGGCCGTCGAACAGGCTCACGTAGATGTCGGGAAACTTGGAGACATACGAGGCGTACGCGAGGCCGCGCGCGTCGGGCAGCCACGTCGGGTTGATGTTGAGCGACCGGTTGGCCGTCGCGGCACGCTGGTTCGCCCCGTCGTAGTCCGAGATGTAGATCTCCTTGCCGATCGATCCCGGATCGAACCGGCCGCTCTGGCGCGTGGCATCGCGATCGGACGCGAACGCGATCTTCGTCCGCGCGACGCCGAGCACCTGCCGGATCTTCATGTGCATGTCGTCGGCGATGAAGTGCGCGCAGTACCGCGGGTTGCTCATCGCGCACTTTGAGTACTCTGACCCGAACCGCTGCTGGCCGGGCGGCGTGCCCCGCGCGAGCAGGAGCTTGAGATCGACCGTGAACTCCGCCCCGGCGCGCCGCATGGTCGCATAGACGACGAAATCGGCCCCGAGCTGACGCCATCGATCGAAGTTGATCGCTTCAGGCGTCGCGGCGGGCGGAATGGCCGCCGACGCCTTCCGATCGACCACGAGGAACTCGCGTTCGAAGTCCAGGTCGGCCGCCAGAACGTCGGCCAGCATCTTCGCGGCCGTCTGGAGCTCCGCGTCGCCGCCCGTCGCGATGAAATCGGGAATCCCGATGCGCGGCTGATAGCTGGGATTGTCGAGCGCCAGGACCAGCTCGGACTGCTGCTTCTGCGGGGGCCGCGCGGGATCCTGAGTCGCCCGCGCAACGATCTCGGCAGGTCTTGGCGCGGGCGTCGTCAGCCCCGTGACAGTGGCGATCCCGACTCCAACAACGACGAGTAGGTGTTTCAGCATCATCGGGCCTGGTAGGGAAACTTGAGGTGGATCACAAGGCGCTCCTCTGGATACTGCTTCGGTAGCGGCTGCGCCAGCTTCGGCGGCAACGCATCCTGCGACACGCGATCCAGGATGCCGCTGCCGCTGGGCTTTTCAACCTCGACCTCGGTGATCGTGCCATTACGCAGCACGGTGAACTTCAAGATCGTCTCGCCGCGATCGCTCTGGTTGTTGCGCCATCTTGCACGGATCTCGCGGAGCATTTCCTGCGCCCACTCCATGCAGCAGAAGTCGACTGCCTCCATAAACGCCGCCGCGCCCGTCCCGCCGCCCATCGCCAGCCCCGTGCCCTGCGTCTTCGACCCGGTCTCGGCCAGCGACGTTCCGGGACGAACCTGAAGGCCCGTCGTCGGTGGACGCGCGATGGGTGCCGGAGGCTTGGCCGATGTCGTGGGTTTTGGCGGCGTCTTCGTCGGCACCGCCATGACGTCTGACTTCGGCGCCGCCGGCCGGATCGGCTCCGGACGCTTGGGCGTCGGTGCTTCCTTTTCTATCGGCCGCGGAGGCGCGGGGTTCATCCCCCCCGTCTTGTCCCCCTCCGGCGCGTCCAGGCTGATCGACATCAGGATCGGATTCACCTTCTGCTTCCCGATCCAGTCCCGCGGCACCACGAACAGCACCAGCAGCGCGGCGACGTGCACGGCCAGCGAGACGCTCATCATCCGGTTGAGCCCACGCACATCCAATCCGCGCATCGCGATGACGTCATCGACCGCGGCTCTCATGGCATCTTTCCGATCGGCGGCTGCGACTTCAAGCCGACGTGCCGCACGCCGCCTTCCTTCAAACGATCGATGACCGTGATCAGCTCCTGATACGTGATGCTGCCGTCTCCGGCCAGCGTCACGTCCGGATTCAACTGACTCGTCAGCGCCTGTCGCACGCGCTCGTGCAGAAACTGCAGCGGCACCGGATCCTTTCCGATGTACACCTGCTTGTCCTTGCGAAACTGCGCCGGGATCGTGATCTCGATCGGCTGCGCATCGAGCGCTTGCGCTTTACGCGCCTCGGGCAGCTGGATCGGCAACCCTTGCGTCATCATCGGCGCGGCCACCATGAAGATGACGAGCAGCACGAGCATCACGTCCACGAGCGGCACGACGTTGATCTCGGCCAGCGAGCTTGAGACCCGCATCGCCCGCGCGCGGCGTCCGCTTGCCCGGCCCGGCGCGTTCGGAATCGGCTCGAGCTTCGGCATCGATCTAGTGCCGTTCCAACTTGCGCCGCCAAGAGGCAACGCTCTCGAGGTGGCCCGGGTGGCTGGAGTGAGGGAGCGCGTTCATCGGTGCATTAAGTTGGAACGGCACTAAGTAAAGTTCCGTTCCGCGATCGTGAGGAACTCCATCGAGAAGTCCTCCATCTCGTTCGAGAACGCTTTCACGTGGCTCGTCAGATCGTTGTAGAAGTACACGGCCGGGATCGCCGCGAACAACCCGGCGGCCGTGGCGACCAGCGCCTCGGCGATACCCGGCGCGACGACGCCAAGACTCGTCGAGCCCTTGTCGGCAATCTCCTGGAAGGACGACATGATCCCCCACACCGTGCCGAACAGGCCGATGTACGGCGTGATCGATGCCGTCGTCGCGAGAAACGGCACGCGGTGCTCCAGCTTGGCCACCTCGGTCGTCGACGCTCTCAGCAGGGCGCGGTCCACGGCCTCCAGACTCCTGAGGGTTGGACGTGGCGCCGGCGTCCCCGGCTTGTCGGCCGCCGAACGCAGCTGAGCGTTGAGCTCCGCGTAGCCGGACTGAAACAGTCCGACGAGCGGACTCGACGGCAGGCTTGCGCACACCGACTGCACTTCGGAGAATCGGCTGCTCTTGCGAAACACGTCGAGGAACGTCGCCGTCTGCTTCGACGCGCGACGCAGCTGACGCTGCTTGTAGAGAATGATCCCCCAGGAGACGACGGAGAAGAGCACCAGCGTGGCGAGCACGGCCTTGACGACCGGGTCGGCGCTGAGAATCAGGGAGACGATGTCAGTCCGGCGTGAGGCCGCTTCCGCTGAGCCTGCGGCTATGCCCTGATCCTGGATCGCCAGGACCAGCGTTCCGAGCGCGCGCAACTAGACCTCCACTCAACAAGTGGTGAAGCGCCGCTGGGAAACAGCGCGAACGCCCGTAGCGTAACATGCGACCTGATCGCTGTCAAAGGTTTGATACCATGGGAGTTCCGGTTTCGACATGCTTCGCTTCCTCGGCGTGCGGCATCTGGCAGTGATCGAACGTCTCGAAGTGGAGTTCGAACCTGGGTTGAACGTCCTCACCGGCGAAACCGGCGCCGGAAAGTCCGTCATCGTCGACGCCATCGACCTGCTCGTGGGCGGCCGCGCGAGCGCGGACCTGGTGCGCACCGGCGAATCCGCCGCGAGTATTCAGGCGATCTTCGAGCGTCACGGCGGCCACGAAGTGATCGTGCGCCGCGAGGTCTCCGCGCAGGGCCGCAGCCGCGCGTTCATCGACGACGCGCTCGCGACGACGGCCGCGCTCCGCGAGCTCGGCGCGACGCTGATCGATCTGCACGGTCAACACGAACATCAAACACTGCTCGATCCGGCCGAGCACGCCGCCGTTCTCGACGAGTTTGCCGGGCATGGCGATCGCGTCGCCGAAGTGACTGGACACTTCGATCACTGGCGAGCCGCCGAATCCGCCCTCGCGCGCACGCAGCTCGACGACCGCGAAAAACGGGCGCGGATCGAAATGGCGTCGTTTCAGCTGCAGGAAATCGATCAGATTGCGCCGCAGGCCGGAGAAGACGAGACGCTCGCGGCCGAACGCGTTGTACTGGCCAACGCCGATCGGCTGTCGCGCCTGTCGTCCGACGCGTACTCGAGCTTGTACGAGGGCGAAGAGGCTGCGCTCTCTGCGCTCGCCGTCGTCTGGAAGCGTCTCTCGGATCTCTCCGCTCTGGATCCGCGCTTCGCGCCGTACGTCGATCAACGCGACGATATCAAATCGAAGCTCGAGGACCTCGCGTTTTTCCTCCGTTCGTATTCCGCCGGGCTCGACGCGCCTGAGCGATTGCAGACGGTCGAAGATCGCCTGGCCGCGCTCGAGCGGCTCAAGAAGAAATACGGTCCGACGCTCGAAGCCGTGCTCGACCGTCAACGCGCGCTCCGCGACGAGCTGGCCGAACTTGGAGCGGGAGAAGAGCGGACCGCGGAGCTCGAATCGCGCGCCCGCGACACACGCGCGTCGTTCCTGCACGCCGCGCGAGAGCTCTCCGCAGCTCGTCGGACCGCAGCCCGACGACTGGGTCACGCCCTCGAATCCGATCTCGCGGAACTGGCGATGCCCAACGCGCGGCTCGATGTCCGGGTCGCCGAGATGCCGTCACCGGACACCTGGACCAACCGCGGCACTGACGACGTCGAGCTGTTTTTCTCGCCGAACCCCGGCGAGGAGCTTCGGCCGCTGGCCGCGATTGCCTCCGGCGGCGAGCTGTCGCGCGTGATGCTGGCGCTCCGGACCCTCGCGAAGCACGACGAGCCCGGTCGCACCCTGGTGTTCGACGAAGTGGACGTGGGAATCGGTGGCGCCGCGGCGGATGCCGTTGGCGCGCGCCTCCAGGCGCTTGGCCGGCGCCATCAGGTCATTTGTATTACGCATCTCGCGCAGATCGCGGCCCGGGCCGGCGTACACTTCCACACAGCCAAACACGTTCGTGGCGGCCGGACGCTGACGTCGCTCACGCGCCTGGACGACTCGGGCAGGGAAGGGGAGCTCGCGCGCATGATTGCAGGCGTTGAAGTGACACCGAGCGTGCTCGCGTCCGCTCGAGATCTCCTGGCGATTCGCCGGGATGGCGAAGCAAAGGCAAAAGGCGAAACCCCGCGGATGGCGAAAGCGAAAGGTCGGCGCAGTGGCGCGTAAGTACTTCATCGAGACGTTCGGCTGTCAGATGAACTTCCACGACGCCGAACGTGTCTCCGGGCTGCTCGAGCAGGACGGCTACGAGCCCACCGACGACGAACGCGCCGCGGATCTCGTCGTCATCAACACGTGCAGCGTGCGAGAACGCGCAGCCGAGAAGGTCTATTCACGACTTGGCGAGATCCGCGAATTGACCCGAGACGAACAGCCAGCAGGCCCTGAGCACAGTCGAAGGGTGGTCGCCGTGATGGGATGCGTCGCGCAGCAGGAAGGCGATCGGATGCTGCGCCGCGATTCCTCGATTGATGTCGTCGTCGGCACCCAGCGCCTCAAGGAACTGCCCAGGCTGGTCGATGCCGCCATTCGAACGCGGCGGCGCGTCGTCGACATCAACCCGCACGAGGATGTCTCATTCCCGCTCGGCGTGACGCGTCATGCCGATCCCGTCCGCGCGCGCGTGACCATCATCGAGGGCTGCAACGAGTTCTGCGCCTTCTGCGTGGTGCCGTACACGCGCGGGCACGAGCGCATGCGGCCCGTCGCGGACATCCTCGACGAAGTGCGCGAAGCCGCCCGGACGGGACATCGCGAGGTGCAGCTGCTCGGCCAGATCGTGAACCACTACCAGGCCCCGGACGATCCGGCGTGCGATTTCGCGGCGCTCCTCGAGCGCGTGAATGCCATCGACGGCATCGATCGCATTCGATTCGCGAGCCCGCATCCGCGCCATGTCACCGATCGGCTCATTCAGGCGATTCGGGGCTTGCCAACGGTCTGCAAGCACCTTCACCTGCCGGTCCAGTCAGGATCCAATCGCGTCCTGCAATCGATGCGGCGCCGGCACACGCGCGAGGACTACTTTGCGCTCGTCGATCGCCTGCGCGCGGCCGTGCCGGGCATCGCGATTTCGACCGACATGATCGTGGGATTCCCGGGCGAGACTGCGGAGGACTTCGAGCTCACGCTCGATCTGGTCCGCCGGGTCCGGTATCACTCGATGTTTTCGTTCAAGTACTCGCCGCGGCCGAACACGCTGGCGTTGAAGCGCATGCCGGACGATGTACCTGAGGTGGAGAAGACGAAGCGGATCGTCGCGCTGCAGCGGCTGCAGGCGGAGATCCAGTTCGAGTGGCACGAACAGGCTGTTGGCCGGGTCTTCGAAGTTCTGGTGGACGCCTCGTCGCGTCGGCGCGGCCACGAACTGGCCGGGCGCACGTCGGGCAACACGGTCGTGAACTTTCCTGGGCTGCCCGAATGGCTGAACACGTTGCAGCCGGTCTTGATCACGGCCGCGGCGCCAAACAGCCTTCGCGGAGAAGTCGTGGGCGCCGCCGCCGGCGTCCTGGCGGGGTGAGCCATGCTGGTCGAGATGTCGGTCAAGGGCCTCATGGTGGATCCGGTGACGAACATGCCGATCGTCATCCTGCGCGACGCCGAGAACCAGCGCGTGCTGCCGATCTGGGTCGGGCCCGTCGAGGCCAATGCGATTGCGCTCCAGATCGAGAACATCGCGCCGCCGCGGCCGATGACGCACGACCTCCTGCGCAACCTCGTCGCCGAGCTCGGCGCGACGCTCGTGCGCGTCGTCATCGCGGACCTTCGCGAGAACACGTTCTACGCGTACCTCGAGCTTCATCGCGGCGGGGAAGTCCAGTTCCTGGACGCGCGGCCCAGCGACGCGATCGCGCTCGCCATCCGGGCCAAAGCGCCGGTGTTCGTGGACACGAAGGTGCTCGACCAGGCGCGCTCGGTGGACGTCTCGAGCGAGCAGGCCGATCAAGAACGTCTGCAGCGCTGGCTCGAAAGCTTGGATCCGGACGATTTAGGCTACAAGATGTAGCGCTTTTTCTTTGACAGGCCCCAAGCCGGGTCCCTAGAATGTGATCCGGCTCATGATCATCGCAATCGCCAACCAGAAAGGCGGCGTTGGCAAGACCACGACGGCGATTAACCTCGCCGCTGCCCTCGCCATCCGGAACAAGAAGACCCTCCTGATCGATCTCGACCCTCAAGCCAACAGCACGATGTCTTTTCTGGACATCTCCGGTGTTGAACGTTCGGTGTATGACGTGTTCGTCGACGGCTCGCTCGGGCTTGGGGACGTCATCAAGCAGTCGACGCAGCAGAACCTCTGGGTCGCTCCGTCCCGGATCGCCCTGGCGAAACTCGAGGGCCGGATGATCGGGGAACTCGACTCGCATTTCCGGCTCAAGGATCGGTTGAGTGCGGTGCTCGAGCAGTACGAAGCCGTGGTGATCGACTGCCCGCCGGCGCTCGGACTGCTCACGGTGAACGCCCTGGTCGCGGCGACCCATCTGTTGATTCCGATTCAGTCTTCTTATTTCGCACTCGAAGGCACGGACGATTTGCTCGAGACGATCGAAAAGGTTCGGGCGCGCGCCAACCCCACGCTTCGCATTCTGGGCGTCGTCATCACGATGCACGACAAGCGGACGGCGCTGGCGCGGGACATCCGGACGCAAATCGACAAAGTCTTTGGCAAGAAGGTATTCCGGACGGTCATCACGAAGAGCGTGCGGCTCGAGGAGAGCCCGGCCTACAAGGAATCGATTTTCCGGTTTGCGCCTGATTCATCTGGCGCGACCGAGTATTACCGGCTGTGCGAGGAGGTTATGGATCGTGCCTAAGCGGGGGCTTCCACTCACACTCAAGATGCGGCACGACTCGCACTACGTCGAGGAACTGGCGAACTCGGCGGGTAGCCCGATTGGCCGGCTCGTCCCGATCGACCGCGTGGATCCGAATCCGGAGCAGCCGCGACAGGTCATGGGCGATCTTTCCGAGCTGATGGCCTCGATTGCCGAAAAGGGGGTCATCGAGCCGCTGGTCGTCAGGCAGCGGGGGAAACGCTACCAGATCATCGCGGGCGAACGCCGGTACCAGGCCGCCGTCCAATTGGGGCTACGAGACCTGCCGGTCGTCATCCGCGAGGTGGACGACACCGAGATCATCGAGATCGCCCTCGTCGAAAACATCCAGCGCAAGGACCTGGGTCCCTTCGAAGAGGCCGAAGCTATGGCGAGCCTCGCGGATCGGTGCGGGTACACGCACGAGGACCTGGCGAAGCGGCTGGGGAAGTCGCGCACGTCGATCACCGAGTCCCTCTCGCTGGCGGAAATGCCAGGCGAGGTCAGGAATATTTGTCGGCTGGCCGACATTTCTTCTAAGTCATTGCTTTTACAGGTAGTTAGGCAGCAGAACCCTCAGAAAATGGTCGCGCTCGTCGAGCAACTGACTCGCCAGGCGCAGGAAGGCGGCGGGATCACCCGCGAACAGGCCCGCAAGACGGTCGCCGTCGCGAGGCCGAAGTTCGGGCGGCCGAAAGCCTACGTGTTCCAGTACCGCGCGCCCACCAAGACCTTCAGCCTCAGGCTCCAGTTCAAGAAGAGCGACGTCGACCGGACCGAAGTGATCGCGGCGCTCGAAGGCATCATCGCAGATCTCCGCAAGGCCTACTGACAGCGATCGTCCCCGGCGGGGGCAGAGACTCAGCCCAAGGCTCAAAGCCTCAGAGGCTCAGAGGCTCACGCCCAGTGGTCAGCGAGTAACGGCACGGGACGGTGCTGGACCCGCCAAACCTCCAAGACCCACACGGCCCAAGCCTCAGCCGAGCGCGACGCGACCGCCATTGCGTCAACAGCGAGGCCTCGACCTTCGGCATCAGTCAGGGGTATGCGATTCGCGCAACAATGCTGTCCACGTCGGACAGGAGGGCGCGAACCCTAATCTGAGCGCCAATGCTCAGGGGTATACGGGACGCAGGGATGTCTGGGGAGATTTCGTGGACGACCGGCTGTATATCTATTCATCCTCCATGCAGACTGCTTCATCAGGATACGTCGGAGGCCCGGTCCGAAATGGCGTTCGAGTTTTAAGGCGTGGGGTGTTGGGCCTTGGCTTGGGGTGTTGGGCGTTGGCCTTGGCTTGGGCCTTTGGACCCACGGTAGGTGCGCCACACGATCGAGGAGCCGCGCGGGGCGCATAGACCCGGTTGCCAGACCAGGGAGACGTGTAACTGGGCGCGGACCCACACCGGAGCTTCCCCAGCCCAGCCGGACCGACAAGTCGACATAACATCTCTTATCAGACGTTCCAGATCAGGCTAGGAAAATGCGCCTGTGGACGCTTTGCGGACGCCGGATCGCGCCCCGCCGGCCGCCGATCGCGTGCTATCGTCACATCAATTCGTGCGCACGATTGACCGCTATCTGATCCGCCAGATCCTGCCGCCGTTCTTCCTGGCGCTGGCGGTGTGCACGTTCGTTCTGCTGATGGGCCCGATGCTCGAGCAGGCCGAACTTCTGTTGGCCAAGGGCGTCCCGATCCCGACCGTCGGGTTCCTGCTGCTGACCCTGGTCCCGCAGGGCCTGGGGGTGGCCATCCCGATCGCCATCCTGGCCGGAGTATTAATCGGGCTCGGCCGGATGTCGGCCGACCGGGAGTCGGTCGCGCTCCTGGCCTGTGGCGTCAGCCCCCATCGGCTGCTCCGGCCGGTCCTGGTGCTGTGCGCGGCCGTCGCGGCCGTTGACTTGTTCATCATGACGTCGCTCATCGCCGACGCGAACCAGGCGTTTCGCGAGATCACGTTCAAGTTGATGGGCGAAAAGTCCGAGGCCGATATCAAGCCCCGGGTCTTCTACGAAGGGTTTCCTGGCAAGGTGATGTTCGTGTGGGACACCCTGCCAGGCGGCGGCTGGTCAGGCGTCTTCATGGCCGACACGACCAACCGCAACGGCAAACCCGTGGTCGTCACCGCCGACCGCGCCCGGCTGGTCCTGAACCAGCAGCGCCGCGAGGTGGATCTCTATTTTCCGAGCGCCCAGCAATACGTCCCGGGCAGCAACCAGCGCGTCTATGACACGGCGAGCCGGAACGAACTGCGGATTTCGATCCCCGCCGAGTCCGTATTCGGGAGCGGCGAGTCCGTGCTGTCACGCGGGTTGGCCGAAAAGCACATCCCGCAGCTGCGGGCCGACATCGCCGACAAGCGCAAGCGGGGCGAGTCGCCGCACAACGAGATCATGTTCCTCCACCAGATGTTCGCGTTTCCGGTGGCGTGCCTGACGTTCGGATTGCTCGGGCTCTCCCTGGGACTGCACACGCGGCGCGAGGGCAAGCTGGCCGGCCTGACGCTCGGCCTGGCCGTGGTCTTCGTCTATTACGGCCTCCACATGCTCGGCGAGGCCGGCGCCAAGGGCCGCATGCTGCCCGCCGAATGGGCACGATGGCTGCCGAACCTCGCGCTCATCCCTGTTGGCGTCCTGCTGGTGAGATGGCGGAGCCGCAGCGCCGGCTTTGGTCTCAGACTCCCCGCCTGGCTGTCGACGCTCGTCAGGCGGCGGCCGGCTGACCCCGTCACCGGCCGTCCACCCGAACGGGTCGTCGTCGTCATTCGCTTCCCGCATCTCGGACTGCCCCGCCCGCGGCTGTTGGACCTGTATGTGGGGGGACGTTACCTGCGGATGGTCGCGCTCGCGTTCACTGCGCTCCTGGGCCTGTATTACATCGGCACGTGCATCGAGCTGGCCGAGAAGCTGTTCAAGGGCCAGGCAAACGGCCGCATGCTCGCGCTCTATCTCTGGTATTCGACGCCGAGGATCATCGGTGATATCACGCCGATTGCGACGCTCGTCGCGGTGCTCGGGACGATTGGCGCGCTCACGCGCACGAGCGAGCTGACCGTGATGCGCGCGTGCGGCGTCAGTCTCTATCGGACCGCGCTGCCGCTCATCGTGCTGGCGCTCGTCGGCAGCGGACTGCTGTTCGCCCTCGAGGAACGTGTGCTCGCGCACGCGAATCGAAAGGCCGACGCGCTCGAGGACGTGATTCGCGGCCGGCCGCCCCGAACGTTCGACGTCCGCAACCGCAACTGGACCGCCGACGAGCACGGAGTCATCTACTACTACGAGTTCTTCGAGCCGCAGAAGCAGACGATCACCGGACTCTCGGTGTTCAAGACCGCGACAAGTCCCTACAGGCTCGTCGGGCACACCTCCGCACGCCGTGCCATCAACAAGAACGGCGTCTGGGAGGGCCAGGACGGCTGGGTCCAGCGCTTCCCAGCCACCGCCGAGTCGTCGCGCGAGAGCTTCACGTCCCGGCCGCTCAGTCTGCCGGAGCTCTCGCACTTTCAGGACATTCAACAGGCTGAGTCGCGGCTGACGACGGTCGGCGATTTGTGGGACTACATCTCGCGGATGAGCTCGAGCGGCGTCAACCTCGCCGAGCAGCGCGTCAACCTGCACCGAAAGATCGCGTTTCCCCTCGTCACGCTCGTGATGACATTCCTCGCGGTGCCCTTCGGCGTCTCGACAGGCCGGAAAGGCGCGCTCTACGGCATCGGCCTCGCGATCGCGCTGGCGTTCAGCTATTTCTTTTTGACTGCGTTCTTCCTGGCCGTGGGCACGACGGCGGTGCTGCCCGCGGCGCTCGCCGCGTGGGCTCCGAACATTCTGTTCATGGCAGGGGCGCTGTATCTGATGCTGACTGTCCGAACATAGGTCGGCACGGCCCGGTGAGCCTCTGAGCCTTCATTCCCCCCCGACGCCCACCTTCGCATCGAAGACCCAGATGCTTCCCGCGCGTCCCGGCGGGGTGTTGAGCGTGTCGACGACGAAGAGCACCGTTTGCACGCGGGCGACGTTGGGCCGAAGCGTGGTCGGCCGGTCGACCAGCTCGAAGTCTCGCAGCCGCAGGATGAACGTCCGCGGCGTCTCGTCGAGATAGACCGACCGACGCCAGCGGTTCCCGGCCGGTCCACCAGGCAAACGCACCTGCACGGAAATGCGGGCGGGCGGGCTCGCATGCGCGACGAACTCGATCCGGTCCACTCCGATGCCGCCGCCGATTGACGTGGCGAGCGCCGCGAATTGACCCGACGGCGATCCGCTCCCCAGCCGGTAGACGAACTTGATCGCGTGCTGATCGATGGACCAGTTCCCCGTCGATGCCGGATCGTGTTCGATGTCCCACCCCTTGCCCGGTTGCGGCACGTTGACCGTGTGCGTGGTCAGCGCGGGTTCTGCCGCGACCGGCGCGGTGACCTGGCCGGCGTAGATCGGATTCGAGACGATCCACGGCACCGGCGCCTGGCCGTAAAACACTTCGACACGGTAGCCGCCCTCGGCGATGACTCCTGAGTGCGTCACGCTCCCCTGCCCTCTGGCGAGCAGCCGGTTGTTGTGGATGAGCTCCACGCGGGCGGTCGCGGCTTGCGGCACGGAGGCGCGGATGGTTCCTGGTGCGCCGACGACGAGCGTGCGCGCCCCCATCGGGATCTCGACGCCGTTCTGCAGTGCGCTGAACTCGAGCGACGCCGGTGTGGCGAGCCCGCGGACGAGGGAGAACGAGCGGCCGGCGGCGAGCGCGGCGAGGATGCGTTTCGCGTCCGAGGCCGCGTCGCCCGAGAGCGGCTGGTCGAGCACCACGGCCTGCGCGAGCGCGCGGAAGAGGTGCTCGTACGTGGGGCGCGTGAAGAGCGTCCGGCCCTGCGTTTCCTCGACGTCGCTCCAGCCGATCAACCCGTGTGCGTGCGCGTCCACCGCGGCCAGCGAGACCACGGGCCGCGACACCATCGCGGCGTCCCAGCGCTGGAGCGTGCGCGCCGGCCGATCGAAGAGCGATACGATCGCCTCGGCCGGCCGCACGAAGGATCGCGCGAGCGTGCCGGCCAGATCGCCGACGCGGTTGTCCCGCCACTCCGAGTCCACGTTGAGCCATTCGATGGCGTCGTAGGGGGCGTTGCCGGCGGTCCAGCGGAGTTTCGGCTTGGGGGAATCCGGGTGCGCCGCGACCGCCCAGCCGCCAAGTCGATGGATGTCCTCGATCACGTCGGCGGTCTCGCCCGCCAGTGGATACGGCGACGCGGTGCCCAGATTCATCGCCACCACGTGTCCGCCGAACGTGCTGATCTCGACGGCATCGAGACATAACACGCCGTGCCGGTAGGCCGGCGGATCGGGCGCGCGTGTGGCGTCGCCGTGATCCGTGAGCACGATGTAGCGCAGTCCGGCTCGCGCGGCCGCAGCCGCGATTTCGTCGACCGTCCCCGATCCATCCGATCGCGTGCTGTGAATGTGATACCCGCCGAGGACGACCGTCGGCGGAGGATCCGGCGTCAGCGCTTGCGAGGCCGGTGGGAGCGTGGCGGCGACGTAAAACGCGACGGCGGCCGCAAAGGCCGCCGTCGTCAGGTAGAGGGCTCGGAGAAGGCGCCGCACCGCCCGCGGTCGATGGACGTGCGGCGTTAGCGCCGCGTGACGCCTTCGGCCTGTTCCTCGGCGCGAGCGCCGAGGCCCGCGTCGGAGGCGATTGCCGCGGCCTTGTCCGTGCGCTCCCACGTGAATTCCGGCTCGGTCCGGCCGAAATGCCCGAACGCGGCGGTCTTCCGGTAGATCGGCCGCCGGAGCTGCAGCGAGTCGATGATGCCGCGCGGCGTGAGCGCGAAGTGCGTGCGGACCAGATCGACGATCACGTCGTCGGCCACGCGGCCGGTGCCGGACGTGTCGACGAGAATCGACACGGGATCGGCGACGCCAATCGCGTAGGCGACCTGGACCATCGCGCGATCGGCCAGTCCTGCGGCGACGACGTTCTTGGCGATGTAGCGGGCCATGTAGCACGCGGATCGATCGACCTTCGTGGGATCCTTGCCCGAGAACGCGCCGCCGCCGTGCGGGGCCGCGCCGCCGTAGGTGTCCACGATGATCTTGCGTCCGGTGACACCGGCATCGCCGTGCGGACCGCCGGTGACGAATCTTCCCGTCGGGTTGACGTAAATCTTCGTGTTCTTGTCCATCATCTCGGCGGGCACGAGCTTTTTGACGACCTTCTCGGTGAGGTCGCGCGTGATGGTGTCGTGCGTCACGCGGTCGCTGTGCTGCGTCGACAGCACGACGGCGTCGATCCGGACGGGACGATCGCCGTGGTACTCGACCGTGACCTGCGACTTGCCGTCCGGCCGGAGGTAGTCGAGCTCGCCGCTGCGGCGACTCTCCGACAGTCCGCGCACGAGTTTGTGCGCGAGCATGATCGGAAGCGGCATGAGCTCGGCCGTTTCGCGGCACGCGTAGCCGAACATGAGGCCCTGGTCGCCGGCGCCGCCGGTGTCCACGCCCTGTCCGATGTCGCGCGACTGCTCGTGGATGGCCGAGAGGACCGCGCACGTCTCGTGGTCGAAGCCGTATTTCGCGCGCGTGTAGCCGACGTCGCGAATGACGTCGCGCACGACTTTCTGATAGTCGATCGTGCAGTTCGTCGTGATCTCGCCGGCGATGAGCGCGAGGCCGGTCGTGACGAGCGTCTCGCACGCCACGCGCGCGACGGGATCCTGCGCGATGATCGCGTCGAGGACGCCGTCGGAGATCTGATCGGCAATTTTGTCGGGATGGCCTTCGGTAACGGATTCAGATGTGAACAAATGACGGCCCGTGCGGCCCATGGGGGAAACTCCTCTACTTTCGAACAGCTAACCGTATCAGAGCGCTCCAAATGAGGCAATGGGACGGCAGGATTCTGACGACTCTCGGACAAAAGTCGCGCACCCAACGACATGTAGGCCGGCCCTTCAGGGCCGGCTAATGCCGCGGATGGAACTGGTCGTAGACCTGCCGCAGCCGGGCCTCGAGCACGTGCGTATAGATCTGCGTCGTCGACAGGTCTGCATGTCCGAGCATCGCCTGGATCGCGCGGAGATCCGCGCCGCGCTCGAGGAGATGTGTTGCGAATGAGTGACGCAGCACGTGCGGACTCAGATGCGCGCGCAGCCCGGCCTCGCCGCCGTACGTCTTCAACAGTTTCCAAAACCCGCTGCGCGAGAGGCGGGCGCCGCCGCGCGCGTTCACGAACAGCCACGGCGTCTGCCGCTGGTTCGTCAGGACCGGCCGTCCTTCGGCGACGTACCTCCGGACCCAGTCGGCCGCGGTGTCGCCGATCGGGACGATGCGTTGCTTCCGCCCCTTGCCGAGACACTGCACGTAGCCCTCGTCAACGCGCACGTCGGTCACGCGCAGGCCGACGAGCTCGGAGACGCGGAGGCCGGTGGCGTACAGCACCTCAATCAGCGTGCGATCGCGCAGCCCGCGCGGCGTCGACGTGTCGGGCGCCGCCAGCAGCGCGTCCACGTCCTCGAGCGACAGGAACCGCGGCAACGCGGCGAACGCGCGCGGCGCTTGCAGGTCCTCGGCGGGATTGGCGGCCACCGCGCCGATGAGCCGCAGAAAGCGGAAGAACCCGCGCGTGGACGCGACGAGACGCGCGGTCGATGCGGCCGACAAGCCGGACGACATCAGCTCGCGCACGAAGGCCTCGAGATCGCGACGCGTCAAGTGCGTCAACGGCTGTCGCTGCGCGGCGGCGAATTCCGACAGCCGCGCGAGATCGCGGCGATAGGCGTCGAGTGTGTTCGGCGCCATGCGCCGCTCGACTTCGAGGTGGCGCAGGTAGCTCTCAGGCGTGGGCGCGGACATGCCGGTGGATACTCCGGGGCTGGTCACCCCTCGCGCGTCGACGTTCGCGACGGAGCTGGAGCTATAGTACGCTAGAGCCGTTCGGTCATCGCGGTCGTCTTTCACGCTTCGCGCGTGCGGCCGCATGCGCCATGCCGTATCACTCGAAGTGGCAAGACCTGCCCACTGAAGCGATCAATCCCGCCACACTGGCGATCGACCGGATGCCGGTGCTCGAGATCATCGATCTCATCAGCACCGAAGATCGCCGCGTCGTCGCGGCGGTGCAGAAAGAGCGCGAGCGGATCGCGCACGGCGTCGAGATCATCGCCAGCGCGCTGAAGAAAGGCGGCCGGCTGTTCCTCGTCGGCGCCGGCACCAGCGGCCGGCTCGGCGTGGTCGAAGCGGCCGAAATGCCGCCGACGTTCGGCACCACTCCCAAACTCGTGCAGGCGATCATGGCGGGCGGCCAGGAGGCCGTGTTCCGCGCCCGCGAAGGGGTCGAGGACAACTTCGAGGAAGGCGCGCGCAGCATCGCGCGCCTCCGCGTCTCCAAGCGCGACGTCGTCATCGGCGTCTCGGCCAGCGGCATCACGCAGTTCGTCCGCGGCGCGCTCACCGGCGCGCGCAAGAAGGCCGCGCGCATCATCTTCGTCACGTGCTGGCCGGGCACCGAGCTCCAGAACTACGTCGACCTGATCATCGCGCCCGCGGTCGGGCCCGAGGTCGTCGCCGGATCCACCCGCCTCAAGGCCGGCACGGCCACCAAGATGGTCCTCAACATGCTGACGACAATCGCGATGGTGCGCGTCGGCAAGACGTACGGCAACTTGATGGTGGACGTGCAGATCGGGTCGGAGAAGCTCAAGGACCGCGCACGCCGCATCGTGATGATGGTCACGGGCACCGATGCCGAAGACGCCGGCGAGCTGCTGCGCGTCGCGAAGTGGAACGTCAAGGCGGCAATCGTCATGAAAAATGCCGACGTTTCGTACTCGCAGGCGCTCCGGCGGCTGCGCAAATCGCACGATTCGGTGCGCGAAGCCATCGGCGAGGATCTCGAACCGCGCCTCAAGAAACTGCTTAAGACATAAGGGGACGGGAGTCGATTGTGGAAAACTCCAGGGACATCGCCAGTGAAACTCGCTAGGTAGCGTCCCGGGAGTTTTCCACAATCGACTCCCGTCCCCATGCCGCACGATCCAACACCACCAGGCCATTCGGATGCAGTTGCAGGAGTGAGGCCGGCACTCGCGTCGTCACGGGACCGCTCAGCGCGCGACGCACGATCGCTCTCTTCCGGCGCCCGAACGCGACCAGAATCACGCCGCGCGCGTTGAGGATCGTGCCCATGCCCATCGACAACGCATGTGTCGGCACGTCGCGCCAGCGCCCGCCGAAGGCCTCCGCGTTGGCGCGTCGCGTTTCGGGACGCAACCGGACGCGATGCGTGCGCGCGGGCAGGCGACCTGCCGGCTCGTTGAATCCCACGTGGCCGTTGCGGCCGATGCCGACGATCGCGAAGTCGAGGCCGCCCGCGTCGGAGATCTGCCGTTCGTAGACCGCCGCTTCCCTTCTCCAGTTCGACGCGGCGCCGTTCAGGGTGTGAATGCGGACGGCTTCGACGTTGACGCGATCGAGCAGATGCCGGCGATGGAACGCGTGGAAGCTCCGCGGATCGGAGGGTCGCAATCCGGCGAACTCGTCGAGGCCAAAGGTCGTGGCGCGGCTGAAATCCGCGGCCCCCGAGCGATGGCACGCCACCAGCGCGTCGTACAACTGTATCGGGGTCCGGCCGGCCGGAAGCGCGAGCACGAGATCGGGCGTCGCGTCGAGGCTTCTTGCGAGAAACGACGCGACCGCCGCTGATGCGTCACGCTCGGTTTCAAGGATGACGACGCGCGGCATCAGACCGCGTCCAGGTACGTCGGAATCGCCGGCTTGCCGGCCATGAGCGCGAGGGCGAGCCGGGCCGCGCCGAGCGCCGGTTCCACGTCGAGCACGAGCGGCTCGGCGCGTGGAAGCGCGCGGGCGAGATCGACGAGCACCCGCGTGCGCAGCGGCACCAGGCCGCGCAGAATGCCGCCGGCGAGCACGATCGGACACCGGTCGAGCGACAGGCGGCGCGCAACGGAGGTGGCCGCACCCGCCAGCTCCACGGCGCCAGCGTCGATGATGTGTGTCGCGAGCGGATCGCCGTCCGTCGCCGCTTCGCCCACCACCGAGGCGAGCGCGGCAATCGCTGTCGTCTTGAGACCGCCGTGATAGACCTCCCAGACGAGATCCTGCGGCCGGTTGACGCCGTAGTGCGCGAGCACGCGCGGCGTGAGGGAGGTCGCCCGCCCTCGCCCGTCGGCCGATCGCACGACGGCGCGGAGCGCCTGCCGGCCCAGCCAGTACCCGCTGCCTTCGTCGCCCAGCACGTAGCCCCAGCCGCCGGCCCGCGCCGCCCGGCCGCGCGCGTCCCGGCCGTACGCGATCGATCCTGTCCCCGCTACGACGACGACGCCTTCGTCGCCGGGGACGCCGGCTTCGAGCGCAATCAGCGCATCATTCACGACGTACGGCTGCGCCCGATGGCCGATGCGCAGCAGAATGCCGCGCACGATGTCCGCGTCGCGCGGCCGATCGACGCCGGCCATCCCCAGACAAATCGCGGACGGCACCGCGCCAGAGCCCGCGAGCGCCTGGTCGATGACGCCGTGCAGGACCTTCTCGACTTCGAGCTCACCCGACGCCTGCAGGTTCGCGCCGGCCCCGCGCGCCTCCGCGAGCACGTGCGTCTGTTCGTCCACGAGTTGACAGACGGTCTTCGTGCCGCCGGCGTCGATGCCCAGGACCACCATGTGGAGAAAGCCTATCGCAGGCGCGAGGGCTCAAAGGATCAAAGCCTCAAAGCCTGAAAGGCTCAGCCACCTACGCGCCGAGGGCGCTACGGCGGCCAAGGAGGCTCAGAGACGATACGATTCAGGCTGATGCATGGCTTTGCAGGTGCGAGACAGATCATCCAATCCGGAATTGACGCACGCGCGTTTCCGGCGGCGACGATCGAAGTCGGTCGACGGGCCGGACCGATCTGGCAGGCGGCGTTCGGTCGACTGACGTACGACGCGGACGCGACGGTCTGCGAGGTCGAGACGATCTTCGATCTCGCCTCGCTCACGAAGGTCATCTCGACGACGTCGATCGCGATGCGGCTGGTTGACGGCGCGCGGCTCGCGCTCGACTCGGCGGTCGGCACGTTCGTGCCTGCCTTCGCGACCGGAGACCGCGGAGCCATCTCGATCCGGCACTTGCTGACGCACTCGTCCGGATTGCCCGCCCACGCCACGCTGTGGGAGACCGTGAGCGGCCGCGCGGGGTTCGAGCGCGCGATCGCGGACCTGCCGCTCGAGCGCGCGCCCGGCACGAAATCGGTGTACTCCGATCCGGGTTTCATGCTCCTCGGCTTCGCGCTCGAGACCGCCGCGACCGCCACGCTCGACGCGCAGTTTCAACGTCTGTCCGCGGAGCTCGGCGAAATCTGGTTCAACCCGCGCGCCGAGCTGATCGATCGCATCGCGCCGACGGAACACGACCCGTGGCGCGCGCGACTGCTCCGCGGCGAGGTGCACGACGAGAACGCGGCGGCGCTCGGCGGCGTCGCGGCGCATGCGGGGCTGTTCGGCACGGCGCCAGCCGTTGGCGCGTTCGCGCGGCTGGTGCTCAGGACGTTTCACGCGCCCGGGCCGCTCGGCCCGCCCGAGCTCATGCGGCTCTTCGCTACGCGATCGGACGTGCCCGAGAGCTCCCGCGCGCTCGGCTGGGACACGATGCTCCCCACCTCGTCATGCGGCACGCGGCTCTCCCCCACCGCGATCGGTCACACGGGATTCACCGGTACGTCACTGTGGATCGACTGGGAGAACGATCTGTACGTGGTGTTGCTGACGAATCGCGTACATCCGACACGCGCGAACGAACAGCACGTCGCGCTGCGTCCGAAGATCCACGACGCAGTCATGAAGGCAGTGAAGGGGTGAAGAACATGAAGACAAGCACTCGTCTTTGAAATCGATCCTGACCGCAGCAGCGATATCAAAGACCAGCGCTTTCCTTCATGTTCTTCACCCCTTCACTGCCTTCATTCACTTCCGGCTCCGCGTCCCGGTCCGCCGGGCGGAGGTGGAGGCGGCGGCATGCCACCACGACCGCCAGGACCAACACCGCGGCCCGGCACTCCGCCCGGCACTCCCCCCGGTACGCCTTGCCGCACTCCAGGACCGGCGCGGCCGTCGCCTCGTCCACGTGCCGGCCCGCCGCCGGGCGGCGCCTGATTGCGTCCCATGCGCGCCATCAGCATCGCCGCGTCGAACTGCCAGAGATTGTGCTGCTGCTGGCCGTTGTACACGCGGATCGACGTCGCCTGGCTCAGGCTGCGCACGCCCGTGATGCCGCCGACGAGCGGCTGGTTGCCGAACGAGAGTCCTTGAGGTGAGCGGCCTGGCGTGGCCGTTTGTTGCGGTGTGGCGCCGCGCGCGGGCATCCCGGGCGTGACGCCTCTCGCAGGCGTGGTCCCCGGCGTCGTCCCCGATCGGCCCGGCGTCGTGCCCGTGCCCGGCGTGGTAATGCCGACCGGTTGAAAGTCCTCTCCGGTTACCGGGTCCTTCCACTTCTTGCGCAGGTAACGCTGTGAGATGAGGACGTCGATGTCGAGTGGATACGAGTTGTTCTTGATCTGGTAGAGCGCGATGGCGCGCGCGTATTGCTCGCCGCGGAAGATCAGGTCGAGCTCTTTCTCGCGCATCGATTGCTGGCGCCATGCAGGCAGCGCGGCGCTCATCCAGATCGCCGCCACGGCCATCCCGATCAGCAGGACGACCAGGATGTACCCGTCGTCGCGCCGCCGGAGCCCGCTCGAAGCCGCGATGTCGTGGCGCGCACTCGTCATGATCGACACACTACTGTTAAAGGCCCCTACCGGCTCGTCGCGCCAGTCGCGGTTATCAGAATGTCGATCGTAGCCGAGGCGGGTCCCGAGACGCCCGTGACTTTTGCCGTGCCAGCGCGGCCATCGCCAAAGAACTTGACGGTCGCCTTGCCGTCGGTCGTGGTCGCCACAGCTGACTCGAACCGCCCGAGTGTCGTGACGAAGGCGACGTTGGTGCCGTCGCGTACCGGCTCACCGATACCGGGTGTGATGGCCGTGCCCGAGTTCTGACCGCTGCCCGGACCGTAGCCGCCTTCGAAGATGACGGCCGTAATCTCGATCGATCCATCCGCCGGCACCGACGCGGCGGTAGCGACGAGCGTCAGTTCGGAGCCGGTGGGCGCAACGAGCGCCACTTTGTCACAGCCGCCGGCGGGCGTCAGCGACGCGATGACACCCGCGGCAAGGAGAATGTGAGCAAGTCGGCGGATTGCCGGGCTTCGGCGCGTGTTCATGCGGTGCCTCACCAGTCTGCGTAGCGGCTGCCGTCGCTCGCGTTCAGATCCGAGCCGCTCTTCACGTCGTACACCCCGGTCTGACTCGAGAGCTGTCCCGGCTGCGGATCGGCGGCCGTCGTCGCCCAGGTATCCGACGAATTCGTGAACGGATCTCGCGGAATGCCGCGCAGATAGCTCTCGGACACCAGCGACTGCAGCGACTCGGGATATTTGCCCTTGTCGGCGTAGTACTGGTCGATGGCGTCGCGCATCTGAAACAGGTCGGACTTGAGCGCCGCTTCTTTCGCGTACAGAATCGAGTTCCGATACTGCGTCAACGCCATCGCCGCCAGAATCATGATGATCGAGATGACGATGAGCAGCTCGATCATCGTCCAGCCGCGGTCGGACGAAAGACCTCGGGGGTCTTTAGACCCCCGAGGTCCATTCCGGAATGCTGTGGTGATCTGCATGATGCTCACCAATCGCGGTACTTCGTGCCGTTGAGCGCGATCCCCTCGGTCTTGGAATACACGTCGTAGACGTTCTGGCCGCCCCAGACCTTGGAATCCGGCGAATCCTGATACGCGCGCATGCCCCATTCGGCGCGCCCGGACATCGGATCGATCGGAATGCGGCGGAGGAACTTGAGCTTGCGCCCCGTGGTGTCGTTGGCCATCGCCACGCCCTCGACCAGGACGTCGAGCGACGATGGATAGCCTTCGCTGCCGAACTGCACCTCGAACGTCGCGATTCGCCCCGTGTCGGCGTAGTCCTTGAACTTGTCGATCGCGACCCGCATCTCGCGCAGCGTGTATCGCAGCTCCTTTTCGCGCTGACGCTTGATCGACACGCGCGCAATCGGCAGCGCCGCCGAGGCGAGGATCATCATCACTGCCGTCGCGATGATGAGCTCGACGAACGTGAACCCCGCGACCGATTTACGAAGCCATTTCATGACAAGTCACCCGCACAACCGTCAGCGTCATTTCACTGTGACGGTCCCCGAAACCATCTGGACGGGGATTGGCTGTCCCGACGTCGTCGTCAGGACGCCCTGGATGCTGATCGGCGACGTCCCCGGGCGGACCGCTTCGAACGCCACCGCGCCAAGCACGCCGGGCCCCGTGACTCCGGGCCGGTCGAACGGACGCGCGATCGCGATGTCCACTCGGCCCGTTGCGGCGTCGATCTTCGGCGCGAACGTCGTCGTCACGCCGCCCTGCTGCATGTGCGTGCCCTGCACGACGTTGACGGCGCGCAGCACGGTCGGATCGTACGTCACGGTCAGCGAGAGGACGCCCAGCTGCTGGCTGATGCCCTCGACCGAAATGGGGACCGTATACGGCGCGCCGACCTGAAGCGCCGCCGTCGGAGCCGTCACCACGACCTTTCCCTGCGATGGCGGCGTGGCGGCGGGTTCGGCCGCGGGCGTCACCGGTTGAATCGGCACCACTCCCGGTGCGCGCGGCGGCGTCGCCGTGGTCGTGGCCGGCGTGGCGGTCTGACCGGGTGGCACGCCCATCGACACGGTTCCGGGCGGCACCCCTGGCGGCGGCGTTCCCGGCTGACCGGCCGCACCGGCCGGCACGACCGGAGCCGGCGGCGGAGCGTCGGGCGAAATCAGTGGCGGCACCGCGCCCGATCCGAAGTTCTGGCCGACGCCGACGAACTGGGGCTTGAAGTCGCTGACCGTCAGCTCGTGGCCCCGAACGATGCGCGGCGTGATGATCATCACGACGTCCGTCTGATCGACCTGCGTCTGGGTGTTCCCGAAAATGTTTCGAAGAATCGGCAGGCCCGTGAGCCCCGGAAACGACGTCGCAGTCCTGCGGCTCTCGTCGCGAATCAACCCGGCCAGCAGGTTGGACTCTCCGTCGCGAAGGCGAATGGTCGTCTGGGCGGTCCGCGTGACGAACGTCGGAAACGTCTGGCCGCCAACCTCGAGGTTCGCGCCGAGTCCACTCTTTTCGAGCGTCATGTTCTCGAGAATGATCTCGCCCTGATAGGTAACGCGCGGCGTGAAGATCAAGTTGACGCCGATTCTGCGGTACTGCACCTGCGTCGCGGGCACGTTGGCGATGCCGCCGGCGGCCGACGCCTGGAAGACGGTCTGGGGCTGCGGCACTTCATCACCCAGCCCCAGGTTGACGGTCATGCCCTCCCGCCCGCGAATCTGGGGCTTGGCGAGCACCTTCGTCCGCGCATCCGATTCGAGCAGCTGCACGAGCGCGCTTGGCACCGTGACGTAGAAGTCGTTGACGCTCGTGCCCTGACGAAGCGTGTTCATGTTGATCGGCGGCGGCGGCGTCGGCGGAAGCCCGCCCGCGGTCGGCGCGAGCTCCGGGGAATAGGTGAACCCGAGCGCCCATTGACTCAGGTCCAGCCCGACCTGCTTCAGGAAGAGGCGATCGACCTCGAGGATCTCCGCTTCGATCATCACTTCAGCGCGGGGCTTGTCCAGCGTGCGGATGATGTTGTCAATCGTCGTGAGCACCGGCAGCGAGCCCTTGATGATGAGCATGTTGCCGTTCTTGTTGACCTGAATCTGCGGCCGGCTTCCGGTCGCGCCCTGTGACAGGAGCTGGTTCAGCGTGCCCGCGACTTCGGCCGCGTCGGCGTGCGACAGGAAGAACGGCTGCACGTACTGGTCTTCGTACTGCTGCCGCAGCTGCGGCGTGTCCGCGTAGACGAAGATCGTGTTCTGGCCGATAACTTTGTACGTCAGCCGGTTGGCAGACATGATCTGCGCAAGGGCTTCCTCAACGGACTGGTTGCGGATCTCGAACGGAAATGGCCGGTCGACGACTCCCATGGAACCTTGCTCGTACGTGACGCCGATGCCGGTCAGCTCGGAGATCGCACGCAACAAGTCGCGAACCGACCCTGCGTTACGGAGGAACGGAATCGGCGTGCGCGGATCGAGCTTCGGAACGCCCGACTGCTGCGCCGCCTGCTGACGCAGTTCGTCGACGCGGGACCGCGGACGCGCCGCCTCGAGCTGCTCGCGGATCTTCCGCTCGAGCTCGGAGGCCTTGGTGGCAGCCAGCGTGTTGCCGGGATCCAGCGCCCCCGCCAAACGGTACTCGGCGATGGCACCCGGCAGCTGATCCTGCGCTTCGAGGTCTTTCGCGCGCTTGAGATGCTCGCCCGACGCATTGCGCGTCGCCCGCTGGAGCTTGACCTTGACGTCGACGCGGTTGGGATCGCGCGCCAGTGCCTCCCGGTAGTACGCCACGGCCGTGTCCCAATCGCCGCGAAGCCCGGCTGCGTCCGCGCTTCGAATCCTGCTTCCGGTCGCGCATCCGGCGGCCACGACGAGCGCCAGCCCCGCGACGACCGCCCGGATTCTTGAGTTCACCAGTCGCTCCTTTTACCCACCAAACGTCAGCACTCGCTGGCCGCTGCCATCGACGTACGACACGACCACCGATGTCTGCGCAACCTTGAGCACCTTGTAGCGGCCATCCACGATCGCCCCTTCAGGTGCGAGAAACGTCGTCCCGCTCACCGGATCTTTCAAACTCGCCTGTCGTCGTCCGTCCGGCCCGTCCACGATCGTCACGAGCTTCAAACCAATCGGCGGCGGCCATGGCGGAGGCGGCGGCGGCGCCGGCGGCTGATACACCTGCGGCGGCGGCGCCGCGATCGGCGGCTTGGGGAGTGCGCCGAAGGCAAACGGATTGCGCCCGACCTCCGGCGCGTCCGGCACCGGTTCGAGCGACGTGAGCTTCAACGGCTCAGGCAGCTGCGAGGCCGCGTTCGGCGTGCCTGCCGTTTGGCGAACCTGGGGATTGGACGTTCGGAGCGGCGCCGTAGCCGGTTCGCCGTTGGAGATTTCCGGCACGACGAAGTTCCGGACGACGAACACGAGCGCGACCAACGTCAGGCCGAGCAGGACCAATTGCCGATTACGGTGAGCGCCCGGTGGAGGAAGGAGTTTCACTTCGCGAACACTCCAGCCTGGGAGCGTGGAAGAAAGTACGTCGCCAGGCTCAGCTCGAGCACCAGGAGATCTCCGCCGCGCGCGGCTTCGAGCTGCGACAATCCGACCTCTTCGATGATGACGAACTCCTCGGCCGTTTCGACGGCGTAGAGAAACTTTCGGATGCTCGCGTAGTCGCCGACGAGCTTGGGTTTCCCCGTCCACCTCTTGAGGCGGCTCTCGCGAACGTCGTCCTCCTTGAACGTGCTGCGATCGAACTCGACGCCAGATTCCTTCGCGAGCCGATCGAGCCATGCGTACGTCAACTGGCTCGCCGCCTGCGCGTCGACCGGGAGAATCTGCGAATAGAACTTCTTCAGCTCCTCCTCGGCGCGATCCTTGCCGACCTGCGCGGCCTTCGCGGCCGCTTCGAGCTTCTGCGCCTGGCCCCGCGCCGTGAGCGCGTCCAGCTCGCTCTGCTTCAGGCCGGCGACACTCCGTTCGAGCGGGAAGACGCCGAGCGCGAGGACCGCGACGTTGGCGAGCAGAAAGACCATCAGCGGCAGGACCGCCGCGCGGCGCTCGGTGACGACGCGTCGCCAGAGACTCATGGCCGCTCGCCTCGCTTCCCCGGCGGCGTGGGCCCGCCCTTGCGGCCGGGGTTCGGGTTCACGGGCGGCAGGTAGCCGGCCACAAGCGTCAGCGTGTCCGTGTCGTCGTCATTTCGCTGCGTTTCCATCGGAATGACGTCGTAAAAGTAGCCCGTGCCGGTCAGGCTGTCGGAAAACTTCGCCACGTCGTCGGGCGTTCGGGCCATGAGCCGCATCGCGATCTTGAACTCGCCCTGTTCGACCCGCGGCGTCACGCCGATCAATCGGACATCCCGCGGCAGCGTCTTTTCGATCAACCCGAAGAACTCCGTCCACGAGAACGTGCGCTGGTCGATGAGGGCGTTGGCTTCGCGCGTGCCGCCGGCGAGGAGCTGCAAGCGCGACCGATCGACGGTGCGCTGGATCGCGTCGGCCTGCGCGCTGATGCGCGCGGCTTCGGCGCGGTCGCGTTCGATGTGCGAGTTCAGCACGCGCCGCTCTCGTGACAGCGAGACGAGCTGGATGACGTTGAACACGGTCAGCCCGACCGCTACCAGCAGGATGCCGCCGAGCGCGAGCGACACCACTTTTTCGTTGTAGAAGGGCCGTGTGGAGAGGTTGCCTTTGAGCATCTGAATCTACGCCGCTTTCCGATCCCGCAGCAGCAGACCGACCGGCCCCGCGAGCAGGTCCAGCACGTCGACGGACGCGTGCATGCGATCGCGGAGCTGCGCGCCCGGCCGGACGTCGACCACTTCGGCCGGCACGCCGAGCCGGTCGCTGATCTCGTCGCGTGCCTGCTCGGCGCTCGCGCCGACGAACGTGCCGCCGCAGAGCCACACCCGCGCGAATTCCGAGCCGCCCAGTCGATCCTCGTGATACATCGCCGTCTGGTGCACGAGCGAGCTCAGCCCCTCTTCGTCCCCCGTGAGCCGATGCCGGTAGAACATCAGCTGGTGCCCGCGCATGATCGCGAGCGTCGTCGCTTCGGGCGCAAGCGAGACGAGCAGCCAGTCTCCGGGCGGCGCCGCGCCGGAGGCGACCACCGCGTTGATCACGTTGAAGCTCGAGAGATCGACCAGGCCGGCATGCACCGCGACCGCGTCCGTGACGGCTTCGTATTGCGCGATCACATCCCGCCGGGCGACGACCGCCGCGAGGTTCGTGGTCGCGCCGTCGGTATTCGCGACGAAAAAAGCTACCTGCGCCTCGTCAATCGGGAACGGCGTCCCCTTCTTCACCTGCCAGCGGACCAGTTGCTCCAGGTCGGCGGCCTTGGCCGGAATCTGCTCCAGGCCGAGAAGCGTGACGCGCGCCACGCTGTCGGGAACGAGCAGCGCCGCCCGGCGCCGCGACAGCAGACCCGCACGGGTCAGCGAGGCTCTCAGCGCGCTGATGACGACGTCGGGGCGGGCGATGTTCGTGCCGGTGAGCCCGGGCACGACCGCGTCGTCAGGCAGCGGCTCGGACGCAAACGCGACCACGGAGGCCATGCCGCCCGACTGCCCCATCTCGACGACGGTGACACGGCGGCTGGCGATCTCGATCGCGGTGGTGGGCGGGGACGACGACAGCCAGGAGGATGCCAACTGCGTCCTCATTCGACGAACGTCACTTTGTTGATCTCGCGCAGCGTCGTCACGCCGTTGAGCACACGACCGACCGCGCACTGGCGAAGGAACGTCATACCTTCGTCCTTCGCTGCCCGCTTGATTTCCGATGTCGGCCGACGATCGAGAATCATGTCACGGATTTTGTCCGTGAGATCCATGAGCTCGCAGATCGCCGTCCGTCCCTTGAAGCCGGTGCCGCCGCACTCGATGCAACCGGCGCCTTCCCAGAACGCGTGCGTCGATCCGAGCGACGGATCCATCGCCGACTCGATGAGCTGCTCCCGCGAGACCTGCACCGGCTGCTTGCAGTGCTCGCAGATCCGCCGCACGAGCCGCTGCGCCAGCACGCAGTTGAGCGCCGCAACGAACTGATACGCCTCGACGCCCATGTTCAGGAACCGGCCGAGCACGTCGATGACGTTGTTGGCGTGCACCGTCGTGAACACGAGGTGCCCCGTGAGCGCCGACTGAATCGCAATCTGTGCGGTCTCGGGGTCGCGGATCTCGCCGACCATGATCTTGTCCGGGTCGTGACGCAGAATCGACCGCAGCCCGCGCGCGAACGTCAGCCCCTTCTTCTCGTTGATGGGAATCTGGGTGATGCCCCGGAGCTGGTACTCGACCGGGTCTTCGATCGTGATGATCTTGTCCTCGATCGTCTTGATCTCGGACAGCGCCGCGTAGAGCGTGGTCGTCTTGCCGGAGCCGGTCGGCCCCGTGACGAGCACCATGCCGTACGGCTCGCGGATGTACTTACGGAAGCGCCGCAGCTCCTCGTCGGGAAATCCGAGGATGTCGAGCCGCAGCTCCGTGAACTGCTCGCTGATCGATTCCTTGTCGAGAATGCGGATGACGGCGTCCTCGCCGTGCACGCTCGGCATGATCGACACGCGGAAGTCGATCGTCTTGCCGCGGACGCGCAGCTTGAAGCGGCCGTCCTGCGGGATGCGCTTCTCGGCGATGTCGAGCTCGGCCATGACCTTGACGCGCGAGATGATCGTGCTGTGGAACCGCTTGTCGATCGGCCGCATCGCCTGCTGCAGCACGCCGTCGATGCGGTACTTCACGTGCACCGAGTCGTCCTGCGTCTCGACGTGGATGTCCGAGGCGCGGCGCTGCAGCGCCGTGAAGATCATCGAGTCGACCAGCCGGATGACGGGGCTCGCATCCGAGGTCAGCTTGTCGACGGTCAGGTTTTCTTCGCCGGTCTCGTCCTCGCGAAGGATCTGGATCTGAAAGCCCTCGGTCGCCTCCTCGAGCACCCGCTGGGAGCTTTCGCTCTTCTTCAGGATCGACTGGATGGCCGACGGCGTCCCGACGCAGACCCGAATCGGCGTGTTCAGCTGGACCGCCACCTCGTCGATGGTCTGGAGGTCGCTCGGGTCGGATACCACGATCAGGAGGGTCGGCCCCTCCCGGCGGTACGGGACGAAGCCGTACCGAAGCATCAGATCGGCCGGAATGCTCCGAAACAGGGCGTGATCGACGTGGAAGTGCACGAGGTCCACGAACTCGAGCTCGTAGCGATCCGCAATCTTGCGCGCGTGGCTCTCCTCGGCCGCTTGATCGACCGGGACTGCCTGCGGCTCCACGTACAGGGTGTCCGCAGAAGAGGTGAGAGAGTCAGCCATGTCAGCCTCGAGTCGACGACAACTGGAACAGGGGCATGTAGAGCGACAGCAGGAGCCCCGCGATGATGACGCCCATGACGATGAGCAGCAGAGGCTGGATGAGGTTGGAGAACCGGGTCAGGCTGGTCTCGTTCTCCTCGTCGTAGAAGTCGGCCACGCTGTTCAACATATCGGCCAATGCGCCCGTGGACTCGCCCACTTCCACCATCTCGACGGCCACGTGGGGGAAGATCTTCCGCTCGGCCAGGGACCCCGCCAGGCTCCCCCCTTCCCGGACCTGCTTCGCCACCACCGCCAGATGGTCGGCGATATGCCGGTTTCCGACCGATTTCGCGGCAATGTCGAGGGAGTTCACTAGGGGGATACCACCCGAGAGCAGGGTCGCGAGGGTCCGGGATACCTGGGCGGTCGCGAACTTTCTGGCCAGCGGGCCGAAGTACGGCAGTTTCAGGACCCAGGCGTGAAGTAGGGCTCGCGCCTTGGGCTGCCGGAACCAGAGCACCCCCACGGTGACCAAGCCCACGATGGCCGCGACAATCAGACCCCCGTTCCCGACCAGCGTCGTCGAAATCGCCACGACAATCCGGGTCGAAAGTGGCAACTGGGCGCCTGTGCCCTCCTGCGAGTAGAACGCCGCAAATTCGGGCACGACCTTGAAGACGATCAGGCTGACGACGGCGATGGAGAGGAGGACCAGGACGGCAGGGTAGATGAGCGCCGAGATCACCTTCCCGCGGATGGCCGCTAGAACCTTGACGTGTTGGACGTACCGCCGAATCACCTGTTCGAGGCTGCCGCTCTTCTCCCCCGCCATGAGGGAGGCCGTGTACACGCCGGTAAACAGCCGCTGGGCCTCGAAGGCCTCGGAGAGGGCGCTGCCGGACCGGACGCGCTCGTAGACGTCGTCGAGTGCGGCCTTGAAGGTCGGGTTGGGCACGCGTTTCCGGAGAATGTCGAGCGACTGAACCAGCGGGAGGCCGGCCTTCAGGAGGGTCGCCAGCTCCTGATTGAAGATAATGAACTCAGCCGAGGGGATCTTCCGGCGTCTGGGAAGCCGAAGTTGGAGCCCGCCGACCTTGAGCCCGGCTCCGCCCTGGACGGACAGAAGATACAGGCCCTTTTCCTCGAGCTCGAGGCGCAGCCGGGCCTCGTTTTCGGAGACGTAGGTCGCCTCCATGATCTGGCCGCTTGCGGTGGCTACCCGGCAACGGTATTCCATCTTTAATCCGGGGGGCTTCGCCCCCGCGGACCCCCCTACGCGCTCACTCGCGGGGGCCCCATAGCCCCGCTCCGTTCGCGCGCGCTCACTCGCTCGCTCGTTCGCTTTGCAACCCCGGGCTTCGCCCCGTACGTGCTCAATCCTTTGCTCCCGAGGACCTCGGCCCAGCTTGCCTCGCCGAAGCAGCTCGCGGAGCGAGCGCTTTGCGAAGGCGGGCCGACCTTCGTGGGGGCAGTCGAATCGTCCCGACTCTGTTGTAATAACCCACGACCTGCGACGGACGTGTCAGTTACCGCCATTTAGACCACATCTGGGTAGAAACGGCTGATCCTGGGCACGCCACCCTGGGGAGTTTTTGTAAAACGCTCGTTAATTTTATCGAGTCTCAACGAAAACGTTATAGACACGAATACCGAGCTCGCGAACATCGCGTCCGCCGGCGGGGAGCTTGGCCGGTACGAAGGTCCGGTCCACTTCAATGCGCAGCTCGGCCATTTCATTGGTCCCGAGCTGGGCCGCGGTGATGGGGATTTTCTTCAGCGCCGGCCCGCTGTTGCTGGCCGGGAACGTGTCAATCACCTGGTCCCCGGAGTAGATGGTCACCTGCTGGGGGCGATCGGTGAACACATCGGTGCGGGCGTCGAACTCCAGATAGAAGAAGACGTCCTTCCGCGGGTTCTTGAGCGTCAGCGTCGCAACCTTCTGGCTCCATTCCCATTCGAGCGACGGGTTCTCCGGCGCGAATTCCGTCGGGTGCCAGCCGTTCTTCTTGAAAATGAAAATGTTCTCGGACGTCGGGAGCAGATGGAGCGTGCCGACCTTGTACTCCCGGGTCGTCGACTCGCGATCGGCCGGGTCCAGCCCCTGCAGCGGCAGCCGCACCGAGTCGCGATGCAGCCCGATCGTGACCTTCACTTCCCCCAGGAACGGCACGACCGGCAGAAACCGGGTCCGGGTGTACTGGATGGTCTGGCCCGCCCGCCACTGCGACGTCGGTGGCGACGGATCGTGGTCGTCGGCCCACAGGACGCCGCCATCGGCGTCGACGAAGTGCACGAACACGCGATAGTCGTTGTCGAACTTCGCGTCGGGCGCGACGTTGAAGCGATAGGTCAGCTCGACCGGACTGCCGAGCGGCACGCGCGCTTTGTTGGCCGAGAACGTCACCGTCGCGACCGGCGGCGCCGTGTCTCCCTGGGAACAAGCGATGAAAAACGCGAGCGGCGCGGCGGCGGCGACCGAGAGGAGTCGACGAACTCGAAAACCCGTCACGAGCTGTGCATGGTACCGTATTGCCGCATGCTGTTCAATATGTTAGCCTTGCGGCGATTTCGCCCTCCACGTTTTCATGACTGCAGACGCGCTCGGCATGATCGAAACCCGCGGTCTCATCGGCGCCATCGAGGCCGCCGATGCAATGGTGAAGGCCGCCAACGTCGTCCTCGTCGGCAAGGAATACATCGGCGCAGGCTTAGTGACCGTCTTCGCGCGCGGTGACGTCGGCGCAATCAAAGCCGCGACCGATGCGGGCGCCGCCGCGGCCAGACGCGTCGGCGAACTCGTCTCGGTGCACGTCATTCCGCGTCCGCATGCTGAGGTTGAACGGGTCCTTCCGAAGAGTCCCGTGAAGGCCTAAGGCCCCAGGCCCCATGGCTGCGACCGCAACAACCGCCGCTCCGACCGACCGCGATCTCACTTCAATCCAGGAAGCTCGACGCCTGGCGCAGCGCGCCAAGCAGGCCGCGCCGGTTCTCGCCGAGTTCAGCCAGGCCCAGATCGACAAGATCATCGATGCGGCCGCCGCGGCCGCGACTTCGCGCGCCGAAGAGTTCGCACGGCTGGCCGTCGAGGAGACGACCTACGGCGTCGTCGCTGACAAGATCGAGAAGAACCTTTTCTCCTCCGAGCAGGTGTATCGATTCATCCGCCCGATGAAGACCGTGGGTGTCGTTGCCCGCGACGAGGCGCGCAAACTCGTCGAGATCGCGGAGCCGTTCGGCGTCGTGGCCGCGATCGTTCCCTCGACCAATCCGACGTCCACGGCGATCTACAAGATTCTGATCTCGCTCAAAGCGCGTTGCCCGATCGTCATCAGCCCGCATCCGTCCGCCGCGCGGTGCATCACCCGCGTCGCCGAGGTCATGGCCGAAGCGGCCGCGAGCGCCGGCGCGCCCGCGGGGGCCGTCAACTGGATGCAGACGGTGACGATCGAAGGCACGCAGGAGCTGATGAAGCACCGGGACGTCGCCGTGATTCTGGCGACGGGCGGGATGGGACTCGTGCGCGCCGCCTACAGCGCCGGCAAGCCGGCGTACGGCGTCGGGCCCGGCAACGCGCCGTGCTACATCGAGAAGTCCGCGGACCTGGCCAAGGCCGCGAGCGACATCCTCGTCGGCAAGTGCTTCGACAACGGCGTGCTCTGCTCGTCGCCGAACTCCGTCGTGGTCGATGCCGCTGTCGCCGACGAAGTGAAGCGGCAGTTTACGAGCCAGGGCGCGTATTTCATGTCGCCGGCAGAAGCCGACAAGCTCGCGGCTGTGCTTGTCTCTCCGCAGCGTCTTCCGAATCCGAAGCTCGTGGGCAAGCCGGCCTCCTTCCTCGCCCAACAGGCGGGATTCAGCATTCCGCCCAAGACGCGCGCGCTGATCGCCGAATTGAAGGGTGTCGGACGCGAGTTCCCGCTGTCGATCGAGAAGCTCTGCCCGGTCCTCTCGTACTACGTCGTCGCTGACTGGCGCGAAGGCTGCGAGCGCTGCAAACAGATCCTGCGGTACGGCGGGATGGGCCACACGATGTCCATCCACTCGCGGAACGAGGACGTGATTCTCGAGTTCGGCTTGAAGAAACCCGCGTACCGCATCGTCGTCAACACACCCACGACGCACGGAGCGATCGGACTCACGACGGGACTCGATCCCGCGATGACGCTGGGGTGCGGCGGGTTCGGCGGCAACATCACGTCGGACAACATCTCGCCGCGGCATCTTTTGAACATCAAGCGACTCGCGTACGAGGTACGTCCCGCCGTGGTGCGCGTTGACGGTCAGCCGGTCGCGCCTCCGAAGCGCGCGACTGCAGACGACAGCTGGTTGCCCAAAATTGCGGCGGCGCCCGCATCGGCCGGGATCGATGCGCCCGCGATGCGACGGCAGGTCGACGCGCTCCTGGGTGGCGGCGCGTCGCCACCGGCGCCGGCCGCCAACCCGGATGCGGCCGGGGCCGTCGAATTCGTGTGCGAAGAAGACGTGAAGCAGGCGATCAAGCTCGGGCGCAAGATTGTGATCGGGGAGCGCACGATTGTCACTCCATCGGCGCGCGATCTCGCACAGCCGCATCGGGTATTCGTGAGCGCGGCGTGGCCCCACGCCTAGAGCCGTTCTCACTTTCCTGTAGCGGCCCGCCGGGCAGAATTCGGCCCATCTGTCCGCGATTCGAGCGGTTTAGCACTGCATGGAAGTGAGAACGGCTCTCGCGCTCGTGTCCGAACAAATCCGCCGATTTGTCGATTGACCCGATCGACCTCGAGTGTTAGCCTACGGCACTCGAATTGCACCCATGAGCACGCTTCCTTAAAGATCCGCATGTCTCTGGCCACCCGACTGCTCGTCGTTACGTCTGCAGGCTTGCTTGTCGGGTGCGGTGCCCGCTCTCGAGTCGTCCCCCCTCCCCCGGCTCCTCCAACCGTCGCCGTCGCGCCGTTCACCGGACACGTGGCGCCCGAGGTCAAGCTCGTCGCGGACCCGATCGCGGAGCTCATCGCCCGCGTCGAGAAGGAATTCGCGGCGGGACGTGAGGAGTGGGACCGCGACCGTCTGGTGGCCGCGCGCGAGCACTTCGATCGCGCGGTGGACCTGCTGCTGTCGGTCAAGGGCGGCGCGCGCACCGAGCCCAGACTGAATGCCGAGCTCGAGCACCTGCTCGACCGCATCAGCGCGCTCGACGTGATGTCGCTTCGCGAGGGCGACGGCTTCACCGAGTCGAAATCCGAACCGGCGGCCATCGACGAGTTGTTGAACGCGGCCACGTTCGAGCCGCCCGCGCCGCTGGCCACGACGGAAGAAACGGTCGCGCGGGATCTCGAACGGCTGCCGCGTGACGTGCCGATTCCGCTCAATCAGAAAGTGCTTTCCTACGTCGAGCTCTTTCAAGGCCGCCTGCACGACTTCTTTCAGGCGGGTCTGGATCGGGGGCAGCGCTATCTGCCGATGATCCAGAGCATGTTCAAGAGCCAGGGCGTTCCGGTGGATCTCTCGTACGTGCCGCTCGTCGAGAGCGCGTTCAAGCTGAACGCCCTGTCGCGCGTGAGCGCCAAGGGCATGTGGCAGTTCATGCAGGCGACCGGCAACGAGTACGGCCTGAAGACGAACTGGTTCATCGACGAGCGGTCGGATCCCGAAAAGGCGACGATCGCGGCGGCGCAGTACCTCAAAGCGCTGCACGAGATGTTCGACGGCGACTGGCATTTCGCGCTGGCCAGCTACAACGCCGGGCAGGGCCGCCTGATGCGGGCGGCGCGTCAGTCGAAAAAGAGCGACTACTGGGAGATCACCGCGACGTCGCGCTATCTGCCGCGTGAGACGCGGGAGTACGTCCCGATGATTCTCGCGGCGATCATCATCGGGAAGAATCCGACGCTCTACGGATTCGACGTCACCGCGCCTCCACCGCACGCGTTCGAGACGGTCACCGTGCCGGAGGCGCTCGATCTCAAGTTCATCGCCGAGTGGGCGGACGTGCCGATCGAGCAGATTCAGGAACTGAATCCCGAACTGCGCCGCACGACCACGCCGATGGGCGGGCACAGCCTCAAGGTCCCGATGGGCACGGCGTCCCCGATCCGCGAGCAGCTCGCGTCAGCCGAACGGCTCTATCGCACGTTCAAGTTCCACGAAGTGAAGTCTCGCGAGACGCTCACGTCGGTATCCCGCAAGTACGGCGTGACCGTGGCCGAGCTCCGGACCGCCAACGAGCTCAGCAGCAAGGCCAGGATCCGGCGGGGCCAGGTGCTGAGCATTCCGCAGCGCACGGCGACCGCGCTGCCGTCGAGCCGGGCGACGCGTCCCGCGGTCACCGCCGACGCCCAGACGCCGGTCTCGTACCGCGTCCGGCAGGGCGACACCCTGTCGAGCATCGCGCGGCAGTTCGACACGACGGTGGATTCGCTCAGGCGGCTCAATCGCCTGTCGGGCGATCGGATTTCCATCGGGCTCAGACTGACGGTTCGGCGATAGCCGGTACTCGTTCTCTTCGTACGTCCCCTCGCGCCACCTTCGCACAATTTCCAACACGGGCGGCTGCGTCCGAACGAATCCGCCTGGTGCGCGCTGGCCGGGAATTTGCTCGACCCGAGTCATTGCATGCTCGCGCGCGTGTCGGCGGCCGCGGTGTTCGGCATCGAGGCGATTCCCGTCTCGGTGGAGGTGGACGTCACGCCGGGATTGCCGATCGTCACGATGGTCGGATTGCCGGACACGACGGTGCGCGAAAGCCGCGATCGCGTCAGGACCGCGATCCGCAACTCTGGTTTCCCGGTTCCATCGGGGCGCGTGACGGTCAGTCTCGCGCCGTCCGACTTGCGGAAGGTGGGCGCGGCATTCGACCTGCCGATTGCGCTCGGCATGCTGGCAGCGTCGGGCGCGCTTCCCCACCGCGAGGATCGACGCTTCACGATCGTGGGCGGGCTCTCGCTCGACGGCCGGATCCCGCCGATGCGCGGTCTCCTGCCGATTGCGGTGACCGCCCGGCGCGAGTCCAGCGCGCTCGTCTTCCCCGCCGCCAACCTCCCGGAAGCGGGCATCGTCGAGGGCTTGCCGCTGTTCCCGGTCTCGTCGCTGCTCGAGGCCGCGCGGGTCGTGACCGCGCCGAATCCGGTCCCGGCGGCGGCCCCTGTGAATCCGGAGCCCGCCGACGCCGCGTCGGCCGAGGATCTCGCCGACGTTCGTGGACAGCTCGTCGGGCGCCGCGCGCTCGAGATCGCCGCGGCCGGCGCGCATCACCTGCTCTTCAGCGGCCCGCCTGGCGCCGGGAAAACGATGCTGGCGCGGCGGCTGCCGGGCCTCTTGCCGCCGCTCTCCTTCGACGAGGCGCTGACGGTGACGACGATCCATTCGGTCGCGGGATTGCTGCCGCCGGGCGTCGGACTGCTGCGATCGCGGCCGTTTCGCGCGCCGCACCACACGTGTTCGGATGTCGCGCTGGTCGGCGGCGGCAGCATTCCGCGGCCGGGCGAGCTCAGTCTCGCGCACGGCGGCGTGCTGTTTCTCGACGAACTGCCCGAGTTCAGCCGGCGCGTGCTCGAGACGCTGCGTCAGCCCCTCGAGCAGGGCGTCGTCCACATCGCGCGCGCGGCGCGCTCGTCCGCGTTTCCGGCCGAGATCATGCTGGTCGCGGCGATGAATCCGTGCCCGTGCGGCTTCGCGACGGATCGCACGCGCACGTGCCGCTGTTCCCCGTCGACGATCGAGCGGTACCGGCGGCGATTGTCCGGGCCGCTGCGAGACCGATTCGATCTCACCGTCGAAGTGCAGGCGGTTCCCTGGCGCGAGGTGCGCGGCACGCTTCAGGCCGAATGCACGAGCGATGTTCGGCAGCGCGTGATCGCCGCGCGATCGACGCAACACGCGCGGCAGGGCCGGCTCAACGCATACCTCGACGGTCGACAGGTGCAGCGGATCTGCGCACCGACCGACAAGACGGCTGAGGCGCTGCTCGGCCGGGGTGTCACACGGCTGGGCCTCAGCGTACGCGGCGTCACGCGCGTATTACGAATCGCGCGCACGATCGCCGATCTTGCCGGACGCGCGGTCGTCGAAGCGCCGCACCTGGCTGAGGCGTTGCAATTCCGGCTCCCCGAACCGGTGCCGTGACAGGTTGCTGACGATCAGCAACCTGAACTGAGAACGTCGAACTTGGAACTTCGAAACGCAGAATCCCTGTGTTTTGGCTGGAGTCCGAAAGCTGTAAGTTCGAAGTTTGAAGTTCTAAGTTCGAAGTTCATAAATGGGGTTGGCTGGTCTTGGCCCCCTGTGGTAAGGTCCTTGAGTTTGCCCGGCTGAGACGAGCCTCGTCAGGGGGTATGGGCAACATTTACTGAATGCGCTCGACACGCTATTCGATCCTGATCGCGAACCGAAAGACAGGGGCCGTACGGCGGTTTTCCATCAGCCGCCGGGTCGGCGTGCTGGCCCTGATTTCGGCCGTGGGCCTCATCACGACGCCCCTGCTCCTTGGGCTCGGCGCCAAGACCGCCGGCGAGGCCGAGCTTGCCGGACTGCGTCTCACCAACGAAATCCTCCGCCTCGAAAACGAGAGCTACCGTGAAGCCACGGGCGAGCTGACCGGCCAGGTCGCGTCGCTCCAGACCGTCCTCACACAGCTCAGCGAGCAATCGCAGCTCGACCCGACGACCAAGGCCGCCCTCGACAAGCTGCCGCAGCTGCTGCGCGGCCGGGCGATGGGCGGCGGCGCCACGCGCGTCGATCCTACGCTCGCGCGCGCCGTCAACGGATCACCCGAGAGCACGTTCGGCATCCTGAGCGATTTGCTCGGCGTCCTCGAGGATCGCCTCGCGACCGTCAGGACGAAGATCGAAGGCCAGCAGGCGCTCGCGCGCGCGACGCCGTCGATCTGGCCGCTGATTCCGCGCTGGCTCACGTCGGGCTTCGGCATGCGGCCGGATCCGTTCACCGGCCGTCCGGATTTCCATTCCGGGCTCGACATCTCGACCGACCACGGCACGCCCGTGAAAGCCACCGCCGACGGCAAGATCGAGTCGGCCGACTACGCCGGCAACTACGGCAATGCCGTCTTGATCAGCCACGGCTTCGGGATCGCCACGCGGTTCGGACACCTGTCGCGCTTCGCGGTCCGGTCCGGACAGACGGTCAAGCGCGGTGATGTCGTCGGTTTCGTCGGCTCCACCGGCCGCGCGACGAACACACACCTGCACTACGAAATCCTCCTGAACGGCCAGCCGATCAACCCGCTTCGGCTACTCGCCAGACCATAAGACCTCGAGCCGTTCTCACGTTCCTCTGGCGGGCACCTGGTCGGATTTCGGCCGAATGTCTCGCGATCCTCGCCGGCTCTGCACGATGTGGACGTGAGAACGGCTCTCGGGTTTCGTTTTTCGAGCCAAGACGGAAAAAACCAAACCCGAGGTCTTTGATACAATCGCTGGATTACCCACGGCGCTGTTGAGCCGACTGTAGGGGTTCGCTTCGCCCTCCGCGTCGGGCACACGCGTCGCTGGCCGCCCGCATGATCAACACCCTCCTGGCCAAGGTCATCGGCACGCAGAACGAGCGCGAGCTGAAACGACTGCGGCCGATCGTCTCCCGAGTCAGCGAGCTCGAGCCCGCGACCACGCCGCTGTCCGACGCGCAGCTGCGCGGGCGGACCGCGGAGCTGCGCGAGCGCGCGACCCGCGGCGAGCCGCTCGATGACTTGCTGCCCGAGGCATTTGCCGTCGTCCGCGAGGCCGGCCGCCGGATGCTCAACATGCGGCACTTCGACGTGCAGCTCATCGGCGGCTGCGTGCTGCACGCCGGGCGCATCGCCGAGATGAAGACCGGCGAGGGCAAGACGCTCGTCGCGACGCTGCCCGCGTACCTGAACGCCCTGGGCGGCAAGGGCGTCCACGTCGTGACCGTCAACGACTACCTCGCCCGCCGCGACTCCGAATGGATGGGCCGCATCTACCGGTTCCTGGGGATGTCCGTCGGCGTCATCCAGCATGAACTGACCGACCCGGAGCGGCAGGTCGCGTACGGATCGGACATCACGTACGGCACCAACAACGAGTTCGGATTCGACTACCTGCGCGACAACATGAAGTTCGATCTCGCGAACTTCGTGCAGCGCGGCCACCAGTTCGCGATCGTCGACGAGGTCGACAGCATCCTGATCGACGAGGCGCGGACGCCGCTGATCATTTCCGGCCCCGCCGAGGAATCGACCGATCTCTACTACGAGGTCGATCGGATCATCCCCAAGCTGGCGCCGGGGGCCGTCACCCAGGGCAACGTCAAGGCCGAGGATCGCGAGGCGCTCGAGACGACCGGCGACTATCTCGTCGACGAGAAGCACAAGACCGTGCAGCTGACCGAGACCGGCATGGCCAAGGCCGAGAAGATGCTCGCGCATCGACTCGTCGCCGGATCGGGGGGTCTGTACGACCCGGCGAACATGCCGCTGCTCCACCACATCCACCAGGGGCTGCGGGCGCACACGCTGTTCAAGCTCGACGTCGAGTACATGGTCAAAGAAGGCCAGGTCGTCATCGTCGACGAGTTCACCGGGCGTCTGATGCCCGGACGGCGATGGAGCGACGGCCTGCACCAGGCGGTCGAGGCCAAAGAGAAGGTCAAGATCGAGCGCGAGAACCAGACGCTTGCGACCATCACGTTCCAGAACTACTTCCGCAAGTACCAGAAGCTCTCGGGGATGACGGGCACGGCCGAGACCGAGGCCGAAGAGTTCGCCAAGATCTACAAGCTCGACGTCATCGTCGCGCCGCCCAACCGGCCGCTCCTCCGCAAGGAGGAGCCGGACAGCGTCTACCGGACCGAAAAGGAAAAATACGAGGCGATTCTGAACGACATCGTCGCGCAGCAGGAATCGGGGCGGCCGACGCTCGTCGGCACGGTGTCGATCGAGAAGTCCGAGCGGCTCTCGGGCATGCTCAAGCGGCGCGGGATCAAACACGTGGTCCTGAACGCGAAGTACCACGCGCAGGAAGCGGAAATCGTCGCGCAGGCCGGACGCAAGGACAACGTGACGATCGCGACCAACATGGCCGGCCGCGGCACCGACATCCTGCTCGGCGGCAATCCCGAATTCATGGCGCGGCAGCAGAGCCTCGCCGCGCAGATCGCCGAGCGGCTGCCGAAGGGCGAAGAGAAGTTCGTCGACGACGACGACTTCGTCTACTTCTACCACCTCGAAAGCTTCTACCGGGTGCCGCGGAAGGAATACGAGCGGACCTTCGCGGAGTTCAAGGCGCAGACCGACGCCGAGCACGAGGTCGTGGTGGGCGTGGGCGGCCTCCACATCATCGGCACCGAGCGCCACGAAGCGCGGCGCATCGACAACCAGCTGCGCGGGCGCGCGGGACGGCAGGGCGACCCCGGTTCGTCACGCTTCTATCTGTCGCTCGAAGACGACCTGATGCGGATCTTCGGGTCCGGCCGGATTTCCGGCCTCATGCAGCGGCTCGGCATGGAAGAAGGGGTGCCGATCGAGCACGGCATGGTCACCAAGGCGATCGAGCGCGCGCAGAAACAGGTCGAGGCGCAGAACTTCGCCACCCGCAAACACCTCCTCGAGTACGACGACGTCATGAACAAGCAGCGCGAGCAGGTGTACTCGCTGCGCCGCGAACTGCTCGAGGGCAAGATCACGCTGGGCGAAAGCGAGGGCGAGACCGAAACCGTCGACACGCGCGGCTATCTCATGACGATCGCCGAGGAGCTGGTCGCGAGCCTGGTCGACACGCACGCGAACAAGGACCACGATCCCGAGCAGTGGGACTTGGTCGCGCTGGCCACAGCGGTGAGCGACCTCTTCGGCATCGAGCCGGCCGCTGTGGCGGGACTCGGCCTCGAGAACGTCCCGGCGGCCGAGATGCCCGACCGCATCTACGAGTTCGCCGTCGCGCGCTACGAGGACAAGGAAAAGCTCCTCGCGATCGACCCGTCGATCCTGCGGCGCGTCGAGCGAGACATCATGCTGCAGATCGTCGATGCGCAGTGGAAGGATCACCTCTACAGCCTCGACCACTTGAAGGAAGGGATCGGCCTGCGCGGCTACGGCCAGAAAGACCCGCTCGTCGAGTACAAGCGTGAGAGCTTCACGCTGTTCCAGGCCATGAAGGACCGGATCGACGACGACATGGTCCGGTATCTCTGGCGCGTGCGCCCCGTGGTCGCCGAAGGCGGCGCGCCAGGGGGCGAGCCAGGCGGCGCGTCTCCCTTGCCCGTGCGAACGCCGCCACGACGCCCGTCCCCGATGACGTTCACCGGGGGATCCACGTCGTCGACGTCAGGGCCGCAGCGAGCGGCGCTGGGGTCCGGCCCGCCCAGACCCGCGCGGACGGGCGGCGACGACGCCGAGGTCAAGACGGTGCGTCGCGACGAGCCGAAAGTCGGCCGGAACGATCCCTGCTGGTGCGGAAGCGGGAAGAAGTACAAGAAATGCCATGGAGCGTAGAAGGAAAGCACGTGACGTGACGTGGTATCCGCGGCTTTTCAGGAGCTCCGGCGCAGCCGACCACGTCACGTCAAGTGCTTTCCGGGATATTAGAGGTTGCCGTGCCCAAAGACACTGCGCTGATTGAAGCCGAGCGGCTGGCGGCGGCGAAACAAATCGCAAACGGTCTCACCGAAGCCCTGACGTTCGACGACGTCCTGCTCGTGCCGCAGCACTCACGCGTGCTGCCGAGCCAGGTGGACGTGAGCTCCCGCCTCACCCGCCGCATCCGATTGAACGTGCCGCTGCTCAGCGCGGCGATGGACACCGTCACCGAAAACCGGCTGGCGATTGCCATGGCCCAGCAAGGCGGCCTCGGCGTCGTCCACAAGAACTTGAGCGTCGAGGAGCAGGCGTCGGAAATCGATCGCGTGAAGCGATCGGAGAGCGGGATGATCGTCAACCCGATCACGCTCTCACCCCGGCACCGGATCTTCGAAGCGCTCGATCTGATGAAGCGCTACCGCATCAGCGGCGTGCCGATCACGGAAGATGGAAGCAAGGAAGGCCGGCTCGTCGGCATCCTGACCAATCGCGACCTTCGGTTCGAGAGCCAGGTCGATCGGCCGATTTCGGAGATCATGACGCGCGAGCAGCTGGTGACCGTGCCGGTCGGCACGACGCTCGACCAGGCGCGCGAGATGTTTCATCTCCACAAAGTGGAGAAACTGCTCGTCGTCGACGCGGACTTCCGGCTGAAGGGCCTGATCACCGTCAAGGACATCCAGAAGCTGATCAAGTATCCGAACGCGTGCAAGGACGCGCTCGGACGGCTGCGCGTGGGCGCGGCCGTGGGTGTCAGCGCCGACACGTTCGACCGCGCCGACGCGCTGGTGCACGCACACGTGGACGTGCTCGTGATCGACACGGCGCACGGTCACTCGCAGGGCGTGCTCGACATGGTGGCGCGCCTGCGCGAGCGCTATCCGGACATGGATCTGATCGCGGGGAACGTCGCGACCGCCGCGGCCACGCGGGCGCTGATCGATCGCGGCGTGGACGCGGTGAAAGTCGGCATCGGCGCCGGATCGATCTGCACGACGCGGGTGGTGGCCGGCATCGGCGTGCCGATGATCACGGCGATCGCCGAATGCGCGCAGGCGGCCGCCGAGCGCGACATCCCGATCATCGCCGACGGCGGGATTCGCTACTCGGGGGACATCACGAAGGCGATGGCGGTCGGCGCGAGCGCCGCGATGATTGGAAGCCTGTTCGCGGGCACGGACGAGAGCCCGGGCGAGATCATCCTGTATCAGGGCCGGAGCTTCAAGGAGTACCGCGGCATGGGATCCATCGGCGCGATGCGCCGCGGCAGCCGAGACCGGTACTTCCAGGACGAGTTCGACCTCGACAGCAGCCATCCCGAGTCCTCGAACAAGCTCGTGCCCGAAGGCATCGAGGGACGCGTGGCCCACAAAGGCAGCGTGGCCGCGATGATCCACCAGCTGATCGGCGGTCTTCGCGCCGGCATGGGCTACTGCGGGTGCGCCAACGTGGCGGCCCTCCAACGCGATGTCCAGCTCCGGCGCGTCACGGCCGCGGGGTTCCGCGAAGGACACGTCCACGACGTCATCATCACCAAGGAAGCCCCGAACTACCGCGTCGAATGACGCAGCCTGAACTTCGAACCTCGGAGTTCAGACTTCTTGAGCTTCGGAGATCTCAATCTGACGGCGGTCGCCGTCGAGAGGCTGGATCTTCACGACAATCGCGTCGGCCGGCGCCTCGCGCCAGCGATCGGGCCACTCGACGGCGACGACGGTGCCGTCCATCAGGTCCTCGAGCGCCAGGTCGGCGACTTCGGCGGGACCCAGCCGATACAGGTCGACGTGCTGCAGCGTCACGCGGCCGCGGTACTCCTGAACGATCGTAAACGTCGGGCTCGAGACGTCGTCGCCATCGCAGCCGAGACCGATCGCGAGCCCGCGGACGAAGGCGGTCTTGCCCGCACCGAGCGGGCCCTCGAGCAGGACGACCGCGCTGGGCGACAGACCCAACCCGAGCTCGCGGCCCGCGGCGATCGTTTCGGCTTCGGACGCCGTGATGCGAACGCTCACGGCTTCGATGATGCCCCCTGGCGGCGTCCGGTGAGCACGAGCACGGCCGCGCCGAGCCGCGCCGCGACGTCGCCGGCGATCATCCCGACTTCACCCTGGTCGGCCGCTGCGAGATCGCCGGCCAGCCCGTGCAGGTGAACCGCGAGCGTCGTCGCCTTCTCGACGTCCCCGAGCTGGCCGATCCAGGCCGCGATCGCGCCAGTGAGTACATCTCCCGTCCCGCCCGTGGCCATGCCGGGATTGCCCGTCATGTTGATGTACGTCTTCCCGTCCGGCGACGCGATCACGGTGCGGTGGCCTTTGAGGACCACGCACACACGATGCGCGGCGGCGAACTCTTGTGCCACCTCGAGACGCCGCGCCTGGACGGCCTCGATCGAGAGGCCCGTCAGTCGCGCCATTTCTCCTGGATGCGGAGTGATCACGATCGGCGCGTCCGGCCGGCCTTTGAGCCGATCGGCCTCGTCGACGAAGGCATTCAGTCCGTCCGCATCGACGACGATCGGGACGCGGGCGCGCTCGACGACCGCCTGCGCGACCGCGCGCGCGGATGGCGACTGACCGAGACCCGGACCGATCGCCAGAACGTCCGCGTTGATTTCGAGAATCCGATCGACGGCGCTCGACGCCACGGTGCCATCGTCGCTCTCGTCCAGCGGTTCGGTCATGTATTCGGCGCCAAGCGACGCGATGATCGGCAGACAGCTCGCCGGCGTCGCGACCGTGACGAGTCCCGCGCCGGATCGAAGCGCCGCGATCGCCGAGAGCGCCGCCGCCCCCGTCTTTCCGCGAGAGCCGGCCACGACGAGCACGCGCCCGTAGTCGCCCTTGTGCCCAGCGGACGCGCGCGGCGTCACCAGCCCGCGCATCGCGTCCGTCGTGAGCATCTCGATCCACGGGCCGTCGACGCCGGCGATGGCCTCAGGCGGGATGCCGATGTCGGCCACCGCGAGCCTCCCCGCGAGCGCCTCGGCGGGCGGCAGCACCAGGGGAAGTTTGGGCGTCGCCAGCGTCACGGTCAGGCTCGCCTGGATCGCCGGACCGATCGGCTCGTGGGAATCCGCTGACAGCCCGCTCGGGACATCGATTGCGACGACGGGCCGGCCACTCCCGTTCACGTCGGCGACGACCGTGCTCAGGAGGCCTGTGAGTGGCGCGTTCAGGCCCGTCCCGACGAGCGCGTCGACGATCAGGTCGGAGTCGAGGATGCCGGTCCGCTGCTCGGCCCACGCTCGAGCGTCGGCGATTTCCACGACATCGGCGCCGAGGGTCCGCAGACGATCGAGGTTCGTTCGCGCGTCCCCTTTGACGTCCGCGATCTGGCCGATCAGGAACGCGCGAGCATAGACCTTTCTGTCGAACAGGGTGCGGGCGACGACGAACCCGTCGCCTCCGTTGTTGCCCTTGCCGCACAGCACCGCGACGCGCATCGACGGCAGCCGCTCGAAGCCCGCCTCCATCGCCGCGACGACCTGCCGGCCCGCGGTTTCCATGAGCTGGAGGGAGGGAATGCCGAGGTCTTCGATGGTCCGGCGGTCGGCGTCGCGCATCTGCCGGCTGTTCAGCACGCGCATGATGAGGGAAAGGAGAGTACCATGCGCGGTCGCCACGCGCGCCAAGGGCGCGCCCGCCGGAGCGGAGCGGGCGTATGGGGCCCCGCGAGCGACGGCGATGGGGGGTCCGGCGGGGCGAAGCCCCCCGGTTTCTCTTTAGAATAGCGGCGCCACTATGAGCGCAGTCGTCTACGTGAACGGAAAGATCGCCGACGCCGAGCACGCGTCGGTGCCGGTGTTCGACCACGGGTTTCTCTACGGCGAGGGCGTGTACGAGACGCTCCGGACCTACCAACGGCGGCCGTTCCTGTTCGACCGCCACATGCGTCGGTTGCGCCAGTCGGCGTCGCTGATGGCGCTCGACGTGCCGTTCTCGGACGCCGAGCTGCACGCGCGGATCGACGAGACGGTCGCGGCGCATCCGGAGCTCGCCAGCCACCTCGGCCAAGGCTCCGGTGGCCAGGACGCGGAGGCGTACATCCGCGTCCTGCTCACGCGCGGCGTCGGCGAGCTGACCTACAACCCGGCGGCCACGCCGAAGCCGTCGCTCGTGATCATCGTGAAGCCCTTTCCCGTCCCGCCCGAACGGACGTTCTCGCAGGGCATCAAGCTCGCGCTGGTGAGCGTGCGCCGCAATCACCCGCAGGCGCTGAACCCCATGATCAAGTCGAACAACCTCATCAACAACGCGCTGGCGATGCAGGAGGCGCTGCGCCAGGGTGCCGAAGAGGCGCTCATGCAGAATCAGGCCGGCGAGCTGGTCGAGTGCTCGCAGTCGAACTTTTTCGTCGTCCGCGACGGCCGCGTGCTCACGCCGCCGCTCTCGGCGGGCCTCCTGCCTGGCATCACACGGGAGTTGGTGCTCGAGCTCGCGGCCGAGCTGGGGATTTCCGGGGGCGAGTCCCGGCTGACACCGGCCGATCTCGAGCGCGTGCAGGAGGCGTTCATCACGGGCACGACGCGCGAGGTGACGCCCGTGATCGCCGTCAGCGACCAGACGATCGGGGACGGGAAGCCAGGGGAGATGACGAAGCGGCTGTTAGCGGCATTCAGAAAGAGGACATGAAGGGAGTGAAGGGGTGCAGGAAGTGAAGAAAAGCGCGTGTCTGGCGGGGTGAGTGCCAGGACGTGCGTCACACCCTACGATTTCTTTGTGTCGCCGACTGAAACGGTCTGCTCGTCCGGCGAAGCGTAGGCTTCAATCGGCGGGCAGGCGCACATGAGATTCCGATCGCCGTACGGATTGTCGATTCGGGACACCGGCGGCCAGAACTTGCGGTGACGCAGCGCCGGCAGCGGGTACGCGGCCTGTTCGCGCGAGTAGACGTGCGGCCACTCGTCGGCCGAGACATCCTCGGCGGTATGCGGCGCGTGCTTCAGCACGTTATCGGCAACGTCGGCGTGTCCCGTCGCGACGGCTTCGATCTCGGCGCGGATCGCGATCATCGCGTCGCAGAACCGATCCAGCTCCTCCACCGGCTCGCTTTCCGTCGGCTCCACCATCAAGGTACCGGGCACGGGGAATGAGACCGTCGGCGCGTGGAAGCCGTAGTCCATCAGCCGCTTGGCGACGTCCTGCTCGTCGATGCCCGTGCGCTGTCTGAACGGGCGGAGATCGAAGATTAACTCGTGCGCCACGCGGCCCTTCGCGCCCGCGTACAGCACCGGATAGTGCGGCTCGAGGCGCGCTTTCAAATAGTTGGCGTTCAGCATGGCGATGCGGGTCGCCTCCGTCGCGCCCGCCGCGCCCAGCATCCGCAGGTAGCCATACGAAATCAGCAGGATGCTCGCACTCCCCCACGGCGCCGCCGACACCGCCGGAATCGCCTGCGCGCCCCCGGTCCTGACGAGCGCGTGACCGGGGAGGAATGGCGCCAGGTGCGCGGCCACGGCGATCGGGCCCATGCCGGGGCCGCCGCCGCCGTGCGGAATCGCGAACGTCTTGTGCAGATTGAGATGGCACACGTCGGCGCCAATCGCGGCCGGGCTCGTGAGACCCAGCTGCGCATTCAGGTTCGCGCCGTCCATATAGACCTGCCCGCCGTGCTCGTGCACGATCGCGCACACCTCGCGGATGCGATGCTCGAACACGCCGTGCGTGCTCGGGTACGTCACCATCAGGCAGGACAGCCGATCGCGATGCGTGGCCGCTTTCGCGCGCAGGTCGTCGACGTCGATGTTCCCGGTGCTGTCGGTCGCGACGATCACGACCTGCATCCCCGCCATCGACGCGCTGGCCGGGTTGGTCCCGTGCGCGGACTGCGGAATCAGCGCGACGTTTCGTTTCGACTGGGCCTGCGCCGCGTGGTACGCGTGGATCACGAGCAGGCCGGCAAACTCACCCTGGGCGCCAGAATTCGGCTGCAGGGACACCGCCGGGAGGCCCGTCAGTTCGGCAAGTCCGGCTTCGAGCTCGCGGAACACTCGCTGATACCCGGCGGTCTGATCGAGCGGCGCGAACGGATGCAGCCGCGAGAACTCGGCCCAGCTCACCGGCATCATCTCGGCCGCCGCGTTGAGCTTCATCGTGCAGGACCCGAGCGGGATCATCGCCGTGTCGAGGCCGATGTCCTTGCGCTCGAGACTGCGGACGTACCGCATCATCTCGGTCTCGGAGTGATGCGCGTTGAACACCGGGTGTGCCAGGAACGCGGTCCGCCGGCGCAGCCGCTCGGGCAGCGAGATTGCCGAGCCAGCCGTGGCGAACGTGACGGTGTTCGCATTCCCGGTCTCGGCGAACACCGACAGGATGTCGAGCAGGTCTGTCTCGGACACCGTCTCGTTCAGGGAGATCTGCACCACGCCAGGTTCGGGATACCGGAAGTTGATTCCGCGGGCCTCGGCCGCCGCGCGTACGGCATCGACACGCGCCGCCTCGCTGCCCGGCTCGAGGCGGATCGTGTCGAAGTACGCCTCGTTCGTCTGCCGCCAGCCGATTGACGTCAGCGCCTTCGCCAGCCGCGACGTCTGGTCGTGCACGCGCGCGGCAATCGCCGTGATGCCCCCCGGTCCGTGGAAGACGGCGTAGAACGCCGCGATGTTCGCCAGCAGCGCCTGCGCCGTACAGATGTTCGACGTCGCCTTCTCGCGACGGATGTGCTGCTCGCGCGTCTGGAGCGCCATCCGGTATGCGCGACGTCCGCGCGTGTCCACCGAGACGCCGATGATGCGTCCCGGCGCCTGCCGGACGAAACTCTCGCGGGTCGCGAAGAACGCCGCGTGGGGTCCGCCGTAGCCGAGCGGCACGCCGAATCGTTGGGAGTTGCCGACCACGACGTCTGCGCCCCATTCACCGGGGGGCGTGACCAGCGCGAGCGCAAGCAGATCGGCGCCGACCGCCACGAGCGCGCCCGCGTCCTGCGCGCGCTTGATCAACGCGCTGAGATCGCTCACCTCGCCGTGGTCGTCCGGCGACTGCACGTATACGCCAAAGACATCGCTTCCGAACGTCGCCGACTGGACGTCTTCCACCCGGACTGTGATCCCGATCGGTTCCGCGCGCGCGCGGATGACGTCCAGGACATGTGGAAAGACGCAATTGGAGACGACGAACGTGGACGCGCCGGTGCCTTTGTGGACGCGATTGAGGAGCGCCATCGCCTCGGCCGCGGCCGTCGCCTCGTCGAGCAGCGACGCATTGGCCACCGCCATCCCCGTCAAATCGCTCACCATCGTCTGAAAATTCAGGAGCGATTCGAGCCGGCCCTGGGCAATCTCGGCCTGATAGGGCGTGTACGGCGTGTACCAGCCGGGATTCTCGAACACGTTGCGCTGGATGACGGCCGGCGTGATCGTGTCGTGGTAGCCCAGCCCGATGTAGCTGCGGCACACGCGGTTGGTGGCCGCGATTTCCCGGAGACGCTGGTGATAGCGGAACTCGGATTCGGCGTCCGGCAACGCAATCGGGCGCTTCAGCCGGATGTCGGCGGGGACGATCTCGTCGATCAGGGCGTCCAGCGAGCGCGTCCCGATGACGCGCAGCATTCGCTCGATGTCCTCGTCGCGCGGACCGAGGTGGCGTTCTTGAAATTGGTCGGACACGTCTACTTGGTCAGGTTGTTATAGGCCGCGGCATCGAGCAGCGCGTCGGCTTCGGCGACCGCGTTCGGCTTGAGGCGAATCATCCAGGTCTCGTGCGGCTTGGCGTTTACCGTCTCGGGGTGGTTCGCCAGATCGGGATTGACCGCGACGACCTCGCCCGAGACCGGCGAGAAGAGCTCGGAGACCGCCTTGACCGACTCAATCGTCCCGAAGGCCTCGCCCTGCTTCAGCGTGCGCCCGACGTCGGGCAGCTCGACGAACACCACGTCGCCCAGCTGGCGCTGCGCGAAGTCCGTGATGCCGACCGCGGCTTCGCCATCCTGCAGCCGGACCCATTCGTGGTCTTTCGTGTATTTCAAATCGGTTGGATACATGCGGATGTCCTGCCCTGCGGGCCGTGGGTTCCCGGAACGATCCACTTATTCTAGTGCTACCCGCCGTACGTGGCGGACTTAGAGACCAGTCCGCCCTACCTGACCGCCGGTTTCTTCGGCCGCTTGTAGAACGGCTCGGGCACGACCTGGCCGCGCCCTTTCCGGCCGCGAATCTCGACGTCGAGCGGCGTGCCCACGGCCGACATCGTCGCCGGCACCATCGCAAAGCCGATCGCTTTCTTGAGAAACGGCGTGTGGGTGCCGCTGGTGACGACGCCGACCGGCGTGTCGCCGTCCAGGACCGGATAGCCGTGCCGCGCGATCGCGCGCCCCTGCATTTCGAAAGCGACGAGCTTGCGCTCCAGCCCGTTCGCCTTCTGCTCGCGCAGCCGTTCGGCGCCCAGGAAATCGCTCTTTTGCCAGCCGACAATCCACCCGAGCCCCGCCTCGAGGACGGTCGTCTGGTCGTCCATGTCGTTGCCGTAGAGGCGCATCGCGGCTTCGAGCCGCAGAGTGTCGCGCGCGCCCAGGCCGCAGGCCCGCAGGTCCACCGTGCGGCCGGCATCGAGCAGCGCGGCCCAGACGCGTTCGGCGAGCGCGGGAGGGACGAAGATTTCGAACCCATCCTCGCCGGTGTACCCCGTCCGCGAGACCGTGACGCGAACTCCGGCGACTTCCCCGTGGCTGAACCAGTAGTATTTGATCGCCGAGAGGTCGATGGCGGTCAGACTCTGCAAGACGGATTGGGCTTCCGGTCCCTGCAGCGCGATCAGCGCGTACCGGGAGCTGGCGTTCACGACCGCGGTATCACCGCCGCGTTTGCGGCCCTCGGCGGCGATCCAGTCGTAGTCCTTCACGATGTTGCCGGCGTTGACGACCAGCATGTAGTGGTCGTCCGCCAACCGATATACCAGCACATCGTCTACGAACGTCCCGGTGGGCGTCATGAGCGCGGAGTACTGCGCCTGCCCCACGGAGAGCCGTGAGGCGTCGTTGCTCGTCAGGACCTGGACGAGCGAGAGCGCGTCGGTTCCGGCGATCTCGATCTCGCCCATGTGGCTCACGTCGAACAGCCCGGCTCGGGTGCGGACCGCCAGGTGCTCATCGGAGATGCCCGTGTACTCGACCGGCATCTCCCAGCCGGCAAACTCGACCATTCGGCCGCCACTGGCGCGGTGGCGGTTATTCAGCGGGGTTTTCTTCAGCGCGGCCGGGCTGGACGACATGGGCGAAAGGCTGACCGCGTGGCGACGTCGCCAGCGCGGCAGGGCCGTACAACGTACTATCGCGTTCGGCGGAGGGTCAAGGATGGCGGCCGAGGATGTCGGCCGAGGATGGCGGCCGAGGTCCCGACCGCCGCGCCCGGCTGGCGGCTTCGCGCCGCCAGCCGGGGCCTACCTCCGCGCGCCGAATTTCGCCCAGACGAACCAGATCCCCGCGAACACCACGATCATGATCCCGCCCATGATCGACACTCCGACCGTCTCGTCGCGCGCGGCCGGCACGCCGACGAGCACCATCGGCATCATCGTCGCCGTGACCAGGAACGTGATCAGGACGATCAGGACGATTCTCCACACGGACATCACAGACCTCCCGAAGAAACGATGAAGAGTTGCGGAGACGGCCCGAGTCGCGTCACGAAGCTAGGCGCGGAATCCGACGCAGGTGATCCACCACGAGAACGCGCCAATCGCGCGCAGGTCGTAGATGAGGGCGCAGCCGATCATGTCGAGGATTTCGTACCAGTAGAGCTGGTTCATGCAGTCCTCGTATTCGATGTAGGCCGCAATGGCCTCGAGCGCATAGAGGTACCAGCATTGACCCGGGCCCCCCTGTTCGTCCGAGACCGGCTTCACTTTGATCTCGTCGCGGGCGGCGCGCGCCCAGGTCGACAGCTCACGCTTGCCGGTCGAATCTCCGGCGGCCGAAAGCAGCGTCGCGCGCGTGATTCTGGCGGTGTGACGGAGCGCCGATACCGGTCCAGCCGCCAGTTTGCCAAGCAGCGTCGTCGCCCGCTTCACCGCGTTCGAACGCGCAACGATCTGGCGCGCGGCCTCGACGCGATCGGGATGCTCACGATCCGCGTCAACGCGCTGGTCCCCACTCGTGACCACGAACCCGTGGCGGCTCAGCGCCAGTGAGATTCGCTCGGTGCCGGACGCGATCGTGGTCACGGACGTGCCGTTCACGATCTCCTTGCGGATCAGGACGGAGGGATCCTGAATCTCGACCCGTACTTCCTTGCCCGGCCGCTCGCCGTGATACAGGCGAACTTCCGCGCCGGTGAGCGCATCGACTTGCCGTTGCAGCGGCACCTGCTGGGCACCGGCCGCGGGAACGATCGACACCACCGCGGCGGCGACCAGAGCCGCGGCGGCGATCACGTGCACTTTCTCTTTCATGAGCATTTCTCCCGGTCCGGGACACCCGGACCAAGCGGATCGCGGCCCGGCCTTGTCCCGGAACCTGATCCGTCTGAACTGCCAGAAACTCTGGCGTCCGGCTATCCGGCCGTCGGCGACTTCACGGGGTACCCGCCTCCACCCTTAGCGACGCGGGCGCACTACAACGTTCGCTCGCACGGCTGCGTCATCTCAGCCGTCGGCTCGCGCAATGGCAGATCCGCCTTCGGCTTGACGCTCGCGAGCGGCGACCCATAGTCGAGGTGCGACTGCAGTGTGTGGTACGTGATGTCCAGAATCTGGCAGGCGCGCCGCTTGTTGCCCTCACACCGCTCGAGGACGAGCCGCACGTATCGACTGCTCCAGGCCCGAAGCGAGTCGTCGCGGGCCGGAACCTCGCGGAGCAGGTCCTGGTAGTCGCTCGAGATCTCGCCCGGCAGATCGGTCACCGTGACGGCCGGCCCCGGCGCAAGCGCCACGGCTCGTTCGAGCGCCCGTGCAAGCTGCCGAACATTGCCGGGCCAGTCGTAGGCCATGAGCGCCTCGAGCGCGGGAGCGGTCAGCGAGAGTGACCGGGTCCGCCGATATCCCGCGGCAAAGTGGCTGACGAGCAGAGGAATGTCGTCGCGCCGCGCGCGGAGCGGCGGCACGTAGACTTCGACACCCGCGAGCCGGTAGTAGAGGTCCGCGCGGAACCGTCCGCTGTCCACCAGGGTCCTCAGGCTGCGATTCGTGGCGGCGATGACGCGCACATCCACGTGATGCGGAGCCTGCCCACCCACGCGCTCGATCGACCAGTCCTGGAGCACGCGAAGCAGCTTCGCCTGGGCGGTTGGCGAGAGATCGCCGACCTCGTCGAGAAACAGCGTGCCCTTGTGCGCCAGCTCGAATTTGCCGCGCCGGCCTTTGACGCCCGTTGCCGTCCGATCCTCGATGCCGAACAATTCGGCTTCGAGAAGCGTTTCGACCAGGGCCGCGCAATTGACTGCCACGAATGGCCCTCGATGGCGATGGCTGCCGTTGTGAATCTCGCGCGCAACGAGCTCCTTTCCGGCGCCGCTCTCTCCCTCCACGAGCACCGTGAAGTTCGTGTCCGCGATGCGCGCCAGTCGCGCGCGCAGCTCCTTCATCAGCAAACTCTGACCCACGAGCATCGCCCTGCCCCCAAGCGCGAACAGCGCTTCAACTGTGATGCCAACCGTCAATCCGCTGCCGGTCCCGACGACGGCATTCCATTCCAACCGGGCGCGGGTAGCGCATTCCCCTGCTCGCCCGTCCGGCGATTCGTCGGCCCATCGCTACCCGGCCTAGCAGGTTGCTGGCTTTTTCAGCAACCTGCTATATCTCGTCCCAGGTTCCGGTCGCCGAGTTGTATCTGAGGATCCGGGTCCGCCCGGTCACCCCCGCGATTCTCACGGCGTACTGCAAGTTCTGCGAAGATCTGAGGAACAGCGACCCGGCAGTGCAACTTCCAGACGCGGAGAAGCTGGCGATGTTTGAGGCGCCGAATCGCACGGGATCCGGTGACGGAGGTTCGCCGCCTGGGCCTCGGAGCGTGTTGTCCACCGCGACACGGATACCTGGGAACAGCGATTCCAGATCGTGCGGGCCTTCGAAGCATCGATCCACGCCGGCCGCGATCTCCGCGCGCCGCAAGCCGTTCGCGTTTCCGTCCGCGCAAACCCGCACCTGCCATCGGCCGTTCACCAGGTCGAACACCAACCCGACCGTTGCCGTCCGTGCCACCGCCTGCTGCCGCGCCAGCCGGAACCGCGCGGCGACGAAGCTGCCGGCGTGTCGTGCCCGGCCTGCGTCGGTGCTGGTCTTCGTCAGCGGCAGCGCGACTGACACGAAGGTCGTCGCCGCGACCAGCACAAGCAGGAGTTCGACCAGCGAATAACCTTCGCTTTTTGATCCCGGAACCCACTTGACTCGACGTGGTCGGCTGCGCCGACGCTCCTGAAGAGCCGCCGAATACCACGTCAAGTCAAGTGGCGTTCCGTGGCGCCGCCGGAGCGTCATCGCTCGGTGGTCTTCGGCGGCGCGATGGTCACGAGCGGCTTCAGTTTGAGGAAGGTCTTTTCGCCGATGCCCTTGACGTTCATCAGCTCTTCCGCCTTCTTGAAGCCGCCGTTCTTCTGTCGGTACTCGACGATGCGCGCCGCCACGGCCGGTCCAATGCCCGGCAGCTTGGCCAGGTCGGCGACGGTCGCGGTGTTCAGGTTCACCAGGGCCGCCGCGGCCGGCTGGGCCGAGGGCGACGACTGGGAAGCGGTTTGGGCCTGCGACTCGCGGGACGGTCCGGATAACAGAAGCACGAGTGCGATCGCACCCGTCACACACAGCCTGCGCATGATGCTCTCCACGTTCCGGCAGGGCTCCGCCTGCCTCGGTCTTGCGTGAAATCAGGGATAGACGCGCTGCCGCGCCTCAGTCAGCGGGAGCAGGACCGGATCGATCGCGTTGGCAGTGGTGAAGTCGGCACTGTTACCGCTCGGCCGGCCTGATCCCACAGGACTCTCTGGCAAAGCCGCGGCCAACCGGTCGCGCAGGTCGATCGCTCGCGTAAGTGATGGCTGAATGGAGACTTGCGAACCCGCGACGAGCGGATGACCGCTGCGCCCTCAGAGCGAGCCGCTGGAAATGACGCCGGTGGTTTCCGGAATGACTGATGAGCCGGGCTGTGGGGCAACCCGAGGTGACGGCGCTGGCTACGAACCGGCCTGTGTGGGCGCCGCAGTCGACTGGTACCACTCCACCGTACGTCGCAGCCCGTCCTCGAGCGGCGTGCGCGCTCGCCGGTCGTCGCCTGCAGTGGTTACCTCAATCGGCCGAAACACAAAAGCGCGCCCTGTGGGCCCTTGGTCCGGAAACTGGCGTGCAGGAGCGAACGTGCGGCAAAAAGTGACCCGATCGCGAGGCCTTGACCTCATTGAAGTCGCCTGCATTGGCGGCCTCCTGCTCGTGCTTGGCTTCGGTGTCGGCCGCCATTTCGTCCTCAATTACCACGAGTCGTTCGTGTCACCGCGAGATCTCCAGTGGCTTCGGGACAAGTACGGGTCGCAGAAATGGTCTGAGAACGCAGAAGAATGGATCATTCGCGACTTCTTCCAAGACAGGAGGGGCGGCACATTCCTTGACGTCGGCTCTGCGGATGCCCGCGTCGGCAGCAACACGTATTTTCTCGAGGATCAACTCGGCTAGTCTGGCATTGCTATCGACGCACTAGATACGTACGCGCCCAGTTACCAGAAGTCGCGGCCCAATACGAAGTTCTTCGCCTTATTTGTCAGCGATCGCTCCGAGGACACCGCGACGATGTTCGTGTCCAAGCGGTATGAGCAGTACTCGTCGGCGACTCGGGATTTTACCTCTCAGCACACTCCTGACGCACTCGTCGCAAAACAGGTGCCGACAATTACCCTGAACGACCTACTGGCACCTGCGGCAATCACGAACATTGACTTCATTTCGATGGACATTGAACTGTCAGAGCCGCAGGCGTTGGCTGGCTTCGACCTGCGGCGCTTCATGCCTCGGCTTGTCTGCATCGAAGCACATCCCCAGACACGGCAGCACATCTTGGATTATTTCGCGGCGCGCGGGTACACGATTGTCGGCAAGTACCTCCGACTCGACCAGATCAACCTCTGGTTTACGCCGCTCGCGCCTCGCTAAACCCTACACCCCACTCGCCCGAAGCATTGGTAGTACTTCAGCGAGTACGGTCCACTAGACAACGCGACGCGACCTGCGAAGCCGACCACCTCAAGAGTAGACAGCTGTTTGGCGAGATTAGCAACCGAGTCCCACGCGATTTGCCGTGGGATTATCACGAGGGCGCCCAACTGGCGGTTGATTTCTTTCGCTACGAACCGGCCCGTGTGGGCGCTGCAGTCGACAGGTACCACTCCACCGTACGCCGCAGCCCGTCCTCGAGCGGCGTGCGCGGCTCGTAGCCGAGCATCTGCCGCGCCTTGTGGATGTCGGCCTGTGAGTCGCGCACGTCCCCTTCGCGCGGTGGACCAAACGTCGCGTCGACCTGCTTGCGAAGGATGGTCTGGAGCGTGCGCAGCACTTCGAGGAGCGAGATGCGTCCACCGCCGGCGACGTTGATCACTTCCCCAGCCGCAGTGGGCGCTTCACAGGCCCGCAGGACCCCGTCCACGACGTCTGAGACGTACGTGAAGTCGCGGGTCTGTTTGCCGTCGCCGTGGATGGTGGGCGCCTTCCCTTCCGAAAGCGCCTCGATGAAAAGCGAAATGACGCCCGAGTACGGCGATCCGGGCTGCTGGCGCGGCCCGAACACATTGAAATACCGCGTCGTCACCGTCTCGAAGCCGTAGAGCTTCGTGAACATCTGGCAATACTGCTCGGCGACGAGCTTCTGGAGCGCGTAGGGCGAGAGCGGCGCGGGACGCATGTCTTCGCGTTTTGGCAGCACCGCGGCGTTGCCGTACACCGACGATGAGCCCGCAAAGACGAGGCGTTTGGCGCCGGCCTCACGCGCGGCCGCGAGCACCTGCACCGTGGCGTCGACGTTCGCGCGATTGGAGCCGACAGGATCTTTCACGGAGCGCGGCACGGAGGGGATCGCCGCCTGATGAATGACGTAGGTGCAGCCGTCGACGGCCCGGCGGGCGACGTCCGCGTCGGCCAGGTCCCCTTCGACCAGATCGACGGCCGAGCCCGCGGGCAGGTTCACACGGAGACCGGTCGAGAAGTTGTCGGCAATCCGCACCGACTGGCCGCGGCGCAAGAGCTCCGCGACGAGGTGCGATCCGATGAACCCGGCGCCGCCGGTGACGAGATACGTCGGCATCTAGTGGCGTGGACAGGTCCCGGCCATTAGAGCCGTTCTCACTCTCCTGTAGCGAGCCAGTTGGTAGATTCGACCGAAAGTCTCGCGACCCATGTCGGTTTTGCTCTCTACGGGAAGTGAGAACGGCTCTAGCGCGGCCAGCCGGTCTGCGGCAGGCCGGGCGTGATCCGCAGCGCGTTCTGGTAGTAGATCTTTTTCAAGACGACGTCGGGGAGATCGACGCCGTACATTTTCCAGAAGGCGTGGTAGTCGCGGTAGTAGTCGAAGTACTCGTCCCTCGTCTCGAGGACGCGCCAGTACGTGGGGTACTCACTCGGCTCGAACGCGTCCTTGCCGAACAGCACGCGGTCTTGATACTTGACCAGAAAATCGTGCGCGCCGCGCGGCTGGCGGCCGATGTCGTAGAGCACGGCGCCCATTTCGGTGTAGACGTTGGGCATCGCGTCGAGCATCTTCCCGAGCCGCCCCAGGTCGTTGGCGTGCCAGCCGAAGTGCGCCGCGACGAACCGGGTCTTCGGGTGCTTCTTGAACATCCGATCGCGCTGCGCCATCAGCTCTTCGAAGCGCGGAAACTGATCGGGCGGATAGCGCCGGTCGCTGAACAGCGCCAGCTCGAGCCAGCGCTCGTTCTTGAAATCGATTGGCTCGAAGAATTCCTGGGGCTCGGCGGTGTGAATGAACACCGGGATGTTCAGCCGGGCGCACGCCTCCCACACGGGATCGAGCTCGGGATCGTCGATCTTGAGCAGCGAGCCGTCCGGCTTGCGCGTGCGCAGACCGAAACCCTTGCTGATCTCGCCCACGCCGACCGCGCCGGCTTTGACGTCCGCTTCGAGTTGCGCGATGGCCTTCTCGGCCCACCCCGGTCCGACGTTGCTGAAGTTGATCGTCGTCATCGGCCGGACACGGTCCTTGTGCGGCGACGCAGCGAGCGTCTTCATCACGCGGTCGAGATTGGCGCCGGAGATGCCATCGGCCGCCACGAAGAGCTTCACATTCAGCTGGTCGAGCGCCGCCATGAGCCCGTTCAGGCCTTCGGGCGTGTTGAGTCGGCCGCCCGCGTGGCCGTGGTAGTCGATGGCGGGAAACTTGGCTTTCGGCGTCGGGTGCGCGGCGGTCACCAGCGTGTTGCGCGGGCGATAGTCGACGATGCTCGGCGGCGGAAACTGCGGCGCCTGGCAATTCCCCGGCCGTACCATCGTCATGCCCGGCGGACATTCCTGGCCGGGCTGGACCTGCGTGCCGCCGCCTCGACCGCCGCGGCCGCCGGTCTGCTGCTGGCCGCCTGTGGTCTGTCCGCCCTGCTGCTGCTGTTGCGCAACGAGCATGGCGGCGCCGACCGCGGCGACAGTCGCGATCACACCGGCCTGAACAAGTCTGCTCCGCATGGTTTTGCGATTGTACCCGCAGTCCGGGAGCCTCGAGGATATGAAGGAGTTCCTGCACGCGCGCCGACGGCGCGCGCCTCGCGAGCGGAGCGGGGCATCGGGGCCCCCGCGAGCGAGCGAGTAGAGGGGTCCGGGAAGCGAAGCTCCCCGGCTAAAAGAGGTTCCGCCACAGCGAGGCCGTAAGCCGAATTCTGTCCGCCGTCGCGACCTTGCGGCCGAGCCGGCGTAACGATCATTCCTCTAGGCCCGGCATTGCTGACGGGCTCGAGCAGCCTACCCGGAGGCTTCGGACGGGACCATCCGCTTTCCCGTCGCGCGCAGCGTTTGCACGCCGGCGCGGGGCGCCTCCCTATTTGGCCTTGCTCCGTGCGGGGTTTTGCGTGCCATCTGCCTCACGACAGATGCGGTGCGCTCTTACCGCACCTTTTCACCCTTACTCACCTTCGCCCTCCGCCCTTGCGGGCTTCGGGCTACGGTGAGCGGTATGTTTTCTGTGCCACTGTCCTTCGGGTTGCCCCGACCGGGTGTTACCCGGCGCACTGCCCTGCGGAGTTCGGACTTTCCTCCCCGCCTTCGCGCCTTGCGGCGTTCCGGCGCGGCGATCGTCTGGCCCGCTGTGACGGAATGATCGATCCTAGCGCACTTGGCGCACTCAGGCGTCGGTTTCCTGCTTGATGCCGTATTGCTCGAGCTTTTTGTAGAGGTTGCTCCGCGGCGTGTCGATCATCTCGGCGGTCTTGGAGATGTTCCAGCCGAACTCGCGGAGCTTGTTGACGAGGAACGCGCGTTCGGACCAGTCCTTGAACTCGCGAAGGGTCGCGGGTTGCGCGGCGCCCGGGGCCGTCGTTGACGGCGCGGCGCCGCGGCTGTCGGACCGCACGACACTCCGCACATCGTCGGCTTCGATCGCATCGCGGTCGCCCATGATGAGCAGCCGCTCGACGACGTTGCGGAGCTCGCGGATGTTGCCGCGCCAGCGCGCCTGACGGAGGACGTCGAGCGCGCCGGGAGCAAAGCGGGCCGGCCGCCGGTTGTTCTCGCGGCTGAACTGGGCGCTGAAGAACTGCACGAGCGCGGGGATGTCCTCGAGCCGCTCGCGGAGCGGCGGCACCGAGATCGGAATCACGCTCAGACGAAAGTAGAGATCCTCGCGAAACCGGCCGGCGGAGATCTCCTCTTCGAGATCCTTGTTCGTCGCGGCGATGACGCGGACGTCCACCTTGATCGTCCGCTGGGACCCGAGCCGCTCGACCTCGCCCTCCTGCAGCACGCGGAGGACCTTTGCCTGGGTCTTGGCGCTCATGTCGGCGACTTCGTCCAGGAAGATCGTCCCGCGGTCGGCCATCTCGAATTTGCCGATCTGCTTTTCGGTCGCGCCGGTGAACGCGCCGCGCTCGTGGCCGAAGAGCTCGGATTCGATCAGCTCCTCGGGAATCGCCGCGCAGTTGACCTGGACGAACCGTTCCTTCGCCCGCAGGCTGCTGCGATGGATGGCGCGCGCGATCAGCTCCTTGCCGACGCCGCTCTCGCCGAGGATGAGCACGGTCGCGGTGGTCGGCGCGGCCCGGCGGACCTGGTCCATGATCGCTTTGAGCGCGGTGCCCTCGCCGACGAGCTGGTGACGCGTCTCGAGCGCGGACCGCAGCGTGCGATTCTCGCGGCGCAGCGTGCCCAGCTCGAGGCCCTCGCGCACGGCGTCGAGCACGTAGTCCTTCGACAGCGGTTTCTCGATGAATCGAAACGCGCCCAGCCGGCCGGCCTCGAGTGCGGTGGTCGCGGTGCCGTGCGCCGAAACCATCACCACCGGCAGCGCCTCGTTCATTCCGCGCAGGCGGCTCAGGACTTCGAGCCCGTCCATGCCGGGCATCTTGATGTCGAGAAAGACGAGATCGGGATTCTCTTTCTCGGCGAGGGTCAGCCCCTCCTGGCCCGATCCGGCGGTGAGGCACTCGTGCCCGTCGTATTCCAGCGTCATCCGCATTGTGTCGCGGATGGCCGGCTCGTCATCGATGACGAGGATCCGGGCTTTCATGGGCGCGAATCGGGATTGATGGTCGCAATCACCCGCTGGTCGGTGAGCTGATCGTAGATCATGACGGCCACGGTCGCGCCCGGCGGCAGCGCGGAGACGACCTCCTGGAATTCCGCGACGCTGGCGACCCGGTGGCGATTGATCTCGAGCAGCACGTGGCCGGCGCGAAGGCGCGCGAGACGGGCAGGGCCGGCCGAGTCCACGTCCACGACGAGCACGCCCTGGAGGCCCGACGGAATCCCCTGCCGCACCATCGTCGCCGCGTCGAGGTCCTTGACGCTGATGCCGAGCGGGCCCATGTCCTGACCGGCCGCGGGCCGGACTTGTTGGGAAACCTGATTGCGCGAGCGCGTGGACTGCGGCAGCGGCCGCTCGGTGAGCTTCACCGACACCTGCCGCGCGCCGCCGTCGCGCCAGACCTCGAGCATCGCCTGCGATCCCGGCTGCCGGCCGGCGATGTACCGGATCAAGTCCTCGTCCGAGCGAATCGGCCGGTGATCGGCGCCGACGATGACGTCGTACGGCCTGAGTCCGGCGCGATCCGCGGGCGTGCCGGGCGAAACGTCCTGCACGAGCGCGCCGCGCTCGGGATCGAGCCCGAGCGCGCGATGAAGCGCGGGGGTGAGGTCAGTGAGTCCGACGCCGATGTAGCCCCGCGCCACGCGGCCGTTCTCGCGAAGCTGCGGCAGCACCGCCACAACCTGGGCGATCGGAATCGCAAATCCGATATTCGACGCCTGCGCGCTGATCGCCGTCGTCATGCCGACGACCTGCCCGCGGCTGTTGATGAGCGGCCCGCCGCTGTTGCCGAAGCTGATGGCGGCGTCGGTCTGGATGAATGCGTCGAGGCTCTGATCGAACAGCTTGCGGCCGAGGAAACTCACGACGCCGACCGTGACCGAGTGGACGTACCCGAGCGGGTTGCCGATCGCGCAGACCCACTCGCCGACGCGCAGCGTGTCGGAATCGCCGAGCGGCGCGACCGGGATCGGACCGTTCACGGCAATGCGCAACAGCGCGACGTCGATGGCCGGATCGATGCCGACCAGCTCCGCCTTGAACACGCGGCCGTCGCCGAGCGTGATCGTGATGCGGTCGGCGCCTTCGACGACGTGATAGTTCGTCAGGATGAAGCCGGCGGCGTCGATGATGAACCCGCTGCCGGAGCCCTCGTGCGGCGCGTTGGGATCGTCACCCAGGTCGCGGCGCCAGCGCGGCGCGGTCCGCCCGCGGGGGTCGGTCCCGCGCGACGCGGCATCCACGTTCACGACGGCGGCATTCATGCGGGCCGCCACGGCGGCAAAATCGATGGTCTGACCCGAGGCGCCTTCCCCGGGGGCGGTCGAGGACTCTGACGCAATTGTGATCGGCGTCCCGGCGTTCGCCCCCGGACGCACGGGCAGTTCTTCCGTCGGACGACCCGGCCGCGTGCCGGTCGCGACGACGCCGAGGAGGAAGCTCACGACGGCGGTGAGCGCGACGTAGCCGAACGTCTGACGGGTCATTCTTTTCTCATTATAAGTGCGAGAAATGCGGCCTCATCGAGCTCGCGGACGCCAAGCGATCGGGCCTTTTCGAGCTTGCTGCCGGCCTCGCGGCCCACGATCAGCCCACTGGTTTTTCGGCTGATAGACCCGCTCACTTTGCCCCCGAGCCGGACGATCGCTTCGGCGGCCTCCTCGCGGCTCATCGCGTCGAGCGTGCCCGTGATCACGAACGTCTGACCGGCGAGCGGCGTGTCGGCGACGGTCGGCTCGTCGCCGGCTTCATCCTCCATCCGCACGCCCGCCGCGGCGAGCCGATCGATCAGCGCCGCGTTCGTCGGCTCGCCGAGAAAACTCTTCACGGCCTGCGCGACGACCGGCCCGATGTCGGGCACGACCTGCAGCGCTTCGATGGTCGCGGCGCGGAGCGCCGGCATCGATCGAAACGCGCGCGCGAGCGCCCGCGCGCCGCCTTCGCCGACGTGACGGATGCCAATCGCGTACAGGAGCCTCGAGAGCTCGGCGGTTCGGCTGGCGTCGATCTCGCCGATCAGGGTGGTCGCCGACTTCCTGCCCATCCGCTCGAGCGCCGCGACCTGGTCGACCGTCAGGGCGTACAGATCGGCGTAGTCGCGCACGAGTCCGGTCGACACGAGCTGATCGACGAGCGACTCGCCGAGGCCTTCGATGTTCATCGCGCGCCTGGAGGCGAAGTGCTCGAGCCCGCGACGAATTCGCGCCGGACACGACGCGTTCTCGCATCGCCAGATGACCTCTTCCTCGGGCTTGACGAGCGCGCTCCCGCAGAACTTGCAGGCCGTCGGCATCTGCCACTTCGGCGGATCGCCCTCGCGCGCTTCCAGCACCGGACCGAGCACTTTCGGGATGATGTCGCCGCCCTTCTCGATGCGGACGAGATCGCCCTCTCGGATGTCCCGGCGCGCAACCTCCTGCTCGTTGTGCAGCGTCGCCATCTGCACCATCGTGCCGCTCAGGCGCACCGGTTCCAGCACGGCAAACGGCGTCACCGCGCCCGTCCGGCCGACGTTCGTGTCGATCTTGAGGAGCCGCGTCACCGCCTGTTCGGCCGGAAACTTGAACGCGACCGCCCACCGGGGAAACTTCGCCGTCGTGCCGAGTTGCCGGCGCAGCGCCAGGTCGTCGAGCTTGATGACGACGCCGTCCGTCTCGAATTCGAGCGTGCGCCGCTCGTCGCGCCAGATCCGGCAGAACTCCACGAGCGCGTCCAGGCCATCGCACCGCTTCCAGTTCGGTTCGACCGGGCTGCCCCACGCTTCGAGCTGACGCAGCGCGTCGGTGTGAGTCGCGACCGGCGGTTCGGTGCCCTCCGGCAGGACGATCTGATACGTGTAGGCGCTGAGACCGCGCCTGGCGACCGCGCGCGAGTCCAGCGTCCGGAGCGCGCCCGCGGCCGCGTTGCGCGGATTGGCGAACGCGGGCAGCCCCGCCTGCTCGCGCTCGTCGTTCATCTTCAGGAACACGGCACGGGGAAGGTACACCTCCCCGCGAATCTCCATGCGTTCCGGCGCGTGACCCTTCAGCGCCGGCGGAATCGTCCGGACGACCCGAACGTTCGACGTGACGTTCTCGCCGCGAATGCCGTCGCCTCTCGTGACGCCGCGCACGAGCCGGCCGTGTTCGTACGTGAGCGCGAGGCTGACGCCGTCGATCTTGAGCTCGGCGACGTAGCCGAGCGGCGCGTCGATGGCGCGCCCAAACACGCGGCAGATGCGCGCGTGGAACTCGCGCAGCTCGTCCTCGCTGTACGCGTTTTCGAGGCTGAGCATCGGTGTCAGGTGCTCGACGGTCCCGAACCCTTCGGCCGGCCGGCCGCCGACCCGGTGCGTGGGCGAGTCGGGATCGCGCAGCTCGGGGTGCGCGTCCTCGAGCGCGATGAGCTCGCGGATCAGCTCGTCGAATTCGGCGTCCGAGATCTCGGGGCTGTCCTGAACGTAGTACCGCTCTTCGTGGTAGCGGATCAGCGCGCGAAGTTCGGAGATGCGGGCGGCGGCCGTGGACATCTGTCGCAGTCAGGCCCAAGGCCCATGGCCCAAGGCCCACGTGCCTTCAGCAGCAACAATCTGCTTGGGCCCAGGGCCTTTAGCCTGGGGCCTGTCAGCGATCTCGGCTGAGCACGTAGTCCGTGAGCGCCACGAGGCCGTCGCGCTCGGTCGAGGCCGGAAACGCGGCGACGAGGTGCTCCTTCGCCCGCTCGCCGTACCCGACGGCGCGCTCGAACGCAGTCTCGACCGCGCCGTGGCTCGCGAGCAAGTCCTTGATTGTCCGCCAGGTGTCGGGCGTGATCTCGCCGTCGGAGACGACGCGCTGGATGAGCGCGGCGACGTCGGGCCCCGTGCGCTGGAGCAGGAGAATCACCGGCAGCGTGACCTTGCCTTCGCGCAGGTCGCCGCCAATCGGCTTCCCGAGCGCCGCCTCCTGCGCCGTGTAGTCCAGCACATCGTCGACGATCTGGAACGCGATCCCGAGGTTGAAGCCGTATTCGCGGAGCGCGACGCGCTGTTCGGGCGTGCACTCGCCGAGCAGACCGCCGATTTCCGCGCAGCCCGAAAACAGAAACGCGGTCTTGCGCCGGATGATCTCGAGGTGCTCGTCCTCGGTGATGGCCGCGTCGCCGGTCTTCGTCAGCTGGTACAGCTCGCCCTCGATCATCCGGAGCGTGACCTCGCACAGCAGGCGGACGACCTCGAGCGAGTCCTGCGTGAGGGCCATCGCCATGGACCGGATGTAGAGGTAGTCGCCGAGGAGCACGGTGAGGTCGCTGCCCCATCGCGAGTGCGCGGTCAGCCGGCCCCGGCGCGTGTGCGCGCCGTCGATGATGTCGTCATGGACCAGCGTCGCCGTGTGGATGAACTCGACGACAGCCGCGTTCAGCACGGCGCGCTCGCCCGTGTAGCCGCACAGGCGGGCCGCCATGAGCAGGACGGCCGGGCGGACGCGCTTGCCGCCGCTCATCTGCACGTATTTGCCCATCTGCGGGATCAGCTCGACGCGTGATTCCAGATGCCGCGCGAACTCGCGCTCAACGCGGGCCAGCGCCTCGCGCACGGGCTCGAAGATCTCGGCGAGGCCCGGAACGGATGCGGCGGAGGAAGTCACCGGAACTGGTCTCGCCTGAAGGCTCACGCGACAAAACCTGCGGGCATCAGACCATAGGTTTCGCTGGAGTGTCAACGCGGCGACCGACGAATGCGTCGAAATTCGCGGTCACGCGCGCGCTCATTTCCTCGGGCGCTTGCGATCGCAAAGCAGCCAGCTGCTTGAGTGTCTCGGCGACCCAGGCCGGCTCGTTCCGTTTGCCGCGATGCGGAACCGGCGCGAGAAACGGCGCGTCGGTTTCGACCAGCACGCGATCGTCGGGCACGAACGCGGCGACGTCGCGCAGCGCCCCAGCCTTGGGGAACGTGAGAATGCCGGCCAGCGAGATGTAGAAGCCCAGCTCGAGGGCGCGGCGCGCGTCGTCCAGCGAACCGCTGAAGCAGTGCATGACGGCACGGACGCGTCCGCGCCCGGCCTCCCGCAGGACCGCGAGCGTGTCGTCGGTCGCTTCGCGCGTGTGAATCACCACCGGCGTGTCCAGCTCGACCGCCAGCGCGATCTGCGCGGCAAAGACCTCGCGCTGGACGTCGCGCGGCGAGAAATCGTAGTGATAGTCGAGACCGATTTCCCCCACGGCGACGGCCCGCGTCGCCGCGATCGCCGCCCGCGTCGCCTCCGCCGCGTCAACGGGCCGCTCCGCGTACGGCTTGGCGCGGTGGGGATGCACGGCGGCGGCAAATTCGACGTCCGGCCATGCCTGTCTCACGAGCGGGGCACGCGCCAGCTCCTCGGGTTCATCCGCGGAGAGAATGCAAAGCGCCTTCGACACGCCGGCCTCGCGCGCGCGTGTCACAACGGCGTCGAGATCCGCTGCAAACGCCTCGTCGGCGAGGTGGCAATGAGAGTCTGTCATGTCATGGGGTCAGGTCTTGGATTGCAAGGTTTCGCACCTGGTTGCGTTCTTGTATTACAACCTTGCGATCCGCACCCAAACCTTACAATCCAAGACCTGACCCCTTCACCGCACACGGGTGCCCGGGACGGGCGGAACGTCAAACGCCACGAGGATGGGCTTGCCACCGTCCGGACTGGCCGCGAGCACCATCCCGTTCGATTCGATCCCCATGAGCTTGGCCGGCTTGAGGTTCGCGACGATCGCGACGTGGCGGCCAACCAGCGCCTCGGCCTCATACGCCTCGGCGATGCCGGCGACGATGGTGCGCTGCTCGGTGCCGAGATCGATGTTCATCGTTATCAGCTTCTTCGAATTCGGCACGCGCTCGGCGGCGGTCACGCGGGCGACCCGGAGATCGATTTTCATGAACTCGTCGATCGAGATGCGGTTGTCGGCGGGGGCAGCCGCCGGGGCCGGGGGCGCCGCCGGGGCTGGTGCCGATGAGGATGACGCGGGCGGCGCGACGACGTCGGGCTTCGGTTGATCGGTCACTCTAGGCTCCTTGACTGAAACGGCGGCCGCATCTTCGTCCGGTTCGAGGCGCGGCCACAAGGGATCCTTGCGGAGGAGCGTGCGTTGTCCGGACGAGGCAAACGCCGCGTCCTGGTCTAGATTTAGGAGCCCTCGGGCGTCGCTCGAGGCCGGCGCGCCGACGCGACGCAGGATCTCGTCGCCCGATCCAGGCATCGCCGGCCCGAGCAGCACGGCAGCCACGCGAAGGGCCTCGGCGGCCGTCCACAGCACCTCGTCGAGCGCCCGCTGCCCATCGTCGCGCCTGGCCAGCGACCAGGGCTCGCTCGCGGCAATGTACTCGTTCGTCGCGTCCACCAGGCGGAACGCCTGCCGGAACGCGGCGTCGAGCGCGAAGCGGTCCATCGCCGTGCGATATTCCTCGACGCACCCGCCCGCGACGATCGTCATCGCTTCATTCGGGGCGGTCCCCATGAGGCGGCTGTCGCGATACCGCTCGGTCATGGCGGTCACGCGGTTCACGAGATTCCCCAGGTTGTTCGCCAGATCGACGTTGTATTTCTCTTCGAAGCGATCCCACGTGAACTCGCCGTCGGATCCGAAGACGATCTCCTTGACGAGATACAACCGCAGCGGATCCGGCCCGAACCGGTCCGCGGCGTCGAGCGGGTCGAGGACCGTGCCGAGCGACTTGCTGAGTTTCTGCCCTTTCGTGAGCACCCAGCCATGACCGAACACCTGCCGCGGCGGCGCGACCCCGGCGCTCATCAGCATGGCCGGCCAGACGACGCAATGAAAGCGGGTGATGTCCTTGCCGACGAGATGGAGGTTCGCCGGCCACCACGTGTCGAAGAGCGCCTGATCCTGACCGTACCCGACAGCCGCGGCGTAGTTGATCAGCGCGTCGTACCAGACGTACACGACGCTCGACGGATCGAACGGCACCGGAATGCCCCACGCCTGCCCTGCCCGGCTGACCGAGATGTCCTCGAGGCCGGCTTCGAGCAGCCGCAGCATCTCGTTGCGTCTCGACTCGGGCACGACGAAGTCCGGATGGTCCTCGTAGTGCTGGATCAGTCGATCCCGATACGCCGAGAGGCGGAAGAAGTGATTGCGCTCCTTGATCCACTCCGGTTTGCGCCGATGGATCGGACACAACCCGTCCACCAGGTCTTTTTCCTGCTTGAACGCCTCGCACGACACGCAGTACCAGCCTTCGTAGACGCCTTCATAGATGTCGCCGGCCTCGCGCGACCGTTCGAGCAGTGTCTGCACCGCGCGGCGATGACGGGGCTCGGTCGTACGAATGAAATCGTCGAAGGAAATGTTGAGACGCTTCCAGACGTCGCGGAATTCCCCTTCCATCCGGTTGCAGTACTCGAGCGGGTCGAGATTCAGCTCGCGCGCCTTCTTGTGGACGTTCTGCGAGTGCTCGTCGTTGCCCATGACGAAGCGCACATCGAAGCCAGCCAGCCGCTTGTAGCGCGCGATGACGTCGGCCGCGATCTTTTCGTAAGCCGTCCCGAGGTGGGGCCGGTTGTTGACGTAGTCGATGGCAGTGGTGAGATAGAAGGTCATTTTTCCATATATGCGCGCATCGCCTCCGCCTGGACGATCTTGACGGGACGGCCGGTCGCGTTGGCGACGCGGACGCAATCATCGAACTCGGGCGCGGCATTGACGACCTGCCCGCGGCGCATGGCGACCTTCATGCGAATCGTCCCGCCCGTGACCGCGACTTCGACCCACTTGCGATCCAGCGTCTCACGCCACACATCCTGAAACCGCACGCCCAGGGTCGTCGTCTCGCGGAACACGAGATCGCAGATCGTCTCGCGCTTGTGAGGCGGGGCGAGCACCGTCAGCAGCGTGCCCGGCCGGCCCTTCTTCATCTGCGCGGCCGTGAGAAACACGTCGAGGGCGCCGGCGGCAAACAACTGGTCGCTGACGGGCCCGAACAGCTGCGGGCTCATGTCGTCGATTTCGCACTGGAGCTGGACGATCGCCTCGGCGCGCGCCGGCGCGACCGACGCTTCCGCGCGTTCGCCGATCACGACGCGAAGGACGTTCGGGACTTTGCCGAGGTCGCGAGTGCCGGCGCCGTAGCCAATTCGATCGACCGTCATCGCCGGGAGCGGGCCGTACGCGCGCGCGTAGGACGAGACGAGCAGCGCGCCAGTCGGGGTGACCAACTCGGCCTGAATACCGGTGCTGTACACGGGAACGCCGGCCAGCAAGCGGATCGTGGCGGGCGCAGGCACCGGGAACACGCCATGCGCAATCTCCACCGTTCCCGCGCCGACGTTCATCGGCGACGCGACGATGTCGTCGATCCCGAACCACTCGAACGCGAACACGGCCCCGACGATGTCGATGATCGAATCGACGGCGCCGACTTCGTGCAGGTGCACTTCGTCAATCGACATGTCGTGGATCGCCGCCTCGGCCTCGCCGATCCGGCGGAACAGCCGGACAGCGCGCTCGCGGCCGGCCGCCGAGAGCGCCGACTGCCCGATCAGATGGGTGATTTCGGCCAGAGACCGGTGCCCGTGACTGTGCGGCTGCGTGTGCCCGGCGTGGTGATGGTCGTGGGAGTGCCCCGTGGTCTGATGCGCGTCCCTGACGTCAGCTTCGCGATCCCGCCGGCGACGCTTCGGCTCACGCTGGCCGGGTTCGTGATCATGCTCGTGCTCGTGGTGATGGTCAGCACGCTGATGCGTGTGATCGTCATGATCATCGGTGTGCTGATGACGATCGTCGTGTCCGGGACCAGCCACCAGATCCACATGCGTCGCGGTGATGCCCGCGCGCAGGACCTTGGTCGTCCTGAGCGCGTGTCCGACACCCAGGCTGCCGAGCGCCTGTTGCAACGCGTCGAGCGGCAGCCCCGCGTCGAGGAGCGCGCCGAGCACCATGTCGCCCGCCGCGCCCGCAAAACAATCGAAGTACATCACCCGCGCCATCAGAGCCACCCCGACTCTTTCATCGAGCAGTAGTGCGTATCCGCAAGAATGACATGATCGACCACGTCGATGCCGAGCACCTGGCCGGCGGCCGACAGGCGACTCGTCAATTCGAGATCGTCCTGGCTCGGCGTCGGATCGCCGGACGGGTGATTGTGAAACAGCACGATCGCCGCCGCGCCGGCGATCGTCGCTTCGCGAAACACCTCGCGCGGGTGCGCCAGGCTGGCGTCGGCGGTGCCGACCGACACCAGTAGCGTGCGGATCAGGCGATGCCGCGTGTCGAGCATGATCACGCCGAACCGCTCGACCGGGTGCGCGCCGAACTGGGGCAGCAGGAACAGCGCGGCGTCTCGCGGCGTCAGAAATCGCGGCCGGGCGCGCGGCGACAGGAGGAGCGTTCGACGGCCGAGCTCAACCGCCGCCTGGACGCGGCTGGCCAGTACGGGGCCGACGCCCGGCACTTGCGTGAGATGGTCCGCCGAGAGTCGCGTCAGCCCGTGCGTGCCACCCGAGGCGGCGAGCAGCCGATTGGCAATGGCCAGCGCGCTCGCCCCGGCCATGCCGTGCCCGATGACAATCGAAAGCAGTTCGTTGTCGCCGAGGGCAATGACGCCGCCGCGCTCGAGCTTTTCGCGCGGCCGGTCGCGCGGCGCAAGTTCGTCCATCACTGGTCCTTCTCGTCGCCTCGGCGGCACGGACCGCCACGCTATACTGCGGCTCTTGAGGATCCGTCCCCTTCCCTCGAGGTGGCTGTGGCTCGTCTGCGGCGGTCTCGTGCTGGCCACGCTCGCCACGGCGTGCGCCGAGCCGCCGACCAAGGAACGCCATCAAGCCGACGGCGCGCTTGCGGCCGCCCGCGCCGCCGACGCCGCGACGTACGCACCGGCGGCGCTCCAGGCCGCCGAAGAGGCGCTGAAGCACTACGACGAAGCCGTCGCGGCAGGCGACTACCGGCTGGCGCTCAACCACGCGATCGACGCTCGCGACCGCGCCTACGAAGCGGCCAAGCAGGCGAGCAACGACAAGGCGGCCGCGCGCAGCCAGGCCGAACGGCTGGCGACGGAGTTCGAGGTCCTGCTCAAGCGCGCCGAGGCGAAACTCGCCGGCACCGCCGGACCGCGACCCACCGGACCATCCGCGGATCGCCTCCGATCGATCACCCGGTCCGGGCCATCGCTCTTGCAAGAAGCGCGCACACGGCTGTCGAAGCAGGACTACCGCGGCATGATCAAGCTGCTGACGCCGCCCCTGGACGCGCTCCGGCGCGAGCTCGCCGCGCCGCCGGCCACACCGCCGCGCCGCGGCAGAGAAGGTGATCCGCAGTTTCTGCAATGACCGAGCGCAGCCCGATCGCAAGTTTTCCGATCCGGCCTTGGGGACTGTAGGCCGGCCCTTCCGCCTTCGCTAAAGCTACGGCGGACCACCGTAGCCTTGGCGAAGGTGGTCAGGGCCGGCGTGCAGGCGGGGCTGAAGCCCCGCCCTACACGCAAGGCTTCAGACGACGAGCCAGCTCATCCCGAGCACGGCGCCAACGATGATGAAGTACCCGACGATGTCGAGCACGATGCCGTGCCGCATCATCGTTCCGATCGGGATATAGCCGCTGCTGTAGACGATCGCGTTCGGCGGTGTGGAGATCGGCATCATGAAGCCGAGACTCGCGCCAAGCGTCGCGCCGAGCGCCGGCTCGAGGGGTGACACGCCCGCGGCCCGGGCCACGGCAATCGCCGTCGGCACGACGATGTTCGCCGCGGCGGTGTTCGACGCGGTTTCGGACATCACCACGGCCAGCGCCGTGAAGACGATGGTGAGGCCGGCGCTGCCCATTCCCGGGAATTGCGCCGTGACCCACTGCCCCATCGCGGCTGAGAGTCCTGTCGACTCGGCGAGCTTGCCCATCGCGAGGCCTCCACCGAACAGCAGGATGATTCCCCAGTCGATGCGCGACGCCTCTTCCCAGGTCATCGTGAATCGCCGAGCGCGCCAGCTGACGGGCATCAGGAACAGCAGCAGCGCGCCGATGACCGCCGCGATCGATTCAGGCACGATCGCGTTGTACCGCCGCGTCGCGGCGTGCGTCTCGCCGAACCAGAGGCTGAGGAGGCCGGGCAGCACCCAGAGGAGCACCGTCAGCGAGAACGCCATGACGACGTTCCGCTCGCCGGCCGTGACCTTGCCGAGCCGTTCGAGCTCGTGTGCGACCGCGCGGACAGATTCGGGGCTGAGGCGAATCGCACGCGACCGCGGCAGCAGCAGCCACACCACCACGAACGCCATCATCACGATGACGATCGGCACGCAGAGCGACATCCAGCCGGCGAACGAGATAGGAATGCCCGCGGTGCGGAGATGCGCCGTCCCAATCAGATTGGGCGGCGTTCCGACCGGCGTGCCCATGCCCCCGATCGAGGCCGCGAACGACGTCACCAGCATCAGCGCCATGGCGTATTCGCGGAACGCGCGGTCGTTCTTGCGGGCCCGGCCGAGCTCGGCGAGCACCGCCATGCCGAGCGGAAACATCATGGCGGTCGTCGCGGTGTTGCTCATCCACATCGACAGGAAACACGTGACGCAGGCGAAGACGACGACGAGGCGGAACCCGCTGGCGCCGACGTACTTCGACGCCAGCGCGCTGAAGGCCAGCCGCCGATCGAGGTGGTGCACGAACATCGCCTCGGCCAGGATGAAGCTGCCGATGAAGAGAAAAATGATCGGGTCGGCGAACGGCGCGAACACCGTGGCCGCGGTGCCGACGCCGAGGAGCACGGCGAGCGCCGGACCGAGCAGCGCCGTCACGGCCAGCGGCAGCGCCTCGGTCATCCAGAGAATGATCATCAGCACGAGCACGGCCGCGAGCCGATGCGCCGCGGGCGGGAGCCCCGGCGTGGGCATCAGCAGCACGGCGAGAAACAGGAGCGGAGCGGCGACGAGCCCAAACGTCCGGCGACGTCGGTTGAACCGCTCTTCGGCGGGCGAAAAGGCCTCGACGACCTCGGCGGCTGCCTGAAGGTGGCGCATCAGGGCCACCACTCGATCTGCGCGACGACTTCCGCCCAGCCGGTCAGCCAGAGGCCGTCGCTGCCCCACGTGACTCGCTGCGTGCCGCCCGGCGAGACGACCTCGACCGATCGGTTCGCTCCGCCGTAGGACGCGGCGGCGACGGCCGCGGCGCACGCGCCCGTACCGGACGCGGTCGTCGGCCCGACGCCGCGCTCCCAGATCAGAATGCGAATCCGGTTCGGATCTTCGACCTCGACGAGCTCGACGTTGGTGCCGTCTGGAAAGAAGGGATGGACGGAGAGCGCCGCGGCGATCGTGCGCAGTCGCTCCTCGGTCACGGGACCGATCACGACGCACTGCGGATTCCCCACGCGCATCACCGCGGCGGTCACGCTTTCTCCAGCGACGTCGAATCGTTCCTCGCGAAGATCCTCCACCGTCCCCATGGCCGCCCGAAACGTGAATCGCTTGTTGACCCGTTCCAGCAGCGTCAACTCCTTCGTGCCGGCGTCGGTCCCAATCAGCGTGGCGCGCTGCACCTTGTGGTTCCGCGAGTCGGCGATCCAGGCGGCGGCGCACCGCGCGCCGTTGCCCGAGAGTTCCGAAAAACTGCCGTCGGCGTTGAACAGGCGCGTCCGCGCGCCTTCGCTGTTCTCGGCGAGGATCATCAGCCCGTCGGCGCCGATGCCCGTATGGCGATCGCAGACGCCCTGCGCGAGCGCCGGCAGGTCGTCGACGCCCATGACGCCGGCGGCCGAGACGAGCAGGAAGTCGTTGCCGTACGCGTGCGTCTTGATGAGGGTGATGGCGTCTCGCATGGTGGTCTAAGGGGACGGAGGTCGATCTGTGGAAAACTCCAGGGACGACATTGCAATCGGGTCCCGGGAGTTTTCCACAGATCGACCTCCGTCCCCTTATTTCTTACAGAACGCGAGCAGGTGCCACCCGAAGCGGCGGACCCAGGCCCGCGGGAGCGCGTTGAACGTGCCGACGAAGCCGGCGTTGTAGAGCGCGCCCTTCCAACCCTTGTGCAGCCGGCTCTTCACTGGAAACCGTTCCGGCACGATCTCGATCGACGAGAACTGCGCGCACAGCTCGCGAAACTCGCCGATCGAGTATCGGCGAAGCACGGGCGCGTCTTCGTGCTCGAGCGGCACCTTCATGACCTGGGAAAGCAGATGCAGCCAGGACACCCGGTTGTACACCTGAAACATGGCCAGCCCACCGGGCCGCAGGACGCGCCGGCACTCGGCCACGACGCGGCGATCGTCGGCCGCGTATTGCACGACCCCGTGCGCGAAGACGAAGTCGAACGAGCTGTCCGGGAAGGGCAGCGCCTCGGCGTCGGCGGTCGTGACGCCGGCCGAGAGACCCTGCTGGACGAGATTCTGACGCGTGAGCGCGGACGCGCTGTCCGCCAGGTCCAGGCCGACGACCCGTGCCCCGCCCCGGGCGAACCTCACCACCTCAACCCCGGCGCCGCACCCCACGTCTAATACGGCGCGTCCGCTCCAGGCCGTGAAATCGACCAACCGAAGCAGGTGGTGCAGCTTCTCGAAATGGTACTGATCCAAATCGGCGAAGAAGCCGGGACTGCCCGCGGGATGACTGCTGATTTCGAGGTCGTGGATATGGGTGTTCCAGTACTTGCGGACCGCCGCCGACGTCGCCACGGCCGAATACTATAGGTGACCGTCGCCTTATGCTGAGAGACCTCGAGGCGTTCGTCCGATCGAAATACGACGTGCTGGTCATCGGCGGCGGCATTCACGGACTGTTTGCCGCCTACGACGCCGCGTCGCGCGGCCTCTCGGTCGCGCTGGTCGATCGATCCGACTTCGGCAGCGGCCTGTCCTTCAATCACCAGCGCACGCTCCACGGCGGGCTGCGCGCCCTGCAAACGGGACATGTGCGCAAGACCCGACAACAGATTCTCGAGCGGCGCACCTGGGCGCGGATCGCGCCGCACCTGCTGCGGCCGCTGCCGTTCCTCGTCGCGACTACGGGCTGGACGACCCGTTCCCGATCCGCGGTGCGGCTGGGCTTCGCGATTTACGACCTGGTCGGCCGCAAGCGCAACACGGGCGTCTCGCCCGAGCTGCATCTACCGAAACCCAAGCTCGAATCGGCCGCCGCGACGAAGCGGCTGTTCCCCGGCGTCAACGAACGCGGTCTCTCTGGCGGTGCGGTCTGGTACGACTATCAAATCCGTCATGCCGATCGATTGACGTGGACCGTCGCGCTCGCGGCGCGCGAAGCTGGGGCGCGGCTCATGAACTACGTCGAAGCGCTTGGGCCCGCGAGCGCGAACGGGGGCGGCGCGCGGGTGCGCGATCTGGCGAGCGGCCAGGAGGCCGTCATCGACGCCAGAACCATCGTCGTCGCGGCCGGAAGCGGCATGGGGTCGGTGCTGGGATCGTTCGACGTGCCGGGCGCGCCGCCGCTGCTCCGCGCCATGAACCTGCTCCTCAACCGGCCCGCGCGCGACATCGCCACGGCGGCGCCCGCGTCGAGCGGACGCATGCTGACCGCCGTGCCGTGGCAAGGGTACGTGCTGGTCGGCACGCACCAGTCGCAGGAGCTCGTGAACGGCAACGAGGATCGGCCGCCGGAGCAGGCGATCGACGCGTTTCTCGCCGACGCGAACACGGCGTTCCCGCGGCTCAGCGCGAAGCGCGGGGACATCCGGCTGGTGCACTACGGCCTGGTGCCGGCGGTCGCGGGTGGACGAGGCGCGGACCTGCTGCCCGAGCCGGTCATCACGAAGCACAACGTGGCCGGGGGCTCGACGCTCGTGTCACTCGTCGGCGTGAAATACACGACCGCGCGATGGGCGGCTGAACATGCCATCGATCTCGCCTGCCGAGAGCTGGGCGGCCACCACCGCCGATCGCGCACGGCGTCGTCGCCCCTGCCTCACGCGGGCATCGCCGATGTCGAAGGTCGACTGGTTGAGACGCTCCGCGCGCTCGGCGTCGACCTGGATCGTGACGTCATCGATCACCTGACGGGCTGGTACGGCACGGAGGCGTCCGACGTCGTGCGTCACGCGGCCGATACGGGCCGGCTCGATCGCCTCGCCCCCACCACACCCGTGCTCTCCGGCGAGATTTCCTACGCGGCCGCGAACGCCGACGCCGTCCGGCTCTCGGACGTCGTCCTGCGGCGGACGCCGCTCGGGGCCGCCGGGCACCCCGGCCGCGACGCGCTCGATCACGCGGCAGCGATCATGGCGAGCGCCGGGCGCTGGTCCGACGAGGAGCGCGCGGAGGAAGTGCGCGCGACGGAAGAGATCTATCGGGTTTGAGAAACCTCGGGTTTCGTTTTCTGATAGAGCGGAGCGAAAACGAAACCCGAGGTCTTTACTGGACCGTGAACCCCTTGAACACCCAGGTCACGCCACCCGTGAAGCCCCAGGTGGGATCGCGCTCGGTGACGCCGACCAGCAGCGCGCCATCGGCCCGGACCGGGCCGCGCGTGAGCCGCGCACCGACGCGCATGATCGACCGGCTGTCGGTGCCGACCGGCGGCGTGCCCGAACGTGTGCTGGCGCGTCCGTTGAGCTCGCCGACGATCTCGACGCCGGTGGCGACGGCGCGCGCGACCGACACGCCGTACGTCAGAACGTCGTTCTGCTTGTCGCCTCGCGTCGGATCGCCCAGGATCCCGAGGCCCACATTGCCGACCACGCGGACCGACTGGACGGTCTTGGCGAAGGCGAGGCCGAAATTGAAGTCCGTCGTGTCGAGACCGAGCCCGCTTTCATTGCCGGCGTTCGGCAGGCGCGTCGAAAAGCGGACCGCCATCGCCGGGCGCTGCGGCGTCTCGGCCATGAAGCGCACCTTCGCGCCGATGCTGAAGTCCTCGAAGTCGCTGGTGCTGTCGCCTTCAAAATCGAGGAAGCCCGCGAGCGGCGCGCCGGGATCGCGGAGCGTGACCACGAGCCGGTTGCGCAGGCCGCCGTCCACCTGAATCTCGGCAATCGAGCTCACGCCAAAGCTGAAGCCGAAGGACCCGATTTTCCAGAGCCGGCCGGTCAGGCCGGAGGCCGGGAAGATCGCGTCCTGCTGGAACTCGAGGCCCGCCTCGAACAGGATGTTGCCGGCCGGAACGGTCTCGGGATCTTCCGTCACGAGCGGGCGCGATTGCGCCCAGGCGGGCATGCCCGCGCCCATCAGGCCGAGGCAAGCGACGAAACCAACTACCCATCTCTTCACGTAAATCTCCTTTCTCAAAACTGGCGCCGGCTGTCGAGCAGGATCGTGACCGGTCCGTCGTTGACGAGATCGATCTCCATGTGCGCCTGGAAAACCCCGGTTTCGACGGTGAGCCCGGCCCCGCGCAAGCGGCCGATCAATTCTTCGTACGCCGCCCTGGCCACCGGCGGGGCCGCGGCCGCATCAAAGCCCGGCCGGCGCCCCTTTCTCACGTCCCCGAGCAGCGTGAACTGCGAAATCACCAGCACCGCGCCCCCGGCGTCGACCACCGATCGGTTCATGCGTCCCTGATCGTCGCCGAAGATGCGCAGATCTCGAATCTTGGACGCTGTGTAGTCGATATCGGTCGCTTCGTCGCCCTCGGCCACTCCGACGAAGACGAGCAATCCGCGTCCGATGTTGCCGACGACGCGCCCGTCGACGGAGACCGATGCCCGTGAGACGCGCTGGACGACAGACCGCACTACCCTTTCAACGCCTCAGCCAGCTCCGGCACCGGATTGAGCCGCGTGTCCAGCAAATGGCTGGGAACGACATGACTGAGCGCCTTGATCATCACCTGCTTGATGTCGAAATGCTCCACCTCGAGCTCGGCGATGAGACGCTTGATCCGCTGCCGCTTCAGGCTGAGATCGCCGCATGCCGGACAGCAGCAGCCGATGATCGGCAGGCCGGATTCCTGTGCATAGGCGCGGGCCTCGGCCTCGGTCACGAACACGAGCGGGCGGATGACGATGTGTTTCTTGTTGTCCGAGACGAGCCGGGCCGGCATCGCCTTCAGCGAACCCTGAAAGAACAGGTTGAGCAGCACGGTCTCGATGAAGTCGTCGAGGTGGTGGCCGAGGGCAATCTTGGTGGCGCCGACTTCGATGGCCAGCCGGTACAACACCCCCCGCCGGAGCCGCGCGCAGAGCGAGCACGGCGTGTCCCCGTCGTCCAGGAGGTCATCCATGACGGCGCCGATCGTCGTGTGCTCGACGCGGCACTCCCACTGCCGCTCGCCGCACGCGTTCGTCACGAGATCGTGGCGGAACGCCGTGTAGCCCGAATTGACGTTGACGGCGACCAGCGAGAAATCGATGGGCGCACGCCGGCGCAGGACGTCCAGGATCTGCATGAGCGCCCAGCTGTCCTTGCCGCCCGACAGGCCGACCATGACGCGATCGCCATGTTCGATCAGGCCGAACTCCGTAATCGCGCGCGTGACCTTCTTGGCAAGCCGCGTTTCGAGAGGGGATCGGTAGCCCACGGCGTTCTAGTGTTCCACAGAAATCTCCATCTGAAATCTTCAATCTGGGAATCTGTAATCTTTATCAGCAATCTCGGATCTGGGAATCTGCAATCTATCTGGAAGCTGGAATCTATCGGGTCATCTAGAACAGCAATCCGAACAACGGGGCGATTCTCCGATGCCTCGATGCCCCGATTCCACGATTCCAGATAGATTACTGAGTCCCCGATAGATTCCAGATTCCCCGATCGCAGATTGCGGATGAAGATTACAGATTCCCAGATTTCAGATTTCAGATGGACAGAATCACTTCAGAAACCGGTTTGTTATATCCGGCGTCGGAACCATGCACGTGTCGCGCTTTCCGAACCACGCATACCGATGCCGCGCGATCCAGTCGTATACCCAGTCGCGGACCGGTCGGGGCACCACCATGAACATCCACGCCAGAGACCAGGGAAAACGCAGGTGACGAGCCACGCGAAGGGCGGCGGTTGAACGGACGTAGACCTGTCCATCCTCGACCAGCACCACGGTGTCCGGCAGGTTCGCGCGATCCGGATGGCTCGCGAGCAGCGTGGCCGCGATGTCCGATTGAAGCGGCGCGAACCTGATGCGCGCCCGCGGGTCTCGCTCGATGATGAACTGAACGATGCCGTTGCAGAAGTTGCAGACGCCGTCGAAGAGCAGGATCGTCACGTCAGGTGAGCACCAGCTTCTTGACGACCGCCGCCCACGAGAGCGACGCGATGTCTTTGTGCCCCTGCGCCCCGAGGCGCTCGGCCAGGTTCGGACTCTCGGTGACCTCGGCGCACGCCTTCGCCAACGCGGCCGGATCCGGCGAACAGACCCATCCATTCTCGCCAGTTCGGACGAACTCGAGCGGACCGCCGCTGTCCGAGCACGTGATCACCGGCTTCGATGACGCGAATGCCTCGACGGTGACGAACCCGTAGTCCTCGCCCTGCGGCACGAACACGACGGCGCGGCAGCGCGCAAGATGACCCACCAGATCTGATTCACTCAGGTGGCCGGCGAACGACACCCGGCCATTCAACCCCAGCTCGCGCGCGAGCTGTTCGAGCCGGGGCCGATCTTCCCCGTCTCCGCCAATCACGAGTCGCGCCCCACGCGCCTCCGGACGGGCCAGCGCACGCAGGACCAGCTCCGGCCGCTTCAGCGGCGTCAGCCGCGACGTGAAGAACAGATAGTCGCCGTACGCGTCGCAGCGATACGGGCGCTGTGGCGGCGGCGGGTGGAGCACTTCGCTGGCCACGCGGTTCCATCGCGCGAGACGGTCACTGACCGCCTGCGAAATCGTGAACAGCTTCTTCACGTGCCGCTTGAAGAAGTACGTGTCGGCGGCGCGGATGAACGTCCGGCGAACGGTTTCCTTGACCCGGCCCTGCGGCGAGATTCCCGCCGCGAAGCGGTCCCAAAGGTCGTAGTACTCGCGCATCGTGTGCACCAGCCAGCAGACGTGCGCCGGATGTCGCACCGCGTAACTGGGAAAACGGAGGGAGATGACCTGATCGACACGCTCGCCCGATCCCGTCATCCCGACGTCGGTCAGCCAGTTGGCGAGATACGCCGGTCCCTGGCGTCCGAACCGGTTCGACGGCGTCGTGACGATGCCCGCGCGATGGCCGGCTTCGATGAGCGCGCGTTCGAGCGATCGCGCCAGCACCAGGTGGCCGCCTTCGGTGAGCGGCGGCGCGGAGGTGACGATGGTAATGACGGCCACAGTCAGGCGAAAGGCCGAAGGCCGAAGGCCCAAGGCGACGAGGAACACCGCGAATCAAGCATCGGGGTTCCGAGTGATCAAGCGCGCCGGAATGCCCACCGCCGTCGCACCTGCCGGCACCGCGTCACGCACCACGGCGCCGGCGCCCACGATGCCGCGATCGCCGATCGTGACGCCGTCCAGGATCTTCGCGCCCGCGCCCAGCCAGACGCCGACGCCGACGTCGATGCCGGCCGACCGCCGCTGCTGGTGCAGCACCGGCTGTGCGTGATCGGCGAAGTCGTGATCGCCGCCGATGAGGTAGGCATAGGCCGCGATCAGCGTGTCGGAACCCACCCGCACGCGACTGGCCGAAAACAGCTCGCAGTTGAAGCCGATGTTGGCGCCGTGTTCGATCTCGATGTCGCCGTTCTTGCAGGAGAGGATCGTGTTGCGCCCGATGAAGACGCCGGATCCGATTTGAATCCCGCGGTTCGTCGTGCCCTTGGCGTCGAGCAGACAGTTGTCGTCGATCACGACGTTGTCGCCGATGTGAATCTTGTGCGGGTGTCGCAGGACGACGTTCTGGCCGAAGACGACGTTGCGTCCGCAGCTGCCGAGCAGCCAGGGATAGCAGCGCTTGCGCAGCGCGAGTCCGAGCGCGCCCGGCACGCCCTGCGTGAACAGGACGACCAGCTCGTACTTCACGAGCGCCGAGAATCCCGGCTGGCCGACGATCAGCGCGCTGTACTTGGCGCGCGCGCCGCCGCCGTCGCGGAAGAGCTGATCCTGCGCCCGCGGAATCTCGCGCGCGGGCGCCGTCTCAAATCCATCCCTGCTCACGGTACCACCCCAGCGTCCGGCCGATGCCCTCGCGCAGGCCGACTTTCGGTTCGAAGCCGAGCTCGCGTCGCGCGCGGCTGATGTCGAACGCGCGGCTCTTTCGAAAGAAGTCTACACGTCGTCGATACAGCGGCGGCGGGATCCCGAACGGCGCGCAGACCGCCTCGCACGCCGCCCCGGCCAGCCACACGGGCCAGACCGGCAAGCGCCGGGTCGGCGGCGGCACCCGCGCGACGTCAGCGGTGATTTTGACGAGCTCGCCGAGCGTGGTCAGCTCGCCGCCGGCGAGGATGTAGGTGCGGCCGGCCGCCGCGGGCACGGTCGCGCACAGACGAAACCCCGCGCACAGGTCGTCGATGTAGGTGACGTGGTAGTAGTGCGCCCCCCGGCCGAACATCACGAAGCGCTTCTGCGCTACCTTGCCAAACACCTTGAACAGCCGGCGATCTGCCGGACCGTAGATGCCGCTGGGCCGGGCAATGACGAATTCAAGACCGGTGCGGCGGGCCGCGTCGGCCCCCACGCGCTCCCCTTCCAGCTTGGATTCCTGGTAGACATCGCCCGGCCGGAGCGGCGCGTCTTCGTTGGCCGGAGGATGCTCGACGTCTCCGTGCACGCCGACCGTGCTGCACTGCACGACTCTCCGCACGCCAACGCTCCTGGCCACCTCGACAATCTCGCCGACGGCCGTCGCGTTGACCGCGCGGTATTCGGCTGAAGAAAGACCGGCCTCCCGGTAGAGCGCCGCGATGTTGTACACGACGTCCATACCGCGCATCGCGCACACCAGGCTGTCGCGGTTTTTGAGATTCCCTTCGACGATCTCGATCGATGCGCCCGTCAACGCCGTCGCCCGGCTGCGATCTCGCACCAGCGCGCGCACGGTGTCGCCGCGCTCGACGAGAAACCGCGCGAGCCGCCCGCCGGTGAACCCTGTCGCTCCAGTGACGAGCGCGTTCACCGCTCGGCCACCAGCGTGACCGGCGATCCCAACAGCCGCGACAACCCCACCCTCTTCAGTCCGCGCTCGACGAATTGCGTCAGGCCCAGGCGGCCGATGGCCTTGTGCAGCGCGATGGGCAGGACGAACTGCCGCCGCACGATGACAACGCGAAAGCCGTGTTGAGCGAAGGCTGCGGCCACGTCGCGCTCGGCCAGGACCCGATACGCTTCGACCCGCCGGCCCAGCGATCTGGCCAGCCGCCGCGCGCTGCTCTCGAGGGCGGCGGCGCTCGAGCGCGAGGGAAAATCGACGACCACGCGCCAGCGCGAGACGCGGCACAGCTCGGCGACGCACGCGCGCCAGTCGAGCGCGTGCATCAGCACGCGCAGGCAGACGACGGCGTCAGCGCTTCCCGCCGCAAACGGCAGGGCGTGCGCATCGGCGAGGCCCACGCGGATCGTGACGGCGGCGTCGGCCGCTTTCGCGCGCGCCACGCGCAGCATCTCGGCCGACGCGTCCACGCCGATGACCTTCGCGCCGGACTGCGCCAGCCCGATGGCCGCCCGGCCCGTGCCGGTCCCGACGTCGATGACCGTCCGGCCGCGCGCAGGCGCCAGCGCCTCCTCCAGCAGGGTGTGCTGACACTCCAGCAGGTATCGCCCAATCGGTCCACTGAACCGCAGCGCGTCGAAGCCCTCGGCGACGTCGCGGCTGGCGTAGTGCGAATAGCTGTAGTGATCGCGGGCACCGGGATGGGGCTCGGTCGTCGACCTCACGCGACGCCTCCGGCCGCTTCGGGCCGGGACCGATCGAACAGGGCGCCCACGGCCTGCTGCGTGCGCGCGAGGAACGCTTCCTCGCTGTATTTCGTGTCGGCGAGCGCCCGGGCGCGCGCGCCGATTTCCGCCGCGCGCTCGGGCTGCGCGAGGGCGGCCACGATCGCGTCCCCGAAGGCGTGGGGTGTCGGCTCGGCCAGAAAGGCGGTCTCGTCCGACAGGACCTGGGTGTGCGTGCGCAGACGCGTCGCGACAATCGGCCGTCCGGATCGCAGGTATTGGTAAATCTTGAGCGGCGTGTTGGTGCCGGTGGAGCGCGGTGAGACGAGGAGCGTCGCGCCGTCCAGGAACGCCGGAATCTCGTCGGCCGGACGCTGACCGGCGAAAATGACCGCGTGGTCGAGACCCAGGGCGCGCACGCGTGCCCGCGCGGCCGCGACCTGCGTGTCGTCACCGCCGACGAGAACGAGCCTGGCGTCGGGACGCTGTTCGACCACGCGCGCCATCGCCTCGTAAAGAAGATCGAGGCCCTGATAGGCCTCGAACGTGCCGGTGTACATCACGACCGGCGCGTCGTGGGACACGCCGAGCGCTTCACGGATCGCGCGACCGGTGCCCGGCGTCGGCCGGTCGCCCGATCCCGGCGCGTTCTCGATCAGCACGGTCTCGACGTCGGGATCCACCGCCCGCACGGTCGTCTCGAGCTCGGGGCAGATCACGATGACGACGCGCGATCGCCGGATCATCTGGCGTTCGAGCCCGGACAGCAGGCGCGCGAGCCAGGCGCGACGCTGGTAGCCGAAGTTGGCGATCTGCTGCGGCAAGCTCGAATGCATGTCGTAGAGATGCGGCACGCGCAGCAGGCTGGCAATCACGACGCCCACCGCGCCGCCCTCTTCGTGCGAGTGCACGGCATCGTAGCGGCGGGTCATCGCCAGGCGCAGCGCGGTGCAGAAGAGCGAGAGATCGAGCGGCACCTTCGGCCACGATGGCCCGATTTTCACGCGCTTGAGAAAGGGCGGCCGCAGGCAGCGAATGATGCGCAGGCCCGGCATCTCCACGTCGCGGCCGAACGGATACGTGGCCAGATCGACCGTATGTCCCAGCGTCGTCAGTGCACGGATGCGATGGAATTCGGAGAACGGCGTGCCGCGGGGCTCGAAAAACGGCTCCGGGGCAATCATCAGGATGTGCATGCGCGTCGGCCCGGGCGCGCGGGCGGATTCACGACGCGTACATGCTACACTACGCCGCTCTTATCCTCGTCAGGTGCCGACGCCACTACCCTGATCCCACGCGCCGTCAAATGAACGAACAGCCTTCGAGCGGGGCCCAGCCGCGCGTCGGACGCCAAGCGCTTCTCTGGACCCTCAAAATCGTCGTGAGCGGGGGACTGCTGGCCGTCCTGCTCTCGCGGGTCGATCTCGCGCGGCTCTGGGATCTCTCGCGCACGGCATCGATCGGCTGGCTCGGCGCGGCCCTCCTCGCGTATTTTCTCGGGATCGTGATCAGCGTCTGGCGGTGGGGCATCCTGCTGAACGCGCAGCACGTGCCGATCGCCTTCGCGACGCGTTTGAAGTCGTTTCTCGTCGCGACGTTCTTCAACAACTTCCTGCCGTCGAACATCGGCGGCGACGTCATCCGGATCCGCGATACGGCGGGATCGGCGGGCTCGAAGACGCTCGCGACGACGGTCGTGCTCGTCGATCGCGGGCTGGGGCTGCTCGGCCTCGTCTTTGTCGCGGCCTCCGGCGCGACGCTGGCCGCGCAGATGAGCACGGCGATCGGGCCGATGGCGCCTGGTCTGCTGTGGGGTGTGCTGGCCGCGGCGATAGCGCTGGCCGCTCCGGTGGTGTTGCTGCCTCACGGAATTGGCAAGCTGCTGCGACCGCTGCGCGCCATTCACCAGGAATGGGTCGAAGAGCGCATCGAGCGACTGACTTCCGCGCTGGCCCGCTTCCGAGACGCTCCGCTCGCGCTCGGTGCGTGCTTCGCCGGCGCCATCATCGTCCAGGCCATCATTGTGGGCTTCTACTGGGCGATCGCGCACGCGCTCAACCTTCAGGTCTCGCTCGCCCACCTCGCGATCGTGGTGCCGATGACGCTGGTGGTCCAGATGCTGCCGATATCGGTCAACGGGCTCGGTGTCCGCGAAAGCACGTTTGCCTTCTATTTCACACGCCTTGGCCAGCCGCTCGAGTCGGCACTCGCGCTGTCGTTCATCGGCGCGGCGTTGATCATGCTGTTTTCGACGTCCGGCGTGCCCTTCCTGATCGGCAAGAACCGCAAAGACAAGCGGTGATCGCACGGCCTTACGGCCACTTCTGAATCTCGAACAACCAGGTGTCGCCGGTCTGAACGATCGGCTTCAGATAGTCCATGTACGGCGGGAAGCGCGCGAGCAGGATGGCGCGCTTCTCCGCGTCGCCGTAGGTATCGAGATGAATCACGACATACCGGGCCTGGTGTTCCCGAAGAATCTTGAAGGACGTGTCGTCCGGGAAACCGTTGATCGGAACGGCCATGTCCCGGAACTCCTGCGGGATGTAGTCGCTGTAGCCGTTGATGAGCGGCTGCCAGTGCCAGATCGAATCGAACATGTATCGCGTGTGCCGGAAGAGATCGTTCGACCGATAGGGAAAGTGAAACTCGACGACCCCGCCGCGTGGCAGCTCGGCCAGTCGACGATAGGCCTCCGGGAGCGGATCGGGCTCGTGGAGATCCCACGGCACCGCGGCAACTTCGATCGCGACCGCGGCGGTGAGCGCCGCCGCCAGCCAGGTGCCGCGTCTCGACACCACGCGCGCGAGTCCGAACCCCGCGAGAACCGCGAGCGCAAAGATGACGACGGCGCCAAAGCGCGCCGGCGCCCGCAGGAAAGACATGAACGGCATGGTCTGCGCGAGCCAGCCGTAGAGGCCCGCCCCTGGTCCGAACGACGCCCACACCGCGAGCGCCGTCAGTACCACGTAAAACGCGACAATTCGCTCCGCGCCTTCGGGCGACTTCCACTTCCGCGTCGTCCCGGGGCGCGCGGCAGACCAGACGCCCAGGACAGCGAACAGCGTGAGCAGCACGCCGGGAAACAACCCCTCACGAGCCGGACCAAGACTGGTCAGATATCGTTCGCTGACCCATTCATGCAGTCGTGACGGCGACGACAGATACGCGCGAACGTTCGCCGAATACTCGCGCGCTTCGTCCAGGTTCACGACGCGTCTGGCGCCGGCTTCGGCGCGGAGCGCGAGATACGGACGGAGCACCGGGGCAACGAGCAGCCCGGAGACGACGACGGCCGCGGCCAGTCCGGCCCAGTACCGGCGCTGATGCGGCTGACCGAACGCGAACCAGACCGCGGCGAGACCGACGGCCAGCCCCGCGAAAACGCCGTAGTACCCGCACGACAGTGCCGCGAGGGCGAGCGTCAGGCCGAGCACGGCGCCGCGGGCAACACCCGGCGCGTCCACCAGGCGATGAAAGGCCAGGAACACGACCGGAAACACCCAGACCATCAGCAACTGGATGTGCGCCGTCCTGGCCGCCACGTACGGCGCGAACGCGAAGGCGGTCGCGGCGACGAGCGCGCCCGTCCACGAGCCGGACAGCCGGCGCACCAGCGCCCACATCGAGACGAACGCCAGGACGAGAATCGTGAAGACGACGGCGTTGAACGCGGTGAGCGGATTGCCGGTCAGGGCATAGACCGGCGCGGCGAGCGCACCGGCGACGAGATTCGCTTCTGAATAGGCGAGCGTCCCCGTTCTGGGATAGAAGATGTTCGCGTCGAACACGCGGTCGCGCCCGTCGACGAGCGCGTGCGCCACCCACGCCACGTTCCACACGCTGAACTTGCCGTCGTCAGTGTCGACCCGCGCGACGGATCCAGGACGGGCGATGGTCGGATAGCTCAGGATCGCCGCGAGCGCGGCGCCGACCGCCAGCGCGACAAGGAACTGCCGGCGCACGGCTTATTCGAAGACCATGGGCTTCACGAGCACGCCCAGGTAGCGCGTGTCGTTGGCCGGACTCGGCGCGGGCGTGAAGCCGCTGCTGCTCGAGATCGAGACGACCCAGACCATCGCCGGCTTGTCGCGATCTTTCTTGTAGGGAAAGCCCGGCGGCAGGCTGAACGACAGTTGCTGCGAGGAACCGGGCTCGACTCGCACCGTCTGCGAACGGCCCTCTACTGCGGCCGCCCACCCCCCGGACCTCGAGACGGTCACCGTGCTCGTTGTCGCAACGGGCCCCGCGGACAGCACGACCTGAAATCGGCGGCACGGCCTGTCCGTCTTGATCAGAAACTCGGCGAAGGATTCGCCCCGAGTCCAAAACGTCTTCCTGTCAGCCTCGCGGAGGTAGGAGTTGTCGTCGAGATAGTAGACCTGAAACATCTCGATATCGCCGACACCGTTGCCGCCGTACTCGAGTCGCACCCGGTGGTGTTCGGTCGTGATCGGCAGATCGTTGGTTTGGGTCAGTTCGACCGGGAGCTGTCGCTGCAACCCGGTCATGGAATACCGGCCGGGACGCGCTGACGTGTAGAACGGATCGAGCACCATCTTCGCGACGAACACACCGCCAATCAGGACCGGAATCGCCGACGCGATGAGGGAGTGGATGGGGGGAAACAGAAACACAGATGCGCCGTACGCGCCCATGAAGTACCGATTGGCAACCGACCCGCCGCTCCCGTAGTACGTGTAGGGCCACAAGATCAGTTGCACGCCAATGTGCGCAACGATCCCCGCAAGGACGAACCACTGCCATGGCGCCCGCTGGCTGCGCGCGAGCAGGAACGCGATCGTCCCGAACACGAGCGGGAAGAAGTACGGCACGAGGCCCGAGTTCCGGCCGATCACGAAGTATTGAAGGTTGGCGATCAGGTTCGTCCAGAACACTTCCGGATCGAAGAGAACGTTCGTCAGGGTCTCGTCGCGCCCGCGGCTGGCGCAGACCTCGAATCCCTGACCCGGCTGCTGGAACGGATAATCCCCATAACAGGTCGCTCGGGTGCCACCCTGATAGTTCCACTCACCGCTCACGGCGACGTTCACCGCGAACAACGCCGCCGTCACGAGGCCTACGGTCGCGCCAGCCGCGACCGCGCGTTTCCACTGACCGCGCCAGAGCAGCCAAGCGAGCATCGGTCCTGCCATGACGACGTTGGTCAGCTTCGAAAACGCGGCGAGCCCGAACAGGACCACCGCGGCCATGTCGCTGGCGGGACGGCGAAGCCAGCTCTTTCGAGTGGACCCAGCCGGCGGCGAGACCTCCTTGAACAACCAGAAAAAGTACGCGACGACGCCCAGGGTGAAGTTGAAGAGCTCGGGCATCATCCACACGACGTAGACGGGCACTGCGGTCGCGAAGATGAAGCTGAACGCGAGCAGCAGGCTGGCGACGGTGCCGGACCGCGCGGCGAGGAACTGATAGGCGCTTCCAAATGCCAGCGCGAGCAGGACGAGGTTGAAGACGACAAATCCTGTCGTGCCGAGCACGCGGACGAACGGCCAGGCAAACAGCGGATAGATGAACGACTTGCCGAAGAACAGCCGGTTCGTGTCTGGATCGTCGCGCCCGTCGATGGTCTTGCCCTTTTTCAGGAACACGCCGCGGGGACCGGATCGAAACTCACGGAGCATGCGCAGCAGGTCTTCGCGCCGGTAGGCCAGGTCGCCATCCGACGCGAGCGAGTGCGCCATCAGGTAGTAGGTCGCCTCGTCGCTGAAGATTTCGGCCTCGCCCCGGCCGAACTCCGTCCTCGACACGAGCACGCCGTAGACGACGGCCAGCCCGACGGCGGCGATCCATCCCGCGACCACGGAGCCTCGAGCCGTTCTCACTTCCACGTAGTGCCAAACCGCACAAATCGCGCACAAATGCCGGTCGTCACGTCGCGGCTTTCTCCGTCAGGAACGACAGGTCCGCCGCGCGCGAGATGTGGCGGCCGGTCGCGCGCGAGTGCCGGTGCAGAATGCGATAGAGCCGCTCCATCTTCTTCACGAACGCGTCGATGTCGTAGTGGCGGGCGGTCTCCCTCGCCCGGGCGGCGAGCTCTCGTCGACGATCCGGCCGGTCGATCAGTTCGACGATCCGGTCAGCCAGCGCCACGCTGTCGCGTTTCGGCACGATCAGCGCGTCCCGCTCGTCGGTCAGCACGTCGAGCAGGCCATCAGCGTCAGTGGCGACCATGGGCCGCGCGGCCGCGAGCGCCTCGAAGAGCGTCAGCGGCGTGCCCTCCCAGAGCGACGGAAACACGCTGATATCGAACGCGCTCAGGACACGGGCGACGTCCTTGACGAACCCGCCGAAGACGAACCGGTCGCCCAACCCGAGCGCGGACGCTTCAGCCTCGAGACTCGGCCGCAGCGGCCCCTCCCCGAACAGGAAAAACCGCGTGTTCGGCCGGGCATCGAGAACGCGCCGCGCCGCCCGGACCAGGTACTCGTTCCCCTTTGAATCGTGAAGCCTGGTGACGGTCCCGACGGCCAGTTCGCCAGGCTTGATCCCCAGCTCGCTCCTGACGGAATCAATTTCCTCGGGTGACCGGGCCTGGCTGAATTCGTCTACTGGCGCACCCAAATAGACCACTTTCACCCGGTCAGGCCGCACCAGCCGGGCCCCAATGACGAACTCGGCGGTGCTCTGCGAGACGGCGATCGCCAGGTCGGTATATCGCTCGAGCACCCGGTCGGCGATTTTCTGGAACCAGGGCGTCGAGGTGAGGTTCGCATGCTCATGAAGGACCACGGGCAGCCCCCGGCGCGCCGCCGCCAGCCGGCCGAACGTCGTCGCCCCATAGCCGTGGAGGTGCAGGATGTCGATCTGCTTGCGGTCGATGACCTTCAGCAGAGCCCGGAGCGTGGTGGCGTCGAACTTCGATTTTTCCAGATAGGAGATGTCGATCCCGAGGCTGTCCAGCGTCTCCTCGGAGAGGTCCCGTTTGCGCAGGCTGACGAGCGAGACCTCGAACGAAGACCGGTCGAACCGCGGGATCATCCACGCAAACAATCGTTTGACGCCGTGCATCCGGGACCCCTCCCATCCGAGGTGATCGCAAACCTGGAGCACCCGGATGGGTCGGTCGGCACCTTCAGTCGGCATCTTGCGCGGATCCCCTGGTTGCCGTCACAATAACGGCCCCCCAGCCAAAAAGATACCGCCAGATCATAAAGTCTGGCCGGTTTCGGTTCGATAGCGGTTCCAGCCAGTGGTGTCAATTTCAGGGACTTGAACGTATGAAGAGCTCCAGATTTCCGATCGGCCGTCTCGCGTTGGTTGTCCTGTTCCCCGCAATCGTGAGTCTCACGAGTTGCGAGCGCACCAAGACGTCGAATCCCCTGAGCCCGCAGGTGGCGGGCCCGATGGAGGGCGTCACGATCACGACCCCGCTGGTGTCCGAACCCCGCGTCGGTCTCCGGATCAAAGACGCCGAGCAGCCGGTCACGCTCGTCCTGTTCAACCCGGTCAGCAACATCGGCCGCCCGATGACGCTCACCGTCCAAGTCGCCGCCGACACGAGCTTCGCCGGCCAGGTGTTCACGCAGAACGGCATCACGGTCTCGGACAACGGCCTCACGCGGTTCCTGCTGCCCGGCAAGCTGCCGACGGGACGAACCTATTACTGGCGCGCGAAGGCCGACGATGGCGCGAACACGAGCGGTTGGTCGCCGGTGTGGCACTTCGATGCCCTGCCGCCAATCGTCATCGGCACGCCTGAGCCGAAGTTCCCCACCGCCAACGAGCGCGTGGGAAATAATGCGCCGGAACTATCGGCCGCGAACGCCCCGGCGTCGGGCCCTATCAACTCGTTGTCCTACAACTTCCAGGTCTCCGAGCGGCCTGACTTCGTGACCATCCTGTTCAACGCGGAAATCCCGCCCGGAGGCGGCGAGACGAAGTACGAGATGCCGACTCTGCCCGGATGGGACCGGACGTTCTACTGGCGCGTGCGGGTCTGGGATCCGGAATTCACCGGCTCGTGGTCGCGGGTCGAGACGTTCCGATCGCCGCTGCCGCCCGTCAGCGCCCCTCGACCTGGGCCGCCAATCGGAGGAGGACCGGTCGGGAATTGGGAACAGTGCGGCTCGCTCGCCGGAAACAAGGACGCGCTCGTGCAGTGTGTTCACGGAGCCGTGAACCCGGGGCGGACGGTCGAGGATGCCTTCGAGGTCACCAAGCGCGTGGCGTGGCTGCTCCGCGGCGAAGGCGCCGGCCTGCTCATCAAGAACGGCGGCGAGAACATCGTCTCGTGGCAGGGCCGCTCGTTCGCGGCCGGCCGCATCTGCTACCCGGACGGCCACATCTACAAAGTGCTGTCGGACATCCCGGGCACGAACGGCCCGTCCTGGCAGGACAATGACTTCGTCGATCGGTCGCTCTACGTTCCGGCAATTCATCCGGGATAGAGGGACAGGCCGAAGGCCCAAGGGGGTCCGGCGGGCTTTTTGCTTCGGCCTTTGGCCTGTGGCCTTCGGCCTGATCTCAGAACCGGATTCTCAGTCCGAGGCCGCCCTGGAATCCCCCCAGGTCGAGGTTGACTTCGTCGTTGATGTCGCCGCTGGCGCCGCTGTAGCGCAGGAACACGCCCGCACCGAAGTTGGAGGTGACCATGTAGCGGGCATCAACGCCGACCTGGATGCCCCAGAACGACTTGCTGATGGTCTCGCGATTGACGGTCACGACCGGACCAGAGGGCCCTTCGGAGATCTCAACGCTCGAGACGACCTCGTGCGTGACGGCCGCGCGGACCGGGCCGGCGAAGACCATCAAGTCCACTTTTTTCATGTATTTCTCAGCTTTGTCCAGGAATTTCGGCAGGTTCGTGACCTTCGGCAACGAGTATCCGCCGAGTAACGCGAACCAGGTTTCCTTGTGCTCCATGTCGGCGATCGTGCCGGATACGCTTCGCGGCTGGTCGAATTCCGCCAGGTCGGGCACGCTCCCGGCGAAGCTGCCATTCGATTTCCCGGATCGCCGGGAGAAGCTGATTCCGGCCGTCCAGTTATCGACGGCCTTGGCGCCGGCCATGAAATCGAAGAACGCGCCACCGGTTCTCACCGATCGGCTCGTGTCGATCGTGGCCGTCTCGTCGAAGTACGGCATCGAGAACTGCCGGGAGGCGTCATCCGACGTCCCTCCGCCCCCGGCGACGTTGAGATTGACGAAGACCTTGTCTCCGAAGTTGAAAACTTGCGCGGACGCGCTTCCAGTCCCACACACCACGATCATGCAGACCACTGCTGCCATCGTCTTCAGCATTCAAACCTCACTTGACATGAAAAGCTGTGGGGGCTATCGGCCGATAACCCAATCGGCATTACAAATTGCGACGCCAATCGGGTGTTTCTGGCGGGCGCTGCGTTATTATACGGCGCTGCCGTGCGATGCCCGGCTCGTCGTGCAACAAAAACAACACAAGAACGAGGTTTGACCTGAATGCCAAAGAAGCTTCTTTTCGCACTGAGCGTAGCGACCGTGAGCCTGATGGTCGCCTGTGGAAGATCGAATTCGCCGGTCTCGCCGAGCCCGTCCGTCTCGGGCACGGACGCCGGTCCCGACGGCTCGACGCTGAAGATCAACGCGCCGCAACTCTTATCCCCGACCAACAATACGCAGCTCAAGCGCACCGAGGCGCTCGTCCTCGTATTCCAGAACGTCACCGGCAAGTACACGTCGTTCCCGGTGACCTATGAGGTCGAGCTCCGGCGAGGGAATACCGTTGTCATGAGCCAGAAGGTCGGGGCGTCGTCGGGATCCACGACATCCCTGACGGTCACGAATGCCCTCGACTTCGACACCAATCACGATTGGCGGGTTCGCGCCACCTATCGGAACTCGGTCGGGCCATGGTCCAACGTCGGAACATTCAAGACGGCTCTCAAGGCCTTCCTCGACCCGGTGACCGGCGCGGTGTTCGATCCCCTGACTGAAGGCTTCAGCGTCGGGAAGGTCCATGGCGGCCGGTTCATTATCGGTCAGGGGTGGCAGACCGTGACCCGAAGTGACGGCATCGACTATGACATTCCGACCTGTCCGGATTGCCGCGTCGAGTTCGACATGACTGGCATCGGAGACGGTCTCGGCCAGCCGCATGACGATAAGTGGCTGAGCATGGGCGATGCCCTGGGCTTCAACGGGTTCGACGACTTCCGCAACCAGGACTGGAAGATGACGCTCGAGCAGCGCGCCGACGGCGACGGAACAGGCATGAAGCTGATCTGGCGCAACGGCGACGCGGGCGACGGCGACCCTGGCGACCACGATGCGAAGCAGGACCCGGGTCCGGACTGGCAGGAGAACGTCAAATACCACTTCGTGTTTGATTGGAACCCCAGGGGATTCAAGATCATCATCAATGGTGAGACGTGGTTCGAGGACGGCTTTGACGAACCCTACGCTCCGCCGAACCACCGCATCTCGATCGGTTGCTACCCCCGTGGGGAGACCCGAAGAGACGCGATATACAGCAACTTCGAGGTAATTCCACGCAGATAGGAAAAAGACCTCGGGTCCTGACATACGAAAGGGCGCCTGGGCTTCGAGGCCCAGGCGCCCTTTGTGTTTTTGTCGGCCGGCGTGGAGCCTACCGGATCCGTCGGTTCGGGGCCGCGGCGGACCGGATCACCCGCACGGTGAACCAGCCGCTGTTGTCGGTGAACCGGTCGTCGTTGACGCCCAGTCGCAGCTCGCCGGCGGCGGGCATGACGATCGCTTCGCGGTTCGACCCGATCGGGAACGGCGCGCCATTGCCGACCCGGCCAATCAGGCCGCCCGCCGCCATCGAACGCACCGGATAGCTCATCCGGCGAGCCAGATCTGGATTCCCGCCGAGACCCGCGCTGACATTCGGACCGATCTTGATGTCGCCGCTCGCCTCGAACGCAATGCGCTCGCCGCGGTTCACGTTGATCCCGGTGGATGTCCAAGCCTGGTTGGCCTCGACGCGAATCTCGCCGCCCGATCCGGCCCCGCTCGACTGCTCGTTTGGGCGGGAGTCGAAGTTGTAGACCCGGCGCGCTGAGGCGGGATTGAAGTAGAGCCGCGCGAGCTCGCTCAGGTCGTGCTTGCGTCGGCCGCCCTGCTGCGCGTCGAAGTCGAACCAGTTGTCGACGATGTCATGCAGCTTGCCCCGCATGATGTTGCCGTTGCGGAACACGAACACGTGACGCTCGAGCTCGTTCGGGTTGTGGTCGACGTTCGGAAGCTGTTCGAGCTCGTTCCTCGAGGGATCGCCCCCGGTGAACTGAATGAGCGCAATGTTGTCGGACGGATACGTCTGCTCGCGACCGTCCCGGACGACGGTGAAGTCCGCTGTGTGCCGGTACACCAGCTGCCCCGACACGCGGTCGCCGTTCTTGAGCACGAACGTGACGTCCGCTGAAGCGCTGACGAGCGCCGCGCCGAGAACGGCTGCTGCGGTCACGAACGCAAGCTTTCGAATCATGGCTGAGCCTCCAAATCTGTTCACGAACAGGTGTGCAACTCCCATACCAGTCGTGGAGGCCAGCTTGGGCCCTTTCAGATGGGCCCTGTGGCAACGTTTGAGGACATTACGATACGCCGCGAATCATCGGGTGGTATCCGCCTTACCGCCGGATCTCTTCCGGCACGGCATAGAGCGACACGTCGCCCGAACGCATCAGAAGCGTCAATCGCTCGAGCACGGCCGGATGTACGCGATTGCCTTCACGGCCTACGAGCACGTGCGTCACGTGATAGCGGCGCAGGATCTCGATCGCCTCGTCGGGCTCACCATCGGCAGAGGCGTAGAAGAAATTGACGTCGTTGAGCCGGTCCTCCCCGCCCACGGCCGAATACCGCACATCCCAGCCCAGCACGATCCGCCGTTCGGAAATGACCGTCATCAGCGACGGCGCGAGCGGCCGGTCGTGAAGCAGGACCGTCGTCTCGGGATCGGTCGTCTTCATGTATTGCGCGACGGTCAGCTCACCGTGACTCAGGCTGGCGCGCGGCGGGCGCCCGCTGTCGTTCCATTTCCGGGCCAGGAAATGGACAGACGACGGCAGCGTGGCGAGAACGGCGACGGCCACGGCCGCGCGGCCGGCCGGCCCATGACGCTGGGCGAACCGGACGAGCGCGGCCGCCGTGAAGATCCACATGACGTAGAGCCCGGTCAGATAGAAGTTGATCGTGTCGACGTACGGCTGCGTCGTCAGCACGAACGGGATTCCCAGACCGGCGATCACGCACCAGCCGAGCACGCGCCACGCCGCCACGTCCGTGTCCATTCGGCCGCGCACGGCGCGCCAGACGCCGGGCGCGCCGAACCACCGGATACCCGTGCCGACGACCAGAAAGACGACCGTCGCAACGAGCAGCAACAGGGGCGTCCGCAGGGGCGCCCACGGCATGAGCCGCGCAACCATCGCCTCGGACCATTCGACCAGGCCGAGCTTGATCAGCATCCGCTTCGGCAGCAGAAAGAAATCGATCACGAGCTGCGACCGGCGATCGGCTGGGTCGAGCGCGAAGATATCGAGGATCAGCGGGACCGTGAACAGGACCGTCGCACCGATGGCGATCGCCAGCCGCCGGCGCGCCGTCCAGTCGTGCCCGCTGAACACCAGCGCCGCGCCGAGCGCGGCCATCACGACGATGTAGGCGAACGGCTTGAACTCGAAGAGCACGGCGATCAGAAACGCGCCGAGCACGAGCCAGCCGGATGATTGGCCCTGAAGCCCGCGGACGAGGGCATACAACGCCGCCACGAACACCGGCATTGACGGTCCCCACGTGTTGAAGTGCAGGACGTGCATCGTCGGCGACAGGAAGTTCGTCGGCCAGAGGACGAAGTCCCAGTCCAGGGTCTCGTGCGGGAGGAACCAGGCGGCCAGATACGAGAAGTCACTGCCGAGCAGAATCAGCACGATCGCGAGCAGCGCGACGGGCAGCGGCGCGAGGAGCCGGACCAGTGCGTAGCCGACCAGCGCGCCGAGCGCGAGAAACGCCGGCCACGCGTAGTGGAAGTAGATCGGCATGATCGGCACGTCGGCGAAACGATGCACCATCGCGAGCACGAGGTGCGGGTAATACGCGGCGTTCAGCTTGTGGCCTGAGTAGTAGGATGCGGTGGGCGGAACGGTATGCGTCGCCTCGGAGGCCTCCGCCGCGTAGTAGGCCAGGTCCGCGGAGTCGTAGTCTCCGTAAAGCATCAGGCCGGCGTGCGTCGTCGCGAGCCGGTTGCCGAACACGAGCACCCCAAGCGTGGCGCAGAGCGCGAGGAGCACGAGGCACGCCGTCGCGTCTTTCGTCGAGAGCGCCGTAACACGGCTCGCGCTGCCCCACCAGACGGCGATCCCCGCGCCCGACAGCGCCGTGGCCAGATACGGGAAGATCGCCACCAGCCCGAGGTGGCCGAGCCCGTCGATGAGCGCGGCGACCGCGGCGCTGCCGACCCCGAGCGAGAGGATCACACCGGAGAGCCGATCGAGGTTTCGCGTCAACCACGCCGCCAGGATCACGCCCGGACCGAACGTAAACAGGGCCCACGTGAGCACGAAACGCGGAAAATCGGGAACGACCGGGAGCAGAAAGCGCAACGCCGGCCACGCAAACGCGCCGAGCAGCGCGCCAATCGTGAGCCGGATCGCGACGGGGGGAACGCGAAGACCCATTCGCGCCGTGTACAATAGCGGTTACGGCATGTCGAAGGACAGCTTCACGCTCCGCTACCTGGCCCGGTCGGCGGTTGGCGTCCCGCGCGACCTGGCCAACTCGCTGATCCTGTCCAAGCTCAAGGCGATCCGCCCGACGGTGCTCATCTACAACTGCACCTGGGTGTGCGACGCGCGCTGCGAGATGTGCAACAACTGGAAATGGGGCAACCGCAAGGAGGACATGACGCTCGAGCAGCTCGATCGCGTCATGGAGGGCGACTTCTGGCACGCGGTCGAGAACCTCAACATCTCTGGTGGCGAGCCGACGACCCGGAACGATCTACCCGAGATGGTGGAGCTGTTCCACCGGCGGCTGCCGCGGATGCGCAAAATCGGCGTCAACACGACGGGACTCACGCCCACGCGCGCGATTCCGATGCTCACGCGCATCGTCACCTTCTGCGCGGAGCAACGGCTGCCGCTGAGCATCCGCGTCTCACTCGACGGCGTCGGCGACGTGCACGATCAGGTCCGGCACGTGAAGCGCGGGTTCGAGAAAGCGTCGGCCACGATCGAGGCGCTTCAGAAGCTCTCCGAGCAGCACGCCAACTTCCAGTTCGGTCTCGCCTCGACGATCTTCGCGACGAACCTCGACGACGCCGACAACATCCTGAAGTGGGCGCGATCGAAGAAGCTCGACGTCGTCTTCAACATGCTGCGGTTCACCGACGGGATGCTCCACAACCGCGAGCTCGAGGAGAAGATCAAGTTCCGCGAGCGCGAGGAAGAGTTCATGCGGAAGTTCTTCCTCGATCGCGTCGCCGAGGAGTCGGTCCTGAGCGGCCAGGCGTTCCTCTACCTGCACTACGCCGACATGATCGCCAACGGCTATCACCGGACGATGCCCTGCCCGTTCCAGCGACAGGGCCTGCTGCTCAACCCGAACGGCGACCTGCTCTACTGCGAGAACTCGAAGAAGATCGGCAACACGCTGGAAATCTCGGCGAAGGATCTCTATTTTGCCGCGGAGAATCTCGCCCACCGGGAGGCGCTCAAGCGCGACACCTGCCCGACGTGTCTCAGCCCCTGCCAGGTCAATGTCGCCGCGATGAAGCAGGTCGTTCCCTACGTGAAGTTCCTGCGGCGCGCCTACAAGGTCAAGCACGACCCCGCCCGGCATCTGGAGACGATGCCGGAACCCGTGCGGTAGGTGCGTCTCTCCACGGCCTTCCGAGTCATCGTCGCCCTCGGCCTCGCCTGTTGGGCGTTCGTTTCAGCCAATCCCAGCCAGGTCCTCGACGCCTTCGCACGGACGTCATGGTCCTGGGTGCTGGTGGCGTGCCTGCTCGTTCTCCTCGATCGTGCGTTGATGGCGCATCGGTGGCTCTCGCTGTGCACGCTGATCGCGCGACGGCCGCCGCGGGCCGAGCTCCTGCGGATCTTCTTCGTGAGCACGTTCCTGGGCACCTTCCTGGTCCAGAGCATTGGCAGTGACGCGGTCCGCACCTGGAGCCTGGCGCGCGCGGGCGCGCCGACCGCACAGGCGCTCGCCTCCGTGCTTCTCGATCGGCTGCTCGGGGTCGCGTCGATTCTCGTGAGCGCGGTCGCGGGCGTCGCGCTCGCGCCCTACGTCCTGCGCGAGCCGGCGATCGCATGGGCGTTCGCCGCGGCGTCGGCGGGGTGTCTGATCGCGCTGCTGTTCGTCTTCAGCGTCCGCGTCGACGAGGTCGTGCGCCGCGCCGTCGCGCGTCTGCCGGCCGGGCGTCTCCAGAATCACATCGGCAAGCTGCTCGACGCCCTCCAGGCGTATCGCGCGGCGCATCACATCCTGGCCGGCGTGCTGGTCGCGTCCGTTGCCGTCCAGGTCCTGCGCATCCTCCAGGCCTGGTTCCTCGGCCGGAGCCTCGGCATCGAGGCGCCGCTCACGAGCTACTTCGCGTTCATCCCGATCATCCTGCTCGTCATGCTCCTGCCGATTACCTTCAATGGGTTGGGCGTGAGCCAATGGGCGTTCGTCTGGACCTTCACGCGCGTCGGCGTGCCCGAGGCGAACGCCTTCGCGCTGTCGATTCTCTTCGTCGCGCTGGGCCTGGTGGGCAATCTGCCCGGAGGTATCCTCTACGCGGTGGGCCCTCCCGCGTTGCGGGAGGGCCCACCGCGTGAGGAGGGCAAAGGGCAAAGGGCAGAGGGCAAAGGCGAGGTCGAAGGAGACAGGGAAAAGAAATGATGACCAGCGTCAGAAGGTTCCTGACCTCTACCTTTTGCCCTCCCCTTTGCCCCTTGCCCTCTGCCCTTTGCCCTGAACAAGTCGTTTGACTCCAAACGTGGATCGATCCCTGTCCGTCATCATCCCGGCCTACAACGAGGCCGAGAACATCATGGCGACACTCGAAAACGTGGCCACCGCGTTCGAGCCGCTCTCGCTCCGGCACGAGATTCTGGTCATTGACGACGGCAGCCGGGATGAAACGGCGGCGATCGTCGAGCGCGCGCGGGTGCGCTTTCCGGCCGTGCGGCTCCTCAAGAACGAACGGAACATGGGGTTTGGATGGTCCTATCGGCGCGGCGTCGACGAGGCGGCGCTCGCGCACATCGTGATGGTGCACGGCGACAACGCGTGGGGCTGGGCGACCCTGCGGGAGTTCTTCAGTCGCACCGGCGATGCCGATGTTATTATTGGCTTCACGCGCGACATGCTGAAGTCGCGCACATGGGCCCGGACGGTCATTTCGAAGACCTTCACCCTGCTCGTCAATCTGATCACGTGGCGCCGGTTGCGGTACTACAATGGGCTGCAGATTCACCAGGCGCCCATCCTCAAGAGCTTGCACATTGAATCCCGTGGCTATGGCTTTCAGGCCGAGGTGCTCGTGAAGGCGCTGCGCCTCACGAAGACCTACGTCGAGGTGCCGATGGATCTCATCGAGCGCGAGAAAGGCGAGAGCAAGGCGTTCCGGATGAAGAACTTCGTGGACGTGTTCAACACACTCAAGCGGCTCGTGGGGCTCGAATGGAGGCGGCATGAGTAAGCCCGATCGTCGCACGCGTCCGACGGCGCCCCTGACGGGTCCGTTCGGCGGCCGGCGGCGAAAGATCGTCCCCGTCGCCGAGCTGGCGACCGTGCGCGAGCAGTTTCGCGATCGGACCATCGTGCTCTGCCATGGCGCATTCGACCTGGTGCACATGGGACACTTGATCCACTTCGACGAGGCCCGCGCGCTCGGCGACATGCTCGTGGTCACAGTGACGGCTGATCGGCACATCAAGAAAAAGCGGTCGGTCTCGTTCAACGAGGACTACCGCGCGCGGCACGTCGCGTCGCTCGAGATCGTCGACTACGTCGCGATCGTGGACGAGCCGTCGGCCATCGCCGCCATCGAAGCACTCCGGCCGGACATCTACATCAAGGGGCCGGAGTATTCGAACCTGCTGCTCGACAAGAGCTCGAACATCTCGCACGAGAAGGAGCTCGTCGAAAGCTACGGCGGGCGCATTCACTTCACGTCGGGCGAGACGTTTTCCTCGACCAAGCTCTCGCATTTCCTGCTGTCGTCGTCGGAGGCCGTCCAGGAGAACCCGTTGCTCCGCAACGACCGCGTGATGTTTCGCGACGTCGCGGCCCTCGGGTTCACGCTCGAGGATGTCAAGGCGTTTCTCGCGGGCGCGGCCGGGCTCCGGGTCTGCCTGCTCGGCGAGACGATCATCGACGAGTGGGTGGACGTCGAGGTCACGAACATCTCGCAGAAATCGCGCTGCGTCGCCGGGCTCGAGACGGCGCGTATGCGGCAGATCGGCGGCACGGGCATCGTCGCGCTGCACCTCTCGAGCTTCGTCAAGAGCCTGCACTGCTTCACGAACGGCCTGACGAAGGCGGACGTGCCGCGGAACGTCACCGTCACGCCGCTTGCCGACAGTCCGCTGGTCAAGACGCGCTTCGTGGACAAGGACACCGGGTATCCCCTCTTCGAAGCCAAACAGCTCAGGCTCAGCGGCGTCAGCCGCGACGCGCTGCCGAATTTCGACGACTACGACCTCGTCATCGTCGCCGACTTCGGCCACGGACTGCTCGAGACGTCGGCCATCAACCGCGAAATCGCCCGGCACCGGCGCGCGTTCGTCTCGGCGATGGCTCAGGTCAACTCGAGCAACTACGGCTACAACCTGCCGACGAAATACGTCGGCGCCGATTACTACAGCCTGAACCGCACGGAGGCCGAGCTCTGCCTCCACGAGCAGGGCCGCGCGCTGCCGGATCTCGTCGACCGCATGGCGGCGCTGCTTGGGAGCGACGGCCTCTCGGTGACCGACGGCGCCAACGGCGCGATGGTCCGCGTCAAGGACGAACGCTTCGCGCTGCCCACGCTCAGCATCAGCGCGGTGGACACGATCGGCTGCGGCGACGCCTACTTCGCGCTCAGCAGCCTCGCGTCATGCCTCCGCCTGCCGGCGCGCATGGTCGCCCTGGCCGGCAGCATCGGCGCCGCCGCGATGGCCCAGCAACGCTGCAACGAGCGGCCCATCACCGAGCAGGAGTTCCTCACCATCGCGAAGATCGTCATATGACGACGGAGGGCGTCGTTCAGTGAGTTCGGAAACCTGGGACGAGTACGTCGAGACGATCGCCGCCGGTCTGCGCGGCCTGGAAGCCACGGACCGGTCGGGGACGAGTCTTCCCGCGCGCGAGGCCGTGGCGCAATGGGTGGCGCTCACGCGCGCGGTTCACGACCGCGATGGCCAGCTGTTCCTGTTCGGCAACGGCGGCAGCGCGGCGATGGCCGCCCATATGGCGACCGACGCGTGCAAGAACGGCCTCCTGCGCGCGATGTCCTTCAGCGACTCGGCGCTCCTCACGGCCATCAGCAACGACCTCGCCTTCGACCAGACGTTCTCGCTGCCGCTCGAACGTCTGGCGCGCAAAGGCGACCTCGCGATCGCCATCAGCAGCTCCGGCAACTCACCCAACGTCGTCCGCGCGCTCGAAACCGCCGAACGCATCGGCGTGGACACGGTGACGCTGACGGCCAAGGCCGTCGGCAATCGCGCGCGCACCCTCGGCCGCCTCAATTTCTACGTGCCGCTCAAGCGATACGGCTGGGCCGAGTCCGCCCACCAGATCCTGCTCCACTACTGGTTCGACGAGTACCTCAACCGGTACGGCCAGGGAGCGATGTGAGCCAGCTCCTGGTCACCGGCGGCTGCGGGTACGTGGGCACGAAGCTGACTGAGGCGTTGCTCGCGCGCACGCCGCACGACGTCACCGTGCTCGACGTGATGTGGTTCGGCAATCGGCTGGCGGCTCATCCGCGCCTGACCGTTCAGCCGATGGACGTCCGGCGGATCGACGAGATCGATCTCGCGCCCTTCGACACCATCTTCCACCTGGCCAACATCGCCAACGATCCGTCGGTCGAGTTGAACCCGTACGCGTCGTGGGAGGTCAATGTCCTGGCGGGTATGCGGCTCGTCGATCGGGCTGCGCGCCAGGGAGTACGGCAATTCGTGTACGCCTCGTCGGCCAGCGTCTACGGGCTCAAGTCGGAGCCGAAGGTCACGGAGGATCTCGAGCTCTTCCCACTGTCCGAATACAACAAGACCAAGATGGTCGCCGAGCGGGTCGTCCAGAGCTATGCGGATCAGATGATCACCACGATCATCCGGCCCGCGACCGTGTGCGGCTGGTCGCCGCGCATGCGCCTCGACGTCGTCGTCAACATGCTCACGATGCAGGCGCTCACACGCGGGTCGGTCACCGTGCTCGGCGGCGATCAGACGCGGCCGAACATTCACATCGACGATCTCGTGGACCTGTATCTCTTCGCGTTCGAGAAGCGGCTGGCCGGGGTGTTCAACGCGGGGTTCGAGAATCTGACGGTCATGGACATCGCACGGATGATCACGAAAGACGTCCCGGCGTCGATCGACGTCAAGCCGTCGAATGATCCGCGATCGTATTCGGTGTGCTCGGACAAACTGCTCGCGACCGGCTTCGCGCCGACGCGAAACGTGTCGTCGGCGGTCGCGGAAATGGCCGCGGCGTATCGCGAGGGCCGGCTGAGCGACGATCCCGTTTGTTACAATGTCCGCTGGATGCGGCAGCACAATTTCGCATGAATGAAGGCGCATCACACGGTCCAGTCCGGAGGCGCGCCACAGGCGCGCCCCGCCGGAGCGGAGCGGGGCGTAGGGGCCCCCGCCGTTCGACTGTCGCTCACGGCGCCTCGAGCACAGTCGAGAGGCGCGAGCGAGCGGCGATAGGGGGTCCGGGGGACGAATGTCCCCCGGCCTAAGTTTGATCCGGCTGGTAGTGCCGGCGGCAGCTGTCGGCGTGTTCTTCGCGGTCTCCTGGGCGACGGTCCGGTTCGTGCGGCCGCGCGAACCTCGGCGATTCTTTCTCATCTACGCGCTGCTCCTGCTTGTCGCGACCACACTCGTCTACCAGCAGTTCTGGCCGCTCGAGCAGATCGAAGACGGACTTGGCCTGACCGCGTCGCTCCTCCTCCAGCTTCTGGCGTGTTTGACGATGTGGAATGCGTTTTACAGCCTCCTGTGGGGATTCTCGGGCAGTCTCATGCACGACCTCTTCACCAACGCGGCCCTTCGCGATCGCGAACGGCTGATTCGATCGTACGAAGGCGACGGCGAGGTGGACCGCATCCTCGCGCGGCGGGTGCCGAACCTCGTGCGCGGCGGCTGGGTGGACGCGCGCGGCGATACGCTCCAGCTTCGTCCGAAGGGACGCCTGATGGCGCTCGGCACGCTGCTCTCGTTCAAGGTGTTTTCGCTCGGGACGGGCGGAGGCATCAAGTAGGTCGATGCTGGTGAGCGTGGCCCTGGCCGCCGCGGCGCTGCTCTTGTGTCAGACGCTCCTCGTGATGGCGCTCGCGGCCCTTCGGCCCCGAAGCAACATCTACGTCACGATCGTGTTCGTGGCGGTCGTGACGGCGCCGGCGGTGTTTTTCGCCGACCGGCTGTTGTTCGACCGGCCGCTCACGACCGACGGGCGGCTGTTCCTCGTGCTCGTGCACCTGGCGCTCGGCGGGTTTCTCTTCCACTTCATCACGCTGCCGGACCGGTCGGTGACGCTCCGGATGCTCGTGGAGCTCGACCGCGCGCCCGGCCACGCGCTGTCGCTCAAGGCGCTCTCCGATCGGTACAGCGTCCGGGCGATGATCGGATCGCGGCTGGACCAGCTGGCCGACGGCCAGTTCATCGACATCCGCCCGGACGGCGCGTTGGCGCTGAAGCCGCGGGGACAATGGTTCGGCCGATTCGTGACCGGCGGCCGGCGGTTGTTCAGAATCACGAGTGCGAATTAATCGATGCCCAACAACAAGATTCTGATTCTCGGCGGCGGCGTGGCGGGATCGGCCATGACCTACTTCCTGACGGAGAAGGGCTACGACGTCACCGTCATCGAGCGGCATCGCCAGGTCGGCGGTCTCGCGCGCACCTGCACCTACAGCGGTCATCCCTACGAGTTCGGTCCGCACATCTGGTTCTGGCCCGGCGGCAAGGACGATCCGGTCAACGCGGCGATCGTCAAGCTGACGAACGACGAGCTGTTCCACATCGATCGCCGGCTGTTCACCTTCGTCGAATCCGATCAGCGGAAATACCGGTATCCGGTGCACTACCAGGACATCGCGGAGATGCCGGACCGCGACCGGATCTACCGCGAGGTCGGTCAGAACCGCGACGAGAAGCTGAAGCTCGTCGAACGCCAGCTGCCGGAGCTCGGCAAGTGCAAGTTTGGCGAGTATTTCACCGCGGCGATCGGCGCGACCCTCTACCAGAAGTTCATGGCGAACTACACCTGGAAGATGTGGAACATTCCGGGCGACGAGCTCGAGACGTCGATGGTCTGGGCCGACCGCTTTCATCACGCCTACACGAAGCAGTCACCGCAGGCGACGCGGGGGCTCGGCGGATACGACCCACTGAAGTTCGAGGACCACACGCTCGGAAAGGGGATCCGGTTCCAGGTCTATCCGAAGCACGGATGGAACGCGGTGTGGGGCGCGATGGTCGCCCGCGCCACCGTCATCCAGGACCGCATCGTCGGCATCGGCGACGAGCACAAGAAGGCGCACGTCCGGCTCGCGAGCGGCGACAGACACTACTTCGCCGATTACCACACGGTGTTCGCGTCGATTGACATCGACGAGCTCTGGGGCGAGGACACGCTGCCGTACACCGGTCGCATGATGATCCCGCTGCTGATTCCTGGTCTTCAGAACGCGTTTCCGGAGGGCGCCGAGTCGCTGCACTACTCCTCGTGCGAGTTCCAGACGCGCGTGACGGAGATGAAGGTCATCACGCGGCACGAGAGCCCCGATACGCTGATTCTGATCGAAGTGCCCGTGCTGCCCGGCGCCTCGAAGCACTTTCCGCGGAATACCGTGGAATACGCGCTCGAGCACAACCTCTTCGCCGAAAAGGCGTATCCGCAGCAGTCCGAGCAGGCCTTCGCGACGTACTATTCGTACGTCGAGCGCGGCAGGAAGATCCCGAACCTGCGGTACGTCGGACGCCACTCGGAGTTCAAGTACTGGGGCATGCCGGAGACCGTGAATTCGGCGTACCAGAAATCGCTGGAGTTCCCGCCGGTCTGATGTCCGCACTCCCCAGAACTCCCGATCGGCCGGAGCCGCCGTTCCGTCCGCGCCTGCTCGCCTCGACGACGTCGCACAAGCGGGAGTCGCTGCTCGCGACGCTGGCGGTCTTCGCGCGGCTCGGCCTGAACGATCTCGATTTGAACCTCCATCCGTTCATCGAAGGCGACATGACCGCCATGAAAGCGGCCGACGCGATCGCGGCGCAGGGGCTTCGGATCTGGGCCACCTCCGGCGGGTGGTGCGACTTCTTCCAGGGCCTGCCGGACATCGAGAAGACGTTCGCGTCGGTCGAGAAACAGGTCGGCATCGCGGACCATCTGCGGGCCCCGCAGCTCCGGCTGTTCTTCGGCCGCCGCACGTTCTTCGACTACTCGCAGGCGGCACACGACTTCGTGTGCCGCAACCTCGTCCGGCTCTCCGCCCTCCATCCGGGCATGCTGTTCGTCTTCGAGAACCACGACGGCGCGTCGCTCCACCCGGAAGTGTGCGCGGAGATCCTCGATCACGTCGACCGCCCGAACATCCGGATGAACTTCGATCCGATCAACTTCGCGAAGGCCCACGTCGACCCGATGACCGCGCTCGAGATCGTGCGTCCGTACGTGGCGCACGTGCATCTGAAGGGACTCAACAAGGGCGCCTTCTGCGAATTCGGCGCCGGGCAGGTCGACCTCACGCCGGTCGTGCAGTCGCTCGTGAACGCGGGGTACCGGGGATCGTTCAGCGTGGAGTACGAAGGGCCGGATGATGCGACGGTTCGGTTGTTCGAAGGCTACACGCGGGCGACATCCCTGCTACAGAGACTGATGTCGTAGCTGTCCCGCCTTTTGCGCGACCGACGTCGTCGCCTTGAACAGATTCCCCAGAATCGTCGGATACGCCTCGCACGGCGTCCAGCAGTGCGAGCAGCGCTCCTGCACGACGTCCTCGCGCAGCTCGCGCCGGCGAGGGCTGTCCCACATGCCCTGCAGATCGAAGCCACTCTCGCGAAGGTTGCCGATCTTCTCGTCCCAGATCGAGCAGGGATAGAGATTCCAGTACGCGTCGATGAAGCACGACGACGACAGCGCGGTGCACGGGAGCGGAGATTTGCCCGTCTCGTAATACTTCGCGATGAGTGCCTGGTAGCGATCCTCGAGGAACTTGACAGGGTGCAGACCGACGCCGTTCTCACGCCGGTGCCGCTCGACGGCGTTCAGGACCTCGGTGTGGTGACTGGACAGGCCGCGGCCCAGATTGGCGAAGTAATGTCCCGACTCGTGACCGATGTTGAGGTGCAGCTCGGTGCGCTTGAAATCGGGAATGACCTGGCGGATGGCCGCGATGGTCGCGTCCACCTGGGCCGCGTTCTTCTCCATCAGGGTCATCCCGACTACGACCTGGTAGTTCGAGCGCTTGATGCCGCGCAGCCGCCGGAACGTCTCGATGCCGCGGTCCCAGCTGCCGGGCAGGCCGCGCAGTTCCTCGTGCATCGCTTTGGGTCCGTCGATGCTGATGGTCGTCATCAGCCGGCCCACGCCGCGCTTGAGCACGTTCTCGACGAGGGCGACCGTCTTGTCGCCGAACCAGCCGGTCGTCGGAAAATTCAGGAGGAAGAGCGACTTACAGCTGCGCTGGATGGCGGCAACCACATCGTCGAGGTCGCGGCGCATGAACAGCTCGCCGCCCGTCAGGTGCACCCAGCGGAATTGCGGCCAGCGGGTGAAGAACTGCTCCACCTCCGCCGGCGTCATTTCGTTCACGCTCTTCTTCTCCCAGATGCTGCACATCTGGCATCGGAAGTTGCAGTGATACGTCGCGACGAACGTGACTTTGTACGGCAGCGACGGCGAACGGAGATTCGCGCCGAGAATCGCCGTGCCGAGGCCGACCTGGCTGGTGCTGAGCATGCTCTGGATAGTGCCTGTCGCGCCTCGTCGGCAGGGTTCCCGCTCGCCAGTGACGACGGGCGACGCGTTCAGATCGTACCAGACGAACCCGATCGGGTCAATGCGAACAGGCCATAAACCATTGAACTGAGAGGACTAATTCGCCTATTCTGAATCCGGCAGCCGGCAGGCGCCCTTTACCCTTTTGCCTTCGCCCTGTCCTTTGCCCTTTCACTTTTGCCCTTCCCTTTGCCCTCTGCCCTCTGCCCTTTGCCCTTCTGACCCTTGTCGCCCCAACGCGTCACCGTCGTCATTCCCACCCGGGACGAGGAAGGCCTGATTGGGGAGATCATCGACACCGCACGCCCGCACGCCGACGACATCCTGGTCGTCGACGGCCACTCGCGCGACCGCACGCGCGAGATCGCGGCGCAGCACGGCGCGACCGTCGTGCTCGATCACCGCAAGGGCAAGGGCGAGGCGTTGCGTCTCTCGATCACCGAGGCGAAGGGCGACATCCTCGTCTTCATCGACGCCGACGGATCGCATGACGCGCGTGACATCCCCGCGCTGGTCGATCCGATCAAGGCCGGCAACGCCGACATGGTCATCGCGTCACGCGGGCGCGGCGGCAGCGACGAACTGCACGGCACGCTCGAGCAGTTCATCCGGTATGTCGGCTCGCAGCTCATCATGCTCGCGATCAACTATCGCTGGAATGTGCGGCTGACCGACAGCCAGAACGGCTTTCGCGCGATCCGCCGCGACGTCGCCGCCCAGCTCGGCCTGCAGTCGAACCTCACGACGATCGAGCAGGAAATGCTGATGAAGGCGCTCAAGAAGGGCTTCCGCGTCTCCGAGATCGCGAGCCACGAATACGAGCGCAAGTGGGGCACCTCGAAGGTCGTCGTCTGGAAGCTCTGGTTCGCGTACATCTGGTCGTTCGTGCGGAACATTTTCTAACCCGAGAGGCGCCTTTCGGGATGTGTCACAGACGGTGCTCACCCGATCACGCGCACTGATCGCCCTGTCCGTCATTACCGCGATCGGCGGTGCGTTCCGGTTCTACAACCTCGGCTGGGGCGCGCCGTACTACCACTTCCACATCGACGAGCATTTCGTGTTTCAGGGCGCCGACCTGCTGCGCGAGAGCATGCAGAAGGCGGCCGAGTCGCCGAAGTTCTTCATGTACTCCCCGGTGCCGATGTATCTCCTCAACATCGTGCGGGCGGTGTACGAAGCGCTCTTTCACACGCTCGATCTGACGGTGCCGCGCGATGAAATCACCTACATGGTGATGGGGCGCGGCATCTCGGCCGCATTCGGCACCGCCACGATTCCGCTGCTCTACCTGGTGGGCGCCCGTCTCGCCGGCCGGCTGGGCGGGCTGGTTGCCGCCGCACTGCTCGCCTGTGCGGTCATTCACCTTCGCGAATCGCACTTCTTCAGCGTCGACGTCAGCATGACGTTCTTCGCGGTCCTGACGTGGCTGTTTTCGCTTCGCCTGGCCGAACGGGGTCAGCTGCGCGACGGGGTCCTGGCGGGCCTCTCGCTGGGCGGCGCGATTCTCTGCAAGTACTCCGGTGCGTTCACGCTCGGCGTGATTGGCCTGGCCTACCTGCTCTCGCCGAGCCGTCCCCGCCGGGGTCAGCCGGCGGCGGTCTGGATGCGCTGGGTCGGCATGGGCCTCGTGCCGATCGTCGTCGCCGTCGCGCTGTTTCTGGCGCTCGACCCGATGATGTGGATGTACTTCCAGAAGTTCAAGGACGACGTCCGGACGATCGTCGTCGAGCCGCTCACGGGCGCGAGCCGGCCGATCTGGACCGCGCAGTTCGCCGATATCGGGTCGCCCACCCTATTTTGGTTCACCAACGTGCTCTGGTTCAGCCTCGGACCGGCATTCGAGATCTGGTCGCTGCTGGGCCTGGTCTGGCTCATCGCGCGCCGGAATCGGCTCGCGGCCGTGGCCGCCGCGTTTCCGATCTTGTACTACGTGGCAGCGGGCCGGACGATCGCGCCGTTCATCCGCTACGCCGTGCCACTCGCGCCAGCGCTGGCGATCGCGGCCGCGGTGTTCAGCGTGGATCTGATTCAGCGTTCACGAGTCCGCCGGCTTGCGATGATCCTGACCGCGATCGTCGTCGGATCCACCGCGCTCTACGCCGTCGCGTACATGAACGTCTTTCTCCAGAAAGACAGCCGGATCGCCGCCGCGGAGTACCTGCGTGTGCGCGTGCCGGCCGGCGCGAACATCCTGGTCGAGCCGTCCCATAACACGCCGCCGATGGGATCGTACTTCACTAATCCCAGCTTCTATCAGGACTACGTGCTGTGGAGAGGCGGCGAACGCACGGACTACTATCATCTCGTCGGCCTCGATCCGTACGAGTTCCTGTATCGGTCGCGCTCCGACGACGAGAAGCGGAAGCACATCGAGGCGCGACTCGCGGCCGTCGACTGGATTGTGATCGACGACGTCTACATCGAGTTCTACGAGCACCTTCCGGAAGCGCAGCACCGGGTCGTCAAGCAGTACTACCGCGATCTCCTCGCCGGGCGGCTGGGCTTCCAGTTGCAGCGGACGTTCAAAGTCTATCCGTCGCTGTTCGGCCGCGACCTCGTGGACGATCGCGCCGAGCTGACCTTCCGGCTGTTCGATCACCCGCGGGTCTACATCTTCAGACGTGGCGCGCCTTCACGTCAGCCCTAACGCGAGAGCCGTCGCGGTCCTGCTCGTCGCGACGATCGCGGCTGGTGTCGCCAGCAGTCTGGCGGGACCGCATGCGCTCACCGCTTCGGTCTTCGTGGCGGCCGGCCCGCGTGGAGCCGCGGTTCACACCGAGCTCGATCCCGGACCGTCGCCGGAGTCGGTCGAACGGCTCGGACAAAACACGGGCGCCGACGCTCCGCGGATCACCTGGGACGGGTTTCTGCACAGCGACGAGAGCCGCGAGTACGAGCTGGGCCTCTTCACGAACGGGCCCGCGCGCGTGTTCCTCGATGGCCGGATGGTGCTCGACAGCCCGAACGGCACCGATCTGAGCCCGGAGAAGTTCCAGCTCAGCCGCGGCCAGCACCTGTTTTCGCTCGAGTACGTGCAGGACGAGCCACGATCGGCGCTCGCGCTCAGGTGGGATGTCGGCAATCCCTACCGCCTCGACGCGATTCCATCGGCGGCGTACTCCCCGCGCGCGATGAGCGAGTGGCGCTGGCGCCTCCGCCGGATCGCGCCGACACTCGTGGGCGCCGTCGCCACCGTCTGGAGCGGCCTGTTGATCTGGCTGGGCTGGCGGGCGGTGCGCCGGCTGCTGCCCGACCGAGGCGTGTCGGCGCCGTCACCGCCGCTTTCGATCGTGCTCGCGCTGTTCACGGTGCTCTTCGCGGTCGGCATCGACTGGGGCTGGCCGGCGACCTGGGCACCCGACGAGCTGGATCCGCTGTCGATCCTCAACGCGATCGGCCACCGGTTCTCGCACGGGTGGTTCGACAAATATCCGCCGCTCCACTACTACCTGCTCGGGATCGTGTACGTGCCGGTGTTGATCGCCGGCGAGCTCGGCTGGCTGGTGGTGGACTCCGAACCGGTTCGCGGACTGCTTTATTTGCAGGGGCGCGTGCTGACGGTCGCGATGGGCCTGGGCACGCTTCTCGGCGTCGCGCTGCTCGGGACACGAACGCTGGGCGAGAAGTACGCGTGGCCGGCCGCGCTCTGCGCCGGCGCGTTCATGCCGTTCGTGTTCTACGCGAAGACGGTGAACGTGGACGTGCCGTACGTGTTCTGGTTCGTCCTCTCGTGCCTCTTCCTCGTCGAAGCGCATCGGCACGGCCGTGCGCGCGACTGCATCGGCTTTGCCGTCACGGCCGCGGCCGCCGTCGCGACGAAGGACCAGGCATATGCGCTGTACATCCTTCCGGCATTGCATCTGGCCTGGAGGATTGGCCGGTCACGCCAGGGAATCGTGGCGCTCGCGTCGGGGACCGTCGCCGGCATCCTCGTGCTCGCCCTCGTCCACAACGTGGCGTTCAACTATGACGGATTCCGTAGCCACGTCGATCTCGTCGTCGGCCCTGCAAGCGCCGGCTATCGGATGTTCCCGACGACCGTGGCCGGAGAGTGGGCGCTTGCCAAAGTCACCGCGGGTCAGCTCCTCTGGACCCTCGGCGTGCCCGGCATGCTGCTCGTGCTGATTGGCGTCGTCCCTCGACTCCGCGGACCGGACGCGCCGGCAGTGCCTGCGTGGGTGTTCTTAGCCGCGCTGTCGTACTACGTCACGCTGATCGCCGTCATCGGCTACGTCTACGACCGGTTCTTGCTGCCTGTCACCACCGTGCTGGCACTGGCGGCGGCGATCGGTTTGGTTCGCCTTGCGGAATTACGTGTAGGGCGGGGCTTCAGCCCCGCCAACCCGCCGGCCCTGAAAGGCCGGCCTACGTTTGGCATCGCGGCCTCGGTTCTCGTCGGGTGGCTGCTCTGGAGAGTGATCTCGGTCGATGCGCTGCTCGTGCGGGACAGCCGCTACGCGGCCGAAGCGTGGCTCCGCGCGCACGTCCCTCGCGACGCGTGGGTCGTGTCGGTGGACGAGTTCGGGTACGTGCCCAGGCTGGATCGATTCCGGCACAAGCAGATCCAGGCGACCATCGCCGACACGCTCTCGAATAACCCGGACTTCATCGTCGTCAACACCGAATTCCTGGCGCGATCGCCGGACCAGTCGCCGACGCGGCTCTGGCTCGACTGGCTGCAGGCAGAGAACGGGCTCTTCGAGGCGGTCTACCGGTACAAGGCGCCGCTCGGGTGGTCGGCGCTGGCGTGGCAGACGCGGTTCACCGATCGCCGGGAAGACGATTTCACGAACATCGACAAGGCCAACCCGGAAATCGTGATCTTCAAACGGCGGCCGGAAAAGGCGCCCGGAGAGCGGTCCGGCGAGCAGCGTCCGGGGCTCGGAGTAAACTGTGCGTCGGCCGCTTGTGCCGAGCGGGTGGCTGCTGACCGACTGCCGTGATCACATCGAAGAAGACGTGGGCTCGTGGCCTGAAGACGTATGCGTGCCTGGTACTGGCGGGCTGCGTGAGCGCCGCCGGGTGCGCCAAGAACCCGGCCCAACCCACCACGCCGCCGCCGGCGTCGTTCGGGCCGCCTGAGCTCGCCTGCCCGTCGAACATCACCCTGCCGGTCACCGGCAGCCTGAAGACGGTGCCGTATCCCACGCCGACGATCGGGGGCGGGATGCCGCCGGTCGTCGTCGCCTGCACGCCGCAATCGGGCGCGTCGTTCTCACTCGGCAACACGACCGTCACCTGCACCGCGACGGACGCCAGGCGGCAACAAGCCAGTTGCTCGTTCCAGGTCACGCTGACGGCGATCCTGTCGCGCGCCTCGACATTCCTGGCGTTCGGGGACAGCGTCACCGAAGGCGAGAACGGTCTCGAGGGCCCGGGCGCGGCTCGCGTTCAGTGGCTCGACCTCGACCACGCCTATCCCACAGTGCTGCAGTCGCTCCTCAAGACCGAGTTTCCGACGCAGAATATCCGCGTCATCAACGAAGGGCGGGGCGGAGAACGCGCGAGCGAAGGAACTACCCGCCTTCCGGCGGTCCTTGACCGCCATCGGCCGGACTCGGTGCTGTTCCTCGAGGGCTACAACGACCTGATTCACGACGGCGGGGCCGCCGCGGGGCCGATTGCCGACGCGATCCGGCAGGACATCCGCATCGCGCGCGACCGGGGCATCCAGTTCATCTTCGTGAGCACGTTGACGCCGCCGGGACCCGGACGACGGATGCTGAGCCCGGCCGCGATCGTCGATACCAACTCGCGGATCGCGAAGGTCGTGGCCGACGAGCTGGCCGTGCTCGTGAACCCATACGACGCGTTCCTGGGGCAGGAGTCACGACTCGTCGCCGACGGCCTGCACCTCACGCCGGACGGCTATCACGTGCTGGCCGAGAAGTTCTTTGCGGCGATCCGCGACTCGGTCGCGAGCCAGCCGATCCCGAGCGCATCGACGTCGCATCACCCGCCGCGCTTGCGCCGCTGAAGGATCGAAATCTGTCGCGAGCCGTTCAGGATGCTGCTGCTGCAGAGCCACCAGCGTTCCCGCTCGTAGACCGCCGTCAGGAAGCAGTCCCCGCGCGTCGTCCCTTCACCGCCCGTCGCGATCTCCCGATCACGGAAGACGCACGGCGCCAGGACCTCCGCGGAGTTCCGGTCGCTGCTGATCCAGATGCTCGCGATGGTCGCTTCGGCCGAGAGAATCACGAACGTGCCGCGATTGTGCTCGATATCGCGCAACTCGTCCGCCTTGCCGCGGCACGCGTCCGAGAAGTCGACGAGGCAGGCCGATGGGCTGACGCTCGAGTTGCCGAACAGGTAGACGAGAAACTCAATGCTGATCTTCGTCAGCTCGGCCTCGGAGTCGTGCGCGCGGAACGGCGCCGCGGTCTGCGTCACGCGATGCTCGCGCGTGATGACGATGCCGTTCTGGGTTTCGGTGTACCGCTCGATGACCGTGAGGGTGATCGTGACGTCCACCGGCGTCCCGGTGCTGCCCTTCGAGAGCCGCCACTGCACAGTCCGGCCGGTGCCGATGAACGTCCCGACTGGCGCGGACCACTCGTACGTCAACTGGTCGGGCGACGTCTCGCTGTCCTCAACCTCCGCGACGACCTGGACGTCCTGCTCCACCTCGACGCGCGAGAGCGAGACGCTGATCGACTTGATGACCGGTGAGTTGTTGACGACGGGCGGCGGGGGTGGAGGCGGCGGCGGTGGAGGCGGCGTGGGCGCGGCGGGCGACCCGCCACAGGCCAGCCAGCCCGTCATCGCGCCGATCGTCAGAACCGCGGTCAGAAGGCGACGCACAGACGATTGATTTTTCGCGGTCAGGCGCGGAATTGCAACAAATGCGGATTTAGACTGCAATCCGCCCTGCTAACGGAACCGTCAGCGGCGCCCGACCGTCTCGCGCTCGGCCGGCTCGTGATCGGCCGTCTCGAGAATCTCGCGAATCACATAGACCGGCTTGTCCTGCGACTCGTGATAGGTCCGCGCCTGCAGTTCGGCCAACAGGCCGAGGGTGAACAACTGGACGCCGGTGAAGACCAGCAGAATGCCGAGCAGGAGCGACGGCCGCTCGCCGACACGCGCCGCGGCGCCCGCCTCACCGAAGAGCTTCACGTACGCGAGGTACGCGCAGATCACCAGGCCGACCAGCCCCATCCCCGAGCCGAGCAGCCCGAAGATCTGCAGCGGACGGGTGGAATAACTCAGCAGGAACTTGACGGTCATCAGATCCAGCAGGACGCGGATCGTCCGCGAGATGCCGTACTTCGATCGGCCGTGCACCCGCGCGCGATGGTTGACTGGCTGCTCGGCGATGCGTACGCCCATCTCGCTCGCCAGCGCCGGCAGGAACCGGTGGAGCTCGCCGTACAGCCGCAGCGGCTTGACGACCTCCGCGCGAAAGACTTTCAGCGAGCAGCCGTAGTCGTTCAGGCGCACGCCCGTCGCCCACGAAATGACTTTGTTGGCGATGATCGACGGCAGCCGGCGGTTGAGGAAGCTGTCCTTGCGATCCTTCCGCCAGCCGCAGACGATGTCGAACCCCTTCTCGAGGCGCCCGACGAGCGCCGGCAGGTCCTGGGGATCGTTCTGGAGGTCGCCGTCGGCGGTCGCGATGATTCGCCCGCGCGCCAGCGCGAACCCCGCGGCAAATGCCGCCGTCTGGCCGAAGTTCCGCCGCAGGCGCACGACCCGCATGCGCGGGTCCGCCTGCTGCAGCCGGGTGAGGATCGCGAACGAGTCGTCCGTGCTCCCGTCATCGACCAGCAGCAGCTCGTATGAACGGCCCCACCGCTCGAGGGCGTCCGTGCACTCGCGGTAGAGCTGCTCGAGGTTGGGCGCCTCGTTGTGAATCGGAATGACGACCGACAGCTCTGGAATCACAGGGAGTCGCGACCCATTTTACGACTACCGCGCCGGCGCCACACGATGTAGGCGATGCCGAACACCGCGATCGTGGCGGCCAGCCAGAGCGAGACCAGCGGCAGGTTCTGGTGGATGAACCGCGACGCCTCGTCGCCGTACCAGTACGCCAGAAGCGCCTCGCCGCCGTACCGGAAGCCACGCCCAAGGGTCGCGGCCACGAAGAACGTCGCCGGCCGCACCCGCGCGACGCCCGCCAGCAGCACGAAGATCTTGAACGGCATGGGCGGGGGCAGGATCGACGGCACGACGACGGCGAGCAGACCATACCGGCGGAAGATCTCGAGCCCGCGCTCGACGTTCTGCGCCTTGAAGCGTCGCCGCAGCACCACTTCGCCGCCCTTCCGGCCGACGAGGTACAGCGCGAAGCAGCCAGCCACTGAGCCGAGGGTGGCGAAGAACGCGTACGACAGCCAGAGCTCGGGCCGCTTGATCACGAGCACGACGATCAGGATGTCGGTGACTTCCGGCAGCGACAGGAAGGACGAATCGAGAAACGCGACCAGCGCGAGGCCCGGCGCGCCGAGGCCGGCGGCGAACGCGCCGATCCGCTCCACGACACGCTGCATTTAGCGGCGGAGGCACTTGACTTGACGTGGTATGCCCGTGCCTTTCAGGAGCGTCGCCGCAGGCGACCACGTCGAGTCAAGTGCTCTCCGAGAATAGAATGAGAGGCCCATCACCGTGAAATGCCGCGAGACAACACCGAAAGTATAGCCCTTCGACTTCGCTCGGGGCAGGCTCTTCGACGGCGCTCAGAGCTCGCTGACCGTCGTGTCCTGTGGGTCGTCGCATGTGCGGCGGCGGTGCTGGGCGCGATCGCCGCCATCGCGTACGCGCGGCTCGATCTCACGCTCAGTCACTACGACGCGCGCGCGCACCTCGTCGTCGCGCGTCGCGTGATCGACAGCCTGACGCCGGGCTGGCGGCAGCTCGGCGCGCTCTGGCTGCCGTTCCCCCATCTCCTCAATCTGCTGCCCGTGCAGCTGGACTGGGCGTACCGGTCGGGCGCCACGGGCGTCGCGATCTCCGTGCTCTCGCTCGCGGGCGGCCTCGGCGCACTCGCCCGCTGCCTGCACCGCCACGACGCCGCGTTCTGGACGGCGGTCGTCGCCCCGCTCGGCATCCTGGCGAATCCCAACGTGCTGTATCTGCAAAGCACGCCGATGACCGAGCCCCTGCTCATCGGCATCGCGCTGCTGGCGCTTGATGCGGTGGACCAGTGGATCGAGACCGGAGATCGGCGCACACGCACACGTGCCGGGTGGTGGCTGGCGGCGCTCGTGCTCGTTCGGTACGAAGGATGGCTGATCGCCGCCGGTCTTGTGGCAATGGCCCTCGTGATTGTCGGCCGCCGTCAGTTTCGTTCCGTCGTCGCGGTGGCAGCCTATCCGGCGATTGCCGTGATCGCGTTTCTCTGTCTCAGCCGGGCGTCGACGGGCGCGTGGTTCGTCGCGTCTGGGTTTTTCGTGCCGGAGAATCCGGCGGCGGACCAGCCGCTTGTCGCGCTCGATCAGATCGTCACGGGCCTGACCGATTTGGCGGGACGCGCCGTGCCGATCGCGGGCGCCGCCGGCGGCGTGATTTGCCTGGTACTACTCGCGCGTCGCAGGCCGGCCGCGCTGCCGCTCGCGCTGATCCTGCCGGCGGTCCTGCCGCTGTCGGCGTTCACGGCCGGCCATCCGTATCGCATTCGTTACATCGTGCCGCTGGTGGCGGCGAGCTGGGCCCTCGCCGGCATCGCGATCAGCCGCGTGCCGAGACGATGGCAGATGATCGGCGTGATCACCGTCGCGGCCGTGGCGCTGATCGAGACGCCGCCGTTCGGAAGCGGCATTCCGATGGTGATGGAAGCGCAGCGGGAGGTACCGCATCAGCGCGCGCGCGAAATGGTGACGCGCTATCTCTCAGCCGAACACGACGGCACGCCTATCCTCGCAAGCATGGGCTCGCTTGGACACTACATGCAGGAGACGTCGAAGATCGGCCTGAGCCTTCGTCAGTTCCTGCACGAAGGCAATGGCGACCTCTGGATGGGCGCGCTCGAACGCCCGCGCTCGCACGTGAAATGGATCTTGATTGAAGAACTCGCCGAAGGCGGCGACGTCCTCGCCGCGCGAGCGAAGAATGACCCGGCGTTTCTCGACGGCTTCGTGCGCGTCGCCGAAGGCGGCGGGGTCGCACTCTACAGAAGAGTCAAATGACCTTGTCGCGGTCGGACGTCGCTCTTGACATCAGAACCTGACTAAGAATCCGAAGTTCAGCTGTCCGCCGCCGAGATCGATCTTGTCGCCGAGGAATTCGTTCGCCGCGCCACCGGTCTCGCCGCTGCCCCACTGGTACCGGCCCTCGAGCGTGAAGGCGTAGATGTCGCCGCCGAGCGGCATCCGAAGACCGCCGAGCACGAGCGGGCCCGCGGTGGTGCCCTTGGCCACGAATGGCCGCAACGGCGCGATGCGATTGTCGAAGATGTCGAGAGTATCGGGGTCGACGAATTCGCCGGTTTCGCTGTAGCGGAAATTGAGAATGCCGACACCGAGGCCGACATAGGGTTGGAAGTCACTCGGCCGACCGAAGGGCAGAAACCTCACAACCGCAGTGATTGGAATGACTCGCAGCCGGAGGTCCTGCTCGATGTCAGGGGCGGACGGGCGCAAACCGTGCTCGAGATCGCGGTACCGGCTATGCACCGTGCGCGAGTAGTAGGAGCCTCCCACGCCCAGCTCGAGGCGATCGCCGAAGCCGATATTCCACTCGCCGAACACATTCCAGCCGCGAAACTTCTTGATGTCGAAGTCGAGCGAGGTCGTGATGATTTCCTCGGGGAGGAATTGATCCAAAGCTGGCTGGTTGAGGTTGGCGACCAGCACATCGCCGTCCACGCGGCTGTTGATTCCGCGCGGGAACGATCCGCCGATGCCGAAGTTCACCGACTGGACGATCTGCGCCGACGCCGGGGCGGCAAACAGGAGCGCGGCCAACAGGAAGGGCGTGGTACGAACGGCTGTGCGGATCATGAACATCTCCTGGTTGCGGTCTTAAGACCTCCGCGATCAGACGAGTCAGCAGAATCGATGCCAAGCGGAGCAGGGGCCGAACGCGGCTCGCTTCGTGGCGGTCCGCTTCCCGCTGTCATCTGCCGAGTTCAGCGATAGGCCGCGCGAATCACCTCGAGCATCGCGCCGTGCAGCGCCCCGTTCGACGCGACGATCCGGCCCGCGAAGAGATCGATCGGCTCATCGTCATACCCGGTCACGCGTCCGCCCGCCTCCTGCACGATCAGCACACCCGCGGCGACGTCCCACGCGTGGAGCTGCTCCTCCCAGAAGCCGTCGAACCGGCCCGCGGCGACGTAGCTCAGATCGAGCGCCGCCGAACCCAGCCGGCGGACCGCGCGCGATCGGCCGAGGAACCCGGCAAAGACGTCGACCTGGCGCCGCTGGTCTTCGCGGATGCTGTACGGGAATCCGGTGCAGAGCAGCGCGTCGATGAGGACGTCGCGAGACGAGACCCGGAGGGGTTCGCCGTTCAGCCAGGCGCCGCCTCCCCGCTCGGCGCTGAACAGCTCCTTTCCGACCGGGTCGTACACAACGGCAAGCTCCGTCTGCCCGTCCACCTCGAGCGCGATCGATACGCAGAAGAACGCCAGGCCGTGCGCGAAGTTGGTCGTGCCGTCCAGCGGATCGATGATCCAGCGCCACCGCGCCGCCACGGCCGTCGCGCGTCCCACGCCCGCGGCCTTGCTCAGCCCGGAGGCGCCAGCCTCCTCGCCGAGCACCGCATGCGACGGAAACCGGTCGGCGATGAGCCTGCGGAACGACTGCTCCGCCTCGACGTCGGCGGCCGTCACGAGATCGATCGGGCCCTTCTTCTCGACGCGGGGATTCCGCCGGAAGTACTCGAGATGAATCCGGCCCGCCGAGAGCGCGGCTTCAATGGCGGTCGCGAGATAAACTGGATCGAGGGGCAATCAGCGAGGACGTGGACGGGTTGGGCTCAGGACAGCTTCTTGCTCATCCGGACGACCATGCCGCCTTCGGGCCGCCGGGCGATCGAGACGTCGTCCATGAAGCTGCGCATGAAAAAGATGCCGCGACCGCTCGACTTCAGGACGTTTTCGGGATCGAGCGGGTTGGCGACCCCTTCGGGGTCGAAGCCCTCGCCCTCGTCCAGCACGCGGACGACGAACTCGTCGGGCTGGCTCCTGGGCGTCAGCGTGAACTCGACCGTCACGTGCTTCGACTGGTCCTCGCGATTGCCGTGCTTGATCGCGTTGATCACCGATTCCCGCACGGCGACGCTCACCCAATGAATGGCGTCTTCGTCCAGGCCCGCGAGCGTCGACAGCCGATCGCTCAGGACCTGCACCAGATCGAGGATGTCGAACGAGCTCGGCACCTCGAGGCGAACGAGGTGCCCGTCTAAAGCCATAGGCGCGGAGTAAGTAACATATATCCTCTGCGGGGTTCAAGGATGGACCTTGACCTCGCGCACGCCGGTGACCGTCGCCCTTCGCCGTTCGCTCTCGCTTCGTCCCGTCAGCGCCGTACGGGGCACGCTGTCGGTACCCGGCGACAAGTCGATTTCCCACCGGTACGTCATGCTCGGCGCGCTGCCGTCGGGCACGACGACCATCACGAATCTCGCGCCGGGCGCCGACGTGGCGTCCACCGTCGCGTGCATGGCCGCGCTCGGCGCCCGTGTCGAGCCCCGCGCATCCCACTCACTCTCGATTACCGGCTGCGGCGCCGGCGGGTTTACCCAGCCCGGCGCGCCGCTCGACGCGGGCAACTCAGGGACGACCCTGCGGCTGCTCTCCGGCCTCGCGGCCGGGCGGCCGATTCAGACGACGTTAACCGGCGACGAGTCGCTCAGTCGACGCCCGATGCAGCGCATCATCGATCCCTTGCGCGCGATGGGCGCGCGCATCACCTCGGCCGACGGGCGCGCTCCCCTCGTCATCGACGGCGGCGGGCTCGAAGCGATCGACTGGCAGGTGCTCGTGGCCAGCGCCCAGGTCAAGAGCGCCATCCTGCTGGCGGGTCTGCATGCGCACGGGACGACCGTCGTTCGCGAGCCGCTGCTTACACGAGATCATACGGAACGCGCTTTTCCAGCGTTCGGCCTTCGCCTGCGGACGGAGGGCACGATTTCGGCCGTAGATGGCGGTCAGACCGCGATCGCCCCCGATTTTGCGCTGACCGTCCCCGGCGACCCGTCGTCGGCGGCCGTCTGGGCGGCGGCCGCGGCCGCGATTCAGCGGTCGAGCGTCCGGATTGAAGGGGTCTGTCTCAATCCGCAGCGGCTCGGGTTCCTGCGTGCCCTCGAGCGGATGGGGGCGCGGATCAATATTGAAATCACCGGTCACGCGGCCGGCGAGCCGGTCGGCGATCTCGAAATCGTCCACAGCGACCATTTGCCCACGGTCATCGGCGCCGACGAGATCCCCAGCCTCATCGACGAGCTGCCCGTGCTGGCGGCGCGGGCCGCGATCGGCGGGGCGCTCGAGGTCTCCGGCGCCGGCGAGCTTCGCGTGAAAGAGAGTGACCGCATCACGGCGCTCGTGACAGGCTTGCGCGCGATGGGCGTGCCGGCCGACGAGCGGCCCGATGGGTTCGTCGTGGATGGCCGCGTCCGGCCGACGGGCGGACAGGTGGATGCGGCCGGCGATCACCGGCTGGTCATGGCGTTCGCGCTGGTCGCGCTCGGCGCGTCGGGACCGTCGGTGATCACGGGCGCCGAGGCGGTCGGCGTGTCGTACCCGTCGTTCGAGCAGGATCTGGCGAGGCTGGCCCAGTGACGACCGACAAGATCTATCTGGTCGGCTTCATGGCCAGCGGCAAGAGCACGATCGCCCGCGCGCTGGCGGCGCGGCTCCGCTGGCGCGCCGAGGACGTCGACGAGCTCATCGAGCGCCGCGAGCGGGCGACGATTGCGCAGGTCTTCGCGACGCAGGGCGAGCCGTACTTCCGGTCCGTCGAGAAGGAGATCCTGAAGGTGCTGCAGCCGCTGCGGCACGTGATCGTCGCGACGGGCGGCGGGACGTTCGCCGATGTCGAGAACCGGGCCGCCATCAACCTCGACGGCGTCTCGGTCTGGATCGATGTCCCGCTCGCGGACCTCATCCCGCGCATTCCGCTCGACGGACGGCGCCCGCTCGCCGCCAACCGCGCGGAGCTCGAGCGGCTCTATGCGGCGCGCGTCGACGCGTACCGCCTGGCGCACATCCGCGTCACCGCCTCGCGCATCAGCTCGGCGGCGGTCGCCGAACGCATCCTCGAGACGATCCACCAGATGCCGCCGTTCTTCGAACGGTCGGTCACGACCGACTGACGCCGGTGCGCTACCTCGTGCTCACCGATCTGCACGCGAACCTGCACGCGCTCGACGCCGTGCTTGCCGATGCGCGCGCGATCGGGTACGACCAGGTGCTCGTGCTCGGCGATCTCGTCGGGTACGGCGGCGACCCCGGTCTCGTGATCGATCGCACGCTCGACCTCAAGCCGGCCGCCCTCATCCGCGGCAACCACGACAAGGTCGCCGCCGGCCTCGAGCCGGCGACGCTCTTCAACGACGTCGCCCGCCGGTCGATCGAATGGACCGCGGCGACGCTCACGCCGGAGCAGCTTCGTTCACTGGCCGATCTGCCCAAAGGCCCGATGCTCGTGACGAATGACGTCGAGATCTGCCACGGCACGCCGTTCGACGAAGACCACTACGTCTTCGACGGCGAGGACGCCGCGCAGGCGATGGACGCCGCGCGCGCGCGGCTCTGTCTCTTCGGCCACACGCACCTGCCGGCCGTGTACACGACGTCGGACGATCAGGCGTCCAGCGGGACCAATCTCGCCGACGATGAGCTGCTCCTGCCGAAGACCGGACCGGCGCTCATCAACGTCGGCTCCGTCGGCCAGCCGCGCGACGGCGATCCCCGCGCGGCGTACGGGCTCCTCGACATGGACAAGAAAACGATCCGCATGCGGCGCGTGGCGTACGACATCCCGGGCGCGCAGCGACGGATTCTCGATGCCGGTCTCCCGGCGTGGTTGGCGATCAGGCTGGAACGGGGGCAATAGACTGAAGACGTTGTCTATCTGAAATCTGCAATCTGGGCCGATAGATTCCAGTTTGCCCGATAGATTCCAGATTGCCCGATTCCCCGATTACGGATCAGATTACAGATTCCCAGATAGCAGATTTCAGATAGGTTTCTTGCGCGCCTGTCGCTCTTCCCGTCGTCTGAGCTCGGCCGCGTACGCGTCCTTCGCCGCGCGCGAGCCCAGAATCCAGCCGATCACGATCCCGATGAGCAGTACCGCCGGAATGAAGATGAAGTGACTGGCGGGCATGTTCACGGCGTGCGAGGACCCGTTCGCAGCCGGGCGTTCACCTCGGCGAGCTCGCGCTCAACCCGCCCGAGCTTACGCCAAAGCAGGAACACGTAGCCGAGCAGGAGTGTCCAGACGAACGCGTAGGCGACGAACACCAGCGGCGTGGCCGGCAGCGTCTCCTGTCCCGGGTCGCCAGGCTTCAGCGGCTTGAACGTATCGTCCTGGAACGCAACCGCCGAGACGCCGGCGAGCACGACGAGGGTGAGGAGCGCCAACCAGACAAGCGGCCGTCGCGTGCGCATGATCAGTCCTCCAGGGCCAGGAATGCCTCATCCAGGCTCGCGCGGTGCGATTCGAGCTGCGTGCGCAGCAGCAGGAGTGCCGCGTACAGGACGAAGAACGAGTAGATGCACCAGCTGAGGACGCTGCTCATCTCCGGTGGCAGCGTCCGGATTACGTCCGTCGAGGGATGCACGGTGCGCCAGTAATTCACGGACCAGTAGACGAACGGCACGAGGACCATGCCGAAGATGCCGGCCGCCGCCGCGAGCACCTCCGATCCCGGTCCGCCGAACTTGCGCAGGAGCAGGTACGCCACGAAGACCATCCACATCACGAACGTCATCACGAGCCGCGCGTCGCCCCACGTCCACCACACGCCCCATGCCTTCCGCGCCCAGAGCGGACCGGTCACGATCACCATCAGACCAAAGAGCACGGCCAGCTCGGCGGCGGCCACGGCGACGTGATCGGCCATGCGCTTCCGGCGCACCAGGAAGATGGCGCTGGCGATGCCGCACACGAACACGGAGAGGAATGTCGTGATCGCCGCGGGAACGTGGAAATAGAAGATCTTCTGGACGAGCCCCATCGTGGACTCGTACGGCGCGGCGTCGATCATGAACGGCGCGCGCATGAACATCAGCGCGGCAATGACGAGCAGGAATGGGACGACGCGAGTCATGGGAGGCGGCTCACTCGCGCATCACCGGTCCGAACAGCCAGAGCGCGAGGGTCACGAAGACCGCATCAAAGAATACCAGCATCGTCAGCCACGTCCCGGCGGCGGCAAAATCCGGCTCCGCGGCGAAGAGCGCCGCCGTCCCCCGGACACCGGCGATGACGACCGGCGCGACCATCGGATAGAGAAGCACCGGCAGCAGCACGTCGCGCGACTGCGCGCGCACGAGCATGGCCGCGAACAGCGTCCCGACCGCCCCGAATCCGACCGTGCCCGTGGCGACGAGCGAGGCGAGCAGCCACGGCGCGCGTGCCAGCGGCGCCGCGAACAGGATGCCGATCACCGGGACGATGACCAGCTCGACGCCGATCATGAGCGTGAGCAGCGCGAGGAGCTTGCCGAGATAGATGGCGGCCCGCTCGACCGGCGCCAGGAGCAGCGCGCGAAGCGTCTCCGACTGTCGCTCGCGCTCGAAGGCGCGGCCGAGCGCCAGCGTACCCGAGAACGTCACCGCGACCCACAGAATGCCCGCCGCGGCGTCGGCAAGCGGCTGGCCTTCGACAATGAACGCGAACGCGAAGATCAGCACGCACGACATCGCGAAGAACAGCGTCGTGTAGGCGATCTCGCGATTGCGCGCCTCGACGCGCAGGTCCTTGCGCGCGATCAGCCACGCCGCGCGCAAGACGCCGCTCATGTCCACGCCTCCTGCAGCGTCGCCCGGTACCGCTCGCGGATGGTGCCGCCACCGGCGGCGATCTCGCGCGCGCGGCCGTCCTTCAGGCACACCGCGCGATCGACGAGCGCATCGGCGCTCTCGAAGTCGTGCGTCGCCATGACGACGATCGCGCCTGATTCGCGCAGCGTTCCGAGCCGCGCGCCGAGGGACGCCGCCGAGTCGTCGTCGAGACCCGTGAACGGCTCGTCGAGGAGGACGAGTCTCGGTTGGTGCAGCAGCGCGCGTTCGAGCGCCAGCCGCTGTCGAAGGCCGCGCGAGAACGAGCCGACGCGATCGTGCGCCCGATCCTGCAGCTTCGCGGAGGCGAGCGCGCGCTGAACCGCGGCGGAGAGAGTCGACGCAGTCAGCCCGTACAGCGTGCCGAAGAACTGCAGGTTCTCGGCCGCGGTCAGGTCGCCGTAGAGAAACAGATCGTGTCCGAGCATGCCGATGTGCCGGCGGAGACCGTCACCCAGCGTCTCGGCCGCGCGATCGCCGAAGCGGATCTCGCCAAGAGAAGGCCGCAGGAGCGTGGAGAACAACGCGAGCAGCGTGGACTTGCCGGCGCCGTTCGGACCGAACAGCCCGACGATCTCGCCGGCCTGACATCGCAGGCTGACGCGCGACAGCGCCTTTCTCCGGCCGTAGTGGCGCGAGGCCTCGCGTGCTTCGACGAACTCGAAGTCCACTCCGGAAGGCACGGCCAAGCTTATGCCGCTCGGCGGCGAGGGGTGGGCGCGACCGCGGCCCAGATGCCGGCGCAGACGATGACCGCGGCGAGACTGAGCGCAGCGTAGCGAGGCCAGATCGCGTGGTGCGGCAGGCCCGTGATCTCGAGCACGAGCGACTGCCCTGCTGGAATCGACGGCCCACCGGCGACGATAAGTTTCTGGCCCTGGTCGGTGACTTCTCGCTTGGTGGAGATCTGCGGCGAGCGCACGTCGAGCCCGCCGATCTGCAGCACGAGCACGTTGAGGCTCTGCAGGCTTGCCGGCCACGTCTGCTCGATGCGCGCCGTGTCGCGGTTGTACGGCTGCTCGAACGCCACGTGCACCATCGTCGGACCCGGCGCGAACGGCCCCGTCACGATGAGGCGATGGCCTTTCGCGCTCGCCTGCTTCGACGACTCCTGCAGCAGCGACACGCCGCGCGCGTCGCGCGGCAGGTCGAAGATGACCGGCCCGCCCGGGTCGACCGGGGTCCGCGCGGTGTTCAGGATCTGGAGGACGTAGAAGACGTTCAACTGATCCTTCGACATCTCGACGATCATCCGCGTCTCGGGACCGAACACGACCATGCCGCGGACCGGCGGCGAGGCGGCCAGCCGGCGATCCTCTTCGGCGCGCTCCTCCAGTTCCGGATCCACGGCCACCAGAACGACCCGCACGCCGGTCTCTCCGACGACGATTTCCTGGGACTCCAGTTTGGCGCCGTCGATGACGGCCGACGCGCGCACTTTGGCGCCGCGGGCGAGGCCCGCGACCTGCGCGCGGCCCGACGCATCGGTCTTCTCGCGCCGGACTTTGCCGTCGATTGAGAACTCCACCGTCGCATCCTGGATGTTCTTCGCAAAACTGCCGCGAATCACCCGGACGGAAACCGTGCCGGCCGGCACGTCGTTGGCAGGAAGGGGCACGCCGGCAATCTGCTTCGGGTCCGGCATCTGAAGCTGCGCTGACGGAGTCGCCAGGACGCACGCCAGCATCGCGATCGCGAGGAGGCAACGGATCTTCATCGCTTCCGGGACTCCAGCTGCTGGCCGCAGTTCCTGCAGAACTTCGCGTCGGCGTCGTTCGCGGTGCCGCACTGCGCGCACGCACCGGCCGGACGTAGGGCGGAGTGCTCTCTAAATCCGCCGCCCGCCGTACGGAGGGCGGATTGACCTCCAAATCCGCCATCGGCGCTCTCAACCTCCACATCCGGCCCGACGCGTTCGAGGTCCTGCATGAGCACGAGCGCGTGGGCCCGCAGGCGTCCGCCGATCTCGTTGAAATCGGCCTCGCTCACCTTGCCCATGTTCCGGTCGAACTCCAGCTCCTTGATGGACCGCAGGATCAGGGCCTTGTCCCGCTCGAGCGCGTCGCGAGCGCGCGCACGGGGAGCCGGCCGCGGCGACGTCTGACCGAAGAAACCGAGCAGGGATCGATGAAACGCCACGCCGACCAGACCAGCGAAGATCACCGCCGCGCTGAGCAGGAGCAATGCCGCCGGATGTGTGTTGCGCGAGACGATGACCGCCGCGGTCGCGGCAATCATCGACAGCAGGATGTAGAACTGCCAGGGCTGGAACGCGGCGCGGCCCTTCGACGCTTGCGTTTCAGTCGAGGTCTCGGAGCTCGTCGTCAAGCCGGGTCTCGAGTTCGGCGTTCACCGGGGCGGCGGCCGGAGCGCTGGCGTCAGCCGCGTGTTGCTCTTCGCGGTGCGACCAGCGCCAGGCGATCCCGCCGACCAGCACCGCGCCCACAACCCCGACCAGATACGGCAGGAACCAGGCGAGGCGATTGAACCCGCGATCGATCGGCCGCGAGAGCACTTCCTGGCTGCCGTACTTCGCCACGAAGTGGGCCATGACGGCTTCCTGGCTCTTGCCCTCGCCCACCAGCCGCGCGACTTCTTCGCGCATCTGGGCCGCCAGGCTGCACGTGCACTCGCCGATGCGCTTCCGGCCGCACGTGCCACACATGCAGACGAGCTCCGTGTGCAGGTTCTTCTCGACCGGCGACCGCGGAATGACCGCAACCGTCTGCGGCAGCTCGACGTGCTGTCCGTGCAGACGCGCCATCCCGCCCGTGAGCACCATCAGGAGGATCAGCGACGTCGTCACGGCGCCCTGTGGCACGCTTTTCGTCGCAAATGCGAACGTGCGCTCTGGCAGCAGACAGATGCCGGTGCCGAACATCATCACGCCGACGCCGAACCAGATCCAGTTGACGAGCGGGTTCACGGTGACCTGAAGAATCGCCACCATCGTTTCCAACTCATATCCCGCCAGGTTCACGTACAGGTCGTCGGCAAAGCTGCGTCTAAGCGCGATCTCCGTGGTTGCGTCCCCTTCGCGTCCTCGGAAGAACCAGCGCGCGGGGTACATCTGTCCGAGAGACTTTCCGTCCTTCGAGGCTTCCAGGTGCGCGGTCACCATCTGCTTGCGCCCGTCGTCGGTGACGCTGATGGTCTTGTACTGCACGACGTACGGCTGCACCGCGACCTGCTGCCCAGGTTGGAGCTTGACCTGCTCCTCCCGCTTGAAGCCGTTGCCGGCAAAGCCCAGGAAGACCAGGACGATGCCGAGATGGATGACGTAGCCGCCGTACCGGCGCCGCGACCGGGCGAAAAGGCCGACCAGCGACGTGAAGAGATCGCTCCCGGTGGCCTGCCGGCGCACCACCGCGCCGCGAACGAATTCCTGGAGGATCGTCACAGTCACGAACGCGCACAGCGCGAAGCACAGGCCGGCCGCCCAGAACGGCACGCCAAGCGCGACGACGGCGAGGCCCGTCACGACGCCGCCGAGGACGGACCAGAGAAACTGATCGCGAAGGTGGCTCAATGTGGATCGCCGCCACGCGAGGAGCGGACCCACGCCGGTCAGGAACAGCAGGATGAAGCCGATCGGCGTCATCCATTTGTCGAAGAACGGCGGTCCGACGGTCAGTCGCTCGCCGCGTATGGCTTCACTCAACGTCGGGAACATCGTCGCGAACACGACGAAGAATGCCGAAAATAGCAGCACCCAGTTGTTCGCGAGAAACGCCGCTTCGCGTGACGTCCACGAGTCCAGCTCGTTTCGCGAGCGCAGCAGCGGCATGCGGTACGCGACGAGCCCGAAGCTCACGACGAGGATGAACACCATGAACACGGTGAACATCCAGGCCAGCTCGGGATCTTCGCCGAAGGCGTGCACGGACGATACGAGCCCCGACCGCGTCAGGAAGGTGCCGAAGATCGTGAGGAAGAACGTGACGATGACGAGCGACACGTTCCACACCTTCAACATTCCGCGACGTTCCTGCACCATCACCGAGTGCAGAAACGCCGTGGCCGTGAACCACGGCAGCAGTCCGGCGTTCTCCACCGGATCCCAGCCCCAGTACCCGCCCCAGCCGAGCTCTTCGTAGGCCCAGAGCGCGCCAAGCGAGAGACCGACCGTCAGGAACAGCCACGCGGTCATCGTCCAGGTCCGCACGGCGCGCAGCCACGAGTCGTCGAGTTGCCCGCTCGCGAGCGCGGCGATGCCGAACGCGAACGGAATCGTCATGCCGACGAAGCCCAGGTACAGCAGCGGCGGATGAATGGCCATGTAGAAGTTCTGGAGCAGCGGGTTGAGGCCCTCGCCCGCCGCCGGCGCCGCCATCAGAAACGTCTCGAACGGGTTGTTGTGGATGACGAGCAGGAACAGAAAGAACATCTGCACGACGGAGAGGCACGCCACCACCCACGGCATCATCAGCCGATGCCGCTCGCGGTTCACATACACCGCCACGCTGCCGAACGCGGCCAGCAGCGTCGCCCAGAACAGCAGCGAGCCGTCGAGCCCGCCCCAGTACGACGCGAGCTTGTAGAAGAGCGGCTGCTCGGCGTTCGAGTAGTGCTGGACGTACTTGATGCGGTAATCGCCGATGACGAAGGCGTGGATGATGATCGCGGAGGCGACCAGAAGCAACGCCGTGACGGTGTGGTAGAGGCCGTTGCCCCCGTCAATCAGCGATTGTCGCTGGCGCCGCGCCCCCGCGATGGAGGCCGCGAACGCGCCGCTGGCCAACACGAACGCCGTCAGAATGAGGAACGTGCCTAAAGAAGACATGAAGAATCTAGCGCCCGGCCTGGCCGGGTTCGTACTTCGACGGGCACTTGGCCATCACTTCGTCAGCGTGAAATCCGTCCGCTGACAGCCGGCCGGTCAGCACCACTTCCGAGCCATCCTTGAACGTGTCGGGGACAATACCCGTGTAGGTCGCGGGCACCGAGAACTCTCGCGTCGTCACCTCGAACTTGTAGTGGAGGCTGTCGGTGCGCTTCTTCAGATCCGCAACGAAGCCGTGCAGCTTCAGCGGCTTGCCGTACCACTGGTCGGGACTCACCATGACTTCGTCCACGTGTTTGTAAAACGCGGCGCTCTCGCGAACCGACATCGCGAGCAGGGCCGTCAGCGAGCCGCCAATCACGAGGACGGACAGCAGGACGCGCACGGTTCGGGTGGACATGATCTCCATCAGGATACGACCCCGTTCGGGGTCGAAGCAACCCTCCCCCACTCCGGGGGATCCCCCGGAACCCCAGCCTTTTGCAGCAATTCGATGACCGCCGCGACCGGCAGGCCGACGACGTTCGAGTAGGAGCCGTCGATTTTTCGGACAAACCGCGACGCCAGCGCCTGGATGGCGTAGGCGCCGGCCTTGTCCATCGGCTCGCCGCTCGCGACGTACCAGGCGATGTCGTTCTCTGACAGCCGCGCGAACCAGACGGTCGTCCGCTCGACGTGCGACAGCGTGCGGCCTCGCCACACGACCGCGACGCCGGTCAGGACCTCGTGCGCGCGTCCCGCGAGTCGCCGCAGCATCCGCGCGGCATCCTCCGCATCGCGCGGCTTGCCGAGCACGTCGTCATCGACGACGACGACCGTGTCGGCGCCGATCACGGCGCACTCGGCGTCGTGTCCAGCCGCGGCCTGCGCCTTGCTCCGCGCCAAACGCTCGACGTATGCCGCCGGGGCCTCGACCGGCCCCCGCGTTTCGTCCACGATGATCGGATCGACGTCGACGTCGAAGCCGGCGGCCGCCAGCAGCTCTCGACGTCTTGGCGAAGCCGATGCGAGCACGACGCGCACATGAGGATCATACAGCCCGGCTGAACTCCGGGTTACGATGGTGTGTTGTCGCTGGCGCGATGCAGCCGCTCAGAACCGCTTCGATCCGGGCTCTTCAGTCCCTCTTGAACGATCAGCCCGTCACTGCCGCGAAGGTGACGTTCGCCTGGCAGATCGCCGCCGGGCCCGCGATGGCGCGTGCCACGTCGCCGCTCTGGTCGGACGAGGGTCTGCTCCGGGTGCGCGCGCGCGACGCGGCGTGGCGTCGCGAGGTTTCGCGCGCGCGGCCGATGATCGCGCAACGGCTCGAACTGTTGCTCGGACCGGGTGTAGTGAAAAAGATTGTCATCGAGAAAGACTTCTGAGGTCATTTTTCTGTTGCTTGCAAAAATGACCTCTGAGGTCATCTCGCCCGTGAGGATGAATCATGCGTGAATCCGTCATCGTCAGCGCCGTCCGAACGCCCACCGGCAAGTTCCTCGGCGGCCTCAAGGATCTGAAAGCACCCGAACTGGGCGCCATCGCCGTGCGCGAAGCCGTACGCCGCGCCGGCATCGACCCGGCCACCGTCAACGAGTGCATTCTCGGCAACGTCGTCAGCGCCGGTCTCGGCCAGGCGCCGGCGCGCCAGGCCGCGCTCAAGGGCGGGCTCGACAACAGCGTCGGCGCGCTCACGATCAACAAGGTGTGCGGCTCCGGCCTCAAGGCGGTCATGCTCGCGTCGCAGGGCATCGCCACGGGCGACATCGACATTGCGGTGGCGGGCGGCATGGAGTCGATGAGCAACTGTCCGTATCTCCTGAACCGCGTGCGCGAAGGCTTGCGGATGGGCGACGCGACGATTGTCGATTCGATGATCCACGACGGGCTGTGGGACGCCTTCCACGACATCCACATGGGTCTGACGGGCGAGGTGGTCTCGGAGAAGTACCGCGTCACGCGGGAGCAGCAGGACTGCTATGCCGTGGAGAGCCATCGCAAGGCCGCGGCCGCGACGAAGCAGGGCTGGTTCAGGGACGAGATCGTGCCGGTTTCGATTCCGCAGAAGAAGGGCGATCCCATCGTGATCGACCGGGACGAGTCGATCCGCGAGGACACGACGCTCGAGTCGCTCGGCCGGCTGAAGCCGGCGTTCAAGAAGGACGGCACGGTGACCGCGGGCAACGCACCCGGCGTGAACGACGGCGCCGCCGCGCTCGTCGTCATGGCCGCCGACATCGCCGCGCGGCTGAACCTCACGCCGCTCGCGCGCATCATCGGCCAGGCGACCTCGGGCCTCGAGCCGAAGCTCGTGATGATGACGCCCGTCGAAGCGGTGAAGAAGGTGCTCCAGAAGACCGGGTGGAAGATCGACGACGTCGATCTCGTCGAGCTGAACGAAGCGTTCGCCGTGCAGGCCGTCGCCGTGACACGCGAGCTCGGCCTCGATCCGTCACGCGTGAACGTTCAGGGCGGCGCGGTCGCGCTCGGCCATCCCATCGGCGCCAGCGGCGCGCGAGTCCTGACGACGCTGCTCTACGCGCTCCGCCGGCTCGGCAAGAAGCGCGGTATCGCGACGTTGTGTCTGGGCGGCGGGAATGGAGTCGCGTTGGCAGTAGAAGTGCTCTAGCAACTGAGAACTGAGAACTAAGAACTGAAGATCAAAAACGTCTGTCAAGCCCGCCCGACGAGTGCTCTAGTTCTCAGTTTTCAGTTCTCAGTTTCAGCGACTGCAGGACAGGAGCTCTTATTGGCGACCATTAGGACGGTAGCCGTGATTGGCGCGGGCACCATGGGTAACGGAATCGCGCAGGCCTTCGCGCAATCGGGCTTCACGGTCCGCCTGCACGACGCGGCGCCGGGCGCGATCGATCGCGCGCGCAAGACGATCGACAAGAGCCTCGCGAAGTTCGTCGAGAAGGGCAAGCTCACGGCCGCCGACAAGGACGCGACGATCGCCCGGCTGCACCCGGCCTCATCACTCGAGGATCTCGCCGACGCCGACTTCGTCGTCGAGGCGATCTTCGAAAGCCTCGACCACAAGCGTGACGTGCTCGGCAAGCTCGACGCGATCACGAGGCCGGACGTCATCCTCGGATCCAATACGTCATCGATTTCGATCACGGTGCTCGGCGCCGGTACCAACCGCCCCGACAAGGTGCTGGGCATGCACTTCATGAACCCGGTGCCGCTCATGAGCCTCGTCGAACTGGTGCGCGGGCAGGCGACGTCCCCGGAGTCGATGCAGATCGCGACCGACCTCTGCAAGGCGCTCGGCAAGACTCCAGTCGAGGCCGCTGATTTTCCCGGCTTCATCGCCAATCGCATCCTGATGCCGATGATCAACGAGGCCGTCTACGCGGTCATGGAAGGCGTCGGCACGCCCGAGGCGATCGACACGGTCATGAAGCTCGGCATGAACCACCCGATGGGTCCGCTCGCGCTGGCGGACCTGATCGGTCTCGACGTCTGTCTCGCGATTCTCGAGGTGCTGCAGGACGGCCTTGGCGATCCGAAGTACCGGCCGTGTCCGCTGCTCAAACGGATGGTGGCGGCGGGCCATCTCGGCCGAAAGACGGGCCTCGGGTTCTATTCGTACGCCTGACCCACCACACGACCGCCGCGACCGGCCCGACAATCACGAACTCCTTGAGGGCCGCAATGAGATTGTGCTCGAGGAACCCGGGCAGCCACCAGCGGCGATAGATCGAATCGAAGACGACAATGCCCGAGTGATAGTGCGCCGAGCTGAACGGCCACCAGATCATGATGCCGACCGGGACCGAGCTGTCTGCGGTGAAGGCATCCAGCAGCGGATGCGTCATCCAGGCGAGGAACACGGCGAGCCAGATTCGTCCGCGAGTCTGAGCCACAGGCAATCGCGCCACCGCCGCGAGCGACGCGACGACTGCGGCGACTCCGACGCTGTGAGTCTCGGCGGAGTGCCGATTGATCAGGAGATCGAGATCGGGCATCACGCCAATCAGCGCGAGCGTGCCCGACTGAATCAGGAATTCCCTCCGCGACGACGGCGGTTTTGCGACCAGCCAGCCGGCGGCGACAGCGGCGAGGCCGTGTCCTATTGGTGACGCCATTCGGTACACAGCTTATCGAGGGACACAACCGAGTTAGCGTTGGACCAGCCAAGAAGGCCGCGGGCGGTCGGATCGCGGCCCGACTCGGACTGACGCGATGGGCGTCAGGTGCGAACCCGCGCCGCAGGGAGCGAGAATTGCACGCGCCGGCTCCGCCGTGTGCGGAGCGGCGCGTCACGCGCTAGAACGCAATTCGAGCGAACGAAGGCAGCGGGTTCTCGCGTCACGTCCGCGGAGGGCCGGCGAGCCGCCAGCCCGGGGCCTTCTTGGGGAATCAATCGCCGAATTCGGGCATGTCCTGCTCTGTCACAGGCACATCGCAGAATCTGCAATGGGCGGTGCGGTCGAGTACGCAGATACTGCGACACGCAGGAATCGAGGCGAAAGTCGCCTGTCGTCGTAAGCTATTGGTCCATATGAGGATATCGTTCAATGCAGAATCATTTTCGCTTGACACTCGGCTGGCACAAACCTAGAATCGCCTACGGTCCGGCGCGCGTCGCGCCCTTCGGCGGATCCGCGCAAAGGAGTCCCATGGCCACAGCATCTGAACGCATTGAAAAGATTGAAAAGATCGACAAGATCGACAAGATCGACAGAATCGTGCCGCACGACAGAACAGACAGTCACGATCGGCAGGACAAAGAGCGCGTGAAGGCCGTCGAAATCGCCGTCGGCCAGATCGAAAAGCAGTTCGGCAAGGGATCGATCATGCGCCTTGGCGGCAAGGACGCCATCGCGCCGATTCCCGCGATCTCGACCGGGTCCATCAGCCTCGACTGGGCGCTCGGCGTCGGCGGTCTGCCGCGCGGCCGCGTCATCGAGATCTTCGGACCCGAGTCATCAGGCAAGACGACGCTGGCCCTGCAGACGATCGCGCAGGCGCAGAAGCTCGGCGGCGTCGCGGCCTTCATCGACGCGGAGCACGCGCTCGACGCGAAGTACGCGCAGAAGCTCGGCGTCGATCTCGACAATCTCCTGGTCTCGCAGCCCGACAACGGCGAGCAGGCCCTCGAGATCACCGAAGTCCTCGTCCGCTCCAACGGCGTCGACGTCCTCGTCATCGACTCGGTGGCCGCGCTCGTGCCGCGCGCCGAAATCGAGGGTGAGATGGGTGACGCGCAGATGGGGCTGCAGGCGCGGCTGATGTCGCAGGCCCTGCGCAAGCTCACCGGCGTCGTGTCGAAGTCGAAAACCTGCCTCATCTTCATCAATCAGCTCCGCGAGAAGATCGGCGTGATGTTCGGCAACCCCGAGACGACGACCGGCGGACGCGCGCTGAAGTTCTACTCGTCGGTGCGCGTGGACATCCGGCGCATCGGCGCTATCAAGGACGGCGACACGATGGTCGGCGGCCGCACGCGTGTGAAGATCGTCAAGAACAAGGTCGCGCCACCCTTCCGCGAGGCCGAGTTCGACGTGATGTACGGCGAGGGCATCTCCCGCGAGGGCGATCTGGTCGATCAGGGCGTCGAGCACAACATCATCGAGAAGAGCGGCACGTGGTTCTCGTACGGCGGCGAGCGGCTCGGCCAGGGCCGCGAGAACGCCAAGGCGTTTCTCAAGCAGAACCCGGAGATGGCGGCGGGGATCGAGGCGAAGCTGCGGAAGGCGATGGGGCTGCCGGCAGGACAGGAATAAAGGCTCAAAGGCTCAAAGGCTCAGAGGCTCAAAGGCCAAGCCGCGCTAAGATCGCGCGGCGTGTCCGATCCCATCAACGTCGCCGATTTCGAAAAACTCGCGCGTGAGCGCATGGAGCCGTCCGCGTACGACTACTACGCGGGCGGCGCCAATGACGAGCGCACCGTCACGGACAATCTCCGCGCGTTCGACCGCTGGGTGATCCGGCCACGGATGCTCGTAGGTGTCGGGGAGGCGGACACCTCGACGACTGTCCTCGGCTTCCCGCTGAAGCTGCCGGTCGCCCTGGCGCCGACGGCGTTCAACCGGCTCGGCCATCCCGACGGCGAGGTCGCGGCCGCGCGCGCAGCCGGCGCTGCCGGGACGTTGATGTGCAGCAGCACCATCGCCTCGTGCTCCCTCGAGGAGATCGCAGCGGCGGCAACCGGTCCGCTCTGGTTTCAGCTCTACGTCTATCGCGATCGCGACGTCACGCGCGACCTCGTCCGCCGCGCCGAGGCGGCCGGCTATCGGGCGCTCGTGCTCACGGTCGACACGCCGCGGCTCGGCCGGCGCGAGCGCGACGTGCGCAACAAGTTCACCCTGCCGGCCGACGTCAGCATTCGCAACCTGGAGCGCTACGGCACCCCGGACGCGCTGCGCTGGGCCGCCTCGTCGAGCTTCACGGAGTACGTGCACAAGCTGCTCGACGACTCGCTCACGTGGGAGTCGGTGGACTGGCTCCGGACGATCACTGCCCTGCCGATTCTCATCAAGGGCGTGCTCACGGCCGAGGACGCCGAGCTCTGCGTCCAGCACGGCATCTCCGCCATCGTCGTCTCGAACCACGGCGGGCGGCAGCTCGACGGCGCGATCGCGACGATGGACGCGCTGCCGGAGGTCGTGCGGCAAGTGGACAAGCGGGTACCCGTGCTGCTCGACGGTGGCGTCCGGCGCGGAACGGACGTGTTCAAAGCGCTTGCGGTCGGCGCATCGGCCGTCCTCATCGGTCGGGCGTATCTGTGGGGGCTGTCCGACGGCGAGACCGGCGTCCGAAAGGTGCTCGAAATCTTCCGCACCGAGCTCGAGCTGGCAATGGCGCTCGCCGGATGCGCGTCGATCGAGACGATCACGCGGTCGCACGTCGCGGTCAAGAGTCGAGATTCAGACTGAGTGAAGCCTGCGCGAGTTGACGGATCGCCTCATGTTATTCTTTGATGTTCGTGCGCGTGATTTGCGTCCAGCCGTGCCGAGGTAGCTCAGTTGGTAGAGCACGTGACTGAAAATCACGGTGTCGGCAGTTCAATTCTGCCCCTCGGCACCATTTAAGACCAATTCAATCAATCGATTACAGCGAGGGCGCTGAGGTGCGGTGTGCCACGAGCGTCCTCGGGGGCACACGGGGGGCACAACCGGCGGACGCGTTCCCAGATGAAGGTCTTCTCACGCCTTGCCTTCCGGACAACGACGATGCCATCGTCGTCGGAGGGATTCGATGGCACAGGAGCCACCGAAGCTGCTCGATCGCGTGCGCGCGGAGATTCGCGCGCGCCACTACAGCCGTCGGACTGAAGAGGCGTACGTCCACTGGATCCGCCGGTACATCCTCTTTCACGGCAAGCGACATCCGATGGAGCTCGGCGCTCCACAGATCACGGCGTTTCTCACATCGCTGGCGACCGTCGCCGAAGTGGCGGCCTCAACACAGAACCAGGCGTTCAGCGCCCTGATGTTTCTGTATCGCGACGTGCTACACCACGAACTGGGAGACATCGAGCACGCGCCCGTGCGAAGGCTCCCCTCCACGTACCGGTCGTCCTCAGCGTCGACGAGGTTCGCCGTGTGCTGGCACAGATGAGCGGCACGGCCGGGACCGTCGCATCTCTCCTGTACGGCGCCGGATTGCGCTTGCAAGAATGTCTCGAGATACGCGTGAAGGATCTCGATTTCGATCGACGGGAGATCACCGTCCGCCGGGGCAAGGGGCAGAAGGACCGGCGAGTGATGTTGCCGGAGACGCTGCGCGATTCTCTTCGCCGACATTTGGAGGATGTCCAACGAGTGCACCGGGCGGACTTGGCTGCGGGGTTCGGCCGTGTCGTGTTGCCGGGCGCGCTGGAGCGAAAGTTCCCAGGGGCGCCGACCGAATGGCGCTGGCAGTTTGCGTTTCCGGCAACCCGGATCTGCCGCGACCCGAGATTCGGGCCGCCGTCGCGCTATCACTTGCACGAGTCCGTCATCCAGCGTGCCGTGACGGACGCCGGTCGCGCGGCGGGATTGACGAAGCGGGTGACCTGCCACACGTTTCGCCACTCATTCGCAACGCACCTCCTTGAAGCCGGCTACGACATCCGCACGGTGCAAGAGCTACTCGGCCACGCCGACGTGACCACGACGATGATCTACACGCACGTGCTGAATCGTGGCGGGTTGGGCGTGAAGAGTCCGATCGATCGGATCTGATGAGGGCTGGCGTTAGCTGCGGCGCACGCGCAGCCATCGCGGGCAGTGTTCCTCAGACCCGCGGGAAAGCCCAAGTGAGCCAACGACATGGCGCCAAACAGGATCGGCGGCCTGTGGTGGATAGCCGCCAGGAGCCCGCAGCCAACGCCTCAACTCGCAGCCACGGCTCAGCTTGTCGACAGCCGCGGCCGGCGTGCTAACATCCGGCCGTTCAACGACATGGAGCGTGACCTGTTGCTCGCAGGCTATCGAGGATGGCTGCGGGCGAACTAGAGCGGTCTACTCCAATACACGTTAGACCGCTGAACGACCAACTGGCTAAAACTCGAATCTTTCTGGGTCCGGCTGAAATTCCAGAGAGCATACTGGACGGCAAGGATTCGGTTCACTCGGTTCGGGGATAGGATTCGTTTCTTCAGAGAGGGGCATGCAATGGCTATTTACATGGTCGATCGAAGTCTTCCCGGAATCACGATGGATCAGCTTGCCGCTGCTCAAAAAGCAGCAATCGACACAGCGAAAAAGTTTACGGCTGAGGGGAAGCCTGTACGGTACATCCGGAGCACGTTTGTGCCTTCGGAATCACGCTGTATGTGTTTGTTCGAGGCGCGCAGTCCAGAAGCGGTAAAGGAACTCAACGATCAGGCCAAGATACCGTACACGCGGGTCGTGGAAGCAGCAGATCTCACGCCTTGAGCTGTTCCCTGGATTTCAGCAACGAGGCGATTCGTACGAGGGAAGATCGAGGTGACTCGTCTCGAACTGGCGGTGGTCATGCGCCTGCAGATGACCGGCGGGATTTTCGTGCCTCTGCGCGCGTTTGCCTCCGCGGGCGGCCGACTCGTCCGGGCTTCGGTTGGTCTCGGAACCGTAGCAAGATACGCGGTCTAACAGGCGTTGGAGCCGTCGGCGCTTGACTGAAGCGTGAGCGCCGCGGCTCAACGCCGAGGCGTTAGGCGGTCAAAAGGAGAAGACTTTCTTGGATTCACCAGTGCGGAATACGTTTGACCGCCTCGCGTCGGAGTATGACGACTTGAAGCTTCGTGTGATCCCGGGTTATCGCGACTCAGCGGATTGCTCTTCGGTACGCCGGGGCGATCAGCGTCGGCCGGGTTCTGGAACTCGGGTGCGGCACCGGCGAGTGGGCAGCACGGTTTCTCGACAGTCATCCCAATGCCGAGTACGTGGCGGTTGAGTTCTCAGACAAGATGCGGGAGATCGCTTCGCAGCGGTGTGCCACGGACGGTCGGCGCATTCGCGTGCTGAGCGGCGACCTCAACGTCTCCCTTCCCGCAGGCCCTTTCGACCTGGTCGTATCGTTCTTCGCGATTCATCATGTGCGGGACAAGGAACGCTTATTTCGCTCGATACACGACAGTCTGTCAGCCAGCGGTCGCTTGATATATGCGGATATCACAATCGCCGGAAACCCCGTTCTCGAAAACTTGTTCCTTGAAGGTTGGGTGGCGTTTATGCGGGACTCAGGCTTGGGAGAAGAACGCATAGGCCACGTCCTGGCTGATCATCGAGAAAACGACTTACCTGAGACGGCGTCGTGGCAGCTTGCCAGTATGAAGGCTACCGGGTTCGGGTTTGCTGAACTAGTCTGGACCTGGGAGAAATTCGCTCTCTTCTACGCGGAGAAGCGGATGACCGCCTAACACGGCATGCAGCCGGCGGCGCCAGTCGAAGCGAAGCGCCGCGGCTGATGCCGATGGCGTTAGGCCGCGCTGGTTGGAGAGCAGAGTGAATATGAAATGGGCTGAATCAATATTTGCGCGACGATGTCACGCGGACTGTGGCAGGAGGATGAGATGAAATTGGGTTGGGCACTGCGAGCAGGACGCAGGCTCTGCGCGCTGGTCCGATCTGGTCCCAGCACGGTCATTCGGTTTGGAGTGAGGGGGGCGCCATGATGACGTGGCGAACCCTTGTCATCTCCTCGAAGTTGGCTGCTTGCTGCGCCGTCCTCATCATGTTGACCCTGGTCGCGATGGCTTCGACGGTTTCGGGTCAGCAGGTGAAGCGATCTTCTGGGAGCGACGCGCCTCAAATCCGACGTACGGCGCCGGCCGATGCCGCCGCCGTTGCGGCGCGCCAGCGCTTCTTAGAAATGTTCGCTCGGGCATACTTTCCCGGACGAACGGGCCAACTCCTGATCGTGCCACGTGAAGGCGACTTCATCACGCGGCCGGACCCGGACGTGGCGTACATGCACGGTTCGCCGTGGGCGTATGACGTCTCGATTCCGCTGATGTTTGCGGGCCCGGCAGTAAGAACGGGGGTGTACTCGATGCCGGCCGTGCAGCAGGACGTTGCGCCAACGCTTGCGGCTGTGCTGGGTGTGTCAATGCCCCCGACGGCGACAGGCCGAGTATTGCCGGTCTTGCGGACTGGCTTTGCTCGACCGCGCGTTGTCTTCGTGCTCGTTCTGGATGGCATGCGTCGCGATTACTTCGATCGGTACGCCGATGTGATGCCGACGCTTTCCGCGCTACGCCAGCGCGCTGCGTGGTTCAGCCAGGCGCACGTCAACTTTCTGCCTACGAACACCGCCGTTGGACACTCGACGATTGCGACTGGCACCGATCCTTGTATCCACGGCGTCACGGTCAACAACATCTATGATCGCCTCCATCGGCGGCGCCAAGACCTGTTCGCCGGGATGATGCCGCAGGCTCTGATGGCATTGACGCTTGCAGACGTATGGCAACTCGCCACGTCAGGCCGCGCGATCGTCTTGGCGCAGGGCAGCATCGACCGAGCGGCGACGCCGCTCGCCGGCCATGGTGCGTGTCAGCCGAATGGCGCGCCGGTCGTGCTCGTTAGTTACGACGAGGCGACGGGTGCCTGGCACTCGAACCCCGACTGTTTCCGGCTGCCTGACTATCTGAAGGATCGCAACGCGAGCACGCTGTGGTCGGCAGAGAGCGAGTGGCTGCATCACAGAATCGATTCGCCTGCGGCGGTGCGTCGTTCGGCGCTCTTCCCCGCCTTCGAAGCCGACGCGATGACCGCCATGATCGGGCACGAGCCGCTGGGCGAAGACAGTGTCGCAGACCTTCTTCTGCTGAACTACAAAGGCGCGGATTTCGTAGGGCACCGCTACGGGCCGGATTCGGACGAGCTGCGCCTCACATTGGGCGAAATGGACCGCAATCTGGCGCGAATCATCGGCACGCTCGAGGCCAAAGTTGGAAAGGATTATCTCCTGGCGGTGACCGCTGACCATGGCATGCCCTCCGGACCGCCGGAGCGCCGGCACCTGGCGCCAGCAGTGGTAGAGCTGCTGCACCAGAAGTTTGATCCAGAGGCGAAGCAGCTCGTTACATCCTACGAACCGGAAAACGCGCAGATGTTCGTCGATGAGGAGCGGCTGTTGCATCTCGGCCTGACCTTGGGCGACTTGGCATTGATCCGATTCCGTGGACGGTTTAGTTACGCTGCTTGAGTCATCTTTCGTTCGAAGGCCGCCGGGCTCATTCGGCCCACGGACGAGTGCCGGCGCCGCTGGTTATAGAACACCTCGAGGTAATCGAACAACTGC
>DASQFI010000044.1:0-7381 GCA_035633215.1 Vicinamibacterales bacterium | reverse complement strand
CGGCCCGGTGATTCAGCAGCAGGCCGATCTGGTTGCGTCGAATCGCGCGCGTGAACGCGCCCGGTGCAAACTGAGCTGCCCAGCCCTCCTCTGGGAAGTAAGACGGAACGCCGAACGGAACAAACCCGCCCACATTGAGCGTCTTCATGCAACCTCCCCAAGATTCGCGACCACTTCGGGCTCGAAATCTGCCGGCGTCAACCGCGCGCGTTCGCCGCGCGTCAGTAGTCCGTGACGCTCGAGATAGTCCGCCTGGCTTTCGAAGCGTGGTGGATTCCTTGGATCGATTGCGCGGCCAGTGAAATCGCCGTCGCGGTACTTCGTCTCGATCGGTTTCCCATTCACGTCGCGCGCCCGGCCGTTGTAGTACTCGACCATCCACGGCTGCACAAACATCACCGGAAGTCCGAACCAGAACCACGGTGCGGAGTTCAACACTTCGAAATTAGGAGTACCGGTACCGCCGAGTCGACGCCGCGGCTCGCGGCCGGGAAACGGTCCAGCATGTCCGGTGACGAGTGCCGGCGGCGCGTCGAACTGCCACCAAGCGAATGGTCGAGTCCCCGGACACGTTCGAATCCATCGATCGAGAACGCTCTCCCGAAGTTCCGACCAGAGCGAGGCGAGACCGCTCCCGTGCAAGCGCATGGAAAACACATCGAACTTGACGCCCTGATCGTCTGGGTCCTCTCCCGTCTCGAGATAGCGCACGAGCTCCGGGTGAACCTCCTGAGCTCGCTCCTTTGGCCGTCGCAGTTTTCGAGGCATCATCGTTAACGGGCAATCGACCGCAGCGCCGGCGGGCGCGATTCAGCCACGGGCGGGTCGACGTCGAGATCCAGCTCGCGGAGCAGCCGGGCAAAGGCGATCGTCGCGTCGCGGGCAATGCCGGCGGCCGGATGCGCCTTCGGTTCGCCAAACCTGTTTTTCACCGTCAACCCCTCCGTCGCCAACGTCTCCCGGGCGAGCTCGCCGCGGTCCCAGGCTTGGCATGCGAGGACGAGCAGCCGAATGTGATGGGCCTCGAGCCCCAACCAGTCGTCGGCAACATTGCGGAACCACCTTCGGGTTTCTAACCGCAGGTATTTTGGTGCCACTGCTCGCCGCTTCTTCGTCACGTCGTTTTCGCCTCGACCAAGAATCTGATTTCAACCGAGAACGTCTTCACACGTCCAAGCCCCCGAAGCGGCACGACCCCATGACCGGTCTCGATGTTCTGACCGACCCCTACCCCCATCACAGGCCAGCTCTCGACTTCCGCGCGCCGCACTCGCGGCACAGCGCCTGCCAGTTCCCTTGCTCGTCGTCGAACAACCGTTGGTCGCCTCGGTGTGGGACGACGTGGTCCGTCTGGTACGCCGCCGTCGTGCGCTCCTCATCGAAGCACCGACTCATCACCGGTTGCAGCCCGCCTGGCCGCATGCCGCAGAGCGGATACTTCCGGAGGAACCGCCGCGAGCGCCGATCCCATCGCGCGTCGTACCCACGCTCGCGGAAGTTGCCGCGCTCGCGATCCTTCGCTCGGGCGTGCTCCGCGCAATAACCACTCGGCACCTTCTCGGGACACGACGGCCACGCGCAGTACTTGAGACACGCCTGCGGCACCCTACCCCCGGCCGTTGGTCGTCCACGGGTCGAGCTCGCCGATGCGAGCCCACGCCTCGTTCACCGGCGCCATGACCAAAGCGATTGCGTCCTCGACGTTCGCGGGGGCCGTGAGCTTCAGCTGTTCGAGCCCCGTCCTGGCGATGTTGATGGCCTCGACCAGCCGCCGGATGGCTTGGCCGTTCGACCGACGAACGATCCTCCCGTCGAGCATGCCGGTCTTGCGTTCCTCGTGATTGGCCAGGCCGTGCCGACGCGTCTCGAAGAGCTCGTTCATGGACCGGCGCGCGTCGTCGATCGCGGGATCCGCACTGGCGATGAGGTCACGCTGGACTGCCAGGCGCCGGAACGAGATGGGCGCTTTGCTCGCCCGATAGGCTACGGTCTTCTCGATCTTCGTTCGACGCGCGTCCTGCGCCGCCTTTTCAGTGGCTTCGACGTGCTCCTGAAGCAGCTGCAGCTCCGGAAGACACTTGCGGTCGATGAGCGCTTCCTGACGGCCGAGCTCGAGCAGTTCCTGAACGCGCGATTCCCGGTGAGCCGCCTTCCGTTTCTCTTCGGCCGCAACCGCCGCGCGGCCCGCGGGCGATCGCAGATACACACTCTCGGCCTCACGCGTTGTCGTGCTGGTGTTCATTCGGTCCTCCTGAAAATACGGTGCGGAAACAGGCTGTGTCCGGGCCCGGCGTCAATTTCAGTGATTTCATCGTCGCCGCCCTTCTGACCTACGGGCGGCGACCGCGGCGGTCGCCTCAACCGAGCCGGGCGGACGCGGCAGGTTGGCCCATGCCACGGATCGAGTCGGCTCGCGCGCGCGCGGGGGCCTATGCCCGACTGCACTGACTCCGTCTCAGTCTCAGTCCCAGTCTCAGTCTCACGACGGGGGCTTCCTAAAGAAGCCCCGTCGGAGTGAGACTCCGATGAGACTTCACGTGAGACAGTCTCATTTTCGCGGTTTACTTGAGGTTTTCCGTGAGACTCGCTTTGAGACGCAGTGAGACGAGCCGTGAGATTCGCCTGAGACTGGAGGGGTCGAGTCTCACGCAGCATTTGAGACTCCGAGCACGAATCGATTTCCAGCCTTCCGCACGAGACCGTGACGCTCGATGAGCTCTTTCCGAGCCCGGAAGTACGTCGCGCGCGGTAGGCCGGTCAATGCACCTTCCCATTCGGCGGATGTCGCCCCTGCCGCGCCGAAGCATTCTCGAAGTGCGTTCAGCACTCGGCGCTGTGTGGGGCTCAGGTCGCCAGCGGTACGTTCGCTGGCTTCGCTGGCGAGTCTGACAACACAGCTCGGTACGCCCTCGATCGGTGGCACGAGGCGCAGATCGATCGCCGGGAAAGGCGGCGCGTCTTTCGCTTTGCTGCAACTCAGTGTCAACCGGTCATCGAGCCGAACGAGCTCGAGCATGAAATCGGAGGCACCGCGGAGAGCCGAGCTGCCGCGTTCGCTCGTCCCGGCCTTCGTGGCGTGGTGGACTGCCAGTACTGTGGCCCCTGTGGATCGACGGATGCGATCGACGCCCGCGACGGCCAGACCCATGTCACGCGCGGAGTTCTCATCGCCGCCGACCATGCAGCGCGCCAACGTGTCAAGAATCACAAGGCGCGGGCGAATCGGCCGCGCGATACCGATGAACTCGGATACCGCCTCGTCCGACAGCAACGTCACAGCATCGGGCCAGATGTAGAGGCCCAACGGGACGTCGTCGAACGCCTGAAGGTCCCGCCCGATCTTGGCCGCGGCAATACGCTGGCCGAGGCCGTGACTGCCTTCCGGAGTCACATACACGATTGGCCCGCGCAAAGCTTCAGGAACCGCGGCGCCGAGCCACGGCAAGCCCGAGACAATCGCCAGCGCCAGGTCGATTGCGAGAAATGTTTTTCCGGCGCCGGCCTCACCGAACAGCACGCCAACGCTGTCGCTCGGGATCCGCGACTCGACGAGCCATCCGGGATCGGGCAGGGTCAACACGGTCACGTCGTCGAGGAGCCGATGATGTCGGGTCGCACGATCGCTAAGCGCCTCGAGCGACGCGATCTGATGCGGCACGAAACCGTTGATGATCGCCGATGGGTTCGCGCTGAGCTGGCGACGAAAGTACTGGTCGTCACGATCCCACGCGCGGCAAAGGCGCAGCGTCTCGAGGCGACGTACGGCGGCCTGCATGTTTTCAATGGACTGTTTCGGGACGCCGTCCGGAAGACGCGTGAGCCACGCCGGCTGAACGTCGCGACCGTGCTCCCGCAGTCGGCGCGCGACCGCTGGCAAATCCGGCTCGACGTTTTCGGCGAGGAGACTGAGGATGGCGCGCCAGGTATCAGTGTGAACGGCATGGTAAAAATGCTCGAGCCGGGCGCCCGACTCGACGTACGTAGACGCGTGGTCGGGGTGAAGAAGAACATCGCCAAGGATGACCTGCTCGAGCGCGTCGTCACGAAACTGGTCCGATTCACTGGCCATGATCTGTCACGGCACGCCCCGATCTTGGATGTGAATCTGATCAGCCTGGCGTCGTTCACCGGCGGAGAGTTGCGCGTCAAGCTCTTGCTGTGCACGTTGATCGGCCAGCGCATTGCCAACGCGGCGAGAAAGTTTCGGCCCGACCGTTGGAACCGGTTGGGTTCGACGTCGTCGCCACTCGGCGACGAGCAGATCCGCGAGGCGCTCGGAGAGCGCAGCGTCGTAGGCCTCGCGCGTGAGCGGCAGCGTCCTCACCGGCGCGCCTTCCGTTCGGCGACCACGCGAGCCACGTCTTCGGCCAGGTACAGGCGTGTACCGCGAACCGTGCGGGCTACGGCCTGAAGAATGCCTCTGGCTGTCAGCCGATGAATCTGGGCCGGCGTGACGCCTATCTCGCGTGCCGCATCAGCGGGCTCGAGGAAGGTTTCTGTTTTATTGGGATGATGGATGCTGGACTGCACGGCGCAATCCTCGCGCGAACGGTGCAGCCAGGTGGTCTAACTAATTAGGTCGCTTCCGAGGCAATTCGCCAGACGGTTCGGCCATGCGGAGGATTCGGAGAATCTCCAGCTTCACACCGGTGGACCTGTCGGTGGTTGGCAGGCCGAGATCGTGTAGGACGGCAGATACCCCCCGGCGGAGGATTTCGCTGGCGACGTCCGAACGGCGGCCTCGGCACTCAATCGGCACCGTGATGAAGTGTCCGTGAGAACGCTGCACTTGTCGCGTGCGCGCGAACGATGGCTCAGCGTTCTCTCTCTCAATCGCCTCAGCAAAGGCGATGATGGCCTGCCTGATTCGCTGAATCTGTTCTAGGCGGCTGGGCCACCGCTCATCCGGAGGCGCCGCAGCCGCGAGCTCGGTCAAAACGCGGTAGCCCTTCCGAAGAGCCGTCATCCACTCACGGAATCTCTCGTCGTGTCGTGCTTGAGCGCGGTAGTACTCAACGGCTTGTGTGTGTTTACTGGCGAGCTGCTCGAGACGATCAAGAGCTTGTGGGAGCCGCGCGCGGTGGCTCTCTTTTACGCGCGGAAATAGTTCGGCCTCCAGGAGTTCTCGCAGGCCATTCTGATTGGACGTCCGCACTGCGTCCGCTCTCGCAGTCTCCGCGGTAAGAGAAAAACGGCGGCCCGCCGGCGCGGAAACCGGCTCAGGTGATCAACCCGGCCGCCGACAGAAGTGTACTCGACCTTTCAGGTTAGAATCACCGCCCCTACGACTGCCAAGGAGCTTGCGGGATGCTTCAGATCATCGGTCTGATTGTCGAGGCGAGGACCCGATGAGCAATGAACCCACGCCACCGACCCAGCCAGTGGGACCGCCGGCACAGCCGGCGCCCGTGACACGGCCCACCGCGGCTGCGCCGATTCGGCAGCCTGTGACGATCCAGATCCAGGGCATGAACCAGCCGATGGTGACCGACACGGTCTATGTCGTCTTTACGGCCGAGATCAATCCGAAGACGACCGAGAGCCTCATCGCGGTGTTCGCGAACCTCATCAACCAGCGGGTGCCGCACGTCTATCTGGTCTTGTCAACGCCGGGCGGCAGCGTGATGCACGGCCTGACCCTGTACAACTACTTCCGCGGCCTGCCGTGCGATATCACTGTCCATAACGCCGGCAACGTCGATTCCATTGGCAACGCCATCTTCCTTGCGGGGTCGAAGCGCTATGCGTGCGCGCATTCGACGTTCATGTTTCACGGTGTCGGATTCGACATCCAACCCGGACTTCGACTGGAAGAAAAATTCTTGAAGGAGCGGCTGGACTCGGTCTTATCGGACCAACGTCGGATCGGGGAAATCCTGCAGGAGCGGACGCAATTGACCGACGAACAGGTCCAGCGGCTGTTCCTCGAAGCCCAGACCAAGGACGCGGCATTCGCCATTGGCTGTGGGATTGTTCACGAGGTCCGCGATGTTCAGATCCCCCCGGGCGGTCCCGTAGTCTCGCTTGTATTCCAACGCTAGGGCGTCAGGAACCGGTCGAGTAAGTCCAGGCTGCACGAGGGCATTGTTGTGCATGATCGCGGCGCTCTGCAAGTAAAAGGCAAGCAAACACGGCTCCAACAGGCGGCAGGCGTTTCCCTATGTTCTTCCCGTGCGCCAGCAGGGCTGTGGTCAAAGTTTGGACGCCCGGGTTGACACATTTGTCAGAGATCGGGCCGACTTCCAGCCGAAGAAAGGGCGCACTCGCGTCGTCGCTTGGCTGAGCGGAAACTGGCCGTTACGATGGCTCAGGCCGCCGGTACCATCAGCCGGTAATCGGCTCTCAAGATATGGTCGGTTCCCGTTGGGGACGCCACCAAATTTGCACAAACCAATCCGGCCACGATGCGCCCGATAGCGATCGACGCGCGGAACTCGTAGTAGCGTGCCTTGCCGTCGCGCCGCGGCGTAAAGAGCACGGGTCCGACGAGCAGCTTCTTGAGCACCTGTCGCGATTGCACCGCGCGTCGGCGGAGCAGCGCCTTCCAGTCGTCGAGCTTCACTTCGAGCATGCGCTCGAGACTCGCGACGTCGACGCGCGCGAGGCCAGCCGCTTGGTCCTGCCGTGCGAGCTGCCGACGGAGGTCGAGCCGCTCGGCCTCGCGCGCTTTCATCGCCTCGGTTGGGGTGAGGCCCAGTGCCGGCTACGAATCATTCAGCGTTTCTCGCTCCAGCAGATTTAAACGCCAAAATTTGGCGGTACATGGATTTCACAAAGTACGTGTCTTTTCTCGAATCCCGAGCTTTGTACTTTTGTCGATCCGACCTTCTTGGGGATCCCTTTGAAGGGTCCTATTCCCGGGCAAACATCACAGGCAGGCAACGACTTCAAGTGCATGGAGAGAAAGTTGCTGCGTTCATAGGAAACACGGTATCGAGAATGACAATCGGGTTCCGCCGGGTCACATACGTGAATTGTTGGCACATGAACGAGCTGGAGTCCGCGGCCATGTGGGGCATCTACGCTCCGAGACATGGAGCGATCGCTCTCGAAAGTTCATACTCACGTCTCTTCGCTCAGCTTCCGGATCATGCCCATGTGGGCGTTGTTAGTTATCGGGACTACGAGCGAGATCTGATTCCTGAAGGAAATCTCTTCTACCCTTTGCTCCACAAGCGCAAGTCTTTTGAACACGAGCAGGAAGTCCGCGCAATGTTCCACGAGATGAAGTCTCAACAATCGTAATTGGTTACCGCGTCTGACTTGTACTGAAAGAAGAAGTCTGGCATAACAGGCGCGTGAGCGGGCGCGCGGATGAGCGTTCCACCGACCCGACCGAGGAACTCCGACGAGAGAATGCGCGGTTGCGTCGTGAGCTGGA
>DASQFI010000043.1:0-1704 GCA_035633215.1 Vicinamibacterales bacterium | reverse complement strand
ACCACGCTGACCCCGAGGGGATCGCTCATCGGAACGCTCCGTGTGCCCTTGGGCACGCGGAGCCTGACCAGCACAAGACCGTTGCGCGAGACGCGCTCAGCGGGATTGGTCACGGTCCATCAATGCCCCGGCCGGGACATGATCACTATCCGGAAAGAGATCGTCCGGAATGGGCTCTACAGTGCCGGGTATGACAGAGATCGGAACGGATTGGCGGGTGGTCGATGGCGTTGCGACGGCATGGTTCGACGCGCCGTCGCTGATCGAGGGGGCTGCGCTGGCCGGGCGCATCGTGGAGCTGTCGGCCGAGATCGTGGTCGACCTGCGCGCGACAGGCATGCGGGTGCGCCTCGACTCAGACGAGCACGCCGAGGCGGTGTCGGCGGCCGCGCGGGATCTCGGGCTGGCCGCGAACCCTGCCGTGCCGCAGCACCTGAGCGTCGTGTTCGAATCCGCGAACCCGACTGTGGTGAGGCGGTTCTGGCAGCGCGTGCTCGACTACGCGCCTGGGGAGGACGGCGGTTTGGCGGATCCGTTGCGGCGCGACCCCGCGATACGGATCCGGCAGTCGACGGAGCCGCGGCCGCTTCGAAACCGCATCCACCTCGACGTGGTGCGGCCGGCCGCGGCGGTCGAGCAGGCGAGTCTTGGTGAGGCATCGGGACCGTTCGGGGTCTGTCACACCGACCCCGACGGCAACGAGGTCGACCTGGTGCCGGGCGCGGCGCTCGGCGAGAGGATCGGGACAGCCGACTGGCAGGCGGTGTTCAGCGCGATGGCGTGCTACCGCATCACCTCGCCGACGCAGCAGCGTGACCTGGCCGCCGCAGCAGCGGCGCTGGCCGACGACACGGGCTTCCCGCTGCTGGTCGACCTGCGCCCCGGGCTCGTGATCATCGACAGCGGTAAGGACCAGTGGGAGGACGACGCCCACGGCCTCGAGCTCGACTTCACCGACCTCGCCGGAAACCTCCAGACCGCTGCCCGCGAACTCGGGGCCACTGCGGATCCGGGGCTGCCGCGCTTCGCTCAGCTCTTCCTCGACGCCGCCGACGTCGCCGCAGTCCGCGCGTTCTGGGTCGCCGCACTCGGATACACCCACGACCGGCGAGCCGGGGTCATCGACATCCACGATCCGCGGCGGCTGAACCCGGTGCTGGTGTTCCAAGAGCTCGATGCTTTGGAGACGGAGCGGCGCCGGCAGCGCAACCGCATCCACTTCGAGCTCGCGGTGCCGTCGGACCTCGCGCAGACGCGCCTCGCCACGACCGTCGCAGCCGGTGGCCGGCTCCTTGACGAGTCGGAGGATCGCTGGCGGGTCGCCGACCCCGAAGGCAACGAAATGGTGATCGTCAGTGGGGCATGAGCTCGCATTCGGCTGAGCTCCACGCTTGGCGGTTTCTCGTCGACGAGCGCTGGATCTCCGCCGCAATCAGCATCGAACACGCACGCCACGCTTGAACGCCAGGGACGACGCGCCGTATATAGCGACGGTTCCGGCGTGCCAGAGCGTCGCGACCCTCCGCACGGCTTGACGCGCCCTATTGCCCGGTAGGGGTGCGGCCTGCAAACCGCAGTCGCGCACAGATCGTCCGATCTGTGCTGCCCCCAAGAGCCGGGTCCGAGGCGCACTGACCGTTCGGCAACTCTGTGAACTGGTCAACAGGGGACGTCACCGCTATGTACGCGAACTTCAAGAACAAC
>DASQFI010000042.1:0-21583 GCA_035633215.1 Vicinamibacterales bacterium | reverse complement strand
TGCGAGCGAGGCGTTCCTTTATCGCCGGCTGGAGACTCTCGAGGTCACCCGACGGCGCTTTCGGCTGAATGCCACGCTGGCGATCCCATTCGATGGCCAAGGTCGAATGGAGGTCGATCTCTTGTGTGAGGATTCGCGTGTGGCCATCGAGGTCGATGGTGCCATGCATCTGGGCGATGCCGGGGCGTACCGACGGGATCGTCACAAGGATCGCCTGCTACAGGAGAACGGGTACACCGTGTTGCGTTTTCTCGCGGAGGATCTCGCCAAGGATCTGGACACGGTGCTCGACGCAGTGCTCCGATCCTTGGCGCGCCACGATTCACGCAGGTCCGGCATCAGACTCGTATGAAGATCGCAATTCATCCACACGCGAAGGACAGGCTGGCAGAGCGCGGTGCGACTGAGGCCGAAGTGTTGGCCACGGTTGAGGAGGGCGAGCAGTTCCCGGCGAAGTTCGGCCGAACGGGTTTCCGGCGGAACTTCGCATTTGACGGGCAATGGCGAGGCCGGCGATACGTCTCGAAGCAGGTCGAAGCCTACGCTGTCCACGAAGGCGACGCCTGGTTGGTGATCACCGTCATTGTGAAGTACTTTGGACAAGAGGGAGTGTGACGGATGCAGCTCAGCTATGACCCGAAGCACAACATCGCGTATCTGCGGCTTCAGGAGCGGACGCCGCAAGTGGAAACGATTCGGATCAGCGATTCGGTCAACATCGACATGGCGCCCGATGGCACCGTCTACGGGATCGAGCTGCTCAACGCGAATGAGCAGTTGCAGGCCAGTGATGCAGGAAAGCTTATTGTGATTAATGAGGCTCGCGGCGACCGTCAGGAAGTGCCGCTCAGCAAGTAGCGCAGGAACTCTCGAGGAGCTCTGCCGACGTGCCAGCGTACCGCTACAATCAATCGAGGGGGCTGTCATGCCAGGCACGACGCCGGCGATTCACAAGGATCCGAATATCCTCGGCGGGACACCCGTGTTTGTCGGCACGCGCGTACCGTTTCGCAACCTTATTGACTATCTGGAACGTGGCCGCAGCCTCGATGAGTTCCTGGACTCATTTCCTACGGTTTCGAGGGAACAGGCCATCGCAGCACTTGAAGCGGCTCACGAGGCGGTGAGTGCCGGTGCGCGTTCTGCTCGATGAACAGCTTCCGCGACAGCTCTCTCGAGGATCTACTGCCACTCGTTCCGTCCGTGCTCGCGGCCGTCGCGACCGTTCGACCCGGACAACTGATTCCCCGACGCTCGATCGATCTGCTGCGCCAGGCCGTCGCGCTCGATCCGCGGTTCGCCGTGGCGTACAGCGAGTGGCGAACCGCCACTATTTCGAAGCGTCCTTCGGCGACCTCTCGGCCATCGCCCGCGGGCTCGACGCCGCGCACATCGCGATCGGGATCGACCCGCAGCTGGCCGCGGCCCATCGCGGTCTCGCGCTGAACCTGCAGCAGGTCGGACGCCTCGGAGAGGCGCTTCCGGCGTATCGCAAAGCCGTCGAGCTCGATCCGAGTTACACGGTCGGCCTGAACGATCTCAGCTATGCCGAGATGACCCAGGGGCGGCTTGACGAGGCGCTGAAGCACTCCAGGCGGGCGCTTCAGTTGTTGCCCAACACGGCCCGTGGGGTACTACCACGTGGGCGTCGATCTCCTGTTTCTCGACGATGATGCGCGGACCGAGCGGTTTTGACCGGCGGCAGCGACGCGGTTTCCGACCAACACGCGCTTGCAGATGCTCCTCGCGTACCTGGACCTGCGGCGGGCGCAGCCCAAGGCGGCGCTCGATCGCATCCGGCGCGCCGTGGACGCCGACCCGAACAACATCGAAGGCCTGTTCACGCGCGCGGAGATTGCGACGCTCTCCGGCGCGGCCGACGCTCCGGCCCTCGTTCGATCGCTGCTTGCCGGCAACGCCAATGGGCTCGAGTGGCGCCGTACACAATCACGCTTGCACACGCCTATCATCTCCACGCCGGCGGGTCGGCGCCGGAAGCCGCGAAGCTGATGGACGAGATCCTCGTCGAGAACCGGAAGATATCGCGGACTGCTCGTGCGGGTCGAAAAGCGCCTGTCCGCCGGCACGCAATTCCTCGCCTCGTACGCGGTGGATCCAACACGGCGAGCGCTCCGCAAAGCTGTCGGTGTGTTGCCGAGTTTGCGAGGACGACGACCGAGCCCTCAGGCAGGTCCGGAAAAGAGTAGCGCCTGTCGGGTCGGGTCGTTGTCCGGTCGTCGATGATCGTGCTCATGCAGACTGGCGCGGGACAATTTCCAGTGATGACGATGATGTTCACGCGGATGTCCGCCGCGGGGACACGGCCTCCGGGAGTCACTTCGAACACCTGGCCGGACAACGTTCGCGTGACCGCGGGGGGTGGCGGGAGTGGAGTGGGCGGTGTCGGTGGTGACGTCCCTCTCCTGGAGTCACAGGCCGCGCTCGGAAGGAGCACGTAGAGCATTGCCACGCACGCAGGCAACGTCGCCACCACGCGTTGAGGCATGCCGGCAAGGTACGGCACGCGCGGTGCGCTGTCTTGACGATCTTCTTCGTGTTTTGTGAATTTGGGCGCGTTGCCGCGCCGGAGACAAGATTGACTACGCGGTAGGAGGGAGCTCTGACGCCGAGGTCGGATCAGAGATTTGGTCCGGTTCCGTGTAGAATATTGCCCCCCAGCCAGTGCGTGTTCTCAGGTCCCGAGAGGTGACGCATATGGTCCGCAAACTCAACGTATTGGTCGTCGCAGTTGCCGCTCTGGCTTGGTTCGCCGCGTCTCAGCCAGAGTACGTCGCCGCTCAGCAGCCGCCGGGCCTGGCGCGGGCGATCGAGGCTCAGGAACGCCATACGCCAGGGCTGTTGAATGTGCCGGGCATTGTCGGGACCGGGGTCGGCGTCAACGCGCAAGGCGTGCCCGTGATTCGAGTCTATGTGGAAACGCCCGGCGTCGGCGCGCCCCCCGTGTTGGACAACATCCCCGTTGAGAGGGTGGTCACGGGCCGGATTGTCGCCCACTGCTATCAAAGCGAATGCCCGCGTCCCGTGCCGCTCGGCGTGTCGACGGGTCATCCCGACATCACGGCTGGTACGATCGGGGCGCGAGTCAGAGACGGCGCCGGCAACGTGTATGCGCTGAGCAACAACCACGTTTACGCGAACCAGAACAATGCGAGCCTCGGCGACAGCGCCTTGCAGCCGGGTCCCGTTGATGGCGGTTCAGAGACAGACCCGAACCACAAGATCGGAGAATTGGCTGGCTTCAAGCCGATTAACTTCAGCGGCGGCAACAACGACATCGACGCAGCCATCGCCAGCTCCACGACGGCCATGCTCCAGAACGTCACCTTCTCCGGCTACAAACCCACGAGCACCCTGGTGGAGGCGAGCGTCGGCCTCAACGTCAAGAAAGAAGGGCGCACCACAGGCGTCACCATCGGCCAGATCTCCGAAGTGAACGTCAGGGTCGTCGTCTGTTACGCGGGGTTCCCGTTCTGCACGAAGTCGGCGACGTTCGTGAACCAGTTTGCCGTCGCCGGGAGCTTCAGCGCCGCCGGCGATTCCGGTTCATTAATCGTCACCTCGGCTGGGAACGACCCCGTCGGCCTCCTGTTTGCCGGCAGTTCGAACCGCACGATCGGGAACCGCATCCAAGCGGTCCTCGATTACTTCGGGGTCGCCATCGATGATTCAACCGGCTCTCCGCCGCCAGGCAACGACCCGCCGACAGCTGCGTTCACGTACTCGTGCACCGAGCTTGCCTGCACCTTCGATGCGTCGGATTCGTCGGATGACGGCTCCATCGTCAGCTATGCCTGGAACTTCGGGGACGGGGCGACGGGCTCCGGCGCGCAACCGTCACACACGTACGCCGCCGGGGGCACCTACACCGTGGTGTTGACCGTGACGGACAATGACGCGGCGACGGACACCGACACGCAGAACGTCACTGTCTCCTCCGTGCCGCCGTCCGGGATTCAACTGGGCGCAACCGGATACAAAGTGAGGGGCGTCCACCATGCCGACCTGACGTGGTCAGGAGCGACGTCGAGCAGTGTCGACATCTTCAGGAACGGGATCAAGATCATCACGACGGCGAACGACGGAACTCACACCGACAACATCGGTAGCAAAGGCAACGCCAGCTACACATACAGGATCTGTGAAGCGGGTACCACGACCTGCTCCAATCAGGTCACCATCAATTTCTGAGGATGGCCGTCTCATTTGCAGGAGGGACCGATGTCGTCGGTCCCTCCTGCGATACTGGAACCGTGAACACCGTTGGCACGCCGGGCCCCCGCCCGATAGATGAAGTCATGAACGAGCACGGGAGCGCACTGATGAGCACACCTGGCGTCGTCGGAATTGGGATCGGCCAGCGGAGCGGCCGGCCTTGCATCAAGGTGTTCGTCGTCGAGAAGACACCGGCTCTGGTTGCACGCGTTCCTTCTACACTCGAAGGCTATGATGTGGTCATCGAAGCGACGGGCGGCTTCAGGCCACGGGAGCCGTGAGGCGGCAGATTGTTTCGCGGATCGCTGAGCCCAGGCGAGGATCAGGGATAGAGCACCTTCACGCAGATCCGTCGGTTCCTGCCTTTCCCCCCAGCAATCGGTTTCCACCAGCCTTATGGAACGCGGCCAGCGCACTGCGCCGGCCGGCTTCCGCGGTCGCCAGAAGCGACTGAAACGCGGGGTTGTCGCGCAACGCGTCGAAGTGGGGGCTGCGCGTGAGCGTGGGCATGGGCGGCCAAGGACTCGTCGAAGAGTCCGCAATTGCGGCACGCGTGGACGAGTCCCGCGTACAGCTCGGGATCGTTGCCGTGACGCCTTGCCTCGCCGAGCAGCCGGACCATGGCGCGCTCGGCATGCCCGTTGTCCGCCTCGAGGCTGGCGAACAGCTTGTGCGCGATGGTCAGCCGGGGGTTCAGCTCGAGCGCGCGCCGGAGCGTTTCTTCGGCGCGTTTCGCGCTGTCGGGTGACGGCTCGAGGTACTTCCCGATCAGGCGGTAGCAGCGTCCGAGGCGTGCCCACGCCGGGGCGAAGTTGGGATCGATCGCGACGCACTGCGCCGCGCGAGTCCGAAGTCGAGGACCTTGACCCACGGTCGTGTGGCCAATGGATGCCGCAACCGATCGAGACCGTCTCGGACAGGGCCATCGGCCCCTGGTTCAGTCGCTCCGTCAGCGGTGTGCCGCCGAGGAGCTCCATGGCGATGAACAGCTCGCCGTGTTCCTCGCCGATTTCGTAGATCTGGCAGATGTTCGGATGGTTGACGCTCGCCGCGGCCCGCGCCTCGCGCCAGAAGCGCTGCCGCGCGGTCTCATCGTCTTCGAGCGAGGCCATTGTCTTCAACGCGACCGTACGATGCAGCTTTTCGTCGCGAGCCGCGTACACGATGCCCATGCCGCCTTCGCCGAGCTTCCGTTCGATGGCGTAGTGCGCGAGACGAAACTGCACATCGTCCCGAGCGGCGCCGGCCGCGGTTTGCTCGGACGGTGACCCCGTCACTGTGGGCCTGTTCGGCTCATCGCGCGGGGCGCGCAACGAGCGTTTGGACCGCTTGCCGGCGTGGCGCTTGGGCACTGAGTGGCGATCCTACCTGAACGAGTCAATGCCGACCGATAGGCCTGCCCGACGAGTGGGATGACGTCGGCGTGAGATCGTCGGAAAACGCCTGGACGTTCGCCGACGCGCTCGCCGATCCGTCCTCGACGAACAGCACGCTGCGGCTCTTGTGGGCCGCGGTCGGCACGGACGAAACCAACCTGCGCGCGCAGCATCGGGTGTTCAACACCGTGCTGGACCGCCACGGCATCCGGCACGAGTTCGTCACGATTCCGGGTGGGCACACGTGGCACGTCTGGCGCCGCAATCTCCGGGATGTCGCACCACGGCTCTTTCAGCGGTGACGTGCCGCGACGGAAAGACCTACGCCGGATACAGCCTCTCGAACTCCGGCTCCCACGAACGTCGCGAGACGAGGGCGCCTTCCCACGAACATCGAGTTTGACAGCCAATTGCGCGCGTCGCCGCGCGGTCAGAACAAAGGCTCTGTTGCGAGGTTCTCTTGAGATTAATCCGGGAGATCATCACCGCGCATTCTGATCACAAGACTGGCATGCAGTTCGCTCAATACTGACTTCAGGCGTTTTCACGAACTCTCTCGCGCCCGCGAGTGCGGGATCCACCGAAAAGGGTGCGTACGGGCCGACACACCCAGGAGGTAAGCATGGAGACGAGAAAGCCGAAGATCGAGGAGTTGGAGCAGCGGATCGCGCCGAGCGTCGTCGGCAATCCGGGCAACAACAATCCAGGCGGCAACAACACCAACAACCCGGGGAACGAAGGCGGCGGCGGGAATAATCCGGTGCCGGCTGGCGCCACGCCGCAGCCACAAGGCTAGAGAGCGCCACGATTGTCTGAGGAAGGGGCCACGTCATCTCGTGGCCCCTTCCTGTTTGCCTACCTGCCGGAGGCCCGATGTCGCCAGACTGCCCGAAGCTGCGCGGCGATCTTGTCGTCAGTCCGCAAGAGAGGCCTCACGAAGACGCGACCTTCGTCGTCAAAGATCCGGTCTCGCGGCGGTTCTTCCGGTTCGGCGACCTCGAGTACTTCATTGCCCGACAGCTCGATGGATCGACGCCGCTCGACGAGATCAGCCGCCGCGTCGAGAATCGGTTCGGGTATGCCGTCGCACTGGACGATCTAAACGTCTGTCTGGAGCAGTTGCGACACTGCGGGTTGCTCGAGGATCCCCAGTCAGCCACGGAACACCGGCGCGCCCGCACAGCCCTCGGCAGCAGCCTCTTATACCTGCGGCTGAGAGCCTTCGACCCTGACCGTACGCTCGATCGGTCTCTTCCTTACCTGAGCTTTGTCTTCACCCGCAGTTTCATGGTCTGTTCGGCCGCCATGCTGCTGTTGGCCCTCGGGATCACGGCGGCCGGCTGGCGCGAGATCACGCGCGACATCGGCGGATTGTACCGCTTCGATGCCGTCCTTCTCGCCTGGCTCACTGTTGTCGCCGTGACGATCGCACACGAGCTCGCGCATGCCTTCACGTGCAAGCGCTTCGGCGGTCAGGTTCACGAGATTGGCTTGCTGCTCATCTATTTCCAGCCGGCGTTCTACTGCAACGTCAGCGATGCGTGGCTGTTTCCGGAGAAGAGCCGCCGCTTGTGGGTCATGTTTGCCGGGGTCTGCCTCGATCTGATCGTCTGGGCGCTGGCAACCATTGCGTGGCGATTGACCGACGCCGATACGTACGTCCACTTCCTGGCGCTCGTCGTCATGGCGACGTCTGCCGTCAAGACGCTCTTCAATCTGAATCCCTTGATCAAGCTCGATGGCTACTACCTGTTGAGCGACGCTCTGGAGATTCCAAACCTCAGACAAAAGTCGTTTGCGTATCTCAAGACGCTCGGGACGAGCGTGGCGCGGATGGTTGGGCTTTCCGAACAGCGGACGTCCCAGATGACGCGCGAGCCGGATGCCCGCCTGCGTCGCGTGTATGTGGCGTACGGCATCCTCGCAGCGGTCTACTCGACCTGGTTTCTGGCAATGGTGGTCGGTCATGTCGGCGGTTTCCTGGTGGATCGGTATCGTGGGACGGGGTTCGTCATCTTTGCAGGTGTGCTCATGATCGCGTTCAAGAGTCCGCTCGAGACGATGCTCGCTCGTGGCAAAGCGATGACACGCTGGCCGGCCGCGGCGTTTTCCCGATTCAAATGGCTGCGCTGGGCGTCGGTGATCGCGCTCGGCGCGGTGGCCGTCTTCGGAAAGATGGACCTCAAAGTGTCGGGGGAGTTCACGGTCATGCCCGGGCACAATGCCGACGTGCGGGCACCGGTGGCCGGCATCATCGAGGAGGTGTACGTCGGCGAGGGCGACCGTGTGGAGGCGGGTGCACGGATCGCGCGTCTGGCCGACAGCGAGTCGCGCGTCGCGCTGAAGCAGGTCGAATCCGAGATTGCCGCGCAGCGGGCCCGCCTCAGGCTGCTTCGAGCCGGACCGACGCCACAGGAAGTGGAGCTTTCACGGCAACAACTGGAAACGGTGAGATCGCGGCAGCGGCATCTCGAGAAGCAGTATCAGGAAGCCAGGGGGCTGCACGCGACGCGACAGGCCAAAGCCGATACTGCTGTGAAGACGGCTGAGAGCCTGCTGGAGTACGGCCGCAAGGACCTGGCGCGATCGCAGCAGCTCTCGCGCGCCGGGTTGATTTCAAGGCTGCAGCTCGAGCAGAGCGAGGAGGTGGTCGGGCGTCGGCAGGAAGAGCTCGAGAATGCCCGGGCCGAACTGGCGATAGTTCAAGCCGATGCCTTGTCGGCGCTCGGCGGGGAGCTGGCCGCGGGGAACAATGCCATCGCCGAAGCGGACGGCCGGCTGCGGGTTCTGCTCGCGGGGAACCGGCCCGAGGCGATCGAGGCGATGGTGGCCGACATCACCCGGCTAGAGGCCAGGCGCGTCTATCTCGCCGATCAGGTGCGCCTCGCGACCATCGTCACGCCGGCGGCGGGCGTCGTCGTCACACCGAAGCTTGGTGAGAAGCTCGGCGAACACGTGACGCAGGGAGCACTGATTGCCGAAGTCTTCGAGGTCGATCGCGTGCTGCCGGAGATCGTCGTGTCCGAAAAGGAGATCGGCGACGTCGCCGTGGGCTATCCTGTCGTGCTCAAAGCGCGAGCCTATCCGGACCGCAGTTTTTCAGGACGGGTCAAAGCCATCGCTCCGCGCGCGGCCGATTCCGACGGCGTGGAGCGCAAGGTCTTTCGCGTCACCGTGGAGCTTGCCGATCGTGACGGCCTGCTCAAGCCGGAAATGACCGGTCACGCGAAGATTGTCTGCGGGCGGCGGACAATCGCCAACCTGCTGACGCGCCGTTTCGCCCGCTACATCCGCGTCGAGTTCTGGTCATGGTGGTAAACGGGCAAATCGATCGGTCGTGGCTCGCGGTGGTCGACATCATCGCGACCGCGGGGACCCTACCTTCACCAGCATCGCGCCATGCGCCGGCACCGGCGCGCTGAACCGATCGGTGAACGTCCCGAGATCGCGCTGCAGCCAGAGGTCTCGCACGACCTGTGGTCCGGTGACGCCGATGTCCGACCATCGCGCCGTGACGGTCGCCGCCTGGAGGCCGCGATTGAAGAGCGCGACCGCTTTCGTGCCGTCCGCGAGCGGTCTCGCCCAGACCTCCAGCCGATGATCCTGCACGACGCGTGAGCCGCCACGCCCAAGCACATCTTGATTCACTTCCAGGACTTCGTGGTTGGTCATGAGGTCGGTCGTGAACTTGTCGAACTGCGCCATGTCGGCGCCGATGAGGAGCGGCGCCGCCTGGATCGTCCAGAGCGTGATGTGCGTGATCTGCTCGTTCGGCGTCAGACGCGTGTCGTGGATGTTCGGCCCCCAGCCGACTTTGCCGATGACCAGCATGTCGGGATCGGTCCAGTGGCCCGGCTTCGACCACTTCTCCCGGCCCGCCTGGCGGAACCCGACCGCCGCCATGTTCGACCAGACGTCGGTGAGGTCGCCGGTCGTGCGCCAGAAGTTGCCGCCGACTTTCTCGCCCCATTCCCAGACGTTGCCCATGCCGTACTGGCAGAGGCTGTACACGATGTCGCGCGGCACCTTGTTCAACGCCTCGCGCATCACGACGTAGGGCTTCTGGAGATCGGCCAGCGGCTGATCAGGCATCGTGCTGCCGTACGAGCACCAGTCGTGCTTGAGCAGATCGAAGCCCCATTCACCCCACGTGCGCGCATCGATCTCCTCGAAGCCCAGGCTGCCCGGCAATCCCTGGCACGTCGTGCGACCCGGTGACGAGTAGATGCCCGCCTTGAGCCCTTTCGCGTGGATGTAGTCGGTGAGCGCCTTCATATTCGGGAACTTCTCGTTCGGCTGCAGGACGTTGTTCGCATCGCGGCGTCCTTCCCAGCCGTCGTCGATGCTCACGAACTGGTAGCCGTGTGCGGCGAGGCCGCTCGCTTCCATCGCATCGGCCGCCGCCCGGACTTTCGTCTCGTCGACGCTCCGGCCCCAGACGTTCCAGGAGTTCCATCCGAGCGGCGGCGTGAGCGCGAGCGCGTCGAGCCCGCCGACGATGGTCAAGGTGCGGACGGCCTTGCCGCGCGCATTGCTCACGGTGATCTCGACGTCCGTGCGGCCGGCGGCGGCGATCGCGCCGGTGATGACGCCGGTTTTCGAATCGAGCGTGAGGCCGGCTGGAAGATTGCGCGCGGCGAACGTCAGCGGGGCTTCGCCAGTCGCCGGCACGCGGAAGATGAACGGACGGCCGGGCGTGCCGCCAGTGATGCGCGGCGGGTTGATCCGCGGCGCCGCCGGCCACCCTGACGCGATCGGCGGGGGAGGCGCCGAGGGGAACGTCCAGCTTTCAGGTTTTTCGGTCGGGCCGGACTTGAGGAAGATCAGACCGCCGGCCCAATCCGCGTTGTCTCCGGTGCTGACGTCGTTGCCGTCGTCGATCAGCAATTCCAGAAAGCGCGCGCCCGTGAGGTCGACGTCGACTTTGAGCGGCGGGCTGCCCACACGAAGCACGTCGCTGATCAGGATCTTCTTGTTGTCGAGCCAGACTTCGACGGTCACCGATCCCTGCCGGCTGGCGTTGTCGTTGAGGCCGACCATCGCGAGGAACCGCGTGGCCTGACCCTTGAGATCGATGATGAGCTCGTTGATCGAGAGCGTGCCGATGCCGTGCGCGTACGTCACGCCGCCGAGCGTGATGGGGGCGCCTTGCGGACCGCCCGCAACGGCTCCCCGGCCGCCCGCGAGAGACCGTCCCGCGCGCGGCGTCTGGCGGCGCTGCACCATCTTCGAGAGATCCAAACTGTCGATCCAGATGGCGTTGGGTGGGGCCTCGGTCCCCCGCAGCATCTCGAGTTCCTGCTGCTCGCGCGCGGCGCCCATGGCCGCAGCCGTCGTCGCGCCAATCAGCGCCAGCAGTCCGATACCGACGATCCTCCGCATGCGTCCCCCAGGTGTGCGCGTGGGCCGTTCTCACTTTCCTGTAGCGAGCCACCTGCTGGAATTCGGCCGAATGTCCCGCGATCCATGCCGGTTTTGCTCTGCGAGGAAGTGAGAACGGCCCAAGTCTACTGCGGCTGACGAGTCGTGGTCGCGGCCTGAGGTTCCAGAACGAGCCTCACGGGATCGCCGATCCGGATGGCGCCCGCGCGGACGACGTCGGCGTTGAGCGCGAGTCTGCCGCCAAATCGACGGACGATATCGCGCAGTACGTCCGGGTCTACCTGCAACGTGTCCGGATCCACGGTCGTCATGTGACATCGTCCGCGCAGGGAGTCGAGCCGGACGATCGCATCGCCCGCATCGCCGATGTGCAGCTCGGCGCCGGGCCAGTCACGTTCGGCCAGCCCCTCGACGCCGCCGATGACGATGTTCGGACGCAGGCGGCGGACGTCGCGTCCGAAGGCGGCGACGGCTCCATCGGTGGCGACGAGCAACGGGAGGATGTCGAAGCGGTCGAGGCCCTCCCACGCCTCGAGCCAGGCGTCGGCGCCCGCCGCCTCCTTGACGAGCGCAACGGCGTCGGGACTCTCCCAGGGATAGCCATTGATGAGCGGACGGCCGTCGGGGTCGAGCGTTCCGCGCAAACCGATGAGCCGGTACTGCCGCCGCGAGGTGCGGACTCCCTCGGGGCCTCGCACGCGTACGATGCGGTCGCCGGGAATGCCGTCCGGTCCAACCACCGCTGTTGATAACGGCTCTCCGGCCAGGCTCTTCACTGGATACCGCCAGAGCCCGGCGACGTGGAGTGTCACGACGGTAAGATGCCGGAACGGTCGATGGAGTGACATCGCCTGTCACAACGCACGCGCGCCGGCATCTCAAGGCAGGACCGCAAGATTCCGAGAGGAGCATGACGATGCCCGCACACGAGGCCGGAGACGCGAAGCACATTGCCTGCGCCGAGATCGTTCCTGACTGTCCCTACACAGCCAGCGCCGCGACCGAGGAGGAGCTCGTGAAGAAGGTGGTTGCCCACGCCGCGCATGATCACGGCATCACCGAGGTCACGCCGGAGCTGGCGGCGAAGGTCAAGGCAGCGATCAAGAGCCGTTGAGGCGGAAGGCAAAAGGCAAAGGGCAAAAGGCAGAAGAATGGTGGAACCGAGCGACGAGATCCTCGCCGCGCGCGCCGCGGCTGGGGACGATTCTGCCTTCGAGGCGATCGTGGCTCGATATCAGGGGCGCGTCTTTCGCCTGGCCTGCCGTCTCACAAGCGATACCGATGCGCCCGACGTGCTGCAGGAAACCTTCCTGCAGGTGTACCGTCACCTGCCGTCGTTTCGCGGTGAGTCGGTATTTGGAACATGGCTGTACCGCGTCGCCACCAACGCCGCGCTGATGCATCGTCGTGCCAGGGCGCGACGTCCTGCCGAGTCGCTTGATGAATTTCTCCCACGGTTCGATGCCCAGGGGAGACACGCCGCCACGCCGGCCGAACTGCAGGTCGTCTCACGCGCCGACGAAATGCTTGACCGGCAGTTCCTCGCCGGGAAAGCTCGCGATGTGATCGCGCGATTGCCCGACGCGTATCGCGACGCGTTCGTGCTGCGCGATCTCGAGGAACTGTCCACCGCCGAGGTGGCGCACGCGCTCGGGATCGAGCCCGCGACGGTGCGGCAGCGTGTCCACCGCGCCCGCCTGATGCTGCGCGGATACCTCAGCGACCTCGTCGGGGTGAAGCCATGAAAGAGATCGTGTGCGTCTCCGGCGTCGAGTTGCTGGCGGACTACCTGGAAGGCGTGCTGCCGCCGGAGCTGCACGCGGCGCTCGAAAACCATGTCGCCGGATGCCCGCGATGCGCCGCCTTCGTCGGGTCCTACCGTGACACACCGCGCATCCTGCGCGAAGCGACCGCGGCGACGCTGCCCGCCGACCTCGAGGCGTCGCTCAAGGCCTTCCTGCGCGCACGAACGACCGCCTTCAGATCGTCCTGAGACGCGGCGTGCTGACACGTCAAAACCACGTAAGACCATCGTGATAGGGTCGCGACATGGAGCGACAATTCGCACGTCTGCACATACTCTTCAGGTGGATGCCGCTTGCTTTCATCGCCCTCATCGCCGCGGGCATGGACGCGGCCCCTCAGGCCCCCAACCCCATCTGCGCGATCGACATGGGGAGCAGCACATTCCGGCGGATCGTCGGATCATTCGAGAACGGTCGCTACGATCAACGACTCATCGAGAAGGTGACGCTGAGCGTCGGCGACGATGTGGTCCGCAACGGCAGAATCAGCGATCCCAAACTCGTCGAGATTCAGAGAGTCCTGGCGGGGTTCAAGGCGTCCTGCGAGAAGGACGGCGCCGCACGTGTGGTGGCGATCGGAACGGCGGCGTTCCGCGAGGCGCCAAACGGCGGCCAGGCCGTCCAGTTGGCCGCGAAACTGGGCATCCCGATGGAGATCGCCACCGAGAAACGTGAATCGGAGCTGGCCTACCTCGTGGGCTCACTCGGACAGGATGGTTTTGCAGTAATCGACAACGGCAGCCGGAGCATCGAGCTGGTGGCGCAAGAAGGTGCGCTGCGCTATGCGGTGTTCAATCTCGGCTACCGTGTCGCGTTCGAGAAGTTCTTCGCCGCGGCCGACGATCCAGCGGCAGCCGAGACCGCCTTCCGCAATCAATTGCAGCCGGAAGCGGCCAAGGCTTCGTTCATGAAAGGCAGGAAGAAGCTCGTCGGCATCGAGTTCGGGGACATGGTGGAGGTGCTCTTTCCGCAGCAAAAGACGGAAGGACGAATCTTCACGGTGGCAGAGCTGAAGCAGAAGCTGCAGGAGATCAGGGCGCTGCGAGCCGACCAGTTCCAGGCCATGAAACAGACGAAAGACATCGATCGCGCGCTGCCGCGGCTCGTGGTTGCCGCCTTCCTCACCGAGGCGTTCGGGTATTCACAGCTGGAACTCACGGAGCGCGAGCTTGGGACTGGCCTCATCATCGAGGCGGGCATGAAGAAGCGATTGTCGGGAGTCTTCGTCGTCCAGCACTTCGCGGAGCGTGACGAGCGGCAGTGTGTCGCCCAGCACCGGGTCCGCTACGCGGGATAGAGCCTCTCGAACTCCGGCTCGCCGTGCAGAATCGCCAGATCCGGATCCCGCCGCGCCCAGACCGCATCCTTGAACCCCGCGTCCCAAGCTTTCTTCAGCGCCTGGAGCGCCTCGGGCTTCCGCGCGAGCATGCAGAACGTGCAGGCGGCGTTGTAGAGCACGGTCGGCTCGTTCGGGCGCAGCATCGTCGCCAGATTCGCCTCGCGCATCGCATCGTCGGCGCGATCGAGCGAGGCGAACGTGATCGCCAGCTGCATGCGCGCGCGCGCATCGTCGGGCACTTCGCGCAGGTGCGACTCGAGCGCCTCGGTTCGGCGCATGTTCATGTGGTGTTCGGCGTCGGACTTGCCCAGCGCTTTCAGGGCGTTGATGATTGGGACGTAGATGTTGTAGTCCGAGCCGCTGACGCGTACCGCCTCGTCGGCAATCTCGACGATTTCCTGGTAGCGTCCCGCCGCGAAGAGCGCCCGGCCGAGCATGTAGTACACGCCTTCGCAGTCGGACTTCTGCGCGATCGCCATGCGCGCCTCCGTCACCGCCTCCTCATATTGCTTGTTCGCGTAGAAGACCCAGCCGCGGCCGACGTGCGCTTCGGGCAGGTGCGGCTGCAGCGACACCGCTTTCTCCGCGGCGTCGCGGGCGCGGTCGAGCCAGCCGGATCCGGACCCGTGACGATAGTGATGCTGCGCGCAGACGTTGGCGATGCCCGCGTAGGCCAACGCGAACCGCGAATCGAGGCCGATCGCGCTCTCGAACATCTGCAGCGCGAACTCGAGGTCCTGCTGCGTGAGCCGGCGCGCGTAGCTCTTGCCGCGCAGGTAGAGGTCGTAGGCCTGCAGATTGTCGGTCGGCTTGGCGGAGATCGCGGCCTGCTCCTGCGGCGAGAGCGTGATGCGGAGCGCCTCGGCGATCTTGCGGGCGATCTCGTCCTGCACCTCGAAGACATCCCGCATCTCGCGGTCGTAGCGCTCGGACCACAGCGGAAAATCAGTCCGCGTGTCGACGAGCTGCGCGTTGATGCGAAGACGCGTGCCCGCCCGGCGCAGGCTGCCCGCCAGCACGTAAGCGGCGCCGAGCTGCTGTCCAATTTGCGCAGGGGTGACCGGCTTGTCCCGGAACGCGAGCACCGTCGGACGCGAGAACGTGTTCAGGCCCTTGATCTTCGACAGCTCGGTGATGATGTCTTCCGTGACGCCGTCGCGGAAGTACTCATCCTCCTTCACCCCGCTGAGATTCTCGAAGAACAGCACCGCGATCGAGCGCTCGGCGGCCTTCGTGCCCGCGCTCGGCGTTTCGCCCGCCGGGTGCGCGGCCGCCTTCCTGCCTGACTCCAGATCGCGCCTGATTCGAAAGAGATCCGTTCGCAGCTCGGTGGCCGACTGATAGCGCAGGTCGCGCTCTTTTTCGAGCGCCTTTTCGATGACGCGCGAGAGGGCCTCGGGCACGGTGCTGTTGATCTGCGTCACCGTCGACGGGTCTCGATTCAGGATCGCCTCGAACACAACCGCATCCGTGTCGCCCTTGAACGGCAGTACGCCGGTGGCCATCTGATACAAGACCGCGCCGAGTGAAAAGAGATCCGTCCGCGCGTCCGTGAGTTGTCCTCTCGCCTGCTCGGGGGACATGTAGGCCACCGTCCCCATCGCGGTCCCCGGCATCGTCAAGTCCGCACCGACGCGGGTCTCGGCCTGCGCACCGAGGTCGGCCGGGCCGCCGAACTTGGCGAGCCCGAAGTCGAGCAGCTTCACCTGTCCGCGCGGATTGACGAAGATGTTCGCCGGCTTGATGTCGCGATGGACGATGCCCTTGGCGTGCGCCGACTCGAGCGCATCTGCGATCTGCACGCCGATATCGACAATGTCGACAATCTGGAATGCGCGTGGGGCCCCACCCCCACGCGCTGCCGCGCCTCGGCTCGCAGACTCGCTCGGCGCGGCGACTGAGGGCGTGAAGGGCTGCGTGCCGATGCTCTGCGCGAGCGTCTGTCCCTCTAACAATTCCATCGCGATGAAATGCCGGCCCTCGTGCTGGCCGATCGCGTAGACCGTGCAGATGTTCGGGTGATTCAACGCCGAAGCCGCGCGCGCCTCGCGCTGAAACCGTTCGAGCGCGACTGGATCGGCGCCCGGCGTGTCTGGCAGGAACTTCAGCGCCACGCGCCGGCCGAGCTGCGTGTCTTCCGCTTCGTAGACGACGCCCATTCCGCCGGCGCCGAGGGTCTTGATGATCTTGTAGTGGGAAACAGTCGTGCCGAGCATGGGGGAGGGCGATTATACCGCTCGCGCGGAAGGCAGAAATCAAAAGGCTGAAGGGCAGAAGCGCTTCTTCTTTTGCCTTCTGCTTTCTGCCTTGTGACTTCCGGTTGCTGGCTTTTCAGTAGCCGCGCAGGTGTAGGATGCTGACGGGAATCCAACATGCAACACGCCATCCTGTCGTACGGACCGCCGCCGCTGACGGTCGAAGCGGCTGACGCCGGGCTGGACATGATCGATTTCATCGCGGCCGCCGTGCGCGGCGTCGATCTGATCGACGTCACGGACCTCGTGAGACGGCTATGGCGGACACAACTGGCGTACTGGTATCTGTCGCTGCTTCCGGTGACGCGCGAATGGTACGCGCGCGCGCCGATGATGCTGGCGACGCTCCGCGCGCAGTGGCCGCTCATCGACCCCATGCAGCGCGCGGCGATGGTGCAGCAATGGTCGTTCGAGCTGCCGCAGATGCTCTGGCTGCTCGATCCCGTGCTGGCCCAGGCGCAGGCAGCCGAGATGTCACAGACGACGGCCGCTAATCTGGCCGCGGTGCGGGAGCACGCCAGCCAGGCACGGCCTGCCGCCGAAGATCCTCAGGCGGCGCTGGCGGAGAGTCTCGCGAACAGAGCATGGTCGACCCAGTCGTGGATCAACCACACGACAAACATGACGAACGCGACGATCGGGTTGATGCGGGCCATGAACCCGCAGCCGCGGCGCTGACGAGAGCTCACTGAATCCTGCATGGCGCTGACCGAGGGCACACGCCTCGGCTCGTATGTGATCGCGGCCCGCATCGGCGCCGGCGGGATGGGCGAAGTGTATCGCGCCCGCGATACTCGCCTCGGCCGCGACGTCGCGATCAAGACGCTCCCGCACGCGTTGACGACCGATCCGGAACGCCTGGCGCGCCTCGAGCGTGAAGCGCGCATGCTGGGCGCGCTCAATCATCCGAACATCGCGACACTTCACGGGATCGAGGACCACGGCGAGATCCGGGCGCTCATCATGGAGCTGGTCGCCGGACCAACGCTGGAGGAGCTCATCGCACGTCGTGGGTCCTCAGCGCCTGCGACGGCAACCGAGATCGCCGATGCGCTCACCATTGCCAGACAGATCGCCGACGCGCTCGATGCGGCGCACCAGAAGAACATCATTCATCGGGACCTGAAGCCGGCGAACGTCAAGATCACGCCCGACGGCGTCGTGAAGGTCCTGGATTTCGGCCTCGCCAAAGCCGCGCTGGGCGATTCGGCCGGGCCCGGTTCCGACGCGGCAACCACGGCCGCTCTCTCGAGCGCGGGCCTGATCGTGGGGACCGTCGGATACATGAGTCCCGAGCAGGCGCGTGGCCAGGACGTCGACAAGCGGGCAGACATCTGGGCGTTCGGGTGCGTGCTGTACGAGATGCTCGCCGGACGCTCGGCGTTTTCCCGCGGCACGGTCTCGGACTCCATTGCGGCCGTTCTGAATTCCGAGCCGGACTGGCAGGCGCTTCCACCGGGTCTCTCGCCGAACATTCGGCGCCTGCTGGAGCGATGTCTCGAGAAGAGCCCGAAGCGCCGCCTTCGCGATATCGGAGACGCGCGCCACGAGCTCGAGGACCCGGTGCCGGCCGCCGCGACTCCGCCAGTGGAACAGAGTTCGGCTGCCTCTGCGGTTCCTCCTGCGCGTCGCGTGTCGCGTCGCGGGATGCTCATCGGCGGCGCGCTCGGGCTGCTCGGTCTGGGCTTCGGCGCGGGCGCGCTCGTCGGGGGACGTCCACGCGTCGCCACGCTGCCCTCGTTTCGCCGCTTGACGTTTCGGCGGGGAATGATCCGCACGGCTCGGTTCGGACCGGACTACAAGACGATCTACTACGGCGCGCTGTGGGACGGCGATATCTGCCGTGTGTACACCGTGCGTCCCGAGAGTCCGGAGTCGGCGCCGGTGACTCTGCCGCCGGCGACTCCGCTGGCGATCTCCTCTTCCGGTGAGCTCGCGCTGGCGCTCGGAACGCACATGAGGGGCATCATGACCTACGGCACGCTGGCCCGGGTGCCGCTGGCGGGTGGCGCGCCGCGCGAGCTGCTCGAGGAGGTCAAGTACGCCGACTGGTCCCCGGACGGCCGGGAACTCGCGGTCGTCCGCCGCGTGAAGGGCCGCGAGCAGCTCGAGTTCCCTATGGGTACCGTCATCGCCGAGCCCGCTACACCGGGGGGCGGATTCAGCTTTCCACGTGTCTCGCCGCGCGGTGATTCGGTGGCCTGTTTCGAATTGGGCGCGGCGAGCGCGCTCAACGGCCACGTCGTATTGGTGGACCGGTCCGGCGCCAGGACGACGTTCCCGTCGCGATACTTCAATGTGTTCGGGCTTGCGTGGAACCGCGACGAGATCTGGTTTACGGCCGCTGATGAACTTCCGCTCTTTCGAAACGCCGTGTACGCTGTGACCCGCAGCGGCGAGCCGCGCCTCGTGTCGCGCGTTCCCGGCAACGCGACGCTGCACGACGTCGCGCCGGACGGCCGACTGCTGATCGCCCGCACGGACGACCGGGGCGGCATCAGCGTCCTGGCGCCCGGCGACACGCAGGAGCGCGATCTCGCCTGGCTCGACGGGCCGAGCCTCGCCGACATCTCGCGGGATGGATCGCTCGTGCTGTTCTCGGAGACGGGCGTCGGCGGCGGTGCCCAAGCATCGGTCTACCTCCGGAAGACCGATGGCTCGCCGGCCGTTCGGCTTGGCGACGGCCGCGCCGTGGCGCTTTCGCCTGATGGCCAATGGGCAATCGCCGATGGACCGGGACAATCCGGGTACGACGTGCTGCCAACCGGGGCGGGCCAGCCGCGCCGCCTCGAGCGACAAGGCTTGACGATCTTCGGCGCGAAGTGGCTGCCCGACGGCCAGCGCGTGGTCGCCAGGGCGCAGGAATCGGATCGACATGCACGGCTGTACCTCTTCGACCTCGACCGCGGCACCGCCGACGCGATAACGCCGGAAAACATCTCGATCGGGGCGTCGTGGGCCGTGTCACCCGACGGGACGATGGCGGCGGTAGTCTCGGAGCGCGGACTGAATCTGCATCCGATCGGCGGCGGCCCGACGCGCCTGGTGCCCGGTCTCACTGGGCGGGAGCGGCTCTACGGCTGGATCCGCGATGGCGTGCTCGTGTCCGAGCCTCAAGCGGTGAGCCAGGTGCTCCGGGTCGATCCGCTGACGGGCCGGCGCCAGGTGTGGAAGGAGATTCAACCCAGAGATCCGACAGGGATCATGACCGTCACCTTTCTCGTGCCGACTCCGGACGGCCGCGCCTACGCGTATTCCTGGCATCGCGCGCTGAGCGATCTGTACCTCGTGGAGGGTCTCCGGTAACGCCGCGCTTTGCGCGGCGAACTTCGAACTTCAAACTTCGAACTAGAACTGCCCGGTGGTCGGCCTACTGCGACATGGCGGCGATCATGCCGGGACTCGAGTAATCGATCGGCACGATCCGATACCGATAGGCCATCGCGTGGTCGCCGACCAGATAGCCGTTCCGCATGTCGAAGAACGTCACCGCACGCACGCGCGCGGGCGCCGCAAACGGCCTCGTCGTGAAGTTCCGGCCGCCGTCGAAGGAATAGCCCATTTGCTTGAGGTCCTCATCGGCGCTCACGATGATTTTGCCCTCACCCACGCCGTGCGCGCTCGGCCACAGGCGCTGCTTCACCGATCGGGTCCACGTGGCGCCGGCGTCGGTGGTCCAGTAGACCGACTCGCCCTTTTCGAGCACGACGATCCCCGCCTTGTCCGACCAGAAGTGCACACCCGTGATGACATGTTTCGTTTCCGGAATGATCGAGGTCGTCCACGTCTGCCCACCGTCGATCGTCCTGCCGAAGGCCGCGACATGGCTGCCCATGGCCACGGTGGCGCCGCCGCCCATGAACCCCACGGTCGGCGACAGGAACTGCGCCGCTTGCATCCAGCAGCCCAATTTGCGCGGCAAGCCGTCGACCTGCGTCTCCACGCCGCACGTGCCGATGGGCTTCCACGTCTTGCCGCCGTCATCGCTGCGGTTCAGCGTCGTCTCGGTCGTCGAGCGAGGGTTCTCGATCTCGAAGCCGGTTTGAGGGGACACGAACCAAACACCCTTGCTGGTCCCGCTCACCGTGCTCAGCTCCGCCCACGTCTTGCCGTCGCGCGTCCCGAGTATCTTGCCGCTGCTGGTCATCGCCCAGGCGTGCTGCGCGTCGAGCACGAAAATTTTCATCAAGTCGCGATCGGTCGCGTCGGGATCGCCGCCGATCTGCACCTGCCAGGTCTTGCCGCCATCCGCGGTGTGAAGGATCGTCGACTTATCGCCCGCGACCCAGCAGGTTTCCGGTCCGCTGCAGGCCACAGCGTTCAAGTCGATGTCCTTGTTGAACGCCACGCGCTCCCAGATGGCCTTGAACTTCGGCTGCTCGGCGGGCTTCGCGGCAGGCGCGGCGGGTTTGGCCGCGCCGGTCTGCGCGGAGAGTTGCGCGGCGACGCTCACCGCAACGAGAAGCATCAGAATCCAAAGGATTCGTTTCATGATTCACCCACGTTAGTCGGTCAGTCAGCCAACACCGATGGCTCTGACACACGGAGAGTAACACCCCGCGGCCTCGTCAGGGGCGGCCGCCGTGCGCGGCGTCAGGCGAGCCGATCGACGCCCGGATGCTGCACGGTCAGGCGCAGCTGGCCGGCAGCCCGCGCAAGCCTGGCGTCGTAGGTGATGAAGACGTCCGGATGATCCCCGAGCGTGAGCGCCGTGGCGAGATGGACCGCATCGAGCGCCCGCAGTTGAGGATCCCTGAACGCCGCCGCTTGAGACAGAACGGATTCGTCGGGCCGCACGAGCACGAGGGCCCCGAGCACCGCGTCGGCGCGCGCATGGACGGCCCGTGACGCGCGGGCGCGCCACAGCGCCCGGTGCACTTCAACTCGAGCCAGAGCGGACGTGACGCGATCGGGCCACCGGGCGAGCGCCTGAATGAGCGCATCCGACTCCGGCTCTACGACGACGAGCTTGACGATGGCCGAGGTATCGAAATAGGCAGGCAGGAAACTCACCGGCGGTCGTCCCGGATGTCACGCAGCGCCTTTGACACCGACGTTTTCGTCCGGGCGGTGGGCCTGCCGAGCGAGACGAGATCGCGTGTGGCCGCGACGGCCCGTCCGGTGGAAACCAGCCGGTCTACAGTCGTCGCGTTCGCGGGCAACGGGATCAGGAGCGCGACGGCGCGCCCGCGA
>DASQFI010000041.1:0-2274 GCA_035633215.1 Vicinamibacterales bacterium | reverse complement strand
TGGATGAACATGTGCCCGGCCAGTGTCGAACCATCCGGACCTGGTCGTTAGGGTCGAACGTCCCAACCTCATCACCCGAAGTACCGCGCGAGCTGGCGCGCAGCGCACGTGCCAATCCTCACGCGCTCGGACCCTCCGCGGCATCTGATGCTGGACGCCCGACACGTGACGATGCCGTCCGCCGTGGAAACGGCACAAGCGTTGATGAACCCATCGACCAAACGTCCTCGAGGAACGCGGCGATCTCGGCGGTGAGGGCACTGTTGCATTGAGCCCGAACGCCGCCTTCTGGATGTCTGCCCGGCGTCAAATGGGCGATTCGTGTGGTCCATAATCGGTGGACTCGTTCGGTTCGCACACCCGCCCAGCCTCGCGAAGAGGCACGGAGGTTGTCCCGGCGAGCGTGGAAGTTGAGGTGGCGGTCCCCCGCCTGAGACCTGCCTGCTGGTAGGTGTCGGGCGTACCGCCAAGTACATCGACAACCAGAACAGGGGACCACCACCGATGAAGAACAACTACCAGAAGAAGGCCGCGCTCGCGGCGACCGTGCCCGAGGTCGTGATGCCCGACGAGGTCATGTTGGCGATGGCCGACATCGCCGACGCGGCGAAGGAAGGTCTGCTGGCGCTGGCGGTGAGCGCGGGCCTGCAGGTGATGGACGTGCTCATGGCCGAGAGCGTCACCGCGCTCGCGGGTCCCAAGGGCCGGCATGACCCGGATCGGGTCGCGGTTCGTCACGGCGAGGACGACGGCGGCGTGGTGCTGGGCGGGCGGCGGGTGCCGGTGCGCCGGCCCCGGGTCCGCTCCGCCGACGGCAACCGCGAGCTGCCGGTCGCCGCGTATGAGCTGTTCTCGGCGACGGATCTGCTGGAGCGGATGGCGATGGAGCGCATGCTCGGCAAGCTGTCGTCGCGCCGCTACCGCCTCGGCCTCGAACCCGTCGGCGCCGACATCGAAGCCAGCGCCCGGTCGACGTCGAAGTCGTCGGTGAGCCGCCGGTTCGTGCGGGCCACCGAACGAGCGGTCGCCGAGCTCATGGAAGCCGACCTCTCGCATCTGGATCTGGTCGCGGTGATGATCGACGGCGTCCACTTCGCCGGGCACTGCTGCGTCGTGGCCTTGGGGATCGGCATCGACGGCACCAAGCACCCGCTGGCGCTCGAGGAGGGCGACACCGAGAACGCGACCGTGGTCCGTGATCTGCTGGCCGGCCTGCGCGATCGCGGGCTGGACACGTCCCGGCCGATGCTGTTCGTGCTCGACGGCGCCAAGGCGCTGCGGGCCGGCGTAGACGCGGTGTTCGACGTGCCGGTCGTGCAACGTTGCCAGCTCCACAAGATCCGCAATGTCGAAGCGAAGCTGCCGAAGCAGCTCGCCAAGACGGTGACCGCGAAGATACGCGCCGCGTATCACAACCACAACGCGCTCGAGGCCGAAGCCGCGCTGCGCGCGCTCGCCGCGGAGCTGAAGAAGAGCCATCCCGGCGCGGCCGGCTCCCTGCTCGAAGGGCTCGATGAGACGCTCACCGTCGTCCGCCTCAAGATCCCGCCCACGCTCCGCTCGACCCTGCGGTCGACGAACGCGATCGAATCGATGATCGAGATCTGCCGCGACCACTCGAGCAACGTGAAACGGTGGCGTGACGGCGACATGACCGTGCGCTGGTGCGCAGCCGGCATGCTCGAAGCCGCCAAGCAGTTCCGACGCGTCAAGGGCCACCTCCACCTACGCGCGCTGCGCGCCGAGCTCGACAAGCGCGCCAGTGTCACGACACCCGCCTACCAACAAGCCAAGGACGTAGCCTGATCACACCAACCGGGCCGTCACCCAAGTTCCACGGGAACCGGGACATCCTCCGCTCCACGCGCGCAGATACACAGCGTCTGGCTCACTGCCCCACACTCGACGTTCGCCAAGGTACGAGCCGGTCACGGCGGTCGGCTCACGTAGGGACTTTCGACTCTATGGCTCCGCTTCGCCGGCGACGAGTATGGGATTGGAGTCGGCGGTCGTCCCAGGGGGTCGCCGTGTGAAGCAGGCCAGCGGGATGGACGTGATGTTCCTGTACGGCGAGACGCCGAACTGGCACATGCACGTGTGCGGTCTCCTCGTCCTGGATCCCTCGACTGCTCCGGGAGGGTTCGACGCGGAGATGCTCCCGAAGTTGCTGGCCGAACGGTTCTCCCTGGCGCCCCAGTTCGCGTGGAAGTTGCGGGAGGTGCCGCTCGGCCTCGATCGTCCGGTTTTCGTCGAGGATCCCGACTTCAACGTCGT
>DASQFI010000040.1:0-2930 GCA_035633215.1 Vicinamibacterales bacterium | reverse complement strand
GAATGATCTGCAGGCCGACATCGCCAATCCGGGCAGCGTCGGACCGGCGGCCGCCATCGTAAATCTCCGCAAGCGCGAGCAGCCTCCGGCTCTGGCTCGCGTCCCGGCTCCTCTTGGCGAGCCTCCGCAGAGCAGGACCGTCAAAGTCGTCTCTCAATCCGATCGCTGCCGCCATCGCGAACCTCCCGCCCGGTTCGCGCTATTGATTCAGAGTTAGAAGCCGATTGGAATCCTCAAAATGAGTCACCCGCCACGCACGCTGGTATAAGGACCCCGTTTCCGGGGTGATCGGCTTCCAAAAGGGACCCCTCTGGCGACGGGGTTCACAGTGCTCCCAAGGTTATTGGGAGCCGAGATTGGGATGCTGGTTGTGGAGACGATCGCCAAGATCCGCCGCGCGTATTTTGTTCAAGGCAAGGCGATCAAGCAGATTTGCCGTGAGCTGAACCTTTCGCGGAAGGTCGTTCGGAAGGTTCTGCGGTCGGAGGAGACCGCGTTCGAGTACAAGCGCAGCGTGCAGCCCCAGCCGAAGCTCGGCGCCTGGCGAGACGAGCTCGACCAACTCCTGGCCGCGAACGCCGCGCGGGGGAGCCGGGAGCGGGTGACGCTGCTACGGATCTTCGAGGAGCTGCGCGGCCTGGGCTACGAGGGCGGCTATGACGCCGTGCGGCGCTATGCGGCGACCTGGCGGCGTCGAGAGAGCACGGGGACGGCGGCTGCCTTCGTGCCGCTGAGCTTCGACCCGGGCGAGGCCTACCAGTTCGACTGGAGCCACGAGATCGTGCTGATCGACGGCGTCACCGTGACGATCAAGGTCGCCCATATGCGGCTTTGCCACAGCCGAATGCCGTTCGTGCGGGCCTACCCGCGCGAGACCCAGGAGATGGTGTTCGACGCCCACGACCGCGCGTTCGCCTTTTACAAGGGGGCCTGCACGCGCGGGATCTACGACAACATGAAGACGGCGGTGGACGCGATCTTCGTGGGCAAGGAACGGGCCTACAATCGCCGGTTCCAGCAGATGTGCAGCCACTACCTCGTCGATCCGGTCGCTTGCACGCCGGCCTCGGGCTGGGAAAAAGGCCAGGTCGAGAACCAGGTCGGCACGGTGCGCGAGCGGCTCTTCTCGCCGCGCGTGCGGGTCAAGAGCCTGGAGGAACTCAACGACTGGCTCGCCGACCAGTGCGTCGCCCGGGCCAAGATCCAGCCCCATCCGGAGGTAAGCGACAAGACGGTCTGGGAGATGTTCGAGGCCGAGAGGGCGAGCCTCGTGCCGTATCGGGGCTCCTTCGACGGCTTCCATGCCGTCCAGGCCTCGGTGTCCAAGACCTGCCTCGTGCGCTTCGACAACAATAAATATTCTGTCCAGGCCAGCGCCGTCGGCCGGCCGGTGGAGGTGCGCGCCTACGCCGACCGCATCGAACTGCGGCAGGACGGGCGGGTCGTCGGCGAGCATTCCCGCGCCTTCGGCCGGGGCGGCACGATCTACAATCCGTGGCACTACGTCCCGGTGCTGGCCCGCAAGCCCGGCGCCCTGCGCAACGGCGCGCCGTTCAAGCACTGGGTGTTGCCCGCGGCCCTCGAGCGGGTGCGCCGCAAGCTCCGCGCCGCGCCGGACGGCGACCGGCAGATGGTGGAGATCCTCGGCGCCGTGCTGAGCGATGGGCTGCCCGCGGTCGAGGCCGCCTGCGCCGAGGCGCTGAACGAGGGCGTGCACTCCGCCGATGTGATCCTCAACATCCTGGCCCGCCTCCGCGATCCTGGCCCGCCCGTCACGATCATGACGCCCGAGGCGTTGCGGCTGACCTGCGCGCCCGTCGCCGACTGCGACCGATATGACAGCCTCAGGAGGGCAATCTGATGGAGCGTTCCCAAATTCTCGAAGCCATGGGCGAGCTCAAGCTCTACGGCATGCGCGGCGCCTACGACGAAATCGTCGCCACAGCCGTGAAGCGGCAGCACGAACCCCAGAGGGTCGTCGGTGATCTTCTGGGGGCCGAGATCAGCGAGAAGCAGGCGCGGTCGATCAAGTACCAGATGACGATCGCCAAGCTGCCGCTGGCCAAGGACATCGATGACTTCGACTTCGACATGGCCGCGCTGAACGAGACGCTGGTGCGCGACCTCGCCGGCGGCGGCTTCCTGGAGCAGCAGCGCAACGTCGTGCTGATCGGCGGCACCGGGACTGGCAAGAGCCACGCCGCCATCGCCATCGCGCGGGCCTGCATCCGCGCCGGCGCCCGCGGCCGCTTCTTCAACGTCGTCGACTTGGTCAACAAGCTCGAGGCCGAGACCCGCGCCGGCCGCCAGGGCCGCATCGCCGATCATCTCACCCGCCTCGACTTCGTCGTGCTCGACGAGCTTGGCTACCTGCCCTTCGCGCAATCCGGCGGCCAGCTGCTGTTCCACCTGATCAGCCGCCTGTACGAGCGCACCTCGGTGATCGTCACGACCAACCTCGCCTTCGGCGAATGGCCAAGCGTCTTCGGCGACGCCAAGATGACAACCGCGTTGCTCGATCGCCTCACCCATCACTGCGACATCGTCGAAACTGGGAACGAGAGCTGGCGCTTCAAGAACCGCGTCTGACCCAATCCTCTCCGCCCATAGACGCGCCTGACACGCCTGCGCCACCGGAAAGCTCCGGCGCGTCAGGCGCGTATCCCACCCCAACAGAGGGGTCCCTATTCGAAGCCGATAAGGGGTCCCGTTTCGGTGCTGGTTGACAGGCGACATCGATGCCGTCCGTCTCGCCCTCGATATTGTCGCTAGAGTCGGCGTCGCGCCGTTTAGCGCCGCGGTGATCGTCGGTCTCGCCATTACTGCGGCGCAGCGCCAGAATCGCTTCATCGGCCTGCTCACCAGGTGGGAGCACGCGATCCCCGACGAGCGCCTCGAGTCGCTGCTCGACGAGTTGGTTGTCCAGATCG
>DASQFI010000039.1:0-612531 GCA_035633215.1 Vicinamibacterales bacterium | reverse complement strand
GGCGTTCAAGATCCCGACCGGCTCGATGGAGAACAACCTCCTCATCGGTGACCACCTGCTGGTGAACAAGTTCGTATTCGGCCCGACCGGAACGCCCGGTCGGGCGCTGCTGCCGGTCCGGGACATCACGCGCGGCGACATCAGCCGCAAGCGCAAGCTGCTCGAGAAGCAGAAAGAAGGCAAGAAGCGCATGAAGCGCGTGGGCCGGGTCGAGATTCCACAGGAGGCCTTCCTGGCGGTGTTGAAGGTGGGTCAGGAATGAGCAGCGAACGAGCGGGAGCGAGTGAGCCGGCGGAGCGGAGCGGGGATCGTGGGGCCCCCGCGAGCGACGCCGTTGGGGGGTTCGCGGGGGCGTAAGCCCCCCGACAGAAGAATGAAGAAGTCCGTTCCCCGCGAGTACGTCGAGTCGCTCGTCATTGCCGTGATCCTCGCGCTCTTCGTGCGCACGTGGGTGTTCCAGGCGTTCAAGATCCCGACCGGATCGATGGAGAACAATCTTCTGATCGGCGATCACTTGATCGTGAACAAGATGGTCTTCGCGCCGACGCTGACGGGGCTCGAGCGCGCGATCCTCCCGCGCCGCGAGATTCGCCGCGGCGACGTGATCGTCTTCAAATACCCGGAAGAGCCGGAGCGCGACTTCATCAAGCGCGTGATCGGTCTGCCGGGCGACCGGCTCGAACTTCGCCGCAAGAAGGTGTTTGTCAACGGTCAGCCGATCGAGGAGCCGTACGTCCATCTGATCGAGCCCCCGCCGCCCGAGGACGCGCCGCCGACGGGCGACCTCCGCGCGTGGTACGGCCCGGTGACCGTCCCCGAGCATCAGTACTTCATGATGGGCGACAACCGGGACAACTCCCAGGACAGCCGCTACTGGGGCTTTCTGCCCGAATCGTACGTCAAGGGCAAGGCGCTCTTCATCTATTTCTCGTTCGAGGAAAACGGATCGCTCGGCAGCATGTTCTCCGACATTCGATGGAGCAGGATGCTCAATCGGGTGCGGTAAGTTTCGCCAGCGCGTCCGCCGCGGGTCTCGAGATCTTCTCGTCGGCGCTCTGCGCGAGCGCCTCGAGCGCGCGGCGGGCATCGGCCGACCCCGCGATGCGGAGCGCCTCGACCGCCGACCTGATCAGGACGTCTGCCGGAGGCTTCTCGCCGCCGCGTGCCTGTCCGTGAAGCGAGCCAAACCGTGCCGCCATGCCCTTCATCAGCTCGATAACCCCTGCGGACTCATAGGCGCCCCTGATCGCCTCGCTTGTGCCGGCGTACGATTGTTTGACCCGCCCGGTGATGCCGGCAGCGAACTCCTTATCGGTCACGCTGCCGATATTCGCTTCGACGTTGAAGAGGGCTCCCTGGCCAGCGATGCCTAGAAGTTGGAGCGCCACCGCGATATCGCTGCCTGCCGAAGGGTTCCCCGATGCCGCCACGGCGTCGGCCTGTCGTACGACGTCGTTCACCGCGAGGCACGTCTCCACAGGAATCTCGGTCGCGAGCTTCAACGCGTCCTGGATCGCCGTTTTTCGCGCGGCCTTCTCATCGTCGGTGGCCTTCGGCAAGCGGTACGCCGCGACGACCGTGTCGTACGCGGCCGCATCGCGATCGATCAGATCGATCAGTCGCGTACGCAGGTCGAGAATCTTCGCGCGCGCCGTGTCGAGGGCGGCACGTTCCTCGGGTGCGTTGGTCTTTGTCCTGGGCAGCCCGGCGACCATGGCGAGGAGCGACGCGCCAAGCGCGCCGGCCAGCGCCGCCGCGGACCCGCCGCCGGGCGTTGGGTCCGACGAACTGAAGGCGTCGAGGACCTCAGTGAGCGATTTCTTCGCCAGCATGGACGAGTGTGCCTTTCTTGATGACCGCGGCGACGGCAGGCACATTGGCCCGCAACAGATTGATCGCCGGGCCGTCGATGAGGACGGCGTCGAACTGTTTGCCCGGCTCGAGACTGCCGATCGTCTCGTGACGGTCGAGGGAATAGGCGCCGTTCAGCGTCGCCGCCACGAGCGCCTCTTCGAACGTCAGTCCCATGCCGAAACAGCCGAGCGCCATCGCGAACGGCATCGAGGGGGAAAACCCGCCGCCCGGGTTGACATCGGTGGCGATCGCGACCGGCACCCCGGCCGCAATGAGGTCGCGGGCCGGCGCGAAGCGGCCCAGCTTCAGATAAAAGGCCGCGCACGGCAGCAGCGTTGCGACGACGCCTGCGCGGGCGAGCTGGGCGATGCCGTCCGCCGGCACGTGCACCAGATGGTCTGCCGACCTGGCACCGACCTCAGCCGCCACGGCCGATCCTCCGCTCGGCGCGAGCTCGTCGGCGTGAATGCGCGCTTTCAAGCCGACGCGCGCGCCCGCCGCGAGAATCGCCCGCGACTCGTCAGGCGTAAAGAACCCGCGATCGCAGAACACGTCACACCATTCAGCCAGTCCGGCCGCGCGCGGGATCATCTCGTCGATCACGAGCTCCACATATGCCGGCTGCCGGCCGCGGTACTCCGGCGGCACTTCATGCGCGCCCATGAACGTCGCGGCCAGCTCGACAGGCTGCTCACCATTGAGCGTGTGAATCACGCGCAGCATGCGCAATTCGGTGTCGGTGTCGAGGCCGTACCCGCTTTTCGCCTCGCATGTCGTCGTGCCTGCCGCCAGCATCTCGGCCAGCCGGGCGCGCGTGGCGGCTGCCAGCGCCTCGGCCGACGCTTCGCGCGTCGCACGAACGGTCGAGAGGATCCCGCCGCCGGACGCAGCGATGTCGGCGTAGGTCGCGCCCGCCAGCCGGCGCCGCAGCTCGTCGCGGCGATCGCCGGCGAACACGACGTGCGTGTGGGCGTCGACGAAGCCCGGCACGAGCGATCGGCCGCGGCCGTCGATCCGGCGGGTGCCGGAGTCCGCGGACACCTGGCGCAACACGTCGACCGTCGGGCCGGCGGCGACAATGGTCGGACCCGCGCACGCGATGGCGCCGTCCGCGATCGGCGTGAGATCGCCCTGCCGCGCGCCGAGACGCGGTGCGGGACCCGCAACGGTGTAGAGCTGGTCGAGATGCTCGATGAGGAGAGTGGCGGTCAGGGCACCGATGATATCGAAAGACGGCTCACCGGACCGACAAGACCGCGTCCAGCCGCCGGCGGACGTCATCGATCGGCACCGCGATTTCGACGGTCTTGTTTCGGTGGGTGTGACCAGCGCTGATCCGCACTGACGTCGCAGGCAAGTCGAGCGCTTCCGCGAGCGCCCGCACGGCGGCGTCATTGGCGGCGCGGTCGACGGGCGGGGCCGTCACCCGTACGAGCACGCGGCCGTCTCTCACGCCGTCCACGCCAGTCCGGGACGCTCGAGGGATGACGCGTACGTCGAAGCGCGTGCCGCCCGGCGTCGCGATCAGCGAGACGGCAGAAGCGCTCACGGCGGTGGTGCAGCCGGCCGCTGGCCGAAGATCGCCGTGCCGACGCGGACCATCGTCGCGCCTTCTTCGACCGCGATTTCGAAATCGAGGCTCATGCCCATCGAGAGCTCGCGCAGTCGATCGGCCGGCACGCCGCCGGCGACCAGCTCATCGCGCAGATTGCGGAGGCGGCGGAACCACGGTCGCGACTCCTCGGCGTCGGTCGGAATGGGCGGCACGATCATCAGTCCGCGCAGCGTCACCGCTCGCGCGTCGAGGGCGGCGTGCACCAGGCCGGCCAGCCCCTGCTCGTCCATCCCGAATTTGGTCTCTTCGTGGGCGAGATCCACTTGAATCAACACGCGCGGCTTCGTGGCGAGCTCGACCGCCGCGGCGTCGATCTTCTTGAGCAGCTCGCGGCTGTCCACCGACTGAATCCAGGCAAATGCGCCGGCGGCACGCTTTGTTTTGTTCGACTGCAGGTGCCCGATCAGGTGCCACCGGATTTCCGGGATGTCGGCGCCGCTCAGACGTTCGATCTTGTCGAGTCCTTCCTGGACGCGGTTCTCCCCGAAATCGCGCTGGCCCGCGGCGGCCGCGGCCCGGACGAGCTCCGGCCCAAAGGTCTTGGAGACCGCGATGAGCTGGATGTCGGAGGGAGGGCGATTGACGCGTTCGGCGGCGGCGTGCAGCCGCCGCCGAACGGCGTCGAGATTCTCCGCGATGCCCGCAACGACGGCGTCGTGGCCGGGCACCGGCGGGCCTACTTGATCGTCGCGAGAATCGCTTTCGCGGTGTCGGCGTACTGACCGGTCGGCGCTAGCTTCAAGTACTCGGTGAACGGCGCTTTGGCTTCCGGCAACTTGCCTTCGTTCACGAGCGCCATGCCGTACCAGTAGTGCGCTTCGGCGAGCTTCGGGTCGAGCTTGGTGGCTTTCTCGAACTGGATCTTGGCCTCGGGGATCTTGCTCTGGTTCCACAGGATGATGCCCTGGTTGAACACGGAGTTGGCATCTCCGGCGTCCCCGGCCAGCTCGTTCGCCTTGGTGCTCATCTTCTCGGCTTCGGCGAACTTCTTTTGCTGGTTGTAGAGCGTCGCCAGCGCGGCATACGGGCCCGGCAGCTTCTCGTCGGCGGCGATCGCCGCGAGATAGGCCTTTTCGGCCGCGTCGAGGTCGCCCTTCTTGAGCTGGATGTCGCCGATTTTCGCGTGACACGGCGCGCACGTACCGATTTCCTTCATGATCGCCTCGACCTTGGCGATCGCATCGTCGTAGTTGCCGGCCTCGAGCGACGCGTTGGCCTCGGCCGAGAGCTTGTCGAGCAGCGCGGCGCGCTTCTTCAGCTTTTCCGCTTCCTCGGGGGTGACCGAGGTTGGCTTGGCCGCGCCCGCGGCGCCGGGTTTGCCGATCGTGATATCGGCGACGCGCACCATCTCGTTCAAGGCCACGCGCGCAGTGACCTCACCCACCATGTCGAATTTCTTGACGGTGATCTTCCACTGGCCGGTCGGCATGCCCGCTCGAATCCATTCGCCGGTTTTGTCGGTCAAGGTCTTCAGCTGGCGGTTGTAGTCGCCGACGAAATCAAAAATGACTTCGGCCTGGTCCACTGGCTTGCCGCTCGAGTCGACCACCTTGCCGCGCAGGTTTCCGGTCTGCGCCGATGCCGTGGTCGCCCACGCGGCCAGCAGGACGGCCACCGCCCCGACCACGATCGCTCGGACGGATGTGCTGCGCTTCATGGGTGCCTCCTCAGTAGCCGTTCAAGTTTACACCCGGGGCGATACACGTGCGGCGCGATGCACGGTCCACTCGACCGCCCCGGCGCGCTGCTCCCACCCCTCAAGTGGGCCGTCGGCAAGCGCTGGCAGGTGCCGCGGCTGTGGACCCTGTGGGCGGGGCACGCCGAGGCATTTTAGAGCTTTCCTTGATTGGCTCGACCGACGAATCCCTCGAGCGTAACGACATCGACCTTCTCTGAATCGACCAGGAAGGGCTTCAGCCCGCCGGCGGTGTAGAAGTTCCGCAGCGTCCAGCCTTCGCCGCCGAGGACTAGATACGCTTTGTCGTGTTCTCCAGTTTGAAGCGCTTCGAGCAGGCAGATGACTTCGAACGGCACTTTTTGCTCTGCGGTGCCGGAGACCTGCTGCCATTTAAGAGAAATGAGGACGTTGCGGCCGGCTTTGTGCGCGACGGCATCGACGACGTGCCTGCCCAGGCCCAGACGCCGGCCGAGCAACACTTGCGTTTCGTAGGTATATCCACCCTCATCAAGCGCTGGCAGAATCATGCGCTCCAACACACCGCCCGTGCGGGTGCTGCCAGGACTCATGTCGGAAGGTTGCGTATCGCCAAGACCTCTACTGCGGGGCTGCGATCTCCAGTGCAGCTGATCTTGCGCGGGGCGTCCAGAGTCCGGACGGCGAAGCCGAGGCGGGTGTACTCGTCCATGATCCGCTTCGTTGCCTGGTTCGAGAGAATGACCGGACCGTCATGCTTTGAAAGCCACTCCGCTGCTTCGAGCTGGTCATCCCAGCTGAAGCCGTCCTTTGAGTACTTTGTGAACTCGACATCGTACGGCGGATCAGCGTAAACGAAGTCAGTCGGCTCAATTGGGACCTGCTTGAAGTGGGTGTTCATGAAGGTCCAGTCGGCGAAAACTGCCTTGAACTCGGTGAAGTCGTACTTGTAGTTGAGCGTCGGGTGTTGCCCGAACGGAACGTTGAATCGGCCGCTGCGATTGAAGCGGCAAAGTCCGTTATACCCTGTTCGGTTCAGGTAGTAGAACAATCCGGCCGCTTCCGCGGTGTCTTGCTTCCCCGCCGTTAGCAGGTCGTTGAACCGCTTTCGCGCCCGATAGTACGCCTTCTCACTGTGGTCGAACTTCTCGTTGATGACCAGACCATTCCTCAGCCAGGTGTAGAAGTTGATCAGGTGTGGGTTGATGTCGTTGAGCAGCGCCTTCGTCGGTTGCAGGCCCAGGGTTACCGCCAGACCGCCCGCAAACGGCTCGACTAGCCTGCGGTTCTTCAGAGGCCCCCAATACTCGAGTAAATGCTGGACTTGCCAACGTTTGCCGCCTGCCCATTTCAGGGGCGGTCGTACCGGCTCCGACTCGGCGGCTTCAATCTCATCGATCGTCCTTGCGGCGGCCCTCATTACGGGCCCGAATCTACCATGCGGGGTCTGACAGGATGGGTCAAGGTCCAAAAAAAACCGTCCTGTTGGGCGATTTCGGGGTCTGGATTGGCTCTACGCCCCGGCTCGGGGGTCTTCATTGATTATCGGTTCTGGTAGGGCCTGCAAGCCTGTCGGCATCGGCTCGCTGAAAATCGCGCTGTACGTTCGTGATCGTCCCGCCTGGTCAACGTTGTGAGTCCAAGCTCTGAGTTCTAAGTTCTGAGTTCTGAGTCTCTTCGAAGAATCGCCCTATGACATCGAGACTGTCTGTCATCGGCGAGGGCGGCAGCGACGCGAGAAACCTCCGGCCGTAGCTCATGCGCGTCAGGCGCGGATCGAGGACGGCCAGCACGCCGCGATCGGCGCGCGTGCGGATGAGGCGCCCGAGGCCCTGCAACAGCGTCAGCGTGGCCAGCGGCACCTGATATTCGTTGAAGGGCTGGCCGCCTCGCGCCTGGATGGCCGCGATCCGCGCCGCCACGAGGGGATCGGCGGGCGAGGCGAACGGCAGCCGGTCGATGATCACGCAGCTCAGCGCTTCGCCGGCGACGTCCACGCCCTGCCAGAAGCTCGAGGTCGCAAGCAGCACCGCATTCGGCGTCGCGCGGAAATCGCGCAGGAGCGCGGTGCGGGGCGCGGTGCCCTGGACGAGCAGGGGCCACCCGACGCGTCGCGCGAGCCGCTCATGGACCTCGCGCATGGCTCCGTACGACGTGAAAAGGACGAACGCTCGCCCGCGCGTGCGCTCGAGAATCTCCGCGACCACCCATGCCGCGGCGGCGTTGAAGTCGGGCGACCGCGGGTCGGGCATGTCCGACGGGAGAAACAGCACGCTTTGCGTGCGAAAGTCGAACTCCGACGGCAGGCGAACGGTCCGCGCGTCGGGCACGCCGAGCCGGCCGAGCACGTAGTCGAACGAGGACTCGACCGCGAGCGTCGCCGACGTGAGCACCGTCGCGGCGCGGCCGCCGAGGACCGTCTCCCGCACGATGTCGGCGACGTCGATCGGCGCCGCGCGGAGGAACACGCCTCGGCCGCGGCCCTCGATGAAGTGCACGAACTTCGGATCGCCGACGTCCAGCACGAGCGCCAGCTCCTGCCGCAAGGTGGTCGCGCGGGCGACAATGGCCTGTAACTCTTCAGGCCCATCCGTCCGGCCGCGGATGGCGGCCCTGACGCGGTCGAAGGCACCGGCAAGCGCGTGCCCCGCCTCGTCGAGTTGGGCCGCGATCTCGGCCGTGAGGGTCACCCGATCGTTCCCGGCCCTGTTCCGGCGCAGCTCCCTTCGCGCGAGATCGAACAGCTCACGCGCCGCATCGCCAACGGCCGACGCGAGGTGCGTGTCGGAGGCGGCCAGCGCGAACTGGTCGCGCTCGTTCTCGTCGGGCGCGCTCGCCAACGCGCGTTCGGCGTCTCGCACGAATTCGTCGATGCGGTAGGTGCTCAGCGACACGCCGAAGTACTGCGTGACGACGTCTTCGAGCTGGTGCGCCTCGTCGATGATCGCCAGCTCGCAGTCGGGCACGACGGCGCCGTAGCTTCCCTGGCGGACGGACGCGTCGGCGCAGAGCAGGTGATGGTTGACGATGACCACGTCGGCCGACACGGCGCGGTCGCGCATCTGCGTGATGAAGCAGTCCAGATACTCCGGACACTCCCGGCCGAGACATTGCTCGCTCGTGGACGTGAGGTCATTCCAGAACGTCAGGTCGTCCGGAAGATCCTCAATCTCGGCGCGGTCGCCCGTCTCGGTGACCGCTGCCCATTCGGTGATGCGCGCGAGCCACGTTTTCTCCTCGACGGTCAGACTGTCTTCGACGGCGCGAACGGCCCCGAAGCGATGCCGGCAGAGGTAGTTGGTCCGGCCCTTCATATACGCGGCGCGGATTTCCCGGCCGAGCGCACGCGAAAGCGCCGGCAGATCCTTGTAGAACACCTGATCCTGGAGCGTGCGCGTGCCGGTGGAGATCAGGACGCGCTTGCCGGCGAGGACCGCCGGGACGAGATACGCGAGCGTCTTTCCCGTGCCGGTGCCGGCTTCGGCGACGAGCGTGCCGCCCGACGCCAACGTGCGCGCGACTTCGCCGGCCAGCTGCTGCTGACCCGGGCGGGGCTCGTATCCATCGAAGGCCGCGGCAAGCGGCCCCGTCTTTCCGAATGCCGCCTCGACGCGATCGTGCAGGGGAGCATCAGACATATTTCGTAGGGCGGATTGAATTTCAAATGCGCCGGCGGATTTGCGGACCAATCCGCCCTACAGAGTACCCATCATCAGCTCCGGGTACAGCGGATGCTTCCGGCAGATCGACAGCACCTCGTCTCGGACCGCCCGCGCCACACCCTCGTCGTCGGGCGCCGACAGCACGCGCGCAATCAGGCCGGCGACGACGTCCATCTCCGCTTCCTTCAAGCCCCGCGTCGTCACGGCCGGCGTCCCGATGCGGACGCCGCTCGCCACGAGCGGAGGGTGCTGATCGAACGGAATCGCGTTCTTGTTGACCGTGATGCCGGCCCGGCCGAGCGCGGCTTCCGCGACCTTGCCGGTGAGCCCGCGCGAGAACACGTCCACGAGCATCAGATGGTTGTCCGTGCCGCCGCTGACCAGCCGGAACCCGGCGCCCGACAGCCCGCTCGCCAGACGCGCGGCGTTCTTGACGATCTGCTGCTGGTACGCCTTGAACTCGGGCGCGAGCGCTTCCTTGAGACACACGGCCTTGGCGGCGATGACGTGCATCAGCGGCCCGCCCTGCACACCCGGGAACAGCGAGCGGTCCAGGTCCTTTGCAAACTGCGCGCGGCAGATGATCAGGCCGCCGCGCGGCCCGCGCAGCGTCTTGTGCGTGGTGGTGGTGACGAAATCCGAGTGCGGCACCGGATTGGGATGTTCGCCGGCGGCCACGAGCCCGGCGATATGCGCCATGTCCGTCATCACGAGCGCGCCGACGTCGTCGGCAATCGCGCGGATACGGGCGAAGTCAAAGCGTCTCGGATAGGCGCTGGCGCCGACGACCACGAGCCTGGGCTTGTGCTCGGCGGCGAGGCGGGCGAGCTCGTCGTAGTCGATGCGCTCATCCGTCTTCGTCACGCCGTACGGAACGATCTTGAAGTACTTCCCGGAGAAGTTGAGCGGATGGCCGTGGGTGAGGTGTCCGCCATGCGCCAGGTTCATGCCGAGCATCGTCTCGCCGGGCTTGAGGACGGCCATGTAGACGGCCATGTTGGCCTGCGCGCCCGAGTGCGGCTGGACGTTCACATGGTCGCCGCCAAACAGCTCTTTGGCGCGCTCGATCGCGAGCGACTCGGCGACGTCCACGAACTCGCAGCCGCCGTAGTAGCGCTTGCCTGGATAGCCCTCGGCGTACTTGTTCGTCATCACGCATCCGGTCGCCTCGAGGACGGCGAGGCTGACGAAGTTCTCGGACGCGATCAGTTCGAGGCCGTCTTCCTGGCGGCGGACCTCGTTCTGGATAGCCGCGGCAATGGCGGGATCGACGGCGGAAAGATGGGTCATTCGGCGCAGGTGTCGAGTGAGACGATCTTGTCAACCTTGTCAATGCGCCGCCGGTGCCGGCCCTCGGCAAACGGCGTGTCGAGAAACACCTCGACGAACTTGCGGGCCTGGTCCGGCGGCGTGACCCGCTCGCCCAGCGCCAGCACGTTCACGTCGTTGTGTTCGCGGCTCAGCCGGGTGGAGTTCTCGTCGACGACCGGCGCCGCGCGGATGCCGGCCACTTTGTTCGCGGCAATGGCCATCCCGATGCCGGACCCGCAGAAGAGAATGCCGCGATCGAAGGCGCCGGAGGCGACTTCACGCGCGACCTTCACGGCAAAGTCCGGGTAGTCCACCGGATCCCGGCTGCTGGTTCCGAAGTCGGTGTAGGCGTCGCCGCGCTCGTCGAGGAGCGTCTTGATCTGATCTTTCAGGCCGACGCCAGCATGATCGGCGCCTAGCGCGATCCGCATACGGGGCATGATAACAAACGCCGTCATGTCCACCGTCGTCATTTCCCGGCGCGGCGCGGAACGGATTCGCGCCAACCACCCGTGGGTCTATCGATCAGACGTGCTGTCGAGCGACGCCCGGGCGGGTGATCTCGTCCGCGTCACGACGGAGCGCGATCGTCCGCTCGGCTGGGCGTTCTGGAGCGATGCGTCACAGATCTCGCTGCGGATGTTCTCGAGCTCGCCCGAGCCGCATTTCGACGAGCGAGCGCTGTTCCAGGACCGTCTGCGCCAGGCCGTCGACTATCGGGCGTCCCTGGCGATCGATGGCACGGCCTGTCGGCTCGTCCATGGCGAAGCGGATCGGCTGCCGGCGCTGATCGTGGACCGGTACGCCGACTGGCTCGTGCTGCAGACGCTCAGTCAGGGGATGGATCGACGGCTCGCGGTGATTGTCGAGCTGCTCGTCGAGATCGTTCGGCCCCGGGGCGTGCTGGCGCGCAACGATCCCAAGGTCCGGCGACTCGAGGGACTGGAGGAGAAGGTCGACGTCGTTTTCGGCGAGGTGCCGGCCGTCGTCGACGTCAGGGAGGGCCGGATCCAGCACCGCGTGGACCTGAGACACGGCCAGAAGACCGGGCTGTTCCTGGATCAGCAGGAGAACCACGCGGCCGCGGCGCGTTACGCGCGTGGGCGCGCGCTCGATGGGTTCAGCTACCTGGGCGGGTTCGCGCTGCAACTGGCGTCGGCGTGCGACTCGGTGCTCGCGCTCGATTCCTCCGCTCCGGCGGTGGCGGCCATCCGCGAGAACGCCGCCCGGAACCAGGTGACGAATCTGGAGGCGCGTGAGGCCAACGTGTTCGACGAGCTCCGCGAGCTCGGGGTGTCGGGCGAGCGGTTTCACACGATCGTGCTCGACCCGCCGGCGTTTGCCCGAAACCGCGCGGCGGTCGAGCGGGCGGTCGCCGGTTACAAGGAGATCAACCTGCGCGCGCTGAAGCTGCTCGAGCCTGACGGACATCTCGTGACGTGCAGTTGCTCGTACAACGTGGACGAGGCGCTGTTCGAAGCGATTCTCGAGGATGCCGCGGCGGACGCGCGCGCGGTCGTCGCGCTCGTCGAAAAGCGCATGCAGGCGCGCGATCACCCGGTGCTCGTTGGCGTGCCCGAGACGCACTATCTGAAATGTCTCATCCTTCGAAAACTGGCCTGATTCAACGACAGTCCTGACATAGAATTCGGGGTCGGATACACCTTCAAGTGACCGTGGCTCAACCTACCGGAGGGAGACCAAGATGATCCGACGGCTACTGGTGATGGCTCTTGGCGCGGCGTGCGTCGGCCTGGCCGCCGCGCCGGCGCGAGCGCAGAACGTTCCCCACACCCAATCGACCCTGGGCGTCCGCGCCGGCGCGAGCGGCGGACCTGAACAGTTCTTCGTCGGCGCGCACGTCGAGACACCGTCGCTCGGTCACAACGTGACGTTCCGCCCGAACGCGGAGATTGGCTTCGGGTCGGACCTGACGCTCGTCGCGATCAATCTCGATCTCGTCCATTGGAGCCGGATTCCAAACACCGAGTGGCGGGTCTACGCCGGCGGCGGCGTGGGCACGAACCTCATCTTCGACGACTTCGACGAGAACGACATCCTTGAAGGCAACGTCAACGCCGTCATCGGGATTCAACACACGAGCGGGCTCTACGCCGAGATGCGCGTCGGCAGGTCGCCGGGCGTCAAAGTCGCCGCAGGCTACGTGATCCGGCGATGACCTCGGACATGCGTTCCATCACCCTGCTGGTGGCGTTGGTATCGGTGCTGGTGATCCCGGGCGCCACTCAGGATCTGTCCCGCGACATCGACACGCGAACAACCGCCGTGATGTCGAAGGTCATCACGTGGCGGCGCGACATCCATCAACATCCCGAGCTCTCGAACCGCGAAGTGCGGACGGCGAAGGTCGTCGCCGATCACCTGCGCGCGCTCGGTTTCGAGGTGCAGACGGGTATCGCCAGGACCGGCGTCGTCGGACTGTTGCGCGGCGGGCGGCCTGGCAAGGTGGTCGCGCTTCGCGCAGACATGGATGGGCTGCCCGTCACCGAGATGGTGGACCTGCCGTTCAAGTCCGTGGAGAAGTCGACGTACAACGGACAGGACGTCGGCGTGATGCACGCGTGCGGCCACGACGCGCACGTCGCGATGCTGATGGGCGTGGCCGAGGTCCTCGCCGGACTCAAGGCGCAGATCCCGGGCAGCATCAAGTTCATTTTTCAGCCAGCCGAGGAAGGGGCGCCGCCCGGCGAGACGGGTGGCGCGGCCGATATGGTCGCCGCGGGCGTGCTGGACAACCCGAAGGTGGACGCGATCTTCGGGTTGCACGTCATGCCGTTGGAGCAAGGCACGCTGTGGGTGCGGCCCGGCGGGCTCATGGCCAGCTCCGACACGCTCAAGATCACCGTGCACGGCAAACAGACGCACGGCGCGGTGCCCTGGGGCGGCGTCGATCCGATCGCTGTCGCCGCCCAGATCGTCACCGCCCTCCAGACCATCGTCAGCCGGCAGGTCGACATCACCAACGCGCCGGCCATCGTCACGATCGGCCGGATCACCGGCGGCATCCGCTTCAACATCATTCCGGACAGCGTGACGATGGAAGGGACGATCCGCGCGCTCGATCCGAAGATGCAGGCCGACATCCACATGCGCGTCATGCGGACGGCCAAGCTCGTCGCCGAGAGCGCCGGCGCCGAAGCCGACGTGCAGATCTCGAACAACGCCGCGGTGACCTTCAACGATCCGGCGCTCACCGCGCAGATGATGGAGACGCTCCGCCGCGTCGGCGGCGGCAAGGTCAACGACGTTCGTCCCCGCACCGTGGCGGAGGACTTCTCGTTCTATCAGCAGAAAGTGCCCGGCATGTTCTTCTACCTGGGCATCAACGCGAAGGGCGCCGACCTCGCGAAAGTGGCGGAAAACCACTCGCCATATTTCTTCGTCGATGAGGGCGCACTGCCGACCGGTATCCGGGCGCTGGCCAATCTCGCGTTGGACTACCTGTCAGCCAAATAGCCCTGCCCCGAAGCTGGGGTCCCAGGCATCCGAGAGCCGGAGCAACTCAATCTCGTACCGAAGCGCGACGCCGGGCGGCAGGTTCGGCAGCGTTTTCTGTTCGTAGTCGCTCGCTTTTGTTATATTCGGCGAAAGACATGCCTCGCCAGAAGTACGAACCGCTGACCGCTGAAGATTTCGACCTCGCGTTCCCGAACTCGCGGCGCATCCACGTGGACGGCCCCCCTGGGGTGCACGTGCCGATGCGTGAGATCACGCAGTCGAAAGGCGAGCCGTCCCTGTTCGTGTATGACACGAGCGGACCGCGCCACATCGACGTCCACGTCGGTCTGCCGGACATTCGTCTCGACTGGATCCGCGATCGACGCGACGTCCAGGAGATCCGCCGCGGCACGCGGCGTCCGGTTCTGCGCGCCCGACCAGGTCAGACGGTGACGCAGCTGCACTACGCCCGGCGCGGCGAGGTCACCCCGGAGATGGAGTTCATCGCGATCCGCGAGGGGCTCCCCGCCGAGTTCGTCCGGTCTGAAATTGCGCGCGGCCGCGCGATCGTTCCCGCCAACATCAATCATGCCGAGCTCGAGCCGATGATCATCGGCCGCAACTTCCTCGTGAAGATCAACGCGAACATCGGCAACTCGGCCGTGACGTCGTCGATCGTCGAGGAAGTGGACAAGCTGCGCTGGGCCACGCTCTGGGGCGCCGACACCGTCATGGACCTGTCGACCGGCAAGGACATCCACGAGACGCGCGAGTGGATCCTGCGCAACGCGCCCGTGCCGATCGGCACGGTGCCCATCTATCAGGCGCTCGAGAAAGCCGGCGGCCGGCCGGAAGAGCTGACCTGGGAGATCTATCGCGACACGCTGATCGAGCAGGCCGAACAAGGCGTCGACTACTTCACGGTGCACGCCGGGGTGCTGCTGCGATATATCCCCGCGACGGCCAGGCGCGTGACCGGCATCGTCTCGCGCGGCGGCTCGATCATGGCCAAGTGGTGTCTCGCGCACCACGCCGAGAACTTCACCTACACGCACTTCCGCGAAATCTGCGAGATCATGCGCGCCTATGACGTGTCGTTCTCGCTCGGCGACGGCCTGCGGCCAGGGTCCATTGCCGATGCCAATGACGAAGCGCAGTTCGCGGAATTGCAGACGCAGGGCGAGCTCACGAAGATCGCGTGGGAGTACGACGTGCAGGTCATGAACGAGGGGCCCGGCCACGTCCCGATGCACCTCATCCGCGAGAACATGGAGAAGCAGCTCGACTGGTGCGGCGAGGCGCCGTTCTACACGCTCGGGCCGCTCACGACCGACATCGCGCCGGGCTACGACCACATCACGTCGGCCATCGGCGCGGCGATGATCGGCTGGTATGGGACGGCCATGCTCTGTTACGTCACCCCGAAAGAGCACCTGGGTCTGCCGAACCGCGACGACGTGAAGGCCGGCGTGATTGCGTACAAGATCGCGGCCCACGCCGCCGACCTGGCCAAGTGTCACCCGCGCGCGCAGGCGTGGGACGACGCAATGTCGAAGGCCCGCTTCGAATTCCGCTGGGAAGATCAGTTCAATCTCTCGCTCGATCCCGTCACGGCCCGCGCGTACCACGACGAGACGCTGCCGTCCGACGGCGCCAAGCTTGCGCACTTCTGTTCGATGTGCGGACCGAAGTTCTGCAGCATGGAGATCACGCAGCAGATTCGCGAGTTCGCGAAGGACAAGGGCGTGTCCGTCGAGCGCGCGGTTGAGATCGGGCTGGGGGAGAAGGCGGCGGAGTTCCGGCGGGAACGCCCCTGAACGCTACTTCGGAACCGCCGGCACAATCTGAATGATCGTCTTGTAACGCTTCTCAGTCGTGCCCGAGACGAAGAGATACCCCGGCGCCCCATTCCACGTGTAGTCCTTCACCACCACACTCGGCGGATACGCCATCGTCTGCTCGTCGAACCGGCCGAGGTCGAACTGCTGCATTGGCGGAGTGCGGAAGAGCTCGCGCCCGCCGCCGCCGAGCTGCTGACGATAGAAGGCGACGATGTCGAGGTAGGGCGCGTTGGTGCCGTAGATGAAATATTTCTGGCCGCGTCCGGCATCGTAGGCGTCGAGAAAATCGGCGGCCGGATAGAGCGGCGCGCCGGCGAGCACCTGCGGCGATGGCGCGGCGGGCGCCGGAGGAGGCGTGGGGGCCTCGTTCGGCTTGGCCGGCGACGTGGCCGGCGTCGTCGATCCAGGAAACGGCTTCGGGACGGGCGGCGGCGGGGTTTGTGGAGGGGGCGTCTGCGTCTGCCGCGCGCTCGCCGGGAGCGCCGCGGTCGCGAGGCCCATCACCAGGGACGCCGCACCAAGCCATCGTCTGGACATCGAAATCACCTCGATATTATAGGACCGTGACCGGCCTGATTTCGGCTTGCCTGCTGGCTGAACCGCAGATCGTGCGCCTCACGCGCGACCTCGTCGCGGAGGAGTCGCCGAGCACGGATCGCACCGCGCTCGAGCGGTGCGCGGGGGTGCTCGCGTCGCGACTTGCCGACGCAGGGGCGTCGGTCGAACGCGTGGACGCCGGAGCGTCAGCCGCCCACATCCTGGCCGACTGGGCCGGCGGCGGGCCGCCGGTGCTTCTGGTCGGCCACTTCGACACCGTCTGGCCCGTCGGCCAGCTCGCGCGGATGCCGCTCGAAGAGAAAGACGGCAAGCTCTTCGGCCCCGGCGTGCTCGACATGAAGGCGGGGCTGGCGATCGGCATCACGGCGGCGCGCCTGCTCGTGTCCGAGGTGCCCGCCGCGTCGCGTCCGCGCGTCCGCCTGCTGGCGACGACCGACGAGGAAATCGGCAGCGCCACGTCGCGCGCGGCGATCGAAACGCTCGCGCGCGAGAGCGCCGCGGTGCTCGTGCTCGAGCCCGCGCTGCCCGGCGGCGCCGTCAAGACCGCACGGAAGGGCGTCGGCGAATTCGAGCTCGTCGTCGACGGGATCTCCTCGCACGCCGGGGCCGATCCCGGCGCGGGCGCGAGCGCCGTGCATGAACTGGCGAGGCAGATCACGGCTATCGCCGGTCTCTCGGATCCCGGCCGCGGACTCACGGTGAACGTCGGGGTCGTCGAAGGCGGCACGCGTTCGAACGTCGTCGCCGAGCGCGCGCGCGCCTGGATCGACGTGCGCATCGCGCGGATCGAGGATGCCGCGCACATCGAGCACGCGCTCGCGGCGCTGCGTCCGGCTGATGCGCGCGTGAAACTGACCGTGACGGGCCGGATCAATCGCCCGCCGATGGAACGCACGGCCGGCGTCGCGCGCCTCTACGACATGGCGAAGGACGTGGCGCGCGGGATGGGCCGCGCGCTCGCGGAAGGGGCCACCGGCGGCGCGTCGGACGGAAACTTCACGGCGGCGCTCGGCATCCCAACTCTTGACGGCCTTGGTGCGGTCGGCGACGGTCCGCATGCTCTACATGAGCATGTCGTCATCAAGGAACTGGCGCCGCGCACGGCGCTCGTCGCCGGCCTCCTGGCCCGGTTGGGAGATAATTGATCCATGTCCAGCACTTTGAAGACCGCGGTTCTGTTGGCGTTCTTGAGCGGCCTGTTCATCGTCGCGGGCGGCGCCCTCTTTGGCCAGAGCGGCGTCCTCATCGCATTCGTGCTTGCCGTGGCGATGAACATCGGCAGCTACTGGTTCTCGGACAAGATCGTCCTCCGCATGTACCGCGCGCAGGAGGTCGGACCGGATCATCCGCTCCATCGAATGACGGCGCGCCTCGCGCAGAAGGCCGGCCTGCCGATGCCCAAGGTCTACCTCATTCCGGATATGTCGCCGAATGCGTTTGCGACGGGGCGAAATCCGGAGCACGCGGCTGTCGCCGCGACCGAGGGCATTCTCCGGCTTCTGCCTGAAAGCGAGCTCGAGGGCGTCATCGCGCACGAACTGGCGCACGTCAAGCACCGCGACATCCTGATCAGCACGGTGGCGGCGACGATCGGGGCCGCGATCACGATGCTGGGCTACATGGCCTGGTTCATCCCGATGGGATCGCGAGACGACGATCGCGGCGGCAGCAATCCGCTGGTGATGCTCGCGCTGGTTCTGCTCGCGCCGATCGCAGCCACGATCATCCAGCTGGCGATTTCTCGTCAGCGCGAGTTCGGCGCCGATCGCGGCGGCGCCGAGATCGCCGGCTCGCCGATGGGGCTCGCCTCGGCGCTGCGGCGAATCGAGGCCGGCGTCAAACAGATTCCGATGGACGCCAATCCCGCTACGGCGCACATGTTCATCATGAGCCCGTTCGCCGGCGTCGGCGGCATCGCGAAGCTCTTCTCGAGCCATCCGCCGACGGAAGAGCGCGTCAAGGCGCTCATGGCGTTGAGAGGACTGTAAGAAGGCTCAAAGCCTCAAAGGCGGAAAGGCGGAAAGCCTGAGATCTGCAACCGTGGCTCTCAATTCCTCCGCGTACTCCTTCGACGCATACGCACGCGGATACAGCCGGCGGTAGCCCTCGACCAGGTGCGGGTATTCGCGCGCGAGGAACGCGAAGAAATGTTCCTTCACGCCCGGGTCGAGACGCGCGACGTTGGCGCCCACCTGTCTCACCCCGGCGTCAGCCAGCGCGCGGAGCGTCTTCTCGATGCTGTCGCGCGTCGTCGTGATGCCCGGCACGAGCGGCATCATCAGCACGCCGGTCTCGATGCCCGCGTCGCTCAGTTGCCGGACGGCGCGAATGCGCTGACGGGGTGAGGCAGTGCCCGGCTCGAGGCGTGCCCACGCGCCTTCGTCCACGCTCGGTACGCTCAGGTAGACCTCGCAGCCGGCGCCCTTCGTGGCCTCGCGCAGCAGGTCGAGATCCCGGACGACCATTGGTCCCTTCGTCACGACCGAGAACGGCGTTCGAGAATTGATGAGCGCCTCGAGACACCGCCGCGTCAGGCGGTAGTGGCCCTCAATCGGCTGATAGGGATCCGTCGCCGTGCCGACCGCGACGTGTTCGCGTGCCCACTGCGGTCTCGCGAGCTCGCGCCGGAGCACCTCGGCGAGGTTGTGCTTCACGAGAATGACGGACGAGAAATCGTCGCCCGTGCCGAGCTCCAGATGCCGCTGGTACTTCCGCGCGTAGCAATACTCGCACGCGTGCGTGCAGCCGCGGTACGGGTTCAGCGCCCACTTGAACGGCATCCCGACCGTTTTGGCCATCGCCGAACGGACCGTGACTTCCTGGTACCTGGCCTCGTCCGCCCGCCGCCTGGCCGAGGGCAGGCCCTCGATGCCCGCGTCCTTTACCGCGTCGGCGACGTCCCGAAGCGTCGGCGAGCGGACAAGCTCGGGAAGCAGCGAAAGTTGCAGGGCTTTCGACATGTTTCGCTTTATCTTCGTCTGTTGCAGGAAACGCGTCAAGGCCTTTGAGCCTTTTTAGGGTTTGCGCCTTTGAGGCTTTCTTAAAGCACGTACGCGAGAGCGAACCCAATCTGCGCGACGAACATCATTCGATACATGTGCGCCCACGAGACATGGTTCTCTTCGACCGCGAGATCCTCCGGCCGCTTGAGCATGAGGTAGCAGACGTAGAGGCCGTAGAGCGTCATGACGGCGCCGAGGACATGTAAGAGCAGCGCATGCCCCGTGAGCACGCCGGCCAGCGTGCCGATGTTGATGAGCAGGAACGGCAGGACGAACGACGGCGAGATCATCCACGCCGCGCGACGCACGCCGTAAAGGATCGGCAGCGTGCGGCAGCCGCCGCGGCGATCGCCTTCCATGTCGGCGAAGTCCTTGGTCGTGGAGGCGCCGAGCAGGAACAAACCGAAGATGCTGCCAATGAACCAGGGCTCGATGCCCATGACCGTTTTTACCGCCGACCATCCGGCGACTTTCAGGAGCACGCCTCTCGGGACCGCGATCGTGATGTTCGCCCACCACCCGCGCTGCTTCGTCCGAAGCGGCGGCACCGAGTAGATGTACGTGGCGACGATGGCGACGACAACGACCCAGAAGCATTCGTGGCGGCCGTCAGGCGCGACCATCCACGCGAGCCACAACGTGAGGGCGTACGTGATCGCGGTGAACCCCCATGCCTGGCCGATCGTCAACCGGCCGCTCGGCAGCGGGCGCTTGCCCTTGTTCACGCGATCGATCTCGAGGTCGTAGATCTGGTTCAGCGCGTTGTTCCCGGCGTTGAACACGACCGCCATGGCCGAGCCGATGAGCGCCGGCACGAGCAGCGGCCAGCTCCAGACCTCCGGCGGGCGCGCGCCGATGGCCGTGACCGCGCCGGAGAGAAACCCGAGCGCCGGCGCGATGAGCGTGAACGGACGTGCCAGTTCGATGTAAGTCTTCAGGCTGGACATCGCTGCCTTGTGCCGTCGTCTGTAGGGCGGGGCGGAAGGACCGGCCTACATGAATCTACATGTTCAGCACCAACCCCACGGCCAGGCCAGCGCCGAGCGTCGAGTTGATCAGATTGAGCGCGTCGTTGTTGAGCGTGCCGCGTGCTTCGAGCGTCGCGCCAAGCGCGCCTTCAACGAGCGAGGCGATCGTCGCCGCGGCCACGACAGCCGCCACCCACGTCGACGGCATCAGTCCGAGTCCGACCGCGAGCAGCGCCAGCAGCACCGCCGCCGTCAGTCCCGCGAGTGTGCCCTCGACGGACACGGCGCCCGATGTTCCCGGCCGCACGCGCCGAAACCCCACCACGAGCCATGTCGTTTTCCCCCACGCTTTGCCGACCTCGCTCGCGACAGAGTCGCTGGCCGACGTGACGAGCGCGGCGACGAGCGCGAGCTTGGCAAACGACGGCTGTGGGACGCCCAGGCAGAGCAGCGCTGCCCACGCGGCCATGCCGGTGTTGGCGATCGCATTGCCCGCGCCGCGGCGTCCGCCGCGTTCTTCGGCGATGCCCGCGCGTGCCTTGCGGCGATAGCCGGCAAATGTCGTGAGCGCGGCCGCGAGAAACGACGCGAAGAGCAGCACCCATCCGGGCCAATCCGTTCCGAGATAGACCGCGACGCCGATCGCCGCGCCCGCGATGGCGCCGGCCCTGGTGACGGTGCGCGCGGCGTAGCCGGCGGCTGACACGCCGAGGTTGAGCACGAGCGCGGGCACGAGACGCGCCATCCAGATTGGCTCAGAGGCGCGAATCAGATCGTCGGTCATCAGGCTCAGGCTCCAGAGCACGAGCGCGGCCGACGCGGGCACCGAGATGTTGTCATTCAGTCGAATCGGGACGGTCTCGACAAAACCGGCGGCGACCGCGGCGATGGCCGGCGCCGCCACAATCCACCAGGCCGGCGTGTCGCTGCCGGCGTTCCAGGCGGCGAGTCCAGTTCCCGCAAGCCAGCCGAACGCGATGAACGCCGCAAGGCCGCCCACCGACTTCGCGCGGTTCCACGGCAGCGGTTTCGATTTGACGTGCGCGCCGACGAGCGTGGCCATGCCGTCACCCGCGGCGAGAATGCCCCACGCGGCCGCCGCGATCTCGAGGTGCTGCGGAAAACAGATCAGCAGCGCCAGCACGGCGAGCGGGTAGATGATGATGCCGGACCGGACGGGCGCGTCGAGATCGCCGGGCCGGAACACACTCGGCGCGAGGCGCGGCAGCACGAGGACGTTGAAGAGCAATCCGGCGACGGCGACGAGCGCAGCCTGCCACCACGTCAGCCACGGCAACAGCAGCGCGCCGGTGCCGACGAGGATGTGGACGAGCTGCCGCCGGATTTCGGGCGTCACTGGCCGGCAGCCACTTGGGCGCGCCAGTAGTCGAGCGTGTCCCGCAGCGTCTGCTCCACGCGGATCTTCGGCGCCCAGCCCAGTTCAGCGCGAATGCGCGTCGCGTCGCCCTGCACGACCGGCACGTCGTTCGGCCGGAGGCGCGACTCGTCCACCTCGACCGTGACCGACGTCTGCGCGAAATGGAGCAACTCGTCGAGCAGGTCGCGGATGCGCCACGCGCGGCCCGAGCAGATGTTGTACGGCCGGCCCCGTGGCGCCGCCTCCATCACGCTCACGTACGCATTGACGACGTCACGCACGTCCGTCAGATCGCGCCGGGTCTCGAGATTGCCGACACGGATTTCCGGCGGGGCCAGACCCGCCTCGATGCGTGCGATCTGCCGCGCGAAGCTCGGAATCGCAAAGGCCGGACTCTGGCCCGGCCCGGCGTGGTTGAACGGCCGCGCGAGCACGACGTCGAGGCCGTCCTCCTGGCAGGCGCGCATCGCGAGTTGGTCCTGGGCGAGCTTCGACAGCCCGTAGGGACTGGACGGCAGAAGCGGCGTGTCTTCGCTGATCGGCTCGTCCGTGATCTGGTACACCTGCGACGAGGAGACGACCAGCATGCGACACGGCTCCTTCAGCTGCCGCACGCCCTCGAGCAGGTAGTGCGTCGCGAGCACGTTGGCGCGGAGGTGCGGCACCACGTTCTGCCACGACGTGTCCACCTGAGGCGCGCCGGCGACGTGATAGATGCGCGCAGGCGCGATCTCGTCGAGCGCGCGCATCACGGCCGGGCGGTCGAGCAGATCGACCGGCATCCAATCGACGTGTCTATTCAAGTCCGGCGGGGTCCCGTCGGGCCGGTACCAGGCGACCACCGGTCCGTCATCGGCGAGGCGATTCAGGAGATGGCCACCGACGAATCCCGTCGCGCCGGTGACCAGCGTCGTGGTCATGGGGTCAGGTCTTGGATTATCAGTTTTTCGGCCGATGTCAGTCTTGAAAGACACATCTGCAAGCGGCCGAAAAACTGATAATCCAAGACCTGACCCCGTTTCACCGCCCGCCGTACTGGGCGTCGTAGTACGCGCGGAAGGCGCGATCCTGGTCTTTGATCGGCCGCCACCAGGCTTCGTTCTTCTGGTACCAGTCCACCGTCGCGGCGAGACCGCCCTCGAAGTCCATCCGGGGCCGCCAGCCGAGCGCCTGCAGCTTCGCCGTGTCGAGCGCGTAGCGCCGGTCGTGTCCCGGCCGATCGGTGACCGGCTGAATCAGCGACGCCGGGCGGCCGACCAGATCGAGGATCCGGCGCGTGAGCTCGACGTTCGGCACTTCATTGCCGCCGCCGATGTTGTAGGTCTCGCCGGGCTTCCCGCGCTCGATCAGAAAATCGAGCGCGCGGCAGTGGTCCTCGACGTGCAGCCAGTCGCGCACGTTCAGCCCGTCACCGTAGAGCGGGACCGGGCGGTTGTCGATCGCGTTCGTCGTGAACAGCGGAATGACTTTTTCGGGAAACTGATTCGGGCCGTAGTTGTTGGACGCGCGCGTCACGATGACCGGCACGTTGTGCGTCGCCCAGTAGCTGTAGGCGAGCCGATCGGCGCCTGCCTTGCTCGCGGCGTACGGGTTGCGCGGGCGCAGCTCGTCGGTCTCCCGGCTCTTGCCCTCGGGCACGCTGCCATAGACCTCGTCGGTCGAAATCTGGATGAACATCCGCAACCCGCGCGCTTCGCGGGCCGCTTCGAGCAGCACGAATGTCCCGAAGATGTCGGTGTGGATGAACTCGCCGGCGGCGAGAATCGATCGATCGACGTGTGTCTCGGCCGCGAAGTGCACGACGAGCTCGGCCGCGCACACGAGCGGCGCGACCACCGCCGCGTCGGCGATGTCGCCCTTGACGAACATATGCCGCGGGCTCGACTTCAGGCTCTCGAGGTTCTCCAGCCGTCCGGCATACGTCAGCTTGTCGAGCGTGGTGATCCGCCAGTCGGGGTGCGCGTCGTGCGCCCACCGGACGAAATTCGAGCCGATGAACCCGGCGCCGCCGGTGACGAGGACCGCTACCATCGAATGCCCACCTCGGAGTTGTCTCCGAGCATGAACCGGTACGCCGAGGGTTTCTTGGGGGCGCGATAGATCTTGACGTTCCGCCCGATCAGGCTGTCCTCGATTCGATTCGCGAGGTCGGTGATCACGGCGCCCTCGAGGACGATGCTGTGCTCGATCTCGGTCTCGCGGATCTCCGCGTGGTCGCCGATCGACGTGAAGGGGCCGATGTAGGCGCCCGAAATCTTCGCGTCGGCGCCGATGATGACCGGCCCACGCACGATCGAACGCTCGATCGTCGAGCCCGGACCGACGACGACCTTGCCCTCGATGCGCGAATCCTCCGACACGCGGCCTTCGACTTTGGCCTCGAGCGTGTCGAGAATCAGACGGTTGGCTTCGAGCATGTCTTCGAGCTTTCCGGTGTCCTTCCACCAGCCGTCCACGATGTGCGGCCGGACCTCGAGGCCGCGATCGATCAGATCCTGGATGGCGTCGGTGATCTCGAGCTCGTTCCGGAAGCTCGGCCGGATCCGCTTGACCGAGTCGAACACCTCGCTCCCGAACATGTAGACGCCGACCAGCGCGAGATCGCTCTTCGGTTCTTTCGGTTTTTCCACGAGCCGGACGACCCGGTTGCCGTTGAGCTCGGCGACGCCGAACATCTGCGGGTCGGGGACCTTCGCGAGGAGAATCTGCGCGGCCGGCTTCTCGCGATGGAATTCCTCCACGAACTGCGCGATGCTGTGCTTGAGCAGGTTGTCGCCCAGGTACATCACGAACTGATCGCCCTGGATGAAGGACTCGGCGATCAGCACCGCGTGCGCGAGACCGCGCGGCGCGTCCTGCTCGATGTACGTGACGCGGGCGCCCCAACGAGAGCCGTCCCCGACCGCGGCCTTGATTTCAGCCGCCGTGTCGCCGACGACGATGCCGATGTCGCGGATGCCGGCGCTGACCAGCGCCTCCAGCCCGTAGAACAGCACGGGCTTGTTGGCCACGGGCACGAGCTGCTTGGCGCGGGTGTACGTGATTGGCCGCAGGCGGGTTCCCTTCCCGCCGCTCAGGATCAACCCCTTCATCGACGCCCGCTATTATCTCCGAAGGCACCGAACGGGTTGGCGAACGAGCCGATGCCGGCCAGCGTGAACGACAGGCCGAACCGGCGATCCTTCAGGGCATTGGGCAGCCCAATGCCGTTGATTACAGAATTTTGGTAATCGATCGAGATCCCGCAGCACTGGGCGTTGTAGTACACGATGTAGCGCTGCTGGAGGAACGCCTGGCTGCGGATGTCGTAATCGAATCCGTAACTCCCCCCGACGCGGTTCTGGAGCAGCTTGAACGACGTGTTGGCGTACAGCGAATGCGACGTCACGTTGTTCTCGAAACCCAACGGCCCGTCGATCAAACTGTAATACTTGCGCCACCCGGCTGAGATCTGCGACCTGGGCGTGTCGTAGGAGCTGGACAGGCTGAATTGCTGAGGGCTTCGAAACTTCGGATGGATCTCGGTCCGAAACCGCGCCGAGAAGTGATCGGCGGGGGTACCGACCACGTCGATCGCCAGTGGCGAAAACTTGCTGGCCGTCGGCGGGGACTGGTAATTCGGGTCGACCCTCGCCGCGAGCGCGTTCGTGTAATAGCTCTGGCCAATGACCACGGAGAGAATCGTTCGCACGTCTCCGGGGACGCCGTTGCGCTTGCGCTTCGCAAGCACCCGGTTGGCCAGTGAGTAATTGAGCGTGGTCGTGCCGCCGACCTCGTAGTCCACTCCGTCGAACTTGACGACCTCGTCGCCCCGATCGAACGGCGACAACCAGCGGATGGAGAAGTTGGGCTCGATCAGATGCTTGAAGCGCTCGGCGTAATTGTTCTCCTTCGTCTGAAAGATCCGGGACAAGACCGGTCCGGTGAGGTTCATGCGCAGATCCAGCAGCTGTCTCGTGAGCGGAACGTTCCTCTGGAGGTGCGGCGTCACCGGATCACGGCTTTCGAGCCAGTGGGTGAGCCGCCAGGATCCCGAGGTCGTCGCCGTGAGGTAGGTCAGCTTGCTCAACGGGAAGCGAAACGTCGGAGACGCATCGAAGCGCCACAAGCTGTGGTTCGTCGCCGGATTGTCGAGGTCCTCCTGCGACACCAGGTTCGCCATCTCGCCGTTAACGCCGAAATAGAGGCGCGAGCGACCGATCGGCTTTTCGCTGGCCGAGATGTTCACGGAAGGCAGACGGCCTTGTCTGTACGCGCGGAAATCGATCGTGCCATCCTGTCGCGGGTCTTCCAGGAAGGCATCACGCAGTTCCACATTCGACGACACGCGGTATCGCCCAAGATTGCCGTTGAGCGTCGCGCCGATGTACCGATCGCGGCGAGAGGCTTCGGCGAGGTTCTGCTGATACAGCTGTTTGGTTGTGATGTCCGTGACGTAATCCGTGCGGCCGAACAGCTGAAACCCTCGGGGCAGCCCGATCGACGCGTGCCCGCGAAGGTCGTAGGAGCGATGGGCTTCTCTGGTGATGTTGCCCACCTCGTTCACTTGCTCGCGTTCATCGAGCATGAAGAGGCTGAGTTCGCCTCTCGAGCCGGGCGAGGCCACGAATCGATACTCGCCTTTGTAGCCCTGACCGGTCTTCGAATACCAGTCGTGGTAGAACGTCGCATCCTGACTCCGGTCGATCGCCCAGAAAAACGCGTTGCTGAGGCCGGTGCCCTTGAAGCTGGACGTGCTGTAGGTTGGCAGCAGGAAGCCGGTTGAGCGGTCGTCTTCGCTGAGCGGGTAATAGATGACCGGCACGTAGAAGATCGGCACGTTTTTCACGCGGAGCACCGCATTCCGCAGCAGCGCGCGCTTGTCGAGCACGATCGTGCCCGACGACCCGGTCATGTCCCAGCGCGGCGTCGGCTGCGCGCAGGTCGTGAACCCGCCTTTCGTCAGCCGATACGTCCGCGGCCCGATCTTCTCGAGCTTCTGGGCCTGGAACATGACCTCGGGTTCGAGCGTCCCGAACAGACTCTTGTCCACCTTCCCGTCGGTCAGGTGCGCCGTCCCGCGCGCCATGTAGAAGGTCCCGTTTCGCGTTCGTCGATGAATCTCCGCATGATCGGCGTAGACGTTGAGGTCGCTCTGCATCAGCACGACGCTGCCGCGCGCGTAGGCGATCTCTTCGGCCTCCCGCCATTCAATCTCGTTGGCGAAAATGCGCGTGTCGTCGCACTCGATCGTGACCGGGTTGAGAGGAGAACCCTTCAAAAGCTGGCCGATGACTTTGCTGGGGTCGTCCTTGGCGAACACGGGTTCGACGCTGGCCCGAATCGTCAGGCCCTTCTTACACGAATCAAACGGTCCAGCCTGCTGCTGCGCAAGCGCTGGCCGGGCCATCAGGACGACCAGGGCAGCCAGCACGACGGCAAATCGTCGCAGCATCGGGTGATCTTACGAGATATCGGCGCGAATCTCTCCCGCGAGATAGAGGGATCCGGCGACCACGGCAGGCTGGCCAAGCGTCACGGCGTGTCTCAACGCATCAGACGGCCGCGCGAACTCGACGGCCGGGACGTAGGGCGCGATGTGTGCGGCGGCGCGCACGAGATCGCTCGGACTCGATGCCCGGCCCGTCGCAGACGCCGTGAAGATGAAGTGCGATGCCGCCGGCGCGAGCGACTGAATCATCTGGCCGATGTTCTTGTCCCGCATGATGCCCACGACCATCGGCACCCGGTGGTCGTAGGTCTCCTGGAGATGCCACGCCAGCGCGTGCGCACCGGCCGGATTGTGCGCGCCGTCGATCAGCACCTCGTGGCCGTTCCAGCGGATGAGCTCGAGGCGGGCTGGCCACTCGACGTCCGCGAGCGCGGAGCGAATGGCGCCGGCCGGCACCGAAAGACGGTCAGAGGCAGCCAGCTCTTCGAGCAGACGGACGGCGGTGACCGCGTTGTCGATTTGATGTCGCCCGCGCAGCGCGAGCGAGAGCCCGGCATGGGTCCCGCGCGGCGTCGTCAGCGACAGGGTGGTTGCGCCGTCAACGATCCTCGCATCGATGGCCACCCCATCCGGCGCATACACGAGCGACGCCCCCTGTTGCTCGCAGGTCGCACGGACGACCTCGCGGACGGCCTTCGGGTTGATCGCGAGCACGGTCAGGCAGTCAGGCTTGATCACCCCGGCCTTTTCCCGCGCGATCGCCTCGATCGTGTCTCCCAGGTACGCCTGGTGATCGAAATCGATGGCCGTGATCGCGACGGCAATCGGGGTGACGACGTTCGTCGCGTCCAATCGGCCGCCGAGGCCGACTTCCAGGACCGCGACGTCGACCTGGCCGTCGCGAAAGATCTCGAACGCCGCCGCGGTCGTTGCCTCGAAGTAGCTGGATGGGGCGGGGAGTTTCGTGGCGGCGGACTGAACTCGTCCAAGGACCTCATCAAGCACGTTCGCCGGGACGGAGACACCGTCGATGGCAAACCGCTCTTCGAGGTGGGCCAGGTGCGGGGAGGTGTAGCGCCCGGTGCGGTAGCCAGCGGCGCGCAAGCCGCGCTCAACCATGGCCGTCACCGAGCCCTTGCCGTTCGTGCCGGCGACGACGATCGACCGAAAGCTGTCCTGGGGGCGGTCGAGCTGCTCGCAGAGCGCCCGGATTTGATCGAGGCCGAGCTTGATCCCGATGATTTCGAGCGAGTCGAGAAACGAACGATCGGACACGTGCGTTATGTCGCTCCGCCGCCCTACCCGGCTGGCTCAGGCGCTGGTTCTGCGACCGGTGACGCCGCCCTCCGAGGCAGGCCCATCATCATGCGCAGCGACCGTGAGAGGTGCAGCTTCATCTCGCGCCGATCGAGGATCGCGTCGATGAACCCCTTTTCGAGGAGGAACTCGCTTCGCTGGAACCCTTCGGGCAGTTTCTGCTTGATCGTCTGTTCGATCACGCGCGGGCCGGCGAATCCGATGAGCGCTTTCGGCTCGGCGAGGTTGAGGTCGCCGAGCATCGCAAAACTGGCGGTCACGCCGCCGGTGGTCGGATCGGTCAGGACCGAGATGTAGGGCAGCCCGGCGCGATCGAGTCGTCCGAGCGCCGCGCAGATCTTGCCCATCTGCATCAGCGAGAGCGCGCCTTCCATCATCCGCGCGCCGCCGGAGCAGGACACGACGATGAGCGGCGCTTTCGTCGAGAGCGCGAGCTCCGCCGCCCGCGTGATCTTCTCGCCGACCACCACGCCCATGCTGCCGCCGATGAACGCGTACTCCATCGACGCGATCACCGTCGGCAGGCCGTCGAGCGCGCCCGAGCCGACGATGATCGCATCCTTGAGCCCGGTCGACTTGATGCTCGCTTCGAGCCGCGTCCGGTACGGCTTCGTGTCCGTGAACTTCAGCGGGTCGAGCGACTTCAGACCGCGGTCGTGCTCGGTCCAGTCGCCATCGAACAGCATCTTCAGGCGATCGGCCGCCGTCATCCGGAAGTGGTGCGCGCACTGCGGGCAGACCTGCAGCGTCGAGGCGAGCTCTTTGTTATAGATGGCTCGCCCGCACGACGGGCATTTCACCCAGAGGCCTTCCGGCACCCGGCTGGCCTTCGTCTGGGCCTTGATCGGCTTGCGCGCCTTCTTGAACCAAGCCATGGGTGTAAATCTAATCCATTGAGTTATTGGGTGATTGAGTTATTGAGCTATTGAAGAACATTCTGTCGCGCGTGCCGCGTCCCTGACACGCAAGGTTTTCAATAACTCAATAACTCAATAACCCAATCACTCAATCACCCAATCACTCAATAACCCAATAACTCAATAACCCAATAACTCAATAACCCAATAACTCAATAACCCAATAACTCAATCACCCAATCACTCAATGACTCGTTCTTAACACGTAATACTGCGTGCCCCGTCCCATTGCGCGAATCTGCTTCAACAGATCATCGATCGCGTCGTCGCCCCAGCTGAGGTCGAACTGCGATGTTTCGACCACCAGCAGCGGCGTCGCGCTGTAGTGAAAAAAGAAATGGTTGTACGCCTCGTTCAGCTCGGCGAGGTAGTCCTCGCTCGGGAGCGCGTCGTCCTGGTCGGCGCGCTTGACGCGCTCGCGCAAGCGTTTCTTGAGCGCCTCGGTCGGCGACTGCAGATAGACGACGAGATCGGGGACCGGCAGATCGCGCGAGACGAGCTCGAAGAGCCGCTGGTAGATGAACAGCTCGTTGTCGTCCAGGTTCATGAACGCGTAGATGCGATCGCGCTCGAACAGGAAGTCGCAGATGGTCGTCTGGCTGAAGAGGTCGCCCTGGCGCAGCCGGAGCAGCTGTCGATGCCGCGCCAGCGTGAAGAACAGCTGCGCCTGAAATGCCGCGCCGCTGCGCCCGCCGTAGAAATCGCCGAGGAACGGATTGGTCTTTTCGTCGAGGACGACGGCGGCGTCGAGACGCGCGCCGAGCCTCTCGGCGAGCGTCGTCTTCCCCAGACCGATCGGGCCTTCGATCGCGAGGTACCGGAAGTCCAAAGTGGGGCGCCAGTATAGCAGCCGCCTCGCCGCGTCTTTGCCTCGTGGAGCCGGCCGCGACTCCGCACGATACGATACGCAGGTGAAGATCAGCGCGGTCGAATTGTCCGTCCTCCGGCTGCCGCTCGTGCGTCCGTTCGAAACCAGCTTCGGCCGCGTCAGCGCGCGCGAATTCGTGCTGGTGGCGGTTCGCGCCGACGGTCTTGTCGGCTGGGGCGAATGCGTCGCCGATGCCGATCCGTATTACAGCTCCGAAACGAGCCGATCGGCGTGGCACGTCATGTCGAAATACCTCATTCCGGCGATGTGCGGAGCCGAGATCGACCACCCGCGCGCGCTGCATGGATTGTGGGCGCGGGTGCGCGGCCATCGCATGGCCAAGGCCGCGCTCGAGATGGCGGCCTGGGATCTGCACGCGCGGCGCGAGCGCCGGCCGCTCTGCGAGGTGCTCGGCGCCAGCGCGCGTCCCATTGCGGCGGGCGTGTCCATCGGCATTCACGAGTCGGTGGACGCCCTTGTCGACCGCGTGCAGTCAGAACTTGCAGACGGTTACCGGCGGATCAAAATCAAGATCAAGCCGGGCTGGGATCGCGCCCCGGTCGAAGCCATCCGGGAGCGGTGCGGCGACGTCCCGCTCATGGTTGACGCCAACGCGGCCTACGACGCGGGCGACGCCGGCACCCTCGCCGAGCTCGATCGCTTCCAGCTCATGATGATCGAGCAGCCCCTCGACTACGACGATCTCGTGCAGCACTCGCGGCTCCAGGCGTCGCTCGGCACCGCGATCTGCCTGGACGAGTCGATCACCGGCCCCCAGGCGGCGGTCGACGCGCTCGATCTCGGCTCGTGTCGCATCATCAACGTCAAACCGGGACGAATGGGCGGATTTGGTCCTTCGCTCGACGTTCATGACATTGCTGTCACGCGCGGCGTGCCGGTGTGGCACGGCGGCATGCTGGAGAGCGGCATCGGCCGGGCGCACAACTTGCATCTCTCGACGCTGCCCGGTTTCGTGTTGCCGGGAGACGTGGCGGCAAGCCGGCGGTACTTCGTGCCTGATCTCATCGAGCCTCCGATCGACGTCCGGCCCGACGGGACCATCGACGTGCCAGGCGGACCGGGGATCGGGGTCGATCCGGTGCCCGATCGCGTCCGGGCCGCCACGCTTCATACAGAAAGGTTCTGCGCGTGAGCAAGCGCATCTGGGCCATCGCGATCGTTGTCGGCCTCGCGGGCTGTCTGGCGAAGAAGCCGCCCGCGCCTCCGGCGCCGCCGCCCCCGCCTCCGGTGTCGCTCGATACGAAGGCCGCCTGGATGTTGCGGCTCGAACACCAGCGCGCGCTGCGTGACGCGGGTGTCGACGCGCCTGCCGCGCCAGGCATCGGGCCGCGCGCGCTGACGCCGGCCACGGCCGCCGATCTCGAAGGTCTGGCGCTCGATCCCGACGCCGCGCTCCGCCGCCGTGCGCTTCTCGCCATCGGACGCGTGGGACTGGCCGAGAGCGCGCCGGCCCTCATCACGGCGCTGACCGATCCTGACGAGAACGTCCGCGCGACGGCCGCGTTCGCGCTCGGGCTCCTCGCGTCGAAGGACGCGATCGATCCGCTCAAGGCCGCGTTGAAGGAGCCCTCCGTGCAGGTGCGCGGCCGCGCGGCCGAGGCGCTCGGGCTCATCGGCGATCGCGCGACCGCGCCCGCCGTCGCCGACGCCGCGGCCGGGTGCCGCACGACGATCGCCGCGATCGAACCCGACGATGAGGAGTGGCCGAAGTCGCCGGAGGTCGAGCTCTGTCGCCTCGCGTTGTTCGCGCTCGTCCGGTTGCGCGATTTCGACGCGCTCGCTCGCGTCGCGCAGGACGAGCAGGGACAGCCGGTCTCGCGCTGGTGGCCCGTCGCGTACGCGCTCCAAAGAATCGCCGACGCACGCGCCGCGCCTGCCTTGCTCGCGCTTTCGTCGAGCAGCGGGGTGTACACGCCGGCGTTTGCGCTCCGCGGTCTTGCCGCCGCGAAGGACCGCCGCCTCGTGGCTCCGGCAGCGGCAATCGCCACGCGTGGCGACGCCGATGTCCGGTTGCGAGTCGCGGCCGTGCGCGCACTGGGGCAGGGTGGCGGCGCCGATGTCGTCGACATGCTCGTGAAGCTCATCGGCGAGCGCACGACACCTCCCAATCTCGCGCTCGAAGCCGTCAACGCGCTCACGGCGATTGGCGACCCGAAGGCGTTTCAGATGATGCTCAACCTGCTGACCGATCCCTGGCCCGCGATCCGCGCGGCCGCGATCGCCGGCGCGGCCAGGCTCGATCCCGAAGGGTTTCTGCTGGTGATCTCGACGTTCGACCGCGACAAGGACTGGTCGGTTCGGGCCGCCCTCGCCGGGGTCCTCGCGACACTGCCCGCGGATCGCGCGGCGCCAGGACTTCAGGAACTTGCCGCCGATGACGACAGTCGCGTGCGCGGTCCGGCGCTCGAAGGGCTGGCGCGAATCGAAGCGGCCGATCTGACGAAGCGCCTGTTTGATGCCCTTGAAGCGCCGGACTTCGTCCTGCGTACCATCGCCGCGCGGCTCATGGGGGAGCGACGTCCGGAAGGGGGCGCGGCGCGCCTCGGCGCCGCGTACGTTCGGGGCGAGGGCGACGCGTCGTACGGCGCGCGCGCCGCCGCGCTCGAGGCCCTGGCCAAATACGGCGGCGAGGACGCGGTGACGACGTTGAGGAAGGCGCTCGCCGATCGCGACTGGCCGGTCCGGCTCCGGGCCGCCGAGCTCCTCCGCGGGCTGGGCCAGGCCGACGCGTCGCCCGCCCGGCCGGCGCCCGTGCGCCAGCCGCTCGAGTTCTTCGAGTCGCCTCGCCTGCTCCGGCCCGACTATTCACCGCACGCGTTCATCGAGACCCGTCTCGGCACGATCGAGATCGAGCTCAACGTCGTCGACGCGCCGCTGACGTCGTTGACGTTCATGGAGCTCGCGCGGGCGGGGTTCTTCAACGGGCTGAAGGTGCACCGCGTCGTCCCGAACTTCGTGATCCAGGCGGGCGACCCGCGCGGGGACGGAGAGGGCGGACCGGGCTACACGATCCGGGACGAGCTGAGCCCGCTGCCGTACCTGCGCGGCACGGTCGGGATGGCGATCGACGGGCAGGACACGGCCGGCAGCCAGTTCTTCATCGCGCTGTCACCGCAGCCGCACCTCGACGGCAAATACACGGCGTTTGGCCGGGTCGTGAACGGGATGGACCTGCTGGATCGCGTGGAGCTCTGGGACGTGATCGAGCGCGTGCGCATCTGGGACGGGAAAACGATGGGCGGGATGTAACCCGGCAGTACTTTCGGCGTACGAGAAAAAAGGGGGCGACAAACAGCCCCCTTTTCTCCCTTTCAAGCCAGGCAGGCTTAGCGCTTCTTGCCGCCCTTCTTTTTCCCGCCCTTGGCTGCTTTCTTCGCCATTGTCTTGGTTCCCCCCCTTCACGGTGGTGTGGTGCGCAGGCACCGACTGCGCCGCGGCGTCGCTGCCAACCGGCACGCATACCCGCACGCGCAGCGCCCTTGCCTTGCTGCAGACGTTCGAGCGTCATCGTGGCTCGCGTCTGCGATCTCGGACAAAAAAAAGGGTGCAGGCACAAGTGCCGCACCCTGTCGCCTTACGTCGTTGCCTGGCGCCTCGCCGCGTTCGGGTCAATCCGGACTCGACGCGTCGTTCGACTTCCGTCGTGGGTCATTACCAGCGGCGCGAGAGCAAGTGACTCATCATCGTGATCGACGATGCACAACAGGTCGTATGAGTCAGTCGATCTCACGCAAGACGTAGATTATGGATGAGGCCGAGAGGAGTCAAGCACATTCTTCGCTTCGAGCGCGTCGACGCGCGCGCGATCGGCGACGCGACGACGCTCAGAACACCGTCGTCTTGAGCTCCTGCTTCTCGGAGTGACGTTCGATCGCGAGCGCGATCAGTCGATCGACAAGCGTGGCGTAGGGCACGCCCGAGGCCGCCCACAGCTTCGAATACATGCTGATGGTCGTGAAGCCCGGCAGTGTGTTGATCTCGTTGACGTAGAGCGCGCCGGTCGCGCGGCTGAGGAGGAAGTCGACGCGCGCCAGCCCCGCTCCGTCGATGGCGTCGAAGGCCGCGAGCGCCAGCTCCCGCACCTCGCGCGTCTGGTCGTCGTCGAGCGACGCCGGAATCTCCAGCCGGGAGTGCCCGTCGATGTACTTCGCCTGGTAGTCGTAGAACTCGCGCGACGGGACAATCTCGCCGGGCACCGAGGCCTCGGGCGACTCGGTTCCGAGCACCGCGCACTCGATTTCGCGGGCGTCGGCGACCGCCGCTTCGACGATGACCTTTCGGTCGAACTCGAAGGCCTGATCGAGGGCCGACCCAAGCTCGCCCGGCTCGTGGACCTTCGAAATCCCCACGCTGGACCCCATATTCGCGGGCTTGACGAAGACGGGATACGACAGGTTCTCCTCGACGGCCGTGCCGACCGTTCTCGGGGCCGTCCGCCATTCCCGGCGCCGGACGACCTGCCAGTCGCACACCGGCAGCCCGCCGGCGCGGAAGAGCACTTTCATCACGGCCTTGTCCATGCCGACCGACGAGGCGAGCACGCCGCACCCGACGTAGGCGACGTTGGCCAGCTCGAGAAGGCCCTGGATCGTGCCGTCCTCGCCGTACGGTCCGTGCAGCACCGGGAAGATCACGTCCAGCCGCAGACCGGTGAGCGCGGCGGAGGCTTCGGCTTCATCCGCGCGCGCCGATCGTCGATCGACAAGCACCAGTGTTTCTTCACCAGGTCTGGGCGGCAGGAACACTTCACGTCCGCCGCGCACGCGCGCGACTTCGCTGCGCGTCTGTTCGATCACTTCGGCGGCTGACGCCGCCGACGGCGGACGATCGGCGAGCACCCAGCGTCCATCCTTCTCGATGCGGACGGCGACAGGCTCGTAGCGCTGGCGATCAAGGTTGGCAAAGACAGCAGCCGCTGAAGCGAGCGACACTTCATGCTCGCCCGAGCGTCCACCGTAAAGCACTCCAACGCGAAGACGTCTCACGGGAAATATCGGGACGTCATTATAGGCTAAGCGCGGTGAGCGCCTCGTTCAGCTTCGAAGTCGTCGCGACGGACGGCGGTGCGCGCCGTGGCCGTCTCCGTCTCCCGCACGGCACAATTGATACACCGGCGTTCATGCCGGTCGGGACGCGCGGCGCCGTCAAAGGCGTGACAGTGGAACAACTTCACGACCTTGGGGCGGAAATTGTCCTCGCGAACACGTACCATCTGCACCTTCGGCCGGGCGACGATCTGATCGCGCGCGCGGGCGGGCTCCATCGCTTCACCGGGTGGGAGCGGCCCATCTTGACCGACTCCGGCGGGTACCAGGTCTTCAGTCTTGCCGCCCGCGCGAAGCTGACGGAGGACGGCGTCGTCTTTCGGTCGCACCTGGACGGCCGGTCGCATGCGCTGACGCCGGAATCGGTCGTCGACATTCAGGCGCGTCTGGGATCGGACATCGCGATGATGTTCGACCAGTGTCCGAGCTGGCCGGTGACGCGTGAGGAAGCTGACGCGGCGATGTCGCGGACGCTTCGATGGGGTCGGCGCGCGCGCGATCGGTTCCTTGCGCTCGAGCGTGGCGCGGCTCCGGAGGTTCTGCGTCCGTCACCGGCTCAGGCGCAATTCGGCATCATCCAGGGCGGCACCTTCAAGGACCTGCGCGACCAGAGTGTGGCGGGGACGGTCGGCATCGGATTCGATGCCTATGCCATCGGGGGCCTGTCGGTGGGCGAGCCGGTCGACCTCATGTACGACCTCGTGGCCCATACGGCCCCCCAGCTTCCCCGGGACCGGCCGCGATACCTGATGGGCACGGGCATGCCGGACGACCTGGTCGAAAGCGTGGCTCGGGGGATCGACCTGTTCGACTGCGTGTTGCCCACTCGCAACGCCAGGAATGGGCAGTTGTTCACCCGCCGGGGGCCGATGAACATCAAGAACGCCAGGTATGCCGAGGACCAGGATCCGCCCGATCCGGAGTGCGGCTGCCCGACCTGCCGGCGGCACTCACGGGCCTATCTGCGCCACCTGTTCGTGTCCGGCGAACTGACGGCAGCCACCCTTAACACATTGCACAATCTGTACTTTTACCTTGACACCATGCGGGAGCTTAGGAAGGCTATTGAGTTCGGAACCTTCGAGTCTTTCAAGAGAGCGTTCCTCGAGACGTATTCCCGCCGGCCGACTTCCTACATAGAATGACCGTTCCCATGACAGTGCCGTTCGTGGTGGCCATGGCGCAGCCGGCGCAGGGACAGAGCAACATCCTGATCCAGCTCTTCCCGTTCGTGCTGATGATTGGGATCTTCTATCTGCTGGTGCTGATGCCGATGCGGAAGCGCCAGAAAAAGGTCCAGGAGTTTCAGTCGGCCCTCAAGGTCGGGGACCGGATCGTCACGACGAGCGGCATCTACGGTCAGGTCACGCGGCTGTCGGACGTGACCGTCCAGCTCCAGATTGCCGACAAGGTCCGCATCGAAGTCGCGCGCGCGGCCATCGGGGGCTACCAGGGGCAGGAGCCGGTCGTGCAGCCTGAAGCAGGCGGAAACTAAATAATGTACGCAAACCTTCGGTGGAAGATTCTCACGATCCTCGCCGTGACGGCGCTGGCCGTCTGGGCGTTCTATCCTCCGGGCACCAGGGTGAAGCGTGGCCTGGACCTTCAGGGCGGTGTGCACCTGGTGCTCAAGGTGCATACCGACGACGCGATCAAGATCGAAACAGAGACGGCCGCCGAGCAGCTTCGTGAAGCGCTCACGGCCGCCGGCGTCGCCCACACCGCGGTCCGGCCCACGAGCCTGACCGAGTTCGTCGTGGAAGGCGTGCAACCGGCCGGCGATGCGCAGCTGCGGCAGATCGCCGATCAGCAGGTGTCCGGCAGCTTCGATCGGCAGGCGAGCGGCGGCGGCACCTATAGGTTCAGCATGCGGCCGAACATCGTGAGCCGGAGCCGCACGGAAGCCGTGACTCAGGCGCTGCAGACGATCGAGAGACGCGTCAACGAGTTCGGCGTGTCCGAGCCCGTCGTGGCGCCGTACGGGAGCACGGGCGACCGGATCGTCGTGGAGATGCCCGGAGTGGACGAACCCGACAGGGCCAAGGAGCTCATCGGCAGGACGGCGCGGCTCGAGATCAAGCTCGTCGAAACGGTGGCGAGCGATCAGGCGACGCTGCTGCAGTCGCATAACGGCGTGCTGCCGCCGGACATGGAGATCAAGGAAGGCGTGTCGGGCTCGAAGACCGACACGTCGAAACTGCTGTACCTGGTGCGGAAGACGCCGGTCGTCACTGGCACCGATCTCCGCAACGCCCGTCCGACGCTCGACGAGTTCAACCAGCCGGCCGTCGCGTTTTCGCTGAACAGCGACGGGGCGGTGAAGTTCGGGAAGGCGACCGGGGCCAACATCGGCCGTCAACTGGCCATCATCCTCGACGACTTCGTGCAGTCGGCGCCGGTCATCGAGGCCCGGATCGAGCGGGAAGGCCGTATTTCTGGCAGCTTCACGCAGCAGGAAGCCGACGACCTGTCGCTCGTGCTGCGGTCGGGCGCACTGCCCGCCTCGCTCAGCTACCTTGAAGAGCGCACGGTAGGTCCGTCGCTTGGCCAGGATTCCATCAGGGCGGGCATCCGCGCGTCGATCGCCGGGCTCGCGCTGGTCACCTTGTTCATGCTCGTCTATTACAAGCTGGCCGGGTTCAACGCTTTTCTCTCGATCGTCCTCAATCTGACGATCCTGCTCGGGTTCATGGCATACCTGGGCGGCGTCATGACGCTGCCCGGGATCGCCGGGTTCGTGCTCACGATCGGCATGGGTGTGGACTCGAACGTGCTGATCTTCGAGCGGATCCGCGAAGAGCTGGCCACGAAGCGCGGCACGCGGCAGGCCGTGGCGGCGGGTTTCAACCGCGTCTTTACGACGATCGTGGACACCCACGTCTCTTCGCTGATTGCGGCGGCGTTCCTGTTCCAGTTCGGTACCGGTCCGATTCGCGGCTTTGCGACGACGCTCTTTTTCGGATTGCTGGCCAACGTGTTTACCGCGGTCTTCGTCTCCCGGACGCTCTTCGAGCTGATTCTGTCGCGCCGGCCGGCGGGCGCGACTAACCTGAGCATCTGACAGGCTGGAGCTGCCGCGGTCATGCACATCTTCACGAATCCCAACTACAACTTCATCAAGTGGCGCTGGCACGCCATCATCCTGTCGGTCGCGATCATCGGCTCGGGGATCTTCACGATCGTCTCGCGTGGCGGTCTGCCGCTCGGCGTCGATTTCTCGGGCGGCACGGTGCTCTGGCTCAAGTTCGCGAAACCCACCGCCGAAGACACCGTCCGGAATGCCCTCGGCCCGCTGTCGGGCGAGGCGACCGTTCAGACGTTCGGCCAGCCTGCCGACAACGAGATCATGGTGCGGCTGCCGCTGCGCGAGGGGCTCGAGCAGGGTGCCAGCCTCGAGGCGGACGCCAAGCAGGTCGAATCGTCCCTCAGGGCGGCCAACATCGGCGACTTCGAGGTCCGGAATCGCGATATCGTCGGCCCGACCATCGGTGAGGATCTCAAGCGCAAGGGCGTCGCGGCGACGCTGACGGCGCTCGGCGGGATCCTCGTGTACATCGCGTTGCGATTCCGGCTGTCGTTCGGCATCGGCGCGATCGTCGCGACGTTCCACGACATCCTCGTCACCCTCGTGTTCCTGACCTGGTTCGGCTATGAGCTCTCGCTGAACGTCATCGCCGCGATTCTGACGATCACCGGGTACTCGGTGAACGACACGATCGTCGTCTTCGACCGCGTCCGTGAGAACCAGCGGCTGGCGCGCAAGGAGCCGCTCGACCGGGCCGTGAACAAGGCCGTGAACCAGACGCTCAGCCGGACCATCATCACGGCCGGCACGACGTTCCTGGCCGTCCTGGCGTTGTATCTCTTCGGCGGACAGGTGCTGCGCCCGATGGCGTTCACCCTGCTCGTCGGCATCATCACCGGCACGTACTCCACCGTGTTCATCGCCGCCGCAGTGGCGATCATTCTGAGCCGGCGCGCCGGCAGTCCGCCGGTGACGCAGGCGCAGGCCAAGGCGAAGGTCAGGCGCGCGTGAGCGCGGCCGGCGGCGCAAGGCGGAAGGCTGAAGTGGCCGGGTGAATCTGCTCGCGGCCGCGCTCCTCGGCATCGTGCAGGGACTGACCGAGTTCCTCCCGGTGTCGAGCTCGGCGCATCTCATCCTCGCGCGCGCGTTCTTCGGCTGGGACGCGGAACAATCGTTCGGGCTGGCCTTCGACGTGGCGTGTCACGTCGGCACGCTGGCCGCCGTGCTGGTGTTCTTCCGTGCGGATGTCGCCGAGATGATCGCGGTCCTGCCGCGCGCGTTCGGATCCTCGCCAGGTCCGGCCGAACGTCGGATTCGTTTGATCGCGGTCGGCACGCTGCCGATTGTCGTCGCCGGCGCTCTCTATACGGACGCCGTCGAATCGGCGCTCAGGACGCCGGCGGTTGCGGCCGTCGCGCTCCTCGTCGGCGCGGGGCTGCTCCTGATCATCGAGCGGCTCAGCGCGCGGACGAAGGGTGAGGAAGCGCTCTCGGCGGGCGGCGCGCTCGCGATTGGCTTCGCGCAGGCCGTCGCGCTCGTGCCGGGCGTGTCGCGCTCGGGCGCGACCATCGTCACGGGCATGGCGCTCGGGCTCAGGCGCGAGGCCGCGGCGCGGTTCGCGTTCCTGATGAGCATTCCCGCGATTCTCGCGGCGGCCGCGAAGGAAGGCCTGGAGCTGCGTCACGTGACACTCGGCCCGGACGCCGTGCCGTTGTTTCTCGTCGGCATGCTGACGTCGGCCGTCGTCGGGTATCTCACCGTGAAGTACTTCATCCGGTTCCTGGTCAGTCACAAGCTCGACGTCTTCGCCTGGTATCGCGTGGGACTCGCCGCGGCGACGTTCGTCTGGCTCGCCGCGCGGTGACGGCTGATGTGGCAGTGGCTGCGGCGCAGTTTCATCGCCGGTGTCTTCGTGACCGTGCCGCTCGTCGTGAGCGTGGTCGCGATCGTCTGGGTCGTCCGGTTCGCCGATCAGCTGACGAGCGGTCTCGGCGAGCGCGTGATCGGGATGCGCGTCCCGGGCCTCGGGCTCGTGACGACGGCGGCGATCGTGCTCCTGATCGGCGCGATCGCGACGAACATGATCGGCCGGCGACTCGTGGCGCGGACCGAGTCGCTGCTGCTGCACATCCCGCTGTTCAAGACGGTGTACGCGCCGGTCAAGCAGCTGATCTCGGCGTTCTCGCCGGACAACGAATTCGGATTCAAGCGCATGGTGCTCGTGGAAGACGCCGCGCGCGGATTTGTGCTGGGGTTTCTGACGAAGGAGTTCACGGTCGATCGCGGTCGCGGTCCCGAGACGATGGTGGCGGTGTACGTGCCCACGAATCATCTGTATCTGGGCGACGTCATCGTCTGTCCGCTCGAGCGCGCGTCTTTTCCGGACATGACCGTTGAAGAGGGGATTCGAGTGTTTCTGACGGGCGGGATGGGACTGCCCGATCAGATGCGGGCGGTAGCAAGACTTCGGGAGTGAAGACCTCGGGTTTCGTTTTGTGGTGTGTTGGGCAAAACGAAACCCGAGGTCATAGGTCCTGATACACTGCCGCGGCTCGTAACGAGGAGAGAGAAAGAGATGAGAGCGAGATGGATACGTTGGGTGGTGGTCGCCTGTCTGCTGGCGGGGGCGACGGCGGGCGCGGCGGCGGCCTTCGGCGCCGATGCGCCGGTGCAGGTCACGGACTTGTCCGCCGTAGCTTCAGCGCAGGCGGAGAGCGCCCCGGGACAGCCTCCGGCCCGGCGAGTGGGCGGTGAGTCGAGTCTGGTGCTGCCGGACCTCTCGTCCGTGCTCTTCCGCGGCATCGACGGCCACACGTTGCTGCTCGGCGGCCTGGCCATCTGCGCGCTCGGCGGCCTGTTCGGCCTGGTCATCAACACCCAGCTGAAGAACATGCCGGTCCACTCCTCGATGCGCGAGATCTCCGAGCTCATTTACGAGACGTGCAAGACGTACCTCACGCAGCAGGGCAAGTTTCTACTAATCTTGTGGCTCTTCATCGGCGCGATCGCCGGGTTGTACTTCGGCACGCTGGCCGAGACGATCGATCCAGCCACGGGTGCCGTCGTCCGCGGGTTCCCGCTGCCGACTGTCGCGATCATCCTGTTCTTCAGCCTGGTCGGCATCGCCGGCAGCTACGGCGTCGCCTGGTTCGGCATCCGCGTGAACACCTATGCGAACTCGCGGACCGCGTTTGCCGCGCTCGCCGGCAAACCGTTCCCGTGTTATGCCATCCCGATCAAGGCGGGCATGAGCATCGGCATGCTGCTGATCTCGGTCGAGCTGGTGATCATGCTGATCATCCTGCTCTTCGTTCCGGGCACCTACGCGGGCCCCTGCTTCATCGGCTTCGCGATCGGCGAGTCGCTCGGCGCGGCCGCCCTGCGAATCGCCGGCGGCATCTTCACGAAGATCGCCGACATCGGCGCGGACCTCATGAAAATCGTCTTCAAGATCAAGGAAGACGACGCGCGAAACCCCGGCGTCATTGCCGACTGCACGGGCGACAACGCCGGTGATTCGGTCGGGCCGTCAGCCGACGGCTTCGAGACGTACGGCGTGACTGGCGTGGCCCTCATCTCGTTCATCCTGCTTGCCGTGAGCGATCCGATCATCCAGGTCCAGCTCCTGGTCTGGATTTTCGTCATGCGCATCCTGATGGTCATCGCCTCCGGCGGCTCGTATCTGCTGAACGACGTACTCGCGCGCGGGCAATACAAGGACGCCGACAAGATGAACTACGAGGCGCCCCTGACCCGGCTGGTCTGGCTGACGTCGATCGTGTCGGTCGTGATGACCTACGTCGCGTCGTACTGGCTGATCCCGACGCTGGGCGGCGACGACTCGCTCTGGTGGAAGCTCTCCACCGTCATCACGTGCGGCACGCTGGCGGGCGCGATCATCCCGGAACTGGTCAAGGTCTTCACGTCGACCGAGTCGGCTCACGTCAAGGAAGTGGTGACGTCGTCGAGGGAGGGCGGCGCCTCCCTGAACATCCTGTCGGGCTTGGTGGCGGGCAATTTCAGCGCGTACTGGCTCGGCATGACCATCATGACGCTCATGGCCATCGCCTACGGCGTGAGCACACTGGGCCTGGGCGACATCGGCATGATGGCGCCGGCAGTCTTCGCGTTCGGACTCGTCGCGTTCGGCTTCCTCGGCATGGGACCGGTCACGATCGCCGTCGACTCCTACGGTCCGGTGACCGACAACGCGCAGTCGGTGTACGAACTGTCGACGATCGAGCAGCTCCCCGGTATCCAGGCCGACCTCAAGAAGAATTTCGGCATCGACGTGAATTTCGAGCGCGCCAAGCACAACCTGGAGGAAAACGACGGCGCCGGCAACACGTTCAAGGCGACCGCCAAGCCCGTGCTCATCGGCACGGCCGTCGTCGGCGCGACCACGATGATTTTCTCGATCATCGTCATGCTGACGGCGGGGCTCACGACCGACGTCGACAAACTCTCGATCCTGCACCCGCCGTTCCTGCTCGGGCTCATCACGGGCGGCGCGATGATCTACTGGTTCACGGGCGCATCAACCCAGGCCGTGACGACGGGCGCCTACCGCGCGGTGGAGTTCATCAAGGCGAACATCCGGCTCGAGGGGACCACCAAGGCGTCGGTCGAAGATTCCAAGAAAGTGGTCGAGATCTGCACACAGTACGCGCAGAAAGGGATGTTTAACATCTTCCTGAGTGTCTTCTTCGGGACCCTGGCGTTTGCGTTCGTCGAGCCGTTCTTCTTCATCGGCTATCTGGTGTCGATCGCGCTCTTCGGGTTGTTCCAGGCGATCTTCATGGCCAACGCCGGCGGCGCGTGGGACAACGCGAAGAAGATCGTCGAAGTCAACCTGAAGCAGAAGGGCACGGATCTCCATGCCGCCACGGTGGTTGGCGACACGGTGGGGGATCCCTTCAAGGACACGTCGTCGGTCGCGATGAATCCGGTGATCAAGTTCACGACCCTCTTCGGGTTGCTGGCGGTCGAGCTGGCGGTGAGCCTGAGCCACGAGCATGGCGGCGTCCTGACGCACCTGCTTGCGGCGGCATTTTTCGCGATCTCGGTGATTTTCGTCTGGCGGTCGTTCTATGGCATGAGAATTGGGAGCCAAAAGGGGTGATCCAAGCCCTTTCGGTCCGATTTGCACGGTTTGGTGTCTAAACTGTTACACGGCTTCGTTGACACCGTTTTTTGGCTCTGACTATAATCGCCGCCTTCGTTGGGCGGGACCGAGCACGGCGACAAACGAAGTCACTGAGGAAAGCGCGCGACCGGAGTGGGGGCTTCGCGTCCCCTGATTAATATTCGAGACGCGCCAGGCGGGATGAATGTTCCGCCGCGAATGAGGAGGTTCCCGTGGCACACGAGATGTTCGGCGACATCGTCGAACCGTCCATCAAAGTCGGGACGAAGAAGTGGTACACGGTCCCGCTGTCGATCGCCACGCACGTCATCATGCTCGGGGCGCTCGTCGTCATTCCTTTGCTGGCGACGGACATGCTGCCCACACCGCAGTCGGTGATGGCGTTCGTGACGATGCCGCCGCCCCCACCGCCGCCGCCCCCACCGCCGCCGCCGCCGTCGGCACCGCAGCCGATCACGCCGCCCGTGCAGCTGAATCCGAACGCGGCGCCGATCGAAGCGCCCAAGGAGATCAAGCCGGAGCCGGTGATGCCCACCTTCACGGGCGTCGTGGGCGTCGCGGGTGGAATTCCTGGCGGCGTTCCGGGTGGCGTCGTTGGTGGCATCGCGCCGCCGCCTCCGCCCCCGCCGCCGGCCGCGCCGGTCCGCGTCGGAGGCGACATCAAGGAGCCGAAGAAGATCAAGCACATCGCGCCGGTGTATCCGCAGATCGCGCAGACCGCCAAGGTGCAGGGCGTCGTGATCATCGAGGCGGTCATCGGCAAGGACGGCAGCGTCAAGGACGCGAAGGTCCTCCGCTCGGTCGCCTTGCTGGACCAGGCGGCGCTCGACGCAGTGCGACAGTGGAAGTTCACGCCGACCCTGCTCAACAACGTTCCGGTGGAGGTCATCATGACCGTCACCGTGAATTTCACGCTGAACTAGTGTGAGGGTGGAGGGCGCCGGCGTCGTATCGGTTTGATTGGCAGATCAACGTCGCGAGCCAGCCGCGCGCCCGTCGCGCGTCTGGCTCGTTCATTCGTTCGGGGCAGAAAACGCAACTGACTGGAGTCCGGAGGCTGGGATGGAAGCGTCAGGCGGAATGAATATCGTAGATATGTGGAACGCCATGGGGCCGACGGCCAAGGTCGTTGCGTTCGTTCTGGTGTTCATGTCGATGTGGTCGTTCGGCGTCGCTATCGAGCGGTACTACACGTTCTCGCAGGCGCGCAAGCAGTCGAAGCTGTACGCGCCGCAGGTGGCCAAGCACCTCAAGGAAGGCCGCCTCAAGGACGCGCTCAGCGTGTCGCAGGCGAAGACGTACCAGTACAGCCACCTGGCGAAGGTCGTGCTCGCGGGACTGCAGGAGTACCAGTTCCAGCATGAAGCCGGGGGCACGCTTGCGCGCGAGGACCTGGTCGACACCGTCCGCCGTGCGATCCAGCGCGCCACCGCGCTCACGGCCAACGACCTGAAGAAGGGCATCCCGTCGCTCGCCACCATCGGCGCGACGGCGCCGTTCGTCGGGCTGCTCGGGACGGTCGTCGGCATCATCAACGCGTTCCACGCCATCGGCATCACCGGGTCCGGAGGTCTGGGCGCCGTGTCGGCCGGTATTTCCGAGGCGCTCGTCGAGACCGCGCTCGGGCTCGTCGTCGCCATCCCGGCAGTGTGGATGTACAACTATTTCACCGGGCGGCTCGAGTACTTCAACGTCGAGATGGACAACTCGTCGTCGGAGCTCGTGGACTACTTCATTAAGAAGACGGCGTAAGAGGCGTGAGGCGTGGGGCTGGAGGCTTGAGGCGGCCGCGAGACACGGGGTTTCCCCAAGCCGCACGCCTCACGTCCCAAGCCCCCGCGTAAGGAGAAGTTGCCATGGCCATGGATGTTGGCGGCGCAAAAGGCGGCGTCAAGTCTGACATCAACGTCACACCGCTCGTCGACGTCATGCTGGTGCTGCTCATCATCATGATGATCGTCGCCCCGCTGCTGCAGCAGGGCGTGAAGATGACGATGCCGACGGCGGTCAACACGACCGAGAAGCCGGACACGCAGGACCAGACCCAGGTGTTCATCGACTCCAACAGCAGGCTGTACGTGAACACCATCGAGGTGGCCGAGGTCGACCTCGTGCCGCGCCTGCTGACCGTCCTCGAGGAGAAAGCCGAGCGGACCGTCTATCTCAAAGGCGACAAGGACGCCCCGTACGGCGCCATCATGAAGATGATGGACGCGCTGCGCAAAGCCGGCATCGAGACCGTCGCGCTCATCACCGAGACCGATCGCAGCCGCACGGCTGGGCAGGGAGGGCAGTAATGCATCACGCCCATTTGCACCACGGCGCCGAGAAGGTCATCACCGTCAAGGCGCCCGAAGCCTCGGCGGACATGAACGTGACGCCGCTCATCGACGTCCTGCTCGTGCTGCTCATCATCTTCATGGCCGCGCTGCCGCTCACGCAGCGCGGCATCGACGTCAACCTGCCGCTCGAGACCAACGCGAACGCGTCGGCCGCCGACATCCTGAGCCAGGTCGTCGCCGAATACACGGCCGACCGCCGCCTCACGATCAACAAGACGGAAGTGAGGCTGGGAGACGCGCCGGGCAGGTTCCGCGAGATCTACGAGACGCGCAAGGACAAGACGGTGTTCATCATCGGCGATCCGTCCGTGCCGTATGGCGACATCATGTTGATCGTCGACGCGGCCATGGGCGCCGGCGTCACCAAGGTCGGCATCGTCACGCTGGGCATGCGCGAGGAGGCCGCCAAGGCCACCGGCGGCGGACAGTAAAGAGCAGGCCGGAGGCCTGACACCGCTCTCGACCACCGAAGGTGGCAGCCTTCACTCAGAGGAGGCTGCCATGTCCCCACGATCCCACCACGGCGCCGAACGCATCGTTCGTGCGGTCATGCCTCACCTGTCCGCCGATCTCAACGTCACGCCGCTCATCGACGTTCTGCTGGTCCTGCTGATCATCTTCATGGCCGCGCTGCCGCTGACACAGCGGGGGCTCGACGTCAGCCTGCCCGAGGCCGTCTCGCCGCGCGCCGCGCAGCCGGACGTCTCCACCCACATCGTCGCCGAATACGGCGCCGACCGGCGGCTCACCATCAACAAGCAGGAAGTCGCCCTGGCCGAGGCGGAGTCACGCCTCCGCGACATCTTCCGGACGCGCCGCGACCGGACGCTGTACGTGATTGGGGACGGATCCGTGCGGTACGGCGAGATTCTGGCGGTGATCGACGCGGCGCGCGGTGCAGGCGTCTCGCGCGTCGGGATCGTGACGGAGGAGATGAGGAAATAAACTTCGGGCCGCGTCAGCGGCCCCTGCCGCGCTGCGGCGCGCTGCCGGCGGCCGTCGCGTTCTGCTTCTTCTGCAGATCCTCGGCCTTGGCCTTGAGGACGTCGGCTTCCTGGATCAGCTGCTTGATCTTCGCCGGATCCTTCTCGAGCAGGGCCTGCTGCCGCAGCAGGATGTTCTTGTAGACCAATGCCTCGTAGTACTGGGCGTTCAGCGCCAGGGCCTTGTTCTCCGCCTCGATGCCGTCGAGCACGTACTCGAGCGCCTGCGGTCTGTTCTCCTTCACGAACGCAGTGTCACGGTGCAGCTTGTCGAAGTAGTAGACGGCGATCATGTGCCAGGCTTCCGGATTGTTGGGCTCCGCCTTGGCGCGCGCCCTCCACGCCTCCATCGTCTTGTCGAACTGGCCCTGCCGGTTGTAGTAGCCGGCCAGGAGCATGTAGCCGAGCGCGTCGTTCGGGTTGAGGCTGATGGCCTTCTGGAGCATCTGCTCGGCCTCTTCGTAGCGGCCGATGTCCTCGTACATCCTGCCCAGGAGGTGGTAGCTCGTGGATTCGTTCGGGTCGAGCGCGATCAGCTGCTTGGCGACCGGCTCGGCCTTGCTGAAGTCGTTCAGCTTCTCGGGTCCGTACGCCGCGATCAGGTACTCGAAGGCGAGCTTGCGGATCTCGAGCTCCTTCGGGTCGGTCGACTTGGAGAGCTTCTCGACGGCGAGCCGGTAGTTCTCTGCGGCCTTGGGCAGGTTGGCGTCGTTCTCGGGCTCGCCGCGCCGGCTGGGCTTGTAGAGGTTGTCGTAGCTGTTCCCGAGGAAGAAGTACGCGAACCCGAGCTCGGGGTTGAGTGTCACGGCATCCGTGTAACGCTGCGCCGCACGCGAGTACTCGCCCTTCTTGTACAGGGCGTTGGCGTCCTGGAACGCCTTGAGCGACCGGATGTTGCTGATCGAGTACTTGCCGCACGCGGCGGCGCTCACCGAAAACGCAATGACAAGAACGGCCAGACGGATGAATCGACCTCGCATGACCACCTCGATATCGGCCCCATGACGTCCTGGATGTCCGTGACGTCTTCCCGGAGAGCCTTTTTATGCCGCCAAAACCGGGTCAGTATATATCAACGGGGTGGTCGCGGACGCGTCCCGGCGGGTGCGTCCGACCCCTCATTCTGATTAGACACCAGCGGACATGATCCGGTTCGAGGACCTCACCGAGAAGGTGCGCGCGGCCAATCCGGACGCCGACACCGAGCTGCTCAGGCGGGCGTACGTCTTCTCCGCCTCCGAGCACAAAGGCCAGGTGCGCCGATCGGGCGAGCCGTATCTCGTGCATCCGCTCGAGGTGGCCGACATCCTGGCCGACCTTCGCCTCGATCCCGTGGCGATCGCGGCGGGCCTCCTGCACGACATCGTGGAGGACACGCCGAACACGATCGACAAGGTCCGGGAGCTGTTCGGCGAGCAGGTCGCGCACGTCGTCGAGGGCGTCACGAAGCTGTCGGCGCTCCAGTTCTCGTCGAGCGAGGAGCGGCAGGCGGAAAGCTTCCGCAAGATGCTCCTGGCGATGGTGGACGACATCCGCGTCATCCTCGTCAAGCTGGCCGACCGGCTGCACAACATGCGCACGCTGCATCATCTGCCCGAGGAACGGCGCGCGCAGATCGCCCAGGAGACGCGCGACATCTACTCGCCCATCGCGCACCGGCTCGGCATGAGCAAGCTCAAGAACGAGCTCGAGGAGCTCTCGTTCCGGCACATCGAGCCGGCCGCGTATCAGGCACTCCACGTGCAGGTCGAAGCGAAGCGCCGCGCCACCGAGGGGCTCATCGACGAGCTGCGCACGCGGCTGGTCGCCAAGCTCGACGAGGTGCAGATCCCGGTGGTCGTGCTCGACGGCCGCATCAAGCGCCTCTGGTCGATCCACCAGAAGCTCCAGCGGCAGAAGATTCCGCTCGACGAGGTGTACGACTTCATCGCGCTTCGCGTCGTGACGCAGACCGTGAAGGACTGCTACGGCGTGCTCGGCATCATCCACCAGATCTGGTCGCCCGTCGCCGGCCGCTTCAAGGACTTCATCGCGATGCCGCGGCCCAATGGGTACCAGTCGCTGCACACGTCGGTGGTCGGCGAGCGCGGCCTGCCGTTCGAAGTCCAGATCCGGACCGAGGAGATGCACCGGATCGCCGAGGAGGGCATCGCGGCGCACTGGAAATACAAGGAAGGGCGCGTGGGCGCCGAGCGCGATGAGCAGTACTTTCACTGGCTGCGCCAGCTGCTCGAGTCGCAGCAGGAAGTGCGCGACCCGCGTGAGTTCATGCAGAACCTGCGGATCGAGCTCTACCCCGAAGAGGTGTACATCTTCACGCCGAAGGGCGAGGTCAAGTCGCTGCCGCGCGGCGCGACACCCGTCGATTTCGCGTACTTCGTCCACACGGACATCGGGCACCGCTGCGTCGGCGCGCGCGTGAACGGCCGGATGGTGCCGCTCCGCACGCGGCTCGCCAACGGCGACATCGTCGAGATCCTCACGCAGTCGGACCACAAGCCCAGCCGCGACTGGCTGAACTTCGTCGGCACCTCGCGCGCGCGCAACAAGATCCGGCACTTCCTCCACGCCGAGGAAAAGGCCCGCAGTCTCGAACTCGGCCGCCGTCTGTTCGACAAGGAGGCCCGGCGCTTCACCGTCGACAAGACGCTCGTTGGCGACGAGGCGCTGGCGAAGATCGCCGGCGAGTACGGCGCGCAGCGCGTGGACGATCTGCTCGCGGCCATCGGCTACGGCCGCATCATGGCGCGGACGGTCCTGGCGCGGCTCGTGGGACAGGAGACGCTGCGCGAAAAAACGCCGGACGGCGCGCTCACCAGCGTGTTCAAACGCGTGCTCGGCACGGGCGGCGACTCGAAGATCAAGGTGCGCGGCGTCGAGGACCTGATGGTCTTCCGCGCCCGCTGCTGCAACCCGATCCGCGGCGAGCGCATCGTCGGCTACATCACGCGCGGCAAGGGCGTCTCCGTGCACTCGGCGACGTGCCCCAACGTCGTCAACCTGCTCTACGACCCCGATCGCCGCATCGACGTCGAATGGGACACAGGCGTGGATGGATTGCCGTACACGGTCAACCTCCGTATCAGCGTGGCAGATCGCCGCGGGATCCTCGCTGACGTGAGTTCACGAATCGCAAAAATCAATACGAACATTCGAGATGTCGAAGCGACCGTCGGGGCCGATCAACGAGGATCGATTCGAATGACAGTGGAAATCAATGATGTTAAACATCTCGAGAAGGTGATGAAATCGATCAAAAATATTGAGGGTGTGCTTGCGGTGGAGCGATCTGGTCGCTAAGCGGTACGCAGGCGTGAGTTCAGAAGTACGCTGGAGAAGGACCACGAAGTACGGTCGAGAAGAGCACAAGTAACTGGAATGAAGAGCTGAGAAGTACGGGAGTCAAGAACCGCGAGTACAGGATCAAGAGCGTCAAGAAGTACAGCTGTCAAAAACTCGCCGGAGTACTCGAGTCAAGAACCCGAAGTACGGCCGGCCGGCAAAGAGCATCGAAGTACAAACCCCTCAAGTCAGCGCCCGGCACTGTGCCGAGCGAGCGGCGCGAGTGCCGTCCCATCGGCGCCAAACGTTCGGCTCGGGACGGACGGAAGGGTTTTGTACTGAAGCGCTAGCTGCCGTACTTCAGCGTCAGCAGCCGGTACTTCAACGGCAGCGCCGTACTTGAGCGATAGTGCGAGTACTTCTGCGACGGAATCACTTCAGACAGGCGATCAAGTCGATTTCCACCCGCACGTCGCGAGGCAGCCGAGCCGCCTGAATCGTCGCCCGTGCAGGCGCGGGGCTCGGAAAGTACGAGGCATAGACCTCGTTCATCGCCGCGAACTCCGACATATCGGCAAGATACACAGTTGTCTTAGTGACGTGGTCGAATGACGTCCCGGCGGCTTCCAGGATGGCGCCGAGGTTGCGCAGGACGCGGTGGGTCTGCGCGGCGATGTCGCCCTGAATCAGCGTGCCGGTGGCCGGATCGAGGGGAATCTGGCCAGACACGAAGAGAAAGCCTCCGGCCCGGATGGCCTGGCTGTACGGCCCGATGGCCGCCGGGGCGTCTGGTGTGGAGACCGGCTCGCGCATGGGAGATCCGGACGAGAGCCGACGATCAGGCGGCCTTGACGACCTTGTTCGAGCGGATGCAACGGGTGCAGACGCGGAGGCGCCGGATGCCGCCGTTGACGATCGCGCGGACGCGCTGGAGGTTGGGCTCGAACCGGCGGGCGCGGACGTTGTGGGCGTGACTGTGCGTGCGGCCCACGGCGGGCGTTTTGCCACAGATTTCACAGTGTTTGGCCATGCGGATTCCTCTAGGTGCGCGTAGGTGCGCACATGTGCGCGTCAAACGCGGCCCCAAAAACATCCAAGTATACCAGTGGGGCGTAAAGGACCTTGGGTGTGGCTAGCGTCCGTTTGCGGGCAGTCGACGTCGGCTGGCGACTCCCCGGATGTCTGGCGCCCCAGAACCCTCCGCCGGCCGACCGCCGTCTAAAGAGGAACGAGGGCGCCGGTGAACCTGGGATTAGGTGGCTTAACCAACTCCATTCGAAGGAGTTGGGCAGGCGATTCCTAAGTACGGTCGTCCTCACAGGTTCCGGTCGCGTACGGTGGTGAAAGAATGACACATGCCCTCAAACCGGCCGCACAGAGGGCGGCTTTACGAGGGTTTTGATTTGAGATAGAATTGGCAGCTTTCTTGCTTAGCGGATAGCAATCATAGCGGTCGCAGAAGCGGTAGAAGGGAGAACGGTCATGAAGGCACGCATCAAGGATTCGGACATGGCGCGGGAGCGCTTTGCCGAGCTGAAGCACATCCTGGAGGAGCGTCGTCGCGAGATCCTCAGCGAAGTGCAGGAGAAGATGCGCGACGTGCGGGCCGTTGGTGCGGCCGGCGATGGCCAGGGCGTGCTGGACGCGGCGGAAACATCGGAAGCCGACATCCAGGACGACATCGAGTTTGCGTTGATCCAGATGAAGTCGGAGACGCTACACAAGATTGAAGAAGCCCTGACTCGCCACGCCGAGGGCACCTACGGCTATTGTTTCGAGTGCGGCGACGAGATCTCGGAGCGGCGCCTGCGGGCGCTGCCGTTCGCGGTTCGTTGCAAGGACTGCGAGGAAGCACGGGAGATCGCCGAACAGCGCGAGCGTCAGCAGACGCAACGCCGGTCGGGCGGCTTCCTGCTCGATCTGAATTAAACGTCGGCGTCCTCCACTTTGACATCGTGCAGGCTCCGCCGGCGGCGGGGCCTGCGCGGTGTATCCGGGCAAAACCCCGCCACGTCTAAATAAGTGAAGGCCGAACGCGCGGTGACGGAGTCAGATGCCGGCATCGCGGTACGGACTTCGGCGACAGGCGCCGAAGGGCAGGAGGCGGGAAGGATCCCGCCAGTTCGAAGGAGGGTGCTATGAGCGATCCAGCCACGCGCGTCCAGACGGGCGCCGCCGAGCGCTCGTTCACGGTCCCATCGGACGTAGCGGTTCTGCCGCTGCGCGATACCGTGCTGTTCCCCAACTCCTTCATGCCGCTTGCGGTGGCGCGCGAGAGCTCCGTCAAGCTCATCGACGACGCGATCTCCGGCGGCAAGCTGATTGGTGTGTTCACGCAGCGCGATCCGGGCCAGGAGGAGCCGGGCCAGGCCGACCTCCACCCGATCGGCACGCTCACCTACATCCACAAGATGTTCAAACTGCCCGACGGCAGCCTCCGGCTGATCGTCCAGGGACTCACGCGCATCCGGCTCGAGAGCGTGTCGGTCGCCAAGCCCTACGTCCGGGCGCAGGTGTCGGAAGTGCCCGACGTCCTCGGGTCGGCCGACGCGCTCGAAATCGACGCGCTGCAGCGGAACATCCGCACGAACTTCCAGCAGGTCGTGCAGCTCTCGCCGGTGCTCTCCGACGATCTGACGGCGCTCGCCTCGAACATCAGCGATCCGAGCCGGCTCGCCGACTTCGTCGCCTCGAGCATCAGCACGATCGGCACCGCGGTCAAGCAGGAGCTGCTCGAGACGATCGACCTGCGCGCGCGGATGGACCAGCTGAATCGCATCCTGACGAAGGAGCTCGAAGTCCTCGAGCTCGGATCGAAGATCCAGTCGCAGGTGCAGTCCGAGGTCGGCAAGAACCAGCGCGAGTACTTCCTGCGCGAGCAGATGAAGGCGATCCAGAAGGAGCTCGGCGAGGGCGACGATCAGGCCAAGGAAGCCGACGAGCTGCGCGAGAAGATCGAAGCCGCCGGCATGCCGGACGAGGTCAAGAAAGAAGCGCTCCGCGAGCTCGATCGGCTCACCAAGATGCCCGCGGCGGCCGCCGAGTACACGGTCGCGCGCACCTACATCGACTGGCTGATCGCGTTGCCGTGGTCGAAGCGGACCGACGAGCACATCGACCTCGTGCGCACCAAGTCGGTGCTCGACGCGGACCACACGGGCCTCGAGCGGGCCAAGGACCGCATTGTCGAGTACCTGGCGGTGCGGAAGTTGAAGCCAGACGTGAAGGGCCCGATCCTCTGCTTCGTCGGACCGCCCGGCGTCGGCAAGACCTCGCTCGCCAAGTCGATCGCGTCGTCGCTCGGCCGGAAGGTCGTCCGCGTGTCGCTCGGCGGCATGCGCGACGAGGCCGAGATCCGCGGTCATCGGCGGACGTACATCGGCGCGCTGCCAGGCCAGATTATCCAGGGCCTGCGCCGCGCCGAATCGCGCAACCCGGTGTTCATCCTCGACGAGATCGACAAGCTCGGCGCGGACTTCCGGGGCGACCCCGCGTCGGCGCTGCTCGAGGTGCTCGATCCGGAGCAGAACAACTCGTTCCGCGATCACTATCTCGACGTGCAGTTCGATCTGTCCGAGGTGCTGTTCATCACGACCGCGAACGTGCTCGACACGATTCCGGGCCCGCTCCGCGATCGCATGGAGGTCCTCGAGCTCCCGGGCTACACGGAGGAGGAGAAGCTCAGGATCGCGCGCGACCACCTGGTGGCCAAGCAGATCCTGAACCACGGGCTGAGTCCCGAGCAGGTGACCTTCACCGACGAGGCCCTCGCGGCGATCGTCCGGGGGTACACACGCGAGGCGGGCGTCCGCAACCTCGAGCGTGAAATCGGCGCCATCTGCCGCAAGATCGCCCGTCGGCAGGCGGAGGGCCAGATCAGCCGCATCGAGGTGACGCGCGCCGTCGTCGAGGAGATGCTCGGCGCGCCGCGGCATCTCGACGAGGAGATGAAGGACCGCACGAAGGAGCCCGGCGTGGCCGTGGGCCTCGCCTGGACGCCGGTGGGCGGCGACGTGCTCTTCGTCGAAGCGTCGCGAATGGCCGGTGGCGGCCAGCTCACGATCACCGGTCAGCTCGGCGACGTGATGAAGGAGTCGGCGCGGATCGCGCTCTCCTGGTTCCGCGCGCATGCCCCTCGCTGGGGCGTCGACCCGACGTTCTACAAGGACGCCGAGATCCACATGCACGTGCCGGCGGGCGCGATCCCGAAGGACGGCCCGTCAGCCGGCGTGACGATGGTCACGGCGCTGGCCTCGGCGCTCTCGGCCAGGCCGGTCCGAAGCGACGTCGCAATGACGGGCGAGATCACGCTCTCGGGCCGCGTGCTGCCGGTCGGCGGCATCAAGGAGAAAGTCCTTGCCGCCCGTCGCGCCGGGATCCACGAGGTGATTCTGCCGAGGCAGAACGAGAAGAACGTGAACGAGGACCTGCCGGCGGAACACCGGAAGGGGCTGATCGTGCACTACGTGGACGAGATGGACGAGGTGCTGAAACTCGCGCTCGTGCCCGTCGTCCGGCTGACGGAATCCCCGCGGCTCGCGGACGCGCCGCGGCATGAGGAGCAGCGACAGCGGTTCGGATTGGCCTAAGACCCTGAACTGACGCATGTCGGTACGGCGGGTACGACGGGTCCAACGAACCTGATTCTTGTCATCTTCTTTCGGAAAAAAAAGAAGATGGCCAGCGTCAGTTCGTTCCTCGGACCCGCCGTACCCGTCGTACCGACGTGCGTCTTTTGAATTCCGAGGTACCCTTCACACGCGCCGCCGTCCGTTCGTCGTGACCCCGGCGTGGTCGAACTTCACCGAAATTGCCCCGCGCCGTCCGCGCAGGCGCTCGCCGAGCGCTTCCATATACAGATAGAACACGGGCGTGATGAAGAGCGTCAGCGTCTGTGAGACGAGCAGACCGCCGACGACCGCGAGGCCGAGCGGCCGCCGGGATTCTGCGCCGGCGCCCCAGCCGAGCGCGATCGGCAGCGTGCCCACCAGCGCTGCCATCGTCGTCATCATGATCGGACGGAAGCGGACGAGGCAGGCTTCGTACATCGCCTCGGCCGGCGCCTTGTTTTCCTGACGCTGGGCCTCGATCGCGAAGTCGATCATCATGATGCCGTTCTTCTTCACGAGGCCGACCAGCATGATGATGCCGACGAAGGCGTAGAGGTTGAGGTCGACGCCGAAGACCAGCAGCGTCGCCAGCGCGCCCAGGCCCGCCGACGGCAGGCCCGAGAGAATCGTCAGCGGGTGGATGAAGCTCTCGTAGAGGATCCCCAGAACCACGTAAATCACGAAGATGGCCATGATCAGGATGACGCCGAGCCCGCGCGTCGAATCCTGAAACGCCTGGGCCGTGCCCTGGAAGCTCGTAACGATCGTGGCCGGGAGCTCCGTGCGCGCGGCGTCCTCTACGCGGCCGACGGCGTCGCCGAGCGGCGTCCCCGGCTGCAGGTTGAACGAGAGCGTGACCGACGGCAGCTGTCCCGTGTGATTGATGGACAGCGGCCCGACGCCGGTGTCGACGCGCGTGACGCTGGAGACAGGCACCTGCCGTCCGTCCGGTGTGCGGAGGTACAACATCGACAGCGCCGACGCGTCGCGCTGGAATTCCGGCGCCACGCGCATGATGACCTGGTAGGCGTTGTTGGGCGCGTAGATCTGCGCGACCTGGCGCGAACCAAACGCGCCGAAGAGCGCGCCTTCCACTTGATCCGCCGTCAGCCCGAGCGCGGCCATGCGCGGGCGGTCGAGCGTGACGTTCACCTGCGGGTTCGTGAGCTGGAGGTCGCTCGAGACGTCGACGATGCCGGGAATGGCCTTCAAGCTCGCCTCGAGCTTCGGGGCGGACTCGTAGAGGTCGTCCGTGTCGCCGGTCTGGAGCGTGAACTGGTATTGCGCGCGCGCCTGACGGCTGCCGATGTTGATGACCGGCGGGTTCTGCAGGAACACGCGCACGCCCGGCACGACGGCCAGCTTTGGCCGCAGGACGTCGATGACCTCGTCAGCCGAGAGCGTCCGCTCCTCCCGCGGCTTGAGCTCGATCGACACGCGCCCGCCCGTCGCGTTCCCGCCGCCGCCCCCGCCGCCGCCGATCGTCGAGGTCACCGACAGCACGTTCGGATCCTCGCGGATGATGCGGATGATCTCCTGCTGGTGGGCCGTCAGCGACTCGAAGCCGATGCCCTGTGCCATCTCGGTCTGGCCCTGCAGCTGTCCGGTGTCCTGGCTCGGGATGAAGCCGGTCGGGATGATGCGGAAGCAGTAGATCGTCGCGACGAGCAGCAGCGCCGAGATGCCCATCGTCACCGCGTGGTGGGTCATCGCCTGCCGCAGCGCCCAGGCGTACGCGTCGCGTGAGGCGAGGAACACGCGCTCGATCGCCATGTACATCCGGCCGTGCGAGGCCGCGCGCGGCGGGTGCAGGAACCGGGCGGCCAGCATCGGCGTGAGCGTGAGCGAGACGAACCCGGACACCAGGATCGCGACGCCGATCGTGACCGCGAACTCGTTCAGCAGCCGGCCGACGATACCTCCCATGAACAGCACGGGGATGAAGACGGCGGCGAGCGACACCGTCATCGAGACGATGGTGAATGCGATCTCCTTCGACCCCTTCAGCGCCGCGGTCATCGCGTCCTCGCCATGCTCCATGTGGCGCACGATGTTCTCGAGCATGACGATGGCGTCGTCGACGACGAACCCGACCGACAACGTCAGCGCCATCAGCGACATGTTGTCGAGGCTGAAGCCGAGCTGCGACATCGCCGCGAACGTGCCGATGATCGAGGCCGGCAGCGCCAGGCTGGGGATGATCGTCGCCGAGATGTTGCGCAGGAACAGGAAGATGACCATTACGACGAGCGCGACGGTCAGCACCAGCGTGAACTTGATGTCGTGGACCGACTCGCGGATCGACTGCGACCGATCGCTTCGGACCGCCAGCAGCAGCGAGGCCGGGAGCTGGGCCTGGATCTGCGGCAGCTGCGCGCGAATGTCGTCGACGATCTGGACGGTGTTCGTCCCCGGCTGCCGCTGCACGGCCAGGTAGATCGTCCGCGACTCGTTGTACCAGCTCGCGGTCTTGTCGTTCTCGACGCCGTCGTAGACGCGCGCGACCTCCTCGAGCCGGACCGGACGGCCGTTGCGGTACGCGACGACGAGGGTCTTGAACCCAGCCGCGGTGTTGAGCTGACCGTCGGACTTGACGGCGAACGTGCGGTCGGGCCCGTAGAGCGTGCCCGTGGGCCGGTTCACGCTGCCGCGCCCGACGGCCGAGGCGAGCTGGTCGAAGTCCATCTCGCGCGTCGCGAGCTGGCGCGGGTCGACGTCGATGCGGACCGCGTATTTCTGCGCGCCGAAGATGCCGACCTGCGCCACGCCCTTCAAGGTGGAGATCCGCTGCGCGACGTTGATCTCGGCGTACTCGTTAATCTCGGAGAGCGGGAGCGTGGGCGAGCTGAGCGCGAGAAACAGAATCGGAAAGTCTGCCGGATTCACTTTTCGAAGCGACGGTGGTGCCGGCATGTCCGGCGGCAGCGATCGCGACGTGCGGGAGATCGCGCCCTGCACGTCCTGCGCGGCTGCGTCGATGTCCCGGTCGAGATCGAACTGCAGCGTAATCGACGTGCTGCCGAGCGTGTTGCTCGAGCTGATCGACGCGATCCCCGAAATCGTCGCGAACTGTTTCTCGAGCGGCGTCGCGACCGCGGCCGCCATCGTCTCGGGGTTGGCGCCCGGGAGATTGGCTTCCACCTGGAGGGTGGGGAAGTCCACGGTCGGCAGGTCGCTGACCGGCAGCGATCGATATCCGAGGATGCCGAAGATGACGATCGCGAGCTGAATGAGCGTGGTGGCGACCGGCCGGCGGATGAACGGCGCCGAGATGTTCATGGGCGTTTGTCGTCAGCTTTCACGGTGATGCGGGCGCCCGGCGTGAGGCGCAGCTGGCCGTCGGTGACGACCGTCTCGCCCGCGCTGAGCCCGGTCTCGATCACGGCTTCATCGCCCTCCGTCCAGGCGACCTTCACCGCGCGTGTTTCAACCGTCTGGTCGGGTCTCACGATGAACACGAACTCGCCCTGCTGGCTGGGCTGCACGGCCTTGGCCGGAATGACTCTAGCCTGCTGGTCGACCGAGAGCTGCAGCGTCACATCGACGAACGCGCCGGGCCAGAGCCGCCGATCGGTGTTGGGGAACGTCGCCTTCAGACGGATCGTGTCCGTGGCCGGGTCAACCGCGTTGTCGATGAACGTCACCGTGCCCGTGGACGCGCCGTCGGCGGCGCCGGCCGGCGAGGCCTCCACGCCCAGCGCGCGCTGCGTATCTCCCCGGCGCAGCCGCGGCAGCATCCGCGCGGGCACCGAGAAACTGACAAAGGCGGGCGACAAGCGGTTGATGACGACGAGCGGCGCGGCGTCATTGGCGCGCACGAGCGCTCCGCGGTGGACCAGGAGCGCGCCCGTGCGCCCGGCCACCGGCGCCGTAATACGGGTGTTCTGGCGCTGAAGCCGTGCGTTCTCGACCGCCGCCCTCCCGGCAGCGATCGACGCCTGCATGGCCGCCGACGACGCGGCCGCCGCGTCATAGTCGGCTTGCGACACCAAACCCTGCTTCAGCAGGTTGCCCAGCCGGGCGTGCTGGGCTTCGAGGTTCTTGGACTGCGCCGTGTCGCGCGCGAGCGCAGCTTCCGCCTGCTGCACTGTCGCCTCGAACACCCGCGCGTCGATCGTGAAGAGCAACTGGCCCTGCCGCACGTCCTGACCCTCCGCGAAATCCACGGACATCAGCTCGCCGCTGACTTGCGAGCGGACCTCGACGGTCGAGGACGCCTCGACGTTCCCGACGCTCCGGACCTTGACGGCCATCGCCTTCGTCACGACCGGCGCCGTGCTGACGACGACCGCCGCTGCACCTGGGCCGCGGCCGCCGTCGGCGGGAGCGGGGCTCGCGCTTTGCGCGCCGCGATTGCAACCCGAGACGAACAACGACGCCACTGCGCCGGCCACCCTTGCGGCCATCGTCAGTTTCGGACGCCACGATGCCCGGCCCGATCCTTCCCGAATCATGATCACGGTCGTATCAAGCCTAATCCCAGGATGGTTTTCATGTCGACTATCTCGCCGCGCTCCACCAGTCTCCCGGCTTCCCGTAACGACAACACGCGCGGCTCGATTTGCTCGTCGGGATCCACCTTGACCCGCCGAGTGGGCTTCACCAGGCCCGTGCATCGGTAGAAGAACATGATTTCGTCACAGAATCCCGGCGTTGGATACAGGGCCCCTGCCCTCGAGATACGACGCGGAGTGAGGCCGATTTCCTCTTCGCACTCACGTCGAGCCGCACGGCCCGGGGTCTCACCGGACTCGATGGATCCGGCCGGCAGCTCCCAGATCCACTTGTCGATGGCATACCGGAACTGGCGAATGAGTACCACCGATTGAGGAGAGGGCTGAGCGATGAGAACGACCGAGCCGCCATGCCGAACGATGTCGAGGACGGCCGTCCGGCCGTTCGGCAGGCGGACCCGATCCTGTTCGACTCGGAACACCCGTCCCTGGAACCGGATCCGCCGACGGATTAGTCGCGGCTTGGCTCGACGTCCCTTTGTGGCAGTCATGCTGATGATCGCCGGAGAGTTGCCAGGACGCCGGCGAGATCGGCGGGCAACGGCGCTGCGAATGCCATCCGGCGCGCGGTGCCGGGGTGGAGGAAGGTCAACCGTGCCGCGTGCAGGAACGGGCGCTCGAGCCGGGCAACTCCGGCCAGCCTCGCCGGGAGCCGGCGGCGGACGCCTCCATAGAGCGGGTCGCCGGCGACGGGATGCCCCGCATCGGCGAGGTGCACGCGAATTTGATGGGTCCGCCCGGTCGCAATTCCCACGCGCACGAGCGTGAGGCCCGCCAGAAACTCCGCGTCGATGATGCTCGAGAGCGCCGCGCGCCCGCGTCGGGACCTCGTTGACATCTTCTGTCGCTGCCGCGGATGACGGCCGATCGGCCGATCGATCGTCGTCCCCGCCGTCATCCTGCCCCAGACGAGCGCCAGATACTCTTTCTCGATCTGGCGGTCGTGAAACTGCTGCGCCAGCGCGCGATGTGTCGCGTCGTCTTTCGCGATGACCATCACGCCCGACGTCCCGCGGTCCAGTCGATGCACAATGCCCGGCCGCTCCCTGCCGCCAACACCGCTGAGCCCGCCCACATGATGGAGCAGCGCATGCACGACGGTGCCGGTGCGATGGCCCGCGGCCGGGTGGACCACCATGCCCGCGGGTTTGTCGATGACGACGAGTGACGGGTCGTCGTGAAGGATGGACAAGGGCAGCGCTTCGGGCTGGAGATCCAGCGGACGGGCTTCGGGGACCGAGACGTCGGCGGCGAGGCCGTCCCACACGACCAGCGACGGCTTCGGACGCGCGCCGTCGACCTGCACGCGTCCTTCGCGGATCAATCGCTGGATTTGGGAGCGCGAGAGCTGCGGGAGCTGTCTGGCGAGAAAGTGATCGAGACGTTGGCCGGCGTCCTGTGCGGATGCAACGGCGTGGAGCCGCGAAATGACTTCGGAGGTCATTTTCGACGACGATGACGCGCGAAAATGACCTCCGAGGTCATTTCGCCCGCCGCAGCCGCAGCAACATGACGATGCTGAGCGGGACGATCAGGATCGACACAAATTGCGACGTCGACATCCCGAGCACCATGCCGCGCTCGTCGCCCCGGTAGATCTCGACGATGTAGCGCGAGATGGCGTAGAGCAGCATGTAGAGCCAGAACGTGCGTCCCGCGAATGGCCGGCCGCGGCGCTCCGTCAGGAGCAGAACGATCATGATCACGAGCTCGGCGCCGGCGTCGTAGAGCTGCGTGGGGTGCAGCGGCGTGTTGAGCGGCGTGCCGACGTTGGTCGCGGCGGCCGGGTTCGTGAACGTGATCGCCCAGGGCACGTCCGTCGGGCGGCCGTAGCAGCAGCCAGCCAGCAAACATCCGAGACGGCCCACGACGTGGCCGAGCGCGATGCCGGGCGCGATCAGATCAGCCACGGTCCACGCGTGCAGCTTGTACCGGCCGACGAGCCAGAGCCCCACCCCAAGCGCGGCGAGCAGGCCGCCGTAGAACACGCCGCCGGCGCGGACGAGTGACAGCAGCTCCCGCGGCTGGCTCCGGAAGTAGTCGAAGTCGACCGCGATCAGCATCAGCTTCGCGCCGATCAGGGCCGCGATGATGAGGTAGATGCCCAGGTCCATGACCCGGGCCGCGTCGATCTGCCGCCGCCGCGCGCGCACAACCGCCAGCTGCAGGCCGGCCAGGTAGGCAAGCGCCAGCAGCACGCCGTACGAGTAGACAGGCCAATTCCCGATCTCAAACAGAATGGGGTGCATGTTGTCGGTTCACCAGCAGCAGTTCGACGAACACGAGTACGGCGCCGATCGAGATCGACGCGTCGGCGACGTTGAATGCCCAGAAATGCCATCCCTGCCAGTAGATGTCCACGAAGTCGATCACGCGTCCGGCCATCAGCCGATCCGCGAGATTGCCGACCGCGCCGCCGAGAATCAACGACAGGCCCAACCTGGCGAGCCGTTCTTCGAGGCGCACGTGGCGGGCGTAGTAGGCAATCCCGCCGAGGGCCATCGTAGCGAGAACCGTCGTGACGACGTTCTTGAAGGGAAGATCCAGCTCGTTGAGCAGACCAAAGGCGACACCGGTGTTGAGCACGTGCGTGAGGTCGATCAGCCCCGGGATGACCGTCACGCTCTCATACGGCGCGAGCATCGCGCGCACGATCGCCTTGGTGAGCTGGTCGGCGGCGATGACGACGAGCGTCACCCACCAGTACAGCCGGAATTTTGCCACGGGCGCAGGCTGGGGCACGCTCGCCGCTTCGGGGGCCTGGCCCAACGAGGCCGGCGACGTCGCGGCGGGAAGATCGTCAGCGGGTGGCAGCAACGGGATTTCCTCCCAACGCGGCGACGCAACGGGCGCAGAGACCGGCCAGGTCGCCGTCCGGAATGGCATCGCTGACGAATCGCCAGCACCGTGGACACTTGTCGCCGGCGGCCCGCGCGACCTCGACCTGGACGTCGGTGCCGGGGCCGGCCGCGTCCCGGCGCTCGACGCTGGCCGATGAGACGATGAACAGCATAGGGAGGTCGGCTTCGTGCCGCTTCAGCAGCTCATAGGTCTCGCCTGAGGCCGCAAGCGCCACGTGTGCCGTGAGCGACGCGCCGATCAGCTTCGCGTTGCGAGCGTTCTCGAGCGCGGCATAGACGATCCGGCGCACGTCGAGCAGCTTCGTCCACCGGGTCTCAAGATCCCCGTTCCGCCACCGCGTCGTCTCTTTCGGAAACAGCGCCATGTGGACCGATTCCTCTCGCGCGCCGGGCAGTCGCGCCCAGATCTCTTCGGCGGTGACGGAGAGGATGGGCGTCAGCAGCCTCGTCAGCCCGTCGGCGATGACGTACTGCGCGGTTTGCGCCGATCGGCGATCGGTCGAATCAGCCGGGAACGTGTAGAGCCGGTCCTTCGAGACATCCAGGTAGAACGCGCTCAGATCGACGGTCAGGAACTCGTTGACGGCGTGGAAGATCGTCTGGAAGTCGTACCGTTCGTAGGCGTCGCGGACGGTGTCGGCGAGCCGGGCATAAGCGGAGAGCGCGAAGCGATCGACTTCGAGCAGCCGGCTGTCGGCCGCGGTGTCGCGTGCCGGCTCGAAGTCGTACAGGTTGGCGAGGAGGTACCGGAACGTGTTGCGGATCTTCCGGTAGGCCTCGATGGTCCGCGAGAGCACTTCCTTGCCGAGTCGCACCTCGTCGCGGAAGTCGGTCATCGCCACCCACAACCGCAGCACCTCGGCGCCGCTGCCGGCCATCACGTCCTGCGGCACGACGACGTTGCCGACCGACTTCGACATCTTGCCGCCCCGTTCGTCCACGACGAACCCGTGGGTGATGACGGAGCGATACGGCGCGCGGTCGCGCGTGCCGATGCCGACGAGCAGGGACGACTGAAACCAGCCGCGGTGCTGATCGGTGCCCTCGAGGTACACGTCGGCCGGCCAGCTGAGATCGGCTCGCGGCGCCAGCACCGCTTCGTGGCTCGAGCCCGAGTCGAACCAGACGTCGAGGATGTCGCGCTCGCGCTCGAACTCGGTGCCCCCGCATGACTCGCACGTGAGTCCGGGCGGCACGAACGCGTCGGTGTCCAGCTCGTACCACGCGTCGGCGCCTCGCTCGTCAAAGACCGATGCCGCGCGCTCGACGATGGCCGGCGTGAGCAAGGCGGTACCGCACGCCTTGCAGGCAAGCGCGGGAATCGGCACGCCCCACGCGCGCTGGCGGGAGATGCACCAGTCCGGCCGGTTCACGAACATCGCGGTCATCCGCTCGCGGCCCCACTCCGGGATCCACTTGACGGCGTTGGCTTCCGCGATGGCCGCCTCGCGCAGCCCGTCCATGCTGATGAACCACTGCGACGTCGCCAGGAAGATGACCGGCTGGTGGCAGCGCCAGCAATGCGGGTACGAGTGCCGGAACTCCGTCCGGAACCACAATCGTCCGCGTTCCTCGAGCGTCGCTTCGACGACGGGATTGGCCTCGAAGACCTTGAGGCCGCCGACGATGCCGGTGTCGCGGGTAAAGCGGCCGTCCGCGCCGATCGGCGCGTAGATGTCGAGGCCATAGCGCACGCCGGTCGCGAAGTCGTCGGCGCCGTGGCCGGGTGCCGTGTGAACCGCCCCCGTGCCCTGCTCGAGCGTCACGTAGTCGCCGAGCACCCCGAGTGAATCGCGCTCGTAGAACGGATGGCGAAACTGGACGCGTTCGAGCGTCTCACCGGCGAAGCTCGCGATCTTGCGGCCCAGCGGCCGTCCCGTGGCGGTGGATACCGCCTCGGCCAGCGCTTCGGCGAGGATGACCACACGCCCCCCTTCGCCAGAGGCTTCGGGGGGCAAGGCCCTTCCGCGCGAGGCTTCGGAGGCCAAGCCGCCTTCGCCAGGAGGCTTCGGCGGGCCAGGCACGTCGTACGCGGCGTATGACGCTTCCGGATGAAACGCGATCGCCAGATTCGACGGAATCGTCCAGGGCGTCGTCGTCCAAATCAGGACGCTGACGTCGCGGCCGGCCAGCGCCGGCACGCGCGTGCGAAGCAACGTGTCTTCGGACGAGAGCGGGAACTCGACGTAGATGGATGGCGACGAATGATCCTCGTACTCCACCTCGGCTTCGGCGAGGGCGGTGCGGTCGCGCAGGCACCAGTGCACCGGCTTCTTGCCCTTGTAGACGAGCCCGCGCGCGACGAACTTCCCGAGCGCGCGGACGATCGTCGCCTGGAAGGCCGGCGCCATCGTCAGGTACGGCCGCTCCCAGTCGCCCAGCACGCCCAGACGCTTGAAGTCGGCGCGCTGCGACGCGACGAAGCGCTCCGCGTACGCGCGGCAGGCGCGTCGGAACTCGACCGGCGATCGGTCCTTGGCGGTCGCGCCGAGCTCGCGCTCGACGTTCAGCTCGATCGGCAGGCCGTGGCAATCCCAGCCGGGCACGTACGGCGCGTCGAACCCGGCCATCGAGCGCGACTTCACGACGAAGTCCTTGAGAATCTTGTTGAGCGCCGTGCCGATGTGGACCTGGCCGTTCGCGTACGGCGGGCCGTCGTGCAGCACGAAGCGCGGCAGGCCGCGGCGCGCCTCGCGGATTCGCGCGTACAACCCGGTTTCGTCCCAACGGGCAATCGTCGCCGGCTCGGTGACCGGGAGGTTCGCCTTCATCGGGAAGTCCGTTCGCGGAAGGTTGAGCGTCTCTTTCCAGTCGCGCATTGGCAGGAAACCCACATTCTATAACCCGGAAATCACTTGACTTGACGTGGTAATCTGCGCGCCCGATGTCCGCTTCCGGGGGCGCGCGCGACGATACCACGTCAAGTCAAGTGACTTTCCGCGGATTGGAGCCGGTGGCCAGCACCGCTGCCGTCTTCTTCGACGTCGATTTCACGCTCATCCATCCCGGTCCGCGGTTCCAGGGCGTCGGCTACGAGGCCAACTGCGCTCGCCACGGCGTCGCGGTGGATCCGTCCCGGTTCGACGCGGCCGTCGCCGGCGCGGCGTCGGCGCTCGATCCGGAAGCCGTCGATCACATCTATGACGCGCAGCTGTTTCTGAACTACACGCGGCGCATCATCGAGCTGATGGGCGGATCGGGTCCGGGGGTGGACCACGTCTCGCGAGAGATGTACGACGACTGGGCCGAGCACCATCATTTTTCTCTGTACGACGACGTCGCCGAGACGTTCCGGACACTCCGGGCGCGCGGGCTGCGGCTCGGCCTCATCTCCAACACGCATCGCTGCCTGGCGTCGTTTCAGTCGCATTTCGAGCTCGGGGATCTCGTCTCGGTCGCGGTGTCGTCATCCGACCACGGTTTCATGAAGCCGCATCCGAGCATCTTCCGCGCCGCGCTCGAGCTGATGGGTGTCGCGCCCGCCGAGGCGGTCATGGTGGGCGACAGCCTGCCGCACGACGTGCGGGGCGCGAGGCAAGCCGGGATGCACGGCATCCTGATCGCGCGCGGCGATCGGCGGGTCGACGCCGGCGCCGGCGTGCCGGTCATTCGGACGCTGTCGGAGCTGCCCGCGATCGTCACGCGCGAGTGGGCGGACGCGGCGGCTGCGGGACCGAGGTAGCGCCGGCCTTCGCCCCGCGAATCATGTCCATCGAGATTCACGACATCGACGATCTCCGCGGGTGCCAGGCCGTGGTCGGCGTGCAGGAAGCGGTGTGGGGCAAGGAAAGCGAGATCGTGCCGTCTTCGGTCCTCATCGCGTCGATCAAGCGCGGCGGCATCCTGCTCGGTGCATCCGAGGGGGACCAACTGCTCGGGTTCGTCTGGTCCATGCCGGGTTGGTTCGATCAGTTTCGGACCCAGTGGTCCCATATGCTGGGAGTTGTGCCGGCAGCTCGCGGCGCCCGAACGGGCGAGCGGCTGAAGTGGGCACAGCGGGAGTGTGCGCTCGAGCAAGGCGTCACGCTCATTGAATGGACGTTCGATCCGATGCAGGCCCTGAACGCACACCTGAATGTCTCGGTGCTGGGGTGCGTTTCGAGTGAGTACCTTGTCGATGCCTACGGCGAGATGTCGGGTCCGCTCCATCGCGGCACGCCGACCGATCGCCTGATTGCGGAGTGGTGGATCAACCAAACGGACCTGGTGCGGCGAAAGACGGCGCGCGACCTCGAAACCTCCCAGCCGGCGCCCCCGGTCACTCGCACGGTCGATTTGACGCCCATGCCGCACGCGATCGAGAGGCTGCCAACGGGGCACTGGGAAACATGCGGCCCGGTGCGCACCGATCTGGACACTCCATGGGTGCAGGTCTCGATTCCAGCGAAATTCGGGGAGATGCAGCAGCGCGAAACGGAGCTGGCGCTCGCCTGGCGGATGGCCACTCGCCAGGCGTTCCAGACCTACTTCGGACGCGGCTACAAGGTGGTCGACTTCTTCCTCAATCGCGAGCGCGGCGGGGGAGAGTATTTGCTGTCAAGAACGGATCAAACTTAAGTTCTAAGTTCTCTCTATCCCGGTGGCCAGCCCAGCGATCGGCCGCCGAGCACGTGCAGGTGAATGTGGAAGACCGCCTGACCGGCGTCGGCGTTGCAGTTGAACACCGTCCTGAAGCCACGGCCGGCGTACCCTTGTTCGGCGGCGATGGACGCGCCGCGGCGAATCATCTCGCCGACGAGCGCGTCGTGTGACGGATCGAGGTCGTTCAAGGTCGCGATGTGGGCCCTGGGCACGACGAGCACGTGCATCGGGGCCTGCGGGTTGATGTCGTTGAACGCGATCAGCCGCTCGTCCTCGTAGACCTTGGTGGCGGGAATCTCATCCTTGATGATTCGGCAGAACAGACACATGGCAACCCGTCCCCATTATGACTCGCGGGATCGACTGCAGGTCAGCGACCAGCCGGATCTGTGAAAAGCCGGCCATCCGCATGAGGTGCACCACGGCGTCCGCCTGACCGTCTCCGATTTCCATCATCAGGACTCCATGGGGGCGGAGCGCGGCGGCGGCCGACGGCACCAGCGCCCGGATCACGTCGAGGCCGTCCGGTCCGGCGAAGAGCGCGCCCGCCGGCTCATACTCGCGAACTTCGGGCGAGAGAGAGGCGCGATCCGCCTCCGGCACGTACGGCGGGTTGGCGACGATGAGATCGAAGGCAGCGGGGAAATCGTCGGCGAGTGAGGCGATCCGAAACTCGATTCGATCCGGCACGCCAAGGTCTCGAGCGTTCGATCGTGCCACATCGAGCGCGGCGGGCGAGACGTCGGTGGCCACGATGCGCGAGGCGGGCGCTTCGAGCGCCAGCGTGATCGCGAGGCACCCGCTTCCGGTGCCCACGTCCACCGCACGCGCCGGCTCGCCGTCAGGCCGCGACGTTCCCGCCATCTCTTTGAGTTGCTCGAGTGCCTGCTCGACCAGGAGCTCGGTCTCCGGCCGCGGGATCAGGACGTCCGGGGTGACGCGAAACGCGCGGCCGTAGAACTCGCGTTCACCGGTGATGTAGGCGAGGGGCTCGCGGCGGGCGCGGCGCGCGATGAGCGGCTCGAAGGCCTCGGAAAAGCCTGCTGGAACGCGCTCGTTCGATCGCGTCAGCCACGTCGCCGCGGTCCAGCCGAGTCGCCAGCGCGCGAGCAGCACGGCGTCGCGCCGGCTGTCGTCAGCCGAGAGGCCCGCGGAGGCGAGCTGTCGGGCCGCGTCGGCCGCCGACTGCAGAAGCGTCAAACGTCGACGGCTTCCGTTTCGGTGGCCTGGTGCAGTTTGTCGGCCTGCGCGCGGGCCGCAAGCTGATCGATGATCGGATCGATGTTGCCGTCGAGCGCCAGCTCGAGCTGGTGCATCGTGAAGTTGATGCGGTGGTCGGTGATCCGGTTTTCCTTGAAGTTGTAGGTCCGGATTTTTTCCGATCGCTCTCCCGTGCCGACCTGGCCGCGCCGTTCCTTGGCGATCGCGTCCTGCTGTTTGCGCATTTCCATTTCGTACAAGCGCGACCGCAGCACCTTCAGCGCCTTCGCCCGGTTCTTGATCTGGGATTTCTCGTCCTGTTGAGAGACGACGATGCCGGTCGGCAGGTGGGTGAGCCGCACCGCCGAGTAGGTCGTATTCACGCTCTGGCCGCCCGGACCGCTCGAACAGAACGTGTCGATGCGCAGGTCCTTTGCATCGATCTGCACGTCGACCTCCTCGGCTTCCGGCAGCACAGCGACCGTTGACGTCGAGGTGTGGATGCGACCGCTCGCCTCGGTGACCGGCACGCGCTGGACGCGATGCACGCCGCTCTCGTGCTTGAAGCGGCCGTAGACGCCCTTGCCTTCGATCGTCGCGATGACTTCCTTGATGCCGCCGACGCCCGTGGCGTTGCTTGACAGCACCTCGACTTTCCAGCCCTTTCGTTCCGCGTACCGCGAGTACATCCGGAACAGATCGGCGGCAAACAGCGCCGCTTCGTCGCCACCCGTGCCCGCGCGGATTTCGAGGACGACGTTGCGATCGTCGTTCGGGTCCCTGGGAATCAGCAGCGTCCGCAGCTCATCGCCAAGCGTCGCGAGCCGCCGCTCGAGCTCGACGATCTCTTCCTGCGCGAGCGCACGCAGTTCTTCGTCGCCCGAGCTCGCGACTTCCTGCGCCTGCGCCAGCCCGTCGCGTGCGCGTTCGTATTCCCGAAAGCCGTCCACGAGCGGCTGCAGCTCCGCCAGCGCCTTCGAGTGCGTGCGGTAGGTCGGCGGATCCGCCTGGACGGCCGGATCGCTCACCCGCCGCGTCAGCTCCTCGTAACGGGCTGCCGACGCCTTGAGTTTGTCGAGGACCTGCGGGGTCATGGTCATGGGAACTTGAGGTTAACGCTCGGCGCTCGAGGCTTGGGCCTTGGGCTTGGGCGTTGGGTCAGCCTCCGGACACCGGAGGCAGAAACGCGATCTCGTCCCCCTCCTGGACCGGCGCGTTCATCCGGGCGAAATCCGCGTTCAACGCGCACGAAATGGCGCCGCCGAACGGCCTGAGCGACACATGGCGATCGGCGACGGCACGCCAGACGTCGCCGACCGACGCCCCGGCGGGGACCTCACAGTCGCACTCGCCGCGCCCGGCCAGCTCCCGGAGACGCGCGAACAACTGCACCTTTACGCGCACGCCTGCTCCAGCGCCCGCTGCTGCGCGGCCTCGTCCTCCGGATCGGCGGGCGCGCCTTCGATCCACAGGTCGCCGTCCTCGAAGAACTCGTGCTTCCAGATCGGCGCGATCTGCTTCACGCGCTCGATCGCGTACCGGCACGCCTGAAACGCCTCGGCGCGATGCGGGGTCGCGACGGCGATCGCGACGCTCGCCTCGCCGATCTGGAGACGCCCGATCCGGTGATGAATGGCCACGAGCGCGCCCGGCCAGTGCCGGCCGATCTCGTGCTCGATGCGATGGAACACCTTCACCGCCAGCGGAGCGAACGCCTCGTACTCGAGATATCGGACGTGACGGCCCTGGTGCGTCGCGCGGACCGTTCCGACGAACGAACACACGGCGCCGCATCCTTCACCACGATCACGAGCCATGGCCTCGAGCATCGTCGACAGCCGCTCCACGGAGAGCGGATCGCTCACGATCGCCAGCCGATCGTCGGGCATCCAATGAGTATAGCGAATGGGTCCGCCGCCCCCGGAAGTGGGCCTATTTCGGAAAGTGCTGCAAGGGGCCGTGTCCGTGTCCCAGTCCAGGCGCCTGGGCGATCGCCTGCGTCACGTAGGCCTTGGCGGCGCGGGTGGCCGCAATCAAGTCGTCGCCGAGCGCCAGCCGTGCGGCGATGGCCGAGGACAGCGTGCAGCCCGTGCCGTGGGTGTGCACGCTGGTGATCCGATCGGCGCGCAGCTCGATCAGATCGCGGCCGTCGTACAGCACGTCGACCGCCGGACCCGCCAGGTGCCCGCCCTTGACGAGCACCGCGCGTGGACCGAGGCCGGCCAGCTCCTTCGCGGCTGCCCGCTGATCCTCGAGCGTCGCGATCGTGCGTCCGGTCAGCGCTTCGGCTTCGAACACGTTCGGCGTCACGACGGTCGCTCGAGGAAACAGGCGCGCGCGCATCGTGTCGACGGCCGCTTCGTCGAGCAGGCGCGCGCCGCTCTTGGCGATCATCACTGGATCGACGACGACGTTCGAAAGGTGATGCCGCTCGACCGCGTCGGCCACGGCGGAGACGATCGCGGCCGACGCGAGCATGCCGATCTTGGTCGCATGAATCTCGAGGTCCGCCAGGACCGCGTCGATCTGGGCGACCACCATGGCGGGGTCGAGCTCGGCGACCGCGGTGACGCCGAGCGTATTCTGCGCCGTGACCGCGGTGATGGCCGAGCAGCCGAACACGCCGTGCGCGGCGAACGTCTTGAGATCGGCCTGGATGCCGGCACCGCCGCTCGAGTCGCTGCCTGCGATTGTCAGCGCCGTTCGCATTTGACTCATCCGCGGAAGGCACTTGACTTGACGTGGTCGCCTGCGGCGACGGCGCGTGACACGCGCTCGACTACCACGTCAAGTCAAGTGGCTTTCCGTATAAAATCCTCGCTGATGCGGGACCACACCTTTTCCGGATCGCTTCTCGATCGGTCCGTCGCCACGGTGACGCTGCAAGCCGCGCCGGTCATTCGCGCGGCGGCCGTCGCGCTCGCGGTCGTGCTGACCGCGGCCGCTGCCCAGTTTACGCTGCCGCTTCCGTTCACCGCCGTGCCCTTCACGCTGGGGCCGCTCGCGGTGCTGCTGACCGGCGCCGCGCTTGGATCGCGACTGGGCTTCGTCGCGCAGATGCTCTATCTCTCGGCGGGCGCGGCCGGCCTGTCCGTCTTCACGCCGTCCGCCACGCTGCCGCCAGGCGCGCTGCGGCTCATCGGTCCGACGGGCGGCTACCTGCTCGCGTATCCAATCGCGGCGGTCGTGACCGGCTTTCTCGCCGAACGTGGCTGGGATCGCCGCTATCTGACGTCGTTTGCCGCGATGATCGCCGGGCTCGTCGTCATCTTCACCGGCGGTGTGTCGTGGCTCGCGATCGCCTACACAGGGTCCTTCGCGCTGGCGTTTGCGCAGGGTGCGGCGCCGTTCCTTCTCGCGGACCTGCTCAAAGCCGCCACCGCGGCGATGATCCTGCCGCAGGCGTGGCGGGTGTACCGGCCGCGCACCTAGCGCACGTATCCCAGGCTCCGCATTCGTTCGATCATCTCGCGATCGAGCGGCGCGCCTGATCCCGTCCTCGCAATGGATCGCCGCGCGCCATATGTGGCAACTTCGCGAACCGGGTGCGCGTCCGCGAACGCGCGGCTGAACAGCCCGATCATCGCACTGCTGGCGAGATCCCGCGCGACCGGCACGCCCAGCGCGTGGAGAACGGTCGGCGCGACGCCGGTGAGCGGCGCCGTGAGCCGGACTGTTTCCGCTGTCGATCCAGAGAGCGCGACGAACCCCGCGCCCGGACGCTCGACGCGGCCAGGCTGCGTGACGAGGACGACCAGCCGATCCTTGACCGGGGCGGTGCCGAGGAGTGTGACGAGCGAGTCGTCCACAAACATGTAGTAACGCTCGAGCGCCGAGAGGCGGTCGGCGGCCACCGAGGGCGAGAGCGTGCCACCTCCCGGGTGTTCGAACAGCGCGTGCTGGACGATGTCGAGCCCGGGAAGGTACAGGACGAGCAGGTCTGGCGTTCCCAGATGCGAATCGGTCGAAAGGTCGACAAGCGTCGCGTCGATTTCAGCCGACCGTCGAACGGCCGCCGCCAGATCGCCCTCGGCGTCCGGCATCAGCGCCGCCGCGCTTTTCGCCGCGGCACGCGCCCGTCGATCGGCCCAGGTCGTCCGCAGCGATTCGTAGAGCGAACCCGGCGCAATCTCGGCATCCTGGGCGCCGCCGTGCTCCAGCCGGAGAATCGCGCGATCTGAAATCACGATCCCGAGGTCTTCCGGGGCCGGCCACGTCGCCCACCAATGCACGACCGCCGCCCTGAGACCAGCACGCGCGGCGACCTCCCAGAACGCGGGAATCAGACGAGTCTCGCCCGAGGCGATGGTCGGCCGCGTGAGGCGGAGCAGATCCGTCGCGGCGGTGATGGCGGACCATCCGGAGGCATCCGGTTGAAGCCGTCCCTCGAGGCCGGCCACGCGGCGGGTTTCGAGCGACCGCACGCCGTGTCGCTCTGGCGGCTGTCCAGTGGCGATCGTCGTCCAGACCCGCGCAGGATCGCGGTCGGCATCCGAGGTCATCGTCGCCACGGCTTGCGCGAGGAGCCGATCGAACGTCGGAAGCCGGCCTGCCCGGCGCAGCCGATCGAGGGTCGACTCGTCCACGCCGTCCACCGCGATGACGACGACGCGCTGGCCGGTGGGGATGACGGTCAGCGGCGGCGGAGCCGGTTCGACTCGGCCACGAGGCGCGGCGATGAGGATCGCGAGCGCGCCAAAGAACGACAGCGCCGCGAGGGGCACGATGGCGCGACGCGACGAGAGCGGGAGGCCCGGTTGCAGCGATCGGGCGAGACCGGAGCGCGCGAGGAACGCGAGCACGGTCACCATGACGCCGTGGCCAAGCAGCAAACTGATCGCGACCGCGATCGCGAGAATGGCGCCCGTCCACGCGACCGACATCGAGCCGGCGTCCATCGCCGCCCGCCACCAGAGGCTGAGATAGAGCAGGCAGCCGAGTCCGACCATCAGGCCGGCCGCCGCGGCTATGCGTCTCGCCCGGATGGAAAAGCCGGCCGAGGCGGCCGAGCGGCGGGCCATCGCCGCGCCAGCCAGAATCGCCGCCGCGGCCACGAGTCCCGTCGCGACCGCGAAAAGGACACCGAGATACGCGGCCAGGACGATCGCGTCGAGTCCGCTCGTGACGAGTCCGGGGACGCGGGCCCTGAGACCGATCGCCGCGGCGGGGCCCAGCAGCAGGCCCGCCAGGAGACCCAGGCGCGCGCTGGCCGCCGCCGCGAGCGCGACCGCCTGTGACCGACGCGCGGCGCCGCCGAGCACGAAGCGATCCATCCGCGCATCGAGGTAGCCGAGGGCTTTCAGCTGCTCGCGCAGTTCGTCGACGCGCGGGTCAGGAGGCGTCGCCACGTCAGAGCCTGCGACTCGCGACGAAATCCGCGAGGGCTTTCAGTTGCGCTGCGCGACGCCCGAAGGGTTCGAGCGCCGCGCACGCCGTCCGGCAGAGCTCTTCGGCGAGCGCGCGTGCGCCATCCACGCCGCTGAACGAAACGAACGTCGTCTTTCGCGCGTCGCGGCGCGTGGCCTTGCCGGTCTCTTCCGTCGTGCCCGTGACGTCGAGCAGATCGTCGATGACCTGGAACGCCAGACCGAGGTTCTTTGCGTAGGCCGCCAGCACGGCGACATCGGTCTCGCTTCCGCCGGCGGTGAGCGCGCCGGCCGTAGCCGAGGCGCTGAAGAGCACGCCGGTCTTGCGCCGGTGGATGCGCTCGAGCGTGTCGAACGAGATCGTCGCTTCCGTCGCGAGCACGTCCTCCGCCTGGCCCGCGACCAGGCCGTCAAGTCCGACGGCGTCGCTGAGGAGCGTGACGAGTTGATTCGAGAGCGACGCGTCGTACTCCCTCGACAGGTGTCCGAACGCTTCGTTCAACAGTCCGAACGCCGCGAGGATCGTGATCGCCTCGCCAAACTCGCGGTGCGCCGTCGGCCGGCCGCGGCGAAGCGGCGCGTTGTCCATGCTCGGCAGATCGTCGAGCATGAGCGACGAGGCATGCACGGCCTCGACCGCGCACGCGGCCGGCATCGCGCGGCTGTCGGTGCCGCAGATGTCGGCGCAGAGCAGGACGAGCACCGCGCGCACTCGCTTCGAAGGCGCCAGAAGCGTATATCGCATCGCGTCAATCACCGAGGCGGCTCGTACGCCGCCCGACGCTGCTGGCGGTGGCTCGTTCTCCGGCACCAGCCGTTCGAGCGCCCGGTTGACGGTGTTTTGGTACGGCGTGAAGAACGCGGGCAGGGACGACATCGCCTGCTACTTCGCGAAGACCAGCAAGTATTGATACCGGAGAAAGGTCTCGTGGCTCTTGAAGGTGAGCCCGGCTTTTTCGGCGTCGCGCTTGATGACGTCCGGGTGAAGCCGCTCCTCGAGCGCCGGTCCGGGCCCGCCCGCGCCGTCCGTCTTGAAGTCCACGATCCCCAGCCGTCCGCCAGGCACGAGCGCCGCCGCGATGTTGTGTAGCAGCGCGACCGGATCGGGGAACTGCGGGTACGTGTCGACGATGAGCACCGCCTGAACACCGGCCGGCAGCCGGGCGTCGGTGGGCGAGCCAAGAGTCGGAACGACGTTCGTCAGACCCTCACGGTCGATGCGCCGCCTGATCGACTCGATCATCTGTGGCTGAATGTCTTCGGCGAACACGCGTCCGTTGGGGCCGACCCGCCGGGCGAGCCGGATCGTGAACCAGCCGCCGCCGGCGCCGATGTCGGCGACGCGCGCCCCGTCAGCGATATTGAGCTTGTCCATGATGCGGTCGGGCTGCTGCCACTCGTCGCGGTCGGGCGCTTCGAGCAACACCAGCTGCTCCGGGGGAAAGAGCTTCCCGGTCGTGTCCCGCTGCTGAGCGGAGGTCGCGCCGGCCGCTGCGGCCAGCAGCGCGAGGGCGCCCCACCAAACCAGTCGCATGCTGATCATCCTAATCCCGGCTGATCCTGTTCCGCTTACCGGATGGGGTCCGGCCTCGGTCCGCGCCGGGGCCCAAGCTCGTTCACCGCTTTCAGGAGCGGTTCTGACAGATCCGCATCGGGGTCGTCGAAATGGAAGTGGATGACGTGCCGCTTCGCGTCGGCGAGCGCACGGAAATCGCCCAGCGCCTGCGCGCGTTTGAGCACCGAGAAGCTGTAGTTGGTCCCCGGAATCGGGGTCTCGGTCGCATCGCCGCTCGTGAGCATCAGGAAGAGGCCCTTGTTCGGCCCGCCTTTGTGAAACTGGCCGGTCGAGTGCAGGTACCGCGGTCCAACCCCGTGCGTCGTCGCCACGGGGACGAGCCGACGGATATCGCGCCGGATGAGCGTGATCATCGGCCGTCGCACCAGGTGGATGGGCCGATAGTCGAGGATCGCCACATATCTGCCAGCGGGACCGATCGGCTCCGGCGGCCGTGATTCGCGTCGACGATACGACCCGGCCCGGCTCAACGGCGGGTCCGGTTCGAGCTTGCCGAGCCTGGCGAATGCTTCGAGCTGCTTCGTCGTCTGTTCCTTGGCGCTCCGAACGTCCGGCTCGTCGAACGGGTTGATCTTGAGCACGGCGCCCGCGACGGCGATCGCGAATTCCCATCGAAAGAACTCGGCGCCCAGCTGGTCGGCGGTCGTCTGGATGCGAAAGACCTGCCGGCCGGCACGCTCGAGCGTCAGCGCCGTCGCGGCCAGATCGAGCGATTGAGGTGTGATCACCGCGACGAACGCGCGATCGGGACCGAACTGTTCGAGGTCCTCGACGACCTCGTCGACGATGGGCAGGACGCCCACGCCATCTTTCCCCGTGCTCTCGGCGACGAGCTGCTCGATCCACGGACCGAGAGGGGCCAGCGACGCGGGCAGGAGCACCGTCAGCTTATCTCGCCCCTGCTGCGACTGATCGCCTATGAATGCCCCAAGCGCGAGACCGGGGTTGGAGGCGATGTTGGGGCGGCAGTTGTCGGCCATGCGTCGCGCCCGCTTGAGGAGCGTGCCGAGATCGACGCCGAGCAGGGCGCCTGGGACGAGTCCGAAGTTCGACAGGACCGAAAAGCGGCCGCCGACCGCCGGAGGACTCAGAAACGTCCGCCGGTAATTGTTCGCGTTGGTGTGCGTTTCGAGCGGCGTGCCGGGATCGGTGATCGCGACGAAATGCCGGCCGGCATTCGCGCCGTGCGCCGCCGACATCAGCTCCCGGAAGTAGCGCTCGAGCGCGGTGACTTCGATCGTCGTGCCGCTCTTGCTCGCGACGAGAAACAGGGCGCGCTCGGGCCGAAGCGTCTCGGTGACGTCGGTGATCGCCCGCTCGTCGGTCGTGTCGAGGACCGTGAGGCGGCAGCGATCGCCCGTTTTCCCGAACGGGATGTCGCGCAGCACCTCGGCGCCCAGACTGCTGCCGCCCATCCCGAGCAGGTAGACGTCCGTGAGGCCGGCTTGGCGGACCTCGTCGGCAAAGAGGAGCAGCTCGGCGACCGGCGGTCCCTCCTGCGCCGGCAAGTGCAGCCATCCCAGGCGGTTCATGATTTCGCCGTGCATGCCGCGCTGCGCCCTGGCAGGCGCAAAGAGCGTGGTTTCCCGATCCCAAATCCGTGATGGCAGCCGGTCTTCGGCGAGTGACTGGGCGAGCGACGCGGGACGCGACATGTAGCCTATAATCAAATCATGATCCACGTCACTGAAACGGCGGCCGAGAAGATCAACGAGCTTCTCACGGAAGAGAACAAGGTCGGCGCAGGCCTCCGCGTCTTCGTGCAAGGGGGCGGCTGCTCGGGGTTCCAGTACGGCTTGATGATTGACGAAGGCGAGGGCGACGCGTCGGCCGATCAGGTCTTCGAGGTCAATGGCGTGCGCCTGTTCGTCGATCCGATCAGCATGCGGTACCTGAAGGGCGCGGAGGTTGATTTCGTGGACAACCAGATGGGCGGGGGGTTCACGATCAAGAATCCGAACGCGAAGTCCACATGCGGGTGCGGCTCCTCGTTCAGCGCATGAACGATTCGTGTCGATTCCTTCCGCGACTGAGTTTGTCGAGAAGCTGAGGCCGGCTGGCGGCCGGCGATCGGGCAAGCGTGACTTCATCGTCAACATCTTCCTGCGCCAGGAAGGCCACATCAGCGCGGACGAGCTCGTCGATCTGATCCGGCGCGAAGACGCGCGGATCAGCCGTGCGACGATCTATCGCACGCTGCAATGGATGGTGGAGGCCGGCATTGCCCGGCGGGTGGACTTCGGCGAGGGCCGGTTCCGTTTCGAGCACTCCTACCGCCATCCGCGGCACTTCCACCTGATCTGCAAGTCCTGCAATCAATCGTTCGAGTTCCTGAGCTCGGACATCGAGGCGCTGGTCGAGGAAGTGGCCTCGGCCCGGCGGTTCATGCCCGGTCAGAGCGTGCTGCAGATCTACGGGACCTGTGAGAGCTGCCAGAGCGGCAGCCCCGCGTCCGGGCCGACGACGTCCACGGAGGCGGTGTTCGCGCGTGACGCGCTGCGAATCGCGATTGCCACCGAGCGCAGCGGCCTCGAGTTCTACACGCGCGCCGCGAGGCTCACGCGCGACGTCCGCGGGCGCCGCGTCTTTCAGCGGCTGGGCGAGGAAGAGAAGGAGCATCTCGGGAAGCTCGAGCAGCGCTACCGCGAGCTGGTCGCCCAGGATCCGCGGCTCGACACCCAGCCCACGTTCCTCTTTTTCAAGGGCGCCGCCAACGGTCTCTTCGCCGCGGGCACCGAGGAGCTGAAGAAGGGCGTGGACGATCGACAGGCCCTCCTCATCGGCATCAAGTGCGAGCGGGGCTCCCACAAGTTCTTCAAGAAATACGGCGAGCGGTTCGAGGAGTCCGAAGGCAAGCGAATCTTTCTCGAGTTCGCCGACGAGGAGCGCGACCATCTCGAGCTCCTCATTCGCGAGTACAAGTCGCTCGTCGCGCGCCAGCGCGGCCGGCCGCGTGAAGGACGACGCCGGCGATCGGCGTGACCGGCGCGGACACCCCGCTCATCGAGGTCATCGGCATCCGCAAGAACTACGCGGGTCTTCGACCGCTCCGGATCGACAACCTCATCGTCCGCCGCGGCGATCAGTTGGCCCTGACCGGGTTCGACAAGGACGCGGCCGAGGCGTTCGTCCATCTCGTCACGGGCGCGGCGCTGCCCGACGAGGGCGACGTCCGGATCGCCGGCAAGGACACGCGGGCGATCGCGACCGACACCGAGTGGCTCGCCTCACTCGATCGGTTCGGCATCGTCACCGATCGCGCCGTGCTCGTCGATCGCCTCTCAATCGCGTCCAATCTCGCGCTGCCGTTGACGCTCACCATCGATCCAATGACGGCCGAAACGCGGCAGCAAGTCGAGCGTCTGGCCGCCGATGCGGACCTCCCGGTGAAGCGGCTCGACGACCCGGCCTCGACGCTCTCGGCCGAGGAGCGGGTGCGCGTGCATTTTGCGCGAGCGCTGGCCATGAATCCCGCGCTGCTGATTCTCGAGCACCCGACGGGCAAGCTCGAAGACCCTGCGCACTCGCGAGCGTTCGGCTCGACACTGCGCACGGTCGCCGCCCGGCGCGGCATGGGCTGGATCGCCCTCACCGCCGACGACGAGTTCGTGCGAGCGTCAGCTGGGACGAGGCTCACACTCAATGCAGCAACCGGGCGACTTGAGGGTGAAGGTGGTTTTTGGCGGAAGCTTTTCGGGAGACCGATCTAAAGGCTCAAAGGCTCAAAGGCTCAAAGGCCGAAAGGCTCAAGCAAAAACTCTTGTCTCGACTTCCAAGCCTCTGAGCCTCTGAGCCTCTGAGCCTCTGAGCCTCTGGGGCTTACTTCGAGACCACGCCGCACGCGACTCTCGGCCCCCCGCTCACTCCGGACTTGGCCTCGCCGGTCGTGCCCTGATCGGGATTGCCGTGGACGATGATGGCGGTGCCGTCGGCGTCAAAGAGCGAGAGCGGGCCGTCGGAAAGCGTCACGCGAGTGGTGATGGCTTTCATCGACGCCTTCCCCGAAGCATCGGCGACGAGGTTGGGCAGGTCGCCCATGTGGAAAGGATGATTCGTATCCGGATCCATCGTACCGCTGGGACCGGGATCGAAATGGCCGCCCGCGCTCGTGAATTCAGGCGCCTCGCATGTGCCGACGGCGTGCAGATGGACGCCGTGCGCGCCAGGCTTCAGCCCCGACACGCTGATCGTGATCTCGACCGCCCTGGTGCCTGTCGTGAACTTCGCGTCGGCGGCGCCTTCGGTTTTCGCGGGGACCTCGCGCAGCTGGACGCTGCCGGAAATCCCGTCGCCTTTCAGGTCCGCCCTGGCGCTGACTCCAGCCTGTCTGGCCTCGACGAGGGCGACTGCGCAGAGCGCGGCCAGACCCACGGTGACGATCCCTCGATGCATAGCAATTCTCTCTTCTGATCAACGATTGTCGTCGGCCCCATGCCGAAAACGACGGTGATTGTGCTGTTCGACGTGGACGGAACGCTCATCAAAAGCGGCGGCGCGGGCCTGCGCGGCATGAACGCGGCGTTTGAGCGGCTCTACGGTGTGCGAAACGCGCTCGACGGCGTCACGCTCGCGGGGCGGACGGATCGGGCCATCGTCGGCGACGTGTTTCGCGCACTCGGCATCGAGCCCACGCCGGCCGAGGTCGCCCGCGTGCGCGAGGCGTACGTCGAGGATCTGCGCGTCGAGATCAAGCGTCCCGTTCAGGATCCGGCCGGCGTTCTGCCGGGCGTCGAGTCGCTGCTCGACGCCGTCCATACGCTTCCGCACGTCCATGTCGGGCTCCTCACGGGCAACTTCGAGCCGGGCGCCGCGGTGAAGCTGGCGCACTTCGATCTCTGGCGCCGGTTCGCGTTCGGTGCATTCGGCGACGACCACGTCGATCGCCGCGCGCTCGTGCCGGTCGCGCTCGCGCGCGCGATGCGGGCTGGACTGGCCACTCCGCCGCCCAGCCGCATCGTCATCGTCGGCGACACACCGCTCGACGTCGATTGTGCGAAGGCTCACGGGGCGCGCGCAGTCGCGGTCGCGACGGGGCCGTACGATCGCGCGACGCTTTCGGCGGCGGGCGCCGATCTGGTCGTCGATACGTTTACGGACGTGCCGCACGTCACGCGCTGGCTGGCGGAGATCTAAGGCGCAAAGCCTCAAAGGCCTGGCTGACCTTATCTGCGAGATCGCGCTTTTTTGGGTCGTGAGGTCGATCGGGCCTTGGTGACTCGGCGCCGGGCGGCCGCGGTGCGCGGCGCTGCAGTCACGCGGGGCGTGATCTCGCGACGCCGGGCTTTCAGCTTGGCGGCCACGCTCCGGGGCGCGGGAGCATCGCCGCAGTCCTCACGGGCTTTTTCGACTCCGGCAGAAGTGCCTGGCGTACTCGCATCTTCGCACGCCGGATGGTTTTCCTGGAATTCCGGGAGATTGTCCGGGCGATACGGCGCGTCTGGCTTGAGGCCGATCTCGAGCTTGTCTTTGAGACTCATCGTCAGCTCCTCCGCGTCAGCCACTCCTGGGCGGACCCCAACATCGAACGCGCGTGTCGCGCGCCGGTTTCTGGACCGGGGAGCCCAGCTACTTTCGACGGTACGACAACGGGGTGGAGGGGATCAACCCCGGTCCCCGTCAGCGAAGGGCACGACCACACTGATTCGCCATCGGCGGCCAGACGCGGTGTGTGCGCTGTCGTCCACCTTCGCGGCGCGAACTGACGCTGGGCGCCGCTATGGTGGACACCCTTCGCCTGTCAGACCCGTGAGCTCGCTGTTGAAAGACCCACCCTACTCTGAAGGACACGCGAAGGGTGGCTTGCCACCCGAAGCTCGCTCACGAATGCAGGCGAGCGAAGGGTGGTGGACCAGACCGGGATCGAACCGGTGACCTCATGAATGCCATTCATGCGCGCTCCCAACTGCGCTACTGGCCCACACTGGGACGAGCCGAAACTCCAATTATAGAGGGCTCTTCCGGCCGGTCAAAACGGCGCAGTAGAAACGCCGCGTAGCTGAACGTATAGTACGCGCGTCATCGCCTGTGCCCGTCGAAAGAGATCGTCAGCGCGCGGGCGCGATAGCGGAACGCGGAGCGAGGGCACCTGGGAGGACTGATGCGGAACGAGAACTCGCTGCGGGGATGGGTGACGGTGTCCGGCGGTGTGCTCCTGACGCTGGGCCCGGTGATCGCCGGATGCACGCGTGAATCGGCGCCGCCCGCGCCGGCGCCCGCGCCGCCACCTTTTGTAGGACCGGCGCTGGCGCGCTACGAAGCGATGCGCATCCCCGGCGACAACCCGATGACGGCCGCCAAGGTCGACCTCGGCAAAGAGCTCTACTACGACACGCGGTTGAGCGGTGACGGCCAACGCTCCTGTTATTCCTGTCACGTGTCCGAGAAGGGCCTGACCGACGGCCGGCCTGTCGCGATCGGCGCGTTCAACAAGACGCTGACGCGCTCCAGCCCCACGATGTGGAACATCGGCTATCACAGCGAGTGGTATTGGGATGGGCGCGCCAAGACGCTCGAGGGGCAGGCGAAAGCGGCGTGGAGCGGCGGCAACATGGGCGCCAGCGGCAAGGAAGGCGCCCCCGGCATGGACGCGATTTGCGCCACGCTGAATCAGGTCGCCGACTACAAACGGCAGTTCCAGGCCGCGTTCAACGAAGGCTGCACACAAGACAACGTCCCCAAGGCCCTGGCCGCCTTCATGCGCACCATCGTCAGTACAGACTCGCCGTGGATCCGGTTCCGCGACGGTGACACGACGGCCCTCTCCGAGTCAGCGCGGCGCGGTTACCAGATCTTCGACGTCAAAGCCCAGTGCTCGAAGTGCCACTCCGGGCTGCTGCTGACGGACCAGCAGTACCACAACGTCGGCGTCGGCATGACGGCGAAGGAGCCCGACCTCGGGCGCTACAACGTGACCAAGGAGGATCGTGATCGGGGCGCCTTCAAGACGCCGACGCTGCTCGACATCAGCAAGTCGGCGCCGTATTTTCACAACGGCAGCGTGGCGACGCTCGAGGAGGCGATGGATCAGATGCTCAAAGGCGGCATCCCCAACAAGTGGCTGGATCGGACGAACCTGCAGCCGGCCAAGCTGACTCGCGCCGAGCGCGGGGACCTGCTGCAGTTCCTGCGCGAGCTCACCGCCAACTACACGATCGCAGCGCCGAAGCCTCCGCAATAGAATCGCGCACCTTCAGTACCGCGTCGCTTCGACGAGCTTGGGATCGATTCGTGAAACGGTCTTTGGACTGGAGGCAATCCAGAGCGATCCGTGGCCGAGCGCCATCGCGCCGCCGCCTGCGCCGGTGAAGATCTGGGCGACTCGATTCGTCCGCGGGTCGACGCGGATCAGCGGCGCGGCAGGCGAGGTGATCCATATCGACCCTTCGCCAGCGACCATCTGACCCTCGCCGATCTTCACACCAAGTGTGACGGTCGCCGTCACTTTGTTGGTCTTCGGGTCGATTCGCGAGACCGATCCGTCGCCGGCATTCAGGGACCAGACAGCGCCTTCGCCGACCGACACCGATCGCGGCTGCTTGCCGACCTTGATCGTCTCGACGATCAGATTGTTGTTCGGATTGATCCGGACGACAGCCTGGCTCGAACTGACCGGCACCCACAGAGCATCCGGTCCCGACACAACCCCGCGGGCGCCCGCGCCGAGGTGGATCTCGGCGATCCCGGCGTTGGTCTCAGGATCGATGCGGAGGAGTGTGCCTTTCTGATCGGCGACGAGCCAGACGCTGCGTGCGGCGCTTGCGGGCGCGCCGGCGATCGTGGAGATGCCCCGGGAAATCGTCGCCGCGACCTCGTAGGTTTTCGTGTCGAGGCGGGCGAGGCCGGCGGGACTGCCACACAACGGAATCCAGAGCGCTCCAAATCCCTCCACGAGTCCGCCACACGGCGGTGCTGCGAGCTTCACCGTCTGCGTGATCTTGCCGGTCTTCGGGTCGATGCGGACGACCGACGACGTCTCGCGGCTGCCGATCCAGATGGCATCGGCGGCCGCCAGTACGACTCGTTCGCCCGACACGTCAAAGGTGGCCTCAGCTTTGAGGCGCGCGAATGGCAGCGTGACGGCCGGCGCGGCGACCGGTTTCGTGTCCTTTTCCTGCGGTTGCACGGAATTGCCGGTCGGAACCAACAGTACTGTCAGGAGAAGGCACAGGAATTTGCTGGCGGCCGGCATGGACGTCCATAATATCGGCTTGTCCTTGGGCGGACTCGGAATGCCTCGTTGTCGAGCTTCGTTTTGGGGATGCGCGATGCTGGTGCTGGTTGCCGCACTGGGCGTCGCGATACACGCGCGTCAGGTCCAGCCGGCGCCGCAGGCGCAGGCGATGACCGCCGAGGCTGGGACGCCGGAGTTTTTCGAGGTGCGCGTCCGGCCGATCCTTGCCGCCAACTGCTACGACTGCCATACCGACAACCCCAAGGCGGGATTGCGTCTCGATTCGCGTGAGGCGATCCTGAAGGGCGGCGCATCGGGACCCGCCATCGAGCCCGGCAAGCCGGACGAGAGTCTGCTCATCAAAGCGGTGCGGCGCGAGCCGAAGGCACCGGAGATGCCGAGCGGCCGGCCAAAGCTGAAGGACGACGACATCAAGGCACTGGTCGACTGGGTGAGCGCGGGCGCTCCCTGGCCGGCCAGCACGCCGGCGTCGGCCGCAAAGCCCGCGATGACCATCACGGCTGAACATCGCGCGTTCTGGGCCTTCCAGCCCATCACGTCCACGCCGCCACCGGCGGTGAAAGACGGGTCGTGGCCCAGGACGGGCATCGATCGATTCATCCTGGCCCGGCTCGAGCGTGAAGGCCTGCGCCCCGTCGCGGCCGCCGACAAGCCGACGCTGATTCGTCGCGCGTCGCTCGATCTCACCGGCCTTCCGCCGACGCCCGAGGAGATGGACGCGTTCCTGGCCGACAAGTCGCCGACCGCATTCGACAAGGTCGTCGATCGACTGCTCGCGTCACCGCGCTACGGCGAAGCCTGGGCGAGGGTGTGGCTCGACGTCGCCCGCTTCGCCGAAGACGACTATCGCAGCCTGGATCCGTCGGGCCGCGGGTTCGCGTCGTATCCGAACGCGTACCTGTATCGCGACTGGGTCGTACGGGCGTTCAACGACGACCTGCCGTACGACCAGTTCGTGAAGGCGCAGCTCGCGGCCGATCTGCTGGACGAGCCCTCGCGCGTCCGCCATTTGCCGGCGCTCGGGTTCCTCGGTCTGGGTCCGTGGTACTACGACAATGGCGCCGTGGAAATCACCCGTGCCGACGAGCGCAACGATCGCGTGGACGCGGTCAGCCGCGGTCTGCTCGGCCTCACCGTGGCGTGCGCCCGCTGTCACGATCACAAGTACGATCCGATTCCGACCAACGACTACTACGCGCTCGCCGGCGTCTTCCTCAACTCCCCGTACCATGAGTATCCCCTCGCGCCCAAAACCGTCGTCGACGACTACAAGGCGCAGGAAAAGAAGATCGAGAAGAAGGAAGAGCTGCTGGGCGAGTATCTCTCGCGCGAGTCGAAGCAGCTGGCCGAGACGCTCGCGTTTCAGTCGGCGAAGTACATGCAGGCCGCCTGGCGTGTGGCCGGCGAGCCGAAGGCTGACAAGGCGCGCACGGTCGACGCGCAGAAGCTCGATTACGAGCTCTTCGATCGCTGGCTGCGGTTCCTCGACAAGCCGCCGGCGTTCTATCCGTTCCTGAAAGCCTGGCAGGAGCTGGTCAAGGCCGGCGGCACGGCGGCCGAGGCCAAGCGGCTGAGCGAGCAGTTCCAGGAACTGGTGCTCGACGTCCTGCTCGAGAAGCGCGCGATCGACGAGGAGAACGACATCATCCGGGCGAAAGCGCTGCCCGGGACCAAGAAGAAGGAACGCGCGAACCTGCCCAACGAGTTCATCACCAACGACGACTTCTGCCCGGGCTGCGGGCTGGAGCTGAAGAGCCTGCCGAACGAACGCATGAACCTGTGGACCGATGTCTTTGCTCGCGACCTCGACAGCATGGTCGTCGCCGGGCAGGACCCGACGCGCGCCAAGTCCGCGCTGCTCGTCTTTCGCGGATGGGGCCTCGAGCGGCAGCTCGGGCCGGATCGCCGCAGCCTGATCGAGTCGCTGCGCGCCGACATCAAGACCATGCGCGACGCGCTTCCAGAGAAGTACGCGTACATTCACGGTGTCCGTGACATCGAAAAGCCGGTCGATCTCAAAGTGAGCGTGCGCGGCAGCGCGTTCCGGCTCGGCGACGAGGCGCCGCGAGGGTTCCTGAGCATTTTCAGCCCCGGCGAGCCGCTGCGCTTCACGCGCGGCAGCGGCCGGCTCGAGATGGCCGAAGCCATCCTCCGTCAGCCCATCGCGATGCGCGTGATGGTCAACCGGATCTGGAAAGCCCACATGGGGACCGGCCTCGTGGACACGCCGAGCAACTTCGGCAAGAACGGCGAGCGGCCGACCAACCCCGAGCTGCTCGAGTACCTGTCGCAGCGATTCATCGATCACAAGCTCTCGATCAAGGCGCTGCATCGCGAGATCATGTTGAGCGCCGTCTACCAGCTGAGCAGCGCCACGCTGCCGGCCAATGCCGAAAAGGACTCGGGCAACCGGCTGTACTGGCGGGCCGAGACGCATCGCCTGAGTGCCGAGCAGATCCGTGACGCGGTCATCGCCGTGTCGGGCGTGCTGGACACCAGGATGGGCGGCCCATCGGTGCCGCTGACGCCGCTCTCCGGCCGGCGGACCATCTACGGCAAGGTGTCACGCTACAAGCTGGATGAGTTCCTGCAGCTGTTCGATTTTCCCAGCCCGAGCCAATCGGCCGAGAAGCGATTCGCCACCAACGTGCCGCTGCAGCGGCTGTTCTTCATGAACAGCGAATTCATGCAACAGCAGGCCGAGCGTGTCGCCGAGAAGATTCGCGCGGAGAAGGACGACACGGCCCGAATTCGGAAGGCCTATCGCCTGATTTTCGGACGGGCGCCGACGCCGGCCGAGGAAGCCGCCGGCCGCCAGTTCCTCTCTGTTGAGCCGATGAAGCAGTACGAGGAGAAAAAGGCCGAACAAGTAAAAGCGGCGAGCGCGGACAAAGCGTCCAAGCCCGCCGCGCCCGCCGAACCGCCGGACGCCGCCGACGCCGGACCGCCAGGCATGATGGCGGGTGTCACCCCGGGTGCGGGCGCGCTCGGCGACGACAAGGAGAAGTTGCCGGTCACCGTGCTGGGCCGGTACGTGAAGGTGTTGCTGAGCTCGAACGAGTTTCTGTTTGTGAAGTAAGTTCAAAAGGCCCAAGGCAAAACCTTTCTCATATGCACAAAGGTCCACCGCCCGTCACGCGCCGCGACGCGCTCTGCCGCATCGGCGGCGGCTTCGGCATGATGGCGTTTGCCAGCCTGGTGGGGGATTCGCTCGCGGCGGCCGGATTCGACGCCCGGCAGGCGACCGGCGGCGTGCATCATCCGGCCCGTGCCAAGCGCGTCATTTTTCTGTTCATGAACGGCGGGTTGTCGCAGGTGGACAGCTTCGATCCCAAGCCGGCGCTGACCCAGTACCACGGGCACCCCCTGCCCGGCGGTCAGATTGCGACCGAGCGCAAGACCGGCATGCTGCTGAAATCGCCGTTCACGTTCAAGAAGTACGGACAGAGCGGCATCGAAGTGAGCGAGCTCTTCCCGTACGTCGGCGAATGCATCGACGACATCTGCGTGGTTCGCTCGGTCCAGACGGACATTCCGAACCACGAGCCGTCGATGTTGATGATGAACACCGGCCACACGCAGGCCGGGCGGCCGTCGCTCGGGTCGTGGCTGACGTACGGATTGGGGACGGAGAATCAGAATCTGCCCGGCTACGTCGTGCTCTGCCCGACGATGCCCACGACCGTCGGGCCGCCGCTGTGGAACGGCGCTTTCCTGCCGGCCGTGCATCAGGGCACGTTCATCCCGTCCAAGGTGGAGCGCGCGGATCAAATCATCGGTAAGGAGTTCGATCCGAAGAAGCTCATCCAGTTCATCTACAACAAGGACTTCGCGCTGCCGGAACAGCGGCGCGAGCTGGATTTGCTCGCCAGGCTCGATCAGCTGCGCGAAGTCGCCGAGCCGCGCGATCCGCAACTCGAGGCGGCCCTCAAGTCGATGGAAGTGGCCTTCCGCATGCAGACGGAAGCGCCCGAGGTCTTCGACATTCGCAAAGAGAGCGAAGCGACGCTGAAGCTGTACGGGTCGGGCAGCACGGCGCGCGGGTGCCTCATGGCTGTCCGGCTGGCCGAGCGCGGCGTCCGCATGGTGCAGGTCTACTACGCCGCCGGCGATCCCTGGGATCACCACGCCGACATCCTGGAGCACCGCAAGAACGCCAAGGATTCCGATCAGCCGTTTGCCGCCGTGATCAAGGACCTGAAGTCACGCGGCCTCTTCAAAGACACGCTCGTCGTCTGCGGATCCGAATTCGGGCGCACGCCGGTCGTGGAAGTGGGCGCCGGAGCGGGCTCGATTCAGAATGGCCGCGATCACAACCCGTTCGGATTCACCGTGTGGCTGGCCGGTGGCGGCGTCAAGGGCGGGATGACCTACGGCGCCACGGATGATTTCGGTTTCAAGGCAGTCGAGAACCCCGTACACGTGCACGATCTGCACGCGACGATCCTCCACTTGCTCGGCATCGATCACACGAAGCTGACGTACCGATTCAGCGGCCGCGACTTCCGGCTCACCGACGTCTCGGGCAAGGTCATTCAGGACATCATCGCGTAGCAAGGGCGGGGCTGGCGCATGCGGTATTTCCGGCGGCGTCGGTAGCGCAGACGCGAAAGGCGGTGCCTTCAGTGAATTGGGCCGGTATGTCGATACGCCACAGGTATTCGCCATACCACTTCATTGCCACGGAGGCCGGACCCTTTTCCGAGTCCCACTGAACTTCGACCCGCCGCAGTTCAGTCGCCAACAACGGACTCTTCCGATCGTGCACACGCGCACGAATCGTGACATCCGGCCGGCCACCGAGCTTTCGGGCGTTGACGATGGTGACCGACGGCGGCGACATGTCCGGCTGCAGACCGCGGCCGAGAAAGACACGCTCCTGCACGGCGGTGGGATGTTCGCCTTGCGCCTGAATCACGTCCATCCGGCCGTCGCCATCGAGATCGGCCAGCGCCAGGCCCAACGTCCCCGGCGTTTCCGGTCCGTCAAAGACATCACGCGCGAGCGTCAGGTGACCCTTCCCGTCATTGATTAACAGCCGATCCGGCCCGCTGAGCGACCCGACGACAAAGTCGGCGTCGCCGTCCGAATCGAAATCCAGGAACGCGACGATGTTGTCGTCTTCGCCGATGTTCGATTCCGGCGGCCACCAGCGTGTGGTCGCGTCGCGGTAGCGGCCGCGGCCGTCGTTTCTGAACACATGCTCGCGCCGGCTGGAACCCACTTCGTTCACGATATCGCCGTCGTTGATGGTCACGAGATCGAGGAACGTATCGCCGTCCAGGTCCATCGCCTCGAATTCGTAGTTGTTCGTGTACGCGGGCAAGACGCGTGACTCGTCCGCGAATTTTCCGCTCCCGTCGTTGCGAAAGAGGTAGCTGCCGGCGCAGCGCTTGCACGACACGAGGACGTCGAGGTCGTAGTCGTTGTCAGTGTCCACCAGCTCGAGGTCCCACGAGAACCGGACGAGCGCGTCCGGCATGCGGCCGTCCGTGGCATCCGTGAATCGGCCCGATCCGTCGTTCACCCAGAGCCGGGTTCGTCCGCCGACATTTGTCATGTTGTTGCCCGCGCCCCAGTCGGCGAGGACGACGTCGAGATCGCCGTCGCCGTCGACGTCGCCGAACTCGAGATCGCCGACGCTGAGCGTCACCTGCGGCAGATGCGTCGCGGTGGCTTCGCGAAAGCTCCCGCCGCCCGTGCCAAGGTAGAGACGGCTCTGCGTCTGGTAGGTCGTCCCGACGAAAATGTCGACGAGGCCGTCGCCGGACACATCGCGTGCCTTGATCACGCGCGAGAGAGCGGGCGTTGGACCGAAGACTGCGGTGGTCCGCTCGACAAACCGACGGCCGGGACCTTGATTGAAGAAGACGCGGCTCAGCTCGGGCGGACCTGGTTCGGAGTAATTGCCGCCGTTGGCAAACAACAGGTCCGGGCGTCCATCGGCGTCGAGATCGGCCACTTCGACCTTGTTGGTCCACTCCTTCGTTTCGCCGATCGTTTCGGACGTCGCGTCGACCCACAGTCGGCTCGGGATGGACGGCGCGTTCGACTGCGAGGGCGTCTGAACTTCAGGCGGCGCGGCGAGGACTCCCGCCACGGTCAACGCGGCGGTCAGACCGACCGCCGGCAGACGCGGCCGGCGGGTGGGTTCGAGATGCATGAGAAGTGCGGATTATAGAACGCCGGGTCAATCGCGACATTCTTGACGCCGCTCAGCCCTTGACCGGATAGGGATAGCCGCGCGCGAGCGCCACGTCGAGGTCGCGGTCGTCGCCGTAGATATCGTCGACGAAGAACACCACACCTTCCGAGTTTACGTGGACCGTATCGTAGAACAGCACGACGGTGAGCGGCTGCTTCAGGTTGACGCGCGTGGGTCGTGTTCCCTGCATGGCCGCCTCGATCTTTTGCCGCGTCCATTCCGGCTGATCCCGCAACACCCATTGCGCAAACCGCGCCGGATCCTCGAGGCGGATACAGCCGTGACTGAAATCGCGCCTGGCGCGCGAGAAGAGCTGCTGGGACGGCGTCCCGTGCATGTAGACGTCGTCGGCATTCGGGAAGATGAACTTGGCCAGGCCGAGCGAGTTCTTCGGGCCGGGCTTCTGGCGGATGTGCAGCCGGCCGGCCACGACCTTCGACAGGTTCTCGGGGGTTGGTTCGAACGTCTGAGCATTGTCGTCGCCGCGCTCGACGATCTCCAGCGCTTCGGTCACGAAATACGAGGGATCCCGCCGCGCCTTTGGGACGATCTCCCGGACGGCGATCCCCCGCGGCGGGTTCCAATACGGCCGGAAGATGACGTATTCCATCTGCTCGACGAAGATGGGCGTCTGGTGGCCGAGCGATTTGCCGACCACCACGTTCATCCGCAGCGGCTCGTCCCCGGTGGTGGGATCGGTGGCCCACATCCGGAACAGCGGCACGTTGACGAACACGTTGGGTCGATCGCTCAGGGTCGGAAGCCAGCGCATGCGCTCCATAGCCAGCTCAATCTGTCTCACGCGCTGAGCCAGCGACACGTTCAGTGCCCGGATCGAACCCGCGCCAACCACGCCGTTGGCCTCGAGGCCGTGACGCCCCTGGCAGCGCTTGACCGCTTCGACGAGCGCGCCAGAGTACGCAGTACCGTCAACGGTGGCATCGGCCGCCAGGTCGCCAAGGACGCGCAGACGCATGGCGATCGCCGGGATGCCCTCCCAGGTCTGGCCGGGCTCCACCTTCGTCCTTCCCTTCGGCAGTTCGGGAACGCGCGGCGGTTCACCTGCGCGCGCCAGCGCCTTGTAGGCGGCCAGGGTGCGCCGGGCGCGGGCGTAGTGCGCCACCGGGGGCGAGAGGCCGTCGAGGACAACCGCGAGCCGCTTGCCCCCGCGCACATCGCGCAACAACGCGGCGAGACCCGGCTGCTTCGTGCTGACGTCGTATCCCCAGTACATCGTCGCGGGATCGACACGGCCGACGTACACCGCCTTGAGTATCCGTGCGGCCGCGACGCTGACGCCAAGATCGAACAGCGCGCGGTCGGCCGGTGCCACGGGGCCCTTCTGCAGCGCCGACCATTGTCCGCCGAGCGTGGCCGCGTCGTAGTCTGCGGCATCGAGACCGTGATCGCCGGCGGCAGAGAGCGTAGCGAGCGTGTGGTCAAGCGCCGTCGAAGGGGTGGTTCCGTCGAACCAAAAGAGCCGGTCTGGTTCGGCTTCATAGAGTGGCCTCAACGCCGCGACCACGTCGGGGATCTTTCCCCATCCCAGGCCGGGGTGCTCGGCGGACGACAAGACGTTGTCGACGGTTGCCGCCACATCGGGATTGAGCACAGCGCCCGACACCGGCTCTGTGTGACGCGGTGCGGGGCTGGCGTTCGAGGGTGCCGGCGGCGCGGGCGCCGGTGCCCCCCCGCAGGCGCCGGTCAGGAGAGCGAGGCCCAGCGCAGCGACCGTGGAAGCCTTCACGACGATTGGACCGCGCATGCAGAGTCGCGCAGCACGACAGGACTCATTGTAAAGGTTACGCTAAGGACAGAGGCACCTATGCTCCTGAGAAGCCTGACCGTCGCCGCGCTCATGATGACGTTCCTCTCGACAGCCACTCCCGCCCAGAACGCCAGTGCGGTCGTCGCCGCGGCGTCGAAGGCGATGGGCGTGGACAATCTGAATTCGATCACGTACTCGGGCACCGCGCGAACCGGGGCCTTCGGCCAGAGCAAGAGCATTGGCGAGCCCATGGGGCCGGTGAATGTGACGCTGATCACCACCTACACTCGCACGCTGAACTTCGCCCAGGCGGCCGACCCGGCCTCGCTCGTCTCGCGGGCGACCGGGCCGACCCAGCCCCCGACTGTGCCGGGCGCGCCTGCGCCGACGCCGGGTGTGTTCAACCAGAACACCACGGGCGCGCAGGCCGGCACCGCCTGGGGACAGGCGCTCAACATCTGGACGACGCCGTGGGGGTTCCTCAAAGGGGCAGGAGCCGGCACCGCGACCGTACGCCAGCAAGGAGGCCAGCAAGTCGTCTCGTTTTCACCGGCCAACAGGAAGTCGCCGTCGGGTGAGCCCTACACGGTCACGGGCTACATCAACGGTCAGAACATGGTGACGAGGGTTGAGACGCGCGTGGAGCACGCCGTTGCCGGGGACCTGCTCGTTGAATTCGAGTACTCGAACTACCAGAACATGAACGGCGTGCAAGTGCCGACGCGCATCGTCCAGCGCCAGGCCGGCCTGCAGACGTTCGAGGCGACCATCACGACGGCCACTCCGAACCCATCGAACCTCACAGAACTTCTCACGCCGCCACCGCCCCCAGGCCGCGCCGGCGCACCGGGTGGTGGTGGCGCTCCGCCCCCTCCACCGCCGGCCGCTGGTGCTCCGCCGGCCGCGGCCGGTCCGCCGACGGCTGAGCGCATCGGCGAAGGCGTTTTCAAGATTGGTGGCAACTACACGTCGCTCGCCATCGACATGGGCGATCACATCGTCGTCGTCGAGAGCGGTCAGAACGACGCCCGCGGCCTGGCGGTGATGGCGGCGGCCAAACAGGCCATTCCCAGCAAGCCGATCCGATTCGTCGTCAACTCGCACGCACACTTCGATCACGCGGGTGGTCTTGGTGCGGCCATCGCCGAGGGCGCCACGATTCTGACGCACCGCAACAACGAGCCGGTCCTCGAACGGCTGCTCGCGGGCCCGCGCACGCTCATTGGCGACAGCCTCTCGAAAGTGGCGGCTCGTCGCCCGAACGTCGTCGAGGCCGTCGGCGATCGCGACGTGCGCAAAGGGACGAACGGCAAGGTCGTCGAGCTCCATCGCATCCCGAACGAGCACAGTGATGGCCTGCTGGCCGTCTATCTGCCAGCAGAGAAAGCCGTGTGGACGGCGGATATCACGGCTGTGAATCCCACCCCCGCTCAGATAGGACTTCTAAAGTCGGCGGTCGAAGCCCTCAACCGGCTCAAGCTCGACTACAACACGTGGATTCAGGCACACCCGCCGAACCCGGATCGGCCGCTGACGAGGGCGGATGTCGAGGCGGCTGCGGGCAAGGGCGGCAACTAAGCCGACGGTGGGATCGCCCGCCCTATCCTTGACTTGGCCGCACCCACGTGCCTAGACTGGCTTTCGTATCCTCAATTTGGGCAAGACTTTCGGGGCGGGAGCCCTCTCGGAAAAGGAACAATCATGCCCAGCGGCACGATTGCACGGCTGTTGATCGACAAGGGGTTCGGGTTCATTCGAGACGAGAGCGGCGTCGAGCACTTTTTCCATCGCTCCTCGGTAAGAGGCGCGGTGTTCGAGCTGCTCCGGGAAGGCCAGCGTGTCGAGTTCGCGACGGAGGAATCGCCGAAGGGCCCGCGGGCCGCTGAGGTCCGGCTGCTCGACAGTTAAGTCTCTTTCAGACCGGCCCGAGTCCCCGGGCCGGTTCGCCATCCACTCCGATTCGGAAGCCAACGGGGTCCGGTGGCCCTCACGGTCTTCAAAACCGGCCGCTTCCCGCATTACACGGGAAGGGTGGGTTCGACTCCCACGGGCTTCCGCCATCCGCTCCGTACACCGTTTCCGCTGATCCAGTTTTCCGCGAGCGCTCAACTCGTCGAGAAGTCCGCACGGCGATCGGCTTCGACAGCCTCGCCGCCCAGGAGCTTCGCGTTCAGCGTGCCTCCAGAAAACAGCATCTCGTGAAGTGCGGCCTCTTGGTACGGTCCCATACTCGCGGCGTGTGTCCTGACGTTTAATAACAAAGATGTCGCGCACAGTCGTTCCCGTACCGCAGTCAATTCGGAAGCCGCCGGGTGAAGGCCACCGCACCGGACGCATCGGCTGGCTGCGTGCCGCCGTGCTCGGCGCCAACGACGGCATCGTCTCCACCGCGAGCCTTGTCGTCGGCATCGCGTCGGCAAATGCCGGTCGCGACGACATCCTGCTTGCGGGCGTGGCTGGCCTGGTGGCCGGCGCGCTGTCGATGGCCGCCGGCGAGTACGTGTCGGTGAGCTCGCAGGCCGATACCGAGCGCGCCGATCTTGCCCTCGAACGGATTCACCTGGCGTCGAACCACGCCGTGGAACAGGAAGAGCTTGCGTCGATTTACGTCGGCCGCGGCCTGGAGCCGGAGCTGGCCCGCACCGTCGCGGAGCAGTTGATGGCGCACGACGCGCTTGGCGCGCACGCGCGCGACGAGCTCGGCCTGTCCGAAACGTTTGCTGCGCGCCCGCTTCAGGCGGCGCTCGCGTCCGCGGCGACGTTTGCAGTAGGTGCCGCGTTGCCGATTCTGACCGTCATGATCGCCCCGCTCGATACGGTCGTCTATGTGGTGGCCACGACGTCCTTGATTTGTCTCGCGGCTCTTGGCGCGCTCGCCGCGCGCGCGGGTGGCGCATCAGCGTGGATTGGCGCCGGGCGGGTCGCCTTCTGGGGAGCGCTGGCGATGCTCGCGACCGCGGCCGTCGGCGCGCTGTTCGGAGCGACCGTGGCTTGAGGCTTGCTTGCCCGCCGAAGCTCGACAGAGCGAAGGCGGGAGGCGACTACGACCGAAGCGTCATCGACGGATCGACGCGTGCGGCGCGCCAGGCAGGTATCGCAGACGCCACGAGCGTGACGCTCAACACCACGCCAATGACGCCCACATAGGTCACGGCATCGAGCCGCGACACACCGAACAGCAACGTCGTCAGCGCACGGCTCGCGACAATCGCGCCGCCCAAACCAAGCGCAATCCCGGCACCTGCGAGCCACGTGCCTTCGCGCACGATCATCGAGACGATCGCCTGCCGCGACGCACCAAGCGCGAGCCGCACACCCATCTCGCGCGTGCGTTCCGTGACGCCTTCGCTCAGGACGCCGTAAGCGCCGGTTGCCGCCAGCACGAGCGCGACCAGCCCGAAGAGCTGGAACAGGACCAGCGCGAAGCTCCGCTCGGCGGCCGAGAGCGCCACCAGGTCTTCCAGACTGACCGTCTGCACGATCGGCTGATTCCGGTCGACCGACCAGATCGCCTCTCGAATCGCGGCCGCTGACGCGCCGGCGTCCCCGGCCGTGCGAACGACGATCCACAGCGCGTTGTCGGCGAAATGCCACTGCGGCGTCGTGACGTAGACCGCGTCGGTCTCAGTGGCGGCCAGCGACGTCTGCTTCACGTCGCCGACAATGCCCACGATCGTGTACCACGGTCGATTCTCCGGACCGACGTGAATCCGCTGTCCGATCGGATCCTGATCGGGGAACCGGCGGCTGGCGAGCGATTCGCTGATGACGACCGACAGCGGCGCGTCGGCGGTGTCGCGCTCGTCGAGCGATCGGCCGCGGCGGAGCGCGATGCCCATCGCCTCGAAATACCCGGGGCTGACCGCGTACCGATAGGCATCGCCCAGCCGCGCGCTTGAATCGTCCGGGCGCAACTCGACCTGGATGCCATACCGATTGGGATCCAGCTCGCCGCCGAAGGGAAGATGGCTCGTCAGCGCCGCGGCAGCGACGCCGCGAACCGCGCGAACCGCGGCGAGCGTTTCCCCGAACCGCTGATGAATCGCCTCGGCATCGAAGCGCCGGTTCGACACCTGAACTTTCAGCGCCACGACCTGGGCAGATTCAAAACCTGTCGGAACCGCGAACAGACGCTGGAGGCTCCGCAACAGGAGTCCGGCGCCGACGAGGAGCACGAGCGCCAACGCGACCTGCGCGACCACGAGCCCGCGCCGCAGCCGGCGATGACCACTCGTGGCCTGGCGCGAACTCTCTTGATGGCCGGAGCGATGCGCGCCGCTGGAGGCGCGAAGCGCCGGCAACAGGCTGACAGCGAGACCGATCACTGCCGTCAGGCCAAACGTGAACGCGAAGACCGTCGCGTCAACGGCAATCGCGTCGACTCGCGGCAGACCGGGGGGCGTGATCGCGACGAGCGCCTTGATGCCGGCGGTGACGATGAGCAGACCGAGCGCGCCGCCAAGACCAACGAGCAGCAGACTTTCGGTGACGAGCTGCCGGACCAGACGCGGCCGGCCCGCGCCGAGCGCCGCGCGCAAGGCCAGCTCCCCGCGCCGCTGCGCCGCGCGAGCCAGGAGCAGACTCGTCGCGTTCACGCAGGCGATCGCCAGCAGGATCGAGACGGCGATCATCACGGCGACCAGCGCCGGCCGAACGCTCCGCGTGACGTCCTCCTGCAGTTCGCTCACGGCGAACCCGTTGCCGAGCGCCGCCCAGCGCGGTCTCGGAAACGACGGCAGCGGATTCCGCGCAATCGCATCGAGATCAGCGGCGGCAAGCTCGTACGACGTTCGGTCGGCGAAGCGGCCGACCATCCGAAGGTGATGTCCCCACTCACGGCCGTTCCCCGGAAGCGCCGGGTTGTACTGCAGGAGCGACCACAGCTCGGTGTCGGGCGCCAGAATGTCCGAGAACCCCGCCGGCATCACACCGACGATCGCATAGTGCATTCCGTCCAGGACCAGGTCACGTCCGATCACAAGGCGATCGGGATTGAAGACCCGTCGCCAGAGCTGGTTGCTGAGGATCACCACGGCCCGGCCGCCGGGCCGATCGTCGGCCGGCTGGAAGCCGCTCCCAAGTGCGGGCAGCACGCCAAACACGCGGAAGTAATCCGCCGTGACGAACTGGCCCTCCAGCCGTTCCGGCTCGTCCGGACCGGTGAGCGTCGGCTGCCAGGGCCTGGTGACGGCCAGCGACTCACAGAGCTGGCATCGTTCGGCCAGTTCCCGGTAGGTGCCGAAGGTCACTTCGAGCCGCCGCCCGTCCCGCGTGTGATCCCAGATCGTGATGAGCCGATGAGGGTCGGGATAGGACAAGGGTTCGAGCAGCGTGGGCTTGATCGCGCTGTAGATCGCGGTGCTTGCGCCGATCCCGAGCGCGATCGTGAAGACGCTCGCCAGCGCAAAGCCGGGCGCCCGCCGGAGCTGCCGCGCCGCGTACCGCACGTCGGCGAAAAAAGTACTGACGATCGCTTCCCAGCCGTGGCTCCGCACTTCTTCGCGAACCGCAACCGGCGCGCCCATGTCGAGCCGGGCCGCCCGTCGTGCTTCGTCCGGCGTCATCCCTTGCGCCCGATACGCGGCCTCCGCTTCTTCGAGGAAGTGCCGTATTTCGTGGTCGACCTCGTCGTCGGCCGCACCCGGCCTCGTGAGCGCGCGCCAGCCGCGTGTGACCTGCCGCCACAGTGACATGGCTGGCTAGCGCCGTTCTAACTTGTTCCGCCAAGAGGCGAAACGCTTGGAGTCGCTACGACGGTCGAAGTGAAGGGTCGTGCTCATTGGTGGTTAAGTTGGAACGGTGCTAGCCCTCCGCGTCCAGCAGCCGCGCGATGGCCAGCGCGCGGCGCTTCCAATCGGCCGTGGCCGCGTCGAGCTGTTTCCGGCCCGCGCGCGTCAGGGTGTAGAACCTGGCCCGGCGGGAGTTCTCGGTCTGACGCCAGGCGGCGTCGAGCCAGCCGGCACGCTCGAGCCGCTGGAGCGCCGTCAGCAGCGATCCCGGATTCACCTTGAACACGCCGCGGGAGATCTGCTCCACGCGTTTCGCGATGCCATAGCCGTGCATGGGCTCGAGGCTCAGCGTCTTCAGGATCAGCATGTCGAGCGTGCCCTGGATGACTTCAGTGTTGGTCTCGTTCATCTTGATTGTCAAGATATGACGATCAAGAGCGCAGGAAGGTTCGCTCCGGCCGGCGAGCGCCCGCCGGACCGGCCGTACAGTTCCAAAACGGCCCGCCGATAAGACCGGACGTGCCAGTCAAAACGCTGCGCCGCCCGGCCTCCCGCCGGCCCTCCACTAAAGTCCAGTCGCCGAAGCGGTCAGACCGTTCGGCCCGTGAGCGCCGGCGTTCGCCCCGCGTCGAGATTCTCGGGGAGCTGACTGGAGAGTCACTGACATTCGACTCGCCGGTTACAGTTCTGGATCTCAGCACCGGGGGTTTCAGAATCGAAACCAGCCTGCCGCTTAGGATCGACGAAACGCATCAGTTCCTGTTCTCGTTGCGGGAAGGCATTTCCGTCTTCGTGCTGGCGAGGGTCGTTCACACGCGTCCTGGCCGGCCTGGTTCGGGCACACACATCATCGGCCTTGAATTCCTTGACGGATCAACGGACGCGAAAGCCGATCGAACGGGCCTGGTCGATCTCATCCTGGCCGGGCGTTAGATTAGCAGGCCGCTGAAAACGCGGCCTGAACTTCGAACTTAGAACTTCAAACTTAGAACTTGCCGCTTGTCAGCGGGCTGAACGCGCCGTGTCGGCTTCGGCGGCGACGTAGCCGAACGACGGCCAATCCGGACCGGCGAGGATCTTTTCCCACAGTTTCCTGGCTTCGGCGGTCTGGCCGTTGCCGAGATACCACGCGCTGACGCCGTATCGAACCGCGGAGCCGGACGCGCCCTCTGGCGCGGCGGCGAGCAGGTCAGCGGCCGATTTCTCGCCTTTGAACATCAACAGCAGCGAGTGATAGCTGGTGTTCTCGATGACATCGAGATCAGCTCGGATCGGACCGAGCACGGCTTTGGCGTCCTCGGCGCGGCCGGCACGCCGCAATGCGGCATAGAGCCAGGCGCTCGCAGCAACCAGATTGTCGGCGTTCTTGCCGGCGTCGCGGGCGCGCCGCCAGTCCTCGGCCGCGGCCGCGGGTTCGTTCTTGAGAAAACGCGCGAGCGCCAAGTGATACCAGATGTTCGAATGGAGGGTGCTGGTCGGCGTGCCGCGCGCATTCGGCTGGCCGTCAGGTTCGACTTCGTCGGGCTTGCCGGCGATCAGACTCGCGGCCTTCGTGAGGTCCGCGATCGCGAGCTCGAGCTGGCGCACCGTGATGTAGCGGTGGCCGCGATGCCGATACAGCCGCGGATCCTCCGGATACAGTCGCATCCCGCCGGTATAGACGTCGATCGATTCGCGAAACTTGCCCAGATACGCCGTTCGGCGTCCCAGCCAGATGATCGCTTCGGCGCTGGGCTCTTTCCTGGCCTGCTCGAAGGCCGCCGCGGCGTCGGCCTCCATCCTGGCCCGGTTCGCCTCGGGCACTGGCGGCCGAAACAGCGGCTTGCCGAGCAGCGACATGGCCTCCGGCTTCTCGGCCTGGCGAATCAGATTGAAGGGCACCGGCGCCATTCTACGCCGGTCGGCATCAATCTTCAGTCGTTCCGCAAGACGATTGCCGGCGCCACGCCGACGGCGCGCTTGGCGGGAACGGCGCACGCGATCAGGGCCACCAGCGAGAGCAGCAGGCCGACCGCGACGAAGGTCAGCGTGTCCGCCGTGCTCACGCCGAACAGCAGGCTCGACATCAAACGCGTGAGCCCGAACGCGGCAGCCAGACCGACAACAATTCCGGCGGCGACGACCTTCATGCCTTGTCCGACGACCAGCCGGAAGAGCGCGCCGCGGCTGCCGCCGAGCGCGACACGAATGCCGATGTCCTTCGTGTGCTGCTGGACGTAATACGCCATCACGCCGTAGATCCCGATGGTCGAGAGGATCAGCGCGACGAGGGCGAGGCTGCCCACGAGCAGGGACAGCGATCGCGGCCGTTGCAAAGAACGCGCGACCAGCTCGTCGACCGTCGCGACGTTCGAGAACGGCAGCCCGGCATCGAGCTCTCGCACGACCTGGCGGAGGCCGGGCAGGACGGCCGCAGGATCGGTGCGTGTGCGAAGCACGATGTAGCGGAAGTTGGAATCATTCCCCATCGGCCAGTAGACGCTGCCCTCGTCAGGTTTTTCGAGACCGGCGTACTTGACGTCGCTCACGACGCCGACGACGGTCGTCCAGGGGCACTGGGTGCAGCCGCCTTCCTTGAATCGCTTCCCAACTGCGCTCTGGCCAGGAAAGAACCGTGTCGCCCACGCCCGGTCGACCACCACGGCTTCGAGCTGTTCTCTCTGACCCTCGCGCTCGTCGAAGATCTGTCCCTGCAGCAGCGTCAACCCGAGCAGCCGGAAGTAGTCCGGCGTGACGCTCACCCAGGGCGCGACCGGCTGCGGCTGACCCTCGCCAGCAGGGAAGTCTTCCAGATCGAAGTTGTTGATGTTGCCGACGTCGTTGGGCGGACGGCCATCGGCGTAGGCGATGCCGGCCACGCCTGGCAGCGCTTCGGCGCGACGCTTCAGGTCGTCCCAGAACGCGGCCGCGCGCTGCGGCTCGCCGTACGTGGCGTTGGGCAGCTGAATGCCGCCGCTCAAAATGTTCCGCGAATCGAAACCGAGGTCCACGCGTCCCAGCTCGTTGAGGCTGACGGCAAGCAAGCCGGCCGTCACGAGGAGGGGCGTCGCGATGGTGAACTGACTTGCGACCAGAACTCGGCGCAGGCGCCGCACCGCCCGGCTGCCCGTCGACGACCGGCCCAGCGATCGCAGCGACTCGTCCACCGGTCCGCCGGCTCCATGCACGGACGGGATGAGTCCGAACAGCAGCGCGCTCGCCGCCGTGAGCCCAATCAGGACGGCGAGCGACTGCCCATCGAACGCGATCGCGTACGCGCGCGGGAAGTAGCCGGTCGCGAGCTCGCGCAGAAGGTTGACGCCTCCCCACGCGATCGCGATGCCGATGGCCGCCGATCCCATCGCGAGGAGACTGCTCTCGGCCAGCAGGTACCGGACGACGCGCGCTCGCGAGGCGCCGAGCGCGGAGCGGACGGCCAGCTCCCGCCGCCGGCTCGTCACGCGCGCGATGAGGAGGTTCGACGCGTTCGTGCACGCAATCAGCCACACGAGCGCGACGGAGGCGAGCGCGAGTCCGGCGATCGTATGCACGTCGCCGACGACGAACTCTTTCAAGTCCATCATCGCGAACGTCGCCTTCTCGTCCTGATAGGAAACGCGCCAGATCGGGAAGATCCGGTGGCTGATGGCGCGCAGCTCTTCGGCGGCCGCCGCGCGCGAGACGTCCGGTCGGAGCCGGGCGACGACCCGGATGAAGAACGGACCCCTGCGCCGCGGCGTGCTCCATTGCGCTGCCACGAAAAACTGCTGGCCCTGGACGAACGGGCCGACGCGCGGCGGAAGCACGCCGACCACCTGATGATCGATAGCGTCGAGCCGAATCGTCGATCCGATCACGTCCTCGCGCCCGCCGAGGCGCTGCTGCCAGAACCCCTGGCTCACGATGACGGACGACATCCGGCCCGGCTGGCTGTCGAGCTCGGTGAAGTCGCGTCCGACCACCGGGACGACTCCGAGCACGCCAAGAAAGGTCCAGGAAATGATTCGCCCCTGCAGCCGCTCGGCGCCGCCCGCGTCGCTGAAGGCCATCGACCGATCCGAATAGCCGCCGATCCGTTCGAAGTGCGTCTGCTGCGCCTGCAACGCGAGGTAGTCGGCGACTGAGAAATGCCACTTGTTGGGCGGCGAGTCGGTGTAGATCCGCACGAGCTGTCCGGGATCACGGTAGGGGAGCGGCCGCAGGAGCGAGGCGTTCACGCCGCTGAAGATCGTCGTCGTCGCCCCGATGCCGAGGCCGACGGTCGCGATGATCGTGAGGGTCATCAGCGGCGCGCGCCGCAGGCCTCGAAACGAAATCCGGAGGTCCTGCGTCAGATCGTCGAGCATCAACAGACGGCGCATGCGCTTCTCCTTTTCATGACCCTGCCGGCGGCAGTACTCCCGCGTGCCTTCGAGATCGCCGAACTGCCGCAGCGCTTCGTGGCGCGCGGCATCGGCCGAGAGGCCGCGCGCGGTCAGTTCCTCGCGCCGCATCTCGAGGTGGACGTTCAGTTCCTCGTCGACGTCAGATTGCACGGTTTCGGGACGGCGTCCGAGGAACCAGAACGGCCGGCGGGCCGGCGGTGTCTTGGGCATCGCCAGTTACTTGCCGCCGTGCAGCACCGCTTCGACGGCGCGCGCGTATCGCCGCCAGTTGGCCGTTTCTTCGCGTAGCCGTCTCCGCCCGGCGGCCGTGAGCGTGTAGTACCGGGCGCGGCGGTTGTTCTCGGACGGACGCCATTCGGCGTCGACGAGCCCTTGCCGATCGAGGCGATGCAGCGCCTGGTACAGCGCGGCATCCTCAATGGCAAGCGCGCCGCCGGTCAGCACATGCACCCGCGTGGCCATGCCATACCCGTGCTTCGGTCCGTCGGTCAGCGTTCGAAGCACGAGCAGATCGAGCGTGCCCTGAACGAGCGGCAAAGGCGCCATATCGGCTTTCCCCTTAGACGATGTGGGGAGCGCGACCGGTTAGCAGGGGGGGACGAGCACGACGGGAAGCCGGCGACATCGGCGCTCGTGAAGCTGCTTGCCGAACAGGTCTCGCCCTCGCGCCGGATCGGCCAGAAGCTGCGCGGCGATCACTGAGGTCTGCCGCGGAGCAGGCTGAAGTACCGACGCCAGGGTCCTGCGAACTGTCCGTGATGCTTCGTGAGGATGCGGGCGATCTGCGCCAGATGCGCGCAGTCGCTCGTGACCCACGTCGCGATCAGTTGTTCCATCGTCACCGGGCCGAGCTCGGGATGACGTCCCCGCCGCCTGAGGTCTGACGGCTGCAGCGACAACGAATCGAGCGCCTGCAGGCTCGCCTGTCTGAGGCTGGCAAACTCGTCGAGCAGCCGATCCAACGGCCATCCGCCATAGATGACGAATCCCTTTTCGCGATCGAACGGCGTGTACGGCTCGGCGTCACCCTGCTCGAGCGTCTTGCGGATTCTCGGAATCCAGTCGTCCTGCTCGCCCCACGCGAGATGGGCGACGACCTGCATCGGGTTCCAGGTGCCCTCGCCTTCGTTGGCGTCGAGGACGTACGGCGGGAGCGGCGCCAGGACCGCGCGCAGCACGGCCGGCGTGCCTTCCAGGACGCGCCGGGTTTCTTCGAGATTGAATGTGGGCGGCATGGGGCGATCGTAATCACCGCTGAGATATCAGTCCAATTCATAGTCATCATGGATGGCATAAGTACGGCTCATGCAAGGCCCAAGCCTCAAGCCTGCTACTCTCCTCGCTCCCATGCCCGACATTCTTCAGGACTTTCCGATCAAGGCCCCTCGACCCCGGGTGTTCGAGATGTTCACGACGCCGCGCGGCCTCGATGCCTGGTGGACGCTGCGCTCCGCCGGCCAGCCGCGTGAAGGCGCGGAGTACGAGCTGATCTTCGGGCCGGAATACGACTGGCGGGCGCGTGTCACGACGTGCGTGCCCGACGTCGAGTTCGAGTTGGAGATGACGAAGGCCGACGCCGACTGGACCGGGAGCCGGGTGGGCGTGCGGCTCGAGAGCCGGGGCAACGTCACGCGCGTGCAGTTCCGTCACGTCGGCTGGCCGGAGGCCAACGCCCACTACCGCACGTCATGCCACTGCTGGGCGCTCTACCTGAGAGTGCTGCGGCGATACCTCGAGAACGGCGAGTCCGTGCCCTACGACGATCGGCTGGACGTGTAGCCGGTTGCTGAAGAACCGCAACCGGAACTTCGAACTTCGAACTTCGAACTTAGAACTTAGAACTTAGAACTTCGAACTCGCTCCTGAAGCGTCGGGTCTGCAGTTCGAAGTTCAAAGTTCTGAGTTCGAAGTTCAGGCTGCGAAGCAGCCTGTTAGTACTCCCGGAATATCCTCTGAATCTCTTCCGGCGTGTCGGTACGCGTGAGCGCCAGCATCAGGAGGATGCGCGCCTTCACCGGCTGCAGGTCGTCGCCGCTAATCCGGCGCGTGGTCGGGTTACCCCGCCCGCCGGCGATGCTGCCGCTGCCGGTTCGCGTGACGGCCACCACGAACACGTTCTTTTCGACCGCGTAGTCGGTGCCCTCGCGCTGGCTGCCGCTGAGCGCCGCCGCGCCGGCGCCGGCGACGATGATGCCCTTCGCACCGGCATCCACGGCCGCCTTGATGAGATCGCCGGGCGCGCCCTGGTAGGTGAGGATCACGTCGACGCGCGGCAGCGTTTTCACGGCGCTGATGTCGAACTCGCTCTGGGCCGTGTGCCGCCGGATGGGTTTCCGCACGTACATCACGCGATCGACGATCCGGCCGAGCACGCCGTAACTGCGGGAGTTGAACGTGTCGAGGAGGTGCGCGTCCGTTTTTGTCACGTCGCGCGCGGAGTTGATCTCGTCATTCAGGACCACGAGCGCACCCATCCCGCGCGACGCGGGATCGGCGGCGACGCGGAACCCGTCCTCCAGGTTCGCCGGCCCTTCGTACCCGAGCGTGCTCGGATCGCGCATCGACCCGACGACCACGACCGGCCGCTCGTCCCGGACGGTCAGGTGGAGGAAGTAGGCCAGCTCCTCGAGCGTGTCGGTGCCGGTGGTGACGACCACGCCAGCCAGATCGGCGTCTTTCTTGAAGCGGTCGGTGATTCGACGCGACAGCTCGAGCCACTGATCGAGGGTGAGGGCCGTGCTCGCGACGTTCGAGAACTGCTCGCCTTCGGCACGCACGCGCTGACCGAGATTCGGCACCGTCTTGATGACTTCGTCCACCGTCAGCCGGCCGCCGCTGCGGTTGGAGATCGTCCCGCCCGTCGCGAACAGATAGACGCGGGGCAGCGGACCGGCGGCGGAGTCTTGCGCTTGAACGATGGGTGCGGAAGAAACGGCGGGCGCCGCGAGCCAGACCAGCACGATCCAGCCGAGAACATGACGCAAGATCCGCATAAGGGGCGTACTATATCGCGTCGACGCGCGACAACAGTGCGAGGTCCGAGGTCAGGTCTTGCGGGTCTGTCCCGCTCGCACGGCCGCCCGCGTGAGCCACTCGGTCAGGTGTTGCGCGGCCTCGTCGGGTGTCGATCCGTAGAAGGGCATGAGCGCGGTCGTGCCGCCGGGGATTCGGGCGAGTTGGGCGCGCCATCGGTCCCCGACCGAGAGTGTTTCGATCACATAGGGCCGGCCGTTGATCGTTTCGTGAAAGCGAATGATATTCACAGGCGCCGCGCGGGGAGCGAACGGTTCCGAACGTGATTCTAATGAAGCGCTGCCGCGCCGCAAGCGAAACGCGGTACGAAGCTGCTGCAAAACCGGGCGACCGCGCGAGTTTGCGCGGCGGAGCACGAAAAAAATATTTCACGGGACAGACGGTGAACAGTCCTTCCACGTCTCTTCAACAGGTTTTCCACATCCGCCGCGCCGCCGCGCCGGACGGGCGGAAATATCGTCAATGAGGATGAGGCAAGCGCTGGCGGTCGGCATCGCCGTCATTTTGCTGACCGCGGCGGTGCCGCAGGGACAAGCCATAGACGCCGCGTCGATGTTTCGCGTCTTTCTCACGAATGGAGAGGCGCTGCCGAGCTTCGGCGAGTCGGCCGTTGTCGGCGATCGAGTGGTCTTCACCATCGTCGTCGGCGACGGCGGCGCGAAAACGGCACTCCAGCTGGTCAGTCTGCCCGTGGCGACCGTGGACGTCGCCCGTACGGCACGCTACGCGGAGTCCATGCGCGCGGCCCGCTACGCCGCCACCAACGGCGAAGCCGACTATGCGGCCATGACGGCCGAAGTCGAGCGGTCCGTCGCGCAGCTCACCAAGATCGAAGATCCCAAGCGCCGGCTCGCGCTGGCTGAGGAAGCCAAACGCCGCCTGCTCAGCTGGTCGCAGGAGCACTACAGCTATCGGGCAGACGACGTTCAGAAGCTCGCGGGGATGTTCGATGAGGTCATTGCGGAGCTGCGCGCGGCCGCCGGCGAGTCGCGCTTCGCGTTCGACCTGGTGGCCGGATCGGCCGCGGCCCAGTTCGAGCCGCTCCTTCCCCTGCCGACGCTGCGGGAGTCGGTGACGATGGCGCTCGCGGCCGCGCGCGCCGCCGATCTGGGTGCGGAGCGGCAGGCCATTCTGCGAGTGGCCGCCAACGCGACCGAAGGCGCGCCGGGCGCCGCGGACCTCAGCACCACGGTGACCACACGCCTCGCGATGGAACAATCGGCTGACGCGGCGTATGCGACGCTGGCCGCGGCGCTGCTCACTCGGGCCGACGCGGCGCTGGGAAAGGCCGACGTCGATGCGGTGGCCGAAACACGGCGGCAGGCCGTCGACCGGGATCGGGAACTCGGCTCGCTGCGCCCGAACGAGCTCACGGCGCTCATCGCCGGCCTCGACGCCAAGCTCGAGGCGGCGAAGGCGTACCGCCTGGCGCTGGACCACTACGCGTACGCCCGCCGCGGCCGGCTCGACTACGAGCGTCGCGTGCGGCCGGCGATGTCGGGATTCGACGGGCTGCGGCCCACGCTCGAGGCGATTCGCGAGATGCGAGGGGCGCCTTTCGAGCGGCTGACGCTCGCGTACGAACGATTCAAGGCGTACGCGGCCGACCTGGCGCGTGTGACGCCGCCAGGTGACCTGGCCGACGTGCACGCGACGTTGTCGAGCTCGGTTCATATGGCGCTCGAGGCGTGCGAGCGCCGCCGGCGCGCGGTCATCGTCGAGAGCCTCGCCGACGCGCGTGACGCGTCGTCGGCCGCCGCCGGCGCGGTGCTGCTGGCCGATCAGGCGCGCGCGAGCCTCGTACGCCGGCTGTTCCCGCCGAAGATCGATCAATGATGAGTAGACGCAGGCCTCCGCCAAGGCTTCGGCCTGGCTCGCCGAAGCGCCTTCGGCGCGAAGGCGGCTCAAGTTCTTGATGCAACGCCGCACGCTCGTCCGTTGTTCCACGCTCGCAGGATTCCGTCAGGCTCTCGTCGATCTCTCGCTGTCAGGCGGCCCGCTCGAGGCGCGGCGTCGCGCGATCATCGTGCCGACGCACGCGTCGGCCGAGCTGCTGCGCCAGACGATTGAGGCCGCGACGGTCCGCGGCAGCCGGCGCGCGATCGTCCTGCCGGACTTCCTGACGCGCGACGAGTGGATGACCCGGCTGCACGTCGCCCTGCCGGGCGGGGCGCCGCTTCTCGGCCGCGCCGAACGGGAACTGCTCCTCGCGCGCGCGGCCCGCGCCGCCGCCCGGCGGCAGCGGATGAACGGATCGCCGTTCCACCTCCGGCCTGGCCTGGTCGCGGCGATGCTCGATCTCTACGACGAGTTGAGGCGCCGGCAACGCTCCGTTCGGCGGTTTGCGCGGTCGCTGTTCGATCAGCTCCGCGTTGAACGAGGCACGGACCGCGGCAGCGAAGGACTCATCCACCAGACATGTTTCCTGGGATTCGCGTTTCTCGGGTACGAACGGGGCGTGGCCGGCAGTGGCTCGACGGACGAGCACGTGCTGCGGCGGCGGCTCATCGAGACCCAGCCAGGATTGCCGTTCGATCACGTCGTGATTGCCGTGGGCGATCGGCCACTCGATCCACGGGGACTCTGGCCGGCCGATTTCGATCTTCTCGGGCGGCTTCGGACGCTCGGCGCCATCGACGTCGTCGTCACGGACGAAACGCACGACGCCGGCTTTCGCGAGCGGGCGGAACGCGAGCTGCCGGGTCTCACCGAAACGCGTTCCGACGCCGGACGCGAGCGATCGATCCTGCTCACGCCGCCCGGTCCGGCGGGTGAAGCGGCCTGTTTCGTCAGCCGGGACCGCGAAGAGGAGCTGCGCGACGTGGCGCGCGCGATTCGTGCGCGCGCCAGCGCGCTCGCCTCCCCGTTGCACGAGCCGACCGCCATCGTGTTCCATCGGCCGCTGCCCTATCTCTACCTCGCGGAGCACGTGCTCGGCGACGCCGCGATCCCCTATCAGGCGTTCGATGCGTTGCCGCTCGCGTCCGAACCGTATGCGGCGCTCCTGGATCTCGTGCTCGCCGTGGCGCGGACTGGCGGGACGCGCGAGGCCATGTCGGCGCTCCTCCGGTCCCGGCTCGTGCAGTTCCGCGACGCCCCCGGCGAAGATGTCGTCACGAGCGAGGACGTCGCGGGGCTCGACCTCGCGCTGGCCGAGCGGCGTTCGATTGACGAAGCGGACACATACGTCGGGGAGATTGACGGCCTGATCGCGCAACGGCGTGGCCGGCTGGGTTTCGATCCCGACCGCGCCCGTCGAGCGGCACGCGTGGCGGCCCGCCTGCGGGACGAGCTCATGGCCTACCGGCGCGGCCAGACGGCGTCCGAGCAGGTCCTGTCCGTCTCCAGTTTTCTCCGTCGCCACGAACGCCAGATGCCGGCCGACGACCTCGCGAGCGATCGTCAGGTCCGCGCCCGCGCGGCCGTGCTGAGCGCGCTCGACGATGTGTCCCGCGCGTTTCGGCGGCACGACGATCAGGCCCGGCCGCACGACGATCTCACGGCGTTGATTCACCATCAGATCGAATCCCACACGTTCGCGCCGCGCCGCGGACGGCGGGGCGTGCATCTGGTGGACGCCGTGGCCGCCCGCTTCGGTCAGTTCGATCACGTGCACCTGGTGGGTCTGGTGGAAACCGACTGGCCCGAGCGGCCGGCGCGCAGCATTTTCTACACGAGCGGCCTGTTGAAGGCGCTCGGCTGGGCGCAGGAGCTCGACCACATGCGCGCGCAGCAGGCTGCGTTTCGAGATCTCCTCGGTCTCTCGACGCGCACGACGACGCTCCACGCGTTTCAGCTCGACGGCGACGCGATCGTGGCGCGGTCGCCGCTCGTCGAGGCGGCTCGAGAAGCGGCGGCGGACGTCGTCTTCAGCAACATCGAGGCCGCGGACGGACCGCGCGCCGCCATCTTCGCGGACGAAATCCTGGCGCTCGACGCCGCGCCGGACGATCTTCCCGCCGGACCCCGTGATTGGCTCGCGCTTCGGCGCCGGCGACCGGCGGCCGACGACCGCCGGTATCGCGGGTTCGTCGCCGCGCTCGAACCCCGCCCGTACCGCGTCAGCCGTGTCGACCGGTACGTCGATTGTCCGTTCAAGTACTTCTCCGAGACCGTGCTCGGCCTGCCGGAGGAGCGTGAGGAGACGTCCGGCCTCACACCGCTCGAGCGCGGCACGCTCGTGCACGAGCTGTTCGAGCGTTTCTATCGAACGTGGCAAGAGCAGGGCCGCGGCACGATCACCCCCTCGTCGCTGCCTGAGGCGATTGCGCTCTTCGCGTCGCTGACGCGGCAGGCCTTGTCACGTCTGCCCGAGCCGGATCGGGCGCTCGAGGAGACGCGGCTCCTTGGATCGATCGTGGCCCGCGGCCTTGCCGAGCGCGTGTTCGAGCTGGAGTCTGACGCCGGCGGCCGCGTGGTCGACCGCCTGCTTGAATTCGATCTGCGCGGGCCATTCACGTTTCCGCAGCTCCTCGGCCTCAAGCAAAAGACGATCGAGGTTCGTGGCAAGGCGGACCGCGTGGACGTGTTCGATGACGGCACCGTCCGCGTCATCGACTACAAGCTGGGCAAGCTGCCCGACGTCGCCACCTCGGTGCAGATTGGCGTGTACGCGCATTGCGTCCGCGCGGTGCTCGGGGCCCGGGACGGGCGGCAGCATGCAGTGAAGTCCGCGATGTACCTCGCGTTCGGCGACGACAAGAAGCTCGAAGGGCCGCTCGGATCGTCGTCGCAGCCGGCCGACATGGCGGTGGACGCGCGCGCGTCCGAGTTCGCGTCGATCGTCGAACGGATCGAGGCCGGAGAGTTTCCGCCCCGGCCGCTGCGGCCGGGCGAGTGCCAGTGGTGCCGGTACGCGCTGGTCTGCCGCAAGGAATACGCCCCCGAGAGCGATGAAGCAGCCGAGTCTCTTTGATGATCCGGGGGGCTTCGCCCCGCCGGACCCCCCATCGCCGTCGCTCGCGGGGACCCCTGCGCCCCGCTCCGCTCCGGCGGAGCGCGCCTCTGGCGCGCCTCTTTTTGATCCGGGGACTTCGTCCCCGGACCCCTCTCGCCGTCGCTCGCGGGGACCCCGCGAGCCCCGCTCCGCTCCGGCGGGGCGCGCCGGTGGCGCGCCTGTCTTTGATCTGCCCGCCGGTGACGACGAGGCGGCCGCGACGCCCGACCAGGCGGCGCGCGCGTTCGCCGTCGATCCGGCCAACGACGTCGTGCTCGAGGCATCGGCGGGGACCGGGAAAACACGCGTCCTCGTGACGCGATACGCCAGGCTCATCGAAGCCGGCGTCGATCCGCGCCACATCCTCGCGATGACGTTCACGCGGAAAGCGGCCGCGGAGATGCGCGATCGCGTGCTCGTCCTCCTGCGGCGGCGGGCCGAGGAGGGCGGTCTCGCCCCCGAGCGCTGGCGCGACCTCCAGGACCGCATCGGCGACATCCAGATCTCGACGATCGACGCGTTTTGTTTCAGTCTTCTACGCGAGTTCCCGCTCGAGGCCGACGTCGATCCCGGGTTCGAGATTGCCGACGAGACCGAGATGGCGCGCTTCGCGAATGAAGCGCTGGATCTCACGCTGCGTGCCGCGCGCGGGCTCGTGCCGCACGACGAAAGTGTGCGCCTGCTCTTCACGCGCGTGAAGCAGCCCGTGCTCCGCGACGCCATCGGCGCGCTGCTCGACCGCCGCCATGTCGCGCTGCCGGCCGTTGCCGAGTTCGTGCGGCGACAGACGACGGCCGGTACGGCCGTGGCCGCCGCGTCGGCGTTCATCAACCGGCTGCGCGATCGGCTCGAGGCGTTTCCCGACCGTGCCGCGCTGATCGACGACGGTCCGCTCCGGGCGCCGGAATTTGCCTGGCTGCACGCGGATCTGACGTCGCTCGATGAGCTGTCGGGGCGTCTCGCTGAGTCGCCGGCCGCCCCGGAGGGTCCGGCCCGTGTCCAGCAGCTCCGCCGCCGGCTCGAACGCTACTTCCTGACGAAGAACGGCGATCCGAGGAAGAAGGTCGGCAAGGAATTCGGCGCGAGCTTCGTCTCGACTGACGGGAAGCGCCGGCATGAGCCAGCCGTCCAGAAGCTCGCACCCGGCATCCTCGAGGAATTCGAGCGTCTCGACGCCGACATCAACGGGTTGCTCTCGCGTGGCCTGCTGCGACTGCTCACGATCGCGGGAGAGATGTACGAACGGCTGCTGGAGGAACACGCGCTGCTCGACTTTGCCGGCATGCTCGCGCGGTCGGTCGCGCTCCTGGAGCGCCAGGAGGAATTCGCGCGCAGCCGTCTGAAACTGCAGGCGCGGTACCACCATGTGCTGGTCGATGAGTTCCAGGACACCAGCCGGCTCCAATGGAGACTGGTGGAACTGCTGGTCGATGCCTGGGGTGAGGGCGAAGGCATCGCCGACGCGCCGACGTCGATCTTCGTCGTGGGCGATCGCAAGCAGTCGATCTACCGCTTCCGGCACGCCGAAGTCACGCTCCTCGACGAAGCCGCCCGCAAGATCGGTGCGCTCCGCGGCGGCCGCCCGGTCCGGCAGGCCATCACCGCCAGCTTCCGCGCCGTGCCCGAACTCCTCGCGTTCGTCAACGCGGCCGCGCAGGAGATCCAAAGCGATCAGGCGCTCGACGAGCGATTCACGTACGGCGACGCGGACCGATTTGCCGTGCCGGCGGTGGCCCCGGGCGCCCTCCGCGACGGCCAGCCGGTGCTCGGCGTCGTCGCCGCGGCATCGATGGCGGCGTCTGCCGCCGCCGTCGCCGACGAGACTCATCGGCTGCTCGCCACGGAAATGGTTCGCGACCGATCCGGCGCGCCGCGGCCGGCCAAGCCGGACGACATCGCTATCCTCTTCCGCGCGCGCGCGGGCCATCAGTACTTCGAGGAGGCGCTCGAAGCGCGTGGCATCCGGACGTATGTCTACAAGGGGCTGGGTTTCTTCGATGCTCCAGAGGTGCAGGATCTGCAGGCCCTGCTGCGGTTTTTCGCGCAGCCGGAGTCGGACCTGCGGGCCGCCGAGTTCCTTCGTTCGCGATTCGTCCGACTGTCCGATACGGCGTTGACCCGACTCGCGCCGACGTTCGCCGAATCGCTCATCGGATCGGACGATTCCGGTCAGGCGGCGGGCCTTGAGGATCTGGATCTGGATCGGGAGGTGCTCGCCCGTGCGCGGGTCGACGTGGCCCGCTGGCTGAGCCTGACCGATCGGATTCCCGCCAGCGAACTGATCGACGTGATCCTGCGCGACTCGGCGTACGCGTTCGAGATGCGCGGCCGGCGGCTCGATCAAGCCCGCGAAAACATCAAGAAAGTGCGGGCGCTCGTCCGCCGCGTCGAGAATCGCGGCTATGCCACGGTCGGCCGGCTCGCCGAGTACTTCGACACGCTTCGAGCGGGCGACGAATCGAACGCCATCGTCGAAGCCGCGGGCGCCGTCAACTTGATGACCATCCATGCGGCGAAGGGGCTCGAGTTTCCGATCGTCTTCGTCGTGAACCTCCACATTGGCGGGCGCGGACGGCCTGGCGGCTTCTCGGTCATCGATCGCGGTCCAGACGGCTCACCGGAAGTGGCTTTCAACGCGACGGCCGCGACGCGCCTCGAGGAGCTGCGCGAGGCCGAGGAGCTGCGGCGATTGTTCTACGTCGCCGTGACCCGTGCGCGCGATCGCCTCTATCTCGCGGCCGAGATCGACAGGAAAGGCAAGCTGCGCCGATCGGCGCGGAGTCTGGCCGCGCTCCTGCCGGCGGGCCTGGGCGAGATCTTCACGACCGCGGCGCTGCCGGCCGGCCCTGAGCAGCGTCGAAGGGACGGGGACCGCGTCAGTTGGGACACGCCACACGGCAGTTTCGCGTTCCGCGTGTGCCGCCCGCCGGCCGAACTTCCGAAAATGGATGTGGTCGCTGTTGCGGCGATTCCAGCGGTCGCAGCCGCTCCGCCGCTCTTGACCGCTGAGCGCGCCGTCAGTGCGGTCACCGACGCGCCGCCGGGCTCAGCCGTTTCTCTGACAACCGTGCCCCGGAGCGTGATGTCGCGGGAGCGGCTCGCCGGGACCATCGTCCATCGGCTCCTGCAGCGCGGGCTCGACCCGGGAGTGGACGCCGCCAGCCTGCTTCCGCTCGTCCCGCAACTCTTGCGAAGTGTCGAGATCGTCGATGTGGACGACCTCGAGGATCTGGCAGGCGAGGCCATCGCGCTCTACGCGCGTCTGCGGGGTCACCCGGACCTCGTCCAGATGCTTCGCGCCGGCGACTGTCACTACGAAGTGCCCTTCTCCTTCGAGCCACCCGATCGGCCCGGCGAGCTGATCCGTGGCGTCATCGATTGCCTGGTCCGGATGCCGGATGGTCGCGTGACGGTCATTGAATTCAAGACCGGCGGCCGGCGGCCCGAGCATGGGGCGCAGGCCGACCTGTACGCACGGGCGCTCACGAGCGTGCTGGCGGCGACCGCGGTGGACGTCCGCGTCGTCTACCCTCAGGGACCCCTCCCGGACGTACCACTCGAGTGAGCCACAGGGCCGTCCGGGCCCAAACAATCAGGGTTTTTCTCCAAGGTGCCGAGAGGACTGCGGTATGCTCTTGACGGGCCTGCTCGTTTTTGGCCTATCGGAGAGGGATTTTGGCGCTGACGTGTCCGAACTGCGGGAACGCGGAGAATTTCCTCGTGAAGACGTTGCAAATGCACCTGGTGCGCGTGGCCGATGGCCAGCTCCAGCCGCCTCAGGAAGAGGGCCGGCCAGCGCTGGTCGAGGTGCTCTGCGATGAATGCGACGCCACGGTCGCCCTTGACGCGCTCGACGACGCCTCCCGGCGTGAACTGCTCGAGTCGCTGGGCGCCCGCTGAGCGCTGCCGTGAACTCCCGTGCCTGACCATTCCGACCTCCTCGGCGCTTCCGGTGTGGCACGGGCCAGCCGGCTGCAGCGTGCTTATCGGCGTCGCGCCGCCGCGTCCCATGCAGACTCCGCACCGCCGCGCCGCGCCGCCGACGGCTCGACGGCCGCTCAGACGAGCGACGCCCGCTGTCCGGGAGACGCCGCCATCGATTTCGTGAACATGACGGAAATCGTCGCGAGGATGCGCACGGCGTTTGGGGAGTAAGGGGACGGGAGTTTGCTGTGGAAAACTCCCGGGACTTGCTTCCTTTAAGTGCCTTTGCTGAGGGGATGTCCCGGGAGTTTTCCACAGCAAACTCCCGTCCCCGCTTCCGACGCTGATGCAGACGCACGTAGACGTGCTCGGCTGGCTTCACTTCATCTGGGGCGTGTTCGCCGTGCTCGTCGGCACGTCGCTCCTCGTCCTGGCCCTCGGCACGAACACCGCGCTTCGCGAGCTCGGATCCCTTGGTGCAGCTGAGCATGCTGCCGTGTGGCTTTTCGTCATCTGCGGTCTCACGCTGGTCGCTGCCGGGGGAGTGATGATGCTGGTGGCGCGCGCGCTGGCGCGGCGCCGGGCCGCGGGCCGCGTCGCGGCCCTCGTCCTGGCCGTTCCCAACCTGGTGATCGTGCCGTTCGGCACGGCGCTCGGCATTTACGCGTTCTGGGTGCTTTTGAACGACGATGCGCGTCGCGAATTCGGCCGGCCGCCGCGCTCGCAGATTCACGAGCAACCGCTGGAGGGGGCGTGAAGAAGCCCGGCGGATCGCGCAGCGGGCTGGAGCCCCGGTTTGCCGCCGGGCTGGCGTATCTGGGCGGCGCCCTCACCGGAATCATCTTTCTGATCATCGAAAAGCAGGACCGGTTCGTTCGCTTTCACGCCATGCAATCGACGATTACGTTCCTGGGTGTGGTCATCGTGCATTTCGTGCTCAGGGGATTGCCGGTCGTTGGCCCGGTGCTGACCTTTGCCTTCATCGTCGGGATCGTCATTCTCTGGGCGGTTTTGATCTTCAAGGCCTTCAGCGGGGAGCGGTACAAGCTGCCATACATCGGCGATTGGGCCGAGCAGCAGATCAAGTAAGGCCCAAGCCAGGCAAGAAGCCGTCTTCGACACGCTTGCACACTACAATGCATTAATGGTCACCGTCACCGAATCGGCGATTCTGGATGCGCTGCGAGCCGTCAAGGATCCCGACCTCCACAAGGACATCGTCACCCTCGGGTTCGTCAAGCAGCTGCGCATCGATGGCGAGCGTGTGGCATTCACGATCGAGCTCACGACGCCGGCGTGCCCGGTGAAGGACCTGCTGCGCGACCAGGCGCGCAGCGTGGTGGCCGCGCTTCCCGGGGTCCGGCAGGTCGAGATCGAGATGACCGCCAGCGTGCGCGCCGTGCCGCGACCGGAAATGGGACGCGCGCCCGTCGAAGGCGTGAAGAACGTGATCGCCGTCGGCGCCGGCAAGGGCGGGGTCGGGAAGACCACGGTGGCCGTGAACCTGGCGGTCGCGCTGGCCGCTCGGGGCAGCCGGGTCGCGCTGATCGACGCCGACATGTACGGGCCGAACGTGCCGATCATGGTGGGACTGAAGACCCAGCTCGAGACCGACGGAAAGAAAATCCTGCCGGCCGAGCGCTACGGCCTCCAAATCGTCTCGATGGGGTTTCTGACGCAGGACGACGCGCCGGTCATCTGGCGCGGACCGATGCTTCACGGCGCGATCCAGCAGTTCTTTCGCGACGTGCGCTGGACCGACATCGATTACCTGATCGTGGACATGCCGCCGGGCACCGGCGACGTCGCCCTGAGTCTCAGCCAGACGGTTCCCGTTGCTGGCGCCGTGCTCGTGACCACGCCGCAGCTGGTGTCTCTCGCCGACACCCGCCGGGCCGTGCAGATGTATCGCAAGCTCAACGTTCCGACGATCGGCCTCGTCGAGAACATGAGCCATTTCGTGTGCCCGCACTGCCTGACCGAAACCGACATCTTCGGCAAGGGCGGCGGCGAGCAACTGGCGAAGGATCTCTCGGTGCCGTTCCTCGGACGAATTCCGCTCGACGAGCCGGTCCGCCGCGGCGGCGACTCGGGCGTGCCCATCGTCGTGTCGGCGCCGGACTCGCCGCCCGCGCGCGCCCTCTTCGCGCTCGCTGAACGCGTCGCGCAGCAGGTGTCGATCGCGTCCTATTCCCGCCGGGCCATCCCGCTGACACCGGTGAGTTAGTGAACGTTCCCTTCATCAAGCAAACGCTCGGCAACGGGCTCGACGTCATCGTCCACGAAGATCACCGGATGCCGCTCGTCGCGGTGAGCGTCTGGTATCACGTCGGCTCCAAGAACGAGCGGCCCGACCGGACGGGTCTCGCGCATCTCTTCGAGCACCTGATGTTCAAGGGCTCGGCGCATCAGCCTCGCACGTACTTCGAGCCGCTGCAGGAAGCCGGCGGCTCGCTGAACGGCTCGACGAGCACCGATCGCACGAACTACTGGGAGCTGATGCCCGCCGGCGCGCTGAGGCTCGCGCTCTGGATGGAAGCCGATCGCATGGGCTGGCTCCTGCCCGCGCTTTCGGACGCCAGTTTCGAGACCGAGCGCGACGTCGTGCTGAACGAGCGCCGTCAGAATTATGAGAACCGGCCGTACGGCATGGCGCCGCTGGCGATCATGTCGACCATGTTTCCGCCCGATCATCCGTATCACTGGCCGACGATCGGCTATACGGAACACCTCAACGCGGCGACCGTGGACGATGCGCGGGCGTTCTTTTCGCGGTACTACCATCCTGGCAACGCGTCGCTCGTCATTGCCGGGGCAGTCGCCGCCGCCGAGGCATTCCGGCTGGCGGAAGAGCTGTTCGGGAACATTCCCGGCGGGCCGGCGGCCTCACCCGTGAAGGCCGCTCGGGTCCGGGCGCAACGGCGCCAAATCCTGTACGAGGACCGCGTCGAGCTGCCGAGGCTGTACCTGGCGTGGCCGTCCCCGCCGTTGTTCGAGGCCGACGATGCCGAGCTCGATCTCATCGCGGACTTGCTGGCCAACGGCCGCACGTCGCGGCTGTATCGACGCCTGATCCACGAGCAGCGGATCGCGACGGAACTCGCGGCCAGCCAGTCGTCGCGGGAGCTGGCGAGCACGTTCCAGATCGTCGCCACGGCGGCGCCGGGCCACACCCTGGATGAGGTCGCCGGCGCGATTCACGACGAGCTGAAGCGGGTCATCGACCAGGGGGTCGATGAGGACGAGCTCGAGCGCGGCCGCGCGCAGGCGGAGGCCGCGTTCGTCTATCGGCTGCAATCACTCGGCGGGTTCGGCGGACGATCCGATCAACTGAACGCCTACAACGTCTACCGGCGCGATCCGGACTACTTCGACGCCGATTTGCAGCGGTACCTGAACGCGAGTCGCGAGGGTTTGCGAAGCGCGACTGAACGCTGGATCGATCCCGATCTGGCGCTGGCGTTGAGCGTCGTCCCCCGGGGCGCGGCCGACCAGGCGCTCGCCGATTCGACGCCGGCCGAGGACGTGCGGTGACCGACCGTTTCGAGCTGCCGGGTGTCGGGCCACCGGCGCTGATTCGTTTTCCTCGCATCGAGCAGGCGACGCTGGAGAATGGTCTGGCGGTCTGGTCGATCGGGCAGCCCGCCGTACCCGTCGTCTCCGTGATGCTCGTGCTCGACACGGGGACCGCGAGCGATCCCCCGGATCGTCCGGGCCTGACCGGACTCGTCGCCGATCTCCTGGATGAAGGCGCCGGGTCTCGCAACACCATCGAGCTGTCGGACGCACTGGCCCGCATCGGCAGTCATCTCGAGGTCGACACGGCGCCTGATGCCACGACCATCGGTCTCACCACGCTGGCGAAGTTCCTCCCGCGGGCGATGGGTCTGCTCGCCGATATCATCACGCGGCCCCATCTGGCCGACGCCGATCTCGTGCGCGTCCGCGAGCTTCGTGTCAACCGGCTCCGGCAGATGCGGCGGCTGCCGGGCGCGGCCGGCGACCGCGCGCTCCTGGCCGCCGTGTTCGGATCGCATCCGTACGGCCACGGCGCGTTTGGCACGACGCGATCGCTCGAGGCCATTACCGTGGATGAGGCGCGGGCGTTCTGGTCCTCGGCGTTCGGTCCGCAGCGAACGACGCTTGTCGTGGCCGGCGACCTCACGGCGACCGATGCGCTCGCAGCCGCGCGGTCGTCGTTCGGTCACTGGTCGGGCGGGCAGGTGAGGGTGCCGACTCCTGCGCCGTCCGTGGCGCCGATCGACAGCCGAGTCATTCTCGTCAACCGTCCGGGCTCTCCACAGTCCGATCTGAGGGTGGGGCACCCGGGACCGCCGCGCCGCACGCCCGCCTACCATCCGCTCATCACCGTGAATGCGATCCTGGGCGGGCAGTTCACGAGCCGCATCAATCGGAAGCTGCGCGAGGCGATGGGCGTGACCTACGGGGCGCGCACCTCGTTTGACTTCCGCGCGGCCGGGGGCAGCTTTGTCTGCGACGCGAGCGTCGATGCCGCGGCGACGGCCCCGGCGGTGCTCGAGGTGCTGGCCGAGTGCCAGGCCATTCGCGAGGACGCCGCGGTTGGCGCCGACGAGCTCGCACGGGCGAAAGCGTCGCTCACGCGCGGGTACGTCAAACACTTCGAAACCGCCGGTCAACTCGCCCGCGCCGTGATCCAGATTGCCAGCTTCGAGCTCGACGAGGACGAATACGATCGCTTCGTCCCGCGCATCGAAGCGGTGAGCGAATCCGACATCGTGACGACCGCGCGGGCGTTCCTGCACCCGGACGAGTCGGCGATCGTCGTGGTCGGGGACGCCGAGCGGTGTCAGCCGGCGCTCGAATCGCTCGGGAAGCCAATCACCGACTTCGAGCCCGAATTCTGACCGATTGATTGATCGATCTATCGATCAATTGAAAATCTTCGTGTCTAACGGCGACCTGCGCATCCTCGAGCCATAATGCGCTGGCCATGAAAGCCGTCCGGTTCCACCAGCACGGCGGTCCCGAAGTTCTGCAGTACGAAGACGCGCTGGATCCGACCGCCAAACCTGGATGGATCGTCGTGCGCGTCCGCGCGTGTGCGCTCAACCACCTCGATCTCTGGCAGCGGCGCGGCCTCGATCGGGTCAAGATTCCGTTTCCGCACATCTCGGGCGCCGATGTCGCGGGTGAGATCAGCGAGATCGGCGAGGGCGTCACCGGCCTGCGCGCCGGCGACCGCGTGATGCTGCAGCCCGGATTGAGCTGCGGCACATGCGCGCGCTGCCGGGCCGGACAGGACAACTACTGCGACACGTACGACGTCCTCGGCTATCAATCCGACGGCGGCGACGCGGAGCTCGTGGCCGTGCCGGCGGTCAACGCCATCCCGCTGCCGGACGGAATCGACTTCGTCACGGCCGCGGCGTTCCCCCTCGCGTTCCTGACGGCGTGGCACATGCTGCACGCACGCGCGCGCCTGGTGGAGGGTGAGACCGTGCTCGTCGTCTCCGCCGGCAGCGGCGTGGGGCAGGCCGCCGTGCAACTGGCGCGGGTGGCGGGCGCGCGTGTGATCGCGACCGCAGGTGGAGACGCAAAGCTGGCGAGGGCCAAGGAGATTGGCGCCGAGGCCGTCATCGATCACTACCGCGAGGATGTCGTCGCGCGCGTGCGCGAGCTCACGAACCGCCGCGGCGTCGACGTGGTGATCGAGCACGTCGGTGTCGCGACCTGGGAGCGGAGCGTTCGGGCGCTCGGTCGAGGCGGGCGGCTGGTCACCTGCGGCGCGACGACTGGCCACGACGCCGCGCTCGACCTCCGGCACCTGTTTGCCCGCCAGCTGTCGCTGCTCGGGTCCTATATGGGCGGCAAACCGGAACTACTCCGGGCGAGCGAGCTCTTCTTTCGTGGTGTCGTGCGTCCGATCGTCGATCGGACGTTCCGGTTGTCCGAAACCGCGCAGGCGCAGCAATACCTCGAATCCTCGTCGCAGTTTGGCAAGGTCGTGTTGGTTGTCTGACCGCAGTTAACCTTCACGCCTGGATCAGCGTTGTAGGGCTGACCGTTTCTCACGTTGGTGCGGCCCCAAGGGCCTCCCGTGCGAGTGGACGAATGTCAACTTCTTCAATGCTCGCGGGGCCCCACCCCTGCTCGCGCGCGCTCCGGCGCTCGCCGACTCGCTATCCTCGCGCGAGCCGCAGGCGCTTTTCGCCGCGTTGGCATGAGGAAAACGGCGGTAGACTGCCAGGATGAACGTGGCTCGGTGGAGCGTGAGTCTCATTGCGATCGTCGGGCTGCTTGCCGCGACGATCGCCGGGGCCACGATCTGGCTGATCCTCACCGACCCCGTCACGGTCGCCAACGCCGTGTCCGCCGGCGACGTGAGTCCCGTCATGAAAGCCATCGGCGCCGTCATCTACGACGCGCTGAGGGGGATCTTCAAGTACCTATAACCGTTCGACCAGGAACCGCGTCAGGTAGTACCCGTCGAGGTATTTGAACGGCGCCTTTCCGGTCGTGTAGTGCCCGCAGGGCAGTCTCGCGGTCTCGTGCGCGATGCCCTGGCGCGCGAACTCCTCGATGAAGTGCCGCGAGAGGTCCACCGGAAACGTGAGGTCGTACCGCGCGTAGACGAGCAGGACGTGGCGGCCGCGCACGCGACCGATGAACGGCCACGGACTGATCGGCATCCAGTACTCGCGCAGCTCGTCCAGCGTGAGATGTCCCTCGATCCCCGATCGCACGTGTCGCGTGGAGAGACCGCGCCAGACGACGTCGGCGAAGTACGGAGAGATGTGATTGAACGCGCCCGCCCGGACGCGTGTGTCGTGCGCCATGGTGAGCATCGCCAGGCACGAGCCGAGGCTGGTGCCGAGCACGCCGATCCGTTCGTAGCCTTCGCGGGCCAGCCAGTCGATCGTCCGTTTCGCGTCGAGCACGGCTTGCCGATTGGCCTGGAGGGTGCGGCCGACGTTCGAGCTGACGATATAGTCGGCGCGTTCCAGTTCCGTTGGGCGGCGCTCGTCGTGATAGGGCAGGCTCAATCGCAGCGCGGTGACGCCAAACCGCGCGAGCAGACGGCAGAGACCGACGTGGCCTTCGGCGTTCGAGTTCCACTGCGGCAGCACGACGACCGCTTTCCCGGTTCCTGCCGTGCCGCGTGATTGTGCCGGAAAGATTCTGACGGTGACGGTGTTGTTCGCCCCATACGGCGTCGTGATCGTGCTCGGAAAGCGCAGCACGTCGCCGTCGCGCTGATAGTCGGCCGTCGGGGTCGTCTCGAAAAACCGCTCGCTCTCGTCCGTCGCCTCACGCGACCAGGCTGACACGCGCGATCCGGGATCGTCGCTCGACCGCTCCAGGTCGAGCCAGTCGAGTCCCCACTCGAACGGCCGGACGATGCGATTCGTGTCAACCGACGCGAGCCGGCGCTCCCAAACGTGAAACCCTCGGGCGATCACTTCTCGGGGGCGGCCTTTGCGGCGAGTTCGCGGTAGCCGTGTCCCGGCGGCGTGGCCAGCTCGACCGGCAACCCGGATCCGGCCCAGCCCGGATCGACGACCCGCCCGCTCATCGGATCGCGCGCGCCGCCGAAGCCGCCGGTGACGTTCGCGACGTTGACGAATCCAAACGTCGACAAGATCTGCGTGGCGCGCGCGGAGCGGCCGCCGGACTGGCAGCCGATCAGCAGCCTGGCGTCCGGCGCGAAATGCGCCTGCATCACCCGGACGAAGTCGGGGTTCGGCAGCAGCTGACCGGATTCCTCATCCTGCTCGATGAGCGGGACGTTCAACGCGCCTTCCGGATGGCCGCTCTCGAACTCAGCCGACGACCGGATGTCCACGTAGGTATGACCCTGCTGCTGCAGGGCATGCGCTTCGGCCGCGGTGACGTTCTTCATGGCAAGACTCTATCAACCCCTCAGAATTCTTTCACATGCGGCCGCCACCGCCAGCAGGCCAGCCGTGTCGTGGAGGCGGCCGACTAGTTGCAGCCCGACCGGCAGGCCGCGGGTCTCGAGCGGCAGACTGATGGCCGGATGGCCGGTCATATTGAACAGCTGCGTCTGCCGAAGCATGGCGCTTCGCACTGGCGTGCGCGCCTTCTTTGACGGATCGATCGCGATCTCGCCCGCGCCGATGGGCGGGGCAACGATCGGCAGCGTCGGCAGCAGGAGCGCGTCGCAGCCGTCCAGCGCGGCATCGACCTCGCGGCGCAGCTCCGCGCGCGTTTCCTGGGCGGCGAAGTACTTCACGGCGGGAATGTCGCGGCCGCTCTGCAGCCGGCTTCGCACGAGAGGCGTGTAGTCGTCGCCGCGGCTGTCGAGATACCGCTCGTGCCAGAACGCGGCTTCGGGCAGCACCGTGTTGACGTACGCATCGGCGAGCATCGTCGCAAGCGGAACTTCCGCGGGGGTCACGATGGCTCCTGCGGACCGCAGCCGCTGAAGCGCGTTCTCCACGCACTCCTGCACTTCCGGAGCCACCGGCGACGCGAAGTACCCGACGAGCTGCCGGAGCCGGAGCGCGTCCGGCTGGGGCGGGTCCAGCGTGGCAACCTCGCGGCCGGCCAGGATGGACCAGAGCCACGCGGCATCCTGCACGGATGCGGCCAGCGGCCCGACATGATCGAGCGATTTGCCCAGAGGAACGACGCCGTCGTTGGGCACGTCGCCCTGCGTCGGCTTCAATCCCACGACGCCACACGCCGCCGCGGGAATGCGGATCGATCCGCCCGTATCCGTGCCAATCGACGCCAGGCCCATCCCCAGCGCGACGGCGACCGCGGAGCCGCCGCTCGATCCGCCTGCCACCCGCGACGGATCGCGTGGATGCCTGACGGGTCCCCACGCGGAGTCTTCGCTCGTGGTGCCGAGCGCGAACTCGTGCAGATTGGTTTTTCCCAGAAAGATCGCGCCCGCGTGCCGCAATCGCACCACCACCGGCGCGTCCTGTTCGGCGACGTGGTGCTCCAGGACCCGCGAGCCGGCGGTCGTCACTTCGCCGGCGACGTCGATGAGATCTTTCAGCGAGATCGGAATCCCGTGCAGCGGGCCGCGGTTGGCGCGGCGCTTGAGTTCCGCGTCGGCCTCGCGCGCGGCCGCCCGCGCCGTGTCCGCCCACACGCGCACGAAGACATTCAGTCGCGCGCTGTCTCGCTCGATCGCTTGAAGACTGGCCTCGACGAGCTCGACGGAGGTCGTCTGTCCCGATCGAAGGCGTGTCTGCGCGTCGGCGATGGTCATCATCGGCACGAGTCCGGCCGTCCATGATGCCATCGACGGCGCTCGTCATGGGGTCAGGTCTTGTATTGCCACATTTTTCGGCCTGCGCGAAATTTGCAATACACTGCTGTGATCCCGCCAAAATGTGGCAATACAAGACCTGACCCCATGGTTCTGGCCGCCGTCATGCCCGCGCCGCGGGTGCCCGTCGAGATCCGCGAGTTTCCCGAGCCTGATCTCCCCATGGGTGGGGCGTTGCTTCACACGGCGCTCTCCGAAGTGTGCGGCACCGACGTGCACCTCTGGCATGGCCGGCTCTCCGGAGTGCCGTATCCGATCATCCCCGGCCACGTGACGACCGGCACGCTGCGCGCGGTGCGTGGATCGCTCTCAAGCGCGGACGGCACGTCGCTCCGCGAGGGCGATCGGGTCGCGTTCTTCGACGTCCATCGCACGTGCGGGAGGTGTCCCGCGTGCACCGTGCACCGGACGCCGACGAGATGTCCCGCCCGCCGCGTCTACGGCATCACCGATTCAGCCAACGACGGGCTCTTTGGCGGATGGGCGCAGATGGTGTACCTGGAGCCTGGCGTGGTCATCGCGAAGCTCCCGGATGCCGTCACATTCGAGTCCTACATCGGCGGCGGATGCGGCCTGCTCACGGCGGTCCACATCATCGAGCGCGCGCGACTGACGCTTGGCGATTCCGTCCTGGTTCAAGGAGCCGGCGCCGTCGGGCTCAGTACCGCGGCGCTCGCGCGTCGCGCCGGCGCCGGCACCATCATCGTGATCGGCGCGCCATCGGACCGGCTGGCGCTCGCGCGTGAGATGGGCGCTGATCATGTGATCGATCTCGATCGGACGACGGCCGAGGAGCGAATCGAGCGCGTCCGGCAGCTCACCGGCGGCGCCGGCGCCGATGTGGTCGTGGAGGCCGCCGGATCGGCGCGCGCGATCGAGGAGGGCCTGCTCCACGCGCGGAACGGCGGCGCGTACGTCATTGCCGGGCACTACACGAACGTCGGCGACAGCACGATCAACGCGCACGAGCACATCAATCGGAAGCATCTCGACATTCGCGGATGCTGGGGCAGCGAAGTCGGGCACTTTCTGCGCGCGCTGCGCGCGCTCGAGCGGTACGGCCGGGACGTGCCCTGGCACCGGATCGGCGCGGCGACATACGGCTTGCGCGGTCTGAATGACGCGCTTGCCGCCGCCGAGGCGTTCAAGTGGCCGAAGGCGCTGGTCGATCCGTGGAGAGAGGTGTAGGGCGGGGCGTTAGCCCCGCCGCGGGCGCCGGCCCTAACCACCTCCGCCAAGGCTTCGGTGGTCCGCCGTAGCTTCAGCGAAGGCGGAAGGGCCGGCCTACGTCCGTCGGGCGCCTATCTCGCCTGATCCAGCGCCCGCTGGATGGCCTGCTCAAACACCGAGTACGGATGCGCGCCCTTGATGGCTTCGAGCACGCGCACTCTATCCGACCCGCGCTCGCGAAGGCCGACGAAGAACGCCGGCGTCCCGTTCGCCCCGAGTGACGACGCGACTTCGCCGCTGCGGCGGATGCCGGCGGTCACCCGGCCGCTCGCGAGGCACGCCTGGATTGCCGCCGTATCGAGTCCGGCCTCGCGCGCTCGCGCCTCGAGCGCGTCCTTCGTGTGGGTGCCCGGCGCGCTGAAGAGCGACCGGTGCAGTTGCCAGTATTTGTCCAGGTCCTGCTCCAGCCCGCACCGCGCAGTTTCGTGCGCGCGAATCGCTTCTGGATGCAGCTCGTCGATCGGGAAGTCACGAAACACGTACCGGATCCGGCCCGGCTTGATGAAGTTCGCCTCAATCTGCGGCATCGTCTGTTTGAAGTGACGGACGCAGAACGGGCACTCGTAATCCGAAAATTCGACGAGCGTAACCGGAACATTGTCCGGACCCAGAGCGGGCGCGCCCGCGACGTCGATCATCTGCGTTTGTTTCAGCGCGCCGACGTCTTGAGACAGACGCCGGTGATCGTCACGCAGCCGGGCGATTTGCCCGTCGGTTCGCAACCACAGCGCGCCGACGGCCAGCAGCGCGATCAGGGGCAGCACGGAGGACGCCGATCGCCGCGGCGGTACGCTCGCGGGCGGCCTCGGCGCCGGAGGCGGACTCGCCGGCGCCACGGGCCGATCCGCCGCAGGCGTGTCGGGTGTCACGTCATCCATCGTCGTCACTCCTGCGCCGTAAAGTTGTGCAAGTCGTCGACGTGATTGTACGCTCCCCGGAGACGCGATGCGCCGCACCCGTATCCTCGCGACGATCGGTCCGGCGTGCGCGGATCACGCGACGATTGCCGCCCTGCTCGCGGCCGGCACCGACGCGTTCCGTCTGAACTTCTCCCACGGCACGATTGAGACGCATGCCGAGGCCTGCCGGCGGATTCGGGACATCGCCGGCGCGGCGCGACGGGACGTCGCGATCCTGCAGGACCTCAGCGGGCCGAAAATCCGCATCGGCCCGATCGATCACCCGATCGACCTTGCCGACGGGTCGGATCTCGTCATCGCGCAGGGCGAGTTCGCGGGTAAGGCGGGCCGGGTGTCCGCGGCGTCCGACGCGCTCTTCACGTCGGTCCGCACCGGCCACACGCTGCTGCTCGACGACGGAAGGATCGAGCTCACAGTCACCGGCGTCGCGCCGGGCGAGATCTCCACACGCGTCGTCGCCGGCGGACGGCTGGAAGCGCACAAGGGCATCAACGTGCCAGGCGTCGCGCTGCGGACGTCGGCGCTCACGCCCAAGGACATCGAGGATCTGCGGGCCGGCGTCGCGATGGGCGTCGATCTGGTGGCGCTGAGCTTCGTCCAGTCGGCCGACGACGTGCGGGCGGCGAAAGCGGCGGCGGCCTCAGCTGGCGCGCCCGACATGCCGATCATCGCGAAGATCGAGAAGCCCCAGGCGGTCGAGCATCTCGACGATATTCTCCAGGTGGCCGACGGCTTGATGGTGGCGCGCGGCGATCTCGGGATCGAAATGCCGCTCGAGACGCTGCCCGCCGTGCAGAAGCGTTTGATTCTGGCCGCCAGGCGCCGCGGCATTCCGGTCATCGTCGCGACGCAGGTCCTCGAGTCGATGCGCGAGGAGCCGAGACCCACGCGCGCCGAAGTGACGGACGCCGCACATGCCGTGGACGAAGGCGCCGATGCCATCATGCTCGCCGGCGAGACGGCCGTGGGGCGGTATCCGGTGAAGGCGGTCTCGACGCTCGACGCCATCATTCGCGAAGCCGAGAAGGCGCTCGCGACGACTCCTGGCCGTTCGCTCTACGGCGAGGACATTCGTCTGGCGGTTCCCGACGGCCATTCGGCGTCGATCAAGGGCGATCATGGCCGCGCACTATGCGAAGCCGCGGTGACGCTGGCCGAACGTGCCCGCGCGACGGCCATCGTCGCCGTCACCGGCGCCGGCAAAACCGCCCGAATGCTCGCCGCGCTGCGGCCGGGCGTCCGCATTCTTGCCGTGACCCCGACCGTGAAAACGGCCGCGCGGCTCGCCCTCGTCTGGGGCGTCACTCCGGTCACCACCGAAGGTCTCGCGCCCGAAGACGTGCGCGAGACGTTGATCGCGCGCGCACTGGTGCCGGCCGGTGCGACGGTGGTCTTCGTGTCGATGCATCCCGTCCTCTCACGCGAGGGAACGAACTTCGTGCGCGTCGAGCGGCTCTGATCGATGCCGGCGCGACTCGACGGCGCGGGACGCGTCCTGAAGTTCATCCTCGACAACTCATTGCTGCTGCTCGCCGGCGCGATTGCCGGCCTGGTGTGGGCCAATCTCGATCTCGACCGCTACACGCGATTCACCCACGCCCTGCACTTCTTCGTCAACGACATCGCGATGGTGTTTTTCTTCGCGCTCGTCACCAAGGAGGTCTACGAGGCAACGCTGCCGGGCGGTCCCCTCTCGGAGCGAAGGCAAGCGGCCATGCCGGTGCTCGCAGCCATCGGCGGCATGGCCGTCCCGGCGTCGATCTACGCGCTGTTCGTGCTGTGGCTCGGGCGAGCCGACGAGCTCATGCGCGGATGGGCAATCCCGTGCGCCACGGACATCGCGTTTTCGTACCTGGTCGCGCGCGTCATCTTTCGCACCGGCCATCCCGCGATCCCATTCCTGCTGCTCCTCGCAATCGCCGACGACGTGCTCGGGCTGATCGTCCTCGCGCTCTTCTATCCGCAAGGCTCAGTCAATCTCGGACTGGTGGCGGCCGGACTTGGTCCGGCCTTGTTCGGCGCCTGGCTCCTGCGCAGGACTGGCACCAAAAGCTTCTGGCTGTACGTCCTCGGTCCCGGACTCGTCTCGTGGATCGGTCTCTACCTCGGCGGCATCCATCCCGCACTGGCCTTGGTGCCGATCGTGCCACTGATGCCGCATGGCCGGTTCGATCTCAAGCGCTTCGGTGCGCGTCCGGCGATTCGACTGGCGACGATGGAACAGTTCGAGGAGTGGTGGCGGATCCCGGTGCAGGTGATCCTGATGATGTTTGGCCTGGTGAACGCGGGCGTACCCGTCGCGAGTGTGGGACCGGTCACGGCGGCCGTGACGCTCAGTCTCCTGATCGGCAAGCCGATCGGCGTCGCCGGTGCAACCGCGATTGGCGAACTGTTCGGGCTGCGACGGTCCAGCGGGCTCAACTATCGCGCGCTCGTTGTCCTCGGCGTGACGGCCGGGATCGGCTTTACGGTGGCGCTGTTCTTCACGACGGCGTCGTTTCCGCCAGGTCCGGTGCTCGACGAAGCGAAGATGGGGGCACTGCTCAGCTTCCTCGCGGCGCCCCTCGCGATCGGGTTGGGACGAGTCTTGAAGATCAGAAAGGTGTCAATCTGAAATCTGCAATCTGGGAATCTGGAATCTGATCGGGGCGATCTGCGATCGGGAATCTGGAATCTATCCGGGAATCTGGCCATCCTATCCGGGAATCTGGCCGATCTCAGATCGTCGGTTTGAGATGCCCGATAGATCCCAGATTCGCCGATAGATTGCAGATAGCCGGATTTCAGCTTCCCCGACCAAATTCCAGATTCCCAGATTGCAGATTTCAGATGGCCAGGCTCAAGGCTCGCTCCTGGCCGTCCCGCTCTCGATGTACCGCTTGAGCGAGGCGAGCGAGATCTGCCAGCCGCGGGACGCGACCGCGTAGTAGCGCCGCCAGCGCGGGGAGGGGTCGTAGCCGTCCTGGCGGACGTGCAGATCGCAGCCGCCTGCATCGGGGTGGCACACGACCTGGAGGGCCATCGGGCCGATCGGATCGCCGGCAGGAGGCACCCACCAGGTGTCGGCCACGAGAAACTGATGGCCTGGCCGCACGTCGACGACGGTTCCGTGAAGGACGCCGCCGAGCGCGCCGAGCAGCTCGTCGCGAAATGGCGTCGTCACCCACTCGATCGCATAAACGCCGAACGGCACCGGCGTCGTGACCGAATTGACGGCCTGCCACCAGGTGCGCAGCGCCTCGGCGGAGAAAAAACAATCGAAGACGGTCGCCGGCGGCGCGGCGATGAAGAGATGCTGCTCGAATCGTTCACCCAGTTCCTGCGACGCGGTGCTCACGACTTGCGGACGCCTCCTTTGGGCATGATACCTTCAGTGAATCGGCGACACGGAGACCACTTGACTAGACGTGGTAATCGAGAGCGTTTCACGCCCGCCGCAGGCGACCACGTCAAGTCAAGTGGTCTCCGGGAACAAAATGGATCATGACCAACGACGAACGAACGGCACTCATTCGCAAATACCGTGATGGCTACCGCGTGGTGCATGAGGCGCTCGCCGGTGCGACGGCGGGCGAGCTCGATGCCAAGCCTGCGCCGAACAAGTGGTCGGCGCGCGAGATCGTGCATCACCTGGCCGACAGCGAGTTGACCGCCGCGATCCGCCTCCGCCGGTTGATCGCCGAGGACGGCCCCGTCATTCACGGCTACGACCAGGACGAATACGCGCGACGGCTGTACTACGACCGGCCGATCGAGACGTCGCTTCAGGCCGTGCGCTTCGCGCGAGAGTCGACGGCCGAACTGCTCGATCGACTGCAGCCGGCCGACTGGACGCGCGGCGGCACGCATTCGGAGCACGGTTCGTACGGCGTCGAGCAGTGGCTGAAGATTTACTCGAATCACGCTCACAAACACGCCGAGCAGATCACGAGGGCGAGGGCCTCAATACAGCAAGAACCTCTCCCGAATCGGCAGGAAACTCCGCACGCCTGATTCCCACGACCCCACCAGTTCGGCCGCGCGCATCCCCGCGTCGAGCCCCTCGCGGAGCTTCGCCGATCCATAGAGCACGTCGATCGGCGGTTTCGTGTACTCGTACTCGTACGGCGGCGGCCGCCACTCGAAGCGATCGGGTGAGGCACGCTTGAACGCGTCGATCACCGCGACGCCGGCGGCGACCGGCTGGAACGACGCGCGGTCCGTGATGTGAATCTGGCATCCGCCGCAGCCGACCTGGGCATGTTTGTGGAAGGTCGGCTCGAAGTAGGCGGACCGGAAGTGCACGCCGGCCAGAGTGAGCGCATTCAGCTCCGCCGCGAACTTCTCGGGGTCACTGACCCACGGCGCGCCGACCAGCTCGAACGGCTTGGTCGTGCCTCGTCCCTCGGACACGTTGGTGCCCTCGAGCAGCACGCCTCCCGGGAACACCATCGCCGTCTCCACCGTCGGCACGTTGGGGGAAGGCAGCACCCAGGCCAGCCCGGTGTCGGAAAAATACTGGTCGCGGGTCCATCCGCGCATCTTCACGACCTCGAGCTTGGCGCCGATCCCGAAATGCTCGTTGAAGAGCAGCGCCAGCTCGCCAATCGTCATCGCGTGCCGCATCGGAATCGGATACTGCCCGACGAACGACTGGAAACCGTCCTCGAGGACCGGCCCCTCAATCTGCCGCCCGCCAATCGGATTCGGTCGATCGCACACCACGATCGGGAGCCCGGCCCGCTGCGCGGCCTTCAGGCAGTTGGCCATCGTGTAGACGTACGTATAGATGCGCGTGCCGACGTCCTGCAGGTCGATGACGAGCGCGTCGAGGCCTGCCAGCATCTCCGCGTCCGGCTCGCGAATGTCGCTATAGAGCGAGTAGACGCGCACGCGACGCCGGTCGTCGCTCGCGTGCGCCGTCTCGATCATGTTTTCCTGCAGGTCGGATCGAAACCCGTGCTGGGGTCCGAAGATCGCGCCGACCCGCACGCCGCCGGCGTCGACGCGATCCACCACGTGGCGGAACTGTCCGTCGATTGACGCCGGATTGCACACGAGTCCGATCGTGCGGCCTCGCAGCAGGTCGCCGTCGAGCAACACGTCGGTACCAAGAAGAATGGCCATCGGCTCGATTCAGAGTTTTCGGTGGGCGAGGTCGGTGGAGAGGTAATGCGCCGTCATCGCGTCGGCGTAGCAGTTGCACTGAATGTGGACCGGTTCGGCCGCGCCGGCCACGGTGATCGCCAGATCGCGGCCCAGGCGAACGACTCCGCGCACCCGATGCCAGGGCCAGGCCTGGACGCCATGGCCGGCAAACACGATCCGGTGCGAGGTCACGAACAGCTTCCCGGCTGACTCCGTCTGGCCGGCGAGACTGACGGGCGCCACGAAGTGGCAGACGTCGGTCCCGATGACGCGGTGCTGCGTCACGAGCCGAGGCAGGCCGCCGTTCGCCGACAGCTCGAGCACGCGCTCGAGGCCCTCGACGAACTCCTCTCTCCGCTCCTTTTCATCGGCCGAGGCCACCACGGACAGATCGCGTCGAAGTCGATCGATCACGTCCGAAGAAGGCGCGGCTGACGCCGCCTCCGCGTCATGCCACCACGCTCGATCGGCGGCCGACGGGGAAGACCTTCTCAAAAAAACCATGAACAGCGTGACGTGCTGATGTGGTGACGTGCCGGATCTGCTATGGCAGCCAGGTGACCGCGGCCTCGACGACATCGTGGATCGGCCTGAGGGCGAGCAACGATGTCAGAATGCCGAGCGCGACGGCGTAGTGAATCATTCGCTGCGGTGCGGTCGCGACGATGGGCGGCGCAAGCAGCCGATGGATCCTGCGGCCGAGATCCTCGCCGCGGTAGAGCGCGCTCGCAGGAAGATCGTGGACGGCGGTGGGCGCCGGCGCGAGCCGCGCCACGCGGATGAGCGCCTGCGCGAGCAGGACGCGGCCCCGCTCCCCAAGCCGGCCGGCGCCGGTGTCAGCCGATTCCTCGCACCGCTCGTGCCAGGCGTCGAGCAGCCGATCCGAGAGTGGCAGCCACGACAGCAGATCGGGCGCCACCGTGAGCATCGCGCGGCGGACGTTGTCGTACCGATCGATGTGAATCTGCTCGTGCGCGAGAATCGCGCCGACCTCGTCCGCCGAGCAGGCCTCCACAACCGATCGCGCGATGATCACGCGCTGTCGCACGAGTCCGACCACGGCCACGATCGGGAACGCCGCCGAGACGGCAAAGATCGGTGTGTCGATGCCCGGCAGCACGACCTCCTCGGCTGACGCCATCCACTGGCGAACGGTCCGGCGCGTCCGTCGATACAGCCGGAATCCCCGCCATGCCGCGGTCGCGAGCAGCACGGCTCCCAGCCCGGCGAGCGCTCGCAGGACCAGGCCCGTCTCTTCCGGACCGCGCGGTTCGAACAGCACGAACGCAAGAAGCCCCAGCGATGTCGCTCCGACGCCGCAGAGGGTCGGCAACAGCCGCTGGAAGAGCAGGGTCGTGTCCGTCAGCGGCGCGCCCTGCGTCCGTCGGACCCAGAGCCAGGCCACCAGAGCGCCGACGAGCCCGCTCGCCGCGAATGCGGCAAATGCCACCACCACGATTCGCAACCCGAACGTCATGGTTGTTTGCCTTCAATCTCGGCACGCCGGGCGCGCACGAGCGCCTCGAGATCGTCGAGCAGCTCGTGATCACGCTCACTGACGGCCTGCACCAGGAACGACAGCAGCAGCCCGACAGACTCGCCGTCGCCTTCGAGCGCGGTCCGGACCGCGGCCGTCGCGCGCGCCGAATCGAACTGCGCACGCGTGAGCCGCGGCGCATACAGAAACGCCCGGCCGCTCTTCTCACGCCGCAGGACGCCCTTCCGGTGCAGCCGGTCAAGCGTCGTCATCAGCGTGGTATAGGCAATATCCGGAAAATCGGGCTGAAGATCACGCACCGATGCGATGGTCGTTCGCTCCCACAGCGCTTCCAGGACGCGCCACTCGAGCGGGCCAAGCCTGGCCGGCTCGTGCGTGTCCATCGTTCGGGCGAGCGATGAAGTCATAAGGTCGTGTCGCCGGGAATGAGGACGCAGGAGCCGACGACAGGGGAAGTTTACTGCAAAGTCCGCAAGGATCGGCCGTTGCGCGCCTTGCGGCAGTGCGCTAATGTCGCTCCAGTCATCCTCTTCAATTTCAATGAGCCGAGCTCTGCCGGTCCTGGTCGCGGCGCTCCTCGTCACCGGAGGGTGGCTGCGCGCGCAGGACACCCGGAGCGTGGAGAGCGGTCGGAAGATCGAAGCCGGCCGCAAGATTTACGACTCCGAGGGCTGCGCGAAGTGTCACATGGTGGGCGGGCAGGGCAATCGCCTGTTTCCGCTCGACGGCGTCGGCTCCAGGCTTTCTGCCGAGGACATCCGCCGCTGGCTGACCAACACCGCGCAGATGGAAGACGCGCTGCCCAAGTCGCCAGCGATCAAAATGTCTACGCGGAAGTACGATTTCAGCGACCCCGACTTGGACGCAATCGTTGCATTTTTGAAATCGCTCACGAAGTGACCCGTTCCATCCCCGCATACACATTGAAGTGCCCGTCGCGGGCGAAGCCGACGAGCATGAGCCCGGCGGCGCGCGCGGCATCAATCGCGAGGTTCGAGGGCGCCCCGACGGCGACGATGGCCGCGGCCCCGGCGAGCGCGGCTTTCTGCACGATCTCGAAGGCCACGCGCCCGCTGACGACCAGCACGCTGCCAGAAGCCGGCACCCGGCCGGCGCGGAGTGCGGCGCCGACGACTTTGTCCACGGCGTTGTGACGTCCGACATCCTCGGCGAGGGCGATGCGTTGGCCGGAGCCGTCGAAGAGCGCCGCGGCGTGGAGTCCGCCGGTCTCGGCGAAGGCCGTCTGACCATCGCGAAGAAGCGCGGGAAGCGACGCCAGCGCGTCGGCCGAAAACTGCGGCGCAGGCGCGGACCGTCCTCGGCCGCGATCGAGTGACTGGACCGACAGCCGTCCGCACAACCCGCACGCACTGGTCGTGATCAGACCGCGCTCGCCTGGCAGCGCGTCGTGATCGACGGTCGCGGCGAGCGTGACGTGCGCGACGTCGCCGACGTCGGCCTCCTCTCCAGCACGGACCTCGACCGACACCACGTCGGCCATCGTTCTCACGATGCCTTCGGCGTGGAGCAACCCGAGCACGAGGTCCTGATCGCTCCCGGGAGTGCGCATGAGCACGCCAAGCGTCCGGACGGTCGCACGCGCGGGGTGCGACACGGTCAGCGTCAGCGGCGATTCAACGGCGACGAGATCCTGATCGACGCGCGATTCGGATCCGGCGATCCGTTTCACCGCGGCGATCGCGACCTGCTTATTCATGCGCATCCCGGCCCGACCACCAGAGCGTCACGGCTTCGGCGATGAAGCTGAGGGCGATCCACGCGGCAAGAACCACGAGCGGCCAGGCCAGGATCTTCGGCTGCCAGAACCCCAACCCGGCGACAACGGCCGCGAGGATACCGAGGGTCAACACCGGCACCCATTCCCAGGCTTCCAGTTGACGGTTGCCCATCACGGCCGCGCCGATGCTGTGACCGATTCCCGTCATCGTGCGCAGCGCGCGTCGGGCCGATCGCCGCGCCCGCTCGCGCGGAGATCGCCGTCGTCGTAAACGGCGGGGCGGGTGACCGAGGAGGATCTCCGTCGAGTGCGCCATGTCGTCTTCGTAGTGGGCTTCCATCGTCCGGGCGATGTCGGCGTCTTCGATCGCGACGTCGAGCTCCCAGTTGCCGAGCCAGCTGCTGATGTTGAGGTTCGTCGATCCGATGCGCGCCCAGCGCGAGTCGGCGACGGCCGTCTTGGCGTGCATCATCGAGCCGTTCCACTCGAAGATGCGGATCCCTGATTCGAGCAGCGTACGGTACAGCGTCCGCGAGAGCGGCACGGTCCAGCCGACATCGCTGCCCTGCGGCAGGAGCAGCCGGACGTCCACGCCGCCGTGCGCGGCCTGCCGCAGCGCGTCGACGAACGGACCGTGCCCGAGGAAGTACGCGTCGGCGATCCAGAGCGTGCGGCGTGCCATGGACGCGACGAGCAGATCGACCCGGAGCATGCTCGCGGTAAATGGCCACGACGGAATCAGCCGCAAGCTGATCTCACCAGCCGGTCCGATTTCCTCGTCGCCTGGGATCTCATGCGGCTCGATCCTGCCTCCGGCAAATCGCCAGGACACGGCAAACGCGCGCTCGGCGTGCGCGGTTGCCGGGCCGACGATCTCGACACCGGTATCCCGCCACGGGTCGCGCTGCTTTTCCGGCTGGCCTTCCCACATCCTGCCGACGCACAGGCCCGACACGAATGCGACCCGTCCGTCGACCGTGATCAGCTTTCGATGGTTGCGACGTACCCAGCCGAGCGCCGTGGCCAGCCGCGGCGGATTGAACGCGAGCACCTCACCGCCGGCCTTGAACAACGGATGGAACGTTCCACGAATCGGCGACAGGCCGCAGCCGAACCAGTCGTACAACAGACGGACCTTGACGCCTTCACGCGCCTTGCCGGCGAGCAGGTCGATGAACCGCCGGCCCACGTGGTCGGCGTGGATGATGTACATTTCGACGTGAATCGTCGAGGTGGCGTGCTCGATCGCGCGCGTCCAGGCCGGATAGTTCTCCTTCGCGTCGCGCAGGACGTGAACGCGATTGCCGGCGACGAGCGGCGCGCCGGCGGCGCGGCTGAACGCCTGGTCGGCCAGTGGCTGGAGCATGGAGCGGTCGTGACCCGACGCCGCGCGTGGCCGGTCCAGCACAACAGACATCCCCCCGCAATCATATGGTGATGTCGTGAAGTGGTGATTCCCATGTCAGGCCTGTTGTTCCGTTCCCGCAGGATCGCGGGCCGCCGTCTTCTCGGCGCCCTGCTGGTGTGTTCGGTCGCGTCGGGTTGTGCCTCCAACAAGCGCACGACGACGCCTCCAGCCCCGCCGCCTTCGGCTTCTCCGGCGCCGCCGCCAGCCGCCGAGACGTTGCCGGACGGCCTGAAATGGGTCCAGCGGTCGGCCGAGTACCACGCCGCCGTGCTGCAGACGTATCGCATCGCGACGGCCGCCATCGAGCGTCACGCAGGCGCGTCGGGTGGCCGAGCCTGGGCCGTGATTCTCGACGCCGACGAGACGGTCATCAGCAATCTTCAGTACCAGATCGAGCGCAGCCGTCTCGGCGCGGGCTTTTCCCCGGAGAGTTGGGCCGCGTGGGTGCGGCGGCGCGAAGCGGTTCCGCTCCCCGGTGCCGCGCCGTTCCTCGCGCGCGTCCGCGCGCTCGGCGGACGGATCGCGATCGTGACCAATCGGCTGCAGTCGGAATGCGACGACACGGCGACCGTGTTCCGCGCGAGCGCGCTCGTGTTCGACGCGATGCTCTGCCGGCCCGACGGCAGTCCGTCGGACAAGAACCCGCGATTTGCGGCGGTCGCGTCGGGTCAGACCCCCGCGGGTCCGGCGCCGATCGAGGTCGTCGCCTTCGTGGGCGACAACATTCAGGACTTCCCGAAGCTGACCCAGGCCATCCGCCAACAGGGCGAGGCGGCGTTTGCGGAGTTCGGCGTCCGTTACTTCATGGTGCCCAACCCGATGTATGGCGGCTGGCAGTAACTTGACCGCAACTGGGCGGGCCGTTACATTGGGTTCTGACATGTCCAACCGTCTTCGGCGCGCGGCCGCCCCGCTCGTGCTCGTCGCCTGGTTCGGAGGCCTGGTACTTCCGATTTTTGGCGCCGGCCACGCGCGCTACGACGACCCGGCCTGCGAGCGGCCGCTGTGGGCCAAGGGGCATCCTGGCACCGCGGTCGAAAACGACACTCAAAACGTCGGCGACGGACATTGCGGGATCTGTCACCTCCAGCGCGCCGTGCGCGGCGCGCTCCACTCCGTCACTCGCACCGTCCAGTACGCGCGAGCGATCACCGTCGAGAAAGCCGGTTGCCAATGCGACGTCCGCGCGGCCGCGCGCGACGTCCGTTCCTCACGCGCCCCGCCCTCGTTCCTCTTCAGCGAAGCTGCCTGATTCTGAACGCATCGTGATCCATCGGTCCCCTCGCGGGGCCGTGTAGTCAGCACACCCCGGCCGGTTCGGCGATCGCCATTCCGTCAGGGCGTTGTCTCGTTCAGCCCGTGCTTCTTACTGAGAGAGGAAGGCCTTATATGCGACGTAATTGGCTCGTCGGAGGCGCGCTCGCCTTCGTGTTCATCTTCTTGGCCGGTCCTGGGGTCGGCACCGCGTCGGCGCAAGCGATGACCGGCACCATCTCTGGCCGGGTCACGCTCGAGAACGGAGACCCGGTCCACGGCGCCACCGTGATCGTTGTCGGCGCACGGCGTCAGGCGACGACGGGCGACGACGGCAAGTTCGAAATCAGCAACGTGCCCGCGGGGACCTATTCCGTCCTCGCGCAGCGGGTGCAGCTGTCCACGTCGCGTCAGACGGCGACCGTCGCGGCCGGCCAGATCGCCACGCTCGAGTTCAAGCTGTCGATCGGCATCCACGAGGAGATCGTCGTCACCGGCACGGCGACCGGCGTCGCGACGACATTCGGGGCGTTCAATTCCGTCACCAGCCTCGATGCGACGGCACTCGCGAAGAAGCTCGGCGCCACGATCGCTGATGCGCTTCAAGACGAGCCAGGCATGGCCAAGCGCACGTTCGGGCCCGGAACGAGCCGGCCCATCATTCGCGGATTCGACGGTGACCGCGTGCTGGTCATGCAGGACGGCGTGCGCACGGGCGACCTGTCGAGCCAGTCGGGCGATCACGGCGTGTCGATCGATCCGGCCGGCTTGGCACGGCTCGAGGTCGTGAAAGGTCCGGCGACGCTGCTCTACGGCAGCAACGCCCTCGGCGGCGTGGTTAACGCAATCACCCCACAGGATGCCTTCCGCTCATCGCCGTTCACGGGCACGCTCGGCGGCGTCAGCTTCGATGCGGGCAGTGCCAACGAGCAGACGGGCTTCGCGGGCAACGTCCAGCACGGGCGCGGCGCGCTGCTGGTCCATGGCAGCTTCACCGGGCGCCGCACCGGCGACTACGACGCGCCAGACGAGACGATTCCGAACTCCGCCACGCGCCTCTTCACGGGTGAGGGCGGCGTTGGCTGGACCGGCGGTCGCGGATACTTCGGCGTGTCGGCCGGCGTCGAACGCAATCGCTATGGCATTCCGTTCGCCGGCTTACTCTTCGAGGGCGAAGAGGAGGCACAGGTCGATCTCGAGGTCAAGCGGCAGAATGTCCGCTTCGACACGGGAATCCGCAATCTCGGCGGTGCGTTCGCGGACGCGTTCCGAGTGACGGCCAGCTACCTCGACTACCAGCACGACGAGCTCGAAATCGAGGACGGCGCGGAATCACTTGGCACGCGGTTCAAGAACCAGATCTTCACGGTCCGAGCTGAGCTGGAGCAACGGGCTGGCGGACGATGGAATGGCCGGCTCGGCGTCGAGTTTTTGACCCGTGACTACCAGGCGATCGGGGCCGAGGCGCTGGCGCCGGCCACCACTCAGAACGCGTTCTCGGCATTTGTCTACGAAGAGGTCTCGGTCGGCCGGCACCGAGTCCAGTTCGGTGGTCGCGCTGAGCGGAACGCCTACGAAGCCAGCTTCGAGGATGGAGTGGTCGAACGAAACTTCACCGGCGCGTCAGGATCGGTCGGGCTGCACGCTGACATCCACGGCAAGGGCGCCTTCGTCGTCAACGTGACGGGGGCCTCGCGTGCGCCAGCGCTCGAAGAGCTGTTCAACTTCGGGCCGCATCCCGGCAACCTGGCCTTCGAGATCGGCAACCCGGATCTGGAGCTGGAGCGGACGGTCGGTCTCGACGTCAGTCTGCGCGGCCGCGGCTCGCGGGTGCATGGCGAAGTCAACTTCTTCGTCTACAACATCTCCAACTTCGTCTTTCTCGACATCACGGACGAGATCGAAGACGGGTTCCGCGTCGCCAACTACGTCCAGGGGGACAGCCGGTTCACCGGCGTCGAAGGGGCGGGGCACTTCCATCTTGGACCCCGGGCCGAGCTCAACGCGTCGCTGGGTTACGTCCAGGCCAAATTGACGGCGGGCGACGAACCGCTTCCGCGGATTCCGCCGTTCCACGGGCGCGTGGATCTCGAGGCCCGGGCCGGAGCGTTCACGATCATCCCGGAAGTCGTGTTCTCGGGGAAGCAAACGAAAGTCTTTCGCGACGAGACGACGACCGATAGCTGGGCGACGTTCAATCTCGGGGCGACCTGGCAGAGGAGCGCGGCGCACGCGTCGCACCTCATCGCGGCGCAGGCCTACAACCTGGCGAACAAGACCTACCGACTGCACACGTCGTTCCTGAAGGACCTCGTGCCGGAGATCGGACGCGGGATCAAGGTGACGTACTCCCTGCGGTTCTTCTGAGGATTGAGCGCGGTCGGGTGCCGGGTGCCGACGGGCGCCCGGCACCTCGTGCCGCGTCCCATCACCTCGTTGACGCTGTTCCAATCCCCAACTAGAGTGGCGAGAGATGGTCGGTCCGCCACTCGTGGCGCTTCGCGCGTGGTTTGTCTTGGTCGTCTTCGCGGCAAGCCTGGCCCTGCCCTATCTGACGCCCCGGCACGCATCGCTGAGCGACGATGCTGCGTGCACGACAACGGTCCTGCCCGGCGACGCTGAGCAGCGGATCGAGGGAGATCGTCCCGCCCGGTCCGACGGCCATTGCGCGGTCTGCCACTGGCTCCGCGCGGTCGCCGGCGTGCGGCCGGCGCCGCTCGGAACCCTCGCGTACGTGCCACTTCGATTCGACGCCAGCGGACGATCTTCGCAGCCCGTCATGTCGGCCGCCGACCTCGGCCGGCAGCTCTCCCGCGCACCTCCGGTCTTCGGGTCCCCGACCTGGGCCGCGAGATCGCGCTGAGCGAGAGACCTCTTTCATCTCGGCTCACGGCGACAAACGGAGGCTGGGCCCCAGGGCCTGGGCATGCATATGACGCAAATGCGCGTTCGTACTCTTCTGCTCGCGATCATCGCCACTGTCGTCGTTCCAGGTGTCGGTCTGGCGCAGTCCGGTGCGCCGCCGCCTCGTGAGAACGTCGGACGCACGCCGTCGGATGCCGAACAGCTTCGCGCCGAGCTCGAGCGGTTGCGGATCGAGCTCGGGTTCCTGCGCCGGCAGTATGAGGACCGGCTTCAAGCGCTCGAGCAGCGACTTCATCAAAGCCTGGAATCCGGGCAGCAGCGCCTGCGGCCCGCGCGGAGCCTTCAGCCCGGCGCTGGGGGTGGGGCCCCAGCGCAATGGAAAGAGGACAGCGAGTCTGCGAGCGCCGGAGCGCGAGCGAGTGGGGGTGGGGCCCCCGCGAGTGCTGAAGAAAGAGGACGGGAGGCGGTGAAGGGACTTTCAGGAACCGACGGGCGGGGAGAGCTTCAGGTTCCGCCTGCGCAGCAGCCGCCGACGCAGCCCCCGGATCAACCGCCGCCGCCGCAGGCGCCTCCGGCGGGGCTCTCCTCGAAGGTGTTCAATCCGGACATGTCGGTCATCGGGAATTTTGTCGGAGTGGCCGGCAAGAATGCGTTCAGCGATCAGCCTTCGCTCCAGCTCACCGAAGTCGAAGCGGCGTTTCAAGCCATCGTGGATCCGTACGCCCGGGCCGATTTCTTCCTGGCGGCAAGCCCCGAAGGTCTCGAAGTCGAGGAGGGTTTCATCACGTTCACCTCGCTGCCGAAGAACCTGCTGCTGAAGGTTGGCAAGATGCGGGCGCAATTCGGGAAGGTCAACCCGTTGCATACGCATCAGATGCCGACGGCCGATCGGCCGCTGGTGACGCAGAACCTCGTCGGCGGCGAGGAGGGACTGTCGGACGCCGGCCTGTCGCTGTCGTATCTTCTGCACAATCCGGTGGTGTTTCTCGAAGCCATCGGCGAGGTCTATCGTGGCGAATCCGAAGTCTTCCAGAGTCCCCAGCGATCGAAACTGGCGTATGTTGGCCGGCTGCGCGCGTACCGCGACCTTACCGAGGGTTCCAACATCGACCTGGGCGCCTCATTTGCGTTCGGGCCCACGGACGTCGCGTTCGCGTCTCTTCCTGAAGTCCCAGAAACCGACGTCCCGACGCTCAACAAGCGGCTCTTCGGCATCGATGCGACGTTCCGGTACCGGCCGCTGCGCCGCGCGATTTATCGCCGCCTGAATTTGCGGACCGAGCTCATCTGGAGCCGGCAGGAGTTGCCTGACGATCTGCACGCTGCCGGCTTCGGCGCATATGGACTGGCCGAGTACCAGTTTGCGCGCCGGTGGTACGCGGGCGTCCGGGCCGATCGGTCCGCGCGCGTCCTGGACGACGCGCTGGTGGACACCGGGGTGTCCTTCTTCATGACGTTCTGGCCCACGGAATTCAGCCAGATTCGGGGGCAGTTCCGGCGCACGAATTTTGCAGAGGGGATCAGCGGCAACGAGCTCTTGTTCCAGTTCAATTTCTCGATTGGCGCGCACGGCGCCCACATCTTCTGAACATGAAGGGCATGAAGGGTGTGAAGAACATGAAGAAGAAAGAGGATCGAAATCGCATGAGTCAATGGGCGCTCGCGCCGGCCATCGGGCTCGTCATCGCGCTGGGGTACGTGCCGGTGAGCCGAGGGGCGGCGGCGTTGAAGGTCGTCGCGACGACGGAGGATCTCGCGTCGCTCGCACGTGAAGTCGGCGGCGATCGTGTGACGGTCGTCGCGCTGGCGAAGGGCTACCAGGATCCACACCAGGTCGATCCCAAACCGAGTTTCATTCTCGAGGTGAGCCGCGCAGACGTGCTGATCGCGGTTGGCCGCGAGCTCGAGATCGGGTGGCTGCCCGCGCTGATCACGAGCAGCCGGAACTCCAAGATCCAGCCCGGCGCCAACGGGTATCTGGACGCGTCGCAGAACGTTCGGATTCTGGAGATTCCGACCGGTCAGATTACGCGCGCGATGGGGGACGTCCATCCGCAGGGCAATCCGCACTACTGGCTCGATCCAGCGAACGGCCGCCGCATCGCGCAGACGATCCGCGACAAACTGGTGCAGCTCGCGCCGGCCGATCGGGCGTATTTCGATCAGCGGTATGCCGACTTCGACAAGCGCCTCGCCGCCGCGGAGCAGCGGTGGAACGCGACCATGGCGCCGTACAAGGGCACCGAGATCGTGACCTACCATCGCTCGTGGCCGAATTTCATGGAGCGCTTCGGCCTCCAGGTCATCGGCTACGTCGAGCCGAAGCCCGGCATTCCGGCGCCGCCCGCGCACATCATCGACCTCATCGGCGAGATGAAACGTCGAGGCGTCAAGCTGATCGTCGTCGAGCCGTACTGGAGTCTGAAGACGCCGCAGGCGATTGCCAACCAGGTGGGCGGCCGGGTGCTCGTGCTCGCGCCGTCGGTCGGCGGCGTCAAGGAAGCGACGGATTACATCCAGCTCTTCGAGTACGACGTCACGCAGCTTGCCTCGGCCCTGAAGCAGATCAGCGGAAAGTAGGACATCCTGCTGGACCCTGACATCCTCCAGTTCCTCGCCGCGCCGATTGCGGCGAGCCTCATCATCGTGGGCATTCACGCCTACCTGGGCCTGCACGTGGTCGAGCGCGGCGTCATCTTCGTCGACCTGTCGCTCGCGCAGATTGCGTCACTCGGCGCGACGATTGCCGTGCTGGTGCCCGCGCTTGGGGGCGATCCGCACAGTCCCGGCGTGTACTGGATGAGCCTGGGGTTCACGATCATCGGCGCGCTCATCTTCTCGATGATTCGCGGACACGAGGCCAACGTCCCGCAGGAAGCGATCATCGGCATCTCCTACGCGGTTGCGTCCGCGGCCGTGATCGTCGTGATGAGCAAGGCGCCGGGCGAGAGCGAGCACCTCAAGGACATGCTCGTCGGCAACATCCTGTCGGTGCAGTGGCCGGAAGTCTGGACGACGGCCGCGCTCTACGTCGCGATCGGCCTGTTCCACTACGTGTTCCGGCGCCGGTTTCTCCAGATCTCCGTCGATCCGAAGGGGGCCGCCGCGCAGGGCGTCTCGATCCGCTTGTGGGATTTTCTCTTCTACGCGTCGTTCGGCTTCGTGGTCACGCGCTCGGTCGCGATCGCCGGCGTGCTGCTGGTGTTTTGCTACCTGATCGTCCCGTCCGTGGCGGGGATTCTGTTCTCGGATCGCATCGGGCCACGCCTGGCGATTGGTTGGGCCACGGGCGTCGTCGTGTCGATGCTCGGGATGTACTTTTCCGTCGTCTTCGATCTGCCGACCGGCGCCACGATCATCTGCACATTTGGCGCCGTGCTCGTCGTGATGGCAAGCGTCAGAGCGATGTTCGTGTAGGCCGGGGCTTCAGCCCCGCCCGTCCACGACGAGGCAGCGGGGACGGGAGTCGAATGTGGAAAACTCCCGGCACGACTCTGACGATCGAGTTCCGGGAGTTTCCCACAATTCGACGTCCCGTCCCCTTACCTTCAGTCTTTTTCCACCAGCTGATGCTGCAGCGCGAAGAGCGCCAGTTCGAGACGGTTCGACACGCCGCACTTCTCGAAGATGCTCGTGAGGTGCTGTTTGACGGTATCTTCGCGGATCCCCAGGCGCGCGGCGATATCGCGGTTGGTCGCGCCGCCGGCAATCGCCTTGACGATCTCGATCTGCCGCCGGGTGAGGCCGAAGCGCGGCCGCTCGTCCCGATCCGTCCGGGCGAGACGCAGACTGTCGGCGAGGCTGGCCACCGGCTCGCGATCCACCCAGTAGTCGCCGGCCATCACGCGGCGGATGCACTCGAGCAGCACGCTGCTGGCCGCTTCCTTGAGGACGACGCCGCGCGCGCCGAGGAGGAGCGCGGCGACCTTCTGCGCGTCCTCGATCGCCGCCGTCAGCAGGATCGTCCGGACGGCGCCGGGCTCGTCGGCGAGCTCGCGCAGCACCTCGAGACCGGGCTGTCGCGGCATCGCGAGGTCGAGAAGCAGAATGTCCGGTTTCAGCGATCGGACGAGTGTCACCGCCTCATAGCCGTCGGTGGCGGATCCGACGACCCGAAAATCCGATTCCGCCTCCAGGAGCCGCAGGAGGCCGTCACGAAAAATTGGATGATCATCGGCAATGACGATAGCGATCGGCGCGGATGTATTCATGGAAGGTTGAGTACCGCCTCATCGGATTGATCAACGGGCGCAATGCCTGCGCGACTGAGTGGCAGCCTGATCTCGACCCGGCTGCCGAGGTCAGGGAGCGATTCTACGGCGACGGCGGCCCCCAGGGCCCGCGCGCGCTCCTTTATGGTAAGCGGACCACGGGCACTCCGGTCCAATTCCGATCCCTCGAGCCGGCCCGTAAAACCGAACCCCCGTCCGTCGTCGTCGATCAAAAGGATCAGCTCCCCGGCATGAATCCGCAAGCGGACCACCACGTTCCGGGCCTTGCTGTGCCGCCGGATGTTGACGAGCGCTTCCTGGACGATGCGGCCCAGTTCGCGGCCCACCCGGGGGGGGAGGGCCAGCTCGTCCAGACCGGACGCGAAACTCGACGAAATGCCGCTGTCCCGGCCGAACCGGTCGACGGTGGTCGCCACGAACGCGACGAAGTCGCTGTTTCGCAGGTCGAGCGGCTTCATCTGCTGCATGAGCTCGCGCAGCGTGACCGCTTCCTCGTGGAGCAACTCCTGGACGTGCTTCAGCCGCGAGGCGACCGGGTCGTCGCCCGCGACCTTTCGACGCATCGCCTCGATTTCCATTTCGAGCCCGATGACCGTCTGAATCACGCCGTCGTGCAGCTCCCGCGCGACGCGCGAGCGTTCGATCGCGCCGATGCGCGTGCGCAGGCGCGTGAGGAGATACAGGTTGTGCAGACCCGGCGAGACCTGCTGCGTCAGCATCTGCAGGAACCTCAGGTCGGCGCCGGGCGTCACGACGTCCGGGTTGACGAGGACGATGCGGGCGGTGATGTTCGACGGATCGGAGTAGCCGACCGAGAGAATGGTCTGCGCGCCGACGTCGCGCGCGAAGCGTGAGGCGCCTTCCGGGTCGGCGTCCGGGATGCGCCGCCCCGCCTGGTCGAGGGCGACGAACCCGACTGGTGCGGCTTTTCGCGCAATCAAGCGGACGTACACGCACGCCGGCAGGTCCGACGACAGGAGCCTCTCGACGGCGGCCGACTCCTCCTGCACGAGCTGGAGGTGATCGGGACGCTTCCGATCGATGCGCCACACCGAGGCCGCGCCCGAGAGCGTGTCGCGCGCGGCCAGCTCCACGCGCTCGGGACCGAAGAGCTGCAGCAGCTCGCCGAGAATCAGCTGCAGGCTCGACCGCAGCCCGCGCTCGGTTTGCGCGTGGCGCATCATCCGCGCGAGGGCATTGGCTTCGCCCCGGAGCTGCTTCTCCGCGTCGGCGAGAAAGCCGACCAGAAACGCGGTGACGAAGACGAACGTCGCCGGCGTGATGAGGGTGGCCAGATCCACATTGCCCCAGCCCGTCACCCCCCACGGATAGCTCTGAAGGAGGATGACCTGGACGCAGAGCAACGCGGTGGCCAGGGCTTCGTGCAGCCCCCAACGGTGCCCGGCGGCGAGGAGCGCGAACACGGTGAGCAGCGTGAAGAACGGGCTGTTCGGACCGGACGTGAACGAGGTGATGACGGCGGGCCAGATGATGTCCGTGAAATGAATGAAGTTCGTGAACTGCGCCGTCAGCCGGGGCGCCGACCCGACCGAATACAGAATGACCATCGACGACAGCACGTAGAAGGCGAGCAACGGGCTGACCAGTTCGCGAAACTCGGCCGGCTGCGTCGGCCGCATGTAGAAGGCGATGAACGCGAGCACCGAGAGGTACGCACGGGCAACCCCCAGCACGCGTTCGATGCGGCGACGTTCGACCTCATCGGTGACGCGGAGCTGGGAACGGAGCGGAGAGAGCCGAAGTCGAGACAGCACCGCGGGGAGTGTGAAGCTCGGGCCGTTCTCGCTTCCTCGCCCTCGCTTTCGTCCGAATTATGCGTCGCAGGGCCGCGATTCACAAGCCACTTAGGTTAGGCAGGCCGCGTTTTTCAGCGGCCTGTTGGCCCTTGGGCCTGACATAAGATGTCAGACCGTGACGGCCCCCCCGGCTGCCGGTGCGGGGCGGCTGATCCTCGCTCTCGCGTTCGGAGCGGCCGTCGTCCTGACGTCGCCGTTTGTCGCCGATGTCCGCGACGCCCTGCGCCGATCCGCCGGCGCCAACTACACGCTCGCCCTCAATCTCATCGTCTTCGGGGCGGTCGCGCTGGCCGGCGCCGCGGCGGTGTTCCGCATCCGGTATCGGCGCCTCTTTCGATACAGCGCGATCGCGGCCGCGTTTTTGGCGGGCGCGATCTACGCGTGGGCGAACGCGCTTCCAGGCGTCGAGCGGTTCCATTTCATCGAGTATGGGCTGGTCACGTTCCTCTTCTATCGCGCGGCTCTGCCGCGCGCGGCGGCTTCAGCCGGGAGCCTGCCTGCTGACCTCTCGCTCGTCGTCGTCCCTACGATTGCCGCGCTGATCGTCGGCACCGCCGACGAGTGGGTCCAATGGTTCGTTCCGAGGCGCTATGGAGAAGTGCGCGACATCTTCCTGAACGCGGCCGCGATTGGCTGCGGCCTGCTGTTCAGCTTCGGCGCCGAACCGCCAGAGGGCCTTCGTTCGCGCCCGACGCGGCGATCGCTCTCGCTGATGACGAGCCTGGCCGCGGCAGCCGTGCTGGCGCTCGGCGCCTTCCTCTGGAGCGTCCACCTCGGGTACCTGGTCGAAGACGACGAGATCGGTGCGTTTCGATCGCGGCACACCTCACCGCAACTTCTGGCATCGTCGGCCGATCGCGCCGCGAGATGGGGAGGCGGGCCCCCACCGGACGCGGGGACGGTGACGCGGGAGGATCAGTACCTCACCGAAGGCATCTGGCACGTCCAGGCGCGGAACGAGGCGTGGGCGAGTCAGGCGATCGAAGCCGCCTGGCATGAGAACCGGATTCTGGAGAAGTATTTCGCGCCCGTTTTGCGCGCGGGACATGCATGGCCGGCGGCGCAACGGGCGGACGCCGGCGCGCGGCGAGGGCCGGACACCGGGCGGAGATTCGAGAGCCGCGCGGAGCGGTATCCCCTCCTGACCTGGGATAAGTGGACTTTTGTCTCCGTGGTGGTGGTCCTGGCGACTTTGCTGCTTGCGATAAATTTCACAAGCTCGCGCTGGTGCTAAACTACGATCGTGCGCGGAGACTCTCTCCGGGACCTGTATGCCAAGGCGCTGGCCTTGTTCGGTCTGGCGCTGCTGGCCGGAGTGGGCGCGCTTGTGGACTACTGGCCGGCGTCGGGTCAACTGCCCGCCGTCGCGTCGCTCGGAGTGACGCCGGCACCGCCCGCGCATCCGTCGATTGCCTCACTCAACTCTTCCGGTCAATCTCAATCTCAATCTCAATCGCTCGCGCCGCGCGCGAGCGGCGCACCGATCGCCGTCACCCGACGCGCGCCGGTCCGTCGCGCGGCCCGCACGGCGATTGTCGCGCTCGGCATCCTGCCAGTCGCAGCCGACATTCCATTTGCCGAGGGCGTGCCCCTTGGCGAGCCGCCTCTCCCGGCGGCTGCCACGCCCGTCCCCGCGACGAGCGTGCCTGCTCCCGAGATCGAATTGCCGGCCGCGCCCGAGGCCGCGCTCCCGCTCGGACCGATTCCACCTGATGCGCCGCTCGTCGATCGATCGTCGGAGGGGTTCTTCGGCACCGCGACGAGCGCTTTCAAGAAGACCGGCGAGTCGATCGTGAACACCACCGTGAAGACCGGTGCCTCGATCATCAAGGCGTTCGGCATCGTCGGTGGCGCTTTCAAGAAAGTTATCTAAACAAACCACTATCGGCGGCTGGTAAAACTCCCGACAAGCCCAGTGTCTCCTCAGGTTGGCTTATGAACGTGCGAGTGCTCGTCTGCTTGTGTCTTGGTTGGTTGGTGTGGATCGCCACGCCCACGGCGCCCTCCGCGAAGGCGGAGTCGGTCAGCTTCAAGCGGCTGCCCAAGCACGATCTTGTCGTTGATCCCTTCAGCGACGCCGAGGTTCGCGGCCTCGTCAAGAATCTCGAGGACCGCATCGGCCGGCAGAACCAGCCGGCCAGGTTCGCCTTTGACCTCGATCAGTACCTTCAGAACTTCCTCGACGGGCTGCAGGGCGGCGTGCTGAGCCGGACCCAGGAGACCACGGTCCTCAAGTACATGCGGGAGCTCCAGAAACGTTATCCGGAGGAAGCGCCAGCGATCGACAAGCGCCGCCGCGCGGTCGCGCGACAAACCATCGGCAAGACCGCGCCGGAGATTGTCGGCCGTGACCTGGACGGAGTGGAGTTCCGGCTGAGCGACTACCGCGGCCAGGTGGTCGTGCTGACGTTTTCAGGCGACTGGTGCGGCGCGTGCCGGGGCGAGTATCCCTACCAGCGCCTGCTGATGGAGTTGTACAAGGACCGGCCGTTTGCGATGCTGGGCGTCAACAGCGACCAGGATCCGGAGGCGGCCAAGAAATCCAAGGCGGAGCGCGGCATCGAGTACCGGATGTGGTGGGACGGCGACGCCACGAAGCGTACCGAGGGACCGATTGCGACCGCGTGGGGCGTGGAGGGCTGGCCCTCCGTCTTCGTCCTGGACCGGCGCGGCACGATCCGGTTCGTGAACCTCCGGCAGGAAGACCTCCTCAAGGGCGTCAAGCAGTTGATGGGCGAACCCGAGCCGCGGTAGCGCTCCGCGCCTGGGTAATCTGTAATCTTCAATCTGGCAATCTGCAATCTCGTGTGAAATCTGAGATTGCGGAATCTGGGAATCTATCGGGCACCTGGAAGCTCTTCTGAAGTTCGAAGTTCTGAGTTCGAAGTTCGAAGTTCAGGCGGTGCATTCCAGCCGCCTGCTAGCTGATCGCCTGCATCACGTCCCAGCGCGTGATGATGAACGTGTCCTGCGTCTTGAAATCCCGCACCAGAACCGCCGGGGTCTCCGAGGTGATCATCGTCGCCAGCGCGTCGATGCCGGTGGAGATGTCCACGAACGGGAACGCGAGCTGCATGATGTCTTCGATCGGCCGGCGCTTGACGTCCGGATCATGGACGATCGCGGCGAAGAGATGCGGCTCGTTGACCGACCCCACGATGCGGCCGTCATCGGTGACGGGGATCTGGGAGTAGTCGTGCTCGGTCATGATCTGGAGCGCGCGGCTCACGTGATCGCGGCGGTCGATGGTCGCGAGCGGACGGCGGCGGCGTGACGCGACCAGGTCGCGCGCCACGAGTCCGGTCTTCTCGAGGAAGCCCTTCTCGCGCATCCAGTCGTCGTTGAACATCTTGGCCAGGTACCGCGACCCGTGGTCGTGGAACACGACGACGATGACGTCGCCGCGTTTGAAGCGATCGCGAAGCTGCAGAAGCCCTGCCATCGCGGCGCCGGCGGAGTTGCCGGCAAAGATGCCTTCTTCGCGCGCGATCCGGCGGGTCATGATCGCGGCGTCCTTGTCCGTCACCTTCTCGAAGTGGTCGATGACGTCGAAGTCCACGTTCTTCGGCAGGAAGTCCTCGCCGATGCCCTCGGTGCTGTACGGATAGATCTCGTTCTTGTCGAAGACGCCGGTTTCCTTGTACTTCTTGAACACCGATCCGTACGTGTCGATGCCCCAGACTTTGATCTCGCGATTGCGTTCCTTGAGGAAGCGTCCGACGCCGCAGATCGTGCCGCCCGTGCCGACGCCCGAGACCAGGTGCGTGATCCGCCCCTGCGTCTGGGTCCAGATCTCAGGTCCGGTCTGCTCGTAGTGCGCGGCCGAGTTCGACAGGTTGTCGTACTGGTTGGCTTTCCACGAGTTCGGCGTGTCGCGTTCCAGCCGTGAGGAGACCGAATAGTACGATCGCGGATCCTCCGGGTCGACGTTGGTCGGGCAGACGATGACCTCCGCGCCAAACGCCCGGAGCGCGTCGATCTTTTCCTTCGACTGCTTGTCGGTCGTCGTGAAAATGCATTTGTAGCCTTTCACGACCGCCGCGATCGCGAGCCCCATGCCCGTGTTGCCGGAGGTGCCTTCGATGATCGTCCCGCCCGGCTTCAGGAGGCCGGCGCGCTCGGCATCGTCGATCATCTTGACGGCCATGCGGTCCTTGATCGAGTTGCCAGGATTGAACGTCTCGACTTTGGCGAACACCTCGGCGTCGAGGACGCCCGCCGTGATGCGATTGATGCGGACGAGCGGCGTGTCGCCGATCGCGTCGAGAATCGTGCGGCACACGCGGGAAGGAGTCGTCACAGGTCGATTATAGGACCCGCGACGAGCTCGCGTCGGCTCGTGGCGCCGGCGGGATGCGGGCCTAAGGCGCGTTCTTGACGGCGTTGGGGACGTAGAGCTCGAAGGCCCCGTCCGTCTCGATCTTCCGGAGGTTGAGCAGCGTGATGGCGAAGTCGCGAAGCTGCGGCGTCGTCCGCGAGGTGTCGATGACGACGTAGCCAAGGCGGGATTGCTCCAGGAACTCGCCGGCGGAGCGGCGGGCGTGGTTCGCGCTGCGGTCGCTCAGTTCCCGTTTCTCGCTCAGCACGATCAGCGCGTTCAGCACCGGCCGGCGTCGCAGGGACACGACGCGATGCTGTGAGATCCGAGAGAGGTAGCCGCCGACGAGCCGCTTGCCGTGCGCCGTCTGGTAGAACTGCGACGCGGCGCTGAAATCGCCGAATGACGACAGACCGTCGCGAATGCCGAACGGCAGCTCGAGCACGCGGATCGGGCGCGAGTCGGCGGCAATGGTCCGGTAGATCGACGGGATCGCGGCCGAGTACAGCGTGCGCGGCACCGGCAGGATCTCGAACGCGAGCGCGAAGCCCGCCGCCCAGAGGATCAGACCGCGCCGCCGCGGGTGCCGGCTCGTGAGTGCCGCAAGCGCGAACGCCAGCAGGACGCAGAATCCCAGCAGGGCGACGACGGCAAACCGCGACGGCATGCGCGCCGCGCCCAGGAGCGGGACGTACCGCAAGAGCGTCCACGGCGTGGGGATATAGCTGTTCACGCCGGCAATCTGAATGAACGGCCCCAGCGCGAGCAGGCCGAAGCCGATTGTCACCGTCATCCAGAACCGGCTCGGCCGCCACCCCGCGCGACGCCACGCGAGCACGATGAGGCCGAGGCCGACCAGCGAGAGCGAGGCGATCTGCTCTTCGAAGCGTCCGGGTTTGGCCGCGAGCCAGCCCGTCATCGCGGCCGGCGCCAGGACGTGGTTCGGATTCGGCAGGAAGAACGACACGAGATCGACGCCGGGCGCGCTCGAGCGCCACATTACCGGCGCGCTGACCATCCGGCCCTGCGCAACGCGCACGCTCACCGCGTAGAGCGTCGGCGAGAGCAGCAGACCCGCCACGAGCAAGGCAGCCACGGCCGCGCGAATGAACGGCGCCGTGGCGGGGACCGGCTGCCAGGCCAGCCGCGCGCGAATGGTGAGGAGCACGCGCGCGACGACCAGGATCGTCAGGATGAGCATCGGCGTGTAGAGCGTCCGCATCGAAATCGAGATCGACGCGATGCGGACCGATCCGCGGCCAGCGAAGTGCAGGCCGCCAATGAGGCACGCCAGGGCGACGATCATCACGTCGAGTACCACGCGAACGTGTCCGCGGGACCGCGCAGGTGCGGCCACGTCGCCGGGCTTCACCGCCACGAGCCGCCCGGCCGCGAGCGCGATGCCCAGCATCAGGCAATACACGGCGTAGTACGGGTCGCAGAACGCGGCCCAGCCGAGCGTCGCACCGGTCGCCACCGCATCGCGCCGTCGCTGGGTCTCCCACGCGCGATCGAACCAGTACACGAAGAAAGGCAGCGGCGCGGCCGCGACGAGACTGAAGTGCGCGGTGCTTCGCGCGACGAGAAAGGCCGAACAGGCGAACGCGAACCCCGCGATCCACGATTCGGCCGCGCGACCCGTCAGACGTTTGGCCAGCAGAAACATCCCGAAGCCGGCAAGTGCGACGTTCAGTAAATAGATGACGTTGAACGCGCCGACGACGCCGAGCACCGGCTGCAGCGGCAGCGAGAGCACATCGGCGAACACCGTGTAGTTGTGCAGGCTGAGATCGGCGCGTGAGTCGAGCGAGAAAATCCGGTCCGTGTAGAACGGCGACCCGCGGCCCTCGACGAGCTCATGCCGGAACACCCACGTGTTCCAGACGTAGACGCCGGTGTCGCCGGCGGGCGGACCCGTGAGATGCGTGACCAGACGTACAGGCAGCGGCCACGACTGGAGGACCGCTACGAGAACGAACGCGGCAAAGGCGCAAGCGCCTTGCCGCCAGGGGGACGCAGGCATCGCCAGGAGCGCCGATACTGTAGCTCCGGGGGAGTGTGCCGTCAACTCGGATGGCGTCTTCTCGAGCGAGCGGACCTATGGCAGCTTCCATCGGGTCATCCCGCTGCCCGAGGGCGCGACCGCCGACAGCGCGAAGGCGTCCTTCGCCAATGGTGTCCTCGAAGTGGTCATCGAGGCGCCGCCGCGCGAAGCCGCTCGCGGTCGCAAGATCGAGATCTCCTGACGGCCGGCGCGTTGCGACAAGTAGGCCGGCCCTTCAGGGCCGGCGTGCAGGCGGGGCTGAAGCCCCGCCTGCACGTAATCTCGTATCCTAGTTCCTGAGCACCGAAACGGGATCGATGCGGGTCGCCCGCCGCGCCGGCAAGTATGAGGCGGCGGCAGCGACGACGAGCAGCACGCCGGCGATCCCCGCGTACGTCAGCGGGTCGGTGGGCTCGATCCCAAACAGCAAGCCGCGGAGCGCCGGCGCCGCGAGCAGCGCTGAGGCGCAACCGAGCACGAGCCCGAGACTGGAGAGCGCCAGACCTTCGCCGATGACCGTGCGCAAAATGCGTCCCGGACGGCCGCCGAGCGCCAGCCGAATGCCGATCTCTCTCGTCCGCTGCGTGACCAGGAACGCGAGCAGTCCATAGAGACCGACCGCGGCAATCGTCAACGCGACACCGCCGAAGATGGACAGCAGCAGCATGTTGAACCGCTCGCGGGCGAGCAGACGCCCGACGAGCGCCCGCGTTGCCGAGAGTCTGCCGATTGGCAGCTGTGAATCGAGCGACCGGACGGTCTGACGAATCGCGGCCGGCAGCGGCTGATCGCTCCCGGTGGCTCGGACGACGAAGTACAGCGTCAGCTCGGGCTTCTGCAAGGCCGGCAAATACAGCTGACCCTCGCCCGCCTTGCGCGGGCCGCCGTTCCGCACGTGACCGACGACGCCGACCACCGTCGTCCATCTCGGATCGTTGGCCGGTAGCGGCCCGAACGGACTGATCCGTTTGCCCACGGCTGACTCGCCCGGCCAGTACTGGCGGGCGAACTCCTCGTCGACCACGGCGACCAACATCGTGCCGGTCACGTCGCTGTCGGCGAACTCGCGCCCGTCGACCACCGGAATGCGCAGGGTGGAGAAATATCCGGGCATCGCCACCGCATATTCGGCATGCGGTTCCGGCAGTCCGGCTGGCTGGTTCTCGACAATGACCGTGCCGCCCCAACCGTCTCCGCTCATCGGCAGCGGAAAGACCGCGGAGGCTCCCGCCGTGCCGGGAAGCGCGCGAAATCGATCGAGCAGCTCACGCTGGAAGGCGAGAATCTTGCCGCCGTCGTTGTACTGGGCTCGCGGCAGCGCGATTTGCGCGACCACGGTGCCGTCCGGATCAAAGCCGATCGGCGTCGCGGCCATTCGCGCGAAGCTCCGCACCAGGAGACCCGCGGCCACGAGCACGACCACTGCCATCGTCACCTCGCCGACGACGAGGACGCGCCGCAGGCGATGACGGATCGATCCGTCGCCCGCCGTGCGTTCGGCCCCGCCGAGGGCGATCTGCGGATCGGCCGTCGATTGCCGCAGCGCGGGCGCCAGACCGACGAGCAGTCCTGTCAGGACCGTCACCGCGATCGCAAAGCCCAGGACAGTCACATCGATCCCCGCGTGGTCGAGCAGCGGGATGTTGCCGGCGTCGAGCGCGATGAGGCCGCGAACCCCGGCGAGCGCGAGTCCGATCCCGAGAACGCCGCCGGCCGTGACGAGCATCGCGGCTTCGATCAGCAATTGTCGGACGAGCCGGCCTCGCCCGGCGCCGAGCGCGCTGCGGACCGCCAACTCGCGTCGCCGCGCCGTGCCCCGCGCCAGCATCAGGTTGGCGACGTTCGCGCACGTGATGAGCAGCACGACGCCGACCGCGCCGAGCAGCACGATCAGCGACGTCCGCACGTCGCCCACGATCTGGTCGTTGATCGGGACGGCTTTGAGACGCCACTGCACGTCGGGCCGGGCGTACCGATTCGCGTATTGCTGCCGGAACCCCGCCGCGATGGCGTCGAGATCGGCGCTGGCCTGCTCGATCGAGACGCCCGCCCGGCGCCGAGCCAGCATGCCGAGCATTTGATTCCCGCGGCTGTCCTTTCGCGATTGTTCCCAGCCGTAGGGAATCCAGAGATCCGCCGGCGTCCGCAGAAACCCGACGGGGGCATCCGGAAACCGCGCTCCGGCCGGCATGACGCCGACGACGGTGCGACTCACGGCGCCGACGGTGATCGTCTGGCCGACGATCGACGGGTCAGCGCCGAACCGCCGCTGCCACAGCGCGTCGCTCAGCAGCACGACTTGCGGGGCGCCCGTCACCCCATCCGCGGCGGCGAACGGACGGCCGTGGCTCGGCGTGACGCCAAGAAGATCGAACAAGTTGGGCGAGACGACGTACGACGTCACCCGTTCCGGCTCGCACCCGGGGCCGGACCCGCACGCGCCGGACAAGCTCGTTGTTTGCGGCCGCAGCGCCGCGACTGCGTCGAACGCTTTCGACGTGTCACGGATGTCGGCGAACTCGGCGGCGGCCACCGCGGCCTCGGACAATCCGGTCGCGGCATACGAGTTCCACACCACCGCGACGCGGTCGGCGTTCGGATACGGCGCGCCCCGCAGCAGGACCGTGTTGACGACACTGAAGATGGCGGTGGTCGCGCCGATGCCCATCGCGATCGTGAGGAGCACGGTGGCCGTGAATGCCGGCGTCTTACGCAGGACCCGCCACGCGTACACGGCATCCTGACGAAGCCCTTGCGACCAGGCCGTGCGCTCCATGTCCGTCTCCTTGGCTAGCGAGATGAGGGTGCAGGCATTCCGCGCGCGATCGATGTCGCCCATCCGGCGGAGCGCGCGCTCGCGCGCGGCGTGCGGATCGAGCCCGGCCGCCACATAGCGCCGGGTCTGCATCTCGATGTGAAACGCGATCTCGTCGTCGATCTGGTGTGGCGGCGGCCGATCATCGCGCACGGAGCACCTTGCCGACGGCCGTGATGAGGGAACCCCACTCGGCGGTGCGCGACCGCAGCTCGGCGCGGCCAGAGTCGGTCAACTCATAGACCTTGATGGCTTTGCCGATATCGGATCGCTTCCACGTCGCCGAAATCCATCCACGCCGTTCCATGCGGTAGAGGGCCGGATAGAGCGAGCCCTCTTCGATGCTGAGGGCGTCATCGGTCGTGTCCTCGATCCAGCGTGCGACGCCGTACCCGTGGCGCGGCCCGCGGGCGAGCGTCTTCAGGATCAGAAGATCGAGCGTGCCTTGCGGCAGGGCCCCGGGCCCCGGGGTGGTCATACCTAGCGCTTCAAGGTATATCAGACGGGCGCGCCTGCAAAAAGGTTGGCGGCCCCGGGAAGTACGGTGCTGAAGAGCCTATTTCATCGCCACGTGATGCCGATCGTTCCGCGCGGAATCGGATAGTTCAGCTCGTTCACGCTTAGCACCGCTTGCGCGTCCCATCGGATGGCGACGCGGCGCGAGATGGGGTGCTCGGCGCCAATGCCGACGTGAACGGCGCCCATTTCGATTCGCAAACTGTGTTGTTCGGGGAAGACGAGCCCCGAGCCATCCTGCTGTTGAACGCGCACCTCGTCGGTGCGGTTGTACTTCGTGAAGAAGCTCCCGCCGTACGTCGCGTGCCAGTTCCAGTTCTTGCCGCGGCGGAAAGTGTGGCGGAGCTGACCTTGCAGGATGAAATGATGGCCGCCCCTCTCGTCAAGGACCCATGGAACATACTCGCTCGGCTGTTGTTTGAGCGAGGGCCGGATTGATGGACGCGAGCAGCGCCGCGGCGCCGACGACTGCAATGGAGATCCATCGTGTTCGCATTGTCATGCCTCATCTCGTAATGCGCGGAACGCGGGTGCTCGGGCTCACGTGATAGCCTCGGCGCGCCGTGAGGGATGCCCGGGCGCCGGCCAGCCTCGTTCGCGCGATTGGGCGCTGGAGCCTGGTGGGGTTGGTCATCAACGCGATCATCGGCAGCGGAGTGTTCGGGCTGCCGGACGACATCACCCGGCGAGTGGGCAAGGCCGCGCCGTTCGCGTACATGCTGGCGGCGCTCGGCATCGGCGTGGTCATGTGCTGCTTCGGCGAGGTGGCATCGCGCTTCTCCGAGGCCGGCGGCCCCTACCTGTACGCACGGACGGCGTTTGGCCGGTTCGCGGGTGTCCAGATGGGCTGGTTCGCCTGGCTCGTCCGCGTCGCCGCGGCTGCCGCGAACGCGAACCTTTTCGTCGTCTATCTCGCCGAGTTCTGGCCCGGCGCCACGGATCCGTGGCCGAGAGCGGCCGTGTTGCTCACGCTCGTCGGGCTCCTCGCCGCGATCAATATTCGTGGGGTCAAGTCAGGCGCGCGCGTGAGTGACGCATTTGCGGTCGCGAAGCTCGTTCCGATCGCACTCTTCGTCGGCCTCGGCGTGTTCGCGGTCGGCCCGAACATCGATATTGGCGGATCGAACGCGCCGGCGGGTGAGTGGCTGCAGGCGATCCTCGCGCTCGTCTTCGCGTTCGGGGGATTCGAGGTGGCGCTGATGCCGATGAGCGAGGCCCGCGATCCGCGCCGTGACGCGCCCAGGGCGCTCCTCATCGGACTTGCGATTGTCGCCCTCGTCTATATTTCGGTCCATCTGGTCTTCATGGGCGCCATCACGGATCCGGCCGCGCTCGATCGCCCGGAGGTCCGGGATCGGCCGGTGGCCGAGGCGGCGCGCGTGTTCCTGGGCGGCGCGGGCGCCGCGCTCATCGCCGTGGGCGTCCTGCTGTCCACGTACGGCAATCTCGCGATGCAGTTCGTCGGCGCGCCCCGGCTCGTCTTTGCGCTGGCCGAGCAGCGCGACTTTCCTGCCGCCTTCGCTCGCGTCCATCCCCAGTGGCGGACCCCGTACCTGTCCATCCTGGTCCATGCTGCGCTCTGTGCGGTCTTCGCGATTTACGGCAGCTTCATCTGGAATGCGCTTCTGTCGGCCGTGGCACGTCTTGGCACGTACGGTCTGGTCTGCGCGGCCGTGCCCGTGCTCCGGCGTCGTGATCCGGACGGGGCATTGTTCCGCTTGCCCGGCGGCTGGCTGCTCCCGCTCATCGGGCTCGGCTTCTGCGTCGTGCTTGCCGCGCAGATGGAAGCCGCGCACGCCCGCATTGCCGTCGTCGTCGCGCTCATCGCGGCGGTGAACTGGTTCCTGGTGCGACGATGACGCGCCTCGTGATGCGCGCGGTGGCCGCGGCCATCGTCGGAGCGCTCGCGGCCGTCGTGTCGCTGACCCTGGCGTTCAGCGCCCATCCCGATCTGACGTTTGAAATGGATCGCGATCTGCCGCGCGCGGCGTCGGGGTTCTACCCCGTCGAGCGCGTCGTGCGGGACACGTTCGCATGGACGACCGCACGGGCCGAGTTCGTGTTCCCGCGCTTCGATCGCACGGCCGCCTGGCGGTGCAGCGTCAGCGTGCGCGGCGGACGCCCGGCCGACGTCCCGCTGCCGATGGTCGGCCTCGAAGTCGACGGCGTCGAGCTCGTCAGGCGGTCCGTCACGAACGACTATCAGACCATCGAGGTCGGCGTGCCCGCGCGCGCGCGAACGCCAGGGCTGCGTGTCGGCATCGTGGTGTCGCCGACGTTCGTGCCGGCGGGCGACCCGAGACCGCTTGGGGTCCAGGTCGATCGGCTGAGTTGCCGTCCTGCCGAGAGCGGGCTCATTCTGCCGCCGCGACGGGCAATCATCGCCGCCGCGCTCGCGGCCGCCGCGCTCGGCGCCGCATTTTCACTCGCGGGCGTCTCGACCACGCTGCTTGCGGCCCTCGTGCTGCTCGTAGCGGTGGCGCAGTCGTTTCCGATCGCGACCGGTCCGGCGCCGTATCTCGATTACACCGGCCGCGTGATCACGCTCGCCGTCTGGATCGGCCTGCTGGCGGTCGCGATCGTGAAGGGCCTCGAGTGGCGGCCCTTCGCCTCCGCTCAGGGCGGGCGCGGTCAACCGATGCACGACCTCGCGCGGTTCGCGATCGCGTTCTCGGCGGCGGCGCTCTATCTCAAGCTCGTCGGGCTGCTTCATCCCGCGAAGCCGATCGTCGACGCGCTCTTCCACGCGCATCGACTCGAGTGGGTGCTCGCCGGCCGGTACTTCTTCACCCAGCAGATGCCCGACGGCGTCCAGTTTCCGTACGCGATCGCCCTGTACGTGTTCTCGTGGCCGTGGACGCTGCTCACGCGCGACTATGTGACGCTCCTCCGGATCGTCGTCTGCGCCGCCGAAGCAACGGCTGGCGCGCTCCTGTATCTGATGGTCGTGCGGTCGTGGGGCGATCGGGCGATCGGCGCCCTCTGTGTGGTCTTCTTTCACCTCGTGCCGCTGCCGTACCTGGTCCTCGGCAACGCGAACCTCACGAATGCGTTCGGCGCGTCCGTCTCGCTCGCCACGATGGCCGCGGCGATCGTGTGGCCACTCGGGCCCGGCCAGCTCGCGCAGTTCGTCGGGCTGACCATGATCGCGACGGTCGGGCTGCTCTCGCACGTCAGCATCTTCGGCCTGCTCCTCGCGACGCTGTTTGCGACGGCGTTCTTCTATTGGGTGCTCGGTGGACCACCGCTCCGGCGGTCCGCGCGATTGGTGCTTCTGGCGGGCACGATCGCGGCCGTCGTGTCGATCGCGTCGTATTACGCGCATTTCGGCGACGCGTATCGATCGCTGGAGCGTACGGGTGACGGCGCGGCCGCGCGTGCCACGGCGCCGGCACAGGCAGGTCAGGCCGCCGCACCGGCGACACCCGCTGCGGCCAAACCCTGGTATCGGCGCACGCTCACGGCCCTCGATCAGGGCGTGTTCGATGTGGGTTGGCCGATCGTCATCCTGGCGCTGGTCGGCGCCTGGCGTGTCTGGGTGGATCGCCTGCGCGATCGACTGACGTGTGCCATCTGCGCGTGGGGCGCGGCCTACGCCGTTTTCCTTGCCGTGAGCGTCATGGCGCCCGTCGACGTGGGCTACGAGCGGTACGCCGCCGAGTTCATGGGGCGAGTCGATCTGTCCACGTACCCCGCGGCGCTGTTCCTCGCCGCGCGGGGCGCCATCTGGATGTGGCGGAGCGGCCTCATCGCGCGACTGGGCTCAGCCGCGCTCGTTCTCTGGGCCGGTACGTTCGGCTGGCGCTATTGGGCGGGCTGGCTTGCGTAAGGGGGCGCGGTCCGAGGAAGTGAGAACGGCTCCTGCCAGCACCGTCCGATACATCTCCTCGAACGCGGTTGTCGCGGCCGTGATCGACCGATCGTTAATCGATTGGCTTGCGCGAGCGGCGCGCTCCTGCGCGGCTTCTGGATGATCGAGAATGGCATGGATGGCCCGCGCCGTTGCATTCACGTCGTTCGCCGGCACGAACAGCGCCTGGCGGTCGTCGGCGATCTCCCGATGCGCGCCGATGTCCGAGAGAATGACCGGCGTTCCGGCCGCGAACGCCTCGATCACCGCGTTTGGATCGCCCTCGACGCTGCTCAGGAGCAACGCGACCCTTGCCGCCCGGACGCGCCGCCAGACGTCGTCGACATACCCGTGGAACTCGACGCGCGGCGCGATCCCAAGCGCCGAAGCAAGAGAGGCGAGACGATGTCGCTCGGCGCCGTCTCCACACAGTCGGAGCACGAACGGACGCCGCGCCATGACCTCGGCGCTCGCGCGAAGCAGCATGTCCACGTTCTTCTCGGGATCGAGTCGACCGACGTGGATCCCGGCTGGTGTCCCGGCGGCGTCGGCTCCCGGCCCCGCCGCCCGCACGTCGTCGATCGGCACCGCATTGCGGATGATCGTGCTCGGCACGCGGGGCGCGTGCCCGCTCCAGTAGTCCCGCCCGCCGGCCGAGTTTGCGACGATCGACCGTGCGCCCGCGCCCGCCACACGCAGCCGGAGCCTTGATTTGAACCGGTGGCCGTAGAGCTGGCCTGCGGAAGATTCGCGGACGACCCAGGGCACCCGCGCGATCGTGGCAGCCAACCCGCCGACGACGTCCATCGACAAGACCCAGGTTTGAATGACGTCCGTCTCACGGGCGCGAATCAGTCGAAGCACATCGGTGATCAGCCGAGGATCGTGCGGCCGCCTGGGGGACCGCGGCGACAACTTCGCCGTCGGGACATCGCCAGCCCACGCTCCCGGTCCGTTGTCCACGTAGCCCACATGGACGTCGTGTCCGCGCCGCTGCAGCTCGCCTGACACGTACGCGAGCTGACGCTCGGCGCCGCCGCCGGTCAGCGCCCACGTCAGGTGCAGGATCCGCATGAGCCGTTCTCACTTTCCTGTAGCGAGCTAATTGGCAGATTCGGCCGAGAGTCTCGCGATCCACGTCGGTTTGGCTCTACGAGTCCCGTTCCAACTCGTTGGAACGGGACGAGGAAGTGAGAACGGCTCATGTCGTCAGATCGCTCCGGAGATCGCATCGGGCCGAGGGCGCGGGGAGTGATGCCGCGTTCGTGCGATGAGAACCACCTGCAGCATCACAGCGAGGATCGCCGCCGCCACGTGCGAGCGGGCGAGCGCGACGGCGCCGCTGTCGCTGAGCATGAATGGCGCGAGCAGCGCGGTGCCCCAGATCAGTCCGACCGCGGCCTGTGGCCACGCGCGGCCGGTTGCGAGCAGCGCCTGGCTCCAGGCGTACGCGGCGCTGAAGATGCCCACGTCCGCAAGGCCCCCCGGGCCGCGCGCCAGCAGAAGCCGGGACAGCCACTCGAATGGCTGCGTGCTCACGCCGTACAGCCAGGAGGGAAGCACGAAACTCCACAGCACGTGACCCTCTCCGGCCACGCCGCGATGCCTGATTGAGATGCCGGAGGCCGCGCACGCCTTCGACAGCACGCGGCCTCTCCACACACACGACAAGGCCAACGCCGCCACCATGCCACCCACCGCGCCGAGCACGCCGGCCACCAGCGCACCCGCGGTCATCCCGATGGCCGTGAGCATGCCTTCGATCGCGGTCAGGCTCGCCGCGACACGAAAGGCCTCGAACCCCACCAGCGCCCCGACCTGCACGATGCTGATCCCGCTCAATACAATCAGGGCCGCGCCGAGCGCGAGCGGACCGCTGAGCTGCGGCGCCTGCGCGACATCCTGCGCCACCGGCGACGCGACGAGAAAGTACAGCACCGTCGCGACGACGCTTTGAACTTCGAACTTCGAACTAAGAACTGCGGAATCTGGCCGTTTCTTAGTCAACTTCTAAGTTTGAAGTTCTGAGTTCGAAGTTCAGGCCGCGCTTTTCAGCGCCTGTTAGCCGCCTCCGCGCCGGCCGGGGTTCTTCAACTGGTTGAACTGAGCGATGGCTGCGTTCACCTTGAACTCGATGCCCATCTTCCCGATCTCAACGGTTGCTTTCATCGGATCGCCCGACACGCCGGAGTCTTTCGGGCCGCCCCACGGCTTGAGCTGATCCTTGCGCACGCCGGCTGGCCGGACGTAGAGCAGCTGCGACGTGTCGCTGATCCCGGCGTGGCTGCCGATGATTTGATCCGTGTAGCCATACGCCGCAAGCAGCCACGCGCGGTACTGCTCGCGGCCGAGGCCGTAGTAGTCGGTCAGCGCGTACGCGCGATAGCCCGTGTCTTTCCATTCTTCGTTGAGCTTGTTCGCGGTGTTCGTCAGGCCGCCCTGGTTGCCGCCGCTGTCTCCAATAAAGAGGATGTCCTTGAAGCCGTGCGCCTTGAGGCTCCGCGCGGCCGCGTCCAGCAGCATGTCGAAGGCGGGCGACGGATGCGAGATCACGCCCGGACGGTTGGGCGAGTCCGGATTGCCCTCTGGCACGTACTGAACGGTTGGCGCGACGAGCGCGTTCTTGAGCCGGCGCGCCATGAGATTGGCGGCGTGCGTGACGATGTAGTTGTGCTTGCCGAGCACCATGTGGTACCCGTTTTTCTCGGTGCCGCCGGTCGGGATGATGACGGTGGTCTTGCCGGCCTTGAGCGCGTCCCGTGTCTCTTCCCACGTCAGCTCGTCGATGAACACGGTGTCCGGCGCCTGGGAGGGCGAGATGCCGGCCGGGGCCGTTTCCATCGTCGGAGGCCGAGGTCCGGTGGGCTGCGCGGCCGGATCGCCACCACGTCCGCCTCCGCGGCCGCCACCTCGTCCTCCGCCCGCGCCGCGCTCGCCCCCGGCAGCACCAGGCTCGCCGGCGGCGGCGGCGCGCTGCGGTTCGCCGGCCGGCGGGATCGTGCCCGCCATGACGCCCTTGATTTGCGCCAGCGCGTTGTCGATCTTGATCTGCACGAAGACCTTGCCGAGGGCCGCCGTCGATTTCGTCGGATCGCCGCTCACGCCGCTGTTCTGATACCCGCCGGCGGGCGCGAGCTTGCTCTTCCGCACGTGCGCCGGATTGACGAATAGCATCTCCGAGGTGTCGAGGAGATTCGCGTGTCCGCCGATCTGGTCGGCAGGAATGCCGAGCGTCTTCGTGACGTACGCGTTCTGATCGGCGTGCGATTTCGCGTAGTAATCGCCGATCCAGAACGCCTTGGCCGTGTCGTTCCACAGCTCATTCAGCCGGGTCACGGCCGTTCTCATGCCGGTCGCGTTGCCGCCCGATTCGCCGAGGAAGAGCACGGTTGTAAATCCGCCCGACTTGAGGCTTCGCCCTGCGTTCACGAGCAGCTCGACGAAGCGATCCTGAGGCAGCGTGATCGTGCCCGGCTTGCCCATGTGGCCGCCGGGGTTTTCCCAGTTGCCCTCGGGCACGTAGGTGATGACGGGCGCGACGAGAGTCTTGCCCAGCGCGCGCGCGATGCGATTGGCGGCGTACTCCATGACGAACTTGTGCTCGCCGTCCACCATGTGCGGGCCCTTCTGTTCGGTGCCCGCGGTGCCGATGATGACCGTCGTCGTGCCGGCTTTCACGAGATCCCGCACTTCGGCCCACGTGAGGTCTTCGATGAAGACCGTGTCCGGCGGCTTGCCGGCAGGCGCCGTGTCGGGGGCGTTGTCGGGTCGCTGTGCTGACATTGAAACGAGCGGCAACAGCAGCAGGGCAAGCGACGTGAGCAGCACGGCTCTTTTCATGATGAAGAAGATAGGGTGAATCAGGGCGTTAGGCAACATGAACGTAGGGCGGGTTGGTTTCTAAACCCGCCTCGGCGGATTTGGAGATCAATCCGCCCTACGAGACGACCCGCTCCGCCTGCAGCAGATGCCGGTGCTCGTGGATCGCCGTAATCGTCAGCGCCGAATAGAGGTTGTAGCGCGCGCGCTCGTTAAAGGGCGATGGCATCTTGACGCGATGAAGCGGCAGTCCTTCCGACTGTCGCGTGACGGCGATCAGATCCGCCTGCAGCCGATCGAAGTCGGCGAGGATCTCGCGCGGTGCACGGTCGCCCGTCGGCACGAACGACGCCACGGTTTTGGTTTTCATTCGACCGCCTGGCTTCAGGCTCTTCCAGATCAGCCAGCCGACGAAGTCGCGCCGGTACACGTTCGGCGCGGGCTGTCCGAGCCGGCGCGCCTCCTCGAGCCCGGTTCGGAACCGCGGGAGCATGGCCTCGGCGGTCAGATTGAGATGCGCGACGCATTCGGCGGCCGACCACGATTCGGCCGACGGCCGGCGCAGCCAGGCCTCCGGGGACAACCGGCGATCGAGCGCATGCACGCGTGTTCCGGCGGACCGAAAATCGGAGACGATGGCTTCGAGCTGCGCGTGCACTAGCGGGCGACGCGGATGTCCTGCGAGACCTTGCCGCCGTCAGTAATGCTGATCCGCACGGAGTTGCCTGACAGGGTCTTCAGGAACTCCGGATCGAACTGCCCACCCTGTTCGATATCGGTGACCGCGGCCAGCATGTATTCCCCTGGTGGCAACGTTCGAAACGAGTAGCGCCCGTTCGTGTCAGGACGCGTCATCAGCACGCGACGCGCGCCTGGCCGCCAGAACCGCGGATCGGCGGGCGCGACGATGATCGAGAAGTCGACCGCGGGCTTGCCGGCGACATCGGTGAGCACGCCCGAGAGCTCGGAGAACCGGTCGGTGAGCGTGAGCACCGCGTCGGTCACATCGCGCTCGCCGGTGAACTCGAGCGGGAAGTCGAGCGTGTCCTGGCCGCCGACCATGGCCGACTTCATATTCCCGCCGCCGGCGCGCAGGATGTACTGCCCCGGGACGACGCCCACCAGCGTGAATCGGCCATCAGGCCCGATTTGCGCCTGAGGCGGCGCGCCGACGGTTATCATCTGCGCCGACGGCGCCGGGCTCAGCGTGACGGTCAGCCGGTTCCGCACCAGGTCAGGCGACCGCTGCATCTCGAACAGCACCGTTCCCGAGATCGAGCGGCCTGGCTGCAATGCCACGCTCACGCTGATCGTGTTCGGGCCCTCGACGCTGACTTCGGTGCGGCCCCACAGTCGCTGGCTGTCGTCGAGTCGAGGCGCCGGGCCCGTCGGCGGCGACGGCACGCCGTTGACGATCGTCATGGTGGGCGAGGCGGCGACGGTCTGCGCGAGCACCGTGTATCTTCCGGGTGCAACGCCCCGGAACGTGAACCGTCCCTCCTGCTGCACGCGAGTCGACATCGGCGACGTCGTCGCGTTCATCGGATCATCCGGCAGCAGCGAGATCTGCACCGCAGCGCCTTGCGCGAGCGGTGTAGCGACCGTTCCCTGAATGTTCGACGCGAATGCCGGCATCACCTGAATGTCCAGGCCAACGCGCTCGTCATTGCCGGCCACCTGCACGGCCGTCGCCTGCGACGCGACGAGCGTTCCGGGATAGTAGGTCGGCAGATAGCCGGGTGGGCCTTCGTTCGGAGGCGCGGGCGGTGAGACCTGGACCGTGACGGTTGGCGGCATTCCAGGCGCCGTGGGCGGCTGCGGCGTGGCCGAGAGGATCGCCTGCTCGACGGCGTTCGCGTCGTTCATCATGCGTTCGGACATCAGGTCGCCCGAGTTCGGCGTGGCGGAGATGATGTACTCGCCGGGCACCAATCCGGAGAGGCGATAGATGCCCCGATCGTCCGACGATGCCCCGCCGCTCTGCTGCAGCCGCTTGATGCCGTTCGTCATGACGTATCGCAGCGCGCGCACCTGCGCAAACGGATGCGGGTCGCCATCGGGACCGGACACCATGCCGGTGATCACGCCCCCGCGCGGCATGCGGAGCGTCACCTTCATCTGCTGTCCGTCGTTGAGCTGGATCGACGTGCCGGGGCCATTCGGACGCTTCTGTCCGTACGTGACCCCAAGGTATTGGTTGCGGCTGGCGCTGAGGGAGAACTGACCCGCCGGCAATCTTGGAAACGAGAACTGGCCCTGCGCGTCGGTGACGACGGTGCGCGACAGCGACATGCCGCCTGCGAAGTTGGAGACGACCTGTATCGGTTCGCCGCCTCGGCCGAAGATCGTGGTTGGCGCGGTTGCCGCGGCGCCCGATCCTCCGGCGGCCGACTCTGGTGGCCTGAAAGATCCGTTCAACGTGACGCGCGCGCCGCGAACGGGTTGGCCCGTGTCGGCGAGAACCACCGTGCCTGAAAGGACCGCCGCGCCAACGGGCACGCGTCGAATTCCAGGCTGCGTGGGGTCCCGCTGGGGTAGCGATGCGGGGTCTCTGATCGCGGGTGGCGCTGGCGGCGGAGGGGGCACCTGCGCGGCCGGACCACTGGTAGACACACCGGCGACCACGAGCACCATCAACGCGAGAGCCGTTCTCACTTTCCTGTAGCGAGCCACCTGCCGGAATTCGGCCGAAAGTCTCGCGATCCATGCAGGTCTTGCTCTACGAGGCAGTGAGAACGGCTCGAGCGGCCTGACTGGGCGCATGACCGGCTCCTTAATTGCGCGCTTTCCGTGTCGGGCGAACGGGCCCTGATATTAGACAACGATCCAAGACACTTGGATGGCCCTATCGTTTCGCGGGATATTTCGAGAGCTTGCGCTGGAGGGTTCGGCGATGGAGGCCGAGGAGCCGCGCCGCCTCGGAGACGTTGCCGCCGCATTCGAGCAACACCCGGTTGATGTGCTCCCACTCGACGCGGTCACGCCCAAGTCGTCGGCCGGCACACGCAAACCAACGTGTCGACGACAGCGACGACCGATCAGGCGGGCCGGTTCCAGACGCCGCGTGGGGTTGGGGGTCCCCACGCGCGTTCAGCAAGACGAATCCCCTGGCGCGACGTTTTTCCGCGGCGCGGAGCCGGAGGGTCCGCACACCGACACGACAGCCAAGGGCGAGTCGCTGGCGCCCAGTGCTGTGACTCCGATGACAGGAGCCGCGGGCGAGCGCCGGCGCCCAGGAAGCCGTCACATACGACGGCTCAGCGATACTCCGGCAGTCGCATTCCCGTGACATGGGCTCGGTACGATGCGAAGAGGCGCGGCGCGCCTCGGAATTTCGGGAGGGACCATGGCTTCGAGAATCAGACGTGAGGATCGACTGGCGGAAGATCAGATGTTCGAGGCGCCGTCGCACGACGAGATCGCCGCGCGTGCGTATGCCGTCTATCAGAACCGCGGCGAGGGCCACGGCCAGGCTCTCGATGACTGGCTGCAGGCCGAGCGCGAGTTGCTCCAGGAACGGAGCACCAGCGCGCCGCAACCGGGCTCGCTGGCGCTGATCGAGGTGTAGGGGAGCGCGTTCCGCCGCGCGAACTCGGGCCCTGCGAGCCAGTCGGGCTCGAGTTGCGCGGCGGCGCCCGCCGACAGTCCCTTAGCGCCCCGGTACGGACGCATTGCGGGCCGCCACGCCGATTCCCGGGTGATCCGTGAAGTAGCCGTCGAGACCGAGATCAAGGAAGTAGCGTGCCTCGCCCTGCAGATCGCCCAACCGGTTCGGGTCGGTTCCCACGCGAAAGTCCAGCGGCAGGAAGGTGTTCTCGGCCCGGAACGTCCAGCCATGCACCACGAGACCGGCGCGATGCGCGTCGGTGATCAGGGACGTGGGCGACAGCAACTGGCCCGTCGCGCCACGCGGCACAACGAGGTCCTTGTTGACACCGACTCCCTGCGCGTATTCGCTGATCTCACGAAGCCCGGCCAGCGTTGCGAGGTCGGCATATGTCCTCGGGTCGCCGTTGACCACGAAGTCGTAGGGCTTCCCGGTCGAGTTGAGAAGCTGGACCAGCGGCACCGTCGTCCGGGTCGCGAGGTCTCGAAGGTTGGCGGTTTCGAACGACTGGATGAACACGAGTGCCTTGCGGCCGCGATAGCCGTTCGCGTCGAGCAGATCGACCAGCGGCTCCTCGAGCGACAGGCCGATCGTGTCGAAGTAGGTGGGATGTTTGGTCTCGGGGTAGATGCCGACCAGGTCGTGTTTCGACACGGCGAGGCGCGCGGCATTGACGTTGGCGACGAGGTCGATGACCTCCTGCAGCGTCGGGATCTGGAATCGTCCGTCGTAGCTCGTCCCGCGCAGCTGCGGCAGCCGTTCGCGCGCCCGCAAGGTCTTGAGCTCCGCCAGCGTGAAATCTTCCGTGAACCACCCGGTCACGCCGACGCCGTCGATCTGCTTGGTCGTAAGGCGGCCGGCGAACTCGGGGTGGGCCGCGACGTCGGTGGTTGTGGAAATTTCGTTTTCGTGCCGGGCGATCAGCACGCCGTCTCGCGTCGAGACGAGGTCGGGCTCGATGAAGTCCGCGCCCTCCTGGATCGCCAGCCAGTAGGCCTCCAGCGTGTGCTCCGGCCGATCGCCGCTCGCGCCGCGATGGCCGATGACGATTGGCTTCACGCCCTGACCCTGCTCGCCCGGCAACCGTGCCCACGTCGCGTCCGATCCGACGGCCTCGGCAAGAGTGACCGCGCCCAGGAGCGCCAGCGGCAGAGCCGTGCGGCGCAGGCCCCCGTCATGAATCCATTGTGTCAATTGCATGGTTTCTCCTTCGTCGAAAACCAGAGGCAATTTCATCGCGCCGGCGCGAAGGTCTCGTGACTGAGGTGTGAAGATTCGGTCACGATTCCGTTCCAACGCGGAAACAGGAGTGCGCCCCGGGGTCGGAGCTACTGTTTGCCCGTCGAGTACTGCGAGAGGGGTCGGTCGAGCCGGACCACGATGAATTCGTTCGGGTCCGCGCGTCCGGGCTCGCGACCGGCGCTGAACGGGTAGTTGTTGTCGTTGAGGACGCCCAGCTCGGTGTCGCTGAGCGCGATCACGCTCTCGATCGTCTGAAACGGGAACCGGAACGTCGGCAGCGGGCCGCCGAGGTGGCTGGGATCAGCCAGGTTCAGCAGGTCCGCGACCCGATGTTTGACCAGCAAGCCCGCGGGATCTCGCTGGTCCAGATCGATCAGGAAGATCTTCTTGAACCGCGCCGCCTCGCCTTGAACGTTGTCCCGTTCGACGATCAGGAACAGACGGTCGGTCACCGCCGTCAGGTCGCCGATCGCATGACCCGGTTCCTCGAGGCGGTAGACCCACCGCCGATCCGTGTAGCGCCTGTGGTCGGCGTCGAATTCGTTGATGCGCAAATTTCGGACGTCGTCGCCGGTGACGGGGCCCTCGAGCATCGGATACAGCAGCTTGCCGTTCGGCGTCATGCCCAGGCCCTCGAAGCCTTTGCTGGCGCCCAGGTTCGGCACGCCGCCGAGCGGATTCTGCGGCGACTGCACGCCTGGGAGAGGAATCGGCGAGTCGAGCACCTTGCCGCCGGCATCCGTATGGAGCAGAAACGGACCGAACTCGTCGCCAAACCAGAGCGTGCCATCCGGCGCCTCGCGCATCGATTCGATGTCGAAGTCAGCGCCCGTCAGCAGCCGCTGGCTCTTGATCGTGGCATCGACCGCGATGCCTTTCGGCGGACCGGGATAGAAGTCCGCGTCGGCGATGATCGGAAAGAGGATTCGCCGATCGGGATCGCTGAGGTCGATGTGCGATCGCACGAGCACCGATCCCGTGCCGCCCGTTTTGGTCTTGAAATCGGGAGAGATGCGATAAACGCGCAAGACGAAGTCCGGAGACGTCGGCTTGTTCCCGAAGCCGTTGTCGGGCATCACGAGGAAGTCCCCGTCGGACGCGCGTGCGACCGACGAGAAGCCCTGCACCGGCTGCCGGTTCACGAACGGCGGCGCGATGCCGTTGGCGGGCGTGATGAACTGGCCCGACGTCGGGCCGGCCGCAAAACTCTCGGCGGGGAGGCTGGCGAAGCCGACGAGCGTCTGTCGCTGCGTCTCCCGCGCGAGCACAGCGATGGCGACCGCGATCAGAATGGGGATCGCGATTCTGGCTCTCATGGGGCTGCTTGCCCTTCACTGCGTAACCGAAAGCCTGCGACCGGCATATGTCAGCGGTGTAAACCCTGCCCTAGATGTCGATTCTGCGCTCCCTCGTTCGTCATAGAGCAGGGGGCCGATTCCCCCCAATGGGCGGAGTCTGCCAGAATGACTGACCGGGTCCGGGCCGCCGTTGGCCGATCCCACGGGACCAAAACGGCGCTCGGATTCGTCACAGGATCTGGAGCCGTTCTCACTCTCCTGTAGCGGCCCGCCGGGCAGAATTCGGCCCATCTGTCCGCGATTCGAGCGGTTTGGCACTGCGCGGAAGTGAGAACGGCTCTAGCGCGTTTGCGAGGCCCGGACGGAGCGCCTTATGATGAGATCGAGCCTCAATCCACTCCCGGAGATCCCCCGTACGATGCCTGTTGTGTCAGATCCAGTACTCGATCACGAGGCCGTCTCCCGAAGCCGGGATCAGCTCCGCCTGCTGTCCGAGGTGTCGGAGGCCGTGGCCTCCCACGGCGACCTCACCGCCCTCTTCCGCGATCTCGCGCGGCGTCTTCCGGCCGTCGTGCCGTTCGAGATCATCGCGCTCTTTTTGCACGATCCCGAGAAGGACGTGATGCGCGTGCACATGCTCGGCACGGCCGAGGCCGACCGAATTCCGCCGGGACTTGAAGTGCCGGTCGCGGCGTCGTTCAGCGGCACCGTCTTTACAACCCAGCAGCCCGTCGTCGTCCGCAGTCCTGAGGACGCGGACCGCTTTCCGCAGTCGCAGTCATTGGTGCGCGAGATCGGCTTGCAGTCGTTCTGCATGCTTCCGCTCACGACGATCGTGCGGCGACTTGGCGCGATCGGATTCGGGAGCCTGCGTCCGTACGCCTTCGGCGAGTCGGAGCTGGAGTTCCTCGATCAGGTGTCCAGACAGGTCGCCGTGGCCGTCGACAACGTGCTCCACGACGAGAGCAACAAGTCGACGCAGCTGGAGCTCAGTCAGGAGCGCGATCGGCTGCGGCTGCTCCTCGACGTGTCGGAGTCGATTGCCTCCTATCGGGACCTCAAAGAGCTGTTCCACGTGCTCGGCCAGCGTCTGCCGCGGCTGGTCCCGTTCGATTTCATCAACCTCGTGCTCCACGACCCGGCGCGCGACGTGATGCGCCTGGAGATTCTGACGACCGGAGAACCGAGTTCGATTCAACCGGGGCGCGAGACGCCGGTGGACGAGTCGCCATCGGGAATCGTGTGGAAGACACAGCAGCCGCTGATGATCGGCGACCTCGCCGAAGAGATGCGGTTTCCGGCGCTGACGCCGCTGTTGCTCGAGAACCGCGTGCGCTCGTACTGCGCCGTGCCGCTCACCACCGCGCTCCGTCGCCTCGGCGCGCTCGGGTTCGGCAGTCTCCAGCCGAACGCGTACACCGCATCGGACCTCGAGTTCATGCAACACGTGGCCAAGCAGGTCGCGGTGGCCGTGGACAACGTGCTCCACGACAAGAGCGCGCGCGTGGCGCAGGAGCAGCTCGCGCGCGAGCGCGATCGTCTGCGCCTGTTGCTCGAGATCAACAACGCCGTCGTCGCCCATCTGGGCATGGACGAGATGCTCGAGGCGATCGGCGCGAGCCTCGGCCGCGTCATCCAGCACGACGGATGCGGGCTGGTCCTCTTCGATCCCGAAACGCGCACGTACCGCTGCCACGTCCTGAAGTCAGACGGCAAGCGCTTCACGGAGGAAGGACCGGCGGACGAAACCGCCTGTTCGGCCGGCAGCGCGATGGCGTCGGGCGAGCCGGCCGTGCTGGGCGAGCAGGAGCTCCGCGCCATGGCCAGCGACTCCGACTTCGTGCGCCGGCTCCTCGAGAAGGGCGTCAGGTCGTTTACGCGGATCCCCCTGCGTTCGCACGACCGCGTGTTGGGGTCGCTCAACCTGGGCCGGCTGCGAGACGCGGCATTCACGCCGGAAGACGTCGACCTGTTGAACCAGGTCGCCAGGCAGCTGGCGATCGCCGTCGAGAACGGCATCGCCTATCGCGAGATCGCCGAACTGAAGGAGAAGTTGAACAAGGAGAAGCTCTACCTCGAAGAAGAGATCCGGACGACGATGAACTTCGGGGAGATCATCGGCGAGAGCGTGAAGCTCAAGCAGGCGCTGCAGCAGATCGAGATCGTGGCGCCGACCGATTCGACGGTCCTGATTCAGGGCGAGACCGGCACGGGCAAGGAGCTGATCGCGCGCGCGATCCACAACCTCAGCGGCCGCAAGGAGCGCACGTTCGTCAAGCTCAACTGTGCCGCCATTCCGACCGGCCTCCTCGAGAGCGAGCTCTTCGGCCACGAGAAAGGCGCGTTCACCGGCGCCATCGCGCAGAAGGTCGGCCGCGTCGAGCTCGCGCACGGCGGAACCCTGTTTCTCGACGAGGTCGGCGACATCCCGCTCGAGCTGCAGTCGAAGTTTCTGCGTGTGTTGCAGGAACAGGAATTCGAGCGGCTGGGCGGCACCCGGACGATCCGGGTGGACTTCCGGCTCGTCGCGGCGACCAACCGCGACCTCCCGGCGATGGTGGCCGACCGGGAGTTTCGGAGCGACCTCTACTACCGTCTGAACGTGTTTCCCGTTGTCAGTCCGCCGCTGCGCGACCGACGGGACGACGTCCCGCGCCTGGTGCGGCACTTCACGCAGAAGTTCGCGAGGCGGATGAGCAAGCCGATCGTGACCATTTCGGCCGAGACAATGACGGCGCTCTCGGAATACTACTGGCCGGGCAACATTCGCGAGCTCGAGAACTTCATCGAACGGGCGGTCATCCTGTCGCGCGGGTCGAGCCTGGACGCGCCGCTCTCGGAGCTCAAGCAGCGCTCGGTGGTCGCAATGGAGCCGGCCTCCGATGTGTCGCGGCCGCTCAGCACGCTCGAGGATGCTGAGCGCGAGCACATCCGCCGCGCGCTGCAGGAAGCCAACTGGCTCGTTGGCGGCCCGTCAGGCGCCGCGGCCAGGCTCGGCATGAAACGTACGACGCTCCAGTCCAAGATGGCAAGGCTGGGTATTCAAAGGCCCTGAGAAGGGCCCAGGGCAGAGGGCCAAGGGAAGCGATCAGACGGCTTGCCGAACTGCCGGCTGAATCTGGTGGCCGTGGGAGAGTTCGGCCATGTCCGTCGCAACAAGCTGAATCGAAGCCCCCTGCACGATTTCATCCAATTGTTCTGCCCGCCGCGCACCCACAACCGCTCCCGTGACAGCCGGGTGACGCAGAGCCCAGGCCACGGCCACAGCTGCGGTTGGGCAGGCGTGTCGAGCGGCGACGGTGCGAAGCCGCTCGACATACGTCGCCGCGCGTGTGAGCGCGATTTCGTGGAAGAAGGGATGACGCCGGCGCCAGTCGTTGCACGGCAGTGAGGCGGCGCGCGAAGCGGTCATCGTGCCCGTAAGCAGGCCCGACCCCAGGGTCGAACACGCGACCACGCCCATCCCGTTCGTGAGGCACGCACCACGCGCGCGATCCTCCATCTCGCGACGGAGCAGCGAGTACGGCACCGTCAGACTCGTGACGGGCGCGATGGCCTGCAGCGATGTCAGATGTTCGGCGCCGCATTTCGAGATGCCGATGAACCGGACCTTGCCCTCACGCTGCAAGTCGGCCATCGTCTCCCAGGCTTCCTCGAGCGAACCGGGCTCGCTTCCGGACGGCGCCGCCGGCCAGACCGGCCAGCCCAGCTGATAGAGATCGATCGCGTCCGTGTCGAGCCGGCGGAGGCTGGCCTCGGCCTGCGCGCGAATCGAGGCGCGGCGCAAGTCGTGGGAGACATTCCCGAGGTCGTCCCACACGAGACTCCCGCGTGCGAACAGCAACGGGCGCTCGTTGCGAGGGATGGCACGCAGCGCTCTCGCGATCACGGTCTCCGCGTGGCCGAGGCCGAATACCGCAGCCGTATCGATCCAGTTGATGCCCAATTCGACGGCGCGACGGACAGTCGCGATCGATTGCCGCACGTCCTGCGGCCCCCAGCCGAGCACCCAATCGCCGCCGCCAATCGCCCAGGTGCCGAGACCGATCCTGGAGATGACGAGATCCGACGCGCCGAGTCTGCGGAGTTCCACCTTACAGCCCGCCGCCCGCACGGAAGATCCCTTGCGGCGCGAGCGTCGGCAAGGGCGAGACCGGAGTGCCACTGGGCCCGATCGCCGTCGTGTCCGTCGCCGCCGGCGCGAGCTGCACGGCGTCGAACGTGATCAGCGAGGACTGGTGATCGAGCATCGCCTGCAGCACGTTGACTTGCGCCTGCAGCAGGTCGCGCTGCGCCTGCGTCACGAGGAACGTCGTCGAGAGCCCGGCCTCGAATCGACGCTGCTCGACCGACAGGCGCTGCTCGGCGAGCGTCTGGCCGGCGCGCGACGCGTCGACGCGCTCGGCCGTGCTCTGCACCTGGCGCGCGGCCTGCCGGACAGTCTCGGCGATCCGCGACTCGAGGCTGGCGATGCGGTGGGCCGACTGGCGATGCTCGATCTCGGCGCGGGCGTGTCCGGCCTCTTCGAAGCTGCGTCCAATCGGGTAGTTCAGCCTGACGCCGACGCTCCAGGTGGGGTAGTCGTAGCTGAACATCTGGCCGAGGACGTCGCCGAATCCGCTCTGGAGGCGGCCGGTGATCGTGCCGGGGAACTCACCGGTGCGGACGAGCTGCGTGCCGCCCGCGCCGCCGCTGCGGTACGAGGCTTCGAGGCGCACGTCGGGCAGCTTCTGATTCTCGAAGAACGAAATGTTCGTCCGCGCGTTCTCGAGCTCGTTGCGGGCGACCGCGAGGTCATACCGCTCCCTGAGCGCGCTTCCGATCGCCTGGTTGACGTTCGGCGGTGCGACGGCGCCGGCCGGTTCGTCGATCGGTTCCAGACGCACGCCCCAAAACGCGGCGTCGGCCGGATCCATGATGAGCCGCCGCAGCCGGTCCTCGGCGTCGCCAGCCGTCGCGCCGGCGCGGATGAGGTTCTCGCGCCGGGTCGCGACTTCGGCCTCGGCCTGCACCAGATCGAGCGGCGGCGCCTGGCCAACGTTCACGCGCGCGCGGTTCTGGCGAACGAGGTCCTCGGCGAGCTCGAGCGAGCGCTGCTGCACGGTGACGTTGGCCATCGCCGCTTTCAACGTCCAGTACGCCTGTTTCACCGCCGCCGTCGTCTGCACCGTGGACTCGCGAACGCGAAGGTCCGCGCTCTTCAGGTTGCGCTGCGAGGTCACGGTCTGCAGCCGGGCCGAGTCCATCTTGCGGTCTCTCAGCAGCGGCTGCGAGAACGCCATCTGGAGGCCCGATTGCAGGCTCGGCTCGAACGTGCTGAACAGGCTGTTCGTGGACGTGCGCGCCGCGTCCCACGACACGCTGTACGTGCCGGAGCCCCAGCGCAATCTCTGACGGATCCCCGTGGAGGCGAACAGGTCGCTCGTCTCGAATCCGGCCTCGCCGGTGAGCGGACTCGACGACGGCACCGTAATAGCCGACCGGCCGAACACCGTCGAGAATACTGGCCGGTACGCCGCGTCCGCTTCGCCCACGCGCTCGGCTTCGACGTCCGTGCCGAGCTTGACGACGGCGAGGTCGGGGTTGTGATCGATCGCGCGCCTCACCGCGTCTTCGACGGTGAGCCTGATGGCGTCGCCGGCAGGCGCCGGCTGTGCGGCCGAGGTCGGCGGCGCGGGCCGTTGATCCTGCGCCGAGAGCGTGGGCGCAACCAGCGCTCCGCTGACGACGAGCAGACGCGCGGCGGCACGCTGGAATTGACCGAAAGTCATGCGAGTACCTCCTTGAGCGCCGGGTGCGAGTCGCGCGATTCGAGCTCTTGCTCAGCGGCGGCCGGCGCATGGCGCCGGGCGACCAGCATATAGATCGACGGCACGACGAACAGTGTGAACAGCGTCCCGATAATCATTCCACTCACCAGCATGATGCCGATGCTGTTGCGAGCGCCCGCGCCCGGACCGGTCGCGATCACGAGCGGGAAGTGGCCGGCGACCGTTGCGGCCGTCGTCATCAGAATCGGGCGCAACCGCGTTCCCGCGGCCCCGATGACGGCCGCGAGCTTGTCCTGGCCGGTCTCCTGCAAGTGGTTGGCGAATTGCACGATGAGAATGCCGTTCTTCGACACCAGCCCGACCAGCGTGATGAGGCCGACCTGGCTGTAGATGTTGAGCGACGTCCATCCCAGGAACGAAAACATCAACGCGCCTGAGAGTGCGAGCGGCACCGAGCCGGCGAGAATGATGAACGGGTCGCGGAAGCTCTCGAACTGCGCCGCGAGGACCAGATAAATCAGGATCCCGGAGAGCAGGAAGACCCCGAGGAACCTGCTGCCCTCGGTGCGCAGCTGCCGCGACTCGCCGGCGTAGTCGATGGTGAAACCCTGCGGAAGAATGGCCTTCGCTTCGTTTTCGAGGAAGCTCAGCGCCGTGTCGAGCGGCACCGGAGGCGGAATGACACCCTGGATGCGCACGGCGTTGAGCTGCTGGAACTTCTTCAGGTCCCGTGGCTCGGCGGTCGTGCGAAGCGTCGCGAACGTCGAGAGCGGCACCAGCTTGCCGTTGGCGCCCGTGACGTGCATCTCGGTGAGCTGATCCGGCGTCAGCCGATCCGCGCGCGCGACCTGAGGAATCACTTTGTAGCTGCGGCCCTGGATGCTGAAGCGGTTTACATAGTCGCCGCCGATGAGCGTCGAGAGGTCGAGACCCGCCTGGCTCAGGTCGACCCCCTGCGATCGAAGCTTGTCCCGATCGAAGACCACCTCCGCCTGAGGCTGATCGAATTTGACGTCCGAATCCGCATACATGAACAGCCCGCTCGCGAACGCCTTGGCGACGAGCTGGTCGGCCAACTCGCCGAGCTGGCGCGGCTCGGCCGCCGACATGATCACGATGTCCACCGGGAAGTCGCCGCCGCCGGGCAGCGCGGGCGGCACCAGCGGGAACGCCCGGATGCCCGGAATCTTCGAGAGCGGCGCCGTGGCTTCCATCATCAACTGATCGGTGGTCTTGGTGCGGGCGCTCCACGGTTTGGTCACCATGCCGCCAAAGCCGCCCGTCGGGAACAGGAGCTGGAAAATGCTGTCGGCCTCAGGGAACGACTTGTAGACGTCGTGCACCTGCGAGCCAAACAGCCGAGCCTGGTCGATGGTGGAGTTGGGCGCCGTCTGGATGATCGAGAAGACGACGCCCTGATCCTCTGACGGCGCAAGCTCGCGTTCCGAGAACATGTAAAACGGCACCATCAGCACTGCCACGATGCCCCAGAGCACGAGCATCACGGGCCGGTACCGCAGCGTGCTCGTCAGCATTCGCACGTAGACCCGGCGCACGCCGTCGAACCGGCGATTGACGAAGCCCGCGAAGCCGCGCTCCGAGTGTCCCGACCGCAGCAGCTTCGCGCTGAGCATCGGCGAGAGGGTGAGGGCGACCACGCCGGACACGATGACCGCGCCTGACAATGTGAACGCAAATTCGCGGAACAGGGCGCCCGTGAGGCCTCCCTGGATGCCGATCGGGGCGTACACCGCGGCCAGCGTGATCGTCATCGCAATGATCGGCCCAATCAACTCGCGGGCGCCGTCGATCGCCGCGCGGAAGGGAGGTTTACCCAATTGAACGTGCCGCTGGATGTTCTCCACCATGACAATGGCGTCATCGACGACCAATCCGACCGAGAGCACGATGGCCAGCAGCGTCAGCAGATTGATCGTGAAGCCGGCCGCCAGCATCAGAAACGCCGCACCGACCAGCGAAATCGGAATGGCGACGACCGGGATGAGCACCGAACGCACTGATCCGAGGAACAGGAAGATCACGACGATGACGATGAGCAGCGTTTCACTCAGCGTCGTGAGCACTTCGTTAATCGCGTCCTGGATGTACGCCGTCGAGTCGTACGGGATGCCGACTTTCATGCCGGTCGGCAGTTGCGCCTCGATGCCGGGAATGGTTTCTCGAACCCGGGTGATGACGTCGAGGGAGTTGGCGGTCGGCAACACCCAGATGCCCATGAACGTGGCGCTCTCGCCATTGAAGCGCACGTCTTCCTCGTAGTTCTCGGCGCCGAGCACGACGTCGGCGATCTCGCCGAGCCGGACGATCACGCCGCCTTCCTCTTTTACAACGAGCCGCTTGAACTCCTCCGCGGTGCGCAGGTTCGTGTTGGCGACCAGGTTCACCGAGACCATCGATCCCTTCGTCCGCCCGAGTGCCGAGAGGTAGTTGTTGCGGGCGAGCGCCTCACGGACCGCGGACGGCGAGATGCCGAGGGAGGCCATGCGATCGGGTTTCAACCAGATGCGCATGGCGAAGGTGCGGTCGCCGAGGATGTCCGCGCGCTGCACGCCGCTGACGGCGCTGAGCCTGGGCTGTACCACGCGCATGAGGTAGTCGGTGATCTGGGTCTGGTCCAGGTCCGCCGACGAAAAGCCGAGATACATCGCGGCAAACTGGGTGTCCGCCGTCTCGAGCTCGATGACCGGCGCCTCGGCCTCCGGCGGCAGGTCGTTGCGCACCTGCGCGACCTTCGCCTGGATCTGGGTCAGCGCCGCGTTGGTGTCGTAGTTGAGCTTCAGATGGACGGTGATGGTGCTCAGCGACTGGGCGCTGGACGACTCGAGGTAATCGATGCCGTCGGCGCTGGCGATGACGCGCTCGAGCGGCGTCGTGATGAACCCGCGTACGAGATCGGCGTTTGCGCCCACATATGCCGTCGAGACCTTCACGACCGCGATGTCGCTCCGCGGAAACTGCCGGACGCTGAGCGCGCGGATCGACTGCAGCCCGGCGATCAGGATGACCAGGTTGACGACGATCGCGAGAACGGGCCGTTTGACGAAGAGATCTGTGAACCTCATCACCGGTCCTCGGGCCTGGCGGCCGGATTGTTCGCGGGTTGAACCGTGTTATCAACGAGCACCGCGGCCCCGGTGCGCAGCTTGAAGAGACCGGACGTCACGACCTCGTCGGCTGCGGTGACGCCGGACACGACCGCCACCTGGTCACCCCGCGCGCCGCCGAGCTTGACGAATTGCTGCTTGACGCCCTTGTAGGTCTTGCCGTCCGGGCTCTTCATGTCCGTCACGATGAACACCGAATCGCCGAACGGCGCGTAGTTGATGGCCGAGGCCGGCAGCGCGATGACGGTCTGCCCTCCGCCGGTGACGACCTCGGCCTGCACGAACATCCCGGGGCGTAGTTGGCCCTCCCGGTTGGCAAGCGTCGCCTGGATGCGGACGTTGCGCGTCTCCTGGTTCACGACGGAGTCGAGAGCGGTGACGCGTCCCGTGAACGAAGCGCCGGCGACGTCGTCGGAAGTAATGCGAACCTCACGGCCGACGCGAACCTGGCTCGCCGACTGCTGGGGCACGTCGAAGTTGACATAGATCGGACTGAGCGCCTGCAGCTCCACGACCGGGTCACCCTCCCTGAGGTACTGGCCGAGGTTGACCTGCCGAATCCCGAGGCTGCCGGCGAACGGCGCGCGAATCGTCTTGCGCTCGATCGTGGCGCGGATTTCTCCGACGCGGGCTTCGGTCTCTTTCTGCTGGCTCGTGGCCTGATCGAATTCGGCCTTCGAGATCACCCGTTCGCTCAGCAAGCCCTGCATCCGGTCGAAGTTGAGTCGCGCCAGGTCGCGCTGCGCCTCCAACGCGGCGAGCTGCGAGCGCTCCTGCCGCGTGTTCAACTCGACCAGGACCTCGCCGGCGCGCACGGAGCGGCCCGAGTCGAACGTGATCCGTTCGACGATGCCCGACAAGTCGGCACTCACCGTCACGCCCTGGACCGCCGCGACCGATCCGACGGCGCCGAGCGTCGACGGCCACGTCTCGGTCTTGGCGACGATCGTCGTGACCGCTTCCGGCGGCGGTTGAAACGCCGCGCCCTCGGCCATCGCCGTTTGAATTTGCTGAAACTTCACGAAGCCGAGCGTGGTGATGAGCACGCCCGCGAGCGTGAGCATCAATATCATCCGTTTCGCCATAAACACCTCTGCCGATCCGTCGCGGCGATCAACCTGCGCGTCCGGCGCCACCCCGCACATCGCAAGTTCTGATCCACGCGCCCGGTTGGCGGGGCGATCGCGCTAAGCAGTTGCGGGCGCGGCGTTTTTTGACGGGAAGCGAGATGGACACCTCCGGAGGTGCCGATCTGCCGCCGGTGCCGGCTGCCGGCCGATCGGCACATGCCGGTGCATCGGCACTGTTGCGACACGTGTGGGGCGGCCCTTCAGGGCCGCCAGTCAGCCGCGCCTGAAGGCCCGGCCTCCAGAGCCGTGGCACAGCTCCTGCACCGTAAGGGGCAGACGCAGCTGATCTCCGCTCATGACACTCGATCACGTCAGACCCCCACCGGCGGCAGCGAATTCCAGCGACGACGACGCGCGCGCGTTCCTCCAGGAACGTCTGGCCTATCTCGGACGGATCTACGCGTCGATTGGTCTCACCTTCTACATCGTCGGCAACATCGCCGGTCTCATCGGGCTTCCTCACGATCTCGGCCGCCGTCTCAGCGATCCGTCCACGTGGGTGGTGCCGGCTGCGTCAACCGTTTACCTCATGCAGTGGGTGCTGTGTCGCCGCGGGGCGGTGGCCCTGCCGCGGCTGCGCGTCATCGACGGCACCACGACGATCCTGGCCGCGGTATTCCACTCGTTGATGGTGTTCACGACGATCCCGGGTGAAGCGGCCGGCATGCCGTACACGCGCGCGTTGCTGCTCGTGAATTTCGGGCTCATCGTGCGAGCGATCGTGGTGCCCAGCAGTGCGGCACGCACCCTCACGTACGGCGTCGCGGCCGCGGCGCTCTCCACGGTGACTTGCCTGATCGGGTACGCCAACCAGCCCGCCGCGCTGCCTTCGGGCCTGCACGCAGTCTGGACCGCAATGTGGTCCCTGGGCGGCGGCGTGATCGCGACGCTGGCCTCGCACGTCATCTTCGGCTTGCGCCGCGAGATCCGCGAAGCGAGACGGCTGGGGCAGTACACGCTGCTCGAGAAGATCGGCGAGGGCGGCATGGGCTCGGTCTATCGCGCCCGTCATGCGATGCTTCGTCGGCCGACCGCGATCAAGCTCCTGCCGGCCGATCGCGCCGGCGCCGAGCGCATTCAGCGCTTCGAGCGCGAAGTGCAGCTCACGAGCCAGCTGACGCATCCGAACACGATCTCGATCTTCGACTACGGCCGAACGCCCGACGGCGTCTTCTACTACGCGATGGAATATCTCGACGGGCTGAACCTCGAGGATCTCGTCCGCATCGACGGCCCGCAGCCGCCCGGCCGCGTGCAGCACATTCTCCGTCAGGTGGCCGGATCACTCTCCGAGGCGCACGACTTCGGGGTCGTGCATCGCGACATCAAGCCGAGCAACGTGATCCTTGTCGCGGAGCGCGGCGGTGCGCCGGACGTCGCCAAGGTCGTCGACTTCGGCCTCATCAAGGATCTCGACGAGACCGCATGGCGCACACAGGAGGGACGCGTCTTCGGCACGCCGCACTACCTGTCGCCGGAAGCGATCTCGTCAGGGGAGCCCGTGGGTCCGTCGAGCGATCTCTATTCGCTGGGGTGCGTGGGCTACTTCCTGCTGACGGGCCAGCGCGTGTTCGAGGGGCAGACGGTCATCGAGGTGTGCACTCAGCATCTGAAGTCTGAGCCGGTGCGGCCCGCCGATCGGCTGGGCCGGCCGCTGCCCGAGAGCCTGTCGGCGATTCTGATGGCGTGCCTCGAGAAAACGGCCGATCGGCGGCCGCCGTCCGCCCGTGCGCTCATCGCGCTGCTCGACGATTGCCACGACGTCGAGCCGTGGACGAGGGAGCAGTCGCGCCTCTGGTGGAATTTCCGTGGACGGCGGGTCCTCGCCGAGTCACGACATCCCGACGCCAGCGTGCAGCCGGACTCGCACGACACCCACACTCACACGCTCGTCGCCGCGAGCTGACGCCGCTCCGTCGGCGTGACGTGACGACGCGTCGGCACCGTGCCGAGCGGCGGATGAGCTCGTCGCGAAGATTCGCAGGCGCACGATCGCCGGCTCGTGGCACACCTCCTGCACAACATACCGATCGAACGAATGGTCAACTTTCACATCAGGAGCGCAATCATGAAACGTGTTGCAACAGCACTGTTGGTCATTGCCGGTCTCGCCGGCGCGAGCTCGGCATACGCGCAGGACGCGCGTCCAGGGGAAGGCAGGGTGGTCGTGACGATCATCCCTGGCGGCGCCACGTTCTTCACCGAAGGCAAGGACACGAACGGTCCGAGCTTCGGCAGCTACGATCTCGGCGGCGCGTTCGCGGTCAACTTCAACCGCTACGTCGGCCTCGAGGGCGAGGTCAGCGGCAAGCTCGGCGTCTCGCAGAGTCTGAGCGGCCTGGCGTTCGACGCGCGGACGCCTCACATGCTCGCGTACAACGGCAACGTCGTCGTTTCAGCCCCGGTTCGCAGCTCGGTGGTCCCGTACGTCACCGGCGGCGTCGGCGCGTTGAACGTCTTCGAGAAAGCTGATCTCGGCATCGACGAGACCCAGACATTTCTCACCGGCAACGTCGGCGGCGGACTCAAGTGGTATTCCGGCCGCTGGGGGCTTCGCGGCGACTACCGTTTCATCATGGTCCAGTCGAAAGACGATGCGCCTGAGTTCTTCGGGCGCGAGACGCGCTACGGGCATCGGCTCTACGGCGCCGTTCTCGTGAACGTCGGCCGGTAAACAGCGCACCGCAATTCATGCATGGTTAGGGCGCCGGCTCGCAGATTCATTCTGGCTTGTTGATCTGACACGCGGGCCGGCGACCTAAACATGAGGGCGAAGGACGAAGCTAACCTTGCAGGCGTGGCACGGTGGATCGCGCGGCTCGGCGCGCATGTGTTATGGTCTGGCTCCCTCAGAACAGGATTCCAACATGGTTTCGCCTCAGCCTCCAGACTCCAGCCCCTTGCCGCGTCTGATCGTCGTTCGAGCGAATCGCGGCTGGGAAGTTCGAGAGGAAAGTGACAGTGGGCTCGTTCGCGTGAGGCGGCACACCGACTGGCACCGCGTCGAACGCTCGATCCGCCGCTTCGAGACACAGGAATCGACGCCACGTCGTTCCGACGAATCGCCGAAGTAGGCTCTTCAGCAACCTGCTTTGACCGGGGCGCCAATCCACCACGTCACGCCGTTGCGATCGATGACTCCGGCGTTGCGGTGTCCGTAGGGTTTGTCTTCAGGCTCGCTTTCTGACGTCGCTCCCGCCTGGAGGGCTTTCGCGTACGTCGCGTCGACGTCTTTCACCCAGAGGTACAGCGCGGCCGGGCGAGGCTTGCACGGCCCGCCGGCCTGGCCAAGCATGACCAGGGAATCGCCGATTCTGATTTCGGCGTGCATCACGGTGTTGTCGGCGTTCCGCTGGCAATTGATTTCAGTGCTGCCGAACGCGGTTCGGAGAAACGTGAGCTCGGCGTCCGCGTCGGGCACGATGAGATACGGGGTGACCGTGCGATAGGGGTCGGTGGTGTCTGCCATATCCCATCGTCTCAAACGCGGAGGTCAGTCGGATTGTAGGAATTTGACGTGACGGGAGCCCTCAACCTCAACGGCCTTCAGAGCGCTACGATTTCAGGAACTCCAGAAGATCCGCGTTGATCTGGTCCTTGTGCGTGCTGCACAGGCCATGCGGAGCGCCGGGGTACACCTTCAGGCGCGCGCCGGGCACGAGCTTGACCGCCGCCTGCGCCGACGCGCCAATCGGCACGATCTGATCGTCGTCGCCGTGAATGAACAGTGTCGGAACGTCGATCGTTTTCAGATCGCCCGTCTGGTCCGTTTCCGAGAACGCCTTGACGCAGTCGAAGACGTTCTTGAAGCCGGCCAGCATGCCTTGCATCCAGAACGAGTCCTTCAGCCCCTGCGACACCTGCGAGCCCGGCCTGTTCGCGCCGTAGAACGGGACCGTGAGATCTTTGAAGAACTGAGACCGATCGGCGAGCACGTTCTTGCGAATGCCGTCGAAGACGTCGATGGGCAGGCCGCCGGGATTCCCAGCGGTCTTCAGCATCAGCGGCGGGATCGCGCCGATCAAGACGGCTTTCGCGACGCGCTTCGTGCCGTGCCGGCCGATGTAGCGGGCGACTTCGCCGCCGCCGGTCGAGTGCCCGACATGCACGGCGTGGTCGAGGTCCAGCGCCGCGACGAGCGCCGCCAGGTCGTCGGCGTACGTGTCCAGATCGTTGCCATTCCAGGGCTGGCTGGACCGGCCATGACCGCGGCGGTCATGAGCGATGACGCGGTATCCCCGTTCGCCGAGGAAGAGCATCTGGTCGTCCCAGGCGTCGGCGCTGAGCGGCCAGCCGTGACTGAACACCACGGGCTGCCCCGTGCCCCAGTCCTTGAAATAGATCTCGGTCCCATCCTTCGTCGTGATCGTGTTCATGACATGCACTCCCTGGTCTCATCATCTCCGAACGAGGTGATGTTTCCGCCAAGTTGACAGTTAACTGACATAATGTTAGTGTGCTGACATGCATCCACGGAGCCTGAAACGCACGCGCCGCGGCGAAGCCGGCACCCGGCTGGTGCTGGCCACGTTTCGGCTGAACGGTCTGCTGCTGAATGCCGGTGACGAGCTCGCCGCTCCCGAGCAGCTGACCTCGACGAGGTGGCAGGTCCTGGGCGCGATCGCCTTGACGGATGGCGAGGTGACGGTCTCGCAGATCGCCCGACGGATGGGTCTGACGCGCCAGAGCGTGCACGCCACCGTCAAACACCTGCTCGGCGATGGACTGGTCGAGCTCGTCAGGAATCCGGACCATCGTCGGTCGCCGTTCCTGCGCCTGACCCGGCCGGGGCAGGCGAAGTACGGCGCGATGGAACGCCGTCAGGTCCCGTGGATCAACCGACTCGCAGGAACCGTGCCGCCCGGCGCGCTCGCGACGGCGATTGAGGTCCTCGAGCGCATGAGTCAGGCGCTCGAGCCGTTCGAATCGAAGACGGAGGGAACATGATCACGGTCCTCGGACAAGTGCTGGCGACGCTCTGCTGCAGCCTGTTTGCCGGTGCGGCGCTGTACATCAGTCTGGTGGAGCATCCCGCGCGGATGTCGTGCGGCGTGCAGTTGGCGGCCACCGAGTTTCCGCCCAGCTACCGGCGCGCGACCGTCATGCAGGCCTCGCTCGCCGTGTTCGGATTCGTCTTTGCTGCGCTCGCCTGGGCGGGTGGGGCGAGTGGATGGTGGCTCGCGGGCGGCATCACCCTCCTCGCGGTTGCGCCGTTCACGTTGGCGGTGATGATGTCCACGAACCGCCAGTTGATGGACCCGGCTCTGGATCGGACGTCGGAGCATGCCGCGAGGCTCCTCACACGCTGGGCACGGCTGCATGTCGTACGGCTCGGGCTGAGTCTGATTGCCCTGCCGCTGTTTCTGTTCCTGCTGGCGGGAGCGGCGTTCTTGAGGTCACTCTGAGTCGGCGATCGTGGCAACCGTTTCGGCCTGCGCGAACTTCGAACTCGGAACGTCGCGATCAACCCTGGCCATGGGCGTCACCCTCGGTCCGAATCCCCTTGAGTCGCAACAGGGGCGTAAGGCTACTGACACGACATGACGAAACCACAACCGTACTGCAACGACTGCGCGACGTCTGGCTTGATTCGACAGTCTCACGCCGGCTGTGCGCCCGGCTGACCGTCCTCGACCACCCACGACCCCGCCGTGTAGCCGACTCCCCTCGGATCCTCGACGCTCGTCATGAACCTGAGGTCGAGCGACATCCGCTCCGGCGTCACCGTCGCCATGAAATAGCCGCGTTGATCGCCCTCGTAGTATTTGATGTGTGGATTGAACGGAATCATCGGCGCGTAGTAGGGGCCGTACGGCGTCGCGTCGCCGCCGGTCGTGATCGCGGGTGTCACGAACTCCGTGGCGATCGTCGGCGACGACGCGTCCTTGAAGTCCAGCTTCAGATCGTTGACGAAGGTCGAGTGCCAATCACCCGTGAGGAAGACGGGGTTCTCGACCTTTGTCTTCACGACCTCCGACAGCAGCCGAGCCCGCGCCTGCGGATAGCCGTCCCACGCGTCGTTCCAATACCACTCGTCCGGGTAGCCCGGCAGCGTATGTTCAAGCTCCGCGATCAGCAATTGCTGTCCGACGATGTTCCAGCGGGCCGACGACCGGGCAAACCGGCGAGAGAGCCATCGCTCCTGCTCCTCGCCGAGCATCGTGTAGTTGTCACGCAGCGCCTCATCGCATCGCAGAGCTTCGCCGTCGCCGCACGGGTTGTCCGATCGGTATTGCCGATCGTCGAGCATCGAGAACTCTGCCAGGGTCCCGTAGCGGATCCCGCGATAGATTTGGAGGCCCGCGCTCGGGAACTGCGCCACGGTCAACCTGATCGGCATGTGCTCGTAGTACGCCTGGTAGGCGGCCGCGCGGCGGGCGGCGAATTCCGGTGACGGAGAGTCGAACTCCGGCGCGAGACCGGAGTAGTCGTTGGCGACCTCGTGATCATCCCAGATCACAAGGAACGGAAATTTTGCGTGCGCGGCCTGCAAATCCGGGTCGAGCTTGTAGAGCGTGTGGCGTAACCGGTACGTCCGCAGGTCCAGACATGGCTCCCTGAAGGCCCGAGGCACGCCGCCCCGCCGGTTCGAGGCCTGAATGCCGTATTCGTAGGTGTAGTCGCCCAGATGAAGCACGAGATCCAGATCGTTCTCCGCCATGTCGCGGTACGCGACGTAGTAGCCGCTTGGCCAGTCCTGGCAGGTCACAAACGCAAAGCGAAGCGTTTGGATGCGGTCCCGCTCGGCCGGCGCGGTCCGGAAATGTCCGATCGCGCTCTCTTCGCTGGCGAGGTCGAACTGATAGAAGTAGTCGCGCCCGGGCTGCAGGCCGTTCACTTCGACATGGACCGAATGGCTGAGCTCGGCTGGGGCGATTGCCGTGCCAGATGCGACGAGGTGCCTCATGGACTCATCCGTCGCGACGCGCCATCGGACCGGAATCGCCTGCTGGCCCAGGCTGGCCGGGTCCGTGGGATCCGGCGCGAGGCGTGTCCAGAGAACGGCGCCACCGGGCGCCGGATCGCCGGAGGCCACGCCGAGCGTGAACGGGTTGTCGCGAAATCGCTGTGCCGAGAACAGGCTGTGTCCCGACACGAGCGCGAGCGAGAGGCTCGCGCCGACACCATGCCAGGTCTGCTGGAGAAATCGGCGTCGATCGATGGCTGACGGCCGCGTTTTCGAATTGGACATCGCACGTTCCTTTCGAGGGGGGCGTGCGGTGAGGATCACAGACGCGCATGACATCTCCTTGAAGTTTCGGTGTCATTCGCGTCTCGATTTCGAATTCGGGCACTCCGATCGTTTCGAACCCGCGGTCAGTCGGACGGCAGGAATTTGACGTGGTTCTGAAACGGCGTGCGGGCCGACTGGTAGCTCGTCGGCGTGAGACCGGCGAACGCACGGAAGTCGTGAATGAAGTGCGCCTGATCGAAATAGCCGGCATCGAGGGCAACGAGGGACCAATCGACCGCCTGCCCGCGATGCGCGCGCGTGACCGCGTGCTGGAAGCGGCGGATTCGGCAGAACCGTTTTGGCGTGAGACCGACCTCGATCTTGAATCGCTCGATGAATCGTTTCGGACTCATGCCGATCGCGCCAGTGACCCTGCCTATGTTCGTCGTCCGTGGAGCGCCGGCGAAGGCCGTCAGGGCATAGGCGACCGCGGGGTGCCGCCCCGGCGGTCGCCAGAGGTCCTGGAGCGCGGTCTCAAGCACGTCGAGCGCCGCCTCGGCGCTGAGGCGTCTACTGAGCTGTTGCCTTCCGATGGCCGCACCCAGGAAGATCAAGTTGGGTCAAACACCTCGGCGACTAGCGCATGGCAATGACGCTCGGGATCTATGGTCAGGTGCTGCCATCGATGCAGCAGGAAGTGGCGCAGCGGTTAAGTGCTCTACTTCTTGGCTGAAGATGAAGCTGCCGTCTTACTTTGATCCAACTTGTAGATGCGCCTCGCGTCAAAGTGCTCGTCGATCTGCATGAGTGCCGTCTTAAAGGTGTCCTCCGAACCTGTTGCGGCGTGAATGTCCTCGCTTAAACGACCGTACAGGGTTCGCATCGACGAAAAGCGTGCTCGAAAGTCAGCAGGGAGGCTCGCCATGTATTTGCCCACGAGAATGTCTGCTTGACTTGGCGGTTTCGGCACTTGAGACCTGGCCCACTGCTCAAGGAGCATCCGAAGCAGGAAGATACCGGCCAACGTCTGTCCTGACTGATGAGCCACGAGTGCGCCGCCGTAGAACCTTTTGACACTCTTTGGAATGAAGCGCGGTACGAGCGCCACTTCCATTGGCGCTCTGCCACAAATTGTGAGTTTCAAGCTATCTCTGCGAATCAAAAAAGTTTCTGGAGCATCCTTGCAAGACTGGCATTGATACCCAAAAATGAATGCCTGTGAGTTTGCCAGATTTGTCGCTCGGTCCAGAAAATCTTCAGCCGAAACCAAGTTGAACGCTTCGATTCGATCGCAACTCTGGCAGAAGAGCTTCACATCTGGTGGCCTGAAGCTAAGAGGTGCCGTCCAACCAGGGCTGTATGAACTCCCAGGGTACTCAACCTTCCAAATGCGAGTGGAAGCATCGCCGGCGTGCACCATGAGGGCATATCTCTCGAGCGGAAGCACCTGCTGAAGGTTGAGCTGTAAGGAGGCATCAGCCACGGTTAGGCTCTGATACAAGTGCTTTTCTTGAAGGAGCGTTTTTAGGGTTCTCTCGATCTCGCCCCGGCAGTCGGTGCGCCAGAGCTCATAGGCTGTCTGGCGATCAATCAGTTTGTCGCTCACTTGTTAGCTCAGCGTTAGCTTGTTGATCGCCTTATCGAAAAGGCCCGATTTCTCGGGCCTTTCTGTACATTGGTGCGGAAGGGGGGATTCGAACCCCCACGCTCTTGCGAGCGCCAGCCCCTCAAGCTGGTGCGTCTGCCAGTTCCGCCACTTCCGCATTGCTGACGCAATCATGAAGGAAGTGAAGCCCCCTTCACTTCCTTCATGATCATGATCCTGATCCCCCGGGCGGCGGGGTCGGCTTCGCCGGGTCCGGCTTGGCCGGCGGCTGTTGCTGTTGTTGCGGCTGCGACCCGGCGGGCGGCGATCCGGCTGGCGGCGTGCCGGTCGGCAGTTTGGGCGCCGAGCCGGTCGGGAGCGCGGGTGCCGGTGCGCTCTGGCCCGGCGGCGAGTCGACGCCGCTCACGACCGATCCGCCCCCACCCTTGCCGATAATCCCGAGCGCGAACGCGCCCAGCATGAACAGCGATCCGAGAATCGTCGTGGCGCGCGTCAGGACCGTCGCGCCCGCGCGCGCGCCAAACGCCGTCTGGCTGCTCGCGCCGCCGAACGCCGCGGCGATGTCTCCGCCCTTCCCTTGCTGCAGCAGCACGACCAGCAGCAGCAGGAAGCAGATGACGATGTACAGGCCGATGAAGACGTAATAAAACATAGCTAATTAGTATAGCTTGCCGGCCCTAAAGGGCCGGCCTACATTCGGGCGTTCCGGATGATACCGACGAAGCTGGCAACGTCGAGACTCGCCCCGCCCACCAGCGCCCCATCCACGTCCGGCAGCGCCGCAAGATCGCGGATGTTTTCAGGCTTGACCGATCCGCCGTACAGGATGCGACAGCCGTCGCGTGCCCGCGTGCCGAACCAGGCCTCGAGCCTCCGACGGATGTGCCGATGGGCTTTGCCCGCCTCAGCCGGCGTCGCGTTGCGGCCCGTGCCGATCGCCCAGACCGGCTCGTAGGCGATCACGAGCGACTCGACCTGATCCTCGGTGAGCCCCTCGAGCCCCGCGCGGAACTGACGATCGAGCACATCCAGGGTGCGGCCGCCCTCCCGTTCTTCAAGCGTCTCGCCGATGCAGACGATGGGCGTGAGGTCGGCATCGATGACCGCGCGGGCCTTGCGATTCACCCAGTCGTCGGTGTCGCCAAACAGCCGGCGTCGTTCAGAATGGCCGACGATCACGTAGGTGGCGCCCGCGTGCTTGAGCATACCCACGCTCACCTCTCCCGTGAAGGCGCCCTCGGGCTCGAAGTAGACATTCTGCGCGGCGACACCGATCATCGTGTTCCGCGCGGCCTCAGCCGCCGCGGCGATCGCCGTGAACGGCGGCGCCACGACGATTTCCACGTCCGCGATCCCGCGCGCGAGTGCGCTGAGTTCGCGCACGAACGCCACGGCGTCGTGCCCGGTCTTGTGCATCTTCCAGTTGGCGACAAAAAGAGGTTGCCGCATCGTGACGGACCGCGTTGGTTTAGTGCCCTTCGAGCGCCGCGACGCCCGGCAGCGTCCGGCCGCCGAGGAATTCGAGCGAGGCGCCACCGCCTGTCGAGATGTGCGTGATCCGGTCGGCGACCCCGGCGCGAGTGACTGCCGCCACAGAGTCTCCGCCGCCGATGATGGTCGTGCCTTTCACCGCGGCGACGGCCTGGGCGATTCCGAGCGTGCCGGCGGCGAATTCGTCCAGCTCGAAGACGCCCATCGGCCCGTTCCACACGACGGTTCTGGCGCCGCCGATGATCTTCGCATAGCGAGCGACGGTTTCCGGTCCGATGTCGAGGCCCATCCGGTCGCCGATAGCCGGGTCGCCGGCGGGGATCGTCTGCGTCGCAACGCCAGCTTCGATCTTTGGAGCCACCACGTAGTCGACCGGAAGCTCGAGCGCCACGCCCCGGGCCTGCGCGCGGGCCCGGAGATCGCGAGCGCTCTCCAGCAGGTCGTCCTCGACGAGTGACTTGCCGACGGGGAGTCCCTGCGCCTTGAAGAAGGTGTAGGCCATCGCGCCGCCAATGAGCAGCGCATCGACGCGGGCGAGCAGGTTTTCGATCACCTCGAGTTTGTCCGATACTTTCGCGCCGCCCATGATCGCGATGAACGGCCGTTCGGGCGACTTCAGGGCCTTCCCAAGATACTCGACCTCCGCGGCCATCAGCAGACCCGCCGCGGATTCCTTGACGAACTGGACGATGCCCACGGTGGACGCATGCGCGCGATGCGCGGCGCCGAACGCGTCGTTGACGTACGCCTCGCAAAGCGACGCCAGGGCACGCGCGAATTCAGGGTCGTTCGCTTCCTCTTCTTTGTGAAACCGGAGGTTCTCGAGCAGGATGACTCCGCCACGGTGTTCCTCGACCGCGGCCGCGGCCGAAGGTCCCACGCAATCCGGGGCGAAGGCCACCGGCCGCCCGAGCAGCCGAGCCAGATGATCCGCGACCGACTTCAGACTGAACTCAGGTTTCGGTTTGCCCTTCGGACGACCGAGGTGGGACGCAAGAATGACCGTCGCGCCGTGGTCGATGGCATACGTGATCGTCGGCAGCGCCGCACGGATCCGCATGTCGTCGCTGATTTGTCCGTCTTCGATCGGGACGTTGAAATCGACCCGGATGAAGACTCGTTTGGCGCTCAAAGCGAGGTCACGGATCGTGCGCATAGTTGATTGAGGCTCGCCAGCATGCCGGCCCTCAAGGGCCGGCCTACATTCACCACGCGCTATCAGAGTCCCCGGCCAGCCATATACTTCAACAGATCCACGCACCGGCTCGAGTAGCCCCATTCGTTGTCGTACCACGCGAGCACCTTCACGAAGTCGCCATCGATCACCTTCGTGTACGGCGCGTCGATCACGGCTGAATGGGCGTTGCCGCGAAAGTCGATCGACACGAGCGGCGCGGTGACGTACTCAATGATGCCCTTGTACGGCCCACAAGCCGCCGCCTCGAACGTCTTGTTGACCTCTTCGGCCGTGACCTTCTTGTCGAGCAGAACCGTGAGATCGACGAGCGAGACGTTCGGCGTGGGCACGCGCACGCTGACGCCGTCGAGCTTGCCCTTGAGCGCGGGCAGCACTTCGCCGACGGCGGTGGCGGCGCCGGTCGTCGTCGGAATGATCGAGAGGGCGGCCGCGCGCGCGCGGCGCAGGTCCTTGTGCGGCAGATCGAGCAGCTGCTGGTCGTTCGTGTACGAGTGCACGGTCATCATCCAGCCCTTTTTGACCCCGTACGTCTCGTGCAGTACTTTCACGGTCGGCGCCAGGCAGTTCGTCGTGCAGGACGCGTTCGAGACGATGCGATGTTTGGCCGGGTCGTAGGACTCGTGGTTCACGCCCATCACGACCGTGATGTCCGGGCCCTTCGCCGGTGCGGTGATGACGACGCGCTTGGCGCCCGCGGCCAGATGTTTGGCGGCATCGTCGCGCTTGGTGAACTTGCCGGTCGACTCGATCACCAGCTCGACGCCGAGGTCCTTCCAGGGCAGCGCGGCAGGATCCTTCTGCGCGAGCACCTGGAACTCGTCGCCGTCGACCGTGATCCGGTCGCCGGACGCTTTGATGTCGGCCTGCAGGTTGCCGAGAATCGAATCGTATTTCAGCAGATGCGCCAGAGTGGCCGCGTCCGTGAGGTCGTTCACGGCGACGATGTCGATCTCGTCGTGAGGCATCGCGGCGCGCATGATGTTGCGTCCGATTCTGCCGAAGCCGTTGATGCCGATCCTGGTGGGCATGCGGATGCTCCTCTCGACACCTCGAAGCACGAATGCGAACTCTGGATTCTATCAAGAACTAGAGCCGTTCTCATTCTCCTGTAGCGAGCTGGTTGCCGGAATTGAGCCGACTGGCTCGCGATACTCGTCGGTCTTGCACTGTGAGGAAATGAGAACGGCTCTAGTATCATTTCAGGGCGTGCTCGTCCTTTACAGCCTTGCGATCGTCGTCCTGGCGGTCGTGCTGTCGCCGTGGTTCGTGTACCAGGCAATTCGATACCGCAAGTACATCGGCAGTCTGGCGCAGCGCATGGGCTACCTGCCGGTCAGCTTCAATCTCGACGGCGACGATTCGATCTGGATTCACGCGGTCTCGGTCGGTGAGGCGCTCACGGCGCGCGCGCTCATCGCCGACCTGCGCGATCGGTATCCGAACCTCAAGCTGTTTCTCTCGACCACGACGCTCACGGGCCAGCAGATCGCCACGCGGCTCCAGGGCGTGGATGCGGTGTTCTTTCTGCCGTTCGATCTGCCGCCGTTCGTCCATCGGACGCTGCGGCTGGTCCGCCCGCGCCTCTTCATCATGATGGAGACGGAGATCTGGCCGAACCTGCTCCACGCCTGCCGGCGCGCGCGCGTGAAGACGATGCTCGTGAATGGCCGGATCTCGTCGCGTTCCTATCCGCGATACCGGCTCGCGCGCCGGTTCTTCCGGCAGGTGCTGGCCAACGTCGATCGCTTTTGCATGCAGAGCGACGAGTCGGCGCGACGGATCATCGAGATCGGCGCCGAACCGAAGCGGGTCACGGTGACGGGCAGTCTGAAGTTCGATTCGCTCGAATCGCCGGCCGCGGCCGCCGGCCGGGGTGAAGGGCGTGTGCTGCGGTATTTCAGGATTCCGCCGACGCGTTCGGTCTTCATGGCTGCCAGCACGGTCAAGGGCGAGGAGGGGATGGTGCTGAGCGCCTTCGCGTCGGTGCGGCGGGCGCAGCCGTCGGCGCTGCTCATCATCGCGCCGCGCAAGCCGGAGCGGTTTGCCGAGGCCGAAGCGCTCGCGCGCGCCGAAGGCCTGCGCGTGGTGCGCCGCACGGAGCTGGCCGTCGATGCCGAGCCGCGCGCGGACGTCATCGTGCTCGACACGATCGGCGAGCTGGCGCACCTCTTCCAGGTCGCCACCGTCGTGTTCGTCGGCGGGAGCCTGATCGATCAGGGTGGGCACAACATCCTCGAGCCGGCCGTGCACGGCAAGCCGATCGTGTTTGGTCCGCACATGACGAACTTCACGGAGATCGTCGAGACCTTCTTGAGGAATCAGGCCGCCGTGCAGGTGAACACGCCAGCGGAACTGACGGGGGCGATCGCGCGGCTCATCGGCGATTCGGTCGAACGCGCCCGGCTCGGCGCGGCGGCGCGCGCCCTGGTCGAAGCCAATCGTGGCGCCAAGCGCCGGACCCTCGACAGCATCGCCACCCTCATGCCGCCGCCCGGCAGCCGCGGCGTCGTGCGGCCGTTCGTCAAGACATAGGGGGACGGGACTGTTTTCCACCGCCATCCACAGGAAGGGGACGCAGGTCAAACGCGCTCCGCTCCGCCGGAGCTGGTACGCCGTCCCGGGCCGCCAACACAAACTTCGACAGCCCGTCGTGAGCGTGGGCAACCTCTCGATGGGCGGTCGGGGCAAGACTCCGCTCGTCTCCTACATCGCGCGGCTGCTCCTCGACGCAGGGGAGCGGCCGGCCATTCTGAGCCGCGGCTACGGTCGCCGCCGGGTGGAGGACGGTGTGGTCGTCGTGAGCGACGGTCATCACATCCTCGCGGATGTCGATCGAAGCGGGGACGAGCCGCTCATGCTGGCGCGCGCGGTTCCCGGCGCCGGGGTGTTCGTCTGCGATCAGCGGGTGCTCGCCGGCGCGCTCGCCGAACGACGATTTGGCGCGACCGTACATGTCCTCGATGACGGGTTTCAGCACCTGACGTTGTCGCGAGATGTGGACGTCGTCGTCGTGTCGCCCGAGGATCTCCGCGACAGGGCGGTGCCGTTCGGCCGGCTGCGCGAACCGGTGAGCGCGTTGGCGTCGGCGGATGCCGTGCTGCTCGACGGCGATGGGCTGCCAAATGTAGGCCGGCCCTTCAGGGCCGGCGGGCTGGCGGGGCTGAAGCCCCGCCCTACGTTTGACTTGCCTGCTTCAGTCCGCCAGTTTTCGCTCCGACGCTCGCTCGGGACAGTGCGCGCGCTCGAACCCGATCGCCCGTGGCCGCAGGACGCCGCCCTTCGACTGGGCTCAGGGCAGGGTCCGGTCGTTGCGGCCGCCGGCATCGCGCGGCCCGAACGCTTTGCCGCCGCGCTGCGTGATGCCGGATGGCAGGTTGCGCGCGAGGTCGCGTTTGCCGATCATCATCGCTATACGGCCGTGGACGTGGCACGCCTGGCGAGCGATGTCACCGCGACAGGCGCGATTGGCGTCGTGACGACGGAAAAAGACGCCGGGCGGCTGTTGCCGTGGCGTCCGTTTCCGGTGCGCATCGCGACCGTGTCCCTCGAGATCTCCGTCACGCCCGGCGGCTTTGGGGATCAATCCGCCCTACTTCACCCGGCCGACCACTTCCGGACCTGGCTGCTGGATCGTTTGCGGGAGGCGCGCGCGTGAAAACCGCGACGCTCCGGCATCGCGTCGAGTACGCGCTCGTCATGACCGTCCGTGGCGTTGTCGGTCTGCTGCCCGACGTCCTGTCGCGCGCGCTCGGGACCGTCATTGGTCTCACGTTCTACGTGATCGACGGCGCGCATCGGCGGCTGGCCTTCAAGCAGCTTCGCGCGGCGTTTCCGACGCGCGAACCGGCCGAGTGCCGCGCGATCGCGCGCGCGACGTTCGCGCATTTCGGGCGGCTGCTCGTCTCGCTCCTCCGGTTCAGCACGTTCACGCCGGATCAGATCCGCGCGCGTGTCGAGTTCGACGGCGACGATCGCGTGCGCGCGGCGCTCTCCGCGGGCAAAGGGGTCATCATCGTCACGGGGCATTTCGGCTACTGGGAGCTGCACGGCATCGCGCACGCGCTCGCGCTGCCGCCGATGTCGGTGCTGGCGCGTCCGCTCGACAATCCGCTGCTGCACGACCTGTTGGAGCGTGCGCGGTGCAGCCACGGCAATCGCGTCATTTACCGACAGGGCGCGATCCGCCGTGTCCTCCGCGCGCTCGCCGCCGACGAGACTGTTGCCGTTCTCATCGATCAGCACATCGCGACCTCCGATGCGGTGAAGGTCGATTTCTTCAACCGCCCGGTGGCGACGACCTCCGCGGTCGCGACGCTGGCGCTGCGCACGGGCGCGGCCCTGGTGCCGGCGTTCGCGCTGCCGCTCGCCGGCGGCCGGTATCGAATGATCTATGAGACGCCCGTGGAGCTGCCGCCCGCCGAGACGGCTGACCCGGTGCGCGAGCTGACCCAGCGCTGCACCGACGTCCTCGAGATGTACGTGCGCCGGCATCCGCACCTGTGGTTGTGGATGCACCGGCGCTGGCGCGACGACGAACCCGAGAGCCTCAGTGTGCCGGGCATGTTTCCCGCGGCCGCGTCCGACGAGAGCGAGCCGGCCGAGCCATGACCGAGCCGGGCTCGATCAGCCGTCTCGTCGTACGCGCCCCCGGCTGGCTTGGCGATGTGATCCTCTCGCTGCCGGCGGCGGCCGCGATTCGCCGGCACTTCCCGTCGGCGCACCTGACGATCGCCGCGCCGCCGGGCGTTGCCGCGATCTTTCACGAGCGCACCGACGTCGCACCCGACGCGGTGATCGAGCTGCCGGCCTCGACGCGCGGGGCGGTCGCGGCGCTCGCCGCCGGCGCCTTCGACGCCGGTATCCTGTTTCCAAACTCGTTCGGCTCGGCGTGGCAATTCCGGCGCGCGGGCATCCCTGCGCGGTGGGGGTATCCCACGGCAGGACGCGGCTGGCTGCTCACGCGCAAGGGCCCGCGGCGGCGGCGCGGCGGCCGCCAGCACCTGGCCGGCTACTACCGCGATCTGGTCCGCGGTCTCGACATCGAGTGCGCTGATGATGCCGAGCCGCGGCTCACGCCCTCGGCGTCCAGCGCCGACCGCGCGGCGGCGTTGCTGGCCGAGCGCCGCGTTCCGGCAGCCGCGCCGATTGTCGGATTCGCGCCGGGCGCCGCGTACGGCCAGGCAAAGCAATGGCCGCCTGATCGCGTGGCGCAAGTGATCGCGCGTCTGGTGGCAGAAACACCGGCGACCTGCGTCATTGTCGGCGCCGCCCACGATCGCGATGCGGCGCGTGCGATAGAATCGTGGCTCCGCGCGCACGCACCAGGCGCGGCGGCGCGGGTCGCCGATCTCGTCGGGCAGACGACCCTCGGCGCGCTCGTGGGCGTGGCCGCGCGCGCCGCCGTCTTCGTGTCGAACGATTCCGGAGCGATGCACGTGGCCGCGGCGGTCGGCCGGCCGGTCGTCGCGATCTTCGGGCCGACCGACGAGCGCGTCACGGGTCCGCTGGGCGCGCACGACGTGCTCACCCAGCCCGTGTTCTGCCGGCCGTGCCTGTTGCGCGACTGTCCCATCGATCACCGCTGCATGAAGCGCATCACCGTCGACGCCGTCGTCTCCGCGGTCAGCCGCCGACTGGCCGCCGCCAGCTGAATGGACAAGCGCCCGGCCGTGTTTCTCGATCGCGACGGGACGATGGTCCACGACGTCGGCTATCTCAGCCGGCGCGAGGACCTGAAATGGTTTCCGTACACGATCGACGCGATCCGGCTGCTCAATCGCGCCGGGTTCCTCGTGTTCGTGACGACCAACCAGGGCGGCATCGCGCTCGGGTTCTGCACGGAGACGTTCGTGCGAGAGGTGCACGACGAGATGTCCGCGTTCGTCGCCGTCTCGGGCGGCCGCGTGGACGGCTGGTTCTTCTGTCCCCATCATCCTCTCGCGCGCGACGAGCGTTTGAAGGTCAACTGCGACTGCCGCAAGCCGCGGCCGGGGATGATCCATCAGGCGACGGAACAGTTCGAGATCGATCTGGCGCACTCGTTCGTCGTCGGCGACAAGGTGGCGGACGTGGACCTGGCGGCCGGGGTGGGCGCGCGCGGCATTCTCGTGCGGACCGGCTACGGCGAAGCCGAGCTGCTGCGACACGGTGGCGACGTGCCTCGGGCCGCGTACGTCGCCGCCGAGCTGATGGACGCCACGTCCTGGATCCTCACGCAAGCCGGCCATCCTAATCCCGGAAATCACTTGACTTGACGTGGTAGGCTGCGCGCGCAATCAACGTTTCGGGCGCGCGACGACGATACCACGTCAAGTCAAGTGACTTTCCGGGTAACGAGGCTTCATGAGCACGCGGACGACCTCTGCGCGATTTCGAAGAATCCTGTCGCGATTCCGGCGCGTGCGGCTGGTGGTCGTTGGCGACCTCGTCGCCGACGAGTTCATCTACGGCCGGCTCGATCGCGTGTCGCGCGAAGCGCCCGTGTTGATTCTGAAATACGACTCCACCGAGATCGTCCCGGGCGGCGCGGGCAATGCCGCCAGCAACGCGGCGGCCCTCGGCGCGCGGGTCGAGGTCGTCGGCGTGGTCGGCAAGGACGACGCGGGCCGCCGGCTGATCGCGGCGATGCCGCGGGGGGCGAGGCTTCGCGGGGTCGCGCGTGTCGGCGGGTACGTGACCCCGGTCAAGACGAGAATCCTCGCGGGCGGGATCCACTCGGCGAAGCAGCAGGTCGTCAGAATCGATCGCGCGGGCGGCCGCCCGGGGCCAGCGGTGCTTGCGCGGCTGGAACGGTCGCTCGCTCGCGCCATCCGTCGCGCGGATGCCGTCATCGTCTCCGACTACGGCGGCGGCCTGGCGACGCCGGCGTTCTGGCAGCGCGTGGCCGGCGCGGCGCGGCTTCGGAAACCGCCGCTCGTGTTCGTCGATTCCCGGTACAGCCTCACGGGCTTCAGCGGCATGACCGCGTGCACGCCGAACGAGTCCGAAGTCGAGGCCGTGCTGGGCGTCAGGATCAACGACGATCCGACGGCGCTGGAGCAGGCGGGTCGCGAGCTCTTGAAGCGCCTCCGCAGCCGGGCCGTGCTGATCACTCGCGGCAGGCGCGGCATGGCACTGTTCGAACGGGACAAGCCGACCGATCACGTGCCGATCGTCGGATCGGACGAAGTCGCCGACGTCACGGGCGCGGGCGACACGGTCATCGCGACGTTCGCGGTCTCGCTCGCCGCGGGCGCGAGTTTCGGCGACGCGGCGCGGCTGGCAAACTATGCGGGCGGGCTGGTCGTCATGAAGCGCGGGACCGCGACGGTGAGCGCTGCGGAGCTTCAGGACGCGGTGAGATGAGGTCGCGTTTCGCATGATCATGACGGAAGCGGAACTGCTGACGCGCGTCGAGGAAGACCGGCGGCACGGCCGGACGATCGCGCTCGCGAACGGGTGTTTCGACATTCTGCACGTCGGTCATGTGCGCTACCTCGACGGCGCCGCCCGCGAAGCCGATCGGCTCGTCGTCGCGATCAATGACGATGAGTCTGTGAGACAACTGAAGGGGACGGGCCGGCCGCTCGTGCCCGCCGATGCGCGCGCGGAAGTCGTGGCCGCGCTGCGAGGCGTCGACTACGTCGTCGTCTTTCCGGATCTGACGGTCGATCGCCTCCTGGGCGCGCTCCGGCCCGAGGTGCATTGCAAGGGCACCGACTACACCCCGGAGACCGTCCCGGAACGGGAAGCGGTTCGCGCGTACGGCGGCCGCGTCGCCATCGTCGGCGATCCAAAGGATCATTCGACTCGTGACCTGCTGGCGCGGATGGCGAAGCCGTCCGACGGCGATCCCGCGTCGCCCGACAGGTCGGGCTGATCGTGAAGCGGCTCCTGGTCGTGCGGCTCGGATCGCTGGGCGACCTCGTGCACACGCTGCCGGCCGTCAGCGCGATTCGCCGCACGTTCCCCGCGCTCGACATCGATTGGCTCGTGGACGCGCCGCATCGCGAGTTCCTGACCCTGGTCCCGGTCATATCTTCGGTTGTAGTACTAAAGGATCGGACGGCGGGCGCGTGGCTCGCGGCCCGCGCCGACCTGCGCGCGCGCGACTACGACGTCGCCATCGACTTCCAGGGCCTGCTCAAGTCGGCGGCGCTCGCGAGGCTGTCTGGTGCGCGTCGGGTGATCGGCTTCACGCGCCGCGCGGCCCGCGAAGGGATCGCCGCGCCGTTCTACTCCGAACGCGTGGACGCCGAGACGGGGCAACACGTCATCGACAAGAACCTCGCGCTCGCCGGCGCGGTCGGCGCGACGACCGACACGCTCGAGTTTCCGCTCGCCCCGGTCGAGTCGGCGGCCGTCGAGCAGGTGCGCGCGGGCGGCCTCGAGCACTACGCCCTCATCAATCCGGGCGCCGCCTGGCCGAACAAACGCTGGCCGCCGGCATCCTTCGGCCGGATTGCCGCGCTCCTGCTCGAGCGGCATGGTCAGCAGTCGCTCGTGCTCTGGGGACCCGGCGAGCGCGCGCTCGCCGACGAGATCGTCGCGGCCTCGGACGGCGCCGCGCGGGTCGCACCCGAGACCACGATCCGCGATCTCGTCGCCCTGGCCCGTCACGCCCGCATCATCGTCTCGGGCGATACGGGTCCGCTTCACATCGCCGCGGCCGTCGGCGTGCCCGCGGTCGGCGTCTTCGGGCCGACGAATCCCCGGCGCAACGGTCCCTGGCGGGCCGAGGACGTCACGATCTCGCGGTACGACACCTGCGACTGCCACTACGAGCGGCGCTGTCGCCGCGATGACGCGCATTGGTGTCTGGGATCCATCACGGTCGACGAAGTCGCGGAGGCGATCGGGAAGCGGCTTGGTCAGGCCGCGGGTGCGCGCCGTGTCTGACCGGCGCGGCGCAGCGGCACTCACGCGCCTGCGCGTGCCGCTCGGGTTTGCCTGCGCCGGAATTGCGTTCTGGCTCGCGCACCCCAGGCCCCTCTCGGTCGCCGCCGGCATGAGCGTTGCCGCGATCGGTGAGCTGGTCCGGCTCTGGGCCGCCGGTCACATCGAGAAAGGGCGCGAAATCACGCGCAGCGGCCCGTACCGGCTCGTCCGGCATCCGCTGTACGCAGGCTCGGCGATCATGGGTATTGGATTCATGATCGCGGCGCGCAGTCTGCCCGCGGCGATCGTCGTCGGCGTCTATCTCGTCGTCGCGCTGGTTTCGGCCGCGCGGGCGGAGGAGGCGACCCTCGACGCGCGTTTCGCCGGCGAGTACTCCGCGTATCGCGAGGGTCGCGCGGCGCCGAGCGACCGGCCGTTCAGTCTCGCGCGCGTCAAGGCCAATCGCGAGTACCGCGCCGTTATCGGGCTCGTCGTCGGGTGCGTGCTGCTGTTTCTGCGCAGTCTTTAGACGGCGCCGCAAGAAGTCTTCCTGCTGGGTGGTACTTGCGTGGCCTGGGTGACCTGGCCGTTGCGGGATTTTTTCGATGGGCTGATGCGCGCGAGCTAGGCAACCGACAAGTCTTTCGTCAGCAAGGGCCGTTCTCATTTCCACGTAGAGCAAAACCGGCAAGAATCGCGAGACATTCGGCCAATTCCGGCAGGTAGCTCGCTACAGGAGAATGAGAACGGCTCAAGGGACTGGCATTACGATCCCGATCGGTTCATGCTGATGGGACGGCTCGATGAAGACTTCGCACTACTTGCTCGCCGTGATTGTCGTGATCGTCGTGGCGGGAGCCTTTCCCCGCGCGCAACATCCGCACAACATCCCTGATTTCTGCCGGGGATCGTCCGATACGGTCGAGTCGGGTCAGACGCTGGTGCTGTCAGGCAAGGTGATCAAGGGGTGCATTCGGGTCGAGGCGAACGGCACGCTCATCATTCGATCGAACACGGCCGTGCTCGTCGACACGATCTTCGGCCTTCCTGGATCGCGTCTCGAGGGCGGCACGCCCACGGCGCCGCTCGAGAACGTGCAGATCATCGGCCGCAACGGCTCGCTCAATCGCTCGTCCGATCCCGACGAGTTCGGACGCGGTCTCGTGTGGCTGGGATCGGTGCGGCTGCACGGCGTGCCGAAGACGCCGTTCGTGCGGCTCACGCAGGAGCCGCTTGCCGGTCAGGGACAAATCTTCGCGCCGACAACGGGCTGGCGCATGGGTGATCGGCTGGTGTTGCCCGGCACCACCCAGCCGCAAATCGGGCCGCAGTTCGTGCCGCAGGTGGAGACGCCGCAGGTCGTCCTTGCCGGCAACGATGCGGTCACGATCCAGCCCGCGCTCGCCTACGATCACCGGGGCGCGCGCGACATGACCGGCGCGGTGCGTTTCCTGCCGCACGTCGGCAATCTGACGCGATCGATCAGGATTCGGTCCGAAAACCCGTCGGGCACGCGGTGGCACGTCATCTTCGTCGATCGCGCCGACGTCGACATCCGGTACGTGTCATTCGTCAATCTCGGCCGGACGACGACCCAGCCGCTCTCGAACGCCAATTTGATCGGCCGCTATCCCCTGCACATGCACCACGTCTTCGGTCCGACGACGCCCCAGCCGAACGGCCGCCAGTTCACCCTGATCGGCAACGTCGTCGAAGGCGGCTCGAAGTGGGGCATCACGGTCCACAACTCGCACTACGGCCTGATTCAGGACAACGTCGTCTTCAACACGGGCGGCGCGGGAATCATGACGGAGGACGGCTCGGAGACCGGCAACGTCTTCGAGCGCAACTTCGTCGTGGCGCCGACCGGTCCAGGCGGCGACGAAAACAACATCCTGATGGGCCGTGAGAGCTCGGGCCTGTGGTTTCGCGGGCCCCACAACATCGTTCGCAACAATGTCGTCGCCAACACGCGCTCGAACGCGATCGTGTACGTGAACAGCTCGAACCCGGCCGGCGTCAGCGCGGCGGCGGTGATTCCGGAGTTCCCGGGCGCCAACCCGGCGGCCAACGGCCGGCCCGTGGACAACGCGACCGTGCCGCTCGGCGAGTTCAGCGGCAACGAGATGTACTCGTCGATCTTCGGCGCCGTCTTCTGGGACGTGATGGCAAACTGTTGTACCGATACGTATGAGGGGCCGACGAGCCTGATCAAGAACACGGCGGTCTGGCACGTGAGCCGGTATGGCGCTTTTCCGTACGCCACGAACCGAATGGTGTTCGAGGACTGGACCCAGCTCAACGATCCAGGTCTCCTCGAGAGCGTGCACGAAGGGGGGTCGGGGTTCGTCTTCGGCGATTACCTGACGCGGTTCATCACGTTGCGCCGCGTGAACATCCAGGGCCTGCGCGTGGGCGTCTGGACGCCGGTCAAGGGCGGGGACGTCCGCGATGTGTACGGCTCGTCTCCGGGCGTCATGCGCATCGAGGATTCCGTGCTGAGGAATCACACGAACGTTCTGATGACGACGCCGTACGGCGTCACCGGGGGCGGGGCAGGTCTTCCCCCGCGGCGCGTGGAACTGCACCGCGTCTTGTTTGGTGATGTGCCGAACGACACAGGACCCGAGCCGCAGGTGGACATCCGGCCGCAATACCTCCTCGACTATGGCCCCAACATCAATGCGATCGTTTCGAACCGCATCGTGGTGACCGACTACAACCGCGTCGCGGGCGACAACTTCGAGGTCTTTCAAGAGGAGCAGGCGCCGTCGTTCATCGTGCCGCAAACCGGATCCATTCCCGGACTCTACGGCGCGCCCGTTGGCGGCCTCACGAACCAACAGGCCTGGTCGCAGTTCAGGATCGCGGTGTCCGGCGCGGTCGCGCCCTGTTCCAACAGGCGAGACAAGATCGAGGGGTTCGTCTGCGGGCTCTCGGCACCCCTCCCTCTGCCGGCGGCGGCGCATCCGGCTTCGCATTCGCGGGGAATGCCAGCCGTGGCGGATCCCTTCTCAATCGCGCCAGGTCACGGACATCACGAAGCCTCGGTTGGCTCGACGGGTTCGGCGTGGCCGACGGCGTTCGGATTGATCGGGCTCGCGGTGCTGGCCTGGGTTTCGAGAGGGCGGACTCAGTCGCGCACGACGCGATAGCGGGCTTGGCCTGTCCACCTTCGCGCTGCGCGCTACGGTGGACAAGCCTGAGTTGGCTTGCCAACCGAAGCCGCGAGCGGAGCGAGCGATTGGCGAAGGTTGGCGGGGTCGACGAGACTCGAACTCGCGACCTCCGGCGTGACAGGCCGGCGTTCTAACCAACTGAACTACGACCCCGCAATGCCTTTGACGGTCCTGCCGCCCAAGGTTGGTGGGCGGTACAGGACTTGAACCTGTGACAGCCGGCGTGTAAGGCCGGTGCTCTGCCACTGAGCTAACCGCCCACGATCCGGCAACAGATGATTATGGCATCGGCACTCGAAGACGCGCAACCCGCGCCGACCCGTTAGCATGTCGCAGACGATGCCGCTGCGGACGATTACCGGGCACAAGCACCTCGTCGACCTCCTCCGGCGCGCGGTCGAGCGCGGCCGGGTGCCGCAGAGTCTGCTGTTCGCGGGCCCCGACGGCGTGGGGAAACACGCGGTGGCCGTGGCGCTCGCCCAGGCGGTGAACTGCCCCCGGCGCGGGGAGGGCGGCCAACCGGCCGACGACGCGTGCGGCGAGTGTGCCACCTGTCAGCGGATCGCGCGGGGGCAGCACTCGGACGTCACCCTCGTCGACCAGGGCGGTGAGGCGTCGATCAAGATCAAGATGCTGCGCGAGCGCGTGCTCGAAGTCGTCGGCTTCCGGCCGTTCGAGGCGCGGCATCGCGTCTATCTCATCGATCCCGCCGACGAGATGACGGACGAGGCGCAGGACGCGCTGCTGAAGACGCTCGAGGAGCCGCCGCCGGCGGCGATCTTCATTCTCGTGACCGCGTATCCGGACACGCTCTCCCCGACGATTCAGTCGCGCTGCCGCCGGCTGCGGTTCGGACCGCTGGCCGAAGCCGACGTCGCCCGCGTGCTCGTCGAGCGGGAGGGAGTGGACCAGGCCAAAGCGCGCGCGCTGGCCGGCGCGTCCGGCGGCAGCGTCTCGCGCGCGCTGGCCGAGGAGACCGGCGATCTCGGCGACGATCGCGACGCCGCACTCGCGCTGCTGGCCGCGACGAAGGATCGCGCAATCGGACCGCGCCTCAAGGCCGCCGCCGCGCTCGCGCAGCACAACTCGAAGCGGCGCGACCGCGAAGCGCTCGGTATGCGCTTGTCGATCGTCGCGTCCCTGATCCGCGATCTGGGCGCGCTCTCGGCTGGCGTGTCGGACGGCCTCGCGAATGCCGACCTCGAGGACACGCTGCGGCGGCTGGCGCCGGCGTTCGACGCGCGCCGCATCGCCAACGCGTTCGGTACTGTCACCGACGCGCAGGAGGCGCTGACGAAAAACGCCTCGCCGAAGATCGTCGCCGATTGGGTCGCGGTGACGATATAGCATCGATCGGCGTCGAGACATGTCCCTGCCCGTTATCGCGGTCACCGTCGGGGATCCGTCCGGCATCGGACCGGAGATTGCCGTCAAAGCCATCCGCGACCCGCGCGTCGTCGCGGCCTGCCGCCCGCGTCTCTACGGTCCACACACGGTCGCCGACCTGAACGCATTTCCGGCCGGACGGATCAGCGCCGAATCCGCCAAAGCGGCGTACGACGCCATCGTGGCCGCGGTGGCCGACGCGCGCGAGGGCCGGGTGGCGGCGATCGCGACCGCGCCTGTCAATAAAGAAGCGTTTGCCGCGGCGGGACTGTCCTGGCGCGGCCACACGGATCTGCTGGCCCACCTCTGCGGCGTGGACGACGTCGCGATGCTGTTCTGGTCGGACCGGCTCCGGGTCGTGCTCGCGACCGTGCACATCCCGCTGGCCGAGGTGCCGCGCACGCTGACCGCCGATCGCCTGCTGGCGGTCATCCGGCTGACCGCGCGGTCGTTGCCTCGATTCGGCCTGCCCGCGCCGCGGCTGGCCGTCGCCGGTCTCAATCCTCACGCCGGCGAGAACGGCGTGCTCGGGCTCGAAGATCGTGATGTGCTGGCGCCCGCCGTGGCGTTGGCGCGGATCGACGGCATCGACGTGAGCGGTCCGCTGCCCGCCGACACGCTGTTCGTTCGCGCCGCCAGGGGCGAGTTCGACGTGGTCATTGCCGCGTACCACGACCAGGGCCTGGTCCCGGTGAAACTGCTGGCGTTCGGGCGAGCCGTAAACGTGACGCTGGGTCTGCCGATTATCCGCACGTCGGTCGATCACGGGACGGCGTTCGACATCGCCCGGCAAGGCGTGGCCGACGAGGGCAGCTTGATTGAGGCGATCCTGCTGGCCGCGCGCCTGACGGAGACCAGCGCCCGTTGAGTTTTACGCGTTTGGTAAAACGACCTCGGAGGTCATTTGACGGCAGTGATGATCTTCAGCCGTTCGACGCGCTCGAGATCGGCGTGGACCATCATCTCGATGAGACTCTTGAAGTCGGTCGTCGGCGTCCAGCCGAACCGTTCGCGCGCTTTCGATGGGTCGCCGATCAGATGATCCACTTCGGCCGGCCGGAAGAGGGCCGGATCTTCGATGACGTACCGCTTCCAATCGAGGCCCGCGCAGCCGAAGGCAATTTCGACGAGCTCCTGGACCGAATGGCTTTCGCCGGTGGCGATGACGAAGTCGTCGGCGGTGTCCTGCTGCAGCATGTGCCACATCGCGCGGACGTAGTCGCCGGCGAACCCCCAATCGCGATGCGCGAGCAGGTTGCCGAGCCGCAGCTCCTTGGCGAGGCCGAGCTTGATGCGCGCCACGCCGTTCGTCACTTTCCGCGTGACGAATTCCAGGCCGCGGCGCGGTGACTCGTGATTGAAGAGGATGCCCGACACGGCGAACAGCCCGTAGCTCTCGCGGTAGTTGACCGTGATGTAGTGCGCGAAGACCTTCGACACGCCGTACGGGCTGCGCGGATAAAACGGCGTCGTTTCCTTTTGCGGAACCTCGCGGACCTTGCCGAACATCTCGGACGATGACGCCTGGTACAGGCGGATTGTCGGGTCGACCACGCGCACGGCCTCGAGCACCCGCGTGACGCCCTGCGAGTTGAAGTCGCCGGTGAGCATCGGCTGATCCCACGACGCCGGCACGAACGACATCGCCGCCAGGTTGTAGAGCTCGGTCGGCTGCACGCGCTCGAGGACGCGGATTAGCGAGAGCTGATCGAGCAGGTCGCCCGGAAGGAGCGTCAGTCGATCGAGAATGTGGTCGATGCGCCAGTAGTTCGTCGCCGACAGGCGGCGCGTGAGACCGAAGACCTCGTACCCTTTGTCGAGGAGAAGATCAGCGAGATACGAACCGTCTTGCCCGGTGATCCCCGTGATGAGGGCCCGCTTCGACGCCATCCGGTAAAACATAACACAGGCCCTTTGCAGCAGTGTGAAGTGGCACTCTACAATCGCGAGCGTCCATGATCGTGGTCATCGGCGCCGGCGTCGTGGGCCTCGCCTCGGCGCTCGCCATCGCGCGCCGGGGTCGTCCGGTCTGCGTGATCGAGCGCCGCGCGCGTCCCGGGCTCGAGACCTCCACGCACAATAGTGGAGTCATCCACGCCGGCCTCTATTACCCGACGGGGACGCTGAAAGCGCGGCTGTGCGTCCAAGGACGCGACCGTCTGTATCACTTCTGCATCGAGCACGGAGTTCCCCACACCAAGTGCGGGAAGCTCGTCGTCGCTCAGGCGGGTGAGGAGCCGGCCCTCGAGCGCGTGCGGCTGCTGAGCGAAGCCAACGGCGTGACGATCGACTACGTCGATCGCGCGTTCGTCGCCGCGCGCGAACCACACGTCGCGGCGGCCGCGGCGCTGTGGTCGCCGGAGACCGGCTGGCTCGACGCGGAAGCCTACGTGCGCGCGCTCGAAACACAATTGACGCGTCATGACGGCGTGATCCTGAACGGCACGTCTGTGGTCGGCATCGAATCCCGTTCCGGGGGCGCACCAACGATCGTCACGCCGCAGGAGCGCATCGACGCCGATGCGGTCGTGAACGCCGCCGGCCTTCATGCGGACGAAGTCTCGCAACTCGCGGGTGGCGAGCCCTTCCGGATCTATCCGTGCCGCGGCGAATACGCGGAGCTCGCGCCCAGGGCGCGGCACATGCTCCGCGGTCTCGTCTATCCGGTGCCGCCCGAGTCGGGCCACGGACTCGGCGTGCATCTCACCAGGACGCTTGGAGGGGAGGTGTGGATCGGGCCCACGATCCACTATCAGGACGATCGCGCCGACTACGAACGCGATCGACTTCCGCTAGACGCGTTCCTGGAGCCCACGCGGATCCTGCTGCCGGCTGTCACGATGGACGACCTGCGGCTGGGCCCGAGCGGGATCCGGCCCAAGCTGCATCCGCAGTCGGAACGGTTCGCGGATTTTCTGATCCGTCGCGATCGGGTGAATCCGTTCGTCGTGCACGCCGCGGGCATTGACTCGCCGGGGCTCACCGCGTCGCTCGCGATCGGGGAGATGGTGGCGGCGGAGGTATGTCAGTAAGCAAACCAGGAATCCGTGTCGGTGCCGTGTGGCTCGTAACGCTCAGTCGCCCTCCGCCTTTTGTTTCACGTATCGGTCGAGCGCGTCCTGCCAGGTCGGCATCGTGATGCCGGCGCCGGCGAGCTTGGCGTTCGAGAGCGCCGCGAATTTCGGCCGCGGGGCCAGCAGGTGCGCGTCGGCGAGCGGCACGTCGATGATCGGCGCATCGGGACGGCCCACGAGCCGCGCGAGCTCGCGAGCCACCGTCGCCCAGGTCGTCCACCCCGTGTTGACGCAGTGATACAGCCCGTACGGCGCGGACTGATCGAGCAGGCGCGCGGTCGCCGCCACCACATCGTCCACATAGCTCGGCGAGACCGTGCGATCGACGAACGCCCGCACCGGCCGGCCAGCCAGGAGGCCCTCGAAGATTTGATCGATGCTGCTGCGCGCGAGACGGCCGCCGAACAGACTCTCGACGCGCAGGACGTAGTGCTTGGGCGCGTCGCTGGCCATCCATTCGCCGATCAGCTTCGACACCGCGTAGGTGCTGCGCGGATTGGGCGGCGACGTCTCGTCGTAGGGCCGATCGGCGAGCCCGTCGAAGACGAAGTCCGTGCTGAAGTGCACCAGGGTGGCGTCGATGTCGGCAGCGGCTCGCGCCAGCGTGTGCACGGCCCAGGCGTTCGTCGAAAGCGCGGGAGTCGGCGCCTGCTGGGCCGCGTCCACGTTCGTGTAGGCGGCGCAGTTGACGATGACGTCCGGGCAGATCGAATTGACCGTCGCCCGCACCGCGTCCGGCACGGTGACGTCCAGCTCCTCCCGGCTGCGGGCGATCACTTCGTGCCGCGGCTCGAGCTGGGTCGTCATGGCGTCACCGAGCTGACCGTGAGCGCCGAGGACGAGCACGAGCAATCTCATGGGGTCGCGTAGAACTCCGCGATGCTCGCGACGACGTGCCGCTGCTGCACGGCCGAGAGCTCGCCGTAGATCGGCAGCGCGAGCGACGTCTCCGCGGCCTGCTCGGCGATCGGAAACGCCACGCCGCGGGGCGCGACGGACGCGAAGCACGTCTGGCGATGGAACGGCACCGGATAGTAAATCTCCGTGCCGATCCGCCGGCCGTGCAGATGTGCCTTGAGCGCGTCGCGCGCCCGTCCGCGGATGACGAACTGATTGTAGATGTGCCGATAGCCCGCCGGTTCGACTGGCAGCGTCAGCGTGTCCCTCAGATCAAACTCGTCGAAGAGCTCGCGATAGCGTTCGGCGTTTCGGCGTCTGGCCTCGGTCCAGGCCTCGACGTGCGGCGCCTTGACGCGAAGCACGGCGGCCTGCAGCTCGTCGAGCCTGAAGTTCCCGCCAATGCGATGGTGGAAGTACTTCGGTTCCGCGCCGTGATTGCGCAGGAGGCGAATCTCGCGCGCGAGTGACTCGTCGTTCGTCGTGACCAGTCCGCCTTCGCCGAACCCGCCGAGGTTCTTCGACGGAAAAAACGAGTAGCACGTGACCGCGCCGAACGCGCCGACCTGCCGGCCCTGGTAGCGCGAGCCGATCGCCTGCGCGGCGTCTTCGATGACGGGCACGCCCGCGCGATCGGCGATGTCGGCGATCGGCGTCATGTCGGCCGAGAGCCCGAACAGGTGCACGGGCAGGATGGCTCGCGTCCGTGGCGTGATCGCTTTCGCAATCGCCGCCGGGTCCGCGTTGAACGTGACCGGATCGACGTCGACGAACACCGGCGTCGCGCCGAGCCGGCTCGCGCACCCGGCCGTCGCGAAGAATGAGTACGTTGGCGTGATCACCTCCGCGCCGGGACCGATGCCAAGCGCCATCATCGCAACCAGGAGCGCGTCAGTGCCCGAGGACACGGCAATCGCGTGCGCGGTGTCCAGCCTGCCCGCGAGGTCCGTCTCGAGCGCGGCGTTCTCCGGCCCGAGGATGAACCGCTGGCTGTCGCAGACGCGGACGATGGCCGCGAGGATCTCGTCGCGGATCGGGCGGTATTGCGCCTGAAGGTCGAGCAGCGGAACGCTCACCTCGGCGGCCTGGCCGATGGTCATGCCGGCTGAAAGTCTATCGAATGACGATGCGCGGGGCGCCCCAGAGCGCGGCGTCGCCGTTGCGGTCTTTTTCCGTGTTCGGCGCCGGGCTCGCGTAGGTATTGAAAATGAGGTCCACGTTCTCGCCCGCGAACTGCGACAGGTCGAGCACGAGCGGCTGCCACCCGCGGTCGCTCGGGTTGCCGTAGGGATTGACGACCAGGTTCAGGAGCTCGACGTACTCGGGCCCGCTGGAGACGCCAATCTGGAACAGCACGCCGTCTCCGGGGACGGTCCAGGACTCTTCGAGGAGGCCCAGGCTGAACTTGAGCCACGCTTCGTCAGGGACCGTGAGGTTGTATTTGATCCGGCTCGGCTGCCTGGTGAGGATGGCCTGCTCCCGCTTGCCCGCGAGCGTCGCGTCGACGACCGAGAAGACGTCGGGGCTCGGACGGCGGTCCTTGGCCGTCGGCAGCTGCTCGACGAGGTCCATGGCGACACGATCTCCGGAGGGGCGCAGCGCGAAGTACGCGACGGCAAGCGCCACCACCGCGAGACCACCGATGAGAAGTTTGGTCCGGCGCGTCATCGGAGGCAATTATACCCGGCGCCCCTTGTTTGCCGCACGCGTCTCGCGCTCCGCCTCACGACGCTTGATCGTTTCCCGCTTGTCGATCGTTTTCTTTCCCTTGGCGAGCGCGATCTCGAGCTTCGCCTTCCCCTTCTTGCTGAAGAAGAGCTTGAGCGGGACGATCGTGAGGCCGCGTTCGGTCGTCTTGCCGAGCAGCTTGTTGAGCTCGGTGCGGCGGAGCAGCAGCTTGCGCGGACGCAGCGGGTCGTGCGACGCCGATCCGCCGTGGCTGTACTGCCCGATGTGGGCGTTCAGGAGAAAGGCCTCGCCGCCGTTCAACCGACAGTAACTCTCCCGCAGGTTGGCGCGGCCTTCGCGAATGGCTTTGATTTCCGTACCCAGGAGCACGAGCCCGGCCTCGAAGGTCTCGAGGAGGTGATAGTCGTGCCGGGCCTTGCGGTTCTCGGCGAAGAGCCGATCGGTTTCTCGCATGACTCCTGTAGGGCGGATTGCTCTCCAAATCCGCCGACGTTAGCGGATTTGAAATTCAATCCGCTCTACGTCCCCCATACAAAGTCAGGATACGTCGCGTCGCGTTCGTTGATCGAACTTGGCGCGCCGAGTGGCCAGTCGATGCCGAACGCGGCGTCGTCCCAGCGCACGCCGTCCTGGTGGGCTCGCGAGTAGGGCTTCGAGACCGAATACAGCGCTTCGGTGCCGTCCTCGAGCGTCTGATACCCGTGGGCGAACCCGCGCGGAATGTAGAGCATCTGACGGTTCTCGGCCGTGAGCGTGACGCCGACCCACTGCCGGAACGTCGGCGACTCCGGCCGCAGGTCCACGGCGACGTCGAAGATACCGCCCTGCACGACGCGAATGAGCTTGGTCTCGTCGAATGGCGGCCGCTGATAGTGCAGCCCGCGAATCGTGCCGCGGTGGATGTTCACGGAAATCCCGACTTGTGCGATGCGCGTGTCGAGGCCGCGCTCGGCGAACGGCTCCGGCGTCCATGCGAGCACGAACGCGCCGCGGTGGTCGGGGAAGACGTCGGCGTCGATCAGCCAGACCCCGGGCAGGTGAGTCTCGGTGAACGTCATCGGAGTGTGTGAGGGCGTCGTCACAGGTCGGGCGATCACGGCGGCGAGATTGTACTTCGATGCTTTATCCGTGGTACGCTGATTCGCCCGGCCCCCGGATAAACGCTCCCCTTTCGGGCAGGTGATCCGTTTGAGGAACCGCTACTTCCTCGTTATCGACATCTTCCTCATCGTTTGCGCGGCGTTTGTGGCGTTCGCGCTTCGTTTCGACTGGCTCTTCTTTCGCTACCGCCCCGAGGTTCCGCTGTTTGTCGCGGCGGCCGTCGCGGTCAAGCCGCTGTCGTTCCTGGCGCTGGGCCTGTACCGCCGGTTCTGGCTGTACGCCAGCGTCGGCGATCTGATTGCGATCGTAGTGGCCAACGGGGTCGCGTCGCTCGTGCTGTCGCTCCTGGTGCTCCTCGGGCTCGGCACCGGCGTGATCGTCGAGTTCTCACGGTCCATCCTGTTGATCGATCTGCTCTTGACGGTGGCCTTCACCGGCGGTGCGCGCTTTTCCGTGCGCGTGTTCGGCGAGTCGCAGGGGCGGTTTCGCAAGGTGCGGGAAGCCGGGGCCACAGCGCGCCATCGGGTGCTGATCGTCGGGGCGGGCAGCGCGGGGGCGATGGTCGCGCGGGAATCGCGCCGCAATCCACAGCTCGGCCTCGACATCGTCGGCTTTCTCGACGATGCCATTGTCAAACATGGCAAACGGATTGCCGGTCTTCCCGTGCTCGGATCGGTGGACTCACTCGAACATGTGGTCCAGACCCACCGGATCGAACAGGTAGTGATCGCCATGCCCACGGCACCGGGCAGCACCATCCGGGTGCTTGCCGAGACGTGCCGGCGGCTCGACGTGCCGTCGAAGATCCTGCCGGGGGTGTACGAGTTCCTCGGCGATCGCATCACGGTCCGCCGGCTCCGCGACGTCGAAATTACCGACCTGCTGAAGCGCGAACCGGTCCGCCACCAGCATCCGAACCTCGACTACGTCGTCGATCAGGTCGTGCTGATCACCGGCGCCGGCGGTTCGATCGGATCGGAGCTGTGCCGCCAGGTCGCGATGGCCAAGCCGCGCAGCCTGGTTCTCGTCGGGCATGGCGAGAACAGCATTTTCGACATTGACGCCGAGTTGAGGCGCGTCTTCCCGGCGCTCGCGCTGCAGTCGGTCATCGCCGACATCCGCGACGGGACCCGGATCCGAGAGCTGTTCGATCGCGTGCGGCCCGCGGTCGTGTTCCACGCGGCCGCGCACAAGCACGTGCCGCTCATGGAAGCTAATCCTGAAGAGGCGGTCACCAACAACATCATCGGGACCGCGCGCATCCTCGACGCCGCGATCCGGGTGGGCACCGAGCGGTTCGTGCTGATTTCATCGGACAAGGCCGTATCGCCCGGCAACATCATGGGCGCCACGAAGCGGGTGGCCGAGCAGATGGTGCACCTGGCCGCGCGCACCCACGGCCGCGCGTTCGTCGTCGTCCGGTTCGGCAACGTGCTGGGCAGCCGCGGCAGCGTGGTGCCGGTCTTCAAGGAACAGATCGAACGCGGCGGACCACTCACGATCACGCACCCGGACGTGCAGCGCTACTTCATGACGATCCCCGAAGCGGTCCAGCTCGTGCTGCAGGCGGGCGGACTCGGACGCGGCGGGGAAGTCTTCGTGCTGAACATGGGGCCGCTCGTCAAGGTCGTGGATCTCGCGCAGGACCTCGTGCGCCTGTCCGGGCTCGATCCGGAAGAGCTTCCCGTGGTGTTCACGGGGTTGCGTCCGGGCGAAAAGCTCATCGAGGAGTTGTGGGAAGACGATGCGCACGTCGAGGAGACGGCCAACCGCGATCTCTTTTCGGTGACCGAACCGGCCCGCACAGAGGCCCATCCTGCGATTGCCGCGACGTTTGCCGCGGTGGCGACGCCCGACTGGCCCACGCCGACGCTCGTCGCGCGCCTCGTCGAGGTCTGCCGGCAGATGATGGCCGAGCCCAGGCACGTCGGCCGGCGTGATTCGCCAACCTTGTAGGCCGGCCCTTCAGGGCCGGCGGTCCGGCGGGGCTCAAGCCCCGCCCTACAGATGACGCTGCCCAGCCGCCGCCGCGCCGCGCGCGCGTCGTTTATCGGTAGCGGCGCGAGCATTCTGATCAGCGTCGCCCAGGCGCTTATCCTGATGCCGCTCTGCGTGGCGAAGCTGGGATCCATCGTCTACGGGGCATGGATTGGGGCGACCGAGCTCCTGATTTGGATCCAGCTGCTCGACCTCGGCATACCGATCCTGATGGCCCAGCGGATCGGCGCGGCGATCGGCAAGGGGGATCGATCGGAAGGCGGACACTGGTTCGCCACCGGCATGACCATCCTCCTGTGTATCGCCGGGGGGCTTCTGCTCATCGGCCTGAGCGTGGCCCCCTTTGTCACGTCATGGGCCCAGGTGCCGGCCGGCGAAGCGTCCCGCTTTACGGCGTGCTTTCGGCTGGGCGTCGCGGCCAGCGTGGCGCTCCTGGTCAGCAACGGGTTCGTCAGTCTGTCATCAGGGCTCCAGAGAACGGTGCTGATCAATGCGGCGCTGGCGAGCGGCGCTGCGACGGGCTTCGTCGTGTCCGTCGTCCTGTTGCTCACCGGGTGGGGAGTCTGGGCGCTTGCCGCGGGTTTGGCTGCCAGGGCCCTGGTCGCGATCGGCGGCGGTCTGGCGTTCCTCAACGTGCTCGCTCGCGAGGGTCAGGGACTGTCGTTGCGGCCCACCCGTGCGATCGCGAACGAGATCGCCACACTCGCGCCGCCGATCGCCGCGGCGAACGTCGGTTTCCTGGTGACGAACAACACCGAGATCGTGCTCGTGACGACGATCCTCGGTCCGGTTGGCGCGCTGGTTTACGCGCTCACTCGACGCGTCGCCGACGGCCTGCGCGCCGTGCTGGACAGCGCCGCGTGGGCCGTTTACGGCGGTTTCGCCCACCTCGTCGCGTCCGACGACCGGCACCGCGCGCGTGACGTCCTGGAGGAACTGCTGTCGCTGCGCTTTGCGGCCGCCTGCGTGTGCGCGGCCATGTACGTCGCGGTGAACCAGGGATTCGTGACGTTGCTCTTTGGCGTCGAACACTTCGGCGGCCTTGCGTTGACTGTCGCGTTCGCTGTGCAGACGATCGTGTCCGGGCAGACCTTGCTTCTGAACAATCTGTATCGTGCCGCCGGCCGCCTGCGGGAAGGATCGATGTTGCTTGCCGGTGAGGCCGTCGGACGAGTCACGGCCGTGTCCGCCGCGCTCCGGTTCTTCGGCATGGCGGTCGCTCCGCTGGCAGCCGCGATCGTGAGCGGTATCTTCGGCCTTCTCACGGTGCGCCGCCTCCTTCAGGATCTGCCGGCAAGCGCTCGAGTCTCGCGCTCGCCGGAATCTCGACGCCGGCTGGCGGGCGTCGCCGTTGTCGCCGTCGGTATCTCCGTAAGCCTGCTCCAGCCCGAGGCATCGTGGACCGTCGTCGGCTTGACCGCGCTCGCGATTGGCGCCGCCGGTGGCGCCCTGCTGTTGTGGCTGCAGCCGGATGATTTCCGGCAACGGATTCTGTCGGGATGGATCCGGTCCTGAGTGCCTCGCCCCGACTGTGGCCCCGCCTGGTTCCAGGCGTGGTGTTTCTCGCGTATCTCGTCGGGACCGTGCTTCTCTTCTACTTCGGGCCCTGGATCTATCCGATCGCCGAGGGGAAGGGACGGCTGCTGGCGTTTCTCATCGCCGTCCACGTCGCGTTTGCGGCCGGGTATCTCCTCGGCCTGCGTGGCCAACCGCGCGGCTCCCGGTTCGATCTCGACATCAACCGGTGGGTCCTGTGCTGCGCCGCGGTCGACCTGCTGCTGCTCTTTCCCACGTCCAGGCTCAACACGGGCGCGTGGATTCCGAATCCCTTCGCCGCGCTCACCGATCTGGGCGACGCGTACACCCGGAGCCTCACGCTGAGAGATCTCGGCACGCCCTACGTGAACTACCTGAGGATCATCGTCTCGCCGCTTCTGTCGGCCGCGCTTCCGCTGGGCGTTTTTTTCTGGCCCTCTCTGACGGCCCTCACGCGCGCGGTGTTGGCGGCGTCCATTGTCGGCACCCTGGCGCTCTTCGTCGCGATGGGGGCCAATGCGGGCGTGGCGCATTGGGCGGCAATGTTTCCGTGGTTCGTCGTCGCCAACTGGCTCTCCGGCGCCCGCCGGTTGAATCGCCGCACGTGGATCGCGGTTGGGGCGATCCAGCTCGTGGCCGTCGTGTGCTTTGGCGCCTTTTTCGCCGCCACGATGCTGCAGCGTAAAGGGGGGTACGTCCAGTCCGGTCAAATTCCGTCGATCTCCGCGCATACCCGATCGGTCGGTCCGGCGCTGCCAAACCTCGTCGCGCCGCCGCGTTCGCCGGTTCGCGTCAGCGTTGAGGGACTCGCGAGCTATCTGACGCAAGGGTATTACGCGGTGTATCTGAGTCTGCAGGAGCCCTTCATCCCGTCGTACGGCGCCGGCCATTCGATGTTCCTGCTTCGCCAGCTCGTCAGGGTGACCGGAGACGCGAGCCTGCTCGATCGGCCGTATCCGAAGCGAATCGAGCGTCGCGGATGGAACGCCTACGGCCATTGGGCGACGATCTACCCGTGGATCGCTTCCGACGTGACGTTCCCAGGTACGGTCGTCATCGTGTTGCTCATCGGCGTTCTCCTGGCCCGTGTCTGGATCGACGTCATCGGCGCCCGGAACCCGTTTGCCGTCGCGTTCCTGGGGCAGATGCTCCTGATGCTCTATTACTTCCCGGCACACAACAAGGCGATGCAGAGCGGCGAAGGCGTCGTGGCGTTCTGGGTGCTGCTGGCCGCCTGGACCGTTTCGAGACGGAAGATGCGTGGTGCGGGAGGCGACTGACGTGGCGAAGGACGACATCGCCATGGCGTTCATCGGGGCGATCGTTCCGGACGCTCCGGTGTTTCATGGGCCGGCGTTCAACCGCGCGGGACAGATGTTTCAACAGGAACTCGTGCTGGCGATGGCGCGCGCAGGTCTGCGTCCGACGGCGATCTTCAGCGTCGAGCCAGTGCCCGCGTTTCCGCGGAGCCGCCGGCTGTTGGGCCAGAGCGGGCGCATCGCGTTGCCAAATGGTCTCGTGGTTCAGTTCCTGCCGTTCGTGAACATTCACGTTCTCAAGCCGCTGACCGCGGGCCTTTCGACGTTGGCGGCGTTGCTCTCGTGGGGCTGGCGTCATCGCGGCCGGCCGCGGCTGGTGCATTGCATCAACCTCACCATGCCGCCCGGCTTGTTCATCCTCGTCGCTGCCCGCCTGATTCGGGCCAAGGCCACCGTCTCGCTCATGGACGTCAACCAGCCAGGAGTGCTCGTGCCCGATGTCCCTGCGCGTCGTCTGGACTTCTGGCTGCACCGCAGGCTGATCCCGCGTTTCGACGGACACATGGTCGCGTCTCAAGCCATTGCCGAAGACTTTGCGCCCGGCAGACGAGTGTGTCGAATCGAAGGCGGTGTCAGGGCGGAAGACTTCCGCGACACGACAGGAGAGGGTCCGATAAGCGATCGTCCAAAGAAATTCACAGCGGTGCTGGCCGGCTCGCTCGAGACCTATAACGGTGTCGAGCTGGCGCTCGAGGCGTTCGAGCGGCTGCCACTGGAAGGCTTCGAGCTCGTCGTCGCCGGCGCCGGGTCGCTTGCGGAGGCGGTGTCGGCGCGCGCCAGGCGCGACGGACGCGTCAGGTATGCGGGATTTCTCGAGTTCGACGAGGTGCTGTCGCTCTACCGTACCGCCGACGTGCTCCTGAACACCCGTCTCACGAAAGCGCTCAGCACTCGCCATTTCTTTCCGTCCAAGCTCATGGAGTTCATGGCGTCGGGGACGCCGGTCATTTCGACGAGCACTGGCCACGTGGAAGAGGAGTTCACTGGCCTCGTGTACCTCCTGCGCGACGAAACCCCCGACGCGCTCGCGCATCTCCTTCAACGTATCGCCGCGACGTCGATCGAGGAGCGTCACGCGCTTGGACGCCGCGCGCGCGCCTACATGCTTGCTCACAAGACCTGGGAAAGGCAGGGCCAACGCCTGGCAGACTATCTGCGCCGCGAGGTATTTGGAGACGCCGTCTGACGCCTCATCGGATGATTCCCGACGCCTCGGCTCATTCCATGGAACAACTCGGGCTTCGTCCACTGGTCATCACAGGCGCGACCGGCTTTCTCGGGCGCCATCTCGTCGCCCGTCTGGCGCCGCTCTGGAAAGCGGAGATCTTCGCCATCGGGCGAGAGCCGGGGGCCGCGCCTGCGGGAGTGCGCGTGGTCCGCGGCGATCTGCGGGACCCGGCGGTGTTCGACGGGACCATCCCGCCAGGCAGCGTCGTCGTGCATCTGGCGTATGACGGCGAAGCCGGGCATGATGCCAACGTCGGCATGGCCGTCGGGTTAGCGCGCGCCTGCGTGCGCGCTCGCGTCGAGCGTCTCGTGCATGTCAGTACGGCCAACGTCGTCGGGGTCCGCGACGAGGCGTGGGTGACGGAAACCACGCTCTCGCGGGCCACGACGGATTATCAACGCACCAAACTCGCGGTCGAAGATTCACTGGTTCGTGAGACTGACGGACGGCTCGTCCTCGTGACGCTGCGGCCGACCTCGATTTTCGGCCGGGGTGGGGCAAGCCTGCGCAAACTGGCGCGCGACCTGCGAACGCGCTTCTGGGCGATCAACTACACGCGCTCGAGCCTGTTTGGCCGGCGGCCGATGAACCTGGTCCCGGTCGAGACGTGTGTGGCCGCGATCGAGTTCGCGCTGTCCTCGGCCAGAGCCGCCGAGGATCGCCTGTATCTGGTTTCCGAGGACGAGTCTCCCGACAACAACTTTCGCGACGTCGAGCGTGTTCTGCGTATGGGCCTTGGGTTGAGCGACTATCCGATGCCGCCGCTTCCGCTGCCGGCGGGTTGGTTGAGGCTGGCGCTGCTCGCGACTGGACGACTGGTCGTGTTTCCGGCAACGCGGTTCAGCGGCGCGCGGCTCCGAAGCGCCGGGTTCCTGGCGCCGATTTCGTTCTCCGCGGCCCTCGACCGCTTCGCGCGGCAGGCCGCCGGCGAGCAGGACTGAGCACCGCCATCTCACTCAAGCTGCTCACGGTGTGTATGACGCTCGACCCGGTGTCGGGCGCCGGCCCAACTGCCCGGACGGTACAGTTGAGCCGGGCGCTCACCGATCTTGGCGTCACTTGCGGGATTGCGACGTGCCATGCGGGGTCCGAGCCCTCCTCATCCGCAGGCCTGGACGGCGTTGAAGTGGTCACGCTTCCCTCCGTGGCCGGACGCTTCAGAGTCCCGGTCGGCAATTACTCGGCTCTGAATGATGCGGTTCGACGGGCGGACATCGTTCTGATGATGAACCACTGGACGACGTTGAACGCCGTCGCATTCAGGGCAACCGCCCGGGCGCGCAAACCGCACATTGTCTGTCCGTGCGGCGCGCTTCCGCTGTTCGGCCGCTCCCAGCGACTCAAGACGGTCTACAACGCCCTGGTCGGCCGCCGGATCGTCCGTGACGCCGCGCGGCAGATCGCGGTGACACGCGACGAAGTGGACCAGATCGCTGCCTACGGCGTCCCCAAAGAAACGATCGTCGTGATTCCGAACGGCATTCCACCCGTTTTCGGGGCAGCGAATCCCGAGACGTTTCGGACGCGCCACGCCCTCGGTGCGGCGCCGATCGCGCTCTTCCTCGGACGTCTCTCAATCATCAAGGGGCCGGATTTGCTCGTGTCTGCGTTCACGAATATCCGTGCGAGGTTCCCGCACTGGCATTTGGTCATGGCCGGACCCGACGAGGGCATGCTGGGTCAGCTCCAGCATCAAGTCGCGGCGGGGGGACTCCATCGGCAGGTGCACTTCGTCGGGTACTTGAACGAAGAGGCGAAGCGTGACGCGCTTGCGGCCGCGAATCTCCTGGTCGTACCATCCCGGAGCGAGGCGATGTCCATCGTCGTCCTCGAAGCAGCGGCGGCCGGACGGCCCGTCCTGGTGACGGATCGATGCGGGCTTGCCGAGGTCGCCGACGCCGGCGGCGGGTGGGTCGTCCCGGCGACGGTCGCCGGCCTGACGCGCGGATTGGAACAGGCCTTCCGCGACGATGCCGGCCTGGCCTCACGCGGCGACGCCTGGCGACGGTTCGCGCTCGATCGCTACGCCTGGCCCGGGATCGCCGCGCGCCACAAGGAGATGTTCTCGAGCGTGCTCGCCGAAAAGGGTCGTCCGTGAGGATTCTGCTGCTGACCCAGTATTTCTGGCCTGAATCATTCCGGATCAATGACCTCGTGCTGGCGTGGCGACAGGCGGGCCACGACGTCATCGTGCTGACGGGACTGCCGAATTACCCGGCTGGACGCCTGTATCCTGGCTACTCGTTTCGCGGACCCTATCGCGAAGACTTCTCGGGCACACCGGTCCGCCGGCTCCCCATCGTCCTTCGCGGTCCGCGACGCGGCATCCAGCTCGCGCTCAACTACTTGTCGTTCATCTGTTCGGCGATGGTGCTCGGACCGTTCGTCGTGCGCGAGCGCTATGACGTGATCTTCGTCTACGCGCCCTCGCCGGTCACCCAGTGCATTCCAGCCATCTGGCTCAAATTCTGGAGAAGAGTCCCGGTGGTCCTTTGGCTGCAGGATCTCTGGCCCGACACGCTTGTCGCGGTGGGAGCCGTCAGGTCGAACCTGATGCTGCGGGCGTTCACGTCATTGACGCGCTGGATTTACGGTCATTGCAACATGGTTCTCGTGCAGTCCGCAGCCTTCATCGACGGCGTTCGCCGCGTCTGTCCGGACGTGCGCGACCTGCGCGTCATGATGAACTGGGCTGACGATTTCTACCGGCCGCAGGTGGTTGCCGTCGACGCCCCGGAACGCCACGAGCTGCCTCCGGGATTCGTCATCGTCTTTGCCGGAAACCTCGGATCGGCGCAGTCGCTCGAAACCGCGATCGCTGCTGCCGATCTGATCCGGGGCGAGCCGGTCTCCTGGGTCTTCATCGGTGACGGTAACCAGCGCGAGTTCCTCGAACAGGAACGGCGATCGCGCGGTCTCGACAACGTGATCCGCTTTCTGGGCTGGCGGCCTGCTGAGGCGATGCCGCGGTATCTGGCGATGGCCGATGCCCTTCTGGTGTCGCTCCGCCGCAATCCCACGATGGCCCGCACGATTCCCGCCAAGCTGCAGACGTCGCTCGCAATGGGCCGGCCAGTTCTGGCGGCGCTGGATGGTGAGGGCGCTCGCATCGTGCAGGAATCCGGCGCGGGCATCGTCGTCACGCCGGACGATCCCGAGTCCCTGGCGCAAGGCGCGCTGACGCTGCTTCGCGCAGGTGCGGCCGAGCGCGCGCGGATGGGCGAGAGTGCCCGGGCATACGCCACGAGGCATTTTGGCCGCGATCGGCTCGTGGCCGATCTCGATACCTGGATGCGCGAACTGGTCGGTGAGAAATCATGAGAATCCTGATTCTCGGAGGCGACGGCATGCTGGGACACCGGCTGCTCGGAAGCCTCGCCGACGGGCATGAGGTTCGCGTCACGCTGCGGCAGCCGCTCGACGCCTACCGCGGGTTTGGTCTTTTCTCGACGAGGAACGCCATCCCGAGCATCGACGTACGCGACAGCTCACGCCTCGTCGAAGTGGTGGCGTCATTTGCTCCGGACGTCGTCGTCAACTGCGTTGGGATCGTCAAGCAGCGGCGCGAAGCCAAGTCTCCGATTCCGTCTCTCGAGATCAATTCGCTGCTTCCACACAAGCTGCTGGAGCTTGGCGCCGCCAACGGGGCGCGATTGATCCACTTCAGCACCGACTGCGTGTTCTCCGGACGGGCGGGCGGGTATCGAGAAACCGACGAGCCCGATCCGGTCGACCTCTATGGGCGCACCAAGCTGCTCGGCGAGGTCGACAACGCGCCGGGCCTCACGCTCCGGACGTCGATTATCGGCTTGGAGCTGTCCCGCAAAGCGGGCCTAGTCGAGTGGTTCCTTGCGCAGCGCGGCACCGTTCGCGGATATCGCCGCGCCATCTATACGGGCCTCACGACCTCCGAAATGGGTCGACTCGTCCGCCGGCTCATCGAGCGGCATCCTCAACTGCACGGCGTCTGGCACGTCGCCAGTACGCCCATCACGAAGTACGACCTCCTGGTCGATCTCGCCCGCCGGCTGTCACGCTCCGATATCGACATCGTGGCCGACGATGACTTCATGTGCGATCGCAGCCTGCGAGCGGATCGATTCCTGGAAGCGACAGGGTACACGCCCACGAGCTGGCCCGAGATGCTGACCGAGTTGGCTGACGACGTTCGACGGCGGCCGTAGTCGCGATGGCCGGCCGGGGGACGGCACGCTATCATGAGTCCCGCGACGCGCGAGGCAAGCAGAGGAGCGATCAATCGAATGGATCTGACGGGGAAGCGAATTCTGGTCACCGGCGGCACGGGCTCGCTCGGGCAGGTGCTCGTGCGCCGGCTGCTCTCGGGCGAGCGCGGCCGGCCGAGCAAGGTCATCGTGCTGTCGCGCGACGAGGCCAAGCAGCATGAAATGCGCCTCTCGTACCAGCACCGGCAGGTGAGCACCGACGAGGTCATCTACCGCAACTTCCAGCAGGTCCTGGAGTTCCGGATCGGCGACGTCCGGTCGTACGCCGATGTGTGCGGCGTCGTGCGCGACTCCGACATCGTCTTCAACGCCGCGGCGCTGAAGCAGGTCCCGGTCTGCGAGTATTTCCCCGAACAGGCGCTGCTCACGAACTGCATGGGCGCCGTCAATCTCGTCCGTGCCATCGGCGAGTTCGGCCTGCCGGTCGAAACCGTCGTGGGAATCAGCACGGACAAGGCGTGCAAGCCGGTCAACGTGATGGGCATGTCCAAGGCCATCGCCGAGCGGATCTTTGCCGCCGCCAACGTCCTCAACACGCGGACGCGGTTCGTGTGCGTGCGGTACGGCAACGTCCTGGCGTCGCGCGGATCGGTGATTCCGCTGTTCCATCAACAGATTCAGCGCGGCGGGCCGGTGACGGTCACGGCCGATACGATGACGCGATTTCTCATGACGCTCGACCAGGCCGTGGACACGGTGTTCGAGGCCGTGGAAAAGGCGGCCCCGGGGGAAATCGTCGTCCCGCTCGCGCCGTCGGCCAATGTCATCGACATCGCGAAGGCGCTGATCGGCGGCCGTCCGATCGACATCCGGATCACCGAAGTCCGTCCAGGGGAGAAGGAACACGAAATCCTCGTTTCGGAGGAGGAATGCCGCCACACGTATCGCCGCGGCAGTCACTACGTCATCACGCCGAGGCTTCCCGAGCTGCGGCGGGACATGCCCGGCAACCCGGAAGCACTCAATCGCGAATACAGCTCGGCCGACTCGCCGGTCGGGCTCGAGCAGACCATTGCTTTGCTGGAAGAGAACCGGCTCATGGTCGGGCAGGTGGATCTTTCGACCGCGGAGCTGCTGCGGTAGAAGCAGTCGCTGCCAAGAGCATGAACCACGAAGAACACGAAGGACACGAAGACAGCGCTGACCTGGTGGCCAGGTCAGCGGGTGTCTCAAACCCTTCACGACTTGTCGGGCTTTCCTTCGTGTCCTTCGTGAGCTTCGTGGTTAACGCTCTGGTGTGGCGACGAGATCGGCTAACCTGACGCCGACATGCGCAAGCTCAAAGTGATGACGATCGTGGGCACGCGCCCGGAGCTCATCAAGCTCAGCCGCGTGCTCGCGGAGCTCGATCGCCGGACCCGCCATGTGCTCGTGCACACAGGCCAGAATTTCGATTACGAGCTGAACGGGATTTTTTTCCGCGAGCTCGAGATTCGTCGGCCGGATTATTTTCTGAAAGCCGCCGGGCCGTCGGCGGTCGGCACGATCAGCCGCGTCCTGACGAGCGCCGACGAGGTGCTCGCGAAAGAACGGCCCGAGGCTGTGCTGATTTACGGCGATACCAACAGTTGCCTCGCGGCGATCGCGGCGAAACGCCGGCGGATTCCGGTCTTCCATCTCGAAGCCGGCAACCGGTGCTTTGACCAGCGCGTGCCCGAGGAGATCAACCGCAAGATCATCGACCACATCAGCGACATCAACATGCCGCTGACCGAGCAGGCGCGTCAGTATCTGCTGGCCGAGGGCCTGCGGCCGGAGACAATCATCAAGGTCGGATCGGCCATGCCCGAGATACTCGAGTACTACCGGCCCGGCATCGAACAGTGCCAGGTGCTCGATCGGATGAAGCTCACGGCGGGTGAATACTTCGTGGTCAGCGCGCATCGCGAAGAGAACGTCGACGACCAGGATCGACTGCGCGGCCTCCTGACGACGCTCGATCAACTGGCGCGCGAGTATCGGCGCCGCATCGTGATGTCCACGCATCCGCGAACGCGGCGCCGCCTGGCGAGCCTCGCCCGATCGTCGAAGGGCTTGAAGCGGAACCGCATCGAATTCCTGAAACCGTTCGGGTTTTTCGACTGGGTGACGCTCCAGGCCAACGCGGCGTGCGTGCTGTCCGACAGCGGGACGTTGACCGAGGAAGCGGCCCTGCTGGGATTCCCGTCCGTGATGATCCGCGACGCGCACGAGCGGCCGGAAGGGATGGATGCCGGCGTCACCATCATGAGCGGGTTGGCGCCCGAGCGCGTCCTGCAGGCCGTCGCGCTGGCGATCGCGCAGGGCCGGCCGTCGACCGGGCCGCCGATGGTCGCCGACTACGCCGCGCTCGACGTCTCACGCAAAGTGGTCCGCATCATCCTGAGCTACGTGGACTATGTGCAGCGCACCACATGGTTCCGCCGCGGTGAGTGACGCGCCGCCGGGCGCGTGCCTGGTCACCGGCGCGACGGGGTTCATTGGCTCGGCGCTCGTGCGCCGTCTGCGAAGCGAAGGCGCGACGGTGCGCGGCCTTGCCCGGACCCGCAGGGAATCGGCGCCTCCCGATTTCGCGTTTCTCGATTTGGCGACCACGCCGGTGCCACCGGCCGTCCTGCAAGGCATTCAGACCGTCTATCACCTCGCGGCGAAGACCCATGACCTGGCCGAGACGGAGGAGGCCGACGCCGAATACTGGCGCATCAACCTCGAGGGCACGCAGCGACTGATCGACGCCGCGCGCCGGCATGGTGTCCAACGGTTCGTCTTCGTGAGCAGCGTGAAGGCCACCGGCGAAGACACCACCGGCATTGTCGACGAGACGCGTGCCCCGCAGCCCACAACGGCGTATGGCCGATCGAAGCTGGCGACCGAGCGGTTCGTGCTCGGCGAGGCGGGACGCTACGGCTTCACGGCCGTCTGCCTCCGGTTCCCGCTCGTCTACGGTCCCGGCCAGCGGGGCAACCTCTCGCGCATGATCGCGGCGATCGATCGCGGCAGCTTTCCGCCGCCGCCGGCCAATCAGAATCGGCGGAGCATGCTGCACGTGGAGAACGCCGTCGACGCGCTGATCGTCGCCGCACGACACCCGGAGGCGGCGGGCCAGGTGTACTTCGTGACGGATGCGGCGCCGTATTCGACCCGCGAGCTGTACGAATGGATCCGCGAGGCACTCGGGAAGAGACCGATCGGCTGGGCCGTTCCTGAAATGGTGTTTCGAGGGCTGGCCGCCGCGGGCGACCTCGCGCGCCGGAGCATCGGGCGGCGCATCGGGTTCGACTCGGACGCGTTTCAGAAGCTGCTCGGCTCGGCGGCCTACGCGCCCGGCAAGATCGTGCGCGAGCTGGGCTACGCGCCAGGACGTGATCTCCGTTCGGCGATGCCGGAGCTCGTCGCGGATTACCGGACGGATCGATCGAGGAAGTCGACGTGACGAACGCGGCCGCGGCCTGGGCAATCGTCGCCGGCACGGCGTTTGTGTCCGCGCTTGTCGCCGTCCGGCTCGTCGAACGTCACGCCTCGCGGCTCAGGCTGCTCGATCTTCCCAACTCGCGAAGCTCGCACGTCGAAACGCGGCCGCGGGGCGGCGGTCTGGGCATCGTGATCGGTGTGGTGATCGCGAGCGCGGTCGGCACACTCACCGGCGCGGTCGTCTGGCCGGACCCGACACGGCTGGTGCTCGTCTCGGCCCTTCTGGTCGCCTTTGTCGGGTTGTGGGACGACGTGCGCGGGCTGGGGATCTGGCCGCGACTGCTCGTTCAAACCATTGCCGCGGTCGTCGTGCTCGCGGGCGTCGGAGGGTTCGATCGGGTACCGTTGCCGGCGCCGGCCGACATCCCGCTCGGCGGTGCCGGCGCGCTCCTGGCCGTGCTGTGGCTGGTCGGCGTCACGAACTTCTTCAATTTCATGGACGGCGTCGATGGCCTGGCCGGCGGGCAGGCGGTCATCTCGCTCGGCGTGTTCGCGTGGGTGCTCTGGCCGCATCCCGCCGCCGGGCTGGCGCTGATCGTCGTCGCGGCGACGGCGGCGTTTGTGACCCGAAACTGGTCGCCCGCGAAGATCTTTCTCGGGGATGTCGGAAGCGCGTTCCTCGGGTTCCTGCTGGCGGCTGTACCTCTGGCCGGACCGCCAGAGCTGCGGGCGGAGTTGGTCTTCCTGATCGCCATCAGCCTGACGTTGTTTCTTCTCGATCCCGTCGTCACGCTGTTCGTGCGAGGCCGCAAGCGCGCGACCCTCGGTGCGGCGCACCGCGAGCACGCCTATCAGCAGCTCGTCGAACCCGGCCGCGGACATGCGGTCCCGGTAATCGTGCTGCTCTCCGTCGGTCTCGCGCTCGCGCTCGTCGCCGCTGCCGCGCTCGAGCGTCCGGTCCTCGGGTGGCCGGCGGTCGGTCTGGCCCTGATTGCCTTCATGGTCGAGTGGCAGATCGCCACGAGGGTGCGAAAGAGACACTTGGAACTCAGAACTAAGTTCTAAGTTGCAAGTGTCACTTTCCTTCCTCTCCCGACAACTCCGTTCGGTCCGTATCGCACGACGATGCGTTCCAACCCGGCGTCGCTGAACCAGCGTCGGACCGTCGCGATGTCCTGCGGCAGGTCATAGGCCGGCGCGTACATGTCAAATGTGTCGAGGACGGCCCAATCCCGATTGGTGTCGGGAGCGAGACCCAGTTGCGAGTACTCGAGGATGGGCGACAAGCGAGCGCCGGCGCGGCCGCCCAGCCGCTTCAGGAACGCGGTCGGCGCGACCAGGGGCGGCACCAGTTTTTCCACCAGCCGGTGCAGTTTCGCCGCGTCCATGCGCGTCGTGAGCGGCCGCAGCAGGTATTTCCATTGCAGCCGCGCGGACAGGCTCTTCGTGTAGACGTCGATCGCGAGCTCGCCGCCGGGCCGCAGACACGACGCGAGGGCGCGGAACGCGCGGGGCGGATCCGGTGTGTGCTGCAGCACGCCGAGACACAGGACGCGATCGAAGCTGGCGCGCTCGACGGGGATCTCGAAGATATCGGCCTGAAACAGGTGGACGTTCGGCGCGCCGCCGTTGTTGAGAAAGTTGGCTTCGACGGCGCGCGAGTAGTCGAACGTGTAGATTGTGGCCCCCGTCGATGCGAGCACTTCCGTGAATCGGCCCGCGCCCGACCCGGCTTCGAGGACACGCTCTCCCCGAAGATCCGCCGGCCATCCGGTCACGCTGAAGAACCGTGTTCGTGAGATCGGCACGCCCGTGGAGCTGTCGAGCTGCGTCCGGCGGTGCGCCAGCCACTGCAGGCCGAACGATCCGGCGTAGTTCTCCGGGCTGACGAACCTCGGCACGCCCTGGTCGATCGAATAGATCGAGCCGCACGTGTCGCACGTCAGGCGACCCGCCATGACGTCGGCGCCGCGTGTTTCGATCGGCTCGATGGAGAGGATCCCGAGCTGGCAGCGCGGGCATCGCAGGTGAGCGAGCGCCGCCTGCTTCATGCCGGATCAATCAAGGACCGAACGATACCACCATGCTTCCATCCGCCTGGCGTCCTCGCCGGACCGGTGTACCATCCCCCTGCAGGTTGGCTGCACAGCCGGCGGCAGAGACGGAGGGCGATGCGATCGCTGCGCAAAGTGCTCGTCACGGGCGGGGCCGGGTTCATCGGGTCGAACGTCGCACGGCTGGTCGGTCACGAGCCGGGCGTCGAGGTCACGATCCTCGACAACCTGTCGTCAGGATACCGCGAGAACCTCGAGGATCTGCCGGCCGCCTTCGTGCACGGCGACGTCCGCGACGCTGCGCTGCTGCGTCAGGTCATGGATGGCGTCGATACGGTCTTCCATCTGGCGGCGTCGGTCGGAAACACGCGATCGATCGACGATCCCGTTCAGGATGCCGAGGTCAACGTGCTCGGCACGGTCCGGGTCCTCGAGGCCGCGCGCCACGCCGGCGTCGGCAAGCTCGTGTTCTCGTCGTCGGCGGGGATCTTCGGCGAGCTCAAGACGCTCCCGATCCGGGAAGACCACCCCATCGAGCCCGATACGCCATACGGAGCGAGCAAGCTCTGCGCCGAGAAGCTCTGTCTGTCGTACGCGAAGCTCTATCCGATCGAATGCGTCTGTCTGCGGTATTTCAACGTCTACGGTGTCAATCAGCGGTACGACGCCTACGGCAACGTCATTCCGATCTTCGTGCACCGGGTCCTTCACGGCGAGCCGATCACGATCTTTGGCGACGGTGAACAGACACGCGACTTCGTGAACGTGAAGGACGTCGCGCACGCCAACCTCCGTGCTGCGCAGACCGAGGGCGTCTCAGGCGCGTTCAACATCGCCAGCGGGACCAGCATCACGATCAATCGCCTGACCGAGCTCGTGCTGGCGGCGAGCGGTCGTGACAACCCGATCACGCATGCGGAACCCAGGCGGGGCGATGTGCGGCACAGCCTCGCGGATATCGGCGCGGTGGCTGCCGCGTTCGGGTACGCGGCCGGTGTGCCACTCGAGACCGGTCTGCAAGAATACTGGCGGTGGGCGAGCGAAGTGCTCGTCACAGCGCGCTGACGCGGCTCAGCGCGTCGCGCTCCGGATCTGCCGGAGGAACTCGAACGTCTCGGCCGCGCATTTCCGCCAGGAATAGGCCTGCGCCCGAGCGTGCGCGCCGGCGGCCATCGTCGTGCGGCGGTCGGGCGACTCGATCAGATCGATCAGTGCCGTCTCGATCGACCCGACATCCTCGGGGTCGAAGTAGCAGCCGGCTTCGCCGAGCATCTCTGGAAGCGGGCCGTGGTGGCTGGACGCGATCGGAAGCCCGGCGGCCATGGATTCGAGCAGGATGTTCGGCATGTTCTCGCAGCTGGAGGCATAGACGAACAGATCGGCGGCCTGATATCGGGCGGGAAGTTCGGCGTGCGCCACGGAGCCTTCGTACTTGATCGCTTCGCCGTGCGGATCGATTTTCCGCAACGTCGCCTGAAGCCGGGCGAGCGCCGGTCCATAGGCGTTCCCGATCAGATCCAACGTGACGGGCACGCCGCGCGCCCGCAGGTTCGCGACCGCGTCGGCGACGGTCCATTGATGCTTGTAGACGTCAATCGTCGAAACGTAGAGCAGCCGGAACGGCCGGGTCGTCGAATAGCGGTCGATCGGCTGCTGGACGCGCGGCGGGCACGAGAACAGCGGATCGACGCCGTGCGGGATCACCCGCGTTTCGCCGCGAAACCCCGCCACCGCCGGGAGCACCGTCCGGCGCGCATAGTCGTTCAGGAAGATCACGCCGTTGGCGTGCTGCATCGTGCGAACCTGGACGCCGCGCAGCAAGGTCTGCTTGAGGTACATCCACGACAACCGGCCATACCGCAGGCGCTCAGCAGGCTCGAACGGCAGCATGTTGCGAGACATCGTGACGAACGGACGAAATCGGCCGGTGTAGGCGCCGCCGGGCGCGAAAAAGAGATCGCACGCTTGCCCGACCAGTCCCTCAAGTCGGCTACGCTGCCATCTCGTGCGCGACGCCAGCGATCCGTCAAGGGCCGCTTCGTAAACCAATTCGAGCCACGGCGCTCGTGCGAGGTGTTGCAGCAGCCCGGCGCCTCCCCAGACGACGACGCGGCTGATCCCGTGGGCCGGCGGCTCGGCGGCGTTGAGTAGCTCGACCAGATGCGTGATGCCACCGCCGGTCCGCAGGTTCGATCCATCGATCCCGACCCGAAACGGTGGTATCACAAACATCTGGACATGGAAGCAGCAGCCACCGGAGTGGCATCGCGACGGATGGATCCGCTGGAATCCTGGCGGCGTCGGAAGGTGCTCCCGCACATTCGCGGCCGTTTGCTGGACGTCGGCTGCGGCTTCAACAACCTGGTCCGATGCTACTCAGGCCAGGGCATCGGGGTCGACGTCTTTCCCTGGCCGGGGATCGACGTCCGGATCGGCGACGCCGCGCGTCTGCCGTTTGGTTCTGAGACGTTCGATACGGTCACGATCATCGCTGCCCTGAATCACATTCCCAACCGCGAGGCCGCGCTTCGAGAGGTACATCGCGTACTGCGGCCAGGCGGCCGGCTTGTGCTGACGATGATCGGTCCGCTGACGGGCGTCATCGCGCATCTGCTGTTTCGCCAGGACGAGCACGTCCGTGGCGGCATGGTCGAAGGGGAGCGGCAGGGTCTGCGTCACCGCGACGTCCGTCGGGCCCTGGCAGCGGCGGGATTCTCGCTGACCCATGCCCAATCCTTTCAGCTGGGTCTGAACCGCGTCTATGTCGGCGACAAAGCTCAGTGACGCGTGGGCTCGGAGACGCTCGGCAGCCCGTCGGTCGCCCGCCCGACGGGCTGCCCGATGCGGCATCGCAGGAGCACATCGATCGCCCGGACGCCGTCACGCCAGTCGATCTTCTTGCCCGCTGCGCGCGTGCGCGGATTAAAGGCCACCGGGCGCTCAATGATCGCGTGCCCGGCGAGCAACAGCTTCGCCGTGATCTCAGGTTCGATGTCAAAGCGGTGGCATTGGAGGTCGAGGGAGCGGGCGACGTCCGTCCGCATAATCTTGTAGCACGTCTCCATGTCGGTCAGCCGCGATCCGAAGAGGATGTTCGTCAGGGTCGTCAGCACGCGGTTGGCGACGATGGTCTTCCAGGGGGCCGCGGGTCGGCCGCCCAGGAATCGCGACCCGTACACGACCTCCGCGTCGCCCTTCAGGATCGGCTCGACCAGTCGCGGCAGGTCAGCCGGATCGAGCTCGAGGTCCGCGTCCTGGATCGCGATGATCTCGCCGGCGGCGTACGCGAGTCCCACGCGGATCGCGCTGCCTTTTCCGGCGTTCGTGGTCGCGTGGAGCACCCGGAGGCCCTGCCGGCGCCCCAGCTCGTTCAGGCCCGTCTCGGTCCCGTCGGTCGAGCCGTCGTTCACGACGAGGACCTCGCGATCGGCCGGCATCGAAATCCCAAGCAACTGCTCGAGCAAGGGGACGACCGTCTGCTCCTCGTTGTAGACGGGCACGATGATCGAGATCAACGCCGGCACGACGCCAGAATTAGACCACAACTCTCTTCGCGCGTTTGACCTCGAGCACCAGCATCGGACAGAGCGCCGGGATGTCGACTGGCTGGAGAATGGCTGCGGCATTCGCGAGGTGACCGACGGCCTGGATCACCGGGGCAGGCCAGCGCCTGGTCATGCCGATCACCCAGGGTGAGAGTCGTCCTGACGGAAACGCGCACACCTCGGCCGCATCGTCGGCCGGGACGAGGGCCCGGAGCGCATCGCACGTCATGACGTCCAGGTTGTGGAGGGCGAGAAGCTCCGGGTCGAAGTACGCTTGCAGCCTGCCGTAGATCCCGCCGTAGTTCGGCACCGTCATCAGCGCCGTGCCGCCGGGGGCGAGCAGCCGGAGATGCTCGCGAACGACATCGCGTGGGTCGTCGAAATGTTCGATGACGCCGACGCTGAGGACGATGTCGAAGCTCCCCTCCGCGTAGGTGGTCGCGCGGAGATCCTCGCACCGGAAATCGGCCTGGAGACCGAGGGCGCTGAAAAGACGGCGTGCGGTCGCCAGTCCCCGCTCCGAGTAATCGAGTCCAGACACCTGGGCCCCGAGCTCGGCGGCGACCCACGCCAGCATCTTGCCGGGCGCACAGCCGATCTCCAGAAATCGATCGCCGGGCCGCACGCGTGGCCGGAGGAGTCTCTGTAGATTTCGCGTGGCGATGATCCAGGGTGACGGCAGGCTCATCCGCACGTTGCCGGCCCAGACGTCGTCCCAGTGCGTGACCGACGTCAGCTCATTCGCCTGACCCACGCGTTCTCCGGGCGTGCCCGCCATGGTCACGCGTGCTCCGGTCGCTTCAACATGAAAATCGAGCTGCCAAACTGCATGAGCCCCAGGGCTCGCAGCCACGGATGGTACCGGCAGTGCCGGACGAGCCAGCGCCGGAAGAGGCCGCGCTTTACCGACGGAGATTCCGAGTCCACCAGATCGATCAGCGAATAGAAATGTGCGAACCCGGCCTGACGTCCGAGCCGGCACAACTCGGCGAACGTGAACCAGTGCACGGCCGGCCGCAGCGAGTGATTCGCCAGACGAGGATCGAAGTGCAGATGCTTGTAGACATAGCACTCTTTGACCAGCGCGGGGAACCAGTTGTAGAAACGCACGACGAACTCGCCATTGTCTCCCCGCGGTGAGAACCGCAGCCGGTTGGTCGTGTACACGTAGAGCACTCCGCCCGGCACGAGCACCCGAAACGCTTCGGTGAGCGCGCGCCGCGGCGAATCAACATGCTCGAGCACGCTTTCGAGCAGTACGACTCGCTGCGACTGGTCGGGGAGCGCGAGCGATTCGGCCGTGCCGATATGAATGCGGCGCCCATCATCGAGGGCCTCGGCAGCCTGCTTCGCGAAGCCCGGCACAGGTTCAATTCCGACGGCATCGTAGCCGCGAGCCAGCAGGTCCTTGACCGACTGCGGGTCCGGCCCGCAGCCGACCACTGCGACCTTCCGTGAACCGGCGGATAGATCGATCAGACGCTCGAGGCACGCCATGATCTCCGGCACGCGTGACGGCCCTTCGGCACCGTGGAAGGCCGCCACTGCCTGCTTGTCGAGATCCGGGTAGCCTTGCGCCAGTGGGCGATCGGAGTAGAGCGGGTGCATGACTCAATTGACCTGAGACGCGCCCGCTTCGGTCCGCCGCCGTCTCACCTCGAGGACGAGCATCGGACAGAGCGCGGCCACGTCGACCGGCTGGAGCAGGGCGACCGTATTCGCGACCAGGCTGACGCTGGTCGCCACCGGAGCTGGCCACCGCTTCTTCCAGCTCGTTTGCCAGGGCGACAGGCGGCCTGCGTGGTAGGCGGTGACGGCCGACGCGTCGTTCTTGTCGACCAAACCGACCAGCGCCTCACACGTCATGATGTCGAGGTTGTGCTGCAACAGGCTCTCGGGCTCGAAATGCTCTTTCAGCCGGCCATAGATTCCGCGGTAGTTCGGTACCGTCATCAGCACGGTACCACCGGGTCTGGCGAGCTCGAGGTGCTTGCGAACGACGTCGCGCGGGTCGCTGAAGTGCTCGATGAGTCCAACACTGAGCACGACATCGAATGCGCTGTCCTGGAACGTCGTCTGCCGGAGATCTTCGCGACGCAAGTCCGCCTTCAAATGGAGCGCATCGAAGAGCCGGCTGGCGGTCGTCAGCCCGCGCTCGGAGACGTCGAGTCCCGCGACTTCGGCTCGCAGATCGGCTGCGACCCAGGCCAGCAGCTTACCGGGCGCGCACCCGATCTCCAGGAATCGATCGCCGGGCCGGACATGCCGGCGGAGGAGCCGCTGGAGGTTCCGTGTCGAAACGACCCACGGCGAGGGGAGGCGGAGGCGGATGTCACCCGCCCACGTCTTGTCCCAGTGACCAACCGTCGTCAGATCAGTCACATCGCGTCGGCGCCCCGGAAACCGTACCATAAGTACGTTCACGGAGTCGAAAGCGTCCACGGCCCCCAGAAGCGCGTCGCCACGCGTTAGAATGCGCGGTCAGCGTCTGATGTGCCGGAACCGCATCGACCGACTCCGCTGGCGGCTGCTTCAGCTGCGCCGAACATCCCTGGCCGTCCGGTATCCTGGTATTCCTGACGGTCTCGTCTCGTGGGCATCCGGGACGAAGTGAGCGCCGGGAAAGTCCTTCACTGCATTCCAACGATGCACGGCGGCGGTGCGGAACGCCAGCTGGTGTATCTGGCCACCGAGCTCGTTCGCCTCGAATGGGAGGTGCACGTCGCCGTCATGCACCGTGGCACGAATTGGCCGCGGCTTGAGGCGTCAGGCACCACCATTCACGAAGTGCCCGCCAAGAGTTCGTACGATCCCCGGGTCTTTGTTCAGCTGCGTCGGATTCTCCGCGAGGTCGATCCGGATATCGTCCAGGTGTGGTTGCTCCAAATGGAGATCTTGGGCGGGCTCGCGGCGATCTCGACGAGGACGCCGTGGGTGTTCAGCGAACGAGCCTCCAAGGATGCATATCCCTTGAGTGTGAAGACGCTCGGTCGACGAGCCGTGGCGCAGTGGGCGACCGCCCTGGTGTCCAATTCGACGGAGGGCGACACCTACTGGGCGCCGCGCCTGCGCCGCCGGATTCGCCGGTATGTGATCCCCAACGGCCTTCCGCTTGGAGAAATCGCGGAGACGCGACCGGCGCGTCCGGAGGAGGTCGTGATCGGCCCCGACGAATCACTGGTCCTGTTTGCCGGCCGCCTCGACCCCCAAAAAAACGTCGACACGCTGCTGAGTGCGGTAAAGCTTGTCGATGTCCGTCGACAGGTCCGAGTACTATGTTGCGGTGACGGCAGTCTGCGGGCGCACCTCGAGCGGCGGATTGCGACGGAAGGTCTGCGTGATCGCGTCCGTCTCGTCGGATTCACCAAGGACCTCTGGCCTCTCATGAAGCGAGCGACGGTTTTCGTGTCCCCGTCGTGGTTTGAAGGGAGTCCGAATGTCGTGCTCGAGGCCATGGCGTGCGGCGTGCCCCTGATCGTGTCCAACATCGACTCTCATCGCGCGCTCCTTGACGAGACATCGGCGGTGCTCGTGGATCCGCGTTCCGCGGACCAGCTCGCCCGCGCGATCGAGAACGTGCTGGAGAATCCTGTTGAAGCGGCGGCGCGGTCGCAGGTCGCCAGCGTTCGGATCGCTCAATTTGGGATGAACGCCATCGCGCGGCAATACAGCGACCTGTATCAGGAAATACTTTCCGGCAAGGCTAGGTCCTGAGGGATGTGCGGGATTGTAGGTGTCGCCGGCGACGTCACGGTCTCGCGCGACCTGCTGGTCGCGATGCGAGACGAGCTTCGACATCGCGGTCCGGATGACGAAGGGGTGTGGTGGTCGCCTGATAATCGCGTCGGGTTCGGACACCGCCGGCTGGCGATCATCGATCTGTCGCCCGCCGGGCGGCAGCCAATGAGTGACGCCGCTGGCGCGCTCCAGATCGTCTTCAACGGAGAGATCTACAACTACCTCGAGCTTCGGAAGGAGCTCGAGGGTGTGGGCCACCGCTTCCGTACCGCGACCGACACCGAGGTCATTCTCGAGGCGTACCTCGAGTGGGGCAGGGACTGCCTCCCGCGGCTGAATGGCATGTTCGCGCTTGCGCTCTTCGACAGCCGCGAGCAGCAACTGCTGCTTGCGCGCGACCCGGCGGGTGAGAAGCCGTTGTTCTACCGCCATCATGGCGGCGCGATCTGCTTTGCCTCGGAGGTGAAGGCGCTCCTGGCGGATCCGTCGTGTCCGCGTGAGCTCGATGTGGCCAGCCTCGACTATTACCTGGCGTTCGGCTACGTGCCGGGGGAGCGATGTCTGTTCCACGGCATTCGAAAACTGCCGCAGGGCCATGCGCTGACCTTCGACGTCCGATCCGGTTCCGCGCGCACGTGGCCGTACTGGTCGTTGCCGGCGCCGGCCCCATTTGCCGGGAGCGACGAGGATCTCGTCGACGAGCTCGAACGGCTCCTCTCCGATTCCATCCGCCTCCGGCTGATCGCCGATGTTCCGGTGGGCATCATGCTCAGCGGCGGCGTGGATTCGAGTCTGGTGGCCGCCCTGGCCGCGCGCGTCTCCTCCCGGCGGATCAAGACGTTCAATATTTCATTCCCCGGGCACGGGGCGTTCGATGAGTCGCCCTATGCGCGCTCGGTCGCGCGCCATTTCGACACGGAGCATGTCGAACTGGCAGCCGAACCCGCCACGGTCGATCTGCTTCCGCAGTTGGCGAGACAGTTCGACGAGCCGATTGCCGACTCGTCGATGGTGCCGACCTACCTCGTCTCGAAGCTCATTCGGAAGGAAGCAACGGTCGCGCTCGGCGGCGACGGCGGCGACGAGCTCTTCGGCGGGTACTTTCAATACAGCTGGGTTCAGCAACAGGCCCGGATCGGCCGGTGGATGCCTCGGCCGGCGCAGCGCGCCGCCAGGTCGGCGGTCACCCGGCTGCTGCCGGTGGGGACGACCGGCCGCAACTACCTGCTGGGGCTGACGGCAGGTCATCCGCTCAACATCGTGCAGTTCAACGTGGTGTTCGACGCCGACGCGCGGCGGCGCCTGATGACGCCCCTCGGAGAACTCCCGCACCCCGCGGGTGCCCCTGAAGCGTTCAAGGCCGCCCTCTGCGCCGATCGGGCCACGCCGCTTCAGCAGGCCACGGCCCTCGATTTCCGGACCTACATGGTCGATGACATTCTCGCGAAGGTCGATCGGGCAAGCATGTTGTGCTCGCTCGAAGTGCGGGCGCCGTTTCTCGACGCGCGGGTCATCGACCTCGCGTTCGGGCGCGTCCCGGATCGACTGCGGGCCACCTCGCGTGAACGGAAGATCCTCTCCCGGCGTCTGGCAGAGCGCATCCTGCCGCCGGATCTCGACCTGACGCGCAAGCACGGCTTCTCGCTGCCGCTGCCCAAGTGGTTTAAAGGTGACTGGGGCCGATTCATCGAAGATGTGCTGACCGCACCGCAGGCTGATCTCTTCGACCGGCAGATCGTCCGGCAGCTGCTGGCGGGACAGAAAATGGGTCTGTCCAACACCCATCGACTGTTTGCCTTGACGATGATCGAGTTGTGGCGGCGGGAGTACGGTGTCGCGACCGTCAGCCGGCCCGAGGCGGCGCCGATTCACCAGCCGGCGTGACGGACCGACCCGACGCCGCGCGGTTTCCGTTTGGCCGCAACTGGACCAGCTTTCTCCGGGTACTCGACGACGCACGCATCCTCGAAGCCGAGCGGTCGCTCGCGGCGATGGTCGGCCGGGACCACATCGCCGTGTCCACCTTCCTGGACGTCGGATCCGGCAGCGGACTGTTCTCGCTGGCCGCGATGCGGCTCGGCGCGCGGCGGGTACATTCCTTCGACTTCGACCAGGACAGCGTCGCGTGCACGACAGAGCTTCGGCGCCGGTACTTTCCATCGGCGGATCACTGGTCGGTCGAGCATGCCAGCGCCCTGGATGCCGACTATCTGGCGCGCCTCGGCACCTGGGACATCGTGTACTCCTGGGGGGTCCTGCATCACACCGGCGATCTCTGGAAGGCGCTCGGTCTCGTGAGTGGCCTCGTCGCGCCCTCCGGTCGGCTCTTCATCGCGATCTACAACGATCAAGGACCGCTCTCCCGCTTCTGGAGCCGTGTGAAGCGGACCTACAACAAGGGTCCGATCCGACGTCGCGTTCTCTTCGGCGTATTTGGCGGGTGGTGGATCATCCGTGGCGCGGCCGTCGATGTGCTGCGCGGAAAGAACCCGGCGACCCGCTATCGCGCCTATCGAAACACGCGTGGCATGTCCATCGTGCATGACTGGCGGGACTGGCTTGGCGGGTACCCATTCGAGGTGGCGACGCCCGAGACGGTGCTCGATTTCTGCCGCGCGAGGGGCTTCTCCCTCACCAGGCTCAGGACCTGCGGAGGCAAGCTCGGATGCAATGAATTCGTGTTCGAGCGCGCGGCCGCGCCTTGAAAGGACCGCCGTTCACGGCAACGATTCTGCCGGCGCGCCCGCCACTGCCCTCCGCTCTCGCGCTTCGCGCCTCAACAGATTCAGACACGCGAGCGAGACACCGCAGACCGCCCAAAAGCTGTACACGAGCAGCACGTTGGCGAGCAGGGCGCAGACCAGTACGACTGGGAGGCCGGCCAGGCACGCGCCCGCAAGTACGTCTCGATCGCGGGCCGCGACGCGGATGGTTTTTCCGATTCGTGCCAGGTATTGCCGCCAATGCAGGAGAAAAAGCGCGAACGTGATGATGCCGCCCTCGGCCAGGATCTCAAGATAGGTATTGTGCGTGGGAAAGCCCAGGCCGCCGGTCATCGCGTGGATCGCTGGATTGGTGGTCGAGTACTCGACGAACTTGAAGAATCCGAGCCCGAAGACCGGACTGGTCAGAAAACCGTCCCAGGCGGACTGCTGAACCAACCACCGGATGTCGGTGGAATTCCTGGGGACCCCATCCGCCTGAACCGCGCGCACGTTTCTGGCCAATATGCGATCACGCACGGGCGGCGTCGCCACGGCCAGCAACAGAAGCACCACGATGGCCGTGACGATCCGGATCTTGTTCGAGCGGCTCACAAAGCGGCGCAAGACCGCGATCCATGTCCCGATCAGCGCCAGCAGACCCATCTGCGAGAGGGTCGCAAGAGCGAGGCTCCCCAGCGTGCCCGGCCGCATGAGTCGGAATGGGTGCCTCGTGCGGGAAATCTGCGCCAGCGCGACGGCCGCAGAGGTGATCATTACCATCGCCGAGAAATTGACGTCGCTCATTCCGGAGAACCTGGTCGGGTGCAGCGGCGTCCCGCGGGCGATGAAGTACAGCCCGTACCCGGCATCGACGACACCGGCGATCACGAGCGCCGTCGCCGCACGCGCGAGGTGCCTTCTTGTCGTCAACAGCTCCACGGCCAGAACGGAGACCACCGCTGCCATCGGCAGTCGAACGATCGTGCGCGACGAGACCTCGAGGACGACGAACCCGATTAGGTACGACACGAGCATCAGAATGAGGAACCGGTGCTGAACAATCGCGTGCCACGCCGCGCGCCGAAGCGCCGCGAGACGCAGCACGAGGGCGAACACCGATACGGCCTCCATGCCGTCGGCGGGCGAGAGAAAGAAATCCGACACAGGGATGAAGAGGAACTGAGTCGGCGAGAAGGCGATGAGCAGGTAGAGCACCGTGCGCGGCGCGGCTACCGTGAGGACGGCAGCCCAAGCGGCGAGTATCAAGCCCAGCGCCGCCAGCGGCAGCAGGTCAGCCATCATGGCCGGCACGCCGTGCCCGTTCTCCACAGTCCGCGCTTCAGGATGCCGACTGCGGTGACCTGAGCGCGATGGAGGTCGAGCGTCGACACGGTCACTCTCGCGGTGCCACGCCCCGGCTCTCGAGCAGCAACGCGACCAGACCGGCTGCGAGCAGGCCCGTGATGAAACCGAGCGCCGACCACTGTCCGCGTCGTCGCGCCATTGGCCGGTCGGGTGGAATCGCGTCGGACACGACCTGAAGCTGGGCGCTGTTTCCGAGCGCCTGGGTCCGGCTCTCCTCGAAGCGCACCACCAGCTCGCCGTGGATCCGTTTCGCAAGGTCGAACGTGCTCTGCAGCCTCGCTAACTCGATCTGTCGGCGGTAGAGCTCGCTGAGCTTGGTCAGCTCCTTGCCGGCAACGTTGCGCACCTCGACCAGTTGGCGTCGCTGTTGATCGAGACCGGCCAGCTTCGCCCGGCTCGTGGCGATCTGGTAGTCCAGTGACTGGTACACCGGGTTGATGAACGCGTTGCTCGGGTCGAGTACATCCGTCGTCTGGTCCGTGCGGCGCAGTGCTTCCTCGGCGCCGAGTGCGCGGCGCACCGAGAGGAAGCGCTCCTGTTTCTTGATCTCTGCCTCCGCTGCCTGCAGCCGTGCCTTCTCGCTCTCGATCGAGATGACAAGCTTGAGCAACTCACCACGCTCGTCGAGCAGCGCCTGCGAGTCTTCCTTCAACAGCTCGATCTGCGCTTCCTGCTGATAGGCGAGCAGCTCCCGTTCGGCCGCGGCCAGCCGTTGCGACGCGTCCGTCAAGTGGCGTCCGAGCTGCTGCTGGATCGAGGTGCCTTCCTGTTCGGTCAGCTGGCGGGTGAGAGTGATCGCCTTGGCAGCGACCCGACGGGATGCGTCGGCCGCGACCGCCGGCTCTCGCAGGCGAACCCTCACACGGACGATGTTCGCACCGCGTTCGTCCTCAACGACCAGGGCACGCTCCAGGAACGATTGCGGTGTCAGGTTGTGAGGGGCCTGGTTCAGCCCTGTTTCCTGGATGACCGCCGCGGCGATCGACTGGCTTTCGAGAACGGCCTTGAATGTCGCGGGTGTGATCGGGAAACTGCCGCCGGTGGGCGAGGGTCTCGCGGGTGGCGCGACGAGCAGGGACGTGACGCCCTCGTAGAGAATTGGCCGAGCCGAAGCCGCCCCGAACGCGATCGCGGCGCCCCCGACCGCCCCAACCAGGATCACCTTCCACCGACGTCCAAGCGCACTGCTGTATCGCCCGAGATCGATCTCCTGGTCCGACCAGGACGGACTTCGGCCCGGCGTGGCCTCGGCGCTCGTCGTGTCGCGCGGCGACTCAACGCCGAGCGCGCGAGGTCGATGCAAATCAGGCACAGCTGGCGTGGAGAGAACCCATAAAGGTTATCCGATCCTACTACTTCCCGTTGACGCGCCACTGGCCGATGTCGCCGAAGAGCATCTCGACGAACGTGGCCGGATGACCGGCCCCGTCCATCAGCCACGCCGCGACCCACGTCGCCGTTGAGTGCTGCAGCAGGAGGTCGTCAATCCCGTCACGATTCAGATCGATCGTGCCCACGACTTTCCACTGGCCGATGTCTCCGCTGAAGACGGGCACGTACCCGTTGATCTGGCCGGCGGCGTTCATGAGCCAACCTGCCACCCACGTCATCGTCTGGTGCTGCAGGACGATGTCGCTGATGCCATCGCCGTTGAGATCGGCCGTGGCCACCACTCGCCACTCGCCGATGTTCCCGGAATGGATGTACACGAAACTCGCGATTTGTCCTGCGCCGTTCATGAGCCACGCCGCGACCCAGGTCATCGTCGAATGTTGCAGAAGAATGTCGGTGACTCCGTCACGGTTCAGATCGGCCGTACCGGCCACTCTCCAACTTCCGAGGTCACTGGAGTGGACAGGCACGAAGCTGTTGATCTGGCCGGCCTGATTCATCAGCCAGGCCGCGACCCACGTCGCGGTCGAATGCTGCAGGAGAATGTCGGTCACGCCGTCGAGATTGAGATCCATCGCGCCCACGATGTTCCAATCGCCGATGTCGTTGAAGTGCACGGGCACGAAACGGTCGATCTGACCTGCGGAATTCATCAGCCAGCCGGCCACCCACGACAGACCCGAGTGCTGCAGGAGAATGTCGGCAATCCCGTCGGCGTTGAGATCCATGATTTTGCCGCTGACTCCAGGGGCGACGAGCTGTGTACTGAAAGTCCACCATATTCCGCCGTTGGCTTCGGTGACGCCAGCCACATTTCGCGCCCGCGTCTGCCAGAAATAAGTCGTCGAGGCGCTCAAGCCACTCACTGGGACACTCAGGGCGCTGCCAGCCGAGGTCCAGCTCGTGTCGCAGATGTTGTTGTTCAACGTGTCGTAGCAGTACTCATAGCTCGCGGCCCCGCTGCTGCTCAGCCACTGCAAGGTGAGCGACGTCGGCTGATTCGAGGCACCGGACGCGGGCCCCGATTTGCTGAATGAGGCCGGCAGCGCGTTCGTGCTCAAGCTCCACCAGGTCCCTGCGTCCGCGAACGTCGTGCCCGCCAGATTCTGCGCGCGCACCTGCCATTGATACGTCGTGCCTGCAATTAGACTGGACAGGCCAATGGATGTTGCCGAAGCGGCACTGACCCAGCTCGTGTCGCACGCTGCGTTGAGGCTCGTATCGATGCAGTACTCGTAGCTCGCCGCTCCACTGCTCGGGCCCCACGCCAGGGAGACGGTCGTGGGTTGGTTGGTCGCTCCGTTGGCGGGACTGGTTTTCGAGAAGGGGCCCGGCACGACCGGCGGCGAGGCGACGGTCCAGCCCGAGTCGCCAAACATTCCCAGCGTGACCGGACCGGGATCGTGGATGGCTTCGGCCTGGGCGATCCCGAAGGTCATCAGCGAATTCGGGTTGCCGGCCGGATACGTGCTCTCGTCGAGGTGTGAATAGCTGGAGCCAGGCGTCCAGGTGTTCGGCGTGTAGAGCCGAGCGCTGAGACCACCGTTTCCCAGAATGCCCTGTGCCCCGCCCCAGTAGGAACCCGGGCCCCGCGGGTTGACCGGGTTGTACGCGCTGGTCAACTGGGTCCCCAGCGCCTGGGACGGATTCGGGAAGTTCAGGAGCGGCGTGCCGGTTTCGGTCACCCCGAATCGGTCATAGATCGTAGGGAATCCGGCGAAGCCGATCGATCCGAGCAGCCCGCTGACGGTGGCTGAGCCGGAGTACCCCAGGCCGTGCGTCAACTCATGCAACGCGACCGAGACGAAGTCGTACTGGTTGGCCGGCGTAGCGCCGTCGGTCCCGAAGTACCAGTTGGCAAAGAGGCTGTTGAAGCTCGCGAGGATGTCGAAGGCCCCAGGGTTGCCCGCATTGACGTCGCCGCCCGACACCCGGTCGGCGAGCGCGTCGACGTACCACGTGCCGCCGATCGGTGCGCCGGGAAAATCACGCCAGAGAAACTGTCCGCCCGCGCTGCCGAGGACGTTCGCCGGGAGCGTCGTGAACTCCGCGCGAATCTTGATCGGCACGGGGCTCGCAATCAGCTGCGCCCAGATATCCACGGCCGTTTGAAAGGCGGCTTGAGCGGCGGGAAAACTCCCGAACCCGACGTACGTCACCTGAAACGTTGCCGTCGGTGGTCCGGTCAGGAAGTGCCGAAACGCCGCGTCGCGGATCCCGACCGACGTAAATGAATTACCCGGCAGCGCGATGAGCCGGCACGCGAGCGGCGCCTCGCGATGCTGCGCGCGCTGGGCCGAAGGATGGACCGGGCCCAGGACCAGGATCAGCACTGCCACAGCGATGCTGGCGAGCGGACGCACCGGAGTCCGCGTACTGTACCATGGCCGTCCGCGGTCGCTCTCTCCTCCGGAAATGAATCCGTGCAGAATTGGTCAATTTCTGTCCTGGGTAGCAGCGCACCTGCTCGGTCCTGACGCCAGTTCCGTCAGCGCCGCTCCGCTTTCCCGACGAACAGAATCCGGCTTCCGTCCGGCCGTGCCGGAGTCACCGTAAAGTCCACTCGCGCAAATCGGCGGCTGCTCCTGGGCAGCTGCACACGAATGTGCTGCCAGGCCTCTCCCGACACCAGCGGCTCGTAGAGCTTTCTGCCCTCGTGAGTGATCGTCACCACGAGCGGATCGCTCGCAAAAGCGGAGCGGCGAAGCGGTAAATCGACAGCCGGGCCGTCAGCCGGCAAATACAGTGAGAACGATCCGCCGGCCAGCCGGTACCGGATGCTGTCGATCTCCGGCTGCCATTGAGACAGTCCGACGGCGACGTGCTCGAGGTCGGCCTGCCGGATTGACTGAGCCGCACGAAATGGCGCGGTCGCGACCAGCAGCGCTGCCGCGAGCACGATCGGCCCGCGCCACCATCCGCCTGGCGGGGCCGCTGAAAGGCCGGCGAGAACGCCGAAGACCAGCCAGAACGCAAAGGCCGCTTCGGGGACGAGCTGCGGATGCCCGGTCAGCCACGTCAGAAGATATCCGGCGACTCCGGCGAGCAGCCAGCGCTTGAGCGATGTGGGCGTCGTGCGTTCGACGCGGATCGCGGGCACGACCGCGACGCCCAGCACGAGCAGCAACGCCGTAAATCCGACAAGCCCTTCGGTGCCCAGGACCTGCAGGAAGTAGTTGTGCGCGTTCTCGTTGATCGTCACGAAGCCGAGCTCGCGGCGCAGGGCATCACCGCCGAACCGCGACGACTCTTCATAGTAGCGACCGATGCCGACACCGAAGATCGGGGCGGCGCGCCACATGTTCATGCTCACTTGCGCCATGATCCGGCGTGTCGTGGCGGCTGGTCCGACCGACATGTTGCGCGTCGACGGGTACAGCACCGCCGCGAGACCGCCCACGATCAGAACGCCGGCGATCGCGGCCGCGGCGACCCATCGAACGGCGCCCTGCCGGCTCAAGGCGGTGAGCACGAGCATCCCGACGAGCGTCACCGCCAGCGCGAGCAGCGCCACGCGCGAGCCCGCCACCCACAGGCCCAACGCGATCAGCCCGAGGAGCAAAGCGATCTCGACGCGAAATCGCGTCGGCGTCTTCACCACTCCGATCCCGGCCAACAGGTTCAGGAGGAAGACCGACCCCGCGGCGTTGACGTCGTAGAACAGGCTGACGCGGACGTCGCGCAGGAGACGCGGCAGCTCGCGCAGCGCGTCTCCTGCCCGGATCCCGGCGCCGACGAGCTGCTGCAGGTTCAGCGCCGCGACGCCCGCGTGGCCCACGACGGTCATGCGAATCGCGCCTTCCGCGGCGTCGGCGTGCCGGCGCACGATGCGCTCGGCGGTGACGGCGAGGGCGAGCCCCTCGATCACCAGCGCCGTGAAGAACAACGGATCCCACAGTCCCGAGCGGAGAAAGTAGTCGCCGTTCTGCAGCAGCGCGCGCACGTGCCCCGAGGCCGTCATCTCGGGCACCCGTTGCATCAAGAGCGCGGGTTGGACGGTGATGAATGAGGCGGCCGCCGATGCGGCGAGCAGCGCTGCGGCCTCGCCGAGCCGAAGCTCAGTCGTGCCCCGCCACCACCGGAGTCCGGCGCCGGAGACGACGGCGAGCACGAGCTGCTCGAGCAGCCGGATGCCGGGAAGCGGTGAATGGGCCCAGAGCGCAACGGCATTGGCCATCGGGCCGATGCCGGCAAGAACCAGCAGGCCCGCGGCCGGGCGCGCGACCGCGAGCACGAACAGCGACGCCGGCAGGATCTTGAGGAACGCCGGGAGGGACTGAACGAGCCACGCGGCTTGGAGCGCGAACGCGAGTCCGAGGCCGGCGACGCGGAACGAGGCGAGCAGTGCCCGTCTCACCGCCTCGCCACCACGGCGTAGTCCATGTAGGTGAACAGCCGTGCATTGAGTTTCTCGGCGTGCGCGTTGAGGGCCTCGACGAGGTCGGTCAGCGCGTGGTCCTGCGCCGTGCCGGGCGGGGCCGCCGGCAGCGTGACCTTCTCGAGCCGGTCCGAGTATGGCACCGCGGATCGGAACTGGACGTCCACCGACGAGAAGCCGCTCGCCTGGACGAGATAGCGGAGCGTGTCCGGGTGCAGCGGCCAGCGGTGCGTGATATCGCGAATGTAGCTCTCGAAGAACGCGACCCAGCAGGCCGGGTTGATCGTCTCGAAGACGAGCGGCGCGCCCAGCCGCAGTTTGTGAAACGCGGTTTCGATCAGCCGCAACAGGTAGCCGGGCTCCAGGTGCTCGACGACCTGGATCGCGATCACGCCGCCCAGTGACGCGTCGGGAAGTCCGCTCAGATATCCGAGCGCATCGCCCTGGTCGGCGCGGAGTCCGCGTGCCTGGCACGCCTGGACCATCGCCGCGTTGGTATCGACGCCGCGCGCGTCGATGCCGTGCTCCCGGAACAGATCGAGCAGCTCGCCGCGCCCGCATCCGAGGTCCACGACATCGCGGCATCCGGCGAAGATCGGCATGTAGTCGCCGAGCTGCCGCCTGATCTCTTCGGGTGATCCTCGAAACTGATCTTCAAACGCGACGTACGTAAACGAACCAAGATCTGGCGTCGGTCCGGACGATCCGGACGGTCCAGGAACCGGACCCTGCGGACCTGGCGGATCTTGCCCCGCTTGTTTCGCCAGATGCGCCTCGACATCCCGCTTGAGCGAGATCGCGGTCTGCTGGGCGAGCGAAGCCGTGGCGCGAATGTCTGCGATCGAATCCACCTGCTCCTTGAAGCGCTGTTCCTTCGCGCCGAGCGACTCCCAGCGTTTCAGCCAGTCCTGGGTGATCGCCGAGAGGCCGGCGTTCACCACCTGCGCGTCGGCGCCGACCGCACGATCCTTCGTGTCCACGTAGAGCGTGATCGTCTGCAGGTATCGGACGAGATGCCCTTCGAACTGCGCCACGCCCTCGGCCTGCTGCCGGATGATTTCGATGGCTGTGGTGATCGCTTTCTGCGCTTCGCGATGCGCGGCCACGTTGCGATTGAGGTGATCGACGAGCGCCGCGTTGAACTGCTTCTGTGTGTCCAGCGACGGACCGACGAGACGCCAGATGAAGCCGCGCAGCCGGCCTTTGAGCGACCCATCCACTGCTGGCGGGCCCGATGGCAGGATGTTCCACGCCTCGTTGATGGCCGTGACTTTCGAGTCGTCGTACGGCGGCGGCGGGTCCGGCATCGCCGGGCGGCCCTGGACCGCGCGATCGAGCGCCGTCAGCGCGTCGTTGTAGTGCGCATCCGCCTGCTCCCGTTCGCGTTCGAGCCTGGAAAGGAGTTGCTCGAGAGTCTCGCCGTGCACGTCAGCTCCGGGCGGGCGCGCCTGGCGTGACGAGGCCTGCGGTCGGACTGCTGGCCACCGCGTGCGGCTTTTTCGGAATGCGGCCCGCCAGGTAGGCGAGCCGGCCGGCGATCACGGCATGCTTCATGGCCGTTGCCATCGCCACCGGATCGGAGGCTTGGGCGATCGCGGTGTTCATCAGCACGCCGTCGGCGCCGAGCTCCATCGCGATCGCCGCGTCGGACGCCGTCCCGACCCCCGCGTCCACAATCACCGGCACGCGCGCCTGGTCCTTGATCATCAGCAGGTTGTTCGGATTCTGGATCCCGAGGCCCGATCCGATTGGCGCGCCGAGCGGCATCACCGCGGCCGCCCCGGCGTCCTCGAGCTTCCGGCACGCGATCGGGTCGTCGTTCGTGTACGGCAGCACCACGAAGCCCTCGCGTACCAGCACGCGAGTGGCTTCGAGCAGCGCTTCGTTGTCGGGATAGAGGCTCTTCTCGTCGCCGATCACTTCGAGTTTGATCCAGTTCGACAGCCCGGCTTCACGCGCCAGCCGCGCCGTCCGAATCGCATCGTCGGCCGTGTAGCACGCCGCGGTGTTCGGGAGAATGAAGATCCGCTCCCGGTCGATCCAGGAGAGCAGTGCCGCGGCGCCCTTCCCCGACAGATCGACCCGCCGCACGGCGACTGTCACCATCTCAGTGCCCGACGCTTCGTGCGCCGCTTTCATGATCTCGTGGGACGGATATTTCCCCGTGCCGACGACAAGCCTGGACGTGAAGGTGCGACCCGCGATGATCATGGGGACGAGTTAGTTTTCCACAGTTTAGACCTCGGGTGTCATTTCGTGCTGCGATCTTCAGCGGAAATGACACCCGAGGTCTTTCTTCACTGAATCTGCAACACCTCGACAATCGCCCCCGGCGTCGACGGCAGATCGATCCGCACTTTCCCGCTGAACGTCACACGCCGCCCGTTCGTCTGAAACGCCGGCGCGAGGCCGCCCATCGGGACGAACACGCGGCCATCGTCGAGATGGAGCGCCCAGAAACCGCCCGACTCCGGATGGAACTGCACGGTCGCGGTGGCGCCTTGGATCAGCTCCGTCGGAATCCAGTTGCCGTTGATGCAAACCCCGGCAAGTCCGGGCAGACCCAGGAACGGATCGGACCCAGGGCAACTCGTTGGCGGCGGCGTTGTCGGCGGAGTTGAAGGCGGCGTGCCCGGGAAGCCTGGTGGCAGCCAGTTACCGTTGACACACGTCCAGTCCGATGCCGGCTGCGGCGTCGTGCATCCGGTCGGTGGCGGCGTCGGAGGTGGCGTCGTCGGCGGCGTTGTGCCCGGGAAGCCTGGTGGCAGCCAGTTGCCGTTGACGCACGTCCAGTCCGACGCTGGTTGCGGTGTCGTGCATCCGGTCGGCGGCGGCGTGGGGGGTGGTGTGGTCGGCGGCGGTGGCGTTGTGCCCGGGGAGCCTGGTGGCAGCCAGTTGCCGTTGACGCACGTCCAGTCCGACCCCGGTTGCGGTGTCGTGCATCCGGTCGGTGGCGGCGTCGGGGGTGGCGTGGTCGGCGGCGTTGGTGGCGTTGTCCCCGGGAAGCCTGGTGGCAACCAGTTGCCGTTGACGCACGTCCAGTCCGACGCCGGCTGCGGTGTCGTGCATCCGGTCGGTGGCGGTGTGGTCGGCGGCGTTGGTGGCGTCGTGCCCGGGAAACCTGGCGGCAGCCAATTGCCGTTCACGCACACCCAGTCAGGCCCCGGCTGTACGGTCGGACACGACCCGGCGCCCGGAGCGCTGTTGAGACTGATCCGATAGATGCTGCCCGCGTAGCTCACGACATAAAGCTCGCCGTTCGAGTCCACGCCGAAGCTCGACGGCAGCGTCACGCCGGCGCCAAGCTCGCCTGAATGCTCAGTGAGGTTTGTCGCGCCCGCGCCGGCGGTGCCGGGGTTGGTGATGGCAATCGACCACACGCGCGAGAAGCTGAAGTCAGCGAAAAAATAGCGGCCCGCATACGATGCGCCGAGCGCGCTCCCGCGGTAGACGTATCCGCCCGTAATGGACCGTCCTTCGACGTGCGAGTATTCAATGATCGGATCGGTCAACGTCATCATGTTGAAGGGCGGCTGACTCGTCACGTTGTCGTGCGCGCCTTCACGGTTGCGCCAACCGTAGTTGCGTCCGCCTGTGGCGGCCGGCTCGTAATTGACTTCTTCCCACGAGCCTTGTCCCACATCTCCCATGACGAGCGCGCCGGTACCGCCGCGGAATGGATCGTCGAAGCTGAACTTCCAGGGGTTCCTGACGCCGAACGCCCAGATCTCCCCGAGCACACCCGGCTGACCGACGAAGGGATTGCTCGGGGGCACGGCGTATCCCTTCGTGTTCGAGAGCGCGACGCCTACATCGATGCGGAGAATCTTTCCGAGCAGAGACGCCGGATTCTGCGCCAGGTGGAACGGGTCGTTCCCGCTGCCGCCATCACCCATGCCGATGTAGAGCATGCCGTCCGGCCCGAACACGATGTTGCCCCCCTTGTGGTTCGGGAACGCCGGCTGATCGATGAACGGGTTCCCGTCCGGCCAGACGAGATCGAAGCGACTCGCGGTATTCGCCTGCAGCGGGTTGCCCGCTGAGCGCAGAAAACGCGCGATGACCGTGTCGCCCGACGTGTTCACGAAGTTCACGTACACCCGGCCGCTCGACGCGTAGTCTGGCGCGAAGGCGAGGCCCAGCAGTCCCTGTTCGCCGTCGAATAGCGCGGTCCCCGTGAGGTTGAGGAAATCCTGGGCGAGCAGCACGCCGTCCTGGACGACGCGCACGCGCCCGCCTTGCTCGACGACCAACTGCACGTTGGGATGCGTGGGACTCTGCACGAACGCGACAGGCGCGGAGAGGCCCGAGACGAAGAGCTCGGCTTTGAGTTGTGCCAGGGCCGGCGGGGCAGAAGCGGCAAGCAGAATGACGGCTGCCGTGATGTGTCGTTGCAGTCTGGTCATATCCTCTTCTCTGACGTCGTCGATGCTGGGTGTGGCTCGACGGTACGCAAAGCCTGCGCCAGAGATGTCTTGCGGCTCTATCGTGCCCCACCTCCGACGAATGTCACGATCTCGACCTCGGCTCCGTCAGGAATTACGGTTCCCGAATATCGATCTCGTTTCACCACGACACGGTTGACCTCGACCGCGACGATGCGCGGATCGATCTGAAGACGGTCGAGGAGCTGGGTCACGGTGAGGGAGCCGGGAAGTTCGTGCGAGTCGCCGTTGAGAATGATGTGCATGGCGCGAGAGGGAGGCCGGCCCTTCCGCCTTCGCTGAAGCTACGGCGGACCGCCGAAGCCTTGGCGGAGGCTGGTCAGGGCCGGCAGTCTGGCGGGGCTGAAGCCCCGCCCTACATGGGTTTTTCTTCCAACATCTCGATCATCTTCGCTGCTTCACTTCCGAACCGGGCAGAAAGTTCACGCGCCTGATCGAACGCTGAAGGCTTCAGATGTGCCGGACGGTCGGCGATCGGGTCCGGGAGCGCCGCCGCGCGCGACAATGCTCGCTCGTAGTCGCGGGTCGCACGCTCGAATGAGTGCTCGGCTTCCCAATAGTGGCGTGCAGCGTGCCCAAGTTGGTCGCGCAGGTCTCGATCGCGGGCGAGCCGGCGCATCGCCAGGTGCAATGAATGATCTTCATCGAGGATGTCGATCGCAATCGTAACGGCCTCGTGACGATCCGACGCGATGGGTCGGCCGCCCGGTGAGTGCGGCTGCCACGTCCTCGGGTCCAGCGACGGGACACACGCGAGGTGGACGAGGTCCTCGATGACGGTCGCGCGGCCGGCGGCGAGCGCGCGCACCCACGGGCCGGACATCTCTCGCGCCGTCGGCCATCGCAGATTCAGCGACACGTCGGCGGCGGCAATCGTCCGATCGAACTGGGTGTCGTCGAGCCCTTCGAGCACACGGATCGCGCCCGAGACCCCGAGTGAGTGTGCGAGGCCATCGATGTCCACGGACGCCTCACGTGCGCCCGCGAGCAGGAGCATCGCGTCGGGGACGCGCGCGTGGGTCTCCGCGAACGCACGCATGACCTGGGGGACGCGCTTCTCGGCCGAAAGGGCTCCGAACACGCCGAACACGACGGCGGAATCGGGGATGCCGATCGATCGACGAATCGAATCGCGTTCGGCGTCTGTCGGGGCCGTCCGGACGCCTTCGGCAAGGGCGATGGACTCATACTCGCGGTCCGGCCACGACTCCCGCAACTCGTCGAGCGATCCGCGGCAGTGTGTCGCGACAAGCCTCGACGCGACGACCACGCTCCGCACCATCGACCAGTCGTAATAATAAGGACCGTCGAAGCCGCGAATCGCAAGCTCCGCCAGGTCAACGGGCAGCTCGGGATGGTTCCAGGCAAATTCAGCGCGGTACTCGGCCGCGCGCTTCCTGGACAGGAGCGCCCGGCCCCGTGCGTGGTGCAGGTGCGTGTCGTGCAACACCGCCAATCCCGGCCACCGAAACAGATACGGCCAGATGAACTCGTGAGTCGTGGAGTTACCCAACTGGTAGACGACGACGTCGTACTGCCGTTCGGCGGCGCGCCAGACGAAGTCGTGCGCGCTCTGCACGCGGATCGCGCCGATCGTGGGTGGATCCGCGTCGAAGGTGCGCGCGACCGCAACGGAGGCTTCGTCGACGAACACGTCGATGCCGTGTCGGGCCGCCGCGAGGAGCGGCACGATTTCGGCCGAGCGCCCGGCGACACCGCTCCGCTGCGGCGGCCAAGGCGTGAACCATGCGACACGCATCGCGCGTCAGTCTATCGCGTTGGTGCAGCACGGTTTGTGCGCGCGCGTGGCACATGTTCGCGCGCCGGCTGTCATTGACTTGGATCGCGGCCGGCGGCTAAATTACGCTTGATCCTCGGGAGCACAAGCTCCGCGTCGGGGCCGGGGGCCCGCCACCAGGACATGGACGGTTTTCTTCCCATCCTCATCATGATCGGCCTGGGTGTCGGCTTTGCCGGCGGCTCGGTCCTGATGTCCCAGTTCCTCGGGCCCTACAAGCCAACGCCGGAAAAAAGCGCGCCGTACGAGTGCGGCATGCCGCCCGTCGGCGACGCGCGCGAGCGCCAGTCCGTCAAGTTCTATCTCGTGGCGATGATTTTTCTGCTCTTCGACATCGAGATCGCATTTCTGTACCCCTGGGCGATCGCCTTTCGCGAGCTCGGCATGCCGGGCTTCTGGCAGATCGTCGTGTTCTTTGCGCTGCTTCTGACGGGTTACGTCTACGTCTGGCGCAAAGGTGCGTTCGACTGGAGCAAGGAGCGACATGGCCGAAATTGAAATTCCCGTCCTGACGACGACGGTGGAAAAAATGGTGCAGTGGGCGCGCCGATCGGCCATCTGGCCGGTCACGTTCGGGCTCGCCTGCTGCGCGATCGAGATGATGGCGATGAGCTGCGGCCGCTACGACATCGCGCGCTTCGGCGCCGAGGTCTTCCGCGGGTCGCCGCGCCAGTCGGATCTGATGATTGTGGCCGGGCGCCTGTCGCGAAAGATGGCGCCCGTGCTGCGGCGCATCTACGACCAGATGCCGGAGCCGAAGTGGGTGATTTCGATGGGCGCCTGCGCGAGCTGCGGCGGGGTGTTCGACAACTACGCCATCGTCCAGGGCGTGGACCAGGTCGTGCCGATTGACGTGTTCGTGCCCGGCTGCCCGCCCCGCCCCGAGTCGCTCATCTACGGCATCGTCCAGCTCCAGCGCAAGATCGACCAGCAACGGATGAGTGCGTAGTTCTGCCGTTTGCCTTTTGACGTCTCATGGATCCAGTAGTCACCGATGCGCTTCGCAACGCGGGCCTGTCCGACGCGGTCGAGCCGGCCTCGTCGACCGACATGGAGACGCTCTATGTCGATCGCGATCGGCTGCTCGACGTCGCGCGCGTCCTGCGCGACGATCCGACGGTGCAGTTCGTCTTCCTGGCCGACGTCACGGCGGTGGACCTGCTGCCGGCCGAGCCGCGCTTCGAGGTCGTCTATCATCTCGCCTGCCTGGGCGACGCGTATCGCGCGCCCGGTGTCACCGCCGCGGCGCCGCCGCGTCGGCTGCGGCTCAAGGTGCGAGTCCCCGGCGCCGATGCGCGCGTGGCGAGCGTGACCACTATCTGGCCGACGGCCGGCTGGCCCGAGCGCGAGGTGTTCGACCTGTTCGGCCTGGCGTTCGACCACCATCCCGATCTGCGCCGCATTCTGATGCCCGAGGACTGGGAAGGGTCGCCGCTGCGGAAAGACTACCCGGTGCAGATCCGGAAGGACACGCAGTCGTGGTCCCCGATTCAGCTCTCGCCCGAGGAATTTGCCGAGAACATCCGTGCGCAGCGTGAGCGGGCCGACCGCGCCGCGAGGGACGATCGTGGCTAAGGCAAAAGGCACAAGTCAGAAGCTTTCTGCCTTTGTAGGTGGCTCGTAGCCCCATGCCCGAGATTCGCACAGAGACGATGACCGTCAACATGGGGCCGCAGCACCCCAGCACGCACGGCGTGCTCCGGTTGGTGCTCGAGCTCGACGGCGAGAACATCGTCTCGGTCGATCCGACGATTGGCTTTCTGCACACCGGCATCGAGAAGACGTGTGAGCAGAAGAAGTGGCAGCAGGTGATCCCGCTCGTCGAGCGGATGGACTACCTGGGCGCGCAGTCGAACAGTCTCGCGTTCTGTCTCTCGGTCGAGCGCCTGCTCGGCATCGAGGCGGCGATTCCGGATCGGGTCATCTGGATTCGCGTGCTCATCGCGGAGCTGCAGCGGCTGGCGAGCCATCTCGTCTGGCTCGGCACCCACGGCATGGAAATCGGCGCCATCACCGTGATGCTCTATTGCTTCCGGGAGCGCGAGCAACTGCTCGACATCAACGAGATGCTCGCCGGGTTCCGGATGTTCCCGAGCTACCTCCGCATCGGCGGGCTGCGCGAGGACCTGCCGCGCGGCTTCCACGCAGCCGTCACCGAGTTTCTCGACAAGTTCCCGGGGAAGCTCGACGACTACGAAAAGCTTCTGACGAAGAACCAGGTCTGGATCAAGCGCACCAAGGGCGTCGGCTATCTCTCGCGCGACGAGACGATGGCGATGGGCCTCGTCGGCCCGATGGCCCGCGCGGTCGGCATTCCGTACGACGTGCGCAAGACGTTCCCGTACCTCAAGTACGACACGTTCGATTTCCAGGTCCCGACAGCGACCGACGGCGACGTGTACGCGCGCTACCAGGTGAGGATGGCCGAGATGCGCCAGAGCGTCGGCCTCTGCCGCCAGGCGCTTGCGCGGATCACGCCGACCGGCGCCTACGATTGCGGTGATTTCCGATTCGTGCCGCCGCCGAAGGATCGCGTGTACACCGAGATGGAAGCGCTCATTCAGCACTTCCTCCTGTATTCGCAGGGGTTCAATGTGCCCAAGGGCGAGGTGTACGTCCCGATCGAGGGCCCGCGCGGCGAGCACGGGTTCTACGTCGTCTCGGACGGCACGAACCGGCCAGTGCGCGTCAAGGCACGTGCGCCGTCGTTCATCGCCTGCCAGGCGCTGCCGAAGATGATCGTCGGCGGACTGATTGCCGATGTCATTGCCGTGATCGGTTCCACGGACGTCGTGATGGGAGACGTTGACAGGTAACAGATGAGCTTCCACCCATCCATGGACTACGGCCGGGGCCACCACAAGTCGGCCCGGGGCATGCCGGAAGAGGGACCGGCGTTCGAGTACACGCCCGCGAACCGCGCCCGGCTGGAGGAGATCTGCGCGCGGTATCCCGTCGATCAACGCAAATCGGCGATTCTCGCGGCGGTGTACCTCGTGCAGCACCAGCAGGGATACGTCACGCTCAACGCGATTCAGCACGTCGCCGGCGTCATCGGTTGCACGGCCGCGGAGGTCGAGGAGGTCGTGTCCTTCTACACGATGTTCTACACGCGGCCGGTCGGCCGGTACGTGCTCCAGGTCTGCCGGACGCTCTCGTGCGCGCTCATGGGGGCGGAGCGGGTGACTGAAGAGCTTTCGAAAACGCTCGGCATCGCGCCCGGAGAAACCGATCAGCAGGGCGAGTTCACGCTGCTGGAGGTCGAGTGTCTGGGTGCGTGCGACCGGGCGCCGGTCGTCGGCGTCAACGATCATTGGCACGAATGTCAGAAGCCCGAGGACGCCAACGCGCTCGTCACGTCGCTGCGCGCGAAGGGGCCGGCGGCGCTGACAGGGTGTTATTTGAGAGTGGAAAAATAATGTCAACTCAGAACGTAGAACTGAGAACTCAGAACTTCGGCCGTCGGGTCACGACACGCGTTGGACAGGGCAAGCGGTTTCAGTTCTTAGTTCAGAGTTCTCAGTTCTAAGTTCTCAATGGAACCTTTACTCACCGCACACATCGCCGAGCCGGACGCCGCGACGTTGGACTTCTACGTCAAGCACGGCGGCTACGAGGCGCTCAAGAAAGCGCTCGGCATGACGCCCGAGGCCGTCGTCGAGGTCGTGAAAGCTTCGGGGCTGCGCGGGCGCGGCGGCGCCGGATTCCCGACCGGCATGAAGTGGCAGTTCGTCGATCGCAAGTCGCCCAAGCCCAAGTACCTCTGCTGCAACGCGGACGAGAGCGAGCCCGGCACGTTCAAGGACCACGTGCTGATGGAGCGCAACCCGCACCTGATGTTCGAGGGGTGTCTCATCGGCTGTCACGCGATTGGCGCGAAAGTCGCGTACATCTACATTCGCGGCGAGTTCTTCCACGTGCAGAAGGTCCTCGAGGCCGAAATCGACAAGGCGCGCGCCGCGGGGTTCATCGGGCGCAACATCCTGGGGACCGGCTTCGACTGCGAGATCTACGTGCACCGCGGCGCCGGCGCGTACGAAGCCGGCGAGGAAACCGCGCTCATCGAGTCGCTCGAGGGCAAACGTGCACAGCCGCGGCTGAAGCCGCCGTTTCCGGCGACGCACGGGCTCTACGGCTGTCCGAGCGCCGTGAACAACGTCGAGACGCTCTGCAACGTGCCGCTCATCATCGAGCACGGCGCCGAGTGGTTTGCGGCGATCGGCCCCGAGAAGAACGGCGGCCCGAAGCTCTTCTGCATCAGCGGCCACGTCAACCGCCCGGGCACGTTCGAGGCGTCGATGGACGTCTCGCTCCGCGACCTCATCTACGATCCGAAATACGCCGGCGGCATGCGCGGCGGCCGCGCGCTCAAGGCCGTCATTCCGGGCGGGTCCTCGGTGCCGCTGCTGCTGCCGGACCAGCTCGACATTCCCGCCAGCTTCGACGGCATCGCCAAAGCCGGCTCGCTGCTCGGCTCGGCCGGCATCATCGTCATGGACGACACGACCTGCATGGTCTGGGCGGCGCAGAACCTGCTGCACTTCTACAAGCACGAGTCGTGCGGCAAGTGCACGCCGTGCCGGGAGGGCTGCGATTGGCTGTTCCGGATCTTGAGCAAGATCGAGAACGGCGACGGGCAGAAGCGCGACATCGACCTGCTGCTCTCGGTCAGCAACAACATCCTCGGCAAGACGCTCTGCGCGTTCGGCGACGCCGCGGCGACGCCGGTCTTGTCCACGATCAAGCTGTTCCAGGCGGAGTACGAAGCGCACGTGCGGGAGGGCCGCTGTACTGTTCCCGCGCCCTGGCGCTCCGGCGCGCGTGTCGGGGCGGCCCATTGAGAAGGGCAAAGGGCAGAGGGCAAAGGGCAAAGGAGAGGGTGAAGGTGAGAGGGAAGAGGTTCAGACGGTTCGTTCCTCGTATCGGAGGTGGGGTTCCAGCCCCTCCACCTTGGCCCTTTTCCCTTTCCCCTCTCCTTTGCCCTTTGCCCTCTGCCCTTTGCCCTTCTCGAGGTGAACAGACCTCGTGACTCCCGAACTGATCGCGCAGCTCATCGTTATCGGGTTCACCTTTTTCATGCTGCTGAATTCGGCGGCCGTGATGGTGTACATGGAGCGGAAGGTCGCGGCGTTCGTGCAGCAGCGATACGGCCCGTACCTCGTCGGCCCGCAGGGCCTGCTGCAGCCGCTTGCCGACATCATCAAGCTGATGTTCAAGGAAGAGGTCCGGCCCAAGGCGGCCGACAGCATCCTCTTTTATGCGGCACCGATCCTCTCGGCGACCGCGGCGTTTGCCGCGTTCGCGGTCGTGCCGTTCGGGGCCGACACGACGTTCTGGGGACTCCTGGACCGGCCTGTCCGGCTGGCGGCGGCCGACGTCAACGTTGGTCTGCTGGTCATCTTCGCCATCACCTCGATGGGTGTGTACGGCATCGTCCTCGCGGGCTGGAGCTCGAACAGCAAATACTCGCTGCTCGGCGGTCTGCGATCGTCGGCGCAGATGATCAGCTACGAGATCTCGTACGGGCTCTCGTTTGCCGCCGTCATCATGCTGGCCGGGTCGCTCTCGCTTCGCGACATCGTGGACCAGCAGGCGGGCTACTGGTTCGGAGTGATCCCGAAGTGGTACCTGTTCCTGCAGCCGTTCGGATTTCTCTTCTTCCTGATCGCGGGGGTCGCCGAGACGAACCGCGCGCCGTTCGATTTTCCGGAAGCGGAGCAGGAGCTGGTCGCCGGCTATCACACCGAATACAGCTCGATGAGCTTCGCGCTCTTCTTCCTGGCCGAATACGTGAACATGGTCACGGTCTCGGCCGTGGCCACGGACCTCTTCCTCGGCGGCTGGCACGGGCCGTTTCCGCTGCCGGCCGGCTTCGAATGGATCTGGTTCCTCGTGAAGGTGTTCGCGCTGCTCTTCTTCTACATCTGGATGCGGTGGACGCTGCCGCGGTACCGCTACGACCAGCTGATGGAGTTCGGCTGGAAGTATCTGCTGCCGGCCGCGGTCCTGAACCTGCTCGTCACCGCGTTCGTCGTGATTCAGTTCGGCTGGTAGGGGGGCGACAGGGCGGGAGCGAGCGAGCCATGCGAGCGAGCCACGCGAACGGAGCGCAACTTGCCTGAGTGCTTTTCTGTGGAGGCGAGTTGCGCGAGTGAGCGTGTAAGGGGTCTGGGGACGAAGTCCCCAGGGTAACTATGGAGACGCTGATGTTCTGGGGGTTGGCGGCGGTGACGGTGACCGCCTCCGTGCTGGTCGTCGGCCAGCGCAATCCCATGTACAGCGTCTTGCTGCTCATCGTCTCGTTCGGCGGGCTGTCCGGCTTGTACGTCCTGCTCGACGCGCCGTTCGTCGCCGCGATCCAGATCATCATCTACGCCGGCGCGATCATGGTGCTCTTCCTGTTCGTCGTCATGCTGCTGAACGTGCCGACGGAAGACGTGCCGGCCGGCTATCACGCGCGGCTGCTCGGCGGCGCCGGGCCGCGGCGGTTCGGCGCGGTGCTCTCGGCCATTCTGGTGATTGAGCTGGCCGTCGCGCTCGTGAAGCTCACGCCGGCGCGCATGCCGTCGGGCGACGTCGTCCGCCAGCCCACGGTCTACGACATCGGCGTGAAGCTGTTCACGGAGTACTCCTTTGCGTTCGAGGCGACGTCGGTGCTGATCCTCGTCGCGATGGTCGGCTCGATCATCCTGGCCCGGAAGGAACCGCATTGAACTTCACACTTCGAACTTCGAACTTCGAACTTCGGAAGTCGACTCGAGTTGACGATGCTGCCTGAGCCGACGCTGAATTCGTATCTCGCGTTGTCGGCCGTGCTGTTTGCCATCGGCACGGCCGGGGTGTTCCTGCGCCGCAACCTGATCACGATCCTGCTCTCGGTCGAGATCATGCTGAACGCGGTCAACCTGACGTTCGTCGCCGTCGATCGCTATCTGCAGACGGTAGACGGGCAGATCATCGTGTTCTTCGTCATGACCGTGGCCGCCGCCGAGGCGGCGGTCGGCCTCGCCATCATCATCGCGCTCTTCCGGCACAGGGAATCGCTCAGTCCGGACGCCTTCACGACGCTCAAGTGGTGACCGCGTGCTGCCACTGATTCCGCTGTTTCCGCTCATCGGGTTCCTCGTCAACGCCGCCCTGGGGCGGCGCCTGCCCAAGAACGTGTCCGGGCTGGTCGCGACCGGGGCGATGGGGTTGTCGTTCGGCGTGTCGGTCGCGGCCGTCTGGCGGCTGCTCCAGCTCGAGCCCGTGGGTGGCGCGCGCGCGTTCGAGGACACCGTCTACACGTGGATCGCGTCCGGCGGCCTCGAGATCCCGCTGACGTTCCGGCTCGATCCGCTGTCGGCGCTGATGATCCTGATCGTCACCGGGATCGGCGCGCTGATTCACCTGTACTCGACGGCGTACATGCAGGACGAGACCGACGGCGAGTACGCGCGGTACTTCTCCTACCTCAACCTGTTCGCGGCGTTCATGCTCGTGCTGGTCCTGGGCGCGAACTTCCCGGTCATGTTCATCGGGTGGGAAGGCGTGGGCCTCTGCTCGTACCTGCTGATCGGGTTCTGGTTCACGAAGCCGTCGGCCGCCGACGCCGGCAAGAAGGCGTTCGTCGTGAACCGCATCGGCGACTTCGGCTTCCTGCTCGGCATGCTCTGGCTCTTCGCGCAGTTCGGCACGCTCGACTTCCAGGCGATTGCCGCGGCGGTTTCGTCCACGGAGGTCGCGACCGCGACGCTGACCGGCATCACCCTGCTGCTGTTCCTCGGCGCGACCGGCAAGTCCGCGCAGATTCCTCTGTTCGTCTGGTTGCCCGACGCGATGGAGGGCCCGACGCCCGTCTCCGCGCTCATCCACGCGGCGACGATGGTGACCGCCGGGGTGTACATGATTGGGCGCAACGCCGTGCTCTTCAGCCACGCGCCGATGACGCTCGACGTCGTCGCGGTCGTCGGCTGCGTCACGGCGCTCATGGCCGGGACAATTGGTTTGGTGCAGAACGACATCAAGCGCGTGCTCGCGTACTCGACCGTCTCGCAGCTCGGGTACATGTTCCTGGCGATGGGGGTCGGCGCGTTTGCGGGCGGAATCTTCCATCTGTACACGCACGCGTTCTTCAAAGCGCTGCTCTTCCTCGGCGCGGGTGCGGTCATCCATGCGCTGGCAGGCGAGCAGGATCTGCGCAACATGGGCGGCCTGAAAAACGCGTTGCCGGTGACGTATCGGACCTTCCTCGCCGGAACGCTTGCGATTGCCGGCGTGCCGCTTCTCTCGGGGTTCTTTTCGAAAGACGAGATTCTCTGGAAGACGTACTCGAGCGGGCACACGGTGCTGTGGCTCGTCGCGGTGGTGACGGCGTTCCTCACGGCGACGTACATGTTCCGGTTGCTGTATCTCGCCTTCTTTGGCGAGCGACGCACACCTGCGCACGCCGCCGCTCACGGGCACCACGGCGCCCATGGGCATCTCCACGACGCACCGCCGGCGATGGCGATCGTGCTCGTCGTGCTGGCGATCGGATCGGTGGCGGCCGGATGGATCGGCATCCCGCACGCGATCGGCGGCGGCAATCAAATCGAAGCCTTCCTCGAGCCGAGCTTCAGAGCCCCCGGTGAAGGTGCGGGGGCGGCGCACGCCGAGGCGGCCGAGACCCACGGCGGTGCCGGGACGGAGATCAGCCTGATGCTCGTCTCGACGCTCGTCGCGTTTGCCGGCATTGGCGTCGCGACGATCTTTTTCCTGCGACAACCCGAGCGTGCCGATCGTCTTGCGGCGAGCGCCGGCGGATTGCACCGGCTGTTGCTGAACAAGTACTACGTGGACGAGATCTACGACGCGATGTTCGTGCAGCCGATCAAGCGCACGTCGCAGAAACTGCTGTGGCGTGGTGTCGACGCCGGGCTGATCGACGGGACCGTCAACGCGGTGGGCCTTGTCGTTCGCGGGTGGAGCGCGGTGCTCCGGCGGCTGCAGACCGGTTCGGTGCGCGCATATGCGATGTCGCTCTTCCTGGGGGTCGTAGTGATTCTGGGGTACTACCTGTGGCGTTAAGAAGGGCAGAGGGCAAAGGGCAGAGGGCAAAGGAGAGGGAAAAGGTGAAGGGTCAGAAGGTTGCGGTTCAGGTAGCGACGAAGAGGAGTGGTCACCCTGTGCCCTTTCCCCTTCGCCCTCTCCTTTGCCCTGTGCCCTCTGCCCTTTGCCCTTCTCAGCGGCCAGCATGAGCTTTCCACTCCTGACCGTTCTCGTTCTGCTCCCCCTCGTCGGCGGCGTCGCGGTGCTCATGACCGGCCGCGGCCGCGACGCGCTGGCGCGGCAACTGGCGCTCCTGGTGTCGCTGGCGACATTCATCCTGAGCCTGGCGGTCTGGGCGGGCTTCGATGCGACGTCGGCCGAATATCAGTTCGTCGAGCGCTACACCTGGTTGCCCGACTTCGGGATTTCGTACCACATCGGCGTCGACGGGATCAGCCTGCTGCTCGTCATCCTGACCACGTTCCTCACACCGATCTCGATCCTGTGCTCCTGGGAGTCGATCGAGAAGCGCGTGCGCGAGTTCGCGTTCTTCATGCTCGCGCTCGAAGCCGCGATGATTGGCGTCTTCGTCTCGATCGATCTCTTCCTCTTCTATCTGTTCTGGGACGCGATGCTGATCCCGATGTACTTCCTCATCGGGGTCTGGGGCTACGAGCGCCGGATCTACGCCGCGGTGAAGTTCATCCTGTACACCATGGCGGGCAGCGTCCTGATGCTCATCGCGATCATCTGGATGGCGTATCACCACCAGACGGTGATGGGCGTGCCGAGCTTCGACCTGGCGGATCTGGTCGCGCTGGACGTCCCGGCGATGCTGCAAACGTGGCTGTTCCTGGCGTTTGCCGTCGCCTTTGCCATCAAGGTCCCGCTGTTCCCGTTTCACACCTGGCTGCCGGACGCGCACGTCGAGGCGCCGACCGCCGGGTCGGTCCTTCTGGCCGGCGTTCTCCTGAAAATGGGGACGTACGGTCTGCTGCGGTTCGCGTTCCCGCTCTTCCCGGAAGCGGCGATGACGTTCGCGCCGTATCTCGCGATTCTCGCCATCGTCGGCATCGTCTACGGCGCGCTCGTCGCGATGGTGCAGCCCGACATGAAGAAGCTGGTGGCGTACTCCTCGGTCAGCCACCTGGGCTTCGTCGTGCTCGGCATCTGCGCGCTCAACATCAACGGCGTCCAGGGCGCCGTCTACCAGATGCTCGCGCACGGCATCTCGACCGGCGGTCTCTTCCTCATCGTCGGCATGCTCTCCGATCGCCGTCATACGCGGCTGATTTCGGAGTACGGCGGACTGAAGACCGTCATGCCGCAGCTCGTCGCCGCATTCCTGCTGATCACGCTGGCGTCGATCGCGCTGCCCGGCATGAACGGCTTCGTCGGCGAGTTCCTCATCCTGCTCGGATCGTTCACCGGCCAGTTCGATCCCGACCGCGCGAGCATCTATACGGCGGTGGCCGCCTCGGGCGTCATCCTGTCCGCCGTCTACATGTTGTGGATGTTCCAGCGCGTGAACTACGGCCCGCTGACGAACGACAAGAATCGCGGTCTCCGCGATCTCAGTCTGCGCGAGTGGTTCGTGATCGCGCCGATCTGTGCGAGCGCGATTGTGATGGGCGTCGTGCCGAACTGGTTCCTGAAGCCGATGGAGCCGGCCGTGCGCAAGACGATCGAGCAGGTACGGCCGCTGTCGGTGCCGAGGCGGCCGGTGAACACCGAGTTGTTGCTGCCGGTGGATCAGGCCGAAGGCCGAAGGCCGAAGGCCGAAGAAGGTCCCGATTCGTCGACGCCTGCCAATCGAACGGTCAATTCCGGCTTGCCACTTCGGCCTTCGGCCCTTGGCCTTCGGCCTGACGAGGTCCGCCGATGATCACCTGGCTCGATCTCCACACGATCACGCCGGTCCTCATCGTCACGCTGACGGCGTGCGCCGTGCTCCTCGCCGAGGCCCTGCGTCGCAAGAACGAGCGCATGCCCCTCGCAGGGCTCGCCATCATCGGTCTCACCGGCGCCATCGTCACGTCGGTGCTGCAGTGGGGCCTCAACCGGGTCGGCTTCGGCGTCATCGTCCTCGACAACTTCGGCATTTTCCTCAACGTCACGATCTGCGGCATCGGCCTGTTGACGGTGCTGCTGTCCTCCGGTTCGTCCGAGCGCGACCGTTTGCCCCAGGGCGAGTACTACGCGCTGATGCTGTTTTCGATCGTGGGCATGATGCTCATGGGGTCCACGCGCGACCTGCTGATCATCTTCCTCGCGCTCGAAATCATGTCGCTCGGCGTCTACGTCCTGACCGGCATCAAACGTTCCAGCGAGGCGGGCGCCGAAGCGGCGTTCAAGTACTTCGTGCTCGGCGCGTTCTCGAGCGCGTTTTTTCTCTACGGCATCGCGCTCGCGTACGCCGTGTCGGGGACGACGAAACTGGACGAGCTCGGCATGCGCGTGGCGGCGTCGGCGCTCAACCCCAACGTGCTGCTGGTGCTCGCGATGATCTTCCTGCTGGTCGGGTTCGCCTTCAAGGTCTCGGCCGTGCCGTTCCACATGTGGACGCCAGACGCGTACCAAGGCGCGCCGACGCTCGTGACCGGCTTCATGTCCACCGGGGTCAAGGCGGCCGCGTTCGCCGCGTTCGTGCGCGTGTTTCTCTCCACGCTCGAGCCGTTGCGCGCGCTCCCGGCGAGCGCCGACCACGCCATCGGGTGGGCACCGGTGCTCTCGGCGATCGCCGGGATCACGATGATTCTGGGCACGGTCGTCGGCGTCGCGCAGTCGAGCGTCAAGCGTATGCTCGCGTACTCGAGCATCGCCCACGCCGGCTACCTGCTGGTCGGCCTCGTCGCCGCCAACGCCGCCGGCAAGGCCGCGATCCTGTTCTACCTGGTCGCGTACGCCATCACCAACCTCGGCGCGTTCGGCGTGCTCGCCGCGCTGTCGACCAACGATCGGCCGCACGACGATGTCCGCGAGTTCGCGGGCCTCGGGAACGAACGGCCTGGCCTGGCGGCGCTGCTGACGGTGTTCCTGCTTTCGCTCGGCGGCTTTCCGCCGACGGTCGGGTTCATCGCGAAGTGGTACATCTTCAGCGCGGCGGTGCAGGAAGGCCTGATCGCGCTCGCGGTCCTCGGCGTGCTGACGAGCGTCATCGCCGTCTTCTTCTACCTGCGGATCGTCGTTCTCATGTACATGAGCGACGAAACGGCGCCCGGCCATCGGCCTCCCGTGGCGTCACTCGCATTGGCCGGCATGCTGCTCGCGCTGGTGGGCGTGTTCTATCTGGGCGTTCTGCCCGGCAGGCTGCTCTCGATCGCCGCCGACTCCGTCAAGTCAATCTTCTGACGATTGTCGGGCGCATCGATCGATTGGGCGATCGATCTATCGATCTATTGAAAACCTCGACGCTGGAAAGCAAGCGTCTCTTGATAGATCGACAGGGCGACCGAGATCGTTGCAGTAAGACAAGCGATTTTCAATAGATCGATCGAGCGATGCAGAGCTCTATGGAAGCCTAAATACTACGATCCTTCCAGAGGTAAATACTGGCCAGGCTTCGGTCTTGAGCAGGCGCCAGACCTCGTCCTTGACGGGCGCGCCGGGCACGATCGCGAGTTTCGCGCCGGCCTTCCAGATCGACCTGACGCGGTCTTCCGTTGATTCCTCCTCGGTCAGCAGCCAGCCCTTGCGATCCATGCAGAAGAGCAGTGCGGGATCGTTGTTGCCGATAAAGACGACGCGATCGCCTGGCTGGGCGAAGGTGTCCACGGACTCGCAAAACAGCGCGGAGTCCGCGCCGAAGTCGTACCAGGAATGAAAGCTTGCCGAGCGGACGAACGTCGCGAACGCCGCGACGCCCAGCACGAGCGCGAGCAGCTGATGCCGAAATCGACGGACGCGGCTCGCTGGCGGCAGCGTCGTGAGCGCATACAGGGCAGGCGCGATGATCGCGGGCGCGATCGGCATGATGGCGAGCTGGTAATAGTCGTGCTGGAAGTTGCCGCCGACGACGAGCAGAACATAGAAGAGGAACGCGCCGGCACCGAACTGCTCGCACCAACGGCGTCCGCGACCCGCAAGCCACAGTCCTGCCGCCAAGCCCACGAACCCGACGGGGCCAAGCACGTCCTTGAAGAGCCGCTCGACGATCTTTCCGAGGTACTTGCCGGAGAACACCAGCTCCGAGTCGAACAGCTTGTCGGTGAGCCCGAACGACAGGCCGGTCGCCTGTCCGAGCGCGTGCGCGTGGCGGTACCAGACGGCGGCGATGCCGAGGCTGACCGCGCCCATCAGCCACAGTTCCCACGCCCGCACGACGCGGGCGCCCTGTTTTTCCAGGAAGAGACCGGTGACCGGCCCCCAGATGATGAGGTACGGCAGCTTGATGGCGGCGATCAAGCCGGATGCCGCGACGAGCGCCGAAAGCGCGCCCCAGCGCCGGCCCTGCCCGTCGAGGTACCGCTGCGACGCCACCAGGCAGACCAGGGACAGGAAGATGAGCAGCGCCTCGTTCATGAACGCGCGCTCGATGAAGATCAGAAGAGGAAACCCGAACGCGTAGAGGTACGTGGCGATGAGTCCGGTCGGGCCGCCGTAGCGCCGGCGAACGAACGTCCAGACGAGCGTCGCCGAGCCGAGGAACACGAACGTGTTGATCAGCCGGCCCAGCTCCGGATGAAAGCCGCCGGCTCTCGCCAGCGCGGCGACCGCGAAGGCGAGCGGCTCCAGGCCGCTTTCCACGTAGCCTTCGGCGCGATCGCCGCGCCAGTCCACTTGCGGGTAGAGGATGTTGAAGCGCTCGCGGTAGAAGTTGCGGGAGATCGAGGCCGTATCGGCCTGGCGCCACGAATGCGCGTCGAGCAGCGGACTCTTGAACGTCGCCGCGCGCGCGCAGAAGCCAAAAAGCAGGATGAAGGCGAGCAGCAGGCGCTGTTGGGTCGGACTCACGCGATGGCGCTACCTTATCGCACTCTCGGCCGTTCAGACGCGCGTCCCTACGACTGAACGGCTCGCCTGATGCCTGCGAGCAGGTCCGGCTCCTCCGCGTCCGAAACCGTCCGCAGGTCCAGCACCACACGATCGTTCTGAATCCGGCCGACGATCGGCGGATCGCCGGCGCGCAGCCGCGCGTCGAGCGCGGCCGCCGACACACCGTCGACGGCCAGGGCAATGAGCTTCGTTGGCAGCGCCGATCCCGGCGCGCTGCCGCCGCCCGCCGTCGAGGCGCCGTCGATGATCTCGGCGCGCAGACTCGGCACCCCGGAGATTCGATCGAGCACCCTTCGAGCTCGGGTCTCGATTTCCTCCACGCTCAGCGCGAGCATCCGAAACACCGGAATCTGCACGCGTGCCGGCGCGTCCGCCCAGAGCGCGAGCGTCGCCTCGAGCGCGGCGTACGTCAGCTTGTCGGCGCGGACGGCACGCATCAGCGGATGCCGCCGAACGCGATCGATCAGATCGCGTCGGCCGACGACGATGCCGGCCTGGGGCCCGCCGAGCAGCTTGTCACCGCTGAAGGCGACGAGGTCCGCCCCGGCCTTCAGGCTCGCGACGACCGGCGGTTCGTCTCGCAACGACGCGATCCCTTCGGCCGTCCCGAGCCAGCCGCTGCCGAGGTCCTCGAACAACGGCAACGAGAACCGGTGCGCGAGGTCGGCCAGCGCGCCGAGCGCGGGCCGCTCGGTGAACCCTTCGATCCTGAAGTTCGACGGGTGCACGCGAAGCAGCAGGGCCGTCCGGTCGGAAATGGCGGCCGCGTAATCGGCGACTCGCGTGCGGTTGGTCGTGCCGACCTCGCGCAGCACCGCGCCCGACTGCGCCAGCACATCCGGCACGCGAAATCCGCCGCCGATTTCGACCAGCTCGCCGCGTGAGACCAGCACCTCGCGGCCGCCGGCCAGGGCCGCGAGCACGAGCAGCGTCGCCGCGGCGTTGTTGTTGGCGACCAGCGCGGCCTCGCCGCCGGTCAGATCGAGGAGCAAACGCTCGGCGTGCGCGTGCCGATGGCCCCGGTCGCCCGCCTCGAGGTCGTACTCCAGATTCGAATAACCGGCGGCAATGCGACTCGTGCGATGAATCGCCTCGGCGGCGAGCGGCGCGCGTCCGAGATTGGTGTGGATGATGACGCCGGTCGCGTTGACAACCGGCCGGAGCGAGGGGGCGAGGCGCGCCGCGAGAATCTCGCGGATCCGGCGTTCGAGCCACGCGATCGCGTCGTCCTCCGATGCAGGTCCGTTCGCATCCGGATGCTTGAGCGTCGCGCGAAGTTCGTCAGCCGCCAGCCGCGCCGCGCGCGTGACGCTCTCGTGGCCGTGCAACGTCGCTTCGCGCGCGAGCGACGGCCGCGCGACGAGCGTGTCAATCGATGGAATGAGACGGAGAGACGGCATCGCGCGGTTGCGGCGTCTGGGCCGTCAGGATACCATCGCCTTCGGGCAACGAAAGGCTGCTTTCTGCCTTCTGACTTGACATGGCGTCAGCATCCAAACCGCCCGATCGAGTCCTTCCGGACGAGCCGGTGTACCGGCCGCTCGAGCGTTTCTGGCCGTACGCCGAACTGACCGAACAGCCGACGGATGAAGAACTGGCGAAGCTCCACCCGGAGCTGCGCGCGGCGCTGTTTGGCGCGCCGGCGCCGCCGTTTTCGATCTCGGTCGAGTTTCCGGAGTTTTCGGGGGAGAACTACGGCCGCGCGGTCGATCTGGCAAAGGCGTCGGACGAGTATGTGGAGACGCGCGCCGGCGGGACGCTGCGGCATCGCGCGCGGTTCTTTCCCGGCGATCGGCCGTTGCACTTGCGAGACCTGTACGAGCTGGTGTCCGGCGTGCCGGAGTCGGACGTGCTCATCGACGATCGGCCGCTGCCGTACGCACGAGAGCTCTGGCTGCCCCTCGTTTGGTTCCTGATTCGGTGACGTCGGATTTTCCCGGGGGGAGCGCCGCAGCGCGGAGGGAGGGACCGGAACCAGGCGCCCCGGTCCCCTTAAGTGGTTTAGCTGGGCTTGGTGACGTTCCCTGCTTGCGGCCCCTTGGGACCGTCGACGATCTCGAACTCGACTGCCTGTCCTTCCTCGAGCGTCCGGAAACCGGATCCCTGGATGGCCGAGAAGTGCACGAACACGTCGTTCCCGCCCTCCCGCTCGATGAAACCGTAGCCCTTTGCGTTGTTAAACCACTTGACCTTGCCGGTGATACGCATACTTACTTTCCTTACAAAAACGCGGTGGGGAACCACCGCGTTGCCCCCCGATCGAGCCTTCTGCGAATGCGACGGGGTAAAAAAAAGGACCGCAACGTGCGGTCCCCACTTTTGGACGCCGACCCGCTCAACGTCAGCCGGCGATTCTACGGGTCAGTATTTGCCTTGTCAACTAAATGAGACGAGACGCGTTAAGGCCAGGTTTCGGGCGTTTCTCGCCCGGAAGCGGCCCCGAAAGGCCACCCCACCGTGCGCGCGCTGCTGAGCGTTTCTGACAAGACGGGGCTCGTGCCCTTTGCCCGGGCCCTGACCGACCTTGGCTGGGAGCTCGTGTCCACCGGCGGGACGGCGCGAGCGCTCGCGTCGGCGGGACTCCCGGTCAGGGCGATCTCGGACGTCACCGGATTTCCCGAGATGCTGGACGGCCGCGTGAAGACGCTGCACCCGAAGGTGCACGGCGGCATCCTCGCGCGGAGAGATCGTCCGGACGATCTCTCCGCGCTCGCCGCGCACGGCATCGTGCCGATCGATCTGGTGGCCGTGAATCTCTATCCGTTCGCGCAGGCGGCCGCGCGCGCGGACCTGGCGCTCGATGACCTGATTGAGGAAATCGACATCGGCGGCCCGAGCCTGGTCCGCGCCGCCGCCAAGAATTTTCGCGACGTGCTCGTCGTCGTCGAGCCCGGAGACTACGACGAGGTCCTTGCCGCGCTCTCGGCGCCGAGCGGGGCGGACGCCGCGTTCAGATTCGAGCTGGCTCGACGCGCGTTTGCGCACACCGCGGCGTACGACCGGATGATCGCCGGTACGCTCGGCGAGGTGCGCGCGGACAAGGAACGCGGGACGGTCTCTCGTGAAGCGCCGGCAGCCGGGACGTCGCTGCCGCCGACGTGGCAGCCGTCGCTCGTGAAGATCCGGGATCTCCGCTACGGCGAGAACCCGCACCAGCCGGGCGCCTGGTACGCCGACGACGGATCGGGAGGTGATGGACGAGCGGGGTTCGGCGCCGCGACCGTCCATCAGGGCAAGGAGCTGTCGTTCACCAACCTGCTCGATCTCGACGCGGCTGCGCGCCTGGCCTTGGAGTTCGACGAGCCGGCCGCCGTCGTGATCAAGCATACGAATCCCTGCGGCGTCGCCACCGGCGCGTCCGCGGCCGAGGCGTACGTCCGCGCGCGCGAGGCGGACGCGCTGTCTGCGTTCGGCGGCATCGTCGGGGTCAACCGCCCGCTCGACGTGGAGACGGCGCGCGCGCTGACGTCCACGTTCATCGAGGCGGTGATCGCGCCGGGCCTGGCGGACGCGGACGAGGTCCGCGCCGTGCTCGGCACGAAAGCCAATCTGCGCGTCGTGACTGCCAGCTTCGCGCAGCTTGCCGATCGCGATGCGCGATCGATCCTGGGCGCCTGGCTCGTGCAGGCGCGCGATCGCGTGGCTGAAGCCGCGCGACCGTGGCCGGCGTCCGGTGCGGGCGGAACCAGTGATCCCAGCCCACCCCGCGTGGTCACGCGGCGCGCGCCGACGGCCGAGGAGTGGGAGGCGCTGCGATTCGCGTGGCGAGTGGCCGCGCACGTGAAATCCAACACCGTCGTCTTTACGAGACGCGACGTGACGCTGGCCGTCGGCGCGGGCCAGATGAGCCGCGTGGACGCCGTCAACGCCGCGGTGATGAAGGGCGGCGATCGCCTGCGCGGATCGGTGGCGGCGTCCGACGCGTTCTTTCCATTCCGGGATGGGCTGGATGCGCTCGCCGCCGCGGGGGCCACCGCCGTCGTGCAGCCGGGCGGGTCAGTTCGGGACGCCGAGGTGATCGCGGCTGCCGACGAGCACGGCCTCGCGATGATCTTTACGGGCCGGAGGCACTTCAGGCACTGACCCTACTTCTGCCTGCCCCCGCGCAAGAGCTCATCGGCCGTGACCGTCGCCGGGCCGAAGCGGCCGACGACGAGACTGGCGGCCTGGTTGGCGATTCGCGCGGCTTCGAACAGCGACGCGCCGGCGGCCAGACCCATCGCGACGGCGGCGACGACCGTGTCGCCCGCGCCGGTGACGTCGGCGACCTCGCGGGTCACCGCCGGCAGGTGCTCTTCAACCGCGGGTTCCCCCGAGGCGTCGAAGATCCACATGCCGTGCTCGCCCCATGTGATCAGCACGTTTGCCCCGCTGCGCTCGTGGAGCCGTTGAGCGGCGTGCCGCACGTCCTCCGGTGAGCGGATGACGGTCTGCGTCATCACTTCGGCTTCGTGGTGATTGGGTGTAATGACCGCCGCGCCCTGATAGCGCTCAGGTTGTGGAAGCTTGGGATCGACGAGCAGGGGCGCGCCGGCCGACCGCGCGGCCTCGACGGCGGCGGCAATGACCGCGGCGCTGATCACGCCCTTGCGATAGTCGGACAACACGACCGCGCGGGCGTCCATCGCAGCAGTGCTCACGGCGGCCAGGAGCTCCTCCGAGACGCTGCCCGTCGCTTCGGCGTCCTCCTCGTAATCGATGCGGGCAACCTGCTGGTTTCTCGACGTCACCACGCGGACTTTTCTGGTCGTCACTCGAGACGCATCGGTCACGAGTCCGCGGTCGTCGACGCCGCCGGCGCGCAGATGCTCGCGCAACTGCCTGGCTGCGTCGTCGGCGCCGATCAGACCGACGAGCGCCGGACGCCCGCCGAGCGCCGCGATGTTGTGGGCCACGTTGGCGGCGCCGCCCATCCGGAATTCGTCCCGATCGAACCGGACGACGGGCACAGGCGCTTCCGGCGAAATGCGATCGACGCGTCCGACGACGAAGTGGTCGAGCATCACGTCGCCGACCACGGCGATGGCCAGTCCCGGAAAGGCGGAAAGAAAATCGGCGCCAGGCACGTGTCAGCTCGCCGTGGCCCTGGCTTTGGCCGGCGCCGGAGACGGCACCTCGAACCCGGCAGCCACGGCGGGCGCGCGGGCGGCCGCGAACGGAAGCGTGATCAAACCCAGAAACAGCATCAGGAATTCCGAGTCCCCGAAGTTGTACTCGAGCAAGCCTGCCGCCAACATCGCAATCACCGCCGCGAGGCCGGCGCCTGCCACGGATCGGGCCGGACCGTGACGGAGCTGTCTGACGAGATCGCGCAGCGCGACGGCGACGAACCAGAACCAGACCGCGAGCGCCGGCAGGCCCCGTTCGGCCGCAATCTGGACCGGCACATTGTGCAGATGCGGGTTCGTGGGGTTCACCGCCTCCGGCGGGCGGTACTTCGCGTACACGCTCTCGATCATCTCCGGCCCAACGCCAAAAAACGGGTGATCCTGAATCATCCCGGCCCCCACCTTGAGCATAGCGCGCCGATCGCGGTTGGTCGGATCGTTCAGGTCGAACATCGAGTACGCGCGCTGGCGGATACTCGCGGGCGCGAGCGCCAGGAGCAGCACCGCGACCACTGGCGCGATGAAGACCAGCTTCCAGTTGCGAAGCGCCAGCAGACAGACCACCGCCACGAACACGCCGACCCAGGCGTTGCGCGCGTACGTCGCGCCGAGCGCGACGAGGAGCGCCGGCACGGCAATGGCGGGCCAGATCCACTCCCCGCGATGGAACAGCAGGCGGGATACGGCAGCGCCCGTGACGAGCATCAGGACGCCGGAGTACGTCATGTAGTGGCTCAGCGCGCCCACCGGACGATTCTCGAGACTGTCGAAGCCGAACATCGCAAACTGCACAATGCCGACCACGGCACCCGCGGCGCCGAGCGCGATGATGACGTTGATCGCCCAGTCGGCGCGACCGCCACGGACAAAGCGCGCGACGACAGGCACCATCAGGAAGAGGAAGAGCTGACGCGAGTCGATGAAGCTCTTGCGTGGATCGGGCGACATGGCGGCGCTCACCAGCGTGAGGCCGGCGTACACGACGAGTGGCACGAAGAACGCCGGGAGGTCCAGCGGCCGTCGCTCGCGCAGCACCACGATCAGCCAGACGAGCACGGCCGCCGCGAACGTCGTCTGCGCGAGAAAAATCGAGAACTGCACGACCCCGAGGCAGGCCGCGATCAGCAGGAAACCCACCCAGGTCAGTCCGGGCTCTCGCTCAATGCGCACGGGCACTCTCTCGCGAGGTCATCGTCGATTCCAGTACTCCTGTGGCCGCCACGAGGACGCTCTCCGGTGTGATTCGCATCAGGCACCGAAAATCACCTGGGATGCAGGACCGCTGATCGCACGGGCGGCAGGGCAGCGGTCCGGCGTCAACCGCAACCGTTCGGAGGGCGGTGGGACGCCACGGCTTCCACTGGTCCGGCACCGTTGGTCCGTAGAGGGCGACGATCGGCACGTCGGACGTCGCGGCGATGTGCATCGGTCCGCTGTCGCCGCCGAGGAACAGCGCCGCGCGGTCCATCACCGCGCGCATCTCGGCGAGCGACCAGCCCTCGCCCGGGACGATGCGGGCGGCGTCGGCGCCGGCCAACCCGTGCGCTTCGGTCATGACGCGGCCGGCCGCGTCGCGATCCGACGGCCCGCCGACCACCACGACCCAGCGATCACGCTGACCGCGGACCAGACCGGCAGCGACCTGGGCGAACGCGGTCTCTGGCCATCGGCGAAACGGATTGCGCGCGCTCACGTGCAGCACGACGACACGATCGCCGCGGCCCACGCCCAGCGCCGCCAGCCGTCGATCGACCGACGCGCGCGCCGAGGCATCAACCGGCATCTCCACGCGGTCGGCCTCCGGCGTCGGCGGCGCGGCAAGCGCGGGATCGACGGCCGCCAGCAAGTCCCATTGGTTCAGCATCGAGTGGCGTGGCCCTGCGCCGCGTGGGCGCCGCACGACGCGCGTGTACATCCACATCCGGCCGCGGATATCGTAGCCCACGCGCACCCGCGCGCGGCTGGCCCACGTGAGCCACGCGCTGCGCGGGCCGCCGTGGAAGTCGATCGCGACGTCGATGCGCCGCGCCCGCAGTGCGCGCGCCATCCGCACGTCGTCGCGAAATCGATCCCATCCCCGGCGGTACTCGACGACGAGCACGTCGGTCAGGTGAGGGTTGGAGGCGACGACGGGAGCGGCCAGCGACTCGACCAGGTAGAGAATCTCGGCATCCGGAAAGCGGCGCCGGATCGCGCGGATGGCCGGCGTGGTGAGGATGACGTCGCCGATCAGGCGGGGACGAACCAGCAGAATCCGCAAACGCGCGCTTCCTCCGATGGGCGTCCGGCGTTACCGCGGTCCGTCCGCCTCCACCGTGGCTTCGTCGATCAGCATGACCGGAATGTCATCCTTGATGGGGTAGACGCGCCGGCAGGTGTCGCAGCGCAGTCCCGTGCCGTTGTTCACCAGCCGGACGGGCGTTTTGCATTCCGGACAGACTAGGATCTCGAGAAGCGCCGGATCGACGGCCATATTCTCTGGACTATAGACAAGTTGGGCCGAAACGTCATCTTCGTCGTGCTCGCGCTCGGCGCCGCGTCGTGCGCCGCGCGGATGTTCGTGCCGCCGGCCGGTCCCGGCGCGCCGGCGCCGGGCGCCGCGGCGGCCTGGGACACGGCGATTGCCGAGTGCCGCAAGGTCACCAGCTTCGCGCCGACGCTGCGGCTGTCGGGGCGCGTGGCCGGTGCGCGCGTGCCGGGACTCACCGTCCTCGGCGCGGTGACGTCGGACGGCGGCATTCGCCTGCAGGCGACCGCGGCAAGCCGGACGATCTTCGAGCTGGCCGGCACCAACGACCGCGCGACCTTCTTCTGGCATGAGGACAATAAGGTGGCGATCGCGCGCGCCGAGGAGCTGGTCGACGCGCTCGTCGGCCTGAAGCTCGGTGCCGACGCGTTGTTGCCCATCCTGACCGGCTGCGTGACGCGGACGGCGTCGATGTCCAGTGGCGAGCGGTACGGCAATCTCCTCGCGATCTCCACCGAGTCGGGCCGTGTGTTTCTCCGCCAGGAGCGCGCCGGCTGGCGCGCGTTCCACGGCGAGGTCCAGGGACTCGTGGTGCAGTACACGTGGGGCGAGACTCCATGGCCGAAGCAAGTGGAGCTCGGCGCGCAGCTGGGGAGCGCGTCGGAAGTCCGGTTGAAGCTGAGAATCGACCAGGAGGCGATCGTCAACCCGCCGCTCGGTCCCGACACGTTCACGCTGAAGGTGCCGGCATCGGCCACGCCGATGTCGCTCGATGAGCTGCGGTCGCTGCTGAGGAATCGCTGAACCCGCCATGCCCCGGACGCTCGTCCTCCGGCCGCCGGCCAAAATCAATCTGACGCTTCGCGTCGGCCCGCGCCGCGCCGACGGACTTCACGACGTGCGGACGCTGATGCAGTCGATCGCGATCGCGGACACGCTCGCGCTGACCGCACGCGCGGGCCTTTTCTCACTGAACGTGCATGGCCTTGGCGTCCCCGCCGATCGCGAGAACCTCGTCTGGCGGGCCGCCGAGCTCTTGTGGCGCGCGAGCGGCCGCGCCGGCGAGCCGCGCGACGTGCACGTCCATCTCGACAAGTCGATCCCGATGGCCGCGGGGCTCGGCGGCGGCAGCGCGGACGCCGCGGCCGCGCTCGTCGGCCTCAACGTGATCTGGAACACGCGACGGACGCGGCCGCAGCTGATCGGTCTCTCCGCCGAGCTGGGATCCGATGTGCCCTTCTTTCTTCAAGGGGGCACCGCGCTCTGCGCAGGCCGCGGGGAAGAGATCTATCCCGTGGACGACGTCTCCCGGCTCGGGATCATCGTCGTCAAACCCTCGATCGGCGTGGCGACCGCGGATGCGTACCGCTGGCTCGACGAAGATCGACAGGCGAAGCCAGACGACGATCGCCGGTCAAGCCTGCTCGATCTCGGCTGGCCCTCGGGTCCGATCGATGTGGTGAACGATCTCGAGCGCCCGGTCGCGACGCGCCACCCGGTCGTGGCCGAGATCGTCGACGCGTGCCGTCGCGCCGGCGCGCGCGCCGCCGCGATGACCGGCAGCGGATCAGCCGTTTTTGCGGCGTTCTCCGAACCGGCGGCCAAGCGCGCCGTGCGCCGGCTGCGGCGGCCCGACTGGCTCGTGATGCTGACGCGCACGCTCACGCGCCGCGAAGCGGCCCGCCGGATCGGGCTGTGATAACCTTTCCGATTTGCGAAGGGGCCGGGACGGTCCGCTGTGAAGTCTCCGCCAAGTCTCGATATTGGGGCGTGGCCAAGCGGTAAGGCGCGGGACTTTGGATCCCGTATTCGAAGGTTCGAATCCTTCCGCCCCAACCAATTAGAAAACGTCGCGGCCGGAGTGGAGCGAGCTTCGAAGCGCGAGCGTAACGAAGGGCGCCAGTCGGGGTGCAGGGGACCCCGACGATAGATAGAAGATGTCTCACGGTCAACTGAAGCTGTTTTCGGGAAGCGCGCACGCCGCGCTGGCGAAGGAGATTGCCGAGCACCTCGGCATTCCTCTGGGATCGGCACGCCTGCACCGGTTTCCGGACAGCGAGGTCTCGTTCCAGATCGACGAGAACATCCGCGGGACGGACGTCTTCATCGTTCAGCCGACGTGCGCGCCGGTCGACGAGCACCTCGTCGAGCTGTGCGTGATGATCGACGCGTTTCGCCGATCGTCGGCGTCGCGGATCACCGCGGTGCTGCCGTACTACGGCTACGCGAGGCAGGACCGCAAGGACAAGCCGCGCGTGCCGATCTCGGCGAAGCTCGTGGCGAATCTGCTGAGTGCGGCCGGCACGAACCGCGTGCTGACGATGGATCTGCACAAGGCGCAGATTCAGGGCTTCTTCGACATTCCCGTCGATCACTTGTTCGCCGCGCCCGTCATCATCGACTATCTGGCGCGGCAGAATTTCGGGTCGGCGACCATCGTCTCGCCCGACGCGGGTGGCGCCGAACGCGCGCGCGCGTACGCCAAGCGCCTCGACGCCGAGCTGGCGATCATCGACAAGCGGCGCAGCGAGGACGGCACGACGGAGGTCATGAACGTCATCGGCGACGTGAGCGGCCGCGTCTGCGTCATCTCGGACGACATCATCGACACGGCCGGAACGATCCAGGGTGCGGCGACGGCGTTGCGCGAGAACGGCGCGAGCCGGGTCCTCGCCTGCGCCGTGCACGGGGTGCTCTCCGGTCCGGCCATCAAGCGAATCGAGATGTCGCCGCTCGACCGGATGATCGTGACCAACACGATTCCGCTGAACGGCTCGAAGGCGGCGTGCGAGAAGATCGTCGTGCTATCGGTGGCCCGCCTGCTCGCGCAGGCCATCCGGAGCATTCACGAGGAAACATCGGTGTCGAAGTTGTTTGTCTAGGCCCTGCGGAGGTTACTGAATATGGAAGCCGTACTTGAAGCCATTCGGCGCGACCAGCGCGGCCGCAACGAAGCCGGACGACTCCGGCGCGAGGGCCGCATCCCGGCTGTGCTCTACGGCGGCGCCACCGCCACGGCCGAGTCGCTCGCGGTCAATCCCAAGGAATTGATGCGCATTCTGCACTCCGACTCCGGGGTCAACACGCTCATTTCGCTCAAGCTCGAGGGGCTGGGCGATACCCGCGTGCTCGTGCGCGAATACCAGATCGATCCGGTCACCCGGAAGCTGCTGCACGCCGACTTCTACCGGGTCGCGATGGACAAGCTGCTCGAGGTCACAGTGCCGATCCACCTGACCGGCGAGGCCAAGGGCATCAAGGCCCAGGGCGCCATCGTCGACTTCGTCCACCGCGAGATCGTGATCGAGGTCCTGCCTGCCGACATCCCGGAGAACATCACCGTGGACGTCACCGAGCTCATGCTGCACGACGGCATTCGCGTGCGCGACCTGCCGACCAATCCGAAGTGGAAAGCGCTCAGCGATCCCGACATGCTCATCGTGCACCTCGTGGCGATGAAGGTCGAAGAGGAACCGGCGCCGGCCGATGCGGCGGTGGCCGCCGCGGCCCCGGCGACGCCAGCCGAGCCCGAAGTGATCAAGAAGGGCAAGGTCGAGAAGCCGGAAGAAGAGAAAGAGTAGGCCGGGGCTTTAGCCCCGGCGCGTTCGGGGCGATGAGGCTCAAAGGCGAGGAAGAGGCGGACAGGCGTGAAGCTGGTCGTCGGTCTGGGAAATCCGGGCGAAAAGTACCGTGGCACCAGGCACAACGTCGGCTTCCAGGTGATCGACGAGCTGGTGCGACGTCACACGTTGAGCGAGATCACGGACGCCGCGAGGAGTCCGGCCGATGCCGAGGTGTTGAGGTGGCGGCGAGCGGAGGAACCGGTGCTGCTCGCCAAGCCGCAGACGTTCATGAATCTGAGTGGTCACGCGGTCCAGACGCTGAGCCACTTCTTCAAGATCGAGCTGCCGGATCTTCTGATCGTCTGCGACGACGTGAACCTGCCGCTGGGCCGGTTGCGCGTCCGGGCCGCCGGTTCGGAAGGCGGCCACAATGGGTTACGATCGGTGGCCGAGGTCCTCGGCACGATCGAGTATGCGCGGCTCCGGGTCGGAGTGGGCCGCGGCGACATGCGGCGCGACCTGGCCGATCACGTGACGGCCGAGTTCGAGCCCGACGAACAGCCCGGGATTGACGCGGCGATTGCCCGGGCGGCCGACGCCGTCGAGACCTGGATCTCGGACGGCCTGGCGAAGATGATGAACGTGTTCAATCGCAGCGAAGACCAATGACCTCGGGTTTCGTAAAACGAAACCCGAGGTCTTAACAAAGCTCCTTGCCGCCCTCATAAAGAGCGCGGCCTGATGTCCATAAGGAGGCACATGAGCACCCGTCAGTACGAGCTCGTCTACCTGACGCCGCCCGACACCACCGAGGAGGCGCTGGCCGAGCTGCATCAGCAGGTCGCCGCCGTCGTCGAACGGTTCGGCGGCACGATCGAAAAAACCGAGAACTGGGGCCGCCGCCGGCTCGCCTACGAGATCGCCCGGCAACGCGAGGCCGTGTACGTCCTCGAGGTCATGAACGGTCCGGGGACCATGACGACCGAACTGGATCGCCGGTTGCGCGTGAGCGATCTCGTGATGCGTCACATGATCGTGCGCGTGGACGAGGAACTGGCCCGCGCCGAGCGCGCGAAGACGCGCCGGAAGGAGTGGACCGTCAAGCGGCGCACGCGGCGCGGCCTGCCGCCCGAACCGACCGAGAGCGAGCGCCGGCGTCCGGATGACGACGATGACGATCTGGATGGCGGAAGCGAGCTGGGGTACCACCGGCCGGGAGGTGAGCGATGAGCGACTACGACAAAGACAAGGGTGGCCGGGGCGCAAGCAAGGACAAGGCCGGCGAAAAAGGCGGGCGGCGGACGTTCTTCCGGCGGCGCCGTGTCTGCAAGTTCTGCGCGGAGAAGATCGACTACATCGGCTACAAGGACGTGAAGCTGCTGGCGCCGTTCATTCCCGAGCGCGGCAAGATTCAACCGCGTCGGATTTCCGGCGTGTGCGCCACGCATCAGCGCGCGCTGCAGACCGCGATCAAGCGGGCGCGGCAGATCGCGCTCGTCCCGTACGTCACCGACTGACCTGCGGGTGGAGAACGAGCGATGTCCATTGAAGTGATTCTCAAAGAGCACGTCGAGCATCTCGGCCGCCGCGGCGAAATCGTGAGGGTCGCCGACGGGTACGCGCGCAACTTCCTCTTTCCACGGAAGCTCGCGCTGGCGGTGACCGTCGAGAACAAGCGGCAGATCGAGCGCGAGCGCGCGCGCGCCGAAACGCGCGAGGCCGAGGACGTGCAGGTCGCCCAGGCGCTGGCGACGCGGCTCGAGGCGATCGAAATCGCCATCGCGCGGCGCGTCGGCGAGAACGAGACGCTGTACGGATCGGTGACGGCCTCGGACATCGCCGAAGCCCTCGCGGCCCGCGAGCTCGGCGTCGACCGCCGGAAGATTCAGCTGGCCGAACCGCTGAAGACGCTGGGCGACCACGTCGTCCCCATCCGGCTCCATCGCGAGGTGACGGCCGATGTGAAAGTGAAGGTGGTCGCGGCCGGGTAGAAGGGCAAAGGGCAGAGGGCAAAGGGCAAAGGGAAGGGAAGAGGGGAGAGGGCAGAGGAGATGGATCGGACTCTTCCTCACAACCTCGAGGCCGAGAAGTGCGTCCTCGGCGCGATCCTGATCAACAACCAGGCGTTCAACCAGGCCGCCGAGGTGCTCGACGCGCAGGACTTCTTCCGGGATGCGCACCGGCGCATCTTCGAGAAGATGGTCGGGCTCACGGATCGGAGTGAGCCGGTCGACCTGGTCACGCTCAAGGACGAGCTCGCTCGCACCAACGAGCTCGACGAGGTCGGCGGGCCCGCCTACATCTCGTCGCTCACCGACGGCGTGCCCCGGTCGGCCAACATCGAGTACTACGCGAAGATCGTCAAGGAGAAGTCCACGCTGCGCCGGCTGATCCAGTCGGCCACCGAGGTCCTCGGCCGCGCGTACGAGGCCGAGGAGGACGCCGACGATCTCCTCGATCACGCCGAGCGATCGATCTTCCAGATCGCCGAGCATCGCCTGCGGGCCGGATTCGTCCGGCTCAGCGATCTGGTCGACTCCGGCTACCAGCTCATCGAGCAACTCCAGCAGCACAAGGGCCTCGTCACGGGTGTGCCGAGCGGCTTCACGGATCTCGACGAGATGACGTCCGGGTTCCAGAAATCGGACCTCGTCATCGTGGCCGCGCGGCCTTCGATGGGGAAGACGAGCCTCGTGCTGAACATCGCCCTCCACTGCGGTATCACCGCGGGACGGACGGTCGGCATCTTCAGCCTCGAAATGGCGAAGGAGCAGCTCTTCCTGCGGATGCTCACGTCCGAGGCGCGAGTGGACGCGCACCGGTTCCGCGGCGGGTTCCTCGGCGAGCGCGACTACGCGCGGCTGGTGGACGCGTTCGGCCGGCTGCACGACGCGAAGGTCTTCATTGACGACTCGCCGGCGATCGGCATCCTCGAAATGCGCGCCAAATCGCGCCGCCTCAAGCTCGAGCACGGGCTTGATCTCATCGTCGTCGACTACCTGCAGTTGATGCAGGGCCGCGGCCGGTTCGAGAATCGGCAGCAGGAGCTCGCGGCGATTTCGCGATCGCTCAAGATTCTCGCCAAGGAGCTCGATATTCCGATCCTCGCGCTCAGCCAGCTCAGTCGCGCGCCCGAGGCCCGCGGCGATCATCGCCCGCAGCTCTCGGACCTGCGCGAGTCCGGAGCCCTCGAGCAGGACGCCGACGTCGTCCTCTTCATTTTCCGCGAGGAGATGTACGGGCACGAGGCCGAGCGACGGCCCGAAATCGAAGGCGTCGCCGAGATTATCGTCGGCAAGCAGCGCAACGGCCCGACGGGGACGGTGCGGCTGGCGTTTCTCAAGCAGTTCACGCGCTTCGAGAATCTCGCCAGCGGCACGCCCTACGAGCAGGAGGCCTCGGATCTGTGATTCGGCCCACGGTGGCCACGATCGATCTCGAGGCGATTCAAGCAAACCTGCGGGAGATTCAGACGCTCCTCTCGCGCGCCCGCGGCCCGCGCGGAGCCCTCAGCCCGGGCGCAGGGGGTGGGGCCCCGGCGCCAGAGAACGAGGATAGCGAGTCGGCGAGCGCCGGAGCGCGCGCGAGCGGGGGTGGGGCCCCGCGAGCAGTAAGAAAGGAGGACGCCAGAATCATCGCGGTTCTCAAAGCCAACGCGTACGGCCACGGCGCGTCGGAGGTCGGGCGTGCGCTCGAACGCGCGGGGGCGTCGATGCTGGCGTGCGCGGACATCGAAGAAGGCGTGGCGCTGCGGCAGTCGGGCATCGCGCTGCCGATCCTGGTTTTTGGCGCGCTGAGCGTGAGCGATCTCGACGGCGTGTTCGATCACCGCCTGACGCCGACGGTCTCGACGCCGGCCGCCGCGCGCGCGCTCGAGCGCGCCGCCGCCGCGCGCAACGTCCGGCTGCGCTGTCACTTGAAAATCGACACCGGCATGAACCGGCTCGGGTTCCGCCATGACAATCTTCAGCGCACGATGCCGGAGGTCCTCGGCAGCGGTCATCTCGAGATTGAGGCGGTCTACACGCACTTTGCGACCGCCGATCTGCCGGAGTCGACGGTCCTGGACGAGCAGCGCGTTCGTTTCGATCGCGCGACAGCCGGGCTCGCCGCGATGGGGCTCCGCGCGTTCACGCGGCACGCCGCCAACTCGGCTGCCATCCTGCGGGACACGCGCACCTGGTATGACGCGGTGCGGCCCGGCCTCCTGCTCTACGGCATCGTCCCGCCGCCGCTCGCGGCGGGCGATCTTCGGCTGCGACCTGCCCTGTCACTCACCAGCCGTATCGTCGCGGTGAAGGGCCTGCGCCGCGGCGAGGGCACGGGCTACGGCCTGCGCTGGTCGGCTGACGAGCCGCGCTCGATTGCGATCGTGCCGGCCGGTTACGCCGACGGCCTCGACACACGGCTTTCCGGCCGTGCGGCGGCGCTCGTCCGCGGCCGCCGCGTGCCAATCGTCGGCTCCGTGTGCATGGACATGATCATGATCGACGTCACGGGGCTCGACGTCTCGCCCGGCGACGAGGTCGTCCTGATTGGCCGCCAGGACGTCGAGGAGATCACGGCGCGCGAGATGGCGGCGGCGATTGGATCGATTCCGTGGGAAGTGACGTGCAGACTTGGTAGCCGGATCCAGAGACGATATGGAGACGGTCTCTGAAACTTTGAACTTAGAACTCTGAACTTAGAACTCGGAGCTGAGCGGGGAACGATCGTTCCCCTCAGAGCGGCCACCGGGGCGTTCTGTTCCCATCTCATTGATGTCTGAGATGACGGACCGAGCTTGTGAGTATCGCGACGAGCTGTTCGGCCTCCCGCATATGAGGAGCGATCAGTTCAGGCTTGGCCAAGTTCGGTGGCTGTGAGGAGTCGGAGCAGTCGTCAGAGGGTTTTGGCATGGCACTCGCGTCTAGCAAGGACAGTGCCGAAGGTCGGTTGTTCGAGTGCCCCGGGCTCGCCAGTTCTAAGTTCTAAGTTCTAAATTCTGAGTTAGGGATCCGATCTCCATGAAGCAGAAACCTGTTTTTGTTTGTTCATCTTGCGGCTCTCAATCCCAGAAATGGCTCGGCCGCTGTCCCGACTGCGGCGAGTGGAATTCGTTCGTCGAGGAGCTGGCGTCGCCGGCGATCGAGCGCAGAAGCGCCGCGCCCGCGCTGGGCGGCGGCGGGTCGCGGTTGTACGAGGAGGTCGACACGGTCGTCGGCGAGCGGATGAGCACTGGTATCAGCGAATTCGATCGCGTGCTGGGCGGAGGCGTGGTGCCGGGATCGCTCGTGCTCCTGGGCGGAGCGCCGGGCATCGGCAAGTCCACACTGCTCCTGCAGGCGGCGGCAAACTTCGCCAAGAGCGTGGGATCCGTCCTCTATTGCTCGGGTGAGGAATCCGAACATCAGATCAAGCTGCGCGGCGAACGGCTGGGCATCGGCCGGACGCCGCTCTATCTGCTGGCTGAGACGTGCATCGAGCGGCTGGTCGAAGAGATCGATCGCGTGAAGCCGGCGCTGCTCATCGTGGACTCCATTCAAACCGTGTTTTCACTGAAGATGGCGTCCGCGCCTGGGAGTGTCGGCCAGGTCCGGCAAGCGGCGACGGATCTGCTGTTTACCGCGAAGGGACGCAATCTCCCGACCATCCTCGTGGGACATGTGACGAAAGACGGCAGCCTGGCCGGCCCGAAAGTTCTCGAGCACGTCGTCGATACGGTGCTCTATTTCGAAGGTGAGCAGCACCACTCGCATCGCATCGTCCGCGCGGTGAAGAATCGGTTCGGCGCGGCGAACGAGTTGGGCGTCTTCGAGATGACCGGCGCGGGGTTGCGGCCCGTGCCGAATCCGTCTCAGTTGTTCCTCGCCGAGCGCCCGGTAAACGCGCCTGGATCGTCGGTGCTCTGCACGATTGAAGGCTCCCGTCCCATCCTGGTCGAAGTGCAGGCGCTCGTGAGCGCGTCCACCTTCGGCAACGCACGCCGCACTGCGAGCGGGCTCGATCACAACCGGCTGTCGCTGCTGCTGGCCGTGCTCGACAAGCGCGTCGGCTTGAATCTGGCGAGTGAGGACGTGTTCGTGAACGTCGCCGGCGGCATGGAAGTGACCGAACCGGCCGCCGACCTTGCGGTCGTCGCCGCCGTCGCCTCGAGCCTGCGCAACCGTCCCGTCGCGTCCGATGTCGTCGTGTTCGGCGAGGTCGGACTGGCCGGTGAAGTGCGCTCGACGTCGCAGGCCGCCTTGCGCGTCCGGGAGGCGGTGCAGCTCGGATTCAAGCGCTGCGTCATGCCCGACGGCAATCTCGCGCCGGGCGACGTCCCGAAAGAGCTCGTGATTATCGGCGTGCGCTCGGTCGGCGACGCCCTCGACGCGCTCCTGTAGGCCGGCCCTCAGGGCCGGCGCTCACTGGCGGGGCTGAAGCCCCGCCCTACGTACGCACGATAGTCCCGAGGTCGCTGACGGTTACAATGTTGGCGATGCGCGGCTTCCTCCTGGTCCGTGTGCTCTTCATTGCCGTTGTCGTCTACGCCTCCGCGCTGATTGGTCCGATCGAAGGGCATCCGGCTATCAATGCGGCGCTTGGTCTGTTTGTCGCGCTGCTCATCGTCGTGGCCGAGGCGCAGCTGCGCGACACGTCGGTGACGCGGCTGCTGGGCGGACTGCTCGGATTCGGCGTCGGGTTGATGATTGCCAAAGCGATCGGCTCGGCGCTCTTCTGGGCGAATACGAGCGACGCGAAAGTCCAGTTTCTCCACGGCCTCATCCTCATTGTTCTCCCGTATCTCGGCATGGTGCTCGGCGCGCGACGCGGCGAATGGCTCGAGCCGGCGAAGTTCGCGACGCTGTTTCGCGACGCGCGCCCGCAGAAGCGGTATCGCATCCTCGATACGAGCGTCATCATCGACGGACGCGTGGCCGACGTCGTCGAAACCGGATTCCTCGACGGCACGCTCATCGTGCCGCAGTTCGTGCTGAAGGAGCTGCAATACGTCGCCGATTCGTCCGATCCCCTGAAGCGCAACCGCGGCCGGCGCGGCCTCGACATCCTCAACCGCATCCAGAAGATGCCGAACGTCGAGGTGGTCATCTCCGAGCTCGATTTTCCGGAGGTCAAGGAAGTCGACCTCAAGCTGATCGAGCTGGCCCGGTCGCTCCTCGGCCGGATCGTGACGAACGACTTCAACCTCAACAAGGTCGCGCAGCTGCGCGGCGTGGAGGTTCTGAACGTCAACGAGCTGGCCAACTCGCTGCGGCCGGTCGTGCTGCCCGGCGAGACGATGAACGTCTTCATCCTGAAGGAAGGCAAGGAATACAACCAGGGCGTGGCCTACCTCGACGACGGCACGATGGTCGTGGTCGACAACGCACGCAGCCGAATCGGCAAGACCCTCGACATCGTCGTCACCAGCGTGCTGCAGACGACGGCCGGGCGCATGATTTTCGGCCGGCACACCGAGGTCGCCCCGGGCACGAGCGACGTGCCTTCACGGACCGATAGTCGCAGCGAGCGCGCGGACGAGACCGGCCGGCGCCCGCGATCTGCCGCACAAGTGTGACCCTGCCGCCATTTCATTGGTGGCGGACCGTCTTCCTTCTCATCCCGGCCATCGCCTGCTACACGATTGCGCTCGGTGCGCTGTCGCTCGTCGTCGGCCTGGTCGATCGGCGCGGCGTCGCGACACACCGGTGCGCCCAGTGGTGGGCGCGGCTCATCCTCTGGACGAGCCGCGTCCGGATCGAGCTGCGCGGCCAGCCGCTGCCGCCCGCGGGCGCGAGCTGCGTGTTCGTCGCGAATCACTCGAGCATCTACGACACGCCGATTCTGTTCAGCGCGCTGGCGCACCAGCTGCGCGTGATGGCCAAGGCGACGCTCGGCTACGTGCCGTTCATCGGCTGGCACCTGGCGCGAAGCGGTCACCTGCTGGTGAATCGCAAGAACCCGGGCGCGGCGATCCTCAAGAAGATGCAGCGCATGATCGGCCAGGGCGCCTCGCTGATGGTGTTTCCCGAAGCGTCGCGCTCGAGCGACGGCCGCCTGAAGCCGTTCAAACCCGGCATTTTTCTGCTCGCGATTGAAAGCGGGCTGCCGATCGTCCCCGTGAGCGTCGTCGGCAGCCGCGTCGTGATGCCGAAAGGCCGATTGATGGTGTGTCCCGCGACAGTGCAGGTGATCCTGCACGAGTCCGTCCCGACGAAAGGGCTGACGCGCCGCGACACGCGCGCGCTCGCCGAGCGCGTTCGGGCCATCGTCGGGTCGGCGGTGCCGGGAAGCGGGACGGGAGTTTTTTCCACAGAATCGGGGGGTCAGGTGCCGGAGGTCTCGGTTTAACCTTCGACCTTCGGCACCGCCGACGCCAATTCTGTGGAAAAAACGCCCGTCCCCCTCGTCTCACCCGACCTCGCCGCCATCGTCCGGCCGGGCTGGCTGGTGCACGACGGCGTCGCGGCGGTGCTGCGCGAGCCGCGGCTCGATGAGCCACTGCGGCGAGCCGCGGCGGCGATGCGCACGGCGACCGAGTCGGCGGACGTCACCGCGGCGGTCCGCACGATGTACAAGCGCGTCGGTCTGGATCCCACGAAGACGCGTCCGTCGTCGGAAGCGCTGCTGCGGCGCGTGCGGCGCGGCGACGAGTTGCCGCGCATCAATCGTCTCGTGGACGTCGTCAACTGGTGTTCTCTCGAGTCGCAGCTGCCGTTCGGTCTGTACGATGCCGACCAGATTCACGGAAGCGTCGAGTTGCGACTTGGCCGGGACGGCGAGGAGTACGCGGGCATCAGAAAAGACACCGTGCATGTCGCCGGGCGGCTGACGTTGTCCGACGACCGCGGGCCGTTTGGCAATCCCACGTCTGATTCGGCGAGGACCATGGTGACGCAGGCCACCAGGCGCGTCCTCGTCGTGGTGTTCGCGCCGGCGTCGTTCTCGCCGGCCGCGCTCGATCGGGTCATGGCGACGACGAAGGAACGCATCGTCGAGTATTGCGGCGCGCGCGGCTGACCGCGGCGACGCCCGCCACGCCATCGGTCCGCGCGAACGACACGATAGAATCGTCGTCTGATGTCCGTCGGCGTGATCATCGTCGCGGCCGGCCGCGGAACGCGCGTCGGCGCGGCCGTTCCCAAGCAGCTTCTCGGTCTCGGCGGCCGTTCGATTCTGCGTCGCAGCGTCGACGTCTTCGATCGGCACCCGACGATCGACGCGCTCGTCGTCGTCCTGCCGGCCGAACTGGTGGACGAGGGCCCGGCGCTCGTGGGCCGCACGGATCGCCCGTGCCGGTTCGTCGCTGGCGGCGCGCGCCGGCAGGACTCGGTGCGCCTCGGTCTGCAGGCGCTGCCCTCGTCGATCGATCTCGTGCTCGTTCACGATGCCGCGCGGCCGTTCGCGGACACCGCGCTCATCGATCGGGTCATCGCGGCGGCCGGTGCCTCCGGCGCGGCGATTCCGGCGGTCCCGGCGCGCGATACCGTCAAGCGCGTCGATCCGGACCGGCAGACGGTCACAGCCACACTGCCGCGCGACGAGATCTGGCTCGCGCAGACGCCGCAAGGATTTCGTCGGGACGTGCTGACGAGCGCCGTCGCGCTCGGTGACACGGGCGTCGAGGGCACGGACGAGGCGGTGCTGGTCGAGCGGACGGGCCATGCCGTGCGCGTCGTGCCCGGCGCCGAGCGCAACGTGAAGATCACGACCAGCGACGATCTCACGGCGGCGCGCGAGGCAGTCGCGACCGGGCCGCGGGCCGGGACCGGGTATGACCTGCACCGGCTCGTCGCCGGCCGGCCGCTGGTCCTGGCCGGCGTGACGCTGCCGTTCGATCGCGGCCCGCTCGGTCACTCGGATGGGGACGTGCTCTGCCATGCGCTGATTGACGCGATGCTCGGCGCGGCGGCGAAGGGCGACATCGGCCGGCATTTTCCCAACACCGATCCACAGTGGCGCAATGCGGCTGGACTCGACTTGCTCGCGCACGCGTGCGCCATCCTGCAGGAGGCCGGACTCGTCGTCACCAACGCGGATGTGACGGTGGTGCTCGAGCAGCCGAAGCTGGCGCCGCATCTGGACGAGATCCGCGCGCGGCTGGCGGGCGTCCTCGGTCTGCCGATCGACCGCGTGAGCGTGAAAGGGAAGACGAACGAAGGCGTGGATGCGGTCGGCCGCGGCGAGGCGATCGCCGCGCACGCCATCGCCCTCGTCGCCCCCGGGGCGCGCCAGTGACGGACGTGCGCGTGCGCTTCGCGCCCAGTCCGACCGGTCACCTCCACGTCGGGAACGCAAGAACGGCGCTCTTCAACTGGCTGCTCGCGCGCGGATCCGGCGGCGCGTTCGTCCTGCGCGTCGAAGACACGGACGCCGAGCGCTCGACGCTCGAGTCCGAACATTCGATTGTCGAAGACCTGCGCTGGCTGGGGCTCGACTGGGACGAAGGGCCGGATCGCGGCGGACCGTTCGCGCCGTACCGTCAGTCGGATCGCCTCGAGCTGTATCGATCGACCGCGGACACCTTCATCGATCGAGGGCTCGCGTACTACTGCTTCTGCTCGCCCGAGCAGCTCGAGACCGAGCGTCGCGCGGCGCTCGCGGCCGGCTTCCCTCCGAAGTACAGCGGACGATGCCGCTCGATCGATCCGGCAGCCGCCCGGCGTCGCGTCGACGCGGGTGAGGCGGCCGCCGTGCGCTTCGCGGTGCCCGCACACCGCGACGTGACGTTCCGCGATCTCGTGCGCGGCGACGTCACGTTCAACACGGACGTGATTGGCGATCCGGTGATCGTTCGCTCGGACGGCCGGCCCGCCTACAACTTCGCCGTGGTCATTGACGATGCCCGGATGAAGGTCACGCATGTCATTCGAGGCGAAGATCACATCTCGAACACGCCGAGACAAGTGCTGATCTACGAGGCGCTGACCGAAACGCCACCGGCCTTCGCGCATCTGTCGCTCGTGCTCGGGCCCGATCACGCGCCGCTCTCGAAACGCCACGGCGACACGAGCGTCGCCGAGTTCCGCGAGCGGGGGTTCCTGCCCGAAGCGCTGGTGAACTACCTGGCGCTGCTCGGCTGGTCGCCGGGCGACGGCGAGGAGCTGCTGCCGATCGCCGAGATGTCGCGGCGGTTCGATCTGTCGAAAGTCGGGCACAGCGCGGCCGTCTTCGACGTCGGCAAGCTTGCCTGGATGAACCGTCACTACATGAAGGAGGCGCCGGCCGCGCGCATCGCCCGCGACGCCCTGAAATATTTCGTCCGCGCCGGGTTCGTCACACACGGCACGGATGAGTCGATCGGATACCTGGAGTCGATTCTCGGGATGGCGGTCGGCTCGGTGGACCGGCTCGAAGAGATTCCGGACCGCGTGGCGTTCATCTTCGACTGGGACGTGTCGCGTGCCGCCGAGCTGGTCCGCGCGGAACCTGATGGCGCGCGCGCCGTGCAGGCGTTTGCCGACGAGATTGCGGGGGCCGGCCCGCTCGATCGCGACGCGTTTCGCGCGGCAGCGACGCGTGCGAGAGAGAAAACGGCGCTCAAGGGCCGCGCACTGTTCCATCCGATTCGCGTGGCGATGACCGCGGCCGATTCGGGCCCCGAGCTCGACCTGGCGATTCCGGCGATCGATCGCGCCGCCGCGCTTCCCGCAGGCTGCGGCATTTCGTCCATCGCCGCCTGCCAGGAGCGCGCGCGGCTGGTCGCGACGGCAGTGGAGTAGGCAGCGCCCGCGGCCCGCGCGAGCCTCAAGGAATGAGATGTATCTGATCTACGGCGTGAATTCCGTGTCGGAAGCGCTGAAAGCGCGGCGCGTCTCGCGGCTCGTTCACGAGCGGGGCGCCGGGTCACGCGTCGACGCACTCGTGTCCCGCGCGCACGAGCTGCGGATCCCCATCGAAACGGTCGACCGCCGTGCCCTCGACAGGATGACCCATGGCGGCGTGCACCAGGGCGTGGCCGCCGATCTCCAGCCGCTGCCGGCTTATACGGTCGAGGAGCTCGTGTCGGACGCCGAGGGGCCGCCGCTGATCGTCGTGCTCGACAGCGTCGAGGATCCGCAGAATGTCGGCGCGATTCTTCGGTCGGCGAGCGCGGCCGGCGCGCACGGCGTGGTCCGTCAGGCTCGTCATGCCGCGCCGCTCGACGGCGCGGCGGCCAAGGCCTCGGCCGGCGCGGTCCATCACGTGCGGATTGCCACGGTCGTCAACATCGCGCGTGCCGTCGAGGAGCTCAAGTCGTTGAACGTCTGGACGATCGGCCTCGACGCGACGGCGTCTGACGCATACGATGAAGTGGATTACCGGTTGCCGACGGCATTCGTCGTCGGGGCGGAGGGTACCGGACTTCGGCGACTGGTGCGCGAGACCTGCGACCGCGTGGTCTCGATCCCCATGGCTGGCGAGCCCGCGAGTCTCAATGTCTCGGTCTCGGCCGGTGTGGCGTTGTTCGAGGCCGTCCGGCAACGCCGGCGCGGCGGGGCGGGCGAAGGCAAGAATTGAAATTTCGGTCTCGGAGAGGTGAAAACGCCAGAAAAAGCGGGGGTTGACGGCGTTGCCCGCCTGGCACGGAGCGTGCTATCATTCCTGTTTTGTTCCGGCTGGCGTAGCTCAGCCTGGTAGAGCAGCTGATTTGTAATCAGCGGGTCGGGGGTTCAAATCCCTTCGCCAGCTCCAAGTTCCGGGCCGCGCCCCACTCGCGCACGTCGCAGGGACCCACAGACGTTCCACAGATGGCGGATTCGGTTTGCGCTCCCCGCACGGTAACAGGACAACACGAGGAGCCGAGTGGGGGAGCGTCGCCTGGAGTTTGGAGACTGGCACGGCGAGGTAGCGAAGCGGTCAAACGCAGCAGACTGTAAATCTGTCGCCCTAGCGGCTTCGGAGGTTCGAATCCTCCCCTCGCCACCAGCCTTCGCTGAGCGCTCGATGCGCTCGCAGCTACGGCTGGCAAGCCAGCGACAGACAAGTTCGATGCGCGCCGCTTCGGCTGCTGCGGAAGGTGATCAACGAAGGCGGAGCTTGACCGCCGTGGTTGCGAACGGCGCGAGCGCTTCCGAAGGCGGGCTTGACGCGCGAGACGTTGCGAATGCCGCGAGCGCTTCCGAGGGCGGGCTTGGCCGCCGTCGTTGCGAGTGTAGCGAGCGGTTAACGAAGGCGGGAGTAACTCAGTGGTAGAGTCACAGCCTTCCAAGCTGTTGGTCGCGGGTTCGATCCCCGTCTCCCGCTCCAACCTTCGCTCGCCAATGATTCTGAGCGAGCTTCGGTTGGCAAGCCAGATGACTGGAACGGCCGGTCGGGGACAGGCCGACTTGTCGGCCGAAGCGCCGGAGGCGCGAAGGCCGATGTAGCTCAGTAGGCAGAGCGCGTCCTTGGTAAGGACGAGGTCACCGGTTCGATCCCGGTCATCGGCTCCAGTGACGTAACAAACTCAACTGTGTTTCTCACGAGGGACAGACAGCAATGGCGAAGGAGAAGTTCGATCGTTCGAAGCCGCACGTCAATGTCGGCACCATCGGCCACATCGATCACGGCAAAACCACGTTGACCGCGGCCCTCACGAAGGTCGCCGCCGACAAGGGGTGGGCCAAGTACGTCCCGTACGACGAGGTGGCCAAGGCCTCCGAATCGCAGGGCCGTCGCGACGAGACCAAGATCCTCACGATCGCGACGAGCCACGTCGAGTACAGCACCGCGAAGCGGCACTACGCGCACGTCGACTGTCCGGGTCATGCCGACTACATCAAGAACATGATCACCGGCGCCGCGCAGATGGACGGCGCGATCCTGGTCGTGAGCGCGGTCGACGGCCCCATGCCGCAGACGCGCGAGCACGTCCTGCTCGCCCGCCAGGTCAACGTGCCGTACCTCGTCGTCGCCCTCAACAAGGTGGACGCGGTCGACGACCCGGAGTTGCTCGACCTGGTCGAGCTCGAAGTGCGCGATCTGCTGAAGAGCTATGGCTATCCGGGCGACGACCTGCCGGTCGTCCGCGTCTCGGCGCTGAAAGCGATCCAGGGCGACCAGGAGAGCGTCGACGGCGTCCTCAAGCTGATGGAGGCGATCGATTCCTACATCCCGATGCCGCAGCGCGAAGTGGACAAGCCGTTCCTGATGCCGATCGAGGACGTGTTCTCGATCTCGGGCCGCGGCACCGTCGTGACCGGGCGCGTCGAGCGCGGCAAGGTCAAGGTCAGCGAGGAAATCGAGATCGTCGGGTTCAAGGCGACCGAAAAGAAGATCGTCACGGGCGTAGAGATGTTCCGCAAGCTGCTCGACGAGGGCGTGGCTGGCGACAACATCGGGGTGCTGCTGCGCGGCGTGGAAAAGGACGACGTCGAGCGCGGTCAGGTGCTGGCCAAGCCCGGCTCGATTACGCCGCACACGAAGTTCAAGGCCGAGGTGTACATCCTCTCGAAGGAAGAGGGCGGCCGGCACACGCCGTTCTTCAATGGCTATCGTCCGCAGTTCTACATCCGGACGACCGACGTCACGGGCTCGCTCCACCTGCCCGAAGGCGTCGAGATGGTGATGCCGGGCGACAACACCGCGATTTCGGCCGAGCTGCAGGTGCCGGTCGCGATCGAAAAGGGCAGCCGGTTCGCGATCCGCGAGGGCGGCCGCACGGTCGGCGCGGGAACCATCTCGGACATCGTGGATTGAGAGATTACCTCACCTCACACATGCAAGGATCACGTTGATGCGTGAAATCGTCACCCTGGCGTGCACCGAGTGCAAACGGCGGAACTACAGCACGACGAAGAACCGCAGGAAGAGCTCCGAGCGGCTCGAGTTCAACAAGTTCTGCCGGTACTGTCGCAAGCACACGGCGCACAAGGAAAGCAAATGAGAATCGATCGATTGATCGATCGATCTATCGAGCTATTGAAGAACTCAGCCGGGAACCGAAGTCGCGCGTCAGCGCGCGAGTGTTTCAATAGATCGATAGAGCGATAGATCGATCGATCAATGGATGGAGTCAGTACACAGGCCAGTAGCTCAACTGGCAGAGCATCGGTCTCCAAAACCGAGGGCTGGGGGTTCGAGTCCCTCCTGGCCTGCCAGTAATAGATCGACCGCCCGAGGAGAGCGAGGCTTGGCGAGCGCCGCACGGCGGGCGACCCTTCGGCAAGCTCAGGGTCGACCTGAGCGAAGTCGAAGGTCGAGCGGGGGTGGGGCCCCGCGAGCAAGTATGTAAAGACCGCCGCAGGGCGGGTGAGGGGGTGGGGCCCCGTAGGCAAGTAAGACAAGCGAGAAAAGAACACGGGTAAGCGAGTCTCAAATGAAGGCAGCAATGCTGGACAACCTCAAGGAGTCGCCAGAGCAAGTCGCCGGCTGGTTTGGCCGCGCGCGGCGGTTCCTCATCGACGTGAGAGGCGAGCTGGGCCGCGTGACCTGGCCGACCCGCCGCGAGGTCTGGGCCACGACCGTCGTCGTGATCCTGGTGTCGCTCCTGTTCGGGGTCTATCTCTACACCGTCGACATCGCGTTGACGAAGCTCGTCGAGTGGATCTACACGCGGGTCGGAGCATGAGCGTGTCGACGATGACCGACGATCGGACCAAGCATTGGTACATCATCCACACCTACTCGGGGTTCGAGAACAAGGTGAAGGAGTCGCTCGAGCAGCGCGTGCAGGCGTACGGCCTCGTGGACCAGATCGGCGAAATCCTGATCCCGACCGAGGACATCGTCGAGAAGCGCGGCGGGCGGGAAGTGAAGAGCTCGCGGCGGTTCTTCCCGGGCTACATCTTGGTCGAGATGCACATGTCCGACCACGCGTGGCACGTCGTGAAGAACACGCCGAAAGTCACCGGGTTCGTGGGCGCCGGGCCCAAGCCCTCGCCCCTCTCGCGCGAGGAAGTCGACCAGATCTTGCACCAGGTGACGGTCGCCGCCGAGAAGCCCAAGCCGAAGTACTCGTTCGAGCGCGGCGACCAGGTCCGCATCAACGAAGGGCCGTTTGCCAGCTTCAACGGCGTCGTCGACGACGTGAACACGGATCGCAACACCCTGAAGGTCATGGTGACGATCTTCGGCCGCGCGACGCCGGTGGAATTGGATTTCTTGCAGGTGGAGAAGCTCTGACGAGCAGCGGGCAGAGAGGGGACAGGGGTCGCTCTTTAGCCCTGTCCCCGCTGTAGGTGACGTCAGATAGCTGTTGATTGAAATATGGCCAAGAAGATCAGTGCGCAAGTGAAGCTGCAGATTGCCGCGGGGAAGGCGACGCCTGCCCCGCCCGTCGGGACCGCGCTCGGCCCGCACGGCCTGAACATCATGGACTTCTGCAAGAACTTCAACGCGAAGACGGCGAAAGACGACGGGCTGATCATTCCGGTCGTCGTGACGATTTATTCGGACCGGTCGTACTCGTTCATCACGAAGACGCCGCCGGCCGCGGTGCTGCTGAAGCGCGCCGCCAACATCGCCAAGGGGTCCGGCGAGCCGAACAAGACGAAGGTCGGCACGGTGACCACCAAACAGGTTGCCGAGATCGCCAGGCTGAAGCTGCCCGATCTGAACTGCGACACGCTCGAGTCGGCGATGCAGTCGGTCAGGGGGACGGCCAGGTCGATGGGGCTCGATGTCATTGACTAGCGACGGGAACGTCGTGACGCGGTGATGTGGTCGAACTCAGAAATGTATTGAGGCAGTGGAGATGCGGACGCGAGGGAAGAAGTATCAGGCGGCGCGACAGCAGGTCCCGACGAAGACACACTCGATCGAGGAGGCCGTGCCGCTTCTTCAGAAGGTGAAGTACACGAAGTTCGACGAGACGGTCGAGATAGCCGTCCGCCTCGGCGTCGATCCGAAGCACTCGGATCAGATGGTGCGCGGCACCGTCGTGCTGCCGCACGGCCTCGGCAAGTCGAAGAAGGTGCTCGTCATCGCCAACGCCGAGAAACAGCGTGAAGCGAAAGAGGCGGGCGCCGATGAGATCGGCGGCGAGGAGCTCGTCGAGCGCATCATGGGCGGCTGGATGGACTTCGACGCCGTCGTCGCGACGCCTGACATGATGCGCGCCGTCGGCAAGCTCGGGAAGGTGCTCGGCCCGCGCGGCCTGATGCCCAACCCGAAGACCGGCACGGTGACGCTCGAAGTCACCAGGGCGGTGCAGGAAATCAAGGCCGGGAAGGTCGAATTCCGCGTGGACAAGGCGGGCATCGTGCACGCGCCGATCGGCAAGATTTCGTTCGACAAGGAGCGGCTGATCGCCAACGCCCACGCCCTCATGGAGAACATCGTCAAGGCCAAGCCGTCGACGGCCAAGGGCAAGTACCTGAAGAGCGTCACGATGTCGTCGACGATGGGCCCGGGCGTGGACATCGACACGTCGCACGTCGAGGAACTGGTGAAGCACTGATATGGCCGTTAGCAGAGCGGAAAAAGAGACGGAACTGAACGATCTCACCGCGGCCTTCAAAGACGCCGAGACCGCGGTGCTGGTGGACTACCGAGGCGTCACGGTGCCGCAGGTGACCGAGCTGCGCCGGCAGATTCGGGCCGCCGGCGCGTCGTACAAGGTCGTCAAGAACACGCTCGCCAGGCGGGCGGCCGCGGGCACGTCCTTCGAGCCGTTCACGGCGCACTTCGCCGGGACGACGGCCGTCGTGTATACGGGCCAGGACCCGGTCGCGATGGTCAAGGCCCTCACGACGTTCGTGAAGGCCACGCCGAAGATGAGCATCAAGGCGGCCATCGTGCAGGGCCGCGAGGTCACGCCGGCGGCGGTGAACGACCTCGCCAGCCTGCCCAGCAAGCCTGAGCTCTACGCGAAGCTGCTGTTCGTGCTGCAGGCGCCGATGCAGCAGCTCGTGACGGTGTTGTCCGCCGTGCCGCGCGACTTGATGAACGTGCTGGCCGCGGCGGACCGGAAGAAGTCTGAAGCGGAGACAACGACAACTGAGAACTCAGAACTTAGACCGTAGAACGGCGGTGGCGCGCTCGGCGCGCATCTGTTTAATAGGAGATGCCGTGGTTCGGTTCAGAGTTAAAGAATCAAGTTCTGAGTTCTAAGTTCTAAGTTACAGAGTTTTTTCAGGAGAGAACAATGGCCGAAGTGACGCAGCAACAGGTCGTGGAATACATCAAAGGGATCTCGGTGCTCGAGCTGTCGCAGCTCGTCAAGGCGCTCGAGGCGGAGCTCGGCGTGTCCGCCGCGGCGGCCATGCCGATGGCGATGCCCGGCATGATGGCTGCCGGCGGCGCAGCCGCGGCGGTCGAGGAGAAGACCGAGTTCACCGTCACGCTGACCGAGATCGGCGGCAACAAGATCAACGTCATCAAGGCCGTCCGCGAAGTGACCAGCCTGGGGTTGAAGGAAGCCAAGGACCTCGTTGAATCGGCCCCCAAGCCGATCAAGGAAGGCGTGTCGAAGGACGAAGCGGCCGCCATCAAGAAGAAGTTCGAGGAGGCGGGCGCCAAGGTCGAGGTCAAGTGACCTCGCGCGCGCGTCATGCGCGCGCCGTTCGATGGAGCCGGCGCGCTTCAGGCCGCCGGTCTCTCGGAATGCTCATCCCGCGCGGCCACTGGCCGCGCGGGCAGTCAGTCTGGCGGGTGCGGGGTTGCGCTTCGCAACGTCGAACTTCGAACTGCGAACTTGGAACGGAGGAATGAACTGTCGCGCGTCATCTTTTCTCTTTCAAAAGATCGGATGACCAGCGTCAGGGTGTTCCGGTGTTCGAAGTTCGACGTTTGAAGTTCGAAGTTGCCCGCGGGCTCTTTTCTCCAGAGGTTTATTAATGTACAGCCTGCCCAAAAACGTCTACCGCGAACGTATCGACTTCTCGAAAATCCGGACGACGATCCCGATCCCGAATCTGATCGAGATCCAGAAGAAATCGTACGAGCGGTTTCTGCAGATGAACCGGCTGCCATCCGAGCGCGAGGACGTCGGTCTGCAGTCCGTGTTCAAGTCGGTGTTCCCGATCAGCGACTTCCGCGAGAACTCGTCGCTCGAGTTCATCGAGTACTCGATCGGCAACTGGGAGTGCAAATGCGGCCGGCTGACCGGCCTCGAGCACCTGCGCAAGAAGTGCGAGAGCTGCGGCACCGTCCTCGTGGCCGACCCGTACGGCGAGGGCGCGGTGATCTGTCCGTCGTGCGGCCGGGCCAACGAGGCCCGCGGCGACGTGTGCGATCTCTGCGGCACGACCGTCTCGATGAAGCTCAAGTACGACGTCGAGGAGTGCCAGGAGCGCGGCATGACGTTCGCCGTGCCGCTCAAGGTCACGATCCGGCTCGTCGTCTGGAACAAGGACCCGGAGACCGGCGTCAAGACGATCCGCGACATCAAGGAGCAGGAGGTCTACTTCGGCGACATCCCGCTCATGGGTGACCACGGCACGTTCATCATCAACGGCACCGAGCGGGTCATCGTCAGCCAGCTGCACCGATCGCCGGGCGCGTTCTTCCACACGGAAGACAAGACGCTCTACGTCGCGCAGATCATTCCGTACCGCGGGTCGTGGGTGGAGTTCGAGTACGACACGAAGAACCTGCTGTACGTCCGCATCGATCGCAAGCGGAAGTTCCTCGCGACCGTCTTCCTGCGCGCGCTCGGCCTGCGCGGGGCGCACGAGATTCTGCGCACGTTCTACACGATCGACGAGCTGTCGCTGAAGGGCGGCCGCGTCGGCTGGAAGGTGGGCGAGTCGCTCATCGGCCGGCGCTCGGGGGCCGAGTTCCCGATTCCGGGCACGGAGTTGGCGCTGCACGCGGGCAAGAAGATCCGCCGCGACCAGATCGAGGCGCTGAAGAAGGCCGGCGTGCCGTCGATCGAGCTCGTGGACAACGAGCGCGAGGGCGCGTTCGCCGCCTCGGACGTGATCGATCCGGCGACCGGTGAGGTCATCCTCGAGTCCAACGAGGAGCTCTCCGACCGCGTCATCGCGATGGCGCAGGAGAAGAACGTCGAGAGCATCGAGATCTTCTTCCCGGAGAAGGACGAAATCGGGCCCGTGCTGTCGCAGACGCTCAAGAAGGATCCGATCCAGAAGCATGAAGAGGCGCTCATCGAGATCTACCGGCGCCTGCGGCCGGGCGATCCGCCGACGCTCGACAGCTCGCGGACCCTCTTCGAGAACATGTTCTTCAACGCGCAGAAGTACGACTTCTCGCGCGTCGGCCGGCTGAAGCTGAACACGAAGCTCAAGCTGAACACGCCGCTCGACGAGAAGGTGCTGCACCCGGCCGACTTCTACGAGGTCATCCGGTACCTGCTGAAGCTGCGCAAGAACCTGGCGCTCATCGACGACATCGACCACCTCGGCAATCGCCGCGTGCGGTCGGTCGGCGAGCTGCTCGAGAACCAGTTCCGCATCGGCCTGGTGCGGATGGAGCGGGCCATCAAGGAGAAGATGTCCGTCTACCAGGAAATGGCGACGGCGATGCCGCACGACCTGATCAACGCCAAGCCGGTCATGGCCGCGATTCGCGAGTTCTTCGGGTCGTCGCAGCTCTCGCAGTTCATGGACCAGACGAACCCGTTGTCCGAGGTCACGCACAAGCGGCGGCTCTCGGCGCTCGGCCCGGGCGGCCTCTCGCGCGAGCGCGCGGGGTTCGAGGTGCGCGACGTGCACCCGACGCACTACGGCCGGATCTGTCCGATTGAGACGCCGGAAGGTCCGAACATCGGCCTCATCTCGTCGCTCTCGTCGTACGCGCGGATCAACGACTTCGGTTTCATCGAGTCGCCGTACCGCAAGGTCAAGAACGGCCGCGTCGAGGACTACGTGTTCATCACCAACGCCGGCGGCAATCCGAAATACAAGGCCGGCGACATCGTCGATGCCGACGACATCGTCGGGAGCGATGGCCGGTCGAAGAAGAAGGGCGTGGAGTTCGAGCCCTACTGCTTCTATCTGTCGGCGTGGGAGGAAGACCAGTACATCATCGCGCAGGCCAACGTCGAAATCGACGAGGACGGCTACCTGAAGGGCGAGCGCGTCAACGCGCGTCAGGCCGGCGACTTCATCCTGTCGCCGCGCGAGAAGGTCGACTATATCGACGTCTCGCCGAAGCAGCTCGTGTCGGTCGCCGCGTCGCTCATCCCGTTCCTCGAGAACGACGACGCGAACCGCGCGCTGATGGGATCGAACATGCAGCGCCAGGCGGTGCCGCTGCTTCAGGCCCGGTCGCCGTTCATCGGCACCGGCATGGAGTACATCACGGCGCGTGACTCGGGCGCGGTCGTCGTCGCGCGGCGGTCGGGCACCGTGGACTACGTGGACAGCAAGCGCCTCGTCGTGCGCGTGGAAGGCAGCGATACCGAGGGCCTGTCACGCGAGATGGGCGCCGACATCTACAGCCTGACGAAGTTCAAGCGCTCCAACCAGAACACGTGCATCAACCAGCGGCCGATCGTGCGGGTCGGCCAGCGCGTGACGAAGGGCCAGGTACTCGGCGACGGGCCGTGCACCGAGCTCGGCGAGCTCGCGCTCGGCCGGAACGTGCTGGTCGCCTTCATGCCGTGGCGCGGCTACAACTTCGAGGACGCGATTCTCGTCAGCGAGCGCATGGTGAAGGACGACTACTACACGTCGATCCACATCGAGGAGTTCGAGATCGAGGCGCGCGACACCAAGCTCGGACCCGAGGAGATCACGCGGGACATCCCGAACGTCTCCGAGAGCTACCTCCGCGACCTCGACGAGAGCGGCATCATCCGCATCGGCGCCTACGTCAAGCCCGGCGACATTCTCGTCGGCAAGGTGACGCCGAAGGGCGAGACGCAGCTCACGCCGGAAGAGAAGCTGCTGCGCGCGATCTTCGGCGAGAAGGCGGGCGACGTGAAGGACGCGTCGCTCACGTGTCCGCCGGGCATCGAGGGGATCGTCGTCGGCGTCCGGATCTTCTCCCGCAAGGGGATCGAGAAGGACGACCGCGCCAAGCAAATCGAGCAGGACGAGCTCGAATTGATGGAAAAGAACCTGCAGGACGAGATCCGCATCCTCCACGAGGAGACCAAGAAGCGGCTCGTCCAGCTCTTGAACGGGCGCACGCTGCGGACCGATCTGTTCGACGCCGACGGCCGCGAGCGCGTGATCCGCAAGGGCAACGTGCTCACCGACGACGCGATGGCCGAAGTGCCGTTCACGACCCTCGTGCGGGCGCGGATCGAGACCGACGACCTCGGCTTCGAAGACGAGCTGCGCACGATGGAAGACCGGACGGCGCAGCGCGTGGACGTCATCCAGCGCGAGTTCGAGGAGAAGAAAGAGAAGATCCGCCGTGGCGACGAGCTGCCGCCGGGCGTCATCAAGCTCGTCAAGGTCTACGTCGCGATGAAGCGCAAGCTCTCGGTCGGCGACAAGATGGCCGGCCGGCACGGCAACAAGGGCGTCATCGCGCGCATTCTCCCCGAAGAGGACATGCCGTATCTGCCAGACGGCACTCCGGTCGAGATCGTGCTGAACCCGCTCGGCGTGCCGTCGCGTATGAACGTCGGTCAGATCCTCGAGACCCACCTGGGGTGGGCCGCGCACGCGCTCGGACTCTACTTTGCGACGCCGGTCTTCGACGGCGCCACGGAGGCCGAGATCAAGAAGTGGCTCGAGGAAGCCGGGCTGCCGAAGGGCGGCAAGACCCAGCTCTTCGATGGGATGTCGGGCGAAGCGTTCGAACAGGACGTCACGGTCGGCTACATCTACATGCTGAAGCTGTCGCACCTGGTCGACGACAAGATCCACGCGCGATCGATTGGGCCGTACTCGCTCATCACGCAGCAGCCGCTCGGCGGCAAGGCCCAGTTCGGCGGCCAGCGCTTCGGCGAGATGGAGGTCTGGGCGCTCGAGGCCTACGGCGCGGCGCACATCCTGCAGGAACTGCTCACGGCCAAGTCGGACGACGTCACGGGCCGGGCGAAGATCTACGAGGCGATCGTCAAGGGCGACGCGTCGTTCCAGCCCGGGCTGCCGGAGTCGTTCAACGTCCTCATTCGCGAGCTTCAGGCGCTCTGTCTGGATGTCGAGCTGATGAAGACGAAGCCGCGGGCCGTCGTCGAGACGCCGGCGGCCGAAGAGGCCGTCACCGTGCCGGCGACGCTGGAAGGGGTGAAGGTTTAATGAGACCAAACATTCACGACAAGGGTCAGCTCACGGCCGACTTCGACGCGATTCGCATCAGCCTCGCGTCGCCCGAGCGCATCCTGCAGTGGTCGCACGGCGAGGTCACCAAGCCGGAGACGATCAACTACCGGACGTTCAAGCCGGAACGGGACGGCCTCTTCTGCGCGAAGATCTTTGGCCCGGTCACCGACTGGGAGTGCCTCTGCGGCAAGTACAAGCGCATGAAGCACCGCGGCGTGATCTGCGACAAGTGCGGTGTCGAGGTGACGCAGGCCAAGGTCCGGCGCGAGCGGCTGGGCCACATCGCGCTCGCCACGCCCGTGAGCCACGTCTGGTTCTTCAAAGGGTTGCCGAGCCGCATCGGCCACCTGCTCGACCTGTCGCTCCGTGACCTCGAGCGCATCCTGTACTTCGAGGCCTACGTCGTCATCGATCCGGGCGACTCCGATCTGAAGGAGAAGCAGCTGCTCACCGAGGAGCAGTATCGCCAGGAGCGTGAACGCTGGGGCGTGCGTTTCAAGGCCCAGATGGGCGCCGAAGCGATCAAGGAAATGCTCCGCCGCGTGCACGTCGAGCGGCTCGCCGAGGAGCTGCGCGAGAAGATGCGCAACGAGACGTCGGCGCAGAAGAAGCTCAAGTTCGCCAAACGCCTGAAAGTCGTGGACGCGTTCCGCCGGTCGAACAACAAGCCGGAGTGGATGATCCTGGACGTGGTCCCGGTCATTCCGCCGGAGCTGCGGCCGCTGGTGCCGCTCGACGGCGGCCGGTTCGCGACGTCGGACTTGAACGACCTCTATCGCCGCGTCATCAACCGGAACAACCGGTTGAAGAAGCTCATCGAGCTCAAGGCGCCCGACGTCATCATCCGCAACGAAAAGCGGATGCTCCAGGAGGCCGTGGACGCGCTGTTCGACAACGGCCGGCGCGGCCGCGTGCTGCGCGGCGCCAACAACCGGCCGCTGAAGTCGCTGTCTGACACGCTCAAGGGCAAGCAGGGCCGGTTCCGCCAGAACCTGCTCGGCAAGCGCGTCGACTACTCCGGCCGTTCGGTCATCGTCGTCGGCCCCGAGCTGAAGCTGCACCAGTGCGGGCTGCCCAAGAAGATGGCGCTCGAGCTGTTCAAGCCGTTCATCTACAACAAGCTCGAAGAGCGCGGCCTCGTCTCGACCATCAAGCAGGCGAAGGAGATGGTCGAGCAGCAGCGCGGCGAGGTGTGGGACATCCTCGAGGAAGTGATCCGCGAGCACCCGGTGCTGCTCAATCGCGCGCCAACGCTCCATCGGCTGGGGATCCAGGCGTTCGAGCCCGTGCTCGTCGAAGGCAAGGCGATCCGGATCCACCCGCTCGTCTGCACGGCGTTCAACGCGGACTTCGACGGCGACCAGATGGCGGTGCACATTCCGCTCTCGCCCGAGGCCCAGATCGAAGCGTCCGTGCTGATGATGTCGTCGAACAACATCCTCTCGCCGGCGTCCGGTCAACCGATCGCGATCCCGTCGCAGGACATCGTGCTCGGCTGCTACTACCTCACGAAGTCGAAGACCGGCGCCAAGGGCGAAGGCCGCGCGTTCGCGTCGATTGACGACGTACTGCTGGCGCTCGAGGCGGGCGAGGTCGAGACCCTGTCGCCGATCCGCCTGCGGTACACGGGACAGTTGATTGATCTCACGATTCAGCGCGACTCACAGGACATCGCCGAGGCCGAGGACCGGCGCGTCGAGGGCCAGATCATCAACACGACCGTCGGGCGCGTGATCTTCAACACCGCGCTGCCGAAGGAGATGCCGTATCTCAACGGTCTGATGAAGAAAAAGGGCCTGCAGCAGGCGGTGCGGTACTGCTACCTCCGGCACGGGCTGGAGCGTACGGTCGAGATGCTGGACAGCCTCAAGCACCTCGGGTTCACCTACGCCACCAAGTCCGGGCTCTCGATCGGCATCGACGACCTGATCATCCCGGAGAAGAAGGTCGAGTTCGTCCAGCAGGCACGCGACGAGGTGATCAAGGTCGAAGGCCAGTACCAGGACGGCGCGATCACCAACGGCGAGCGCTACAACAAGGTCATCGCGATCTGGTCGGAGGTCACCGAGAAGATCGCCGACGAGATGTTCGGCGAGATGGAGGGGCTCGACAAGTCGGGCAAGAGCTTCAACCCGGTCTACATCATGGCCGACTCCGGCGCGCGCGGCAGCAAGCAGCAGATCCGCCAGCTGGCAGGAATGCGTGGCCTGATGGCGAAGCCATCAGGCGAGATTATCGAGACGCCGATCACGTCCAACTTCCGTGAAGGCCTCACCGTGCTGCAGTACTTCATCTCGACGCACGGCGCCCGCAAGGGTCTGGCGGACACGGCGCTCAAGACGGCCGATTCCGGCTACCTGACACGCCGGCTCGTGGACGTCGCGCAGGACGTGATCATCTCGGAGATCGACTGCGGCACGCTCGACGGCATCGAGGCGCGAGCCATCGTCGATTCCGGCGGCGAGATCGTCGAGCGGCTGAGCGACCGCATCATCGGCCGCGTCGCGCTCGAGGACATCAACGACCCGGCGTCGAGCGATACGATCGTCCCGTCGGCGGGCGAGATCGACGAAGCGCTGGCCGACGCGGTCGAGGACGCGGGCATCGAGCGGGTGAAGATCCGGTCGGTGCTCACGTGCGCGTCACGCCGCGGGGTCTGCGCGAAGTGCTACGGCCGCGACCTGGCGATGGGCCGGCTGGTCGAGCTGGGACTGGCGGTGGGCGTCATCGCCGCGCAGTCGATCGGCGAGCCCGGCACGCAGCTCACGATGCGCACGTTCCACATCGGCGGCACGGCCTCGCGCGTGTCCGAGCAGTCCACGCTCGAGACCCGCCACAAGGGCAAGGTCCGCTACGAGGGGCTCGTGGCGGTCGAAGGGCGCGAGCAGAAGGACACCGCCCACGCGGGCGGCAAGTCGCTGATCGTCATGAACCGCACCGGATCGATCAACATCCTCGACGACAAGGGCGTCGTGCGCGAGCGCTACGCCGTCGTCTACGGCGCGCACCTCAAGGTGCGCGACGGCCAGCAGGTCGAGAAGGGGCAGGTCCTGGTCGAGTGGGATCCGTACACGTTCTCGATCCTCACGGAAGCCACCGGGTCGGTGCGATTCAAGGACATCATCGACAAGGTGACGGTCCACGAGGACGTGGACGAAGTCACCGGGCTCTCGCGGCTCATCATCGTCGACTCGCCGGATGAGAAGAAGCAGCCGGCGATCGAGATCATCGGGGCCGATGGCAAGGCGCTGCACAAGTACCACATGCCGTCGAACGCGCACCTGATGGTGAGCAACAGCGAGCCGGTGGTCGCCGGCGACGTCCTCGCGAAGATCCCGCGCGAGACGACCAAGACCAAGGACATCACGGGCGGCTTGCCGCGCGTGGTCGAGCTGTTCGAGGCGCGCAAGCCGCGGGAGACCGCCGTGATCTCGGAGATCGACGGCATCGTGCGGCACCTGGGCATCGTCAAGGGCATGCGCAAGATCGAGGTCGTGCCCGACGAGGCCACGGCGGCGCGCGAGTACTCGCTGCCGCGCGGCGTCCATGTGAACGTCCAGGACGGCGACCGCGTGCGCGCGGGCGAGCCGCTCATGGACGGTCCGCGCAACCCGCACGACATCCTGGCGGTCCTCGGCGAGAAGGAGCTCCACGCCTATCTCGTCAACGAGATCCAGGAGGTCTACCGGCTGCAGGGCGTCGGCATCAACGACAAACACATCGAGGTCATCGTCCGGCAGATGATGCGGTGGGTGAAGGTCGAGGAAGTGGGCGACACCGAGTTCCTGATCGAGGAGCAAGTGGACAAGTTCCGCTTCCAGGAAGAGAACGAGCGCGTGCTGCAGGCCGGCTCGCTGCCGGCCAAGGGCCGGCCGCTGCTCCTCGGCATCACGAAGGCGTCGCTCTCGACCGACTCGTTCATCTCGGCCGCGTCGTTCCAGGAGACGACGCGCGTGCTCACCGAGGCGTCGATTTCGGGCAAGGTGGACTACCTGCGCGGTCTCAAGGAGAACGTCACGATGGGCCGGCTGATTCCGGCCGGGACGGGCTTCGAGTGGTACAAACACGTCACGATTCCGCCGGACGAGCCGCCGCCACCGCCGCCGCCATCGCCCGAGGAGCTCGAAGCTCAGCGGGAGATGGACGATCTGACGGATGCGGACTATATGTTCCGGGACGACGGGGAATAACTTCGAACGTCAAACTTCGAAGTTCGGACTTCGAACTACGGAATGGCGGGCGCGCTCACGAGGTGGGCGCGCCCGTTATCTTGTGTCGCGATCGTCCAGGACCCTCCAAGCTCGTGACATGACCGTTCTGATTGACGACTGTCTGGTGGAGGCCTAACCTTTTCCGACGGGTCGTCTCACGCTCGAAGGAGGACCGATGTTCCGCATTCTCCTCGTTGCCGGACTGATGGTCATGGCGCCGCTCACGGTGGCACTGGACGGCCAAAGCCTTCCAGACTTCTCGGGGAAATGGACGGCGGTCTCGCCCACGATCAGTTATCCGCCCAACCGCAGCATGACGATCACGCAGGATGGGACGACGCTGACGGTCGATTCGACGGCCTTTCGGGTTACGGCATCAACCGCCGGGTGGTCTTCGGAGACCTCATATCCCATGCGGACGATCTACATCCTGGATGGGACGGAGCACCCGAGCCAGATCGTCGCCGATCCGCCGCCGTGGCCCCAATCTCTCAAAGCGATGACGACCACGCTGCACGAGTCGATCTCGAAGGCGACGTGGGCGGGCCGGCACCTGGTGATCATGACGTACGAGAAGCAGAGGACGACCGCGCCGGGTCGGACGCCTGCATTCGCCGAGACTCGCCGGACCGTGCGGGAAGCGATCTCGCTGGAGGCCGACGGTGCGTTGGTCTGGGAGAGTCTCATCGTTGCCGATCCGCTGCCGTGGGGGCGCGCGGTCGCGACGCCTACGCCGTTCCGGCGAATCTACAGGAAGTCCTGACGTCGGCTCGCAGCGGAATCACCAACTGCCATGATCGGAAGGCTCGCCTTGACCTTCGAGACATGGACCCGCGGGTCAGCACTGTTGTTTCTTGCGCTCGCTGTCACGTCGCTCGTCTTCGTCAGAGTCTCGGCACAAGCAAGCTCGAGCGTCACGTACGTCGCCGTCGCGGATGCTGGCGGCACTCCAGTCCTCGGCCTCGCCGCAAAGGACTTTGCTGTGCGCGTCGATGATCGCGACCAGACTGTGCTCGATGTCCGTCCTGCCGCGGAGCCGGTGTCGCTGGTCTTCGTGATCGATCTCCATACCGATGACATTCTGTCCGTGCGGGCCGCCATGACGTCCGTCGTCGACGCGCTGCGCGAGCGAAGTCCGGCCACCCGGGTCGGCGTCAGGCTGTTGCAGTCTCGAGGCGTTGCATTTGCCAGCGTCCAGGATGCTGCCGCGATGGATCGCCTAGTCGGCCAGGTCATCAGCGGCGGCTACTCCTTTCTGCCAGACATCGTTGAAGCCGCCAACGCACTCGAGAAGGAGACGACGATGCGGCGTGTCGTCCTTGCAATGGTGAGCCTCGAGCCGCGAACGGGTGGCCGCAGTGAGAGGCTTGAGCCGCAACAGATTGCTGGTGCCCTGAAGGCCACCGGCACTGCGCTCTGGGGCGTGGAGATTGCGCCATCCGGTGGCATCACGTGGACCGAGACGGTGATGGCGCGCGTCACACACCTGAGCGGTGGGCGCGGCGAGACGATCAACAACACGCTCTCGCTTGCGAAGACCGCCAGGGGCCTGACCGACCTGTTGCTCTCGCAGTACGCCGTCACCTATACGCTGCCGCTCCCGCCGACCGGCCCCGGAGATCTGCTCATTGGCGTGAGGCGGAACGGCGTCAAGGTCACTGCGCCGGCCTGGGCCACCGAGCGCTGACAAACGAGAACACCTATAGGGCGATCGATCCGAGACTCGTCGACAGCGGTGTCTAACCGGATCCCGGTTCTTGGATTCCGAGGTTGCGACAGATCTTGTGGGCGAGAAGATTTGCGATTTCTGCGTGTCGCGGCACTGCTTCGACAGCGCCGTTCGCTGGATTCATCCAGAGGGAGTGCGAAGCGCCCTCGCGCTTCAAGACGCAGCCGTACGTGCGGAGATGACGCAGCAACGAGGCTGCGCTTCACCGAACGATTACCGTTTCACGCTCGGCAGTTGCCGGGACGCCTCGGAGGCCGGCCTTCTTCACGGCGATCCTCCAGAATCAAGGCGATCGCCTGGGCGAGGCTCGCACGCGCTTCGTCCTTCGTGCGGCCCTGGCCGTTGGCGCCGGGAATCTCGGGGCAGTACGACACGTAAAAGTCACCGTCGCGTTCGAACACCGCCGTAAATTCGTTGTGCATCCAGACCTCGGAAGCCTAGATTAGCGTCGTCGGGGGCTGAGTGTCTAACTTCGGTTTGCAGTCGCCCACCCGACCGCGCGATCTCCTGGGAACGACAGTGGTGGACAAGATCTCAGCGCCCGCCGAAATCGTCGTCTTCTGGATCCTCCGGGACTCCGTCTGCGCGGAATGTGGTGAGGAATTAGGCAAAGGGCGGTTCCTGCGACTGGAAGCGGAACGACCTTTGTGCCTCGCGTGTGCCGATCTCGATCATCTCGTGTTCCTGGCTCGGGGTGATGCCGCACTCACGCGGCGAGCCAGCCGCCATTCGACCCTTCGAGCGGTCGTCGTCCGTTTCAGCCGGTCGCGCAAGAGGTACGAGCGGCAGGGTGTGCTCGTCGAGGACGCGGCGCTCATGCGAGCGGAGCAGGAGTGCCTCTCGGATGCCGACGCGAGACAGCTCGCTCGCGAGCGAGCCGCCGAGCGGCGTCAGGAGCTCGATGCCGAATACGTCGAGACGTTCGCTCAGCGAGTGGGTGACTTGTTGCCCGGGTGTCCGAGCGAAGAACAACGGGCTATTGCGGAACACGCGTGCCGGAAATACTCAGGTCGCGTGGGCCGCTCGGCGGCAGCCAAACGCCTCGAGACGGATGCGGTCGAGCTGGCAGTGCACATGTTCGACACGCGCACACGCGGTATGACGAACTGCTGGCACGCGGGATCTCGCGACTCGAGGCCCGCGCTCTTGTCACGGAGGCCGTGAGCCAGCGGCTCAGGAATTGGAGTATGTGAGCGTGGGCACGCCCGGGCCACCACGGCTATCCGAGGATTTCATTGAGGCCGTCCAGTAATTATTCGACCGAACGCGGAGTAGACTGATCCGATGTCGGGTCCCAGTCGTTTGACGATGGTCGAGCCGGCGCCGTAATGAGCAGCCGAGCATCGGCGACCCGACGTGTCTTGACCATCGGTGTGACGTGGGGAGTGGTCTGGTTCGCAGCCTGGATCGCCATCGGCACTTTGATCGCCATCCTCGACTCGGACAGCATCGACCCCGGCGACACCGAGGGGATGATCATCGTCCTCGCGCCGATGGGTTTGCTCACGGGGATTGCGTTCGGGATCTTGTTGTCGCTCGCCGACTCCGGAACGTCGGTGATCAATCTCTCGCTTCCTCGAGCCGTGCTGTGGGGAGTCCTCGGTTGCGCGCTCGTTCAGGTGTTCTATCTGGGCCATGGCGACCAGGGGCTCGCAGCCAACATCGGAATGGCGTTGATGTCCTGTGTGCTATGGCTATTACCGCTGGCGCCAATGGCGGGCGGTTCGGCGTTTCCGTGCGATGTGGGGAGCCCAAGGCAAAGACCTCCTGCTCGTGTACTCGAACAGCCCCCACTGGCAGCAATATGTTGAGCAGGCCTGGCTGCCCAGATGGGGACATCGGGCGGTCGTGCTGAACTGGTCTGAACGCAGTAGTTGGACACGTCCCGCACGGGCCGAGGTCGCGCTGTTTCGTGCTTTCGCCGGATCGCAGGAATTCAACCCGCTTGGAATCGTCGTACCAGCAACCGGGCGACATGTGCATATCGTTCGCTTCTGGCGCGCCTTTCGAGACTACAAGCATGGCAAGGATCGGCGGCTGCGGGCGGCGGAAACCGAACTCGATCGCTGGCTTGGTACTTCTGCAGCGCCTGACAGGCCGCTGTCGCCGACGAGCGACGCGGGTACGGCAGGCGATTCGACACGATGGTAAGCGCCGCTTGCGGCCGTCAGAAAGCGACCATCATGACGATGCCCTTTTGACGCCCATTGAGCATCGGCGAGATGCGCCATCGTCGAGTCGACGAGGTGACGCGCTCAAAGATGGTGTCGAACCTTGTGAGAAAAAGATCGATGAGCGCGGCGGCCCCTGCGATTGGCGCACCTAACACCAGACTGTCAGCGCGAAGACAGTCGGGGTGCTCGCTGGCTCCTCTGCACTGCATCCGCACGTACGTCAAGCCGGCCAACGCGCCGATGCCAAGACCGATGAGGACGCCATCCGGCTCCGGACGTTGTTTGCGGACCTGGTAAATCTGCGACTCCTGAACCTCGATGATTCTCCCATTGACTGTCAGTCGAAGAGACGATCCCGCGACGCCGTCGAAGCGGCCGCGGATGATGGTCCGGTTGCCATCCACCACCTGGATCCTTTCGCCGATCCGTAGCTTGGTCTGAAGTTGTTCAAGGGGCTGGCGCTGTCCTTGCGCATAGGCTGGCGACGTCGCCAGGAGCACGACCGCAACTGCAATCACGAACCCCGCCGTCATGTGGACTCCTCCAGACGGTAGTGCGTCACCTGGAGGCAAGACGGCTCAGCGATGAGGCCAGGAATCACGCCAGACTCATAACTTCTCAATCCTTTCTTACGACAGGAACGCTGACCGGAGCGTATGCTCGAGCCGTTCTCACGTTCCTTTGGCGGGCAACGGGTTGGAATTCAGTCGAAATCGTGAGGTGCCCATGAGGGTGCTCCTCGTCCACGGACTCGGTCGATCGCCGCTCTCGATGGCGTTCCTCGCCCGCCGGCTTTCGAAGTCCGGTCACCGGCCGGCGTTTTTCGCATACTCGCCGTTGCTCGAAAGCCACGACCGCATCGTGTCGCGCCTGATCGCGCGTCTCCGGCGCCTCGGCGCGCACGGCACCGAGGTCGGATTGATTGGCCATTCGTTTGGCGGGTTGGTGCTGCGCGAAGCGCTCGCGCACGTGCCCGAGCTGCGCGTGCGGCACCTCGTGATGTTTGGCACCCCAAACCAGACTCCGCGCCTCGCGGTCCGGGCCCGGCGATGGCTCCCGTACCGGTGGCTTCGCCGCAGCTGCGGTGACTGTCTCGGATCCCCTGAGTGGTTCGATCAGCTGCCAGCGGTCTCGAGTCCCTACACGATCGTCGCCGGGACAGCCGGGTGGCGCGGGAGACGGTCCCTGTTTCAAGGTGAGCCGAACGATGGTCTCGTCGCAGTGTCGGAGACGATGGTGACAGATCGCGACGAACCGGCCCTGTTCCCGGTGATTCACACGCTCATGATGAACGACAGGGCCGTGTATCGCCTGATTGCCGATCGGCTGGAGAACGCGGCACGGTAGGCCGACAACAGTAGTTGAGTCGAACTATGCGCACCTTTGCGACCGCGGTTCTCTCTTCGCTGCTCTTTTCGATGCCGCAGACGACGCCGCTCGTCGGCCTGTGGGACTCGGCGACGACGTCGAAGGGCGGGCGACACCGCCGGGCCATGGTACGACCGAGAGCGCATCCTCAAGTAACGACGCTCGCGTGGAGCGTTGCTCCTCGGTGAACGTGTCCCTCCTTCATCGCGTTGATCACCTCGTTTACGCGACGAACGATCTCGAGGCGTCGTGCGCGGAACTCGAGCGCCGGCTTGGCGTGCGTCCTTCTCCCGGCGGCCGGCACCTCGGCCGCGGCACCAGGAACGCGCTGATCGCGATAGGACCGGCGTCGTATCTGGAGATCGTCGGTCCAGATCCCGAACAGCCGGCGCCAGCGGCGCCTCGCTGGTTCGACATCGACCGTCTCGGCGGACCGAGGTTGGTCGCGTGGGCCGCGCGCACCACGGCCCTGCAGCGGGTCATTGCCGACGGGGTCCGACACGGCGTCCGGCTGGGCGCCATCAGCTCCGGGAGTCGTCTGTGCGCCGATGGCGTCTCCCTCAGCTGGACGTTCACCGATCCCACGACGGTCATCGCCGACGGCCTGGTCCCGTTCTTCATCGACTGGGGCACGAGTCCGCATCCTGCGGGTTCGGCGGCCGGCGGCGTCGAGCTCGTCTCATTCTCGGCGGAGCACCCGGATCCTGCGCACGTGCGGAAGATCCTCGAGCCGCTTGGTATCGAGCTGCAGGTCGACGCAGGACCGCACCCCGCGCTCATCGCGACGATCCGAACCGCGACAGGGCTGGTTCAGATACGCTGATCGCTCGAGTCATGGAACCGTTAGCCACCGGTCGTCAGTACGACGCGATTGCGCCCTGGTGGGACGCGCAGCAAGACCAGCGGACGACCGGACTTCGGTTCGTGCAGCGGACAATCGATCTGGTCTCGCGCAGGTCGCGAGCGCTCGACGTCGGGTGCGGCACCGGAGGTGCGATCATGAACGCCCTCGTTCAGGCGGGATTCCAGGTCGTCGGCCTGGACGTGTCCGAAGCCATGCTGTCGAGGGCCGCGAAGCGCCACGCGACCGCGCAGTTCATCCGTGAAGATATCTGCGCCTGGGATCCTCCCGGGACCTACGACGTCATCGTTGCCTGGGACAGCATTTTTCATGTGCCGCATGGCGCCCAGGGTCCGGTCGTCGAGAAGCTCTGCGATGCGCTCGCGCCCGGTGGCGTGCTGGTTTTCACCGCGGGCGGCGTGAACGGCGAGATCACGGGCGAGATGGAGGGGCGCACCTTCTATTACAGCTCGCTCGCCGATGACGACTACCTGGCGGTTCTGCGCGATCGAGGATGCACATGCGTGCTGATGGACCGGGATCAGTATCCCGAGCATCATGTGGTGTTCATCGCCATCAAGGCGTGAGCACGATCGTCCATGGAGACAGTCATGAAGATCCAGGACCTGATCGGTGAGGAGCTCTCGTGGAGCCAGCCACGCCTCATGACCTCCGAGTACGACCTGTCTCGAGGCACTGAAGTGATCGGCACCTTGCGGTTCCGCAGCTCCTTCGGCTCGCTGGCAACGGCCCGGCTCGAGCCCGGGTGCTGGACGTTCAAGCGGCAAGGGTTTCTTCAGACACGCGTTTCCATCAGAGCCTGCGATCAGGAAGCTGACCTCGGCGTGTTCCGCAACAACACCTGGACTGGTGGCGGGACGCTTGAGTTACCTGGCGGGGACCAGATTCAGGCGAACACCAACTTCTGGCATTCGCGATATGAATTTGCCGCGGCTGGCGGGGTATCGTTGATCAAGTATCAAACGCATCAAGGCCTGAAACTCCGTGGCGAGATGGAAATCCTTCCGGCCGCGAAGGCCCTGCCCGAGCTGCCGTGGCTGGTGATGCTGGGTTGGTACCTGGCGGTGATGATGCATAGCGACGACTCGGCCGTCGCGATGACCTAGTTAAAGCGCCACATGACCAACGTCATCCGCAGTGTTCTTCTCCTTGCCGTCTTTGGAACGGCCACGGCGCCGCTGTTCTCGCAGGTGTCATCGGCGAGGCCTCCGCGGGATGTCCGCGGCACGGCGCGCGTGTCGGGTGTCGTCGCCGGCGTGGACGGCGCGCCGGTCGCCGGCGTGACGCTCACGCTGATGAACTCCGCGTGGAAGCGGGAGACGGCTGTCAGCGACGAGAGGGGCCGGTTCGCGTTCACCGCCCTCGCTGTCGATCTCTATCACCTCCGCGCCGAGAAATCCGGATATCTCCCGACCGAGTACGGCGCGCTCAGGCCAGAGGGCGAGGGCACGCCCATCGCCCTCGACGAAGGTCAGCGAGTCGAGGCTCTCATCCTCACTCTCGTTCGCACCGGCGCGATTGGCGGCACGGTGCGTGACGCCGATGGCGGTCCGGCGACGGGAATGTCCGTCTATGTCACGCCGAAAGACGGCAACGGCATTGTCGCCGTCGGACACAGCGACGAACGCGGCGTCTATCGTGTGGAGGGCGTTCGTGCCGGCGAGTACAAGGTGCTCGCGATGCCGGCTGACGAACGAAAGACCGTGCCGGTCTTCCATGGTGGGACGACGTCGCCAAGTCAGGCGGCGACCGTCCGGCTCGATCGCGGCGAGGAGCGGGACGGCATCGACATCACGCTCGTGGAGGAAAGTCCCGCCAGCCTGGCAGGCGTGATTCTTGACGTTGGGGGACTTCCCGCCGCCGGCGTCCAGGTGTTTGCGATTCCTCTCGCGTGGGGAGGCGGCCGTGGCCGTCTGACGCGCACGTCTGGACCGAACGGCGAGTTCGCCTTCGAAGATCTCTTTCCCGGCCGGTACGGTCTGCGCGCGTACCTCACACCGGCGTCCGACGCGCTGCCGTCGGATCCGGCGACGCTCTGGGCCGTCGAAACCGTGGACGTGCCGACGATGGACGCGCCCGGCGTGATGCTCAGATTGCAGCCCCCGCTCGTCTTTTCGGGCCGCGTGACGTTCGTGGGCCGCTCGATAGCGCTCCCCGATCCGGGCACGGTGCGCGTTGGTCTGCAGCAGGATGGCGTGAAGCCGACCCTGACAGAAGTGCGACCTGACGGCACGTTCGAACGGAGCATTCTGCCTGGCGTGTATCAGATCGAGGACTACGTGCCCGGTCTGGCTCCGGGCTGGCGTTTGCGGTCGGCCGTGAAGGACGGGCGCGATCTGTTCGACACGCCGCTCGAATTCAGTCTCGCGACCGGAAGCATGACGGGTATCGAACTGACGTTTTCAGACCTGCACACGAAACTTTCCGGCCTCGTCACGACGTCCACGGGCGCACCGATCTCCGCGTGCTATGTGGTGGCGTTCCCGACGAACCGCGCGCTCTGGTCCCCGCCGTTCCAGCGACTGATGCATCGACGGCCAGCTACGAACGGCCGCTTCGTCTTTGTGGATCTGCCGCCGGGCGACTACTTCGTCGCGGCGGTACCCGATCTCGATCCCGTCAACTGGCGCGCAGCCGACGTCCTCGAGCCGCTCGTCGCCCGGGCGACGCGCGTGAGCCTTCGCGACGGCGAGCAGAAGTCGCTGGATCTTCGCGCGGGACGCCGCTCGACGCGCGCCACTAACGAAGGTGTCCGTCTGAAGTTCGAAGTTTGAAGTTTGAAGTTCGACGTTACACTATTCCCAGCCAGCTCCTCCAGAAGGTGTCGAGTGCCAGTGAGAACGGCTTCAGTCGTTTGTCTGCTCGCATGCGCTGTCCTCGCGGGGGGCGCGCAGCAGGCGCCGCCTGCGCAACAGACGCCGCCGCCCCAGGGTCAGCCGCCAGCGCAGCCGCCAACCTCTCCGCAGCAACCGGTGTTTCGCGGGGAAGTCGACGTCATTCGGCTCGACGTCTCGGTCCTCGACAAGGATCGCCGTCCCGTGCGCGGTCTCACCGTCGACGACTTCACGGTGACCGAAGACGGCAAGCCGCAGCGGCTCGTCGCCGTGTCCGAGATCGACATGGCCGAAAACGATCCGGCGCCGAGCGCGTGGATGCGCCACGTGCCGCGCGACGTCGCCGCCAACGACCTCTCCGATCAGGTCGGCGACGGCCGGCTCGTCGCGATCGTCATGGACGACTGGAACATCCCGTTCGACGATCTCGACATCATCATGGCCGCGCGGGCCGTCGGCCGGTACGTCATCGATCAGCTCGGACCGTCGGACGTGGCAGCGGTGATCTTTCCGCAGCAGGCGGGCAAGACGCAGGATTTCACCGACGATCGCGCCAAGCTCATCGAAGCCGTGGACAAGTTCGATCCGCCCGAGGTGCGATGGATTCCGGCCACGCCGATGGGTCCGGGGCCCGGCGGAGGCGACATGCCGCAGCGGTTCAGTCCCGCGTTGATGCGGAGCCAGTGCCAGCGCGCGCAGCCGACCATTCCGGTGCTCGATACGGTCGCGTCCCGGCTGGCGACCGTGCCGAATCGCCGCAAGACGGTCTTTTTCGTGAGCGTGGGCCTGCCCATTGATTTCGTGGCGACCCGCGGATGTGCGGGCGAACTGGCGTCAATCATGCAGGACGTCTTTCGCAAAGCGCAGCGTGGAAACATCAATATCTACGGCATCGATCCGGCCGGGTACCGCGGATACGAGAACTACCTCACCAATCCGATCCGCCGCGCCGGCCGGCCGGCCGAACGAGTGATGCCGGCCGGCGCCGCCCAGCGCGCGGCGCGAACCCGCCGGGAGTTCCTGCAGATCGCGGCCGAGCACACCGGCGCGCGCGCCATTGTGAATACCGACGCGTTTGAGCCTGACATCGATCAGATCTTCGAGGAGGCCGGCTCGTACTACCTGGTCGGCTATCAGACGTCGAACGGCCGGCCGGACGGCAAGTTCCGCAAGGTCGACGTGAAAGTGAAGCGGCCGGGAATGACCGTGCGCTCGCGCTCCGGCTACTACGCCCCGCGCGAGGGCACGCTCGCGACTGCCGAGCAGCGCGCGACGCCGGCGACGTCCGACCTGGGTCTCGTGGGGATGTACAGTCCGGCGGGGCTCGTGTTGCGGGCCGCGGCGGCGCCGATCGCCCGATCGGCCGCGACCGGAAAGCACACCGACGTCGCGCTCGTCCTCACCGTCCGCCTGCCGGCCGTACGCGGCGCGATTTCAGAAACCCTGACCGTCGTGCGGACGCTCTACGACGCCGAGGGCCGCGCTGGACCGCCCGTGCAGGAAAAAGTCAACCTCACGTTGCAGTCGACCACCGGCGACGAGTTGCGCTACGACGTCTACCAGCGGTTGTCGCTTGCGCCGGGCCGGCACACGGTGCGTCTCAACGCGACGAGCGCGGCGCTCGACCGGAGCGGCACGGTGTACGCGGACATCGAGGTCCCCGATTTCACGCGTCCGGTCGTCACCGCGTCGAGCATCGTCCTCGGCACCCGGACTGACCCGCCCGTGGCCAGGACCGACGTCCTGGCGTCGATCCTGCCGGTCACGCCCACCAGCGCGCGCGATTTCTCGCCGAGTGACACCGTCATCGCGTTCCTGCGCGTCTTCCAGGGTGGCGCGACACCGATCGCGCCCGTGACGGTGACGACGAGGATTCTGGATATCGACGACAAGCCGCTGCTGGACGTCTCGGGCACGATCGCCCCGGAGGGATTCGACGCGACGCGCGGCGCCCCGTTCGAGATCCTGCTGCCCCTCGCGACGCTCTCGCACGGACCGCATCTGCTCAGCATCACGGTCGCGACGCCCGGCAGCTCCAACGTCCGGCGGGATCTCGTCTTCCGCGTCCGCTGAGGCATGAAGGTATTGAAGCGGTAAAGGACATGAAGGAGGGCGGGAGCTTGCTTCATGAGCGACGAGCCCAAATTCGGCATCTCGTCGCCGCCCTGGATCAGGCTTACGACCGGCAGTCATGGCACGGGACGAATCTCAAGGGCTCGCTGCGCGGGCTGACCGTGCCGCGCGCATCGGCGCGGCCGGCGCCGGGGCGCCACAACATCTGGGAGTTGGCGGTCCACGCCGCCTATTGGAAGTACGCGGTCTGGCGGCGGCTCACGGACGCGAAACGCGGATCATTCCCGCTCGACGGATCGAACTGGTTCGAGCGGCCGTCACGCGATCACGCTGGGCTGAGAGCCTGGAAGTCAGATCTCGCCCTCCTCGAACGGATGCACCGCCAGTTGCGCGCGGCCGTGGTCTCGCTCAGTCCGCGCGACCTCACGCGCCGAGCCTCGGGCAGCAAGTTCACCAATGCGGATCTCATCGCCGGCATCACCGCGCACGACGTCTATCACGCGGGGCAGATCCAGATCCTGAAAAAACTGACATGAAGCACGTGAAGACATGAAGGGCATGAAGACAAGCGCTTGTCTTCATGCCCTTCATGCCTTCATGTGCTTCATGTCTTCACGTGCTTCATGTCTTCACGTGCTTCATGTCTTCACGTTCTTCATGTCTTTGCTCTGGGCAGCAACCCCGGTCGGCCGTCCTGCTGCGCGATCGTCCAGCTCATCTGATGGACCAGCCGCAGGATCTTTTCCATCTTCACGTAATTGATCCGATCCGGATCGTCGTTGACGGTGTGGTAGTCGGGATGCAGGCCCGTGAAGATCCAGATGCCCGGCACGCCGTTCTGGATGAAGGGCCACTGATCGCTTCGGCGCATGAGCTGCGACACGTTGTTGTCGTAGCGGTACCGGATTTGGAGGTCGGCGACCTTGTTGGCTGACTCGACCTGGGCCTTGAGATCGGGGCTGCGCACCGAGCCGATGATGTTCAGCGCGTTGGCATTGGAGTCCGCCGTTTGTGGATCGAGCCCGTTGAAGCGCGGATTGCCTCCGCGCCCGCCCGCGGCCGCCGCCGGATCCGGCGCCGGCACTTCCTCGTTGCGGCCGATCATGTCCATGTTCAGCACCGCGACCGTCTTGTCCAGCGGCGCGATCGGCTGCAGCGTGTACGCCCACGCCCCGAGCAGCCCGCGCTCTTCGGAGTTGAACGCGGCGAAGAGGATGGATCGGCGCGGACGCTGACCCGCTTTCGCCGCAAGCGCGTACGCCTCCGCGATCTCGAGCAATCCCACCGTGCCCGACCCGTCGTCGTCGGCCCCGTTCATGATTTGCGGGCCGTTGGCGCCGTCGTGGTCGAAGTGCGCGGAGATGACGACCCACTCGTCGCGCAGGCGCGCGTCGGAGCCCTCGATCTTGGCCAGGACATTTCGATCCGGCAGCGGCTGGCGATTGACGGCCGTGGTCAATCGCACCTCGACGCTCGGCAGTCGGACCGCGGCGGCGCCGCGCGGTGTGTCCGCCGACTTCGAGAGATCCTCGAGCGTCTTGCCGGTGTCTTTGATCAGCCGGGTGGCCAGCTCGACCGAAATCTGCGCCGCCGGAATCTTGATGCTCTCCATCCATCCCGCCAGCGAGTACGAGCCGAGCCGCGACGGCTGTTGTGGCCAGAAGTTGGCGCCGGTGTTGGCCGCTGCGCCGGGATGGTTATGCACGTCCGAGACGTACAGAATCCCCGCCGCGCCCTTTGACTGTGCGGCTTGCGCCTTGCGAAGCGCGCCGCCGGCGTCTGACGTCACGACGCCGTCGAACGGGCTGTTCGGATCGCGTTCGCCGGGCTCGTGGTCGACGACCAGGACGATTGAGCCTTTGATCAAATCGGCGGCGCGATAGTCGTCGTGATCGAGATCCGGCGCTGAGATGCCGTACCCGGCGAACACGACCGGTCCGCGCGCCTCGCCGGTCGCGCTGAATCGCTGGGTGGAGAAGCCCTGCCCGTGGGCGACTGGCGACGCGCTGCCGCCCTCCATGATCTCGAGCGCGTTGCCCTCTCCGAGCGTCACCGTCATCAGGTTGTAGTTCTGGAAGTAGCCGGGCACCGCCGGCGCCAGACCCAGCCGCTCGAACCGGGCCTTGATCCATTCGGACGCAATGAGGTTCTCGGGAGTGTTCGTCAGACGCCCCCGCATCGCGTCGGACCCGAGAAAGAACAGGTCCGCCCTGAGGTCATCCTGACGGATGGAATCGATCGCCGGCGCCGAACTCTGCGCCTGGAGGGAGAGCGACGTCACGGCGAGAACGAGAATCGCGGCACGAAGGGTCATGGCAGCCTCCGACAGAGGGTGATTGTTATACGATCCCTCCTCTTATGACGACCGCTCCTTCCGCTCCCGATACTTCCAGGCAGTTCCTTCCAGCCCTGATTCTGCTGTTCGTCGGCAGCGGTTGCGCGGCGCTGATTTATGAAGTCGTCTGGTTCCAGCTTCTCCAGCTCGTGATCGGCTCGTCGGCGGTGTCGCTGGGCGTGCTCCTGGGCACGTTCATGGGCGGCATGTGTCTCGGGAGCTTTCTGCTGCCGCGCCGGATCGATCCCAGGCACCATCCGCTCAAGGTCTACGCGTTTCTGGAGCTTGCTATTGGCGCGATGGGACTGCTCCTGCTCTGGGGCATGCCGCTCATCGGCGGCGCGTACACGGCCTGGGCGGGCGGGTCCGTCATCGTGCGGTCGATCGTCGCGGCCATCTGCCTGCTCCCGCCGACGCTGATGATGGGCGCGACGCTGCCGGCCGTCGCCCGCTGGGTGCAGACGACACCGCAGGGCGTGTCGTGGCTCGGATTCTTCTACGGCGGCAACATCGCCGGCGGGGTCGTCGGCAGCCTGCTGGCCGGGTTTTACCTGCTGCGCATTCACGATATGGCGTTCGCGACGTACACCGCGGTCGCGCTCAACGTCATCGTCGCGGCCATCGGGCTTCTCATCGCGAGGATGACCACTCACGAGCCCGTGGCCGAGGCGACAGGCGAGGTCAGACGCGCGGCTGGGGCGACGGCTGTCTACGTCACCATCGCGCTCTCCGGCATGACGGCGCTTTCGGCCGAGGTGCTGTGGACGCGATTGCTGTCGCTGTTGTTTGGGGCGACCGTCTACACGTTCTCGCTCATCCTCGCCGTGTTCCTGCTCGGTCTCGGGATTGGCAGCACGGTCGGCTCGGCGCTGTCGCGCGATGCCCGCAACCCGCGCGCCGCGCTCGGCTGGTGTCAGATGGCGATTTGCGGCGCGCTCGGCTGGGCGGCGTATCAGCTGAACGCCTCGCTGCCGTACTGGCCGATCAACCCGTCGATTACCCCGGCGGTGCTGAACAGCACGATTTTCAATTTCCAGCTCGACGTTGTTCGCTGCATGTGGGTCGTGCTGCCGGGCGCCATCCTCTGGGGCGCGAGTTTCCCGCTGGCGCTGGCCGCGGTCGCCGCGCCAGGTCAGGATCCCGGCCGGCTCGTCGGCGGCGTCTACGCCGCGAACACGGTCGGCGCGATCGTCGGTGCGCTCGGAACGGGCCTCGCCCTCGTGATCTGGGCGGGCACGCAGACCGCCCAGCAGATCCTCATTGTCATTTCGGCGCTGTCGGCGCTGATCATGCTCGCGCCCATCGCGGCGGGCGAGGGGACGCAGCCTGCCGGGCCGAAACGGCTGGCGTGGATCGGCACGATCTTCCTGGTGCTGGCGACGGGCGCGGCGGGCCTGCTGGCGCGGTCGGTGCCGCCGGTACCGGGTCTGCTCGTCGCCTACGGCCGGTACGCCGCCACCTGGATCAACCAGAGCAGCATCATCTATGTCGGCGAGGGGCTGAACGCATTCGTCGCGGTGTCGCAACTCTCGACCGGGGTCCGCAACTATCACAATGCCGGCAAGGTCCAGGCGTCGAGCGAGCCGCAGGACATGCGGCTCCAGCGGATGCTCGGGCATCTCACGCACCTGATCCCGACCGCGCCGAAGAACACGCTCGTCATCGGCTGCGGCGCCGGCGTCACGGCCGGCGCGGTCAGCATCGGGCCGAACGTCGAGCACGTCACGATCGCCGAGATCGAGCCGCTGGTCCCGCAAGTGGTCTCGACCTACTTCGCCGAGTACAACTACGACGTCGTCAACAGCAAGAAAGTCAGGATCCACCTCGACGACGCGCGGCACTACCTGCTGACGACGGACGAGACGTTCGACGCGATCACGTCCGATCCGCTCGACCCCTGGGTCAAGGGCGCGGCCAACCTCTACACGCAGGAGTTCTTCGAGGTCGCGAAGGCGCACCTCAACCCGGGCGGCGTCGTCACCCTCTTCGTCCAGCTCTACGAGAGCAACACCGCGGCGGTCAAAAGCGAGATCGGCACGTTCTTCAAGGCGTTTCCGAACGGCGTCGTGTGGGGCAATACGAACAACGGGCAGGGCTACGACCTCGTCATCATGGGGCAGGCCGAGCCGATCAAGATCAACATCGATCAGATGGAAGCGAAGCTCCACAGCCCGGCCTACGCGCAGGTCATGCAGTCGCTCCGTGAGATTGGCTTCAACTCGGCGGTCGAGCTCTTCTCGACGTACGCGGGCACCGCGCAGGACCTGGAACCGTGGCTGAAGGACGCGTCGATCAACCGCGATCGCAACCTGCGCCTGCAGTACCTCGCCGGAATGGGGTTGAACCTGTATCAGAGCGGACCGATCTACTCCGACATGCTCGCCTACGCCGGCCGGTTCCCCGACAACATCTTCACGGGCTCGGACGCGTTGATGCAGGCGCTTCGGGACGGGATTCAGCGCGCGCAGGGCAGATAGGGCTCAGAGGCCCAAAGGCTCAAAGGCGAAAAGCGGTCATGTTACGATTTCCCGGCTTCAACTCATGACCCGACTCCGGTTGTTTGTTTCCATCGCGGCCCTGATGCTGTGCCTGGGCCTCACGGCCTCGCCGCGCGCGGTGGCCGTCGCCGAAGACACGCTGCCAGCGCGGCTCACCGACGACGAGTTCTGGAAATACGTCGAAGAATTCTCCGAGCCGAACGGCTACTTCCAGTCCGACAACCTGCTCTCGAACGAGATTTGGTTTCAGTACGTCATCCCGGATCTCGTCGCGCGGACCAAGCCGGGCGGCGTCTATCTCGGCGTCGGACCGGAGCAGAACTACACGTACATCGCGGCGCTCAGGCCGAAGATCGTCTTCATCACGGACATCCGCCGGGGCAACCTGTGGATGCACCTGATGTACAAGGCACTCTTCGAGCTTTCGGCCGACCGCGCCGAGTTCATGTCGCGGCTGTTCAGCAAGCCCCGGCCGCCGGGCCTCGGGCCGAAGACCTCTGCCGCCGATCTTCAGAATGCGTTCTGGGACGCGAACACCAGCCCGAAGACCGCGTACGACGAGAACGTCAAGGCGATCGACGACGTGCTGCTGAAGAAACACAAGCTGCCGCTGGTCCCGCAGGACCTCCAGGGCATCCACGACTCGGCGTACTACAACTTCTACTGGTTCGGCCCGCGCATCAACTACAACTCGTCGAGCGGCCGAGGCGAGCAGGGGAATTACGTCACATACGGTCAGCTCATGATGTCGACCGACGCCAACGGCGTCTACCGGAGCTACCTGGCCAGTGAAGAGAACTTCCGCGTTCTGAAGGACTTGCACGAGCGGAACCTCATCATTCCGATCGTCGGTGATTTCGCGGGTTCGAAAGCTCTTCGGGCCGTCGGCCGATACCTGAAAGACAAGGGCGTGACGGTGACGGCGTTTTATCTCTCGAACGTCGAGCAGTATCTCCAGCGCAATGGCGTCTGGCCGTACTTCTGCGGGAATGTCGCCAGCCTGCCGCTCGACGAGCAGAGCACATTCATTCGATCCGTTCAGGGCGGCGGCGGGGGAAGCGGCGGCGGTCTCGTCAACCAGCTCGGGTCCATGCGGACGGAGACGCGAGGCTGCGCCGAGAGCCAGTCCGCGCCGGCCGGCGTCAGAAGAGTGCCATGAGACATCGTCCCTCGACGCGCACGGGACTGCTCGCGCCGTTCCAACTTGATTCACCAATGGGGTGCCAACCTTCACTCCGACCGCCGCAGCCACTCGCAGTGCGTCGCCTTTTGGCGGAAAAAGTTGGAACGGCGCTCGTCGTTCTCGCGCTGGTGGCCTGGTCGTCCGGACCGGCCGCCGGGCGGCGGGGCGATCTGCCGGAGCGGCTGACCGATCAGGAATTCTGGCGGCTCAGCGAGGATCTGTCCGAGCCAAACGGCTATTTCCGCTCCGACAACCTCCTCTCGAACGAGCAGGTCTTTGCCCGCATCCTGCCCGAACTGGTGACGCGCGCGAAGCCGGGCGGCGTCTATCTCGGCGTCGGGCCCGAGCAGAACTTCACGTACATCACGGCCATCAAGCCCAAGATGGCGTTCATCATCGACATTCGCCGCGGCAACCTGCACCTGCAGCTGATGTACAAGGCGCTCTTCGAGCTGTCGGCCGATCGAGCCGAGTTTCTCTCACGCCTCTTCACGAAGCCGCGCCCCGAGGGACTGACGGCGCAGTCGACGGTGAGAGACCTCTTCGCGGCGTATGAGGTCGCGCCGACCGCCTCCGAGGAGGTCTATAAGGAGAACCTGCGCGCCCTCGAAGACGTGCTGATGAAGAAGCACGCGCTTCCACTGGCGGCCGAAGATGTGTCCGGAATCGCCTATGTCTACCGGGCGTTCTTCACGCACGGGCCCGCCATCACGTGGTCGACCAACATCGGCGGCACGAGCCGCGGCGGCCGGAGCGTGACCTACTCCACGCTGATGATCCAATCCGACCTGGAGGGCAAGGGGCTCAGCTATCTGGCGAGCGAAGAGAACTATCTGCTGCTGAAGGACCTCGAATCGCGCAACATGATCGTGCCCGTCGTCGGCGACTTCGGCGGCCCCAAGGCCATTCGCGCGATCGGCAGCTACCTCCGCGATCGCGGGGCGATCGTCACGGCGTTCTATCTCTCCAATGTGGAGCAGTACTTGAGGCAAGACGGCAAGTCCACGGCTTTCTGCCGGAATTCGGCCGCCCTGCCGCTCGACGAGGCGAGTGTCTTCATTCGTCCGAGCGGCGGCGCCGTGACGTTCGGGCGGCCGGCGCCCCCCATCGGCCCGGCCGGGACGACGATCAACACGGTGTACTTCGAGACGGCCCGGCGGACGGTGCTCTATCCGATCGCCGACGAAGTCAAGGGCTGCGGCGCCCCCGCGCCCGAACCTCCTATTCACTGACCGCATGCAGACCCGGCGCCGGTTGTTCCCGCCACTGATGGTGACGCTCGCGGCCGCGGTATGCCTGGCGCCGTACGCGGTGGGGCTGGCGCGCGACACGCAGGCGAGCCGGCTGCCGGTCCGGCTGACGGACCGCGAGTTCTGGCGGCTCGTCGTGGACCTCTCCGAGCCGAGCGGCTACTTCCAGTCGGACAATCTCGTGTCGAACGAGCGGCCGTTCCAGAACGTCGTGCCGGCGCTCAAGCAGTTCCCGCGCGGCGGCGTGTATCTCGGCGTCGCACCCGAGCAGAACTTCACCTACATCGTCGCGCTCGAGCCGCGCATGGCGTTCATCCTCGATATTCGCCGCGGCAACCTCATCGCACACCTCATGTACAAGGCGATCCTCGAGCTCTCGCCGGACCGCGCCGACTTTCTCTCGCACCTGTTCTCGCGCCGGCGGCCGGCCGGGCTTTCGAAGACCTCCACCGTCCATGAGCTGTTTGCGGCGTACAGCGATGGGGACGCCGAGCCGGATGGCGCGCTTTACAGGGAGAATCTGAAAGCCATCGTCGATCAGCTGACGAAAGTCCGTCGCTTCGAGATCGGCAACGAGGACCTCCTGCAGCTCGAGGCCATCTTCGGGATGTTCTTCCAGTACGGGCCGGGGCTCACGTACGCGTCGAGCCAGGGCCGCGGCGGCCGCAACATGCCGAGCTACGCGGATCTGCAGGTGGCGATGGATCTGGACGGGACCCCGCGAGCGTTCCTCGCGACCGAGGACAGCTACGGCGTGTTGAGAAGCCTGGAACAGAAGAACCTCGTCGTGCCGATCGTCGGCGACTTCGCCGGACCGAAGGCGCTGCGCGCAATCGGCCGCTACGTCGCCGGCCAGGGCGCGACGGTCACGGCCTACTACACGTCGAACGTCGAGCAGTATCTGTTCCAGAACGGCGTCTGGCAGGCGTTTTACGCCAATGTCTCGACGCTCCCCCTCGACGATCGCAGCACGTTCATCCGGTCGGCCCGCGGGCAGAACGTGCTCGATCCCATCCAGCTGCTGCTGAAGGACGTGACCGAGGGTAAAATTCAGACATACGCGAGCATTACGAGCCGCGGCAGCGTGCGGTGACCCTTTTTCAGCGTCGGATCCTCGTGCCGGTGCTGGTGCTGGCCGCCAGCTTTGCCGGATTGTCGGTCGCGCCCGACCCGCAGAAGGGCGCTGCGCCGCTTCCCGCGCGGCTCACCGATCAGGAATTCTGGCGGCTGAGCGCCGAGCTTTCCGAGCCGAACGGGTTCTTCCGATCCGAGAACCTCGTGTCGAACGAACATACGTTCCAGTACGTCATTCCGGCGCTGAAGCGCGCGGTGCGTCCGGGCGGCGTGTATCTCGGCGTCGCCCCTGACCAGAACTTCACGTACATCGTCTCCGTCCGGCCGAGGATGGCCTTCATCCTGGACATCCGGCGGGGCAACCTGCTCGAGCACCTGATGTACAAGGCGCTCATCGAGCTGTCGGCCGATCGCGCGGAGTTCCTCTCCCGTCTCTTCTCGAAGAGGCGGCCGCCCAACCTCGGACCGCGATCGACCGTGACGGAGCTCTTCACGGCGTTCGACCGCGCGGAGACGAGCAAGGAGTTCTACGCGGAGAATCTCTCGCAGGTCGAACATCACCTCCTGAAGAAGCATGGCTTCGGGATGTCGGCCGCCGACATCGAGCAGCTCGAGAACATCTACTGGGCGTTTTTCTGGGAGGGGCCCGGGCTGCGCTACTCGACGTCGCCGAGCGGCCTCGGCCGCGGCTACGGCGGGAATTTCCCGACCTACGAAGAGCTGATGCTCCAGACCGACTGGGACGGCGAGAACCACGGCTATCTCGCGTCCGAGGAGAACTTCCGGTTCCTCAAGAGCCTGCAGGAACGGAACCTCATCGTGCCGGTGGTCGGGAACTTCGCCGGTGCGAAAGCGCTCCGGTCGATCGGCCGCTACCTCCGCGAGCGCGGCGGCGCGGTCACGGCGTTCTACGTCTCGAATGTCGAGCAGTACCTGTTTCAGGACAACCTGTTCGATGCGTTCGCCCGGAATGTTTCCACGCTGCCGCTCGACGAGACGAGCACGTTCATTCGCTCCGTCTCCAGCCGGTTCGGGTACACCGGGCAGCACCAGTGGACGGACGGGCGCGCCAGCGCCCTCGACCGCATCCGGCCGTTCGTCCGGGACTTCGAATCGGGCCGGATCAGAAGCTATTACGACGTCAACGTGCGATCGAGATAAGAGCGCGTCGTACCTGACGTACCGACGTCCGGACCGCTAGTGCCGCCAGCTCTTCAGATCCGCTCCCGCCGGCGCGTGCTTCTCGATGTGCGCGACGATCTTGCCGAACAGTTCCTGATTCCGCGGTCCCCAGCAGTGCGGCGCCATCGGCTGGAAGACGATCTCGCCCGTGAACGGCGGATCCTTCGCACGCTGTTTGACGAACTCGTCGAGCATGCGGACGCCCATGTTGAGGTAGTAAGAGTCCATGTCGCCGATGTAGACATTGATCTTGTGCGCGACCTTGGGCCCGAGCGTGGTCCAGTTGGTCTCGAGGATGTGCCGGAGATCGAAGTGCTCCCTCCAGTATTCCGCCACTGACTTGTCGATGACGCCCGTCGTTTTGTCCCAGATGCGCTTCGGGTAGCCGTCGTCGCCAGCCGGGCCATACGTCGCCTCCCAGATGTCCCACTGGCCGCCCGATCGCGATCGATCGCCCACGACGAGCTCATACCAGTTCTCGTCCTTCATCATCGACTGGATGTTGCCGTCGGGGCGCCGCTGGTTCGGCCGCTCGATCTTCATCCAGTCGCGCTCGAGCCAGTAGGCGTTGGCGTCCTGGTAGATGTTGACGATCTGGTGGTAGCGGAAGTCGACCGAGTCGGGACACAGCGCGAACGTGCCGCCGTAGAAGTCCGGGTAGAAGATCTGGTGGGCGAGCGCGATCCAGCCTCCGGTCGATCCCCCCGTGAGCCGGCGCGCCCAGGGCTCGCGAATGACGCGAAACGCCGACTCCACGGCCGGAATGAGCTCCTGGAGGATCGCGTCGCCGAACGGGCCGTTGTTGGCCGAGTTCACGCCGTACGAGTCGTCGTAGTACGGCGATGGGTGCTGCAGCGTCACGTAAAGCACGCGCGGCGTGCCGTCGGCCAGCCAGTAGGTGCGGAACGTTGAGTCCCGTCCGTCGAACCCGCCCGGTGAGGCGAGCGAGAAGTGCCCCTGCGAGTACACGATCGGGTACTTCACGTCCGGGTGCGCGGCGTAATCCTTCGGCAGGAGCACGACGGCGCCGAGGAAGATCGGATGGCCCCACCAGCGGGTCAAGATCTGGCTCTGAATCTTGATGCGCTTGACGTACTCATTGTCGGCCGCCGCCTGAATGGGCGGAATGATTTTGTCGGCCGTCAGTCTGATTGGCGCGGCCGAGGCCGGGTCCACACGCACTCGCACCGCGTCGCCGAACAGGTTCCCCGGCGACTGCCGCCAGTCCTGTCCCTCCCATTGATCCATGTGCAGCCAGACCGTCTTGCCGTCCGCGCGCGCGAACTTCGTGTAGACGTTGACGAACGGCTGGACCCAGTACTCGCCTGCGGGCAAATCGCGAAGGCTCTTCAGTGGATGTCCCAGCGCCTCCGGTCCAATCGTGACCGTCTGGCCGGCCGCCAGGTTTTCGACGGGGAGCGAGAAGAGCGGCGCGCCGGTCGGTCCGGCCTCCGAGACCGGTCCCTCCCGTTCGTTGGTCCGGCTGATCCCGACATACACCCGCCCTGTGACCGGTTCGGCGCGCGCCGACGCGGCGAAGCCAATTTCGAAACGCGGCCCGGATCCAGCGGTCGGCGCGTTCTGACGCGCGATCGCGGCGATGCCGCCAAGCGCCACCGCCAGGACGACTGAAATCAGTCTTCCTCGGTTGATGACGACTTGCGTGCGTGCCCTGAGCGAAGTCGAAGGGGCCACAGAGTCATGATCGCCGACCCCGGCCCCCCTTACAATGTCCAGCGGGGAAAGGGTGGTGCAGATTGAAGCGGCAATGGATACCTGGGGTTGGCGCGGCGGCCGTGCTGGTCTGTGCGCTCAGCCTGACGTCGCCACGTGTCGCGGCGCTCGACGTCGACCTGCCGGCCAAGCTGAGCGACCAGGACTACTGGAAGCTGATCAGCGACTTCTCCGAGTCGAACGGATATTTTCGCTCCGATAACCTGCTCTCGAACGAAATCTGGTTCCAGTACATCGTTCCGGAACTCGTCAGCTATTTGAAGCCCGGCGGCGTCTATCTGGGCGTGGGCCCGGAGCAGAACTTCACCTACATCGCGGCGCTCAAGCCCCGGATGGTCTTCATCATCGACGTCCGGCGCGGCAATCTGCACACGCAGCTCATGTACAAAGCGCTCTTCGAGCTGTCGGCCGATCGGGCCGACTTCGTGTCGATGTTGTTCTCCCGTAAGCGCCCCGACGGGCTCGGCGGGTCATCCAGCGTCCAGGAAATCTTCTCGGCGGTCGCCGCGGCGCCGCGGTCGGAAGAGATCTACAAGGCGAATTACCAGAAGCTGATCGAGCACCTGACCAGGAAGCGAAGCCTGCCGCTTCCGAAGGAGGACCTCGACGGCATCGACTACGTGTATGGGAACTTCTACACGTACGGGCCCTCGATTACGTACAACTCGAGCCAGGGCGGCGGCGGCCGGGGCAGCATGAGCACCTACGCGACGCTTATGACGGCCGCCGACGGTGCCGGACAGTCGCGAAGCTACCTGGCCAACGAAACCCTTTTTGGCGTGATGAAGGACCTGGAGTCGAAAAACCTCCTCGTGCCCCTGGTCGGCGACTTTGCAGGCCCCAAGGCGATTCGGTCCGTCGGAAAGTATCTGAAGGAGCAGGGCGTCACCGTCACGGCCTTCTACCTGTCGAACGTGGAGCAGTACCTGAGCCAGAACGGCGTCTGGCAGTCGTTCTGTAACAACGTCGCCAGTCTGCCGCTGAGCGACCAAAGCACCTTCATCTACAGTCAGAACAGCGGCGGCGGCGGAGGCGGCGGCGGGTTGAGTTCCTGGTATCGCCCGATGCTGGCCGACGTCAAAACGTACAATTGTTCGGCCGGCCAGGCGGCGACCTCAAGGTGACATCGTAATGCAAGACCCCACCCCCACTCCGGTCCGGTCTCGGCATCAGTTCGCCGTGCGCCGCCTGGTCGCGGTCGCGCTGGCGTGTGCGATGGCGGCCCCGTCGCTGGTCGGTACGGCGAGCCAGGCGCCGGCCCGCGAGCTGCCGGCCAGACTGGGCGACCAGGAATTCTGGAAGCTCTCCGAAGAGCTGTCCGAGCCGGGCGGGACCTTCCGGTCAGACAATTTGTTGTCGAACGAGATCGGCTTTCCGCCGGTGATTGGGGATCTGGTCGCCCGAGTGAAACCGGGTGGCGTCTACATGGGCGTTGGACCGGAGCAGAACTTCCACTACATCGTCGCGATCAAGCCGCGCATGGTGTTCATTACCGATGTCCGTCGCGGCAACCTGCACCTGCAGCTGATGTACAAGGCGCTCTTCGAGCTGTCGGCCGATCGGTCGGAGTTCGTGTCGCGGCTGTTCACGAAGCCGAAGCAGCCGGCCGTCGACGTGAAGTCCTCGGCCGGCGAGTTGATGAACGCCTACTTCGAGGCGACGGCTGGCGACGAAGCGGCGTACAAGGCCAATCTCCAGGCAATCTACGACCTGCTCGAAAAGAAACATGGCTTTCCGCTCTCGGCCGATGATCGGACAGGAATCGACTACGTCTACCACAACTTCTATTTCTTCGGCCCCGGCATCACGTACTCATCCAGCAGCTCGGGACAGCAGGGTGGCCGCACCACGTACCACACGCTGATGACCGCGCCCGACGCGTCCGGCGTCGGAAGAAGCTACCTCGCGTCCGAGGAGAGCTTCCTGTTTCTGAAGGATCTGGAGACCAGAAACCTGCTCGTTCCAGTGGTGGGGAACTTCGGCGGCCCAAAGGCGATCAGGGCCGTCGGCAAGTACATTCGCGATCACGGCGCGACCGTCACCGCCTTCTACCTGTCCAACGTGGAGCAGTACCTGACCCAGGACGGCCTGTGGTCAACGTTCTGTGCCAACGTCGCGACACTGCCGCTCGACGATGCGAGCACGTTCATTCGATCGCGCGGCGGGATGTGGCTCGGTCCGATGTTGAGCGAGGTCAAGGGTTGTGTGGGGACGGGGCTCTGAAGAACCCCGTCCCCTTGCTCGCGCTCGTCGCCGGCGCGCTGACGTTCGGCATCGCGGCTCGCGACGTTCGCGAGCTGCCGTCGCGGCTCACCGATCAGGAGTTCTGGTCGCTCGTGACCGAGTCGTCCGAACCGGACGGTTACTTCCGATCGGACAACCTCACGTCGAACGAGCTTGGACTCCAGTTCGTGATTCCCGAGCTGGTGGGCCGGACCAAGCCTGGCCGTGTCTATCTCGGCGTGGGGCCGGAGCAGAACTTCACGTACATGGCCGCGGTGAAGCCGGCCATGGCGATCATCTTCGACATCCGCCGCGGCAACATGTTCGTGCAGCTCATGTACAAGGCGCTGTTCGAGCTGTCGCACGATCGGGCGGAGTTCATGTCCTTGCTGTTCTCCCGGCCCCGGCCCGTCGCCGTCGGACCAGAGTCGTCGGCCTCCGACCTGTTTTCGGCGTTTGCCGCGGTGCCGGCGCGCGAAGCGCTGTACCACAAGACCCTGGCCGCCATCCGCGGGCATCTTCGGACGACCCGCCGCCTGCCGATCTCGGCCCAGGACCTCGAGGGCATCGAATATGTCCTGTCGACGTTCTATTTCAGGGGGTACGCCGTCCGGTCGTCGCCGACCTACGCGGATCTCATGATGGCGACCGACGGCAAGGGCGTGAACCGCAGCTACCTGGCGACTGAGGCGAGCTTCCTGTTCCTGAAGGGTCTGCACTCCCGAAACCTCGTGGTCCCGGTCGTCGGGGACTTTGGTGGACCCAAGGCGATTCGGGCGGTCGGCAAGTTCCTCAGGACCCACGGGGCGCTCGTGAGCGCCTTCTACCTGTCGAACGTCGAGCAATACCTCTACGGCGACGGCAAATGGCAGGCCTTTTGCGGAAACGTCTCCACCCTCCCCCTGGACGAGGGCTCGACGTTCATCCGGTCGTCCTCCGGAGGAGGCGGTGGCCGGGGGTTCGTTTCGAGCCTGGGAGCCATGAAAGAGGAGGTCAAAGGATGTTCGCCCAGGCCCTGAGCCCGGTCGAAGGGTTGACCCCTCTTCGAACCACGTGGTAAATTCGCAAGGTTATCCGGGCTTAGGACACCCTATCTAGGCCCGCGTCCAGTCGAAGCACTCGCTTCCTGGCTGATTCCGCGCGATCGACGCGGCGCGCGCAAGCCGCCGCCCCCCGGTCGCCATGGCTGAAGAAACAGCAATAGGGGATTGTCTCAGGCGCCGAGCTTCGGCTCCAAGGCCCGAGACGCAAACACCTGGCGTTGTGGTGTGCCGGCGTTCTCCCCGCCTTTTGGCGGAGGCGCCCGGCGGTCCGCGCCAGATTCGGGTGGAGTCTTCATGCCGACGATTAGTCAGTTGGTGCGATACGGGCGAGAGAAGGTGCTCACCAAAACGAAGAGCCCGGCTCTTCACAGCAGCCCGCAGAAGCGCGGCGTCTGCGTGCGCGTCTTCACCCAGACGCCGAAGAAGCCGAATTCGGCGCTGCGCAAGGTCGCGCGCGTCCGGCTGACCAACGGCATCGAGGTGACGACGTACATCCCGGGCGTGGGCCACAACCTGCAGGAGCATTCGCTCGTGCTCATCCGCGGCGGCCGCGTCAAGGACCTCCCGGGTGTCCGCTATCACGTCGTTCGCGGCACGCTCGACGCGGTGGGCGTCGCGGGCCGCATGCAGGGCCGATCGAAGTACGGCGCCAAGAGACCGAAGAAGGCTTAGCCATGCCACGTCGCAGAGAGATTGCAAAGCGTGAGATTCCGGCGGACCCGATCTACAACAGCCAGCTGGTGACGAAGTTCATCAGCACGATCATGCGCGGCGGCAAGCGATCCACGGCCGAGCGGATCATGTACAAGGCGCTGGATATCGTGAAGGAGAAGTCGGCCGACGATCCCCTCAAGGTGTTCAAGAAGGCGATCGACAACGTCAAGCCGAGTCTCGAGGTGAAGTCGCGGCGCGTCGGCGGCTCGAACTACCAGGTGCCGGTGGAGGTCAACCCGAACCGGCGGCTCTCGCTGGCCATCCGCTGGGTCGCGTCGTACGCGCGCGACCGCGGCGATGGCAAGACGATGCAGGAGAAGCTGGCCAGCGAGTTCCTGGACGCGGCCAACCTTCGCGGCGGCGCGGTGAAGAAGCGCGAAGACACGCACCGCATGGCCGAAGCGAACAAGGCGTTTGCGCACTATCGGTGGTGAGAGAGGCCTTGGGCCTGACAGCAGGACGAACGTGAGCTAGAGACAGTTTCAATGCCCCGTACCGTACCTCTCGATCGTTGTCGCAACATCGGCATCATGGCCCACATCGATGCCGGCAAGACGACCACGACCGAGCGCATCCTGTTCTATACCGGCATCACCTACAAGATCGGTGAGGTACATGAAGGTACGGCCGTGATGGACTGGATGGAGCAGGAGCAGGAACGCGGCATCACCATCACATCGGCCGCGACGACCTGTGTCTGGCGCGACCATCGCATCAACATCATCGATACCCCCGGTCACGTGGATTTCACGGCCGAGGTCGAGCGCTCGCTTCGGGTCCTTGACGGCGCGGTCGCGGTGTTCGACTCGGTCGCCGGCGTCGAGCCGCAGTCCGAGACCGTGTGGCGCCAGGCCGACAAATACCGCGTCCCGCGCATCTGTTTCGTCAACAAGATGGACCGCATCGGGGCCGACTTCACCCGCACCTTCGAGCAAATCCGCTCCAAGCTTCAGGCCAATCCCGTCGCCATTCAGATCCCCATCGGCAGCGAAGACAAGTTCACGGGCGTCATCGACATCGTCAGCATGAAAGCCATCCGCTGGGACGACGAGACGCTCGGCGCCGACTACGTGGTCGATGAGATTCCGGCGGAACTGATGGCTGAAGCGCGCGCCTATCGCGAGCAGCTCATCGAGAAAGTCAGCGAGGTCGACGATCAAATCCTGGAGCGCTACCTCCATGGACAGCCGATCCCCGACGAGCAGATCAAAGCCGCGTTGCGCAAGCGCGTGATCGCGTCCGTTCGCAAGGAAGGCGCGCCGTTCGTCGTCGCGATCTGCGGATCGGCCTTCAAGAACAAGGGCGTACAGCCGCTGCTCGACGCCGTCGTGGACTACCTGCCGTCGCCCATGGACATCCCGTCCGTCATCGGCATCGATTCGAAGGCCAGCGGCGCGACGGTCGAGCGGCCCGCAAAAGACGACGCGCCGTTTTCCGGGCTCGCCTTCAAGATCATGACCGACCCGTTCGTCGGCCAGCTCACGTTCATCCGCGTGTACTCAGGCGTCATGACGTCCGGCATGTCCGTCCTCAACGCGGGCAAGCAGAAGACCGAGCGGATCGGCCGCCTGCTGAAGATGCACGCCAACAAGCGCGAGGAGATCAAAGAAGTCTACGCGGGCGACATCGCCGCCGCCGTCGGCCTCAAGTCCGTCTCGACGGGTGACACGATTTGCGACGAGAAGAAGCCGGTCATCCTCGAGGCGATGGACTTCCCGGAGCCGGTCATTTCGCTCGCCATCGAGCCAAAGACGAAGGCCGACCAGGAAAAGCTGGGCATGGGTCTCGGCAAGCTGATGGCCGAGGATCCGACGTTCCGGGTCAAGACGGACACGGAGACCGGCCAGGTCGTCATCGCCGGCATGGGCGAGCTGCACCTCGAGATCATCGTCGACCGGTTGAAGCGGGAGTTCAACGTCGAGGCCTCGGTCGGCAAGCCGCAGGTCGCCTACAAGGAGACGATCACGAAAGCGGCCGAGGGCGAAGGTCGGTACATCAAGCAGACCGGCGGCCGCGGCCAGTACGGCCACGCGCGCATCCGGCTGATTCCCAGGAAGCCGGGCGAGGGCTACGAGTTCGAGAACGAGATCGTGGGCGGGACAATTCCGAAGGAATACATCAAGCCGATCGACCAGGGCATTCGCGAGGCGATGACGACGGGCGTCCTGGCGGGTTACCCGATGGACGACGTCAAGGTCGAGCTCTACGACGGGTCGTACCACGACGTCGATTCGAGCGAGATGGCGTTCAAGATCGCCGGGTCGATGGCCTTCAAGGACGCGGCCAGGAGGGGCCATCCGGTCCTGCTCGAGCCGGTCATGCGGGTCGAGGTCGTCGTGCCCGAGGAATACATGGGTGACATCATCGGCGACTTGACCAGCCGGCGGGGCCACATTCAGTCGATGGAGGCGCGCGGCGGATCGCAGGTGATCAACTCGCGCGTGCCGCTGTCGGAGATGTTCGGCTACGCCACGGACATGCGGTCGCGCACCCAGGGCCGAGGCTCGTACTCGATGCACTTCGATCGGTACGAGCCGGCGCCGGCGTCGGTCAGCGAGGAAGTCGTGGCAAGAGTGCAAGGAAGATGATGGCAATCGGGCGATGGCAATCGGGCTATTGAGTTATTGGGTTATCGGGCTATTGAAAGGCCCTTCAGGCTGTGTCTGAAGGATTTTCAATAACTCAATAACCCAATAACCCAATAACTCAATTGGGATTGAGGTACCAATGGCTACCACGTTTTCCGAGAAGATTCGCATCCGCCTGAAGGCGTATGACTACCGCGTGCTCGACCAGTCGACCACCGAGATCGTCGACACGGCCAAGCGCACGGGCGCGCGCCTGGCCGGGCCGGTGCCGCTGCCGACCGAGAAGAACAAGTGGACGGTGCTTCGATCGCCGCATGTCGACAAGAAGTCGCGCGAGCAGTTCGAGATCCGGACCCACAAGCGCCTGATCGACATCTTCGAGCCGACGCCGCAGACCGTCGATGCGCTGATGAAGCTCGATCTCCCGGCCGGCGTGGATGTCGAGATCAAGGCGTTCGGGAAGGATCGCAAGTAGGTCCGGGCTCCAGGGTTTCTTGGGCCTTGGGCCTTGGGCCTTGGGCCTGCGGGTGAACTTGAGATGGTGACAGGAATCATCGGACGAAAACTCGGGATGACGCAGCTGTTCGAGCCGGACGGCACCGTCGTCCCGGCGACCGTCATCAAGGCGGGACCGTGCGTCGTGGTCCAGCGCAAGAGCGCGCAGACCGACGGCTATGAATCGGTGCAGCTTGGCCTCGTCGACGACACGCCGGCCAAGGCCAATAAGCCGACGATCGGGCATTACAAGCACGCGAATGTGCCGCCGACACGAGTGCGCCGCGAGGTGAAGGTCGCCCCGGGGGCCGAAGCGCCCAAGACCGGCGCGCAGGTCCTCGTCGACATCTTCGCGAAGGGCGACCGGGTGGACGTAATTGCCACGAGCCGTGGCCGCGGGTTCCAGGGTGTGGTCAAGCGGCATCACTTCCGCGGCGGCGCGGCCACCCACGGGTCCATGTTTCACCGCGCGCCCGGGTCGATTGGCGCGTCGTCGTTCCCGTCGCGCGTCATCAAGGGGATGCGGGCGGCCGGCCGGATGGGCGGCGATCGAGTGACGACCCGGAACCTCAAGGTCGCAGGGATCGACGCCGGCAACCATCTGCTGATCCTGCGGGGCGCCGTGCCCGGCGCCCCCGGTGGCGTGGTGCTGGTCCGGCGGGCGATCGCGAGGAAGCCGGATCCCCAGCCGCAGGTCGAGAAGAAGAAGGGCAAGAAGTAGGGCGGGGCGTCAGCCCCGCCAACCGCGCCGGCCCTGAAGGGCCGGCCTACAGTTCGAAGCTGAGAACACCATGACATTGGATGTCGTGAACAGTGACAACAAGAAGGTCGGCTCGGTCGACCTCAGTGACGCGATCTTCGCGGGTTCAGCCAAGCTGGATCTGGTCTGGGAGTCCGTGGTGCGGCAGAACGCGTCGGAGCGCCGCGGCACGCACATGACCAAGAACCGGGCGCTCGTGAGCGGAACCGGCAAGAAGCCGTACAAGCAGAAGGGCACGGGCCGCGCCCAGGTCGGATCGTCGCGGACGCCGCTCTGGCGGCATGGCGGCACGGTGTTCGGGCCGCAGCCCCGCAGCTACGACTACGCGCTGCCGAAAAAGGTCGAGCGCGGCGCCCTGCGGGCGGCCCTCATCGCCAGGTTTCGCGACGGGGCCGTCACGGTGGTGGACGAGCTGCGCGCCGACGCCAAGAAGACGAAGCCGATTGCCGAGCTGCTGAAGCGACTGGGCGCTGCCGGCAGCACGCTCGTCGTGGACGTGAAGCTGGACGACAACTTCAACGCCTCGGCCCGCAACATCGCTCGGGTGCGCGTCGTTGCCAGCGGCCGGCTCACGGCGCGCGACGTCATGGACACGTCCAGGATCATCGCGACCCGCGCGGCGCTGGAGCGCCTGCAGGAGGTGCTGGGATGAAAGTGACAGACGTGATCCGGCGCCCGCTCATCACGGAAAAAACGACGGTGGCGCGCGAGCGCAGCCTGGTTGTCGTGTTCGAAGTGGCGCGCGACGCCACGAAGGTGGACGTGAAACGCGCGGTCGAGCAGCTGCTGGGCTCGAAGGTGGCCTCCGTGCGCACGCAGATCATGCACGGCAAGTTCAAGCGGCAGGGACGGTTCGCCGGCCAGCGGCCCGACTGGAAGAAAGCCTGGGTCCGGCTGCGCGAAGGCGAGAAGGTGCCTGAGTTCCTGGAAGGCACATGAGAATCGACCTATTGAAGGATCGCTCTATCGATCTATTGAAGTGCTTGCGGGTCTGGGGGCGGTTTTCAATCGATCAGTAGAGCGATCGATCGGATAGATCGATAGATCGATTACGAGGTTTCAGCAGATGCCCATTCGCAACTACAAACCGACGTCAGCGGGGCGCCGCTTTCAGAGCGTGCAGACCTTCGATGAGATTACGACCAACCGGCCGTACAAGCCGCTCACCGAGGTGCTCGACCGTTCGGGCGGGCGCAACAACAAGGGCCACACGACGTCCTGGTGGCGCGGCGGCGGTCACAAGCGGAATTACCGCGTGATCGACTTCAAGCGCGACAAGTTCAACATCCCGGCCAAGGTGTCGACGGTCGAGTACGACCCGAACCGCAGCGCCCGCATCGCGCTCGTGACGTACGCCGACGGCGAGAAGCGATACATCCTGCATCCGCTCGGGATCAAAGTGGGCGACCAGATCATCTCGGGCGAGAATGTGGATATCCTGCCGGGCAACTGTCTGCCGCTCAAGAACATCCCGCTCGGCACGATGATCCACAACGTCGAGCTGAAGAAGGGCAAGGGCGGGCAGATTGCGCGATCGGCGGGATCGACCGTGCAGCTCGTGGCCAAAGAAGGCTATTTCGCGTCGGTGAAGATGCCGTCCGGCGAGATCCGGCTGATCAACATCGAATGCCTGGCTACGGTCGGCCAGGTGGGCAACCTCGACCATGAGAACGTGTCGATCGGTAAGGCCGGGCGCAGCCGCTGGCTGGGCCGGCGTCCGCACGTCCGGGGCGTCGCGATGAACCCGGTGGACCATCCGCTGGGCGGCGGCGAAGGCAAGAGCTCGGGCGGCCGGCACCCGGTGTCACCGTGGGGCCAGCCGACGAAAGGGTTCAAGACGCGCCGTCGGAAGAGCACGAGCAAGTTCATCGTGCAGAGACGGAAGAAATGAAGAGCACTTGCAACTAAGAACTCAGAACTTTGAACTCAGAACTTGATCAATCAGTTCTAAGTTCTGAGTTCTCAGTTCTACGTTTCACGAGACGGATTACTTATGGGCAGATCACTCAAAAAGGGGCCGTTCATCGATCTCCACCTGCTCGAGAAGGTCGAAGCGATGAACCGCGAGAAGGACAAGAAGGTCATCAAGACCTGGTCGCGGCGATCGACGGTCGCGCCGGAGATGGTGGGCCACACGATCGCGGTGCACAACGGGAAGAAGTTCATCCCGGTGTACATCACGGAGAACATGGTCGGGCAGAAGCTCGGTGAGTTCGCCCCGACGCGGTTCTTCAAGGGCCACACGACCAAGGCCGAGAAAGCGGCGCAGATGGCGGCCGCCGTGGTGACGGCCGGGCCGGGCGGCGGCGGGCCGGGCGGCGGCGGAGCGGGAGGTGGCGCTGGTGGTGGCGGATCCGCGCCGGCGGGCGGCGCGCCGGCCAAAGGCGGGACGTCATGATCGGGGGGCAGGCCACGTCGAACTACATCCGCACGTCGGCCCAGAAGGCCGGTCTCGTGATGGATCAGATCCGCGGCCGCGACGTCACGCACGCGTTCGCGACCCTCAAGTTCTCTCGCAAGATCGTGGCGAAGGACATCGAGAAAGTGCTGCGGTCGGCCGTCGCCAACGCCCAGCAGAAGGAAGGGTTCGGCGGCGACGTCGATCGGTTGTTCGTCGCCAAGTGCTGGGCCAATCAGGGCCCGAGCATGAAGCGCGTCCGGCCGGCACCGATGGGGCGCGCGTTTCGCGTCGTGAAGCGCATGGCCCACCTTACCGTCGAAGTGGCCGAGCGTCCGGGGAAGAAGGTCGTGGTGCCGCCGGCGACGCGGGGCGCGAAGAAGACCAAGGGGAAGAAAGCAGAAACGGCGAAAGCGTAGGCCGGCCCTTTAGGGCCGGCGTGGTGGCGGGGCTGAAGCCCCGCCCTACACATGATTGAGAGTTGCTGAAATGGGTCAAAAAGTACACCCGTACGGATTTCGGCTCGGCTTCAACAAAACCTGGCGGTCGCGCTGGTATGCCGACAAGGACTACGCGAAGCTCCTGCACGAGGATCTGAAACTCCGGGGCGAGCTCAAGGATCGTTTTGCGCATGCCGGCGTGGCGCGGATCGACATCGAGCGCGCGGCCAACAAGCTGAAGATCGACATTCACACCTCGAGGCCCGGCATCATCATCGGCCGCAAGGGCACCGAGGTGGACAAGCTCCGCCAGGAACTGCAGAAGGTCACCGGCCGCGAAGTCTTCATCAACATCCTGGAAATCCAGAAGCCCGAGCTCGACGCGCAGCTCATCTCCGAATCGGTGGCGATGCAGCTCGAGAAGCGCGTGGCGTTCCGGCGCGCGATGCGGAAGGCGGTCGAGTCGGCGCTGCGCTTCGGCGCCAGAGGCATCAAGGTCCGGGTCAGCGGGCGCCTGAACGGCGCCGAGATTGCGCGGTCCGAGTGGTACCTGCACGGCCAGCTGCCGCTCCAGACCTTGCGCGCGGATATCGACTACGGGTTCGCCGAGGCGTTCACGACCTACGGCGCGATTGGCGTCAAGGTCTGGCTCTACAAGGGCGAGCGGCTGACGCCTCGCGTCGGGCGCGAAGAGGAGTACCGGCAGCCTCGGGGGTCGAGGCCGCCAGAGCGAGGTTTCCCAGGGTCCAGGGCCTAGGGCCTGACACCGACAGGTTTTTAGACAGGTGCATTCATGTTGATGCCGAAGAAGGTCAAGTACCGCAAGCAGCAGCGCGGCCGGATGCGCGGCCTGGCCTGGCGCGGGTCGACCGTCTCGTTTGGCGACTACGGACTGATGTCGCTCGAGCCGTGCTGGCTGACCGACCGACAGATTGAAGCTGCCCGTGTCGCGCTGACCCGCGGGATCAAGCGCGGCGGCAAAGTGTGGATTCGCGTGTTTCCCGATAAGCCGATTACGAAGAAGCCGCAGGAAACACGCATGGGCAAGGGGAAAGGCGCGCCTGAGGGCTGGGTCGCGGTGATCAAGCCCGGCCGCATCCTGTTCGAGATGGAAGGCGTGTCGGCCCACGAAGCGAAGGCGGCGATGCGCCTGGCCTCCGCCAAGCTGCCGATGAAAACGCGCTTCACCCCGCGCTTTGCCGAGGAGCCGGTGTTATGAAAGTGGGGGAGCTGCTGACGGAGCTCCGGGCGCTGTCGGTCGACGACCTGCACCAGCGGGCGAGTGATCTGGACGAGCAGGTGTTCCGGCTCCGCATCCAGAAGTCGATGGGGCAGCAGGAGTCGGCCAACAAGATGCGTCCGCTACGCCGGGAGCGCGCGCGTGTGAAGACCGTGCTCCGGGAGAAGGGCGAAAAGGGCTGAGCGATGCCGAAAGTTGAAATCTACGGGACGGTCGTCAGCAACAAGATGGACAAGAGCGTCGTCGTCGCGGTGGAGCGCCAGGTGCGCGACGGCTTGTACGGCAAGCAGCTGCGGCTGACGTCGCGCTTCATGGCGCACGACGAGAAGAACGAGGCGGGCGTGGGCGATCGCGTCGCGCTCGTGTCGTCGCGGCCGCTCAGCCGCCGGAAACGGTGGGTCGTCACCCGGGTCGTCGAGAAGGGGAAGGTTGTCTGAAGACGTGTCAGGGCAAAGGGCAAAGGGCAGCGGGCAAAGGAGAGGTTGAAGGTGAGAGGGACAAGGTTCGTGATGGATCGGAATTGGGCCCCTCGGCCTTTTTCCCTTTCTCCTCTCCTTTGCCCTTTGCCCTCTGCCCTTTGCCCTGACAGGAGCTTTTCATGATCCAGATGCGCTCGATTCTCGACGTGGCCGACAACTCCGGCGCGCGGAAGATCGCGGTCATCAACCCGATTGGCGGATCGACCGGACGGTTCGCCCGGATCGGCGACATCGTGACGGCCTCCGTGAAGGAAGCGACGCCGGACGCGACCGTCAAGAAGGGCCAGGTCGTGAAGGCTGTGATCGTGCGGACGAAGAAGGAGCTGCGCCGCAAGGACGGCAGCTACATCCGGTTCGATCGGAACGCTGCGGTGCTGATCAGCCCCGAAGGCGAGCCGATTGGGACCCGCGTGTTCGGCCCAGTGGCCCGCGAGCTGCGCGAGCGCCGGTTCATGAAGATCATCTCGCTGGCGCCGGAGGTCCTCTAGCGGTGGCGTGGCCTGCGTACGAGGCGTACTGATAGAGGAAACGAGCATGAGCACGATTCGAAAGAACGACAATGTCCTCGTCGTCACCGGCCGCGATCGCGGCAAGCGCGGCCGCGTGCTGCGCGTCGTGCCGGCGAAGGACCGCGTGATCGTCGAGGGCGTGAACTTCATCAAGCGGCACACGCGGCCCAACCCGCAGCGCAACGTGAAGGGCGGGATCGTGGAGCGCGAAGCGCCGCTCGCCGCCTCGAACGTCCAGCTCGTCTGTCCGGAGTGCGGCGCGCAGACCCGCGTCGGCCGGAAGCAGCTCGACGACGGCCGGCGGGTGCGGTTCTGCGTGAAGTGCAAGGGAGTGGTGGACAAATGAGCCGGCTGAAAGAGCGCTACGTCGCCGACGTCGTGCCCGCGCTCCGCAAGGAGTTCGGCTACACGAACATCATGGCGGTCCCCAAGGTCACCAAGGTCGTCGTCAACATGGGCCTGGGTGAGGGGACGCAGAACGTGAAGATCGTCGACACCGGCGCCGAGGAACTGGCGAAAATCACCGGCCAGAAGGCGTCCGTCACCCGATCGAAGAAGTCGATCTCGCAGTTCAAGCTGCGCAAGAACATGCCGATCGGCGCGATGGTCACCCTCCGCGGACCGCGCATGTACGAGTTCCTCGATCGGCTGATTGCGATCGCGCTCCCGCGCGTCCGCGACTTCCGCGGCGTGTCGCCGCGCGGGTTCGACGGCCGCGGCAACTTCACGATGGGGCTCCGCGACCAGTTGATCTTTCCCGAGATCGACTATCTCAAGGTCGACAAGGCCCGCGGGATGAACATCTCGGTCGTGACGACGGCGAAGACCGACGAGGAAGCGCGGCGGCTGCTCCAGTTGATGGGCATGCCGTTCAGGCAGAACTAGCGCGGCCCACGAGCACTGAGAAGCGCCCGCGGCCCGCGCGAGGATAGCGAGTCTGCGAGCGCCGGAGCGCGAGCGAGTGGGGGTGGGGCCCCACGAGCACTGAGAAACAGAGGACTGGCATGGCCACAACCGCGAAGATTGTGAAGGACCGGAAGACGCCGAAGTTCGGGATCCGGCGCCGCAACCGCTGCCGCAAGTGCGGGCGCCCGCGCGCGTACATGCGGAAATTCGCGCTCTGCCGCCTCTGCTTCCGCGAGCTGGCGCTTCGCGGGGAAGTGGCCGGCGTGATCAAGAGCAGTTGGTAAATCGAGCAATAGATCGATCGCTCAATCGAGCGATGCAAGGGTTTTGACACCTATGACTGATCCGATCGCAGACATGATCACGCGGCTCCGCAATGCCGTGCACGCGCGTCACCAGCGTTGTGACGTTCCGGCCTCGCGTTTCAAGGCCGAAATCGCGCGCATCCTCGAGCAGGAGGGCTACATCCAGGGCTTCAGGCTCGTCGATGCCGGGAGCGCCGATCGGCGCCCGGCCCCTGACGCGGCCCCGGCGGCCGCGCCAGACGGCGGCGATGCCAAGTCGCGCGTGATCCGGATCTTCTTGAAGTACGGCCCGCGCGGCGAGAACGTCATCTCCGGCCTGCAGCGGGTCAGCCGGCCCGGCCGACGGGTCTATCTGGGCCGCGAGGACGTGCCGCGGGTGCTGGGCGGGCTCGGCACGAGCATACTCACGACCTCGCGCGGGGTCATGAGCGGCAAGGACGCGGTGAGAGCCGGCGTCGGGGGCGAGGTGCTTTGCAATGTCTGGTAGGCGCGTGGCGTGAGACGTGAGACGTGAGACGTGAGGCGTGGGCCAGGCCCCAAGCCAGCGCAACAAGGAATCAGAAAATGTCCCGTATCGGCAAAAAACCCATTCCCGTGCCCAAGGGCGTCACGGTGTCGGTCAGTCCGGACACCGTCGAGGTCAAGGGACCGAAGGGCGCGCTGAAACAGCGCGTGCCTCCCGGGATCACGTTCGAGATGAACGGCTCGGAGCTCTCCGCGCGTCTGTCGCGTGAGGATCCGGAGCTCAACAAGTTCCATGGTCTCGCGCGGAGTCTCCTGGCCAACGCGGTCCACGGCGTGACGGAGGGCTTCAAGAAAGAGCTCGACATCGTGGGCGTCGGCTATCGCGCGGAGCTCAAGGGCAAACACATCCACTTTGCGCTCGGGTATTCGCACCCGATCGTGTTCGAGATTCCGAACGGCATCGACGTGACGGTGGACAAGCAGACGCACATCACGGTGACGGGCGCCGACCGCCAGCTCGTCGGGCAGGTCGCCGCCAACATCCGCCGGATGCGTAAGCCTGACCCGTACAAACAGAAAGGCGTGCGGTACACGGGCGAGGTGTTGAAGAAGAAGGTTGGAAAGACCGGGGCGTAGAGCGCCCGCGGCCCGCGCGGAGCCTTCAGCCAAGGCGATGGGGGTGGGGCCCCAGCGCCTGGAATGAGGATAGCGAGTCTGCGAGCGCCGGAGCGCGAGCGAGTGGGGGTGGGGCCCCATGAGCACTGAGAGAAGATGACATGAAGATTCGAACCAAACAGGATCGGCGCACTCGCATCCGTCTCCGTCAGCGCAAGCGGATCTCCGGGACGTCGGAGCGGCCGCGCCTGGCCGTGTTCCGATCGGGGTCGCACATCTATGCCCAGGTCATCGACGATCTGTCGGGCCGGACGGTCATCGCGGCGGGCAGCAACGAGCCGGCGCTGAAGCCGGTCTTCAGCGGCCAGATCCGCGGCGGCAATCGCGCGGGCGCCGAGGCGCTCGGCAAGGTCATCGCCGATCGGTTGAAGGACAAGGGCATCACGCGCGTGGTCTTCGATCGCGGCGGGAATCTGTATCACGGCCGGATTCGCGCGGTGGCTGACGCCGCCCGCAAAGCCGGACTGGAGTTCTGACATGGCAGTTTCGCGCGAGAGGATCGACCCGTCGGATCTGGAGCTCAAGGACACTGTGGTGAACATCAGCCGCGTGACGAAGGTCGTCAAGGGCGGCAAGAACCTGAGCTTCAGCGCGCTCGTGGTCGTCGGCGACGGACGCGGCGTGGTCGGCTTCGGCATCGGCAAGGCGAAGGAAGTGCCGTCGGCCATCAAGAAGGCGATCGAGTCGGCCAAGAAGTCGCTCGTGCGCGTGCCGATGAGCGGATCGACGATTCCGCATCCGGTGCTGGGACGGTTCGGCGCCGGATCGGTGCTGCTCAAGCCCGCGCCAGACGGCACGGGCATCATCGCGGGCGGGGCGGTGCGCGCCGTGGTCGAGTCGGCGGGCATCAACAATGTGATGACGAAGTCGCTCGGGTCGGCCAATCCGCACAACGTCGTGCGGGCGTCGTTTGCGGCGCTCGGGCTGCTCAAGGATCCGGCGATGGTGGCGCGACTCCGCGGCAAGGATCTCGAGGAGATGATGGGCACGGCCCAGAGGAGCAGTGGTGGCCACTAAACGCGCCGCCGCAACGCCGGCACCGGTCAAGCGGCTGAAGATCACCCAGATCCGAAGCGGGATCGGATTCGACAGGAAACAGAGTCTGGCGCTGCGCGGGCTTGGGTTGAGACGGCTCCGCCATACCGTGGAGGTCGTCGACACGCCGTCGACTCGAGGCTTGATCCTGAAGGTCAGGCACCTGGTGACGGTAGACGAGTGACAGGAGTACAGGTCCAATGTCGTTGAACAACCTCCGTCCCCCCCGTGGCGCACGGCGCAACCGGAAGCGCGTCGGCCGGGGTCCGGGATCCGGACATGGCAAAACCGCGACGCGCGGCAACAAAGGCGCGCAGTCGCGGTCGGGATTCCGGTTCAAGCGCGGGTTCGAAGGCGGTCAGATGCCGCTCCATCGCCGCGTGCCGAAGCGCGGATTCCACAATCCGTTTCGCGTCGAGTACGCGGTGGTCAACCTCGACACGCTGGCCGAGGTCTTCGACGCCGGATCCTCGGTGACGCCGGAACTGCTGCGCGAGCGCGGGCTCGTTCGAGTCGCCCACGCGCCGGTGAAAGTGCTCGGGCGCGGTGAGATCTCGAAGCAGCTGACGGTGCACGCGCACAAGTTCAGCGGATCGGCCGCGCAGAAGATCGCGGCGGCTGGCGGTGTCGCGGAGCTGATTGAGACCAAGCGCGACAAGGAAGAAAGGCTCGAGGACGAAAAGGCAGAAACGCGCAGAAGCGAACGGGCGGAAAGGCTCAAGAACGAAGCGGCGGCAAAGGCAGAAGCCGAAAAGGCCCAAAAGGCCGAAAAGGCTGAAAAGCCGCAAAGCGCCAAAGGCGAAAAGGGTGAGAAGCCAAAGAGCGACAAGGCTGAAAAGCCAAAGGGCGAAAAGGCTCAAAAACCCAAGGGCGAAAAGGCTGAAAAACCGAATAGCTGAAAGACACGACAACACGGACACACAAAGAGGAGGTAGCCACTAGACACATATGGACAGTCTCAAGAACATCTTCGCCATCCCGGAACTGCGCAGGCGGGTGCTTTTCACCTTCGGCCTGTTGGCGGTGTATCGGGTGGGCAGCCACGTCCCGACGCCTGGCATCAACAAGGATGCGTTGACGGAGCTGACCCGGCAGGCCGCGAGCAATCTGTTCGGCCTCTACGACATGTTCTCCGGTCAAAACCTGTCGCAGATGACGATCTTTGCGCTCGGCGTGATGCCGTACATCAGCGCCTCGATCATCCTGCAATTGCTGACGGTCGTCTGGCCGTACCTCGAGCGGCTCTCGAAAGAGGGCGAGCTCGGGCGGCGCCGCATCACCCAGTACACGCGCTACGGCACGATTCTGATCAGCTTCGTACAGGCACTCGGCATCGCGTTTTTCCTGGAGAACCTGACCCAGCAGACGGGCGGGCTTCCGATCGTCCAGAACCCCGGGTGGGGCTTCCGTCTCATGACGGTGCTCACCCTGACCACGGGCTCGGTGCTCGTGATGTGGCTCGGCGAGCAGATCACCGAGCGCGGCATCGGCAACGGCATGTCGCTCCTGATCTACGCCGGCATCGTCGTCGGCATCCCGAGTGGCGCGTTGACGACGTTCCAGCAGCTGCAGACGGGCCAGATGGGGCTGCTCACGCTCGTCGCTCTGCTGCTCGTGATGATTGCGGTCATCGGCGCGGTCGTGTTCGTCGAGCGAGGCCATCGGCGCGTCACGGTGCAGTACGCGCGGCGGATGGTCGGCCGGCGGATGTACGGCGGCGCGAGCACGCACATTCCGCTCAAAGTGAACACGGGCGGCGTCATGCCGGTCATCTTCGCGTCGTCGATCCTGGCGTTCCCGCAGACGATTCAGCCGATGTTGCCGGCGGGCAGCTTCTTCGACAAGGTCGTGACGCAGCTGAGCATCGGGTATCCCCTCTACAACCTGTTCTACGTGGGGCTCATCATCTTCTTCGCGTACTTCTACACGGCGATCATCTTCAATCCGGATGACGTCGCGGAGAACATGCGGAAGTACGGCGGGTTCGTGCCCGGCATCCGGCCGGGGAAGCGGACGGCGGAGCACATCGACGGCATCCTCGCGCGGGTGACTCTCGCGGGATCGATCTACCTGGCGTTGATTGCGCTCTTGCCGAATTTTCTCCTGACTGGATTCAAGGTCGAGCCGATTCCCTGGATCGGCCCGCGGCTGGACGCGATCCTGCCCCAGTCGATCACGGAAGGCATGAACGTGACGTTCTATTTCGGCGGCACGTCGCTCCTGATTCTCGTGGGCGTGGCGATGGACACGGTGCAGCAGGTCGAGTCGCAGCTCATCATGCGGCACTACGACGGATTCATGAAGAAGACGCGCATCCGCGGGCGGCGCGGATGAGGAGGAGTCGATCGCCGAAAGGTGATCGATGGCAGGCATGGCTGTTCGTCTGGTAATGCTCGGTCCGCCGGGGGCGGGAAAAGGGACGCAGGCCGAACGCGTCGCGCGCGAGCGCGGTGTGCCGCGCGTTTCGACCGGCGACATCCTGCGCGAGGCGGTGCAGGCCGGCACCGAGCTCGGTCGGGCCGCGAAATCGGTGATGGCGGCGGGCGCGCTCGTCGGCGACGACGTCATGATCGGGATCGTGCGCGACCGGCTGGCGCGGCCGGATGCGGCGCCCGGGTTCGTCCTGGACGGCTTTCCGCGGACGGTGGCGCAGGCCGAAGCGCTCGACGAATCGCTCGACCACGCGGCGCCGCTCGTGATCGTGGACATCGAGGTCCCGACCGAGACGCTCGTCACGCGGATCAGCTCGCGGCGGATCTGCGGGTCGTGCGGCTGGGTGGCGACGCCGGACGCGACGGTGTGCCAGAAATGCGGCGGGGCGCTGGTCCAGCGGCCGGATGACACCGCCGATGTCGTCCGCGAGCGGCTGCGCGTTTACGCGCGCGACACGCAGCCGCTCGTCGAGTTCTATCGCCGTCGCCCGACGTTTCGGGCGGTCGACGGCGACCAGCCGCCGGAAGGGGTCGCGCGTGACATCGCGGCCGCCATCGCGGCGGTGCTGGGAGCGCAGCGGTGATCGTGTGCCGGTCCGCCTCGGAGATCGAGCGCCTGCGCGCGGCCAACCAGTTCGTGGCCAGCGTGCTGGCCGAGCTCGAGGCCGCGGTCGCGCCAGGCGTGACGACGGCGGACCTGGACCGGCTGGCTGAAGAGCTCGTGCGCAGCGGTGGCGCCGAGCCGGCGTTCAAGGGGTACCGGGGTTATCCGGCGACCCTCTGCGCGTCGATCAACGAGGAGGTCGTCCACGGGATTCCGTCGACGACCCGCGCGCTGCGTCAGGGCGACATCGTGTCCCTCGACGTCGGCGTGAAGATGGACGGGTACTTCGGCGACTCTGCCGTGACGGTCGCCGTCGGACCGGTGCCGGAGCGGACGGCGGCGCTGCTGCAGGTCACGAGCGAAGCGCTCGACCGCGCCATTGCGCAAGTGCGCGTGGGCGGCCGGTTGTCGGACATCGGGCATGCCGTGCAGGAGTGGGTCGAGATGCACGGGTTTTCGGTCGTCCGCGAGTTCGTCGGGCACGGCATCGGGGAGCGGCTGCACGAGGAGCCGCAGATCCCGAATTACGGCCAGCCAGGACGCGGACCGAAGCTGGCCGAAGGCATGGTGCTGGCGATCGAGCCGATGGTCTCGATGGGCCGGCCGGAGACGCGAGTGCTTGGCGACGGCTGGACGGCGGTGACCCGCGACGGCAGTCTGGCCGCGCACTTCGAGCACACGGTGGCCGTGACGGCCGGCGGTCCGCTCGTGCTGACCGCACGGAACGGTCGCCTCGCGAGCGGAGCGGGGCATCCGGGGTCCCCGCGAGCGAGCGAGTAGAGGGGTCCGGGGAGCAAAGCTCCCCGGGTAAAGAGGATGAAGCGGGTCCTGGGGACGGTGCTGGCCATCCTGCCCCGGGCGCTGTATCGAGTCGCGATCGACGGGGGACACGACGTCACGGCGCACGCGGCGAGCGGGCCAGGCCGGAATTTCGTCAGGCTCGTCGTCGGCGATCGGGTGACAGTGGAGTTGAGTCCGCGGGATGTGGGCCGCGGACGGATTACTCGAAAGGGCAGTTAGCGCTCATGAAGGTCAGAGCATCGGTGAAGCGTATTTGTGACAAGTGCAAGATCGTGCGCCGGCGTGGCGTCGTGCGCGTCATTTGTCCGAATCAAAAGCATAAGCAGCGTCAGGGGTAAATCTTTATGGCACGCATCGCAGGCGTCGATCTTCCGCGGACCAAGCGCGTCGAGATCGGCCTCACGTACATCTACGGCATCGGCCGGAACCGGTCGAACGGCATCCTGTCGACCGCGGGCGTGAGCCCCGACATCCGGGTGAAGGATCTCTCGGAAGAGGACGTGCGCAAGATCAGCCGCGTGATCGAGGAGCAGGGCCGCGTCGAAGGCGACCTGCGCAAGGAAGTCTCGATGAACATCAAGCGGCTCGTCGAGATTGGCAGCTACCGGGGCAGCCGCCACCGGCGCAATCTGCCCGTCCGTGGCCAGCGCACGCGCACGAACTCGCGGACCCGCAAGGGCCCGCGCAAGGGCACGATCGCGAAGAAGAAAGTGGAGTAGCAGCAAATGTAGGCCGGCCCTTTAGGGCTGGCTGTCCGGCGGGGCTGAAGCCCCGCCCTACACGGATTGGATATGGCGAAAAAAGACCAGACCGAGGGCGCGGGAACACCTGAGTCCGGAAAAGCGCCGGCGAAGAAGAAGAAGACGTTCAAGAAGCGCGGCGAGAAGCGCGTGGTGCACCACGGCTACGCCCACATCCAGGCGTCGTTCAACAACACGATCATCACGATCACCGATACCGACGGGCACGTGATCGCGTGGTCGAGCGCCGGCGGCATCGGGTTCAAGGGATCGCGCAAGGGCACGCCGTTCGCGGCGACGCAGGCGGCGATGGCCGCGGGCAACGCCGCCAAGACGTACGGCATGCGATCGCTCGAAGTGAAGGTGAAGGGCCCCGGGGCCGGCCGGGAGTCGGCGATCCGCGCGCTGCAGACGGTCGGTCTCGACGTCAAATCGATTCGCGACGTCACGCCGATTCCGCACAACGGCTGCCGACCTCCGAAGCGCCGACGTGTCTAGAACGGTGGGCGGCGCTTCGAACTTCGAACTTCGAACTTCGGAAGGCGACGGGGTGGGGCAAGAACTCAACGATCAGAAGACGAGGATCAGGTTCCTTCGTTCGAAGTTCGAAGTTTGAAGTTCGAAGTTAACAAGCGATAGAGGGTATAGATGGCTCGATATATCGGTCCCGTGTGCCGGCTGTGCCGGCGAGAGGGCATGAAGCTCTTCCTGAAGGGCGAGCGCTGCTACTCGGAGAAGTGCGCGATTGAGAAGCGCAACGTGCCGCCCGGCCAGCACGGCCGCGCCCGCAGGGCGAAGATCGTCGGCTACGGCATCCAGCTCCGGGAGAAACAGAAGGTCAAGCGGACCTACGGCGTCCTCGAGAACCAGTTCCGGCGGTATTTCGAAGCTGCCGACCGCCAGAAGGGGATCACCGGCGATCTGCTGCTCCAGATGCTCGAGCGGCGGCTCGACAACGTCGTCTACCGGCTCGGCTTCGCGACGTCGCGGCCGCAGGCCCGGCAGCTCGTGCGGCACGGGCACTTCACGGTCAACGGCAAGAAGGTGGACATTCCGTCGTACGCCGTGCGGGCGGGCGACACGGTGGCCGTGCGCGGCCAGAGCGGCCAGAACCCGACGATTCAGCACGCCGTCGAGGAAGTCAAGGGCCGCGGGGTGCCCGAGTGGCTGGCGATTGATCCGGCCACGCTGTCGGGCCGGATCTCGCAGCTGCCGACGCGCGCGCAGATCAACCTGCCGGTGCAGGAACAGCTGATCGTGGAGTTGTATTCGAAGTGAAGTAACGTAGAAACTCAGAACGTAGAACTGCGAACTGAGAACTGGATCTCTTGATTCTCTTGTCCGAAGTTCTGAGTTCAAAGTTCTGAGTTCCAAGTTGTTTGTGGCAATCACGCCAGTTGCCGGCCCGCAGCCTTCAGACCTGCGGCGGGAGGCCGGTAACTTATCACCGCAGGTCTGGCGGTCAGCCGCGACAGGTTGGCCGCGGGCGAAAGGACAAAGACGATGTTGTGGAAAGGGTTTCAGCGGCCGAAGCGCCTGGAGTTCGAGCGGGAGACGTTGACGGATCGGTTCGGGCGGTTCTACGCCCAGCCGTTCGAGCGGGGCTTCGGCACGACCGTCGGCAACGCGCTGCGGCGCGTGCTGCTGTCGTCGATCGAGGGCGCGGCGGTGACGGCGGTCAAGATCGAGGGCGTGCTGCACGAGTTCTCGCCCATTCAGGGCGTGGTCGAGGATGCGACCGACATCATCCTCAACCTCAAGCAGGTGCCCATCAAGATCCACTCGGATCACGTGCAGACGCTCACGCTGCGGGCCACCAAGCCCGGCGAGGTGCGTGCGCGCGACATCCAGGCCGACGCCGACGTCGAGATTCTCGAGCCCGATGCTCACATCGCGACCGTGAGCGACGGCGGCAAGCTCGAGATGGAGCTGCGGATCAAGCGCGGGCGCGGCTACGTCGCGGCCGACAAGAACTTCGACGAAGACCTCGGCATCGGCTGGATTCCGATCGACTCGGTGCACTCGCCCGTGAAGAAGGTCAACTACGTCGTCGATGCGGCGCGCATCGGCCAGACCACCGACTACGACAAGCTCACGCTCGAGGTCTGGACCAACGGCGCGGTCACGCCGCGTGACGCCGTGTCGCTCGCGGCCAAGCTCATCCGCGACCACTTCACGATCTTCGTGGGCCTCGACGAGGCCGGCGACCAGCCGCTCGAGGGCGCCGGGAGCGAGCCGGCCGCCTCGGTCAACGAGCATCTCGACAAGAGCGTCGAGGAGCTCGAGCTGTCCGTCCGCTCGTACAACTGCCTCAAGAACGCGAACATCCGGACGCTCCGCGAGCTCGTGCAGAAGACCGAAGGCGAGATGCTCAAGACGAAGAACTTCGGCCGCAAGTCGTTGAACGAGATTAAGGAGATCCTCGCGACGATGGGGCTGAGCCTCGGCATGCGGGTCGATCTGGCCGCGACGCAGGAATAGGCCCAAGGCCCCGGGCCCAAAGCCTAAGGAAGACCGTGACACGAGGGGTCTGACCCGTTACGCACGTGGGTCTGACCCCTTAGACAATCGATAGTTCAGGACAGGTTCTTACACATGCGTCACAGAGTCGCGTATCGCAAGCTCGGTCGGGTCACGGAGCACCGCATCTCGATGCTGCGCAACCAGTCTGTCGCGCTGCTTCGTCACGAGCGGATCCAGACCACGGTGGCGCGTGCCAAGGAGCTCCGTCCGTTCGTCGAGCGCATCATCACCATCGCCAAGCGCAGCCTGAACGCGCCCGAGGGCAGCACGCACGGCGTCACGGCCCGCCGCGCGGTCGCGCGGGACATCGCCGACCGGGCCGTCGTCTCGAAGCTGTTCGAGACGATCGCGCCGCGGTACGTCGAGCGCCCCGGGGGCTACACGCGCCTCCTGCGGCTCGGCCACCGGCGCGGGGACAACGCTGATGTCGCCGAGGTCGAGCTCCTCGGCAGCGAGTACGACCCGAACGCGTCGGGCAAGGCCGAGAAGGGCGCCGCCGAGGCTCCCGACAAGCCCAAGAAGAAGACGATGGGCGGCCGGTTGCGCGAGGCGCTGGGCGGCCGCAAGAAGCCCGAACAGGACCAGGCCGGCGGCAAGGGCAAGGTCGACAAGGCCGCAAAGGGCGCCGGGAAGAAGATCACCACGCCGCGTAAAGCGGGGGGATCGTAGAAACGTCGAACTTCAAACTTCGAACTTCGAACTTCAGACGTCGCACTTCGGACGTCTGACGAGGTTCGAATTTTCGGAGTACCAATGCGCGCTTACTGGCTGTGCCTGCTCGCTCTCGCCGCTCAGACAGCCACCCCGCGCTTCGAGCCGATGCAGCGTGAGCTGCTGGCGCTCGGCGCGTCGTTCGTCAATGCCTGGGCCGATCCGGACGCCGACGGCGATCCCGATCTCTTCGTTGGCTTCAACGGCACTGCTAATCGTCTCTATCGCAATGACGCCGGCGTCCTGACTGACGTCGCCGTGGCGGCCGGCGTGGCCGACGCGCGCGCGACGCGCGCCGCGGCGTGGGGCGACTACGACGCCGACGGCGATCCCGACTTGCTCGTCGGCTTCGCGCCCGGCGCTGGATCGGTGCTCCGGCTGTACCGGAACGATCGATCCGCTGCCGCCACCGCCCAGAGCGCGCTCTCTTTCGCGGACGTCACTGACGCGGCCGGTCTCTCCGTGCCCGCCGGCGCGGTCCGCCAGCCCGCCTGGATCGACGTCGACGCCGACGGCGATCTCGACCTGTTCGTCGCGTTTCGCGACCGTGCCAACGTCCTGTTCAGGAACGACGCCGGCCGGTTCACCGACATCGCCGCGAGCACCGGGCTCGCCGACGCGCGCCGGAGCGTCGGCGCGGTGTGGTTCGACGCCGACGAGGACGGCGATCTCGATCTGTACCTCGCGAACATGGACGGCGATCAGAACGCGCTGTACCGCAACGACGCCGGCAAGTTCACCGACGTCGCGACGGCCGCGGGTCTGGCCTGGGGCGGGCGCGCGCCAGGGGAAGCCGCCAACGGCACCGTCCGGCCGTGCGCGGCCGACGTCGACGGCGACGGCCGGTTCGATCTTTTCACGGCAAACTACGGCCCGAACGGCCTGTTCCTGAACAAGGGCGGCGGCATGTTCGAGGACGTCTCGCGCGCGTGGGGCATTGCCATCGACGCACGGTATGACACGTGCCTGTTCGGCGACATGGACAACGACGGCAAGGTCGACCTGTACGTCAACGGGACCGTCACGGGCGGCACGAGCTATCGCGATCATCTTTTCCGCAACGCCGGTGGCCGCTTCGAGGACGTGACGCCCGAGAACGTCGTTGCGATTCAGGCGGATCACGGCGCGGCCTGGGCCGACGTCGACGCCGACGGCGACCTCGATCTCGCGCTCACCGGATCGCGGCCGGACGGCATGCACTGGGTCATGCGGAACATGCTGGCGGCGCCGGCGACGGGTAGATCGATCCTCGTCCGCGTCCTCGATCAGCGGGGCCGCGCGACCCGCGCGGGCGCCGAGGTCCGCGTGTTCGCGGCCGGCACGCGCAGGCTCGTCGGCAGCGGGCTCGTGGATTCCGGGTCCGGCTACGACGCGCAGAACGATCTCCCCGTGCACGTCGGACTGGCGGGCGTGACGCGCGTGGATGTCGAAGTGACATTCCCGGCCGCGGGCAAGCGGATCGTTGCGCGTATGGCAAACGTCGATCCATCGCGCGCGACCGGCCGCACGGTCACGGTTCCAGTCGGCGGTTCGTAGACCCGATTCCCCGACTTCACAAACCCTGCCTGGGGCCCACCGCCTGTAGGTAGACTTGCGCATGCGCGAGGCGGGCGCGTCGCGTCTGGCGGCCGGGTACTTCCTCACGCAGGCGGCGCTGGTGCCGCTGTGGTGGGGCATGCTCTTCGTCGCGCCAGCCTCACGCGCGTGGTTCTTGCCCGCACCGGAGCTCGATCCTGCGTTCCGAGCGCTCCTCCTGCCGGATCTCGCGGTCCTGGCGCTCGGTTCCGCGATAACCGCCGGGCTCGCGCTGGTAAGTCACCCGATGGCGCGATCCGCGGCATGGCTCGTCGTGGGCGCGGTTGCGTACGCGACCGCGTATGCGGTTGCCTGGACCATCCACGTCGGCGCCCCGATGCTCTCCACCGTGCTGATGCTGGCAGCGGCTGGCGCTTCGATCATCAGCGCGCGCCGCCTTTCAGGTTGAGTCGTCGCCGCCCGGACGGCCGATGTGACGCTTCGAATCCGCGAGCATGCCGACAGATACCTGTTCAGGTCCGCCGCGCCGGCGCCCGTCTGGCGGAACGTCGCCAAGACGCTCGTGCAGATCGTGGCGTTCTGGGGCGTGCTGTTGTGGGTGTTCCCGCTCCTGATTCTGCGAGTCGTCTCGGAGTATCAACTCCCAGGTGTCCACGTCGCTGCGTGGCCGGTCGCCGGATGGACGCTCCTCTTGCTGGCGAGCGCCGCCGGTTTTTGGAGCGGCTTGACGATGGCCTGGCACGGCCTGGGGACGCCGCTGCCGCTCGATCACGCCAATCGCCTGGTCGTCCGGGGGCCGTACGCGTTCATTTGCAACCCCATGGCGTTCACCGGCCTCACCCAGGGGACCGCGGTCGCGCTGATCACCGGTTCCACCGCCGTGTTCCTGTATGTCGTCGCCGGCGGATCGTTCTGGAACTGGGTCGTACGTCCGTTCGAGGAGCGGGATCTCGTACGGCGGTTCGCGGAGCCGTACGAGCGCTACCGGCGCGCGGTGCGCTGCTGGGTGCCTCGGCTCACGCCATATCGCGACTGAAGGCTGGGCGGCTAAGATCGTTCGACATTCTCATGCCCACACCGACCGTCCCAGACTTCGAAGCCGCGCGCGCCAGAATGACGCCGCACGTGTATCACACGCCGCTCCTCACCTCGCGCATTCTCAGCGAGCGCACGGGCTTCGACGTCCGCCTGAAGGCCGAGCTCTTCCAGCGGACCGGCTCGTACAAGATTCGGGGACCGCTCAACAAGTTCACCTTTCTCTCGGACGAGCAGAAGCGGCGGGGCGTCATCTGCTCGTCGGCCGGCAATCACGCGCAGGGCGTCGCGCTGGCGGCGAGGATCCACGGCATCCACGCCGTCGTGTGCATGGCGGCCAACGCCACGCCGTCCAAGGTCGAGGCGACGCGCGGCTACGGCGCCGAGGTCATCCTGCACGGCAGCATCTGGGACGAGGCCAACGAACGCGCGAAGGAGCTCGTCGCCGAGCGCGGCTACACCTACATCCATCCGTTCGACGACGAACAGCTCATCATGGGGCAGGGGACGGTCGGCCTCGAAATCGTGCGCGACTGGCCGGACGTCGACGTCATCGTCGTGCCGATTGGCGGCGGCGGGCTGATCTCCGGGATCTCGATGGCCGCCAAGGCGCATAACCCGAAGATCCGCGTCGTCGGCGTCGAGTCATCGGGCGCGCCGGGTATGAAGCGCAGCGTCGATGAAGGCGGGCTGGTCACGCTCGAACGGGTCGACTGCATCATCGACGGCCTGCGCGTGAAGCGCGTCGGCGAGAAGACGTTCGAGATCGTGCGGGAGTACGTGGACGAGATCGTGACGCTCCCCGACGAGCAGATCTTCGACGCGGTGATCTGGACCATGCACTACGCGAAGCTCGTGCCCGAGGGCGCTGCGGCGGCACCGATCGGCGCCTTGCTGCACGGCCTCGTCAAAGCCCCTTCCGGAGCGAAAGTCGTCTCCGTTCTGAGCGGCGGGAACGTCAACCTCGAGCAGCTCCGCGGCTTGAAGTGGAATTGAGGGTTCCCTACTGCACGCGGTCCGACAGCACCCCCACGGCGACGGCGTAGGAGTTGGAGCAGTTGTAGTCGAGCAGTGCGTCGTAGTTCCGGTAGACGAGGAAGTGGCGCCGTCGGCCTCGGACGAGCGAGGCATCGACCTTCGCGACAGGCAGCGGCGCACCTGAGGCGAGCTGGACGCCGAGCTTCTTCCACTCGGCCAGCGGGCGCGCGACGGTCATCTCGCGCCGGGCACGGCAGCCGCTCGTCCGCATACGGACCGTGCGATCGATCTGGCCCATGACCGCGCGAGAGATCCGAACCTCGCGGCCCCAGCGGCCCGCTTTGTCCCACCCGGCCGCGCTCAGATAGTTCGCCATCGAGCCGAAGACGTCGGCTTCACTGGTCCAGATGTCGATGCGGCCATCGGCGTCGAAGTCGATCGCGTGCCGCAGAAAGCTCGACGGCATGAACTGCGGCTGTCCCATCGCGCCGGCCCAGGATCCCTTGAGGGTGTCTGGGGCGACGAGGCCGCGGTCGAGGATCGTCAACGCGTCGAACAGCTCGTTGCGGAACAGCGTCGCGCGGCGCGGGTCGAACGCCAGCGTCGCGAGCGCCGCGATCGTGGGCCGGACGCCCGTGAACTGTCCGAAGTTCGACTCGAGACCCCAGATCGCGACCATCACCGGCCGCGGGACCCCGTATTTCGTTTCGACGCGCTCGAGCAGCGCGTGGTGCGTCTTCGCTGCATCCCGCGCCCGCGCGATCGTGCGCGCGGTCAGCCGCTGCGAGAGATAGGCGTCGAGGCTTTGCGTGAGCTCGGGCTGCGCGCGGTCGCGTGAGACGACGACTGGTTCGGGGACGATGTTGCTGAGCGCAAGGTCGATCGTCGCCTGGCTGATGCCGCGCGTGAGCGCTTCCTGACGAAGCGCGGCGAGCCAGTCCTCAAATGACGGCTGGGTCGATGGTGGAGGATCCTGGGCGCTCGCCGATTCCGTCAGGAGGGCAAAGGGCAGAGGGCAGAGGGCAAAGGAGAGGGTGAAGGCAAAAGGAAAGAGGACGAGCGCCAGCGCGTTCCGCACCTTTGCCCTTTGCCATCTGCCCTTTGCCCTCGACAGAGACAGAGCTCTACTCCTCCTCTTCTTTAGCTTCCCCTCGTTCGGCCTTCGACTGCGCGATGATCTTCGCGTGCAGGTGGCTCGGTACTTCGTCGTAGTGTGAGAACTCCATGTGGTACGACCCGCGGCCGCCGGTGTTCGACGTGAGCGTCTGTTCGTAGGTCAACATTTCGGCCATCGGCACGACCGCTTTGATGACCGTCGCCGGTCCGCGCGTGTCCATGCCCGAGATGCGGCCACGCCGGCTGTTGAGGTCGCCCATCAGGTCGCCGGCGAAATCCGACGGCGTGTACACCTCGACATTCATGATGGGCTCGAGGATCGTCGGCTTCGCACGCGACATCGCGTCCCGGAACGCGAGGCGTCCGGCAAGCTTGAACGCCATTTCGCTCGAGTCAACCTGGTGGTACGACCCGTCCGTCACCGTCACGCGAAAGTCGACCACGGGATAGGCCGTCAGGTAGCCGCGCACCCGCGTCTCCTGGATGCCCTTCTCGACGGCCGGCACGAACTGCCGCGGGATGGCGCCGCCGAAGATGTCGTTGACGAACTCGAAGTCGGCGCCGCGCGGGAGCGGCTCCATCGTGATGTGGCAGTCGCCGAACTGGCCGTGGCCGCCCGTCTGCTTCTTATGGCGGCCGTGCGCTTCCACCTTCGCGGTGATCGTCTCGCGGTAGGGAATCCGCGGCGGTTTCAGGTTGACCTCGACGCCGAATCGCCGCCGCAGCTTGGCCACGGTCACTTCGATGTGCAGCTGGCCCTGGCCCGAGAGCAGCAGCTCGTGGGTCTGCGGGTCGCGGTCGTACCGGATCGACGGGTCTTCCTCTCGGAGCCGCTGCATGGCGGTGCCGATTTTGTCTTCGTCGCCGCGGCTCTTCGGCTCGATGGCGTACGCGAGGACGGCCTCGGGGAACTTCATCGGCGGCACGATGAATCCGGCGTGCCGGTCGCCGAGCGTCTCGCCCGTGTGGGTCTCCTTCAATTTGGCCACGGCGCCGAGGTCGCCCGCGTGCAGCTCCGGTACGTGCGTCTGGGTCTTGCCCTGCAGCACGAGCACGTGGCCGAATCGCTCAGGTTGATCGCGCGTCACGTTGTGCACGGTCGCGTCGGATTTCACCACGCCGGACACGACCCGGAAGAGCGTGATGCGGCCCGCGAACGGATCGGCCATCGTCTTCCAGACCCACAGCACGACCGGGACGTTGTCGGCGGCCTTCCGGACGGCCTCCGCGCCGGCCGGGTCGGTCCCTGCAAACGGCCGGTCGGCCGGCGAGGAGACGTAGGTCACGATCACGTCGGCGAGCGGCTGGATCCCGATGTTGTGGAGCGACGACGTGCAGACGACCGGAAAGAGATTCGCGGCCCGGAACGCGCGGGTGAGTCCCGCCGTGAGCTCGTCCTGGGTCAGGGTGCCCGTTTCGAAGAACTTCTCCATCAGTGTGTCGTCGGCCTCGGCGACCATCTCGATGAGGGCCTCGCGGGCGGTCTGGGCGTCGGCGGCGAGCGCGTCCGGGACCGGCCCCTCGGTCATCTGGCCGGAGTCGTCGGCGGCGAACGTCAGCGCTTTCATCGCGACCAGGTCCACGACGCCCTTGAAATCCTTCTCCTGTCCGATCGGCAGCTGGATCGGGACGCAATTACGTCCGAGCGTCTCGCGCATCGAGCCGAGCGCGCGCTCGAGGCTGGCGCGCTCGCGATCGAGCCGGTTCAGCACGATCAGGCGGGGCAGCTGTTCTTCCTCGGCGTGCGCCCAGACTTTTTCGGTCGAGACCTGCACGCCGCCGACGGCATCCACCACCACCAGCGCCGCTTCGGCGACTCGGAGAGCGGCGCGCGCGTCGGACAGGAAGTTGCCCATGCCCGGCGTGTCGATCAGGTTGACCTTGTGCTTGTTCCACTCGAAGTAGGCGAGCGACGCCGAGAGCGTATGTTTCCGGGCAATCGCCTCGTCGTCGTAGTCGGTGACCGTGGTTCCCTCGTCGACCTTGCCAAACCGGTTCACGGCCCCCGCATCGAACAGGAGCGCCGACGCCAGTTGGGTTTTGCCCGACCCGCTGTGTCCCACGAGCGCCACGTTCCGGATGCCCGCCGCGTCAAAAACCCTCATAAGAAACCTGCCTCCGTTCAGCCGAATAATACTTCGCCACGGAGGCAGGCGGGCAATCTGGAATCTGGAATCTGAAATCTGGAATCTGTTCCTGCAGCTGGAATCTGGGAATCGGGGAATCTCAAATCCGATGCCGCCAGATTCCAGCTTCTCGCTTGCCGATTCCCCGATAAATTGGCGTTTCCCGATAGATTTCAGATTCCCAGATTGCAGATTCCGAGATCAGATTGCAGATTGCCAGATTGCAGATTTCAGATAGACACGCGCCCTTCACTCATATCTCAGGGCTTCAATCGGATCCAATCGTGAAGCGCGGACCGCGGGGACCATCCCGAAGAACACACCCACGCCGGCCGAGAACCCGATGCCGATGGCGAACGACCACCACGGCAGCGAGATGGGAAAGCCGGTCAGGAGGTTGACGAGGAGGCCGATGCTGGCGCCGAAGATGATCCCCAGCACGCCGCCGGTGGAGGTGACGAAGATCGCCTCGAGGAGAAACTGCCAGAGAATCTCGACACGGCGGGCGCCGAGCGCCTTGCGGACGCCGATCTCGCGCGTCCGCTCGGTGACGCTGATCGTCATGATGCTCATGACGCCGATGCCGCCCACCATGAGCGCGATCGACGACAGCACGACGAGGGCGAGGAACGTCGCCTGGCTGATCTGATCCCAGAATCCAAGAATCGCGTCCTGCGTGACGATGTCGAAGTCGTTCGGCTCGTCGAGCCGGAGGCCATGGCGCACGCGCATGATCTCCTCGACCTCGCGTAGCGCCTGCTCGCGCGGCACGCCGGCACGCGGCACGGCCGCGAGCTGCGCGCTGCGGAACTGCCCGCGCCCCAGCGTGTTGCCGCGCAGCCCAAACACCTTCTGAAACGTCGTCTGCGGAATGATGACGTAGTCATCGGCGCCGATGTCGAACCCGCCCGGGCTCGGACGCTTGGCCATCGCCCCGACGACCGTGTACTGGTTCAGGCCGAGCCGCACGACCTTGCCGATCGGATCGAGCGCCGGGAAGAGCGCCTGGACGGCGCTCTTGCCGAGGACGATCACGTCCGAGCGGCGCTGGACCTCGCCCGCGGTGAAGAACCGGCCCGACTCCACTTCGAGCTGGACGGCGTACGGCCACTGCTCCGAGGTGCCGAAGACAACCAGCGGCTTCGTGCGCTGGCTGCCGAAGTAGAGGCGGTCCATCTGACCACCTCCTCCTCCGAACGACACGTCCACGACCGCGATCGATTCGGCGTCGCGTTCGATCGCCTTGGCGTCGTCGGGCGTGACATTGGGACGCTTGATCAGTGTCTGAAAATCCGCGCCGGCCGCCATACTCACGCCGGAGTACTTCTGGATGAAGATCGTGTCCGGACCGATCTGCCGAATCAGATCGCGGAATGACTGGTCGAAGCCGCGGATGAGAGACGTCATGCCGACAATCGACGTGATCCCGATGACGATGCCCACGACCGTGAGGGCGGATCGCATCTTGTTGGACCACAGGGTGTCCCATGCCATCGTGACGATCTCGTGGAACAGCGCCCAGCGCATCGCCTACTCCCGCCTCAGGGCTTCGATCGGATCGAGCGCGGCGGCCCGCATCGCCGGATAGAGCCCGAAAAACAGCCCCACAACGGCCGTCATCGTCGTGCCAAGGGCGACCGACCACGCTTCGACCGCCGCCGGGAGCGGGGTGAGCAGGCTGATCACGTACGCGACCGCAAAGCCGAGCGCGGTGCCGACCACGCCGCCGAACGTCGAGAGCGTGATCGACTCGGTGAGGATCTGCCAGAGAATGTCGCGCCGCCGCGCGCCCAGCGACTTGCGCAGCCCGATCTCGCGCGTCCGCTCCGTGACCGTCATCAGCATGATGTTCATGATGACGATGCCGCCGACGACGAGCGACAGGCCGACGACGCCGAGCAGGACCGTGAAGATGAGCGACGTGGCCGAGTTCCAGATGTTGAGGAACGTGTCGGCCGAGACGAGGCCGAAGTTGTCCCGCTCCTTCGCCCGGAGCCGCCGCTCGATCCGCAGCGCCACCGTCGTCTCGTCCATCGCCGTCCGGACCAGCGTGGGATCGCGGGGCTTGACCGTGAGCTGCAGCGACCGGCGCGATCCGAACACGCGCTGAAACGCGCCGAGCGGGACCACCGCGTACTCGTCCTGCGACTGGCCGAAGAGCGCGCCCTTCTTGGCCGCGACGCCCACGATCCGGAAATGCACGCCGGAAATCGTGATCATCTTGTCGATAGGATCAATCGCGCCGAACAGACGATCGGCCGTGTCGTAGCCGGCGATCGCCACGTTCCGGCCGGAATCGAACTCGGACGGCGTGATCGGCCGCCCGCGCTCGATGGTCGTCGTCGTCATGTTCAGGAATTCCCTGGTCACCCCTCGGACCGAGATGCTGTCGAGCGTCTCGTCGCGATACTTCGCGTTGGCACCCGAGCTCGACTCGGCCATCACGAACGCGACGCTCGGCGCCGATGCGCGGATTGCCGCCGCGTCGAGCAGCGTCACGCGCGGGTTGCTCTGAACCCGAAGCTGTTCCTCGTCGGTGAAGCTCGGGCTGGTCCGCATGACGGCAAACGTGTCGGCCGCGAATTGCGACTCGATCAGGTTGGCGACGGTCGAGTTCAGCCCCTGGACCAGCGACACCACGGCGATGATCGACGTCACCGCCACGATGTTGCCGAGGACGGTGAGCAGCGACCGCAGCTTGTTCGCCCAGATCGCTTGCAGGGCGAGACCGACGGCTTCGAGGAATTGCTGCATCGAGTTTGAGAATTGTAGGCAGTCGGGCGGGGCTAAAGCCCCGCCCCTACACCTATCGCGGCCGCGCCGCCGGACTGGCTTCGACCTTCACTTCGTCACCATCCTTCATTCCGCGCACCGACTGGAACGGACCCGTGATCACCTGATCCCCTTCCTTGAGCCCGTCGAGCACCTCGAAGTACTTCTCGCCGGCGATGCCGGTTTTCACCGGAACGAATACCGCGCGGTTGTCCTGGATGGTGAAGACGCCTTCGAGCTCCTTGCGCGACTGACCTTCCTTTGGCTCGACCGGGCCGGGCGGCGGCCGCCGCTCGCCGGGAGCCGGCGCGGGCGGACGGACGATGTGTCCCTCCTGATCCACGATGACCTCGCGCAAGGTCATCGCCTGAATCGGCACGGCTATCGATTTTTGCCGCGTGGATGTCGTGATGACCGCCGTGCACGTGAACCCGGGACGGACCCCGGGCACTTCGCCGTCGATCGTGACGACGACCTTGAAGTTCGTCGCGCGCTGCGCCGCGGTCCCGCCGGCCACCTGGATCGGGCTGTTGCCGACCTCGGTGACCTTGCCCGGGAACGTCTTGTCGGGAATCGCGTCGATTGTGATCTTCGCCGGCTGCCCGATCTTGATCTCCGGAATCTCGGTTTCGTCCACCTCGATCTCGGTCTCAATCACCGACAGGTCGGCAATCGTGAGCAGCACGGTCCCGGCGTTGTTCATCGTGCCGACGACCGCCGTTTCGCCCTCTTCGATGTTCCGGCGCGTCACGAGTCCGCTGATCGGCGAGACGACACGCACCTTGTTCAGATCGTACCTGGCGCTGTCGAGATTGGACTCTTCCTGCTTGATCAGGTGCTCCTGGGTGCGGATCGACTGCTCGTTCACTTTCAGGTCGGTCTGCCGCATCTTGACGTCGTTCTGCGCTCGCTCGAGCTGCTCGCGCGGGATGAGGCCCTGCTTGGCCAGTCCCTCCGCCCGCTGAAGGTTGTCTTCAGCCTGCCGGAGCGAGATCCTGATGTTCTCGGTCGACGCCTTCATCTGGTCGAGCTGCGACCGCTGCCTCGCGAGGCTGGCATCGCGGTTCTGCACCGCCATCTCGAGATTGCGCGGGTCGATCTGGAGCAACAATTGGCCCTTCGTCACGAGGTCGCCTTCGTTGACCGCGAGGTTGACGACCTTGCCCATCGTTTCCGCGCTGATGTTGACGGCGCGTTTGGGCTGCACCTTACCGCTGGCCGAGACAATCGACTCGAGGTCGCGCTTCTCGATCTTCTCGACGTTCACCGTGATGGCGGTCGACCGCTTGGTCAGCAGGTTCGCGGCCGCGATGCCGCCGAGCACGACGACGACGACAATCGCGACGATGATCTTTTTCTTTCGGCTCATGCCTTATCCGCCCGCCATGCGGCCAAACGCCGCGATAATTGCCGCCGTGATGAGCGCGTACACCGCGATCAACGCGATTGCGATATTCGTGGTCTTGCGTTTGTAGAGGACCGCCAGGCCGATCGCCAGCACGAACAGCCCCCAGAGCGTGAACACGCTGACGGTGCCCAGGAATCTGGCCACGAAGCTGGTTTCAGCCAGCATCGGCACCAGCGCCCCGAGGTTGAACGGCCCGCCCACGCTCACGGTGCCCTGCACCAGTTGAATCGGCGCCGATATGGCCGCGCCGAGTGCTCCGATCACCTGTGAGTGCGTGACGACGGCCAGGACCTGCTTGAAGGTGGCGGTGCCGCCCAGCAGCGCGTTGAAGATCGCCCAGAAGACCGCCGCGAGGAGAAGCGACCAGATCGGCATCCCCACAAACACGCCGATAATGGCGAAGTAGCCACCGTAGTGACTTCGACCTTCCAGCCCCTGGTACATCTCGTCGGTCAGCGGTCGGCCCATCATCCGTTCCGTCTGCTGCACCTGCATGTCGAGGGCGGCCTGTCGGCCGCGCTCGGTGAACTGAGGCGCGGCTGCCGAGATCCCGATAACCAGACAGCATAGGAACAGAATGCCGACGGCCCGCGGCGCGCGGACGACGTCTTCAAAGGTGGCCCTGGGCGACAGGATGATCCCAGTTGCTCGGGCAATCAGACCTTTTGCCGGAGCCGGGGGTGGGACAGGCTGATTCATGGGGTGCACCTTCTGGAGGGCCGGATCGGAATCGGGCAATCCTGGTAATTGTACCGCCCGCGAACAATCTACGATCTCGCCGATGAGCGGGTTCCGGCGCGTGAGAGAGGAGTGCGATTGCCGCACCACGCGTGCCGCATAGCTGGTAGTCTGCCGATGATGTTTCGCCTTACATGTGCCCTGTTGATGGGGCTGATCCCGGTCAGCGCCTCGGCGCAACAGTCATATGAGGTCGTCGGCGCCAGGGCTCTGGGCATGGCTGGCGCCTTCGTGGCGGTCGCCGATGACGCGACGGCGGTGTTCTGGAACCCGGCCGGCCTGGTCGCCGGTAACGCCATGGGAGGAACGATCGATTGGGGCCGATTTCAATTTGGTAATCGGGACATCGCACCCATTCCAGGCCCTTCCGAGGGCTCGGCGAACCTGACGAGCTTCGGGTCGTGGCCGGTCGGCCTCTCCTACGCCCGCTTTGAGTCGACGGTGCTGGTTGACGATGAGTCGGGGTCGCCGGCGGCGTTTAATGTGCGCACGAGCCACATCGGCCTGACGGTCCTGCAGACGCTCGTCGAAAACCTGGTGATCGGATCGACCTTCAAGTACGTGCGTGGCCGGACCGATCGGGCGCTGGCCGAAGGCGCGACGGTGGCCGAAGCGCTCGATCGCGGATCGGATCTCGAGGGACGCGCGCGCGGCACGTTCGACTTCGACATCGGCGTGATGGCCGACATGCAGCAACTGCGCGTCGGGCTGACTGTGCGGAATGTGCGACAGCCGACGTTTGGCACCGTGGCAGAAAATGAAATCACGTTGAAGCGACGCGCGCGTTTGGGCGTCGCGCTGCTGCCGACGACTGGTCTGATCCTTGCCATGGATCTGGATCTGGACACGGCCGATCTCGAAGGCGGCCCGAGCCGGATCCTCGCCCTCGGCGGAGAAGCGCGGCTCGGGTTGCGGCTGGCAGTGCGATCCGGCGTGCGGATGAGCGTCGAAGGCGATCGCCGGATCGTCAAAGCGGTGGGCACGAGCTACATGATCCGCCCGCGCGTCTGGCTGGACGGGCATTTCTCGCAAGGTGGCGAGGGCGGGCATCGGGCGTTCGGGCTCGCGCTCCGCGCCGGAATGTAGGCCGAACCGGCCGATCGAGATCGTTGCCGTGTCCCGGTGGGGGCCATGGCTGTCCGTTTCAGCGAGCTGCTGCTGCGCGAGCAGCGCATCACACCTGCACAACTCGAGGTCGCGCTCGGCCATCAACGCGCGAGCGGAGGGCGGCTGGGCGCAACGCTCGTGCGCCTGGGCCTGCTCAGCGACGAGGACGTCGCGCTCGTGCTCAGCCGGCAGTACGGTGTGCCGGCGGTCCAGCTCTCGGATCTCGAGATCGACCCGGCCGTCATTCGACTCATCCCCGTCGAGGCAGCGGTCAAGCACGAGGTCGTGCCGGTCGCGCGGCAGGGCGCGACGCTCACGCTGGCGATGACCGATCCGGCCAACGTCGGTGCGCTCGACGACATCGCCTTCATAACGGGGCTCCACGTCGAGCCGGTGGTGGCCTCTGATGCGGCGCTGCAACAGGCCATCGGCAAGTACTACCGTCACGCGGTTCCCGGCGCGGTCCGCGCCAGACCGGTGACTCAGCCACGCCCGCGGGGTCCTGCGGGCACGAGCGAGACTGCCGATCTCGAAGTTGTGGACGACGTCGAGACCGTCGTCTCCGAAGAGAAATCCGAAGAAGAAAACGACGGAACGGAAGACGGCGGCGAACCGACGGTCATCCAGCTCGTCAACGCGCTGATGCTGAGCGCCATCCAGCGGGGCGCGAGTGACATCCACGTCGAGCCGTACGAGAAGGACGTGCGCGTCCGGTATCGCGTGGACGGCGTGCTCCGGCCGGTGCCCGCGCCGCCGCTGAAGTACCGCGACGCCATCACGTCGCGCATCAAGATCCTGGCGCACCTCGACATCGCCGAGAAGCGGCTGCCTCAGGACGGCCGGATCAAGGCGCGGTTCAACGATCGCGGCCGGACCCGCGACGTGGATTTTCGTGTCTCGTGTCTGCCGACGCTTTTTGGCGAGAAGGTCGTGCTGCGTCTGCTCGATCCCGAGACGCTGCGGCTGGATCTGACCGCGCTCGGATTCGAGACCCTCGCGCTGGAGCGGTTTCAGCGCGCCATCCGCCGCCCCTGGGGATTGGTGCTCGTGACGGGACCGACGGGAAGCGGCAAGACCAGCACCCTCTATTCCGCCCTCGCGCACATCAACCAGCCCGGTGTGAACGTCCTGACCGTCGAGGATCCGGTCGAGTTCAACCTGCCCGGCATCAATCAGGTCCAGGTGCGTGATCAGATCGGGCTGACCTTCGCCGCGGCGCTGCGCGCCTTCCTGCGACAGGATCCGAACGTCATCCTCGTTGGAGAAATCCGGGACGCAGAAACCGCGTCAATCGCGGTCAAAGCGGCGCTCACGGGACATCTCGTTCTGTCGACGCTGCACGCGAACGATGCGGCGACCACGGTGAATCGCCTCGTCAACATGGGCGTCGAGCCTTATCTCGTCGCCGGTTCCGTGAACGTCCTGTGCGCGCAGCGTCTGGTCCGGCGCGTCTGCAAGTCGTGCAAGACAGCGCGCCAGGTTCCCGCCGAGACGCTCGTCCAAATCGGATTCCGCGAGGACGAGACGGCAGGGCTTCGGACGGTCGTCGGCCGAGGCTGCCAGCATTGCGGCGGCACCGGGTATCGCGGCCGCATCGGGGTCTTCGAGGTGATGGAGATGTCCGAGTCGCTTCGAGATCTCGTGCGGTCGAACGCGCCGGTGCCGGAGATCCGAAAGCAGGCCGCCGCGGAGGGCATGCCGTCCCTGCGTGAAAGTGGGCGCCAGAAACTTCGCGATGGCGTGACGACCATCGAGGAAGTGATGAGAGAAACCGTATGACGCTGCCGGGCTTGCTGAAAGAAACGCTCGACCGCGGCGGATCCGACCTGCACCTGTCGGCCGGCGTACCGCCCTGCGTCCGGGTGGACGGCGACCTCCAACGGCTCCCCTTGCCGGTGCTGACGCCCGAACAGACGAGACACCTTGCCTGCAGCGGGCTGACCGACGCCCAACGCAAGCGGTTCGAAGACGATTCCGAGATCGACCTGGCGTTGGCTGTCGAGGGCATCGGGCGGTGCCGGGGCAACGTGTTCAGGAAAAAGGGCACGGTGGCTGCTGTGTTCCGGCTGATTCCCAACGCCATCCCGTCGCTCGACGATCTCGGGCTGCCGCCGGTGATCGCCTCGCTCGCTGACCGGCCGCGCGGCCTGATTCTCGTCACGGGTCCGACAGGAAGCGGGAAATCCACGACACTCGCGGCGATCGTCGATCGCATCAACGCGACCCGGCCCGTTCACATCCTGACAATCGAAGATCCGGTCGAGTACGTCCATCGACACAAGACCGCGGTCGTGAGCCAGCGCGAGCTTGGCTCCGACACGCACAGCTTCCCCCGGGCCCTCCGCGCCGCCCTCCGCGAGGATCCCGATGTCGTCCTCATCGGCGAGCTGCGCGATCTGGAAACGATGGAGGCGGCATTGACGATGGCGGAGACGGGCCATCTGACGCTCGCCACGCTCCACACCAATTCGGCGGCCCAGACGGTCACGCGCCTGGTGGACGCATTTCCCGCCCATCAGCAGGCGCAAGTCCGGACGCAACTCTCCCTCGTCCTCGAGGGCATCGTCTGTCAAACACTTCTGAAAGCCGCGAGCGGCGGCCGTGTGGCGGCGCTCGAGATCCTGGTCGCAACCCCTGCGGTCCGCCACCTGATTCGCGACGACAAAGTCCACCAGATTTACGGCGTCATGCAGACCGGCCAGGAACGCGGAGGGATGCAGACGATGAACCAGGCGCTGGGGAAGCTCGTGGAGCGGCGGATCGTCAGTCGAGAAGTCGCGCTCGCCGTGTCCGCACATCGGGACGAGCTGGCGGCGCTGCTGGACCGCGCGAGTCACGGAGGATCGTTGCTGGTTCGGCGGTTGGGCGATTCGCGAGGACTTCGATGAGCGCGCGGGTGCTCTGGCGATCGCGACGCGTCTCGTCGCGGACCCTCGCGATCTTCACCCGGCAATTCTCCGTGATGATCGACGCCGGGCTCCCTCTCGTCCAGTGTCTCGAGCTGCTCGGGAAGGACGAGCCCGACCCGCGACTCGCCGGGGCCGTGAACCGCGTGCGCGCCGATGTCGGGGCCGGCGCGTCGCTCGCCGACGCCATGCGAAGACATCCGCGCGTCTTCGACGAGCTCTACACCAACATGGTGGCCGCCGGGGAGGCGGGCGGCATCCTCGACACGATTCTGAATCGCCTGTCGACCTTCATCGAGAAACAGGCCCGTCTCAACGCGCGCGTCCGCGCCGCGCTGATCTACCCCGCGTGCGTGCTGACGATTGCGGTCCTGGTCGTGGTGGTGATTCTGGTGAAGGTGATCCCCACATTTTCGGCGCTGTTCGACGGGCTGGGCGCGTCGCTACCGTGGGCCACGCGGTTGGTCATCTGGGCCAGCGAGAAAACGAGCCTTGCGCTTCCCGCGATGGTGGCGGCCGCTCTGGCGGGAAGTTTCCTGACGCGCCGGTACTACCTGACCGCTGCGGGATCGGTGCGGTTGGACGGATGGCGGCTGCGGCTGCCCCTTCTCGGTCCCATCACGCGCAAAGTGGCCGTGGCGCGATTCTGCCGGACGCTCGGCACACTCCTGACCTCGGGCGTGCCGATCCTGGACGGCCTCGACATCACGGCGCGGACCGCGGGCAACGCCGTGATCGAACAGGCGGTCCGCCGGGCGCGCGGCCGCATCGAACGGGGCGAAACGATCGCGGCGCCGCTTCGTTCGACTGGAGCGTTTCCGGTGATGGTGGCCCAGATGATCGGCGCCGGTGAGAGCACCGGCGCGCTCGACACGATGCTCGGCAAGATTGCGGACGTCTACGAAGACGAAGTGGACATCGCCGTCGCGGCGCTGCTCTCGGTGCTCGAGCCGGCCCTGATTGTCATCCTCGGCGGGCTCGTCGGGGGCATCGTCATTTCGATGTACCTGCCGCTGTTCGAGCTGGTGGAACAGTTGTCATAAGCGGGGGAGGCGGCGTCAAAACTGTGGCAGCGCCAACAATTCGGACGTGCCCGGAAGAGGGCAGACCAAAGAGGAAGCAGAACTTAAGACGGTATGTTGAAACGACTTAACCATGTTTGCGGTCCCTCGGCGTATTGGTATCAACGTTGCTCGAAAATGCGCTGAGACCCCTCTGCCGGCAATGGGGCCTGCGGATGGACACTGGACCGCAGTGTCGCTGTTCACCAGCACAGTAGGAGTCAATCGCTCTATGACCCGTAAGACAGACAACGGCTTCACCCTCATCGAACTACTCATCGTCGTCGCCATCATCAGCATTATTGCGGCGATTGCGGTGCCCGGACTCCTGCGGGCGCGCATGACGGCGAACGAGGTCGCAGCGCTCACAGCGCTCAAGGTCACGACCGGATCGCAAGTGGGCTACTCGGCATCGTGCGGCAACGGCGCCTATGCGGCGACCTATCTGGTCCTCGGGACGCCGGCGCCCGGTTCGACGGACGGATTCATCTCTGCGGACCTGGGGACCTCGGCGACGCCGCAGAAGAGTGGCTATGCGTACACCCTCGGGCCAGGCGCTGGATCGACCGCCGGGCCGAACGACTGTAATGGGACGGCAACGATTACGGCGTACTACGCGACGTCGACTCCGCTGACGTTCGGCACGTCGGGCACCAGATCATTCGCGGTGAATCAGAGCAATCTCGTCTGGCAGCTTGGGGCAGCAACCGCGCCCACCGAGCCGTTCGGGCCGCCCGCGACCCCGATCCAGTAGGCAGTCATATGTAGGCCGGGGCTTCAGCCCCGGCAGACACCAGGCCGGCCCTGACCGCCTCCGCCAAGGCTACGGCGAGTCTCGCCGAAGCGCTCCGCGCGAAGGCGGAAGGGCCGGCCTACAGTCAATCCCGGCCAGGGCACCGTTCGGCGCGTCCTGTGGTAAAACGTCCACAATGACCTCGCGAGCTCGGCTCCTGATCCTGGTGTTTGCGCTGGCCGGGCTGGCGTTTGCCGGAAGCTCCGCTTGGGTCCACTACAAGCTGATTACCCAGCCGGCATACGTCAGCCCGTGCGATATCAACGCGACGTTCAGCTGCTCGCAGGTCTACATGAGCCAGTACGGCGCGATTCGAGGCGTACCGGTCGCGGTCGGCGGTCTGATCTGGTTCGCGCTGGTCGGGCTCCTGGCGGCGTTTGCCCGGCCCGGCGATCGCAACGATCCGAGCGGCGCCTACGTGTTCGCGCTTGCGACGGTCGGACTCGGTGCCGTGATCTATCTGGCGTACGCGTCGTTCGTCGTCCTGAAGATGGGATGCGTGTTGTGCATCGGGACATATGTCTCGGTGATCGGCATTTTCATCGTGTCGAGCGCTTCGGTGTCGATGCCGATGACGCGGCTGCCTGGCCGGCTGTTCAATGACTTGCGGTCGCTGGTGTCGCGCCCGACCGCGATGCTCGTTGCCATTCTCTTCCTGGCGTTCGCCGCGTCGGCGATCGCCTTCTTTCCGAAGGAAGGCGGGTCGTCGAGCATGTCGAGCACGTCGAGCATGTCGACCACCTCGACGGGTGCGGCAGGCGCAGCAGGCGCGGCAGGCGCGGCAGGAACGACGGCCTCGGCAAAGCCGGCAATTGGAACGCAATCGCCGGACATCGACAAGGCGTTCGCCGACGCGTGGTTCCAGCAGCATCGCGTGGACCTCGGCGTGCCTGCCGACGGCGCCAAAGTCCTCATCGTGAAGTTCATCGACTGGCAGTGTCCGTCGTGCAAGGCCGCCCACTTTGCCTACAAGCCGGTGCTCGAAGAGTTCGAGAAGACGAATCCAGGCGCGGTGCGCCAGGTGATCAAGGACTACCCGCTGAACAGCCGCTGCAACTACGGCATATCGCGCGAGATGCACCCGTCGGCGTGCGAAGAAGCTGCCGCCGTGCGGATGGCTCGTGAGAAGGGCAAGGAAGCCGAGCTGGTGACCTGGCTGTTCGGGATGCCGGACGTCCCGCAGATGCAGCGGACGCCGGACATGGTCGAGGCCCAGGTCAAGCAGCTTATCGGCGTTCAGGACTTCGCGCGTGAGTACGCGGCGCGCCTGCCGGACATCAAGCGCGACGTCGCCGACGGCGGAGCTTTGAAAGTGACGCAAACGCCGACCTATTTCATCAACGGCGTCCGGGCTCAGACCGAGCAGGGCTGGCTGCCGCCGCACTACTTCGGGCTGGCCATCAAACTGGAAATGGACAAGGCATCAGGCAAGAGTCCCCAACCTTGATCGTCCGGGTGGATGCGCGCGCGAAGCGGCGTGGGGCGATGGGGCCCCACGAGCGAGCGCGCTAGTCGGGGTGCAGGGGACCCCGACGATCAAGAGATGATGGCGTCCATCGTCCGCACTGAACACCTCACCAAAGATTTTCCAGCCGGCTTCTGGCGCTCGCGCCCGCACAGAGCGTTGGACGATGTGTCGATGGAGGTTGGGGCGGGCGGAGTTTTTGGCCTGCTCGGTCCGAACGGCGCGGGGAAGAGCACGACGCTGAAGCTGCTCGTCGGACTGCTGCGGCCGACGACAGGATTCGCACGGGTTTTCGATCGCTCGCCAAACGACCCGAAGTCTCGAGAACGGCTGGGGTTCCTTCCTGAAAACCCTGCGTTCTACGACGAGCTCTCCGCAGAGGAGCTGCTCGCGTACTTTGCCGGTCTCTGCGGCTACGGAGCGTTCGAACGCCACGAACGCGCCCGGCGCGCGCTCGATCTGGTGGGCCTGAGCGAGGATCGCCATCGCCGCCTGCGCCAGTACTCGAAAGGAATGGTCCAGCGGGTCGGAATCGCGCAAGCGCTGATCAACGATCCGGAGCTCGTGATTCTCGACGAGCCGATGTCGGGGCTCGACCCGGTCGGGCGGCACGACGTACGGCAGATCATTCTTCAGCTGCGTGATGAGGGGCGGACCGTGGTGTTCAGCTCGCACATCCTGCCGGATGCCGAGCTGCTCTGCACACGTGTCGGCATTCTCGCGAAGGGCCGCGTCGTGGCCTCTGGGAGCCTCTCGGACCTCACCGCCGGCGCCGCGCGCGGCTGGGAAATCGTCGTGGACGGGCTCACGGACGACGCGGCCGCTCGACTGGGTGGCCGGGTGCGACGGACCACGCGGATCTCCGACCGGCGATTCAGTCTCGAGCTTCCAGCCGAGACACGGCCGGAAGCCCTGGTGGCCGATCTGGCGGGCTCAGGAGCGTCGCTTGTCTCCGTCACGCCGTTGCGCGCGACGCTGGAAGAGTTCTTCCTGCAGGTCTCGAAATGAGCACGCGCCGCATTGGACTGGTGGCGTGGCACGTCCTGAAACAGAACATTCGCGATCGCGTTCTGTACAGCATCGGCGCCTTCGCGGTGCTGCTCGTCGGCGCGTCGATCGTGATCGGCCAGATGACGGCAGGGCAGGACCTCAAGATCATCAAGGATCTCGGGCTGGCTGCGATCGAGCTGGCGGGCGTCCTGATGAGCGTCTTCATCGGCGTGAGCCTCGTCTCGCACGAAATCGAGCGCCGCAGCATTTTCAACGTCCTTTCCAAACCCATCTCGCGCTGGGAATTCATCGTCGGCAAATACACCGGCCTGGTGCTGACGCTGGTCATGAACGTCGCGGCCCTGGCCATCGCGTTGTATCTGATGCTGTTCTGGATGGACGCGACCGCGGCAGAGCCCGTTCGCCGGTCCTGGGAGGCGCCCGCGACCGATCCTCGGCTGCTGATCTCGATCCTGCTCATTACGGCCGAGCTGGCGCTTCTGACCGCTATCGCGCTGTTCTTCTCGACGTTCTCGTCCAGTGCGATGCTGTCGGCCGTTCTGACGGCCGGTCTGTTCATGGCCGGGCTCGAGAGCGGTGCCCTGCGCCAGTTCAGTCAGATGGTGGACGCATCCGCGATGGGGCGCGTCGTCTCGGCGGTCGGCTGGATTGTGCCGGCGTTCTCGCTGTTCGACGTCAAGGCGGAAGTCGTGCACGGCATCCCGATCGCGGCCGCCCGCATCTGGCTTCCGATCGGCTACGCCGTGGTCTACGCCACCGTCGCGATGACCGGCGCCGTGTTGATCTTCTCGCGCCGGGAGTTCCGATGACTCCGAAAGTGGCGGCGTTTGCCGGCGCGATCGCGATCGTCGTGGGCCTCGGCCTGGCCGCGGCCATCCTCCAGGCAAGCGAAAGTCGCGCCGCCGGGCCCGGGCAGGTCGAACGCCTCCTGTACGTCCAGTCCGCGAAGACGCTCCAGCGACTGTCGCTCGGATTCGACGCGCTCATCGCGGATCTCTACTGGATTCGCACGATTCAGCATTTCGGCGCCGATCGAAAATCGTCACGGACGACCGGCCGATTCGAGCTGCTATATCCATTGCTCGATCTGACGACGACGCTCGATCCGCACTTCAACATCGCGTATCGCTACGGGGCCATCCTGCTCGCGCTCGAGCGTCCTGAAGGGCCCGGGCGTCCCGATCAGGCCATCGGCCTGCTCGAGAAGGGTCTGACCTCCAACCCTGACCGATGGCAGTACGCGTACGACATCGGATTCATCCACTACTTCTACACATTCGATTACGCGGCCGCCGGACGCTGGTTCGACCGCGCCAGCCGGATGCCGCGCGCGCCTGAGTGGATCCTGCCGCTGGCGGCGACGACCACCGCGAGGGGCGGGGATCGGAAGAGCGCGCGCGACATGCTGATGAGGTTGCAGGAATCGGACGCGGCGTACATCAGACGCGCGGCCGAGCGTGGCCTGCTCCAGCTGCGTGCGCTCGACGAGATCGATCAGCTCCAGGCCCTTGTGGACACGTATGCCGCCGACCATGTCGCGCAGCCGGAGAGCTGGATCGATCTGATGAACGCAGGTGTGCTGTCCGGCGTTCCGGCCGATCCTCTGCAGGTACCCTACGTCTACGGTCCCGCGACCCATCGCGTGAGTCTCTCACCACAGTCACCGCTCGCACCCTTGCCGGTAGGGCTGGGCCGACAGTGACGCCGCTCGGGCTGGTGGTGCTGGGCGTGTTCGGGCTCATGATCGGGAGCTTTCTGAACGTCTGCATTTCCCGCCTGCCCGCCGGCGAATCGGTCATCGCCCCCGGATCTCATTGCCGTTCCTGCGGGACGCCGATCCGCTGGTTCGACAACGTCCCTGTGCTGAGTTACCTGCTGCTCGGCGGGCGGTGCCGATCCTGCCGCGCGCCAATCGGCTGGCGATATCCGGTGATTGAAGTTGGTACGGGCGTCGCGTTCGTGCTTCAGGGCGTGATGCATGGCGACGACCTTCCGGTGCTGGTTTCGCGGCTGGTGCTCACGGCTCTTCTGGTAGCCCTGTTTGGGACGGATCTCGAAACACAGCGTCTGCCGAACCTCCTGACGCTTCCAGGCACCGTGGTCGGCTTCCTCTTCAGCCTGTGGGTTGGACCTGGAGCATTCGCGAGCCTGGCGGGAATGGCGCTCGGCGCCGGCATGCTCTTCTTCATTCGCTGGGCCTGGTTTCGCGCGACCGGCGTCGAGGGAATGGGACTCGGCGACGTCAAGATGGCCGCGCTCATCGGCGCGTTTCTCGGAGCCCGCCAGACCTGGCTCGTGCTGGTCCTCGCAAGCATCGGCGGCGCCGCCATCGGCGTCGCGATCGTGCTCTTTCGGGGCCGCTCACTGGACACGCGGATCCCGTTCGGCACCTTCCTCGCAATCGCCACACTCGTGGCGTCGCTCGCCGGCGACGCGATGGTGTCCTGGTATTTCGACCTGTATCGCTGAAACGCTGTAGCAACTGCAAACGCATTCAGCCGCGAGTACGAAGTTCCTGCAATACCCGGTCTGCTTTCCTCAGGAAATCCGCGCCTGAATCTGGATCGCCCCTTGCACATCGACATCTCGCATGGTCATGCGTCCAACCACGCGTCGTCGGTCCGGAGACACGGGCTTCACGCTGATCGAAGTTCTTGTGGCGCTCGTCGTGCTCAGCCTGACCGCCTCAGGCATCGCCGTGCTCTTCGTCATGTCGATTCGCGACTCCCGCGCGGCCAGGGACCAGACGACCGCGATGGTGATGGCCGTTGAGAGGATGGAACAGCTTTGGGCGCTGACGTGGGGAATCGATGCGGCGACTGGCGTGCCGCTGAGCGACGTCACGACCGAGCTGGGCAGGAGTCCGCCCGATGGCAGTGGCAACGGACTCGTTCCCTCGCCGCCCGGCTCGCTCGAAACGAATACTCCGGGCTACGTGGATTATCTCGACGGCAGAGGCCGGTGGATGGGAACGGGCGCGACGCCTCCGGCCGGGGCGACGTACATCCGGCGCTGGCACATCGAGCCGCTCCCGGCCGATCCGGACACGCTGGTGCTTCGCGTACTCGTCACGACCGTCGTCCGCGACGCGTCGCCTCTCGCTGCAGGACAGCGGCGAACGCGGCGCGCCGACGAGGCACTGCTCGTCACCGTGAAGACCAGGAAGGCAGGATGATCAAAAAAATGCTTCAAGCGGTGGGTGAGCGCGGGTTTTCGCTCGTAGAGTCCCTGGTCGCGCTCGTGCTGATGCTTGTGGTCACGGGAGCGGTGTTCGGTCTGCTCAACCCGAGCTCCATGGCTTCACGAACGCAGCCCGAGGCGATCGACGTGCAGCAGCGCGCGCGGGTCGGGATCGACGCGATCCAGCGCGACCTGCTGGCGGCGGGCGCCGGACTCGGTTCGGGTCCGGCCGTTGGGCCACTGGTCAATTACCATGCGCCGGTCGTTCCCAGGCGAATGGGTCTGCAGAGTGCCGATGCGTACAACCTCGCGCGTGCCGACGCGATCACGATTCAGAGAGCAGCTGGAAGCTACGTGCAAACGACCGTCCGCGATCCGATGGCGCCTGGCGCGCTCGACCTCACCGTCAACGAGCCACCGAACTGCCCGAGTCGGAATGGCGTGTGCGGTCTGTCTCAGGACATGACGATCCTCGTCTTCGACCCCATCTCCAACTTCGATTCGTTTGTGATCAGGCAGGTTCAAGCCCAGACGGTCTCGCTCCTGTCTCGCCAGCGCAGCCCGTCGGCAGGCTACGCGCCGGGTGCGTATGTCGCCGAAGCGGAGTTCGATACCTATTGGCATGATCCGGCCATGCGGCAGCTGCGCCACTACGACGGATACCAGACGGACGTTCCTGTCGTGGACAACGTCGTGGCGCTCGGCTTCGAGTACTTCGGTGATCCGGACCCGCCAACCCGCCCGAAGCCGCCTCTCGGGACCGCAAACTGCCTGTACGACGCCGCCGGCAACGCCATTTCCGGTCTCTCGCAGCTGCCGCCGCAAGGCGGATCGCTCGCGCCGCTGTCGCTGTCGACTTTGAGCGACGGGCCATGGTGCGGCGCGGGGGACAACCGTTTCGATGCGGACTTGCTTCGTATCCGGCGAGTGCGCGTCACGATCCGAATCCAGGCGACGCAAGCGGGCCATCGGGGAACGGGAGCTGACTACGTGAATCCTGGCTTCGCTAAGAGCTCTCAGCTCGCGGTGCCGGATTACTTGGCCGTCTTCGACGTCGCGCCGCGCAACCTGAACCTCGGGAGATGAGCGTCCATCCTCGATTTCGACCGCGCATGGTGACTCTCGTGCCGGGGAGGGGCGAGAGCGGTTCGGCGCTGATCCTCGTGTTAATCGCCGCCGGGGTGCTTTCTGCACTCGGCGTGGGGCTGGTGATGCTCGGAAGCACGGACGCCATGATCGCGACGAATTTCCGTACCAGCGGTGAGGCCTTCTACGCTGCCGACGCCGCGGCCGAGCGTGCGATTCAGGACCTGGGAGTCGTCGCCAACTGGAGCGCTGTGCTGTCGGGCACGGTACCGGCGACGTTCGTTGATCAGACGCTCACGCCAACGTTGGCGTCGAACCAGGCACTCGACCTCACCGCGCTCACCGCCGACCTCCAGCGCGAGTCGGACGCCTCTGCGTCGTGGGGCCTGAACAACCCTCGATGGCGGCTGTTTGCGTACGGTCCACTCTCCCAACTCACGGGCACGGGTGGCATCCAATCGTCCGCATACATCGTTTCCTGGATCGCGGACGATCCAGCGGAGACGGATGGCGATCCGATGACTGACGGAAACGGGACGATCGTGCTTCGTGCACGCGCGTTGGGGTTGTTTGGCTCGACGCGGGGACTCGAGGTCACGCTCGCGAGAACGGGTCCGGGCCGGGCCGGAGTACGCATCCTGTCCTGGAGGCAGGCTCAATGACGTCCTTGTGGCAGGCGCCCGCCATTGCCGTCGTGATCACCTGGTTGACCGCGCCACCTGGCTCGCTCGGGCAAGCGGCCAAACAGGAGGCGTTGAGAAGGACGATGGTGGCGAAGGCGGTGGTGTCGATCAGCTTGTATGACTGGCCTGCCGCAGTTAGCGGCGAGAGTGCGGCGGCCGCGGCGCCCAACCTGCCGGCCGCTGCCGCCACGGCGCCGCCAGTCCCATCCTCAACTGTTGGCGTGACCACGGCTACTGCTGGCCCGCTGCCGGCGGCCGGCGACGAACCCAAACGCGACGAGGCATGGTGGCGCACGCGCATGGCGGCGGCTCGCGCGGCACTCGCACGCGATCAGACCCTCGCCGACGCCATGCAGTCGCACATCAACTCACTGCGCACGGACGTGGCGAGCCGTGACGATCCGGCGCAGCAGGCGGCGCTGCGTCAGCGTCTCACCTCAGCGCTCACGGAATTGGACCGGCTGACCCAGCAGATCGCCGCCGATCGTCAAGCCATCGCGGTGGTGGAAGACGATGCGAGGCGGTTGGGGGTGCCGGCGGGGTGGATTCGAGACGACGGGAGAGTCAGCGCTTCAGGCCGATCGCCTTGAGTGCGGTCTTCAGTTCCATCGTGGTCATGTCGGAGACGATCGAGGTGGCCCCGAGACCGTTGGCGAGGACGAAGTGCAGCTTGCCGTCGACGACTTTCTTGTCGTGCTGAACGGCGTCGAGTGTGTCGGACATTCGAAGGTCGGTCACGACCGGCAGCGGGCCCATGCGGACGATCAGGTCTTTCAGCCGCGCCTCGTCATCCTCAGACATCGTGCCGCGGGCGGCTGAGATCCGCGCGGCGGCGAGCATGCCGTACGCGATCGCTTCGCCGTGCCGGAATCGCCGGTATTTCGTGACCGCCTCGAGCGCGTGACCGATGGTGTGGCCGAAATTGAGCGTGCGGCGGGGGCCCGACTCACGCTCGTCGGCGGAGACGACTTCGGCCTTGATGCGGCAACAGTCGGCGACGAGCGGCGTGAGGACTTCGGAGTCGTGTGCGAACAGGGTCTTGAGATTCGAGGACACCGTCTCGAACAGCGGTTTCGACGCAATCACGCCGTACTTCACCACTTCGTAGAGACCGGCGCGGAATTCGCGACGGGGGAGGGTTGCCAGGACATCGGGATCGCAGACAACCAGGGACGGTGGGTGGAATGCGCCGGCCAGGTTCTTGCCGGACGCCAGGTTCACGCCGACCTTGCCGCCGATCGCACTGTCCACCTGGGCGAGCACCGTTGTCGGAACCTGGACGAAGGGCAGGCCGCGGAGAAATGTGGCGGCGGCAAAGCCCGCGACGTCGCCCACGACGCCACCGCCAAAGGCGACGATCGTCGACGACCGATCGAGGCCTCTGCGCAGGAATGCGTCGTAGAGCCGCGCGATCGTCTGGAGTGTTTTGGCCCGTTCCCCATCGGGGATGAGCGTTGGAGGATTGTTGCCGCCGGCGAGGCCGCGCAGGCGGCGGCCGTGAAACCGCCAGACTGGTGGGCAGCTCACGATGGCGAGGTCACGCGCCAGGCCGTGCGCGCGGAGCAGCTCCCCGAGCCCGTCGAGCACGCCGCTGCCGACGAGCACGGGATACGTGCTGCGCTCGCTGCGCACCTCGATGCGGATCGGGTTCATCAAGAAGGGCTAGCATAGCAGCCGATCGTGGTTGCATCCGTCTCGGCCGACTTCGTCATCATCGGCAGCGGCATCGCCGGGTTGCGCGCGGCGATTGCGTTGGCGTCCGCGGGACGTGTGGTGATGCTGACGAAATCGGAACCGCGCGCGGGAAGCACGGGCTATGCGCAGGGCGGCATTGCCGCGGCGGTGGGACCTGACGACTCGCCGGAGCAGCACGCGGCCGACACGATGGCGGCCGGCGACGGGCTCTGCGACGAGCGGGCCGTCCGCGTGCTCGTCGAGGACGGTCCCCGCTACGTGCGGGAGTTGATTGACTGGGGCGCCGCGTTCGATCGGTCGGCCGGCGGCACGCTGGACCTGGCGCGCGAAGGCGCGCATTCGGTTCGCCGTGTCCTCCATGCAAAGGACGCGACGGGACGGGAGATCGCGCGCGCGCTCGCGAAGCGGCTGGAGGGACATGCGGGGCTGACGGTTCTCGACCACGCGCTTGCGGTCCAGCTGATCGTCGAGTCCGACCGCGCCGCGGGCGTGCGGTTTCTGAACGCTGAGGGCCGGCTGACTGACGTGCGCGCGCGCGCCATCCTCATCGCGACCGGTGGAGCGGGCCAGGTCTATCGGGAAACGACGAACCCGTCGGTAGCGACGGGCGACGGGGTGAGCCTCGCGTTCCTGGCGGGTGCACGGGTGACCGACCTGGAGTTCGTCCAATTCCATCCGACCGCGCTCGCCGTGCCGGATGCGCCCCGGTATCTGCTGTCGGAAGCGTTGCGCGGTGAAGGGGCGCGGCTCGTCAACGACCAGGGCGAGTTCTTCATGGCGCGCTATGAGCCCGCGGGCGATCTGGCCGGGCGCGATCGGGTCGCCCGTGCGATCGTGCTCGAAGCCGAGCGGACGGGGGCGCCCGTGTATCTGACGCTCGCGCATCTGCCCGCGGCCGATGTCCGCGCGCGCTTTCCGCTGATCACGATGCTCTGCGAGCGCGCCGGGTTGGACCTCGCCACGGATCGGCTGCCCGTCGGGCCGGCTGCGCACTACTTCATGGGCGGCGTCGCGACCGATCTCGACGGACGCACGTCGATCCCCGGACTCTTCGCTGCGGGCGAGGCGGCCGGCACCGGCGTGCACGGCGCGAACCGGCTGGCCAGCAACTCGCTCTTGGAGGGGCTCGTTTTCGGCGGCCGGGCGGGCGCGGCGATGGCTCAGTACGACACCGCGACCGACTGGTCTGGGTCATCGACACGGGCTCGCCATGATCCGGCACCCGCCGGGCCGCAGATCGATCTCGAAATCGGCGAGCCGGGCGTGCGGGACCTCATGTGGAAACGCGCGGGGGTGTTCCGGGATCGTCGCGGCCTGGAAGACGCGCGTCGCGTGCTCGAGCCGATCTGGACGTCGCTCGAGATTCAGCTGCGGAACGGACGATCCTGCACGCCCGCGACCTGGCGTCTCGCCACGCTCGTCATCGTCTCGCGGCTCGTGGCGCGCGCGGCGCTTCGGCGCGAGGAGAGCCGCGGCGCCCACGCCCGGTCGGACTTTCCCGGCAGGGACGATCTACACTGGAAGCGGCGGATGTACGACGCACGCCAGCCAGATTCGTCGTAGCGCGCATCACACCGTTGATCGTTTGAAGTTCGAAGTTCTAAGTTTGAAGTTCGAAGTTCAGGCGGCGGTTTTCCAGCCGCCTGAGTAGAGGCCCCTTTGTCCGATCAGAAAAAGGAATCGTTCGTCACCGAGATCACGCCACGCTCGGAGGATTTCTCCCGCTGGTACCTCGACGTCGTCCGTCGCGCCGAGCTGGCCGACTATTCGCCCGTCAAGGGGTGCATGGTCATCCGGCCGTACGGCTACGCCATCTGGGAGCACATCCAGCGGCTGCTCGATGCGCGGCTGCGCAAGACCGGGCACGTGAACGCGTACTTTCCGCTGTTCATCCCCGAGTCGCTGCTCATGCGCGAGAAGGAGCATGTCGAGGGGTTCGCGCCGCAGGTGGCCTGGGTCACCCGGGGCGGTGACGAAGAGCTCGAGGAAAGGCTCGTCATCCGCCCGACGTCCGAAGTCATCATCGGCACGATGTACTCGAAGTGGGTGAAGTCGTGGCGCGATCTGCCCGTCCTCATCAACCAGTGGTGTAACGTCGTCCGATGGGAGAAAGTCACACGTCCGTTCCTGCGCACGACCGAGTTTCTCTGGCAGGAAGGGCACACGGCGCACGAAACTGATGCGGAAGCCGAGGAGGAGACGCTTCGGATTCTCGAGATCTACAAGTCGCTCGCCGAAACGGATCTCGCGATGCCGGTGATCGATGGTTTGAAGAGCGACAGCGAGAAGTTCGCCGGCGCCTCACGGACGTACTCAATCGAGGCGCTCATGGGCGACGGCCGCGCGCTCCAGGCCGGCACGTCGCACCACCTCGGCCAGAACTTCGCCAAGGCGTTCGAGATCCAGTTCCAGGGACGCGACAAGACGCTCCATCACGTGTGGACGACGTCGTGGGGCGTGTCGACGCGGCTGGTCGGCGCCGTGATCATGACCCATGGCGACGACAGCGGGCTCGTGCTGCCGCCGCACATCGCGCCGTACCAGGTCGTCATCGTCCCGATTCCTCGCGGAAACTGGAAAGAGACCGTCCTGCCCAAAGCCGAGGCGATTCGTGACGACCTCGAGGCCGCCGGCGTCCGGGTGAAGCTGGACGCGACGGAGGAGAACTCGCCCGGCTGGAAGTTCGCCGAGTACGAGCTGCGCGGCGTGCCGCTGCGCCTTGAAATCGGGCCGAAGGATATCGAGAAGGCGCAGGTCTTTTCCGCGCGCCGGGATACGCGGGAGAAATCCGCCATCCCGCTGGCGGAGCTGTCGACGCGCGTGCCCGCGCTGCTCGAGGAGATTCAGGCCAACCTCCTCGCACGCGCGAAAGCGTTCCGAGACGAGCGCACGAGGGAAGTGGCCACCTGGGACGAGTTCAAGGCCGCGATGGAAGGGCGGCCCGGATTCGTCATCGCCAGCTGGTGCGGCATGGCGGAATGTGAGGCCGAGATCAAAGCGGAAACGCAGGCGACGCTGCGCAACATCCCGCTCGGCTCGCCGCGCCAGAACGGCCAGTGCGTGAAGTGCAACGGCCCGTCCGGCGTGAAAGCCTGGTTCGCGAAAGCGTACTAAAAGAGATGACCTCCGAGGTCATTTTGCAGAACACCGCCAAAATGACCTCGGAGGTCTTTACTTCAGACCCTCGATCTTGATCTTCTGCCCGACGGCCAGCTTGTGGGCCTTGCTGAACCCTGCCTGAACTTCGACGACGTATTTGGCTTTCGTGCCGGCGCGGGGCGGGTAGGTCGGACAATCGTTGGACGCGCAGGGCGGATCGCATCCCGCCATCTTGCAGGGTGGGACGCTCTCGCCGATTGAAACGATCGTCGACGATTCGTCCACCCAGATGATGTCGAGCGCGATCAGGCAGTTCTGCATCCAGAACGGCCGGAAGTCCGACGTCTCGAAGACGAACAGCATGCCTTCGCGTTCAGCCAGTGATTTGCGGAACATCAGCCCGCGCTGCTGAGCGGCCGGCGTCGTCGCGAGCTCTGCTGTGACGACGGTGCCGTCGCCGAAGGTGACTTTGGCGCGGGGAGTTGCGAACTGAGAGGCTTCCGTCAAGACAGAAGACAGAAAGCAGAAAGCAACCGGGAGAAGGCAAAGGGCAGAGGCCAGGAATCGCTTCATCCCCTGTGCCCTCCGCCCTTTGCCGTTCCCTTTGCCCTCTGCCCTTTGACCTTTGCCCTTACTGAGGATCCTGGCCGCCCGTCAGGCGAACGGTCAGCGCGGCGCGGCGGTTCAACCGGCGCGTTTCCTCGCGCGAGTTGTCGTACTTCGGCCGCTCTTCGCCGTAGCTCACTGTTGTCAGCCGGCTCGCGCTGATGCCGCGGCTGGTCAGGTAATCGCGCACCGCCTGCGCGCGGCGCTCGCCGAGCGCGAGGTTGTACTCGGCCGTGCCGATGTTGCAGGTATGGCCTTCGAGCGTCAGGTTCAACGTCGCGTCGGCCTGCATCGCGGTGACGGCCTCGTCGAGAATCTTCAGCGCATCGGGGCGCAGCGTGTACCGGTCGAAGTCGAAGTGCACATCCTCGAACGTGTAAGCCTTCACGGCCGGCCGGATGACGGTGATGTTGACCGTGTCGCTGGCCGTGCCGCCGCGCCCGTCGTTGACGGTCACGGTGACCGGGACGACGCCCACCTGCTGCGGCGCTGTCCATGGCGTCTGGCGGCTGGTCGCGCTCGTGACTGAGCCGGCCTTCGGCTGCCAGAAGTAAGTCAGCGGATCGCCGTCCGGATCCTGCGCGTCGGCCGTCACCGTGGACGTGCGGCCGACTTCGACCGTGCACGGATCGCACGCGGCCTTGACCGTCGGCGGCCGGTTTGCGGGCGGCAGCGGCGGTGGCGGCGGCGGTGGCGGTGGTGGCGGCGGTGGTGGCGGCGCCGCGCGGCGGCCGCCCGGGTGGTATCCGACTCTGAACTGCCAGCCACCGGCGTCCCCGGACTCGTCATTGAACGTAGTGAACACCGGCGTGCATGCGACGCCGCCCGGACAACCGGGGGTCGCCTCGCTGCGGCCGGCCATCGTGAGGTTCAAGCTCGCGCCGGCGCCGATGAAGAAGCCGTTCGGCGCCTGCCACGTGACTCCCAGCGCGAAATAGACAGGACTCTTGATGTTCGTGTCCGTCGGCACGAACGATCCGTCTTCGGCGACCCCGGCGGGAGCGGTGATCAGCGTGTCGATGTAGCGTTCACCGAAAAGCTCCGCCGTTATCCGGACGGGCTTCTGCGGAAAGCCCGCGCCGAATCCCCACCGCAGGCCGTTCGTCAGGTTGTAGCCCGACGGATTGCCTCGGACGATGATGCCGCCATATCCGGCGAGCTCGACCGCGCTGGTGCGTCCCGAGACGATGCCGTCGACGATGAAGTCCGCTTTGCCTGATGACGCGCCACCGCCGTCGTCGCCGACCGGAAGCTTCACCATCGCGCGAGCCGCGACTGATGTCGGCCCCGGGTTCGGCAGCAGACTCAGCTTGCCGCCAAGCCAGAGGTCTCCAAGATCGTTGCCGGTCCACTGCGTCCGGACTGTCGGGTGCGTCACCACAATGCCGCCGCCGGTGCCGGTGTCGGCTTCGCCGGACGTGCTGTGGAAGAACAGCGGTCGTGTATCGCGATCGATGCGCGTCACGAGCACCCAGTTGCCGAAGAACTCTGCCCGGCCGCCGAGCCCAACTGCGAACGTGAGCGGAAAGTGCGAAATATCGGTGAAGCCCTGACCGTCGTCGTAGTTGACGCGGTACAGGCTGGCCGACCACTGTTTGTGGCGAAGCACCTCCCCGGTCGGCGCAAACCAGAGACCGGTATCGCCCGAAATGGTCGTTGTCACCGGACGGTTCTCGTCCGTGGACGCAGACTGGGTCATGGATGGCGGGGGCGGCGGCGGGGGGCTCGTCTGGGCCCAGACCGACGAGGCCACGCACAGTCCCACACAGAATGTCGAAATTGTGAACAGTCGTCTCATGAGGTCGTCCTGTTCCTTGTCTTGCCTAACTTTGGGACGGTCGGACAGCTTTCCCGCGTTCTGGCGGCCGACCGGGATTCTGCTGGGGGCAACATGCAATGGTAGTACCCGATCCGTCCGTAAGTCAACGCAGACCAATCGGTTGCGGCGGTCCCCGGGGCAGTCAAACCCATGGCCGAGCGGGGAGGACACGCTATACTGGCTATGTAACCGCGGTTCCAGGAGCACGTTATGGGTCCCATTGGATTTCCCGAGCTGGCGATCATTCTCGTCGTCGCCCTCATCGTGTTCGGCCCGCGCAAGCTGCCCGAGCTGGGCCGGTCGCTCGGCAAGAGCCTGTCGGAGTTCAAGCGGGCGTCCAACGAGCTGAAAAACACCCTCGACGAAGAGATTCGGCTCGAGGACCGGAAAGCTACACTGCCGCCCCCCGCGGCCCCCGAGCCTGTGCCCTCGACCGTCGAACGGACGGGCACCGCCACCGACACGATCGCGCGAGGCGACCACGGCACACCTGACGCCCTCGCCCGAGGCGAGCAAGGCTCCTAACATTCGTCCCGCTGTCCATGGCCGACTCCAACGCCGGACACTCGATCGCGCCAGAGGGCTTTGCCGGCGAAGCCGAGGAGACCGCCGACGATCGCTCGAGGATGAGCTTCCTCGAGCACCTGGACGAGCTGCGGCGGCGCATCCTCTATTCCATCTACGCGCTGGCCGCGTGTTTCGCGGTGGCGTTCTGGTTCTGGGACGAGATGTACGCGTTTCTCGTCCAGTATTTCGTCCAGAACGCGGTCGGGACGCGGCTCATCTACAGCCAGCCGATGGCCGGCTTCATGTTCAGCTTGAAGATCGCCGGCCTGGCCGCGCTCATTGCCGCGTCGCCGTTCATTTTTTCGCAGGTTTGGCTCTTCGTGGCGCCCGGCCTGTACGCGCGCGAGAAAAAGATCGCGATCCCGTTCGTGTTTTTCTCCAGCCTGCTGTTCATGGGTGGCGCGGTGTTCGCGCATCTCGTCGCGTTCCCGATGATGTGGCGGTTCTTCGCGAGCTATCAGTTGAATGGCGTGGAGTTCCTGCCCACGCTCGACTTGACGCTTTCGCTCTACATCAAGGTGATCGTGGGACTGGGCGTCATCTTCCAGATGCCCGTGCTCGTGTTCGTCCTTGCGCGGTTCGGCGTGGTCACCGCGGGCTTCCTGTGGCGGAAGATCAAATACGCGATTCTGATCATCGTGATCGTGGCCGCGGTCGCGACGCCGAGCGCGGACATCGCGACTTTGTTGGTGTTCGCGGGGCCGATGTTCGTGCTCTATCTCGTCAGCATTCTCGTGGCATGGATGTTCGGCAAGAAGCGGAAGACTGAAGCGGAAGGATGAATGAGACCCATGCGTAGAGCTCTTCCAGCGGCAGCAGTCGTCGTGGTTCTGTCGGCCCTGGCCGGCGGCGTCTTCGGGTCGAAGGTCTCGGCGCGTCAGGATCGCGCCAACGAGCGGTACCGGATGTACCTCGCGGCGCTCGATGCGATCAAGAACGAGTACGTCGAGCCCGTCGAGGAGACGACGCTCGTCTACGGCTCGATCGACGGACTGCTGCGGACGCTCGACCCGCATTCGGCCTTCCTCGATCCGCGATCGTTCAAGCAGATGCGCGAGCGGCAGGTGGGCACCTATTACGGCATCGGCATCAGCATCCTCTCGATTGACGGCGAGGTCACCGTGACGTCGCTCTTCGAAGGGTCGCCGGCCTACCGCGCCGGGATCCGCCGCAACGACGTCATCGCGCGCGTCGGCAAGGAGGAGACGAAGCCCTGGGGACCGGACCCGCGCCGGCAGACCGAGGAAGTCGTCAATCGCGTCAAGGGTCCCAAGGGAACGACGGTGGACATTTCCATCCGGCGTCCCGGCGTGGATCAGCTCATCGACCTGACCGTCGAGCGTGACGAGATCCACATCGTCACCGTCCGCACGTCGTTCATGATGGCGCCGGGCGTCGGCTACATCCGGTTGCAGGATTTTTCCGAGACGAGCGACGCGGAAGTGGGCGCCGCGCTCACCAAGCTCAAGACCGCCGGCATGGACAAGCTGATCCTCGATCTGCGCGACAACCCCGGGGGCCCGCTCGATCAGGCAATTGCCGTGTCGAACCGCTTCCTGAAGAAGGGTCAGATGATCGTCTTCACGAAGGGCCGAGTGACGACGGAAGACGAGTACGTTGCGCTTCAGGAAGGCGGCTATACGACGCAGCCGCTCATCGTGCTCACCAATCGCAACAGCGCCAGCGCGTCGGAGATCGTGTCGGGCGCCATGCAGGATCACGACCGCGCGATCGTGGTCGGCGAATCCACGTTCGGCAAGGCGCTCGTGCAGTCGGTCTACAGCATCCACAACAACGCGGGCCTGGCGCTGACGACGGGGAAGTACTACACGCCCAGCGGCCGGATGATTCAGCGGCCGTGGGACGGCAGCTTCGACGAGTACCTGACGTACGGCCTGCGCGATCAGAATGCGACGCGCGAGCATTCGCCGGCCGATCTGAAGTACACGGACAGCGGCCGGAAGGTGTACAGCGGCGGCGGCATCGAGCCGGATCATTTCATCGCCGGGTCCCTCGAAGGCTTCAACCCCACGCGGTTCTCGCGCCTGCTGCACAGCCGCGGCGCGTTCATCGGCTTTGCCGAGAAGTTCACGAAGGACGGCGACACGCGTCCGGCCGCCCGATCGGCGGCCAAGCACAAGGTCGCGCCCGGCTGGCCCGTCACCGACGCCATCGTCGAGGAGTTCAAGCAGTATGTGACGTCACAGCGCGTGCGGATCGATGAGACCGCCTTCAAGACCGACCTCGCCTTCATCAAAGCGATGATCCACTTCGAGGTGGACATGGACCTGTTCAGCTTCGAAGAGGCGCGCCGCAACCTCGTGAAGGTCGATCCGCAGGCGCAGGCGGCCCTTGGGCACCTCGACGAGGCGCGGCAGTTGCTGATGGCGAAGAAAACGCAGTAGAGAAGGGCAAAGGGGGCCTAAATCCTTCTTAGGCCCGGGGCCTTGGGCCTGCTAAACTGCGACGCGCCCCCGGGGCACCGCGCAAGCGGGTGGGGCGGGAGAAGAAACTTAGACTTAGACCTCGGAACTTAGAACTTCGGACGAATCTGGGCTCACGTCGAGAGTTCCAGGTCTTAGTTGAAAGTTCTGAGTTCTAAGTTGCGTTCGTTAGATTGATTGGCGTTCCCAGCCGCCGCCGGGTCGAGAGCAATCGACCGGGGCGGCTGCTTTTGTGTACACATGCGTTTGTCGAAGCTGCACATCTCCGGGTTCAAGAGCTTTCCCGATCGCGCCGAGCTCGGGTTCGACGATGGCGTGACCGCCATTGTCGGGCCGAACGGCTGCGGCAAGAGCAACGTCGTCGATGCGATCACGTGGGTGCTTGGCGAGCAGAGCGCCAAGAGCCTGCGCGGCGAGCGCATGGAGGACGTGATCTTCAACGGCAGCGACGCGCGCAAGCCCACCGCCGCCGCCGAAGTCCGGCTGAAGCTCACCGAGGTCGCGCAGGCGGCGATGGCCGCCGCGACGATCGTCGACGAACTGCTGGACGAGCAGCCGCTCGTCACGCGCGACGTCGAGATCGGCCGCCGGCTGTACCGGTCCGGGGAAAGCGAATACCTGATCGACGGCGCGGTCTGCCGGCTGCGCGACGTACACGACCTGCTCATGGACTCGGGTCTCGGCATCAAGGCGTACGCCGTGATCGAGCAGGGCAAGATCGGCCAGATTCTCTCGTCGCGGCCGGCCGAGCGCCGGGCGCTGATCGAGGAAGCGGCGGGCGTGACGAAATATAAGTCCCGCCGCCGGGCCGCCGAGCTGAAGCTCGAAGCGGCGCAGCTGAACCTGACGCGCATCGACGACATCGTCTTCGAGGTCGAGAAACAGCGCGGCGCGCTGAAGCGCCAGGCGGCACGCGCGCGCCGGTACCGCCGGCTGCGCGAGGAGCTGCGGCGCTGGGAGCAGGTGCAGTTCGCACACCGCTACGAGACGCTGGCCTCCGACAGCGAAGCGGCCGAGAAGCGCCTCCAGGATGCCCGCGCGCGCGAAGCCGGCGCGGCCGCGCACGTCGCCGAGCTCGAGACGGCGCTCGAGCGGCTGCGGCTGGGTTTGACCGAGGCCGAGTCCGGCGCCACGAGCACCCGCGAGCAGGCGCACGCGCGCGAGCTCGAGATCGGCCGGCGCCAGCAGCAGATTCAGTTCGACAAGCAGCAAATCGACGAGCTCGCGCGGCAGGCCGAAGTGTTCGCGACCGAGACGCGCGATCTCGAAGGCCGCCGCGGACCGGCCAGGGTCGCGATCGACACCCAGCGCGACGCCGCCACGCGCGTGCGGCAGTCGCTGGAACAGGCCGGGTCGCGCGTCGACGCGCACGAGGCCGATTACGCTGCCGCGCAGACGGCCGTCCAGGCGGTCGAGCAGGAATCCGACTCCACGCGCGCGGCGGTGCTCGCGTCGACCACGACGCTCGGCGCCCTGCGCCAGGCCCGTGACAATGCCGCGGCTGTCCGCGATCGCGTCGCCGCCGAGCGCGAGCGGCTGGACCTCGAAGCACGCGAGCTTGGCGCCGAGGCCGAGCGCACCCGTACCGAGTACGAGACCGCCCATCGCGCGCTCGACGAAGCGCGCGCGGCCCTCGAGATCGCCGCCCGCCGGCGCGCCAGCGTGGAGGCTGAGCTGGCCGGCCGGCGGGCCGATCGCGAGCGCATCGGACAGGCGCTTGCCGTGACCGGACGCGATCTGGCGGGCAAGGAAGCGCGCCTGCGATCGCTCGAGGAGCTCGACGCCAGCCGCGCGACGTTCGGCGATGCCGCCCGGTTTCTCCTCGAGGACACCGGAAAGAGCGTGCGCTCGCACGGCGCCGTCGCCGATCACCTGCAGGTCGAGCGATCGTTCGAGCGCGCCGTGGACGCGCTCATGGGCGACCTGCTCCAGCACGTCATCGTCGATCGCGCGGCCGACGTGACGACCGCGTTCGGTCTGCTCGCCGAGCACAACGCCGGCCGCTGCGGCTTCGTCGTGCTCGACGATGCAAAGGGTCAGGCCCCGGCCGAGCCGCCCCTCGTGGTCCCGCAGGGCACGCAGGCGCTTGCAAGCGTCGTGCGCGCGACCGGCCCGCACGCCGCGGTCCTGGGTCGTCTCGTCGGCCGCGCGCTCATTGCCGAGTCGTTCGACGCCGCCCGCGAGCTCGCGGAGACCGTCTCCGTCCCCGTCGCTGCCCGCACGGGCGAGGTGTTTCGCGGCCATTGGCTCGTCCAGGGCGGCGCGCACCAGGATGTCCGCGGCATTCTCGAGAGCCGGGCCGAGATGCTGTCGCTGCGCGACGACGTCCAGGCCATGGGTGCCGAGATCCAGAAGATGACGCTGGAGCGCGCGGCGCTCGATGCCGCGCTGCCGGTGACCGAGGCGTCGCTCGTCGCGCTCGTCGCCGAGCAGCACGGGCAGGAGAAAGCGATTGTCGGGCTCGAGGCGCAGGTCGGACGCACGTCCGACGATCTGGGCCGCTTGGGCCGGCGTCTCGAAGTCGTCGCGACCGAGCGCAGCCGCGCCGACGAAGAAGAGCGAACGGCCGAGCAGCGCCGTCAGGAATCCGCGGCGGCGATCGCGTTGCACGAAAGCCAGCAGCGCGATGCGGAAGGCCGGCTCGACGGGGTGCAGGCAAGACTGCAGTCGTCGCGCGGGTACGCCGAGGGCAGGATGCGTCTCGTCACCGAGGCGCGCACCGAACAGGCCGCCCTCGTCGAGCGCGCGTCCTCGCTCGAAACCGAGGTCGCCAGGCTCGAGGAGGCCGCGCGCGATCTCGATGATCGCATCACCGGGCGCCGGGCGGACATCCAGCGGACCGAGGTCAGGCGCGAGGAGCTCCGAACGTCGATCCGCGAGACCGAACGCGCGCTCGACGGCGACGTGCGGGCCCTCGACGAGCTGAAGGTCACGATGCGCGGACACGACGAGCGGGTGGTCGCGCTGCGCGACGAATTCAACACCGGCGACCACGAGATCCGCGGCGCGCGTCATGCGCTCGACGGCGTCCGCGCCGAGGTCACGCAGTCCGAGGTGGCGAAGGCGACCGCCACGTCCGACCTGGCGCATCTCGCGTCAGCCTGTCTCGAGGCGGTCGGCACGTCGCTCGACGACGTGGTTGCCGCCGTCGCGCGCATGGATCAGGCGGGCGAGCTGGTGGCGCCGGCGCGGCGGATCGCGAGCGCGGCCGAGCCCGACGAAGACGAGGACGCGGGACCGGAGGCGGGCGCGGATGCGCAGGCGGAAAGCGCCGAACCCGATCTCGACGAATCGCAGCCGCTCACGGCCGAGGAAGTCATCGCCGATCTCAAGCGCAAGATCGAGCGCCTCGGCCCCGTGAACATGATGGCGATCGAGCAGTTCGACGAGCTCGAGTCCCGCCACACGTTCCTCACGACCCAGCGCAAGGACCTCCTGGACGCGATCGCGCAGACCGGCGAGGCGATTCGCAAGATCGACAAGACCACGCGCGAGCGCTTCGAGGTCGCGTTTCTGATGATCAACCAGCACTTCCAGGAGACGTTCACGACGCTCTTCGGCGGCGGGCGCGCGGGGTTGGTGCTGATCGATCAGGAAAACGATCCCGAAAGCGGCATCGACATCATCGCGCAGCCGCCCGGCAAGCGCCTCCAGAACGTTCAGCTCCTGTCGGGCGGCGAGAAGGCGCTCACCGCGATGGCGCTGATGTTCGCGATTTTCAAGTACCGGCCGAGCCCGTTCTGCCTCCTCGACGAGATCGACGCGCCGCTCGACGACGCGAACATCGGCCGCTTCGTCGAGATGCTCCTCGGCATGCAGACGAACACCCAGTTCATCCTCATCACGCACAACCGCAAGACGATGGAAATCGCCAACCGCCTGTACGGCGTGACGATGGAGGAACCGGGCGTGTCGAAATTGATCTCGGTGCAGTTGAACTGATGGTCGGTGTCAGGCCGAAGGCCGAGGGCCATAGGCCGAAGTGGGAAACGGCTCCCGCGCCGTCCGCACTGGCTCCTGAGGCGGCGTGTTGGCTGCGCCCGTTGAAGCTGTCGGGGTTTCCGCCTGCGGCCTTCGGCCTGCGGCGATCGGCCTGACAATGAACGAGTCGAAAGCTGCCAGATACCACCGCTACCGCCGCCGCGCCGAGACCGCCGGTGTGGTGTCCGGCGCCGCGATGCTCGCGCTGGTGGCCCTGACGCCGCTCTCGCGCTGGCTGGCGACGGGCGCCATGGGATTCGGCCTCGGGCTGCCCGACCTGCCGCGCGCCGCGCTCGCCCTCGTCATCTTCGTCATCCTCGTCGTCGTCGCGTGGGAACTGGCGGCGCTGCCCGCGATGCTGTATCTCGGGCTGCGCGTGGATCGCCGCTACGCGCGCTCGTCGATTGCGGTCGAGGACGTGCTCGCCGCGCAGGCGCACGCGACGCTCGTCGCGCTGCCGGCGGCGCTCGTCGCGGGCACGGCGCTGACGGTGTCGGTGTGGATCGCGGGCGGCTGGTGGTGGGCGATGGCGGGCGCCCTGCTCGCCGGCGCCCTGGTCGCGGCGCTGCACGGCGCCCCGCGGCTGCTGGCCCGGCTCGCCGACGTCCGGCCGCTGGCCCGCGCGGACCTGGCGGCGCGGCTGAACGCGCTGGCCGCGCGCGCGACGGTGCCCGTCGCTGGCGTCGAGGAGATGCAGCTCGACGAGTCCGAGCGGGCGACGGCGATGGTCGCGGGCACCGGCCGTTCGCGCCGCATCTTTCTCTCGTCCGAGCTGCTCCGCGACTGGTCCGACGACGAGATCTCCGTCGTCGTGGCGCACGAGCTCGGGCACCACGCGCACCGCGATCTCTGGCGCACGCTTGCGCTCGACGCATCCGTTCTGGCGGTCGCGCTCTTCGCCGCGGACCGCGCGCTCGACTGGGCGGCCCCGGCGCTCGCGCTCGCCGGGCCGCGCGACCTGGCCGCGCTGCCCTTCGTCACGCTGGTCGCCGGATCGGTGTGGCTGTTCCTGACGCCGCTCCGTCACGCGCACTCGCGTCTGCAGGAGCGCCGCGCCGACGAGTTCGCGCTCGATCTCACCGGCGGCGCCGACGCGTTTTCGAGCGCGATCCGGCGGCTCGGCGCGCGCCATCTGGTCGAGGATCGTCCGTCAGCGCTGACGCGCTGGCTCTTCCACCGGCATCCGACGCTCGAGCAGCGGCTCGCGCTGTCGTCGGCGTATCGGGAGAAGAAGTGAAATGATCTCTGGGTCGTTCGTGCGGATCTGTGAAATGACCTCGGGGGTCATTTCCTGCTGCGGTTGTCTGCGGAAATGACCCCCGAGGTCATTTCACACGCACGAGCGACCCCGAGGTCATTTCACTTCCCCTCAACGACGAGTCTGCCCTTCATCTTCTGCGCGCACTGCTCGTCAATCGTGAGGTTGCAGTAGATTTCGAACTCGCCGGCCTGGTCGGCGCGGAATTCGAACGTGACGGGCTTCCCGGGCTCGGCGCGCTTGCTGATGCGGTAGCGGTCGATCGTGAAGCTGTGCGGGATGTCTTCGGCGGAAAACGTGATGCGGACGAGGTCGTCCTTCTGCACGCGGATGTCGCCGCCGCTGCCGGACTGGTAGCTGTACTTGCGCGCGCTGACCGAAATGTCGCGGCGGTTCTGCGCGACCATCACGATCGCGCCCTCCACGACGCACGTCAGCGCCAGACCGATGACGAAAACCGGACTGAACCAGCCGCGAGGAGGACGAGTCGACATGCAGACCTCTATTAGTTAGACGTGTCTGCTCGGTTATCGGACTGGGGAGGCAAATCCATTGGTAATTGGGTAATGGGTAATTTGGTAATTGGGAAAGCCCTTCCATTACCCGATTACCCATTACCCGATTGTCAGTGTCTCCGGGGCCTCCGGTCGCGGTCACCGCCGCCGCGGGGCCCGCGGTCGCGGGGGCCGCCGCCGCCGTGGTCGCGCCGGTGATACTCGCCGGCGTCCATCCCGGCGTCGGGGACCGGTCGGGGTTCACGCGGCGCCGTGCCCTCGTCGGGCGCGAGGAGCACCTTGCGGCTGAGCCGCACCTTGCCGGACGGGTCGATGTTGATCACCTTGACCATCACCTGCTCGCCCTCTTTGAGTTCGTCGCGGACGTCCTTGACGCGGTAGTTGGCGATCTCCGAGACGTGGAGCAGACCGTCCACGCCCGGCATGATCTCGATGAACGCGCCGAAGTCGGTGATGCGCTCGACGCGGCCCTGGTAGGTCTTGTTGAGCTCGGGCGTCGCCGTGAGCTCCTGGATCATCGCGATCGCCTTCTGCGCCGCCGACTCGTCGGCCGACGCCACGTTCACGCGGCCATCGTCTTCGACGTCGATCTTGACGCCCGTCTTCTCGATGATGCTCCGGATCATCTTGCCGCCCGGGCCGATGACGTCGCGGATCTTCTCGGTCGGGATGCGGATCGTCACGATGCGCGGGGCGTAAGCCGAGATGTTCGATCGCGGCTCGGCCAGAGCGGCGGCCATCTTGTCGAGGATCTCGAGGCGGCCCTGATGCGCCTGCTCGAGCGCCTTGCGCATGATGTCGAGCGTGATGCCCCCGACCTTGATGTCCATCTGCAGCGCGGTGATGCCCGTGCGCGTGCCCGAGACCTTGAAGTCCATGTCGCCGTAGTGGTCCTCGGCGCCGGCGATGTCGCTCAGCACCGCCCACTTGCCGGACTTCTCGTCCATGACGAGGCCCATCGCGACGCCGGCGACCGACGCCTTCAAGGGCACGCCCGCGTCCATCAGGGCGAGCGATCCGCCGCACACCGAGGCCATCGACGACGATCCGTTGGATTCGAGGATGTCGGACACGACGCGCAAGGTGTAGGGAAAGTCGTCTTCGGACGGGAGGAGGGGAACCAGCGAGCGTTCGGCGAGGGCGCCGTGGCCGATCTCGCGGCGGCCCGGTCCGCGCAGAAACTGCACTTCGCCGACCGAAAACGGCGGGAAGTTGTAGTGCAGCATGAAGCGCTTGTACGTCTCGCCGTCGACCATCTCGATCTTCTGGGCGTCGTCTTCCGTGCCGAGCGTGACGCTGACGAGCGCCTGGGTTTCGCCGCGGGTGAAGACGGCCGATCCGTGAACGCGCGGGAGCAGGCCGATCTCGATCCAGATCGGCCTGATCTCGTCGAAGCGACGGCCATCGAGGCGCTTGCCGCGCTCGAGGATCTCGTCGCGCATGACCTTTTCCTTCAGGTCCTTGAAAATATGTTTGGCTTCGGACCGCCGCTCGACTTCCTCCTCGGGAATGCTAGCGACGAAGTTCGCGAGCACCTGATCCACGGTCTGGTAGTTTTCGAGCTTGTCCTTGATCCGCATGGCGTCGGCCAGCGGGACGTAGACCTGTTCCTCGACCTCGCGGTAGAAGTCGTGGCCGATCTGTTTGGACGCCGCCTTCTTCTTCGGCTTCCCAACCTCGCGTTTGAGGTCGTCGATGACCGCCGTAATCTTCTTGATGGCGTCGTGCGCGGCGCCGAGGGCGCCGATCATCTCTTCCTCGGTGGCTTCCTTCGCCCCAGCCTCGACCATGACGATCGCGTCCTGCGTCCCGGCGACGACCAGGTCGATCTTGCTCTTCTTGCGCTCGGGGTACGTCGGGTTGATGACGTAGCTGCCGTCGATCAGGCCAACGCGCACGCCGGCCGTCGTCTTCTCGAACGGGATGGACGAGATGGCCAAGGCGGCCGACGCGCCGGTAATGGCCAGCACGTCGGAGTCGTTGTCGGAATCGGCGGAAATCAGGAGCGCCACGATCTGCGTCTCGAAGTGCCATCCCGCGGGAAAGATCGGCCGGATGGGCCGGTCGATCAGGCGGCTGGTCAGGATCTCTTTTTCGGCGGGCTTGCCCTCGCGTTTGAAGAACCCGCCGGGAATCCGGCCGGACGCGTAGGTGTACTCGCGGTAGTCGACGGTCAGCGGCAGGAAATCGATTCCGACGCGCGGCGTCGCGGCATGACAGGCCGTGACCAGCACCATCGTGTCGCCGGACCGTACAACCACGCTTCCGTCCGCTTGCTTCGCCAGTTTGCCTGTTTCGATCGACAGCGTTCGGCTGCCTAGAGTGACTTCTCGTGTGGGCATGGGGTCAGGAGTGTGTAGGGGGACGGGGAGCCCCGTCCCCGACTATTTTCTGATTCCGAGCTTGCGGATCAATTCGCCGTACCGATCGGCATCCTTGCGCTTGAGGTAGTCCAGCAGCCGCCGCCGCTGGCCGACGAGCTTCAGCAGCCCGCGCCGGGAGTGATGATCCTTGACGTGCGTTTTGAAGTGTTCGGTGAGGTAGTTGATGCGCTCGCTCAGGAGCGCGACTTGCACTTCCGGGGATCCAGTGTCGCCGTCGTGCTTGCGGTACGTGCCGATGACGTCAGTCTTCCGTTCGTTGGTCAGCACAGGAGCCCTCCACGAACAATCCAGAGCGCGCTGGGGTGCGAGACCGGATCGCCGTTCCACTGCTGCCGTCATTCGCAACTGCAGCAACGATCAATGTTATCCGAGTACGACAGCCGGATGCAAAGCTCCGCCGCGCGAATGCGCGAGCGCGACGAGCTGGCCGTCCGGCCCCAGGACCCGCACCGGACCGCCCGCCCCGTGGGGCGGAATAGAGCGGCCCTCGAGGTGTTCCGGCCCGAGCGCATTGCCATGAACGGCTCGTTTCAGGCCCGAAGCGGTGACCTGCACTGAGGGCAGGTGGGGCAGCGCCGCGGCCGGCGCAATCACGTGCGCCGCCACACCCGGCCCGAGCCGCTCGGCCGCGGCGAGCGGCAGGGCCCCGGCCACATCGAAGGCGCCGCTGCGGGTCCGCCGCAGCGCCAGGAGATGCGCGCCGCAGCCGAGCGTGTCGCCAAGATCGCGGGCCAGCGCGCGCACGTAAAACCCGGCCGTGGCGGTCACGCGGAGATACAGTTCGTCGCCCTCGCGTCCCGTGAGGTCCAGGGCGCGCACCGTCACGGGGACGGCCCGCAGCGCGACCGGCGCCGCATTCCGCGCCAGGTCGTAGGCCTTGTGTCCGCCCAGCCGCTTGGCCGAGTGTGTCGGCGGCATCTGGTCGAACGTTCCGCGAAACGCGCGCGCCGCCTCCTCGATGTCCGCATCGGTCGGAAGCTGGCTGGACGGCGGTCCCAGCGACTGCCCGTCGGCGTCGTCCGTGTCGGTCGCCCAGCCCAGACGAATCGTGGCTTCGTAGACCTTGTCGTCTCCGGAGAGCAGCGAGGCGAGCCGCGTGGCTCGGCCGCAGACGAGCGGCAAGAGCCCGGTGGCGCGTGGATCGAGCGTGCCCGTGTGCCCGATGCTGCGCTCCCGGCTGGTGCCGCGCAGCCGCGCGACGACGTCGTGCGATGTCGGGCCGGGGGGCTTGTCGATGAGAAGAACTCCGTCCATCTGAAATCTGCAATCTGGGAATCTGTAATCTGGTCTGGAATCGATAATCGGCGAATCTGGAATCTATCTGGGAATCTGGGAATCTGGGAGTCTATCGGGGAATCTGAAATCGAGAATCTGGAATCTGGTCGTCGGCACAGAACACCACTCGGCGCTGACGCCGGACTTCAGATTTCCGGATTTCCCGATGCAAGCACCCGATTGCAGATTTCAGACTAAAGATTTCAGTTTGACGCCGATTTCCTGCACAAACGCCTGCTTGATCTTTTCATAGTCACCCGACACCGTACATCCGGCGGCATTTTTGTGGCCGCCGCCCGACCATTTCGCGGCGACCGCCCGCACGTCGAGGTCGCCTTTCGACCGCAGGCTCACGCGGTAGGTGCCCGCGGATTGCCGCTTGAACAGGACGACCGAGACGACCTCGCGCGCACCGAGCGGCAGGTTCACGAGGCCTTCGGTGTCGTCGATCGTCGCGGCTGCGTCGGCCAGGAGCTCGTCGTCGACGTGCAGCACGGCGAGTCGATCGGCGTGGTACAGCTCCATGGCCCTGAGCAGCGTGCCCATGATGCGGACGCGCCCGACGCTGTAGCTGTCGAAAATCAGCCGCGAGAGCGCCGCCGGATCCGCGCCCGCTTCGGCAATCCGCCGGCACTTGTCGAAGGTGCGAGGCGAGATCGAGCCGTACCGGAAGCTCCCGGTGTCGGTCGCGATCGCCAGATACAGATTGGCCGCGATCTCCCGCGTCCACGCGACGCCGAGCGCGTCGATGATGTCGCCCACCATCTCGCCGCACGCGGCCGCCGATGCGTCGAACCAGTTCACCGCGCCGTACATCTCGTTGCCGAGATGGTGATCGACGTTGATGATGAAGTACTGCTCGAGCCCGGCGACCTCCGGCCGCGAGAGCTCGCTGCACTCGAGGAGGACGACAGCGTCGGCCGGGACGGTCGCGCGCTCCGACAGCTCGATCCGATTGGTGCCGGGGAACGCGCGGTACGGTCCGGGCACGGGATCTTTGTTGATGAGCCGCACCGACTTGCCGAGCGCGTCGAGCGCGAAGGCCAGCGCCAGCTGCGACCCAATCGCGTCACCATCCGGGCGGGCGTGTGAAGTGAGAATGAACGACTGCCGCTCGCGCAGAGCGGCGGCGACGACGGCGGCGGAGCTCATGCCAGATCCGGCTGCTCAATCATGAATCGTCCTCGGGCTTGCCCGTGTTCGTGCCTGGGGCGTCCACGTCTGCGGCGCCTGCCTCATTTTCTCGCAGCTCGCGCTCGGCCTGCAGGTCCAGCAGAATCCGCTCGATCCGCTCCTGGTTCTCGACGCTGGAATCGAATTCGAAGCGCAGCTCCGGCACGCGACGCAGCCGGATTCGACTGCCCAGCTGCCGGCGGAGGAACGGCGTCGCGCGCTCGAGGGCGCGTCGCGTCGCGGCACGCGCTTTCTCGTCGCCCATTTGCGTGTAGAACACGCGCACGAGCTGCAGGTCCGGCGAGACCTTCACGCGCGTCAGCGTCACGAGCCCGATGCCGGGATCGTGCACGTCGCTCAAGAGGAGCTGACTGATCTCCTGGCGAATCTGCTCGGCGACACGATCCGGACGCGATCCCTGCGGCATGTCAGCGGAGGAATTCCACCTGGCTCTGGGTCACCAGATCCGGCTCCAGACGCTCGATTTCCTGCATGACCGACGAGAGCGTCTGCTCGGCGACCGTGTTGGACGAGGCGACGGTCACGACTGACAATCCGGCGCGCTGCCAGACTTCCTGGTGGGCGACCTCCGCGACCGCGACGTTGAAGGCGCCCAGCCGGTCCTTCAGCCGCCGCAGCACCATGCGCTTGTCCTTGAGCGACTGGGAGGACGGGAGATAGAGCTCCAGAGACAACAGGGCGACGGTCATCAGACCGTTTGGGCGACCCGCTCGACGCTGAAGACTTCGATCAGGTCGCCGACCTTGACGTCGTTGAAGCGCTCGAGGGCGATGCCGCATTCGAGGCCCGCTTTGACCTCGGACACGTCGTCCTTGAATCGCCGCAGCGACGCGAGCCGGCCGTGCCAGACGACCACGTTGTCGCGAAGCAGCCGGGCCTGGGCCTCGCCGCTCCGGGTGATGCGTCCATCGACGACGATGCAGCCCGCGATGGTCCCGACTTTCGGCGCCTTGAAGGTCTGCCGGACTTCGGCGGTCCCGACGCGCGTTTCCTTGAGCGTCGGCTCGAGCAGCCCGGCCATGGCTTTCTTGATCTCATCGGTGACGTTGTAGATGACCGAATGCTGCCGGATGTCCACGCGCTCGCGCTCGGCCACGTCCGACGCATTGCGATCGGGCCGCACGTTGAACCCGATGATGATCGCGTTCGAGGCGGTGGCCAGCAGCACGTCCGACTCGTTGATGGCGCCAACGCCGCTGTGGATGATCCGGATCTTGACGCGCTCGTCGCTGAGCTTCGTCAGCGTGTCGGCCAGCACCTCGGCCGATCCCTGCACGTCGGCCTTGATGATGATCGAGAGCTCCTTCATGCCGCCCTCGCTCATCTGCTGCTGCAGCGACTCGAGCGTCAGGCGTCCGCCCTTCACTCCGAGCGCGCGTTCCTTGGCCTGCGCCTGCCGATAGGCGACGACCTGGCGCGCCTTGATCGGATCGTCGATGACCTGGAACGTATCGCCCGGCTGGGGCAGGGCCGAGAGCCCCAGGACCTCGACCGGCGTGGACGGTCCGGCCTTCTTGACCTTGCGCCCGACATGGTCGAAGAGCGCGCGGACTTTGCCGTCCACCGTGCCGGCGATGAAGAGGTCGCCTTCGCTGATCGTGCCGTCCTGGACGAGCACGCTCGCGACCGGTCCGCGGCCGCGATCGAGCTTCGCTTCGAGGACGGTTCCGTGCGCGCGCCGCTTCGGGTTGGCCTTGAGGTCGGCCAGGTCGGCGACGAGCAGCAGCATCTCGAGCAGCTGATCGAGGTTTTTGCGCTGCCGCGCCGAGACCTCGACCGTGACCGTCGTGCCGCCCCATTCCTCCGGCATGAGCCCGAGGTCCGACAGCTCGCGCTTGACGCGTTCGGGGTTGGCGTCCCCCTTGTCGATCTTGTTGACCGCCACGACGATCGGCACGTTGGCCGCTTTCGCGTGGTCGATCGCCTCCCTCGTCTGCGGCATGACGCCGTCGTCGGCTGCGACGACGAGGACGACGATGTCGGTGACGCGGGCGCCGCGCGCGCGCATCATCGTGAAGGCCTCATGGCCGGGCGTGTCGAGGAACACGACGCGCCGGCCGCCGCCGACCTCGACCGAATACGCGCCGATGTGCTGGGTGATGCCGCCGGCCTCGCGCTCGGCGACCTTCGTCTCGCGAATCGCGTCGAGCAGCGTCGTCTTGCCGTGATCGACGTGGCCCATGACGGTCACCACGGGCGCGCGTGTCGAACGATCTTCGGGGTTCGACGCCTCGGTCTCGACTTCCGTCAGCTCCTCTTCGAAGCTGCGCATGATCACTTCGGCGCCGAAATCGCGCGCGACCATCTGCGCGGTGTCCGAGTCGAGCGTCGCGTTGATCGTCATCATCATGCGGCGATCGAGCAGCTTCTTGAGCACGTCCTTCGCCTTCACGTCGAGCTTGTCGGCCAGATCCTTGACCGTCATCCCTTCGGCCAGCGTGATGAGCTTGGTGATGGGCGGCGGCGGCTCCATCATGACCGGCATGTTCGGCCGGTCGTCGCGACGAAACGTCTTCGGGCGCGGACCGATCGGACGCGGCGGGCCAGGCCGCCCAAAGGGTGGGCGCGGTCCGCCCGGCGCCGACGGCCGGATCGGCTGTGACGGCAGCGGACGAGGGCCGCCCAATGGCGCGCGCGCCGACGGCGGCGCGCCTGGACGCGGCGACGCAGGCCGTGCCGAGACGCCTGCCGGAGGCGGTGCCGTGCGCGTCGGAACTGGTGGTGGCGCCGGCGGACGAATCACCGGCCGCAGCGGCAACGGTCGCGCGGCCGGCGCTTCGCCGGTCAGCGGATCTTCGATGCGGAGACGCCGGGTCGGCGGCACGAGTCGTCCCGCTGGTCTCGGCGGCGGCGGTGGGGTTGCGGACGGCGACGAAGGCGTCACGACCGGCGGCATCTCGACGACTTCAGCCGGCTCGGCGCCGTCTGTCGCTGACTCGGCCTGGACCATCTGCGCAGGCTCGTGAGAGGCGACCGCGGCCTGCATCACCGGCGGCACGTCGGCCGGCGGCGGCACGTCGAGGACGGGTCCGGCCGGCGACGCCGCCGCGACACCGTCGACAGCAGTCGCCTCAGCGGCCGGCGCCGGAGCCGGGCGAAAACTCTTCACGAGCCTTGGCAGGCGAGGTGCAACAGCCGGCTTGGCCGGCTCGGGCGCCGCCTTGCCAGGCTTGGCCGGTTTCTTCGAGGTCGCCGAGTCGGCGAACATCGGTCCGGCCGGCAGCACGATCTGCCGCTTCTTCGCGTGGCGCTCGACGAACTGCCTCGCGACGATTTCTTCGATTGAGCTCGACGCGCTCTTGACGTCGATGCCGGTCTCTTGTTTGAGCAGGGTCATGGCATCCTGGCTCGACAAGCCCAGCAATTCGGCGACCTTGTAAATCCGGACTGTAGCCAAGAACGCTCCCTGACTGTTGAACAACGATTGAGCCGATGCCGACCCGCACGGGCCGGCCTACCTCGCGCCGATCACCGACCTGCCCCGAACCCTACTCCTCCTTTTGTGGCTCGTCTTGTGGCTCGTCCGACTCCGGCGGCGGCGCCGGCTCGGCGGGCGGTTCGTCTTCGACGGCTGCGGCCGGTTCTTCCTCTTTGTCCTTGCCGGCGGCGGCGTCGGCCGCCTGCTGCACCTGCGCCGCGGCCAGCACGGCTTCGATGGTGTCAGCGTCGAAGCCCGGCAGCGCGGCAAGCGCCTCGGGCCCGGCCTCCAGCACCTTCTCGACCGTGTCGTACCCGCCGGCACGAAGCGCGGCCACGACGTCGACATGGATGTCCGGCAGCTCCAGTGGCCTTGCCGCTTCGCCGGCGCCTCCGAATTCGATTCCGGCCAGCTGGGCTTCGACTTCCTTGCGCTTCTCTTCCTCGCTCTTGATGTCGATCTTCCAGCCGCTCAGCTTGGCGGCCAGCCGGACATTCTGCCCCTTCTTGCCGATCGCGAGCGAGAGCTGCCGGTCTTCGACGACGACCTCCATCACGCGCTGCTCGTCGTCCACGATGCTGACGCGCTGGACGCGCGCGGGGCTCAGCGCTTTGGTCACGAACTGCACCGGGTCTTCCGACCACTCGACGATGTCGATCTTCTCGCCGCGCAGCTCGCGGATGATGGCCTGGACGCGGGTGCCGCGCATGCCGACGCAGGCGCCGACCGGATCGACGTCCCGCTCGCGGGAGAACACGGCGACCTTCGCGCGGTCGCCCGCCTCGCGGACGGCCCCACGGATCATGACGGTCCCGTCGTAAACCTCGGGCACTTCCTGCTCGAAGAGCTTGATGAGCAGCGCCGGATCCGTGCGGGACAGAATAACCTGCGGGCCCTTCGCGTTCTTCGTGACGGCCTTGATGACCGCGCGCACGCGATCGCCGATCGCGTAGTTCTCCGCGCGGGACTGTTCCTTGCGCGGGACTTGCGCCTCGACGCGCCCGATTTCGGCGATGATGTCTCCGCTCTCGAACCGCTTGATGGTCGCGTTCACGACTTCGCCGATCCGCTGGCTGAACTCGGCGTGGATTTTCTCGCGCTCCGCCTCACGCACCCGCTGGGCGATCACCTGCTTGGCGGTCTGCGCCGCGATGCGACCGAGCTTTTCGGTTTCTTTCGGGAACTCGATTTCCATCCCGACCTCGGCCTCGTCGCCGTACAGCTGCTGCGCTTCCTCGAGCGAGATCTCCTTGCCGGGGTTCGCGACCTCGGCCACGATCAGTCGAACCGCGTACAGCTCGACCTGTCCGGTTTCCAGATTGAAGCGTGTCCGCAGGTCCTCGTCGGCCTTGAAGACCTTCCGGGACGCCGCCAGATACGCGTCTTCGATGGCCGTGATGACGATGGTCGGGTCGATGCCCTTGTCCTTCGCCACGACGTCGATCATTTGCTGCAATTCAGTGGGCATCAAAACTCCACTTCCAACTTCGCCCGGCGAATCACGCCGAGCGGAACGCGATGAACGCGGCGTCCTTCCGTGACGAGCACGACGTCCCCGTCCAGACCGGACAGCCGGCCCGCGAAATGCGACTGGCCGTCCACCGGTGCCCGCGTCACGATCTTGGCCAGCCGTCCTGCGAACCGCTGGTAGTCGGCCGCGCCGCGGAGCGGCCGATCGAGGCCCGGTGACGAGACCTCGAGGGTGAAGCTCCGATCCGGATCTCCGGTCAGATCCGGCTCGACGTCGAGCAGCACGCTCAGGTCTTCGCTCACGCGCCGACAGTCGTCGATCGTCACAGGCTCCTCGACTGGCGGCGAGCCCGGTGGATCCTCCGAACGCTGCGGACGCGGGTGACGGTCGAGGATGACCCTCATGACCCAGCCAATCGACTCGCGGCGGAGCTGCAGGTCGAACAGCTCGAGCCCGTAGCCGGCCGCGATTCTGGACACGGCCGCGCGCAGGCGGTCAGGAATCACCGAAAAAGGGCCCTAAAAAACAAAGAGTGGGCACGGGCCCACTACCAAAGCCTTTCCCGCTAAGACCACCCAAAAGTATATCAAACCCGCGGGAGGGTCGCGACCAGGTCGTATCCGCGCGCGCCGGTGACCGTGACGGCGACGATGTCGCCTGGCCTCAAGCTGGACGGATCGATCTCGTCGAAGTAGACGACCGAGTCGATCTCGGGCGCCTGGCCTTCGAGCCGTCCGGTCAGCACCAGCGCCGAGTCCGGCGCCGGACCGTCGACGATGACGCGGCAGGTCTCGCCGACCCGGGCGCTCTGACGCTTCGCGACGATGCGCTTCTGGAGCTGAAGCAACCGGCTCCGGCGCGCTTTCTTGGTCGCCGCCGGGACGTCGTCTTCGAGGTCGTGCGCGCGCGTGCCCTCCTCGTGCGAGTACGTAAACACGCCGACGTGGTCGAATTCGATCTCGCGGACGAAGTCGCAGAGCTCCTCGAAGTCCCGCGCCGTCTCTCCCGGAAAACCGACGATGAACGTCGTCCGCAGCGTGACGCCCGGGACGCGCGAGCGGATTCTGGCGAGCAGCCGCCGGTACGCGTCTCCGTTGCCGGGCCGGCGCATGCGGCGCAAGACGTCGGCCGACGCGTGCTGGAGCGGCAGGTCGACGTACTTGCAGACCTTCTCGCACCCGGCCATGGCGTCGAGCACGTCATCGGTGATGGTCGTGGGATAGAGGTACAGGAGCCGAATCCATTCGAGATCGGGCACCTCGTTCAGCCGCCGCAGCAGCCGCGCCAGGCCGCCTCTCTCGCCGCGATCGATCCCGAAAAAGGTCGTGTCCTGCGAAATGAGGAGCAGCTCGCGCACGCCGCGCGCGGCGAGGGCCGTGGCTTCGGCAACGATCGACGCCTCGTCACGGCTCCGGTACTTCCCGCGGAGGGTTGGGATGATGCAGAACGCGCACGTGTAGTCGCAGCCTTCGCCAACCTTCACGTAGGCGTAGTGCGATGGCGTCGTGAGGAGACGAGGTGTGCTGGCATCGTACAGATAGGTGGGAACCTGCTTCCGCCCGTCGATCTCATCTCTCGATCGAAACAGCTTCACGGGGAGGGCAGAGGGCGTGTCGCCATCGATCGCTCGTGTGATCTCCGGCACCTCTCCGGTGCCGAGCACGACGTCGATCTCCGGGATCTCGGCCCGCAACTGGTCCCGGTAGCGCTCAGCCAGACAACCGGTCACGACGAGCTTCTTGCACGACCCGTTGCGCTTCAGCTCGGCCATCTCCAGGATGGCGTCGATCGATTCCTCCTTTGCGGTGTCGATGAACGCGCAGGTGTTGACGACGATGACCTCGGCGGACGCGGCATCGGACGTGATCTCGTGGCCCGCGTCGCGGGCGAGGCCCAGCATCACCTCGCCGTCGACGAGGTTCTTGGGGCAACCCAGGGAGATGAAGCCTAATTTCATTGAGTTATTGCGTTATCGCACTATCGCGCTATTGAAAAACTCTTGCCTCTCACTCCGAACATCGGACGCGGACCCTAAAGCTCTTAAATAACCCAATAACCCAATAACCCAATAACCCAATAACTCGATGACGAGTGTCATGGATACATCCGGTACAACATTCTGGGGTAGGGGATCGCTTCTCGCAGATGCTCGAGGCCGCAAATCCACGCCACCACTCGCTCGATCCCCATGCCAAAGCCCGCGTGGGGGACCGTGCCGAACCGCCGCAGGTCGAGGTACCACTCGAACGCCTCGCGGGGGAGCTGGTGCTCGTCGATGCGCTTGACCAGGAGCTCGTAGTCGTCGAGGCGCTGGCCGCCGCCGATGATCTCGCCGTAGCCCTCGGGCGCCAGGAAGTCGACGGAGAGTGAGACCTCGGGCCGGTCGGGATGCGGCTTCATGTAGAAGGCCTTGATGGCCGACGGGTACCCGGTCACCGCCACGGGCCGATCGAAGGCGTCCGAGAGCGCGGTCTCGTCGGGGCTGCCGAAGTCGCCGCCCCATTCGAATGGGAGCCCCTTCTCCTTGAGAATCTGTGCGGCCTCGTCGTACGTGACCCGCGGAAACGGGCGCTGGATGCATTCGAGCTTCGTCGTATCGCGCTCGAGCATCTTCAGCTCGCGCGTGCGTTTGTCGAGCACGCGCGCGACGACGTCGACGACAAGGCCTTCGCCGAGCTCGATGATGTCGTCGAGCGTCGCGTACGCCACTTCGGGCTCGACCATCCAGAACTCGGTGAGATGCCGCCGCGTCTTCGATTTCTCGGCGCGAAACGTCGGACCGAAGCAGTACACGCGGCCGAGCGCCATCGCGTTGGCTTCGTTGTAGAGCTGGCCGCTCTGCGTGAGATACGCGGTGGTGTCGTCGAAGTACTGAACCGGAAAGAGCGTCGTCGTGCCCTCGCAGGCCGAGGGGGTGAAGATCGGCGTGTCGGCCAGAACGAAGCCGCGGTTGTTGAAGTAGTCGCGCACCGCGTTGATGACTTCGTGGCGCACGCGCAGGATCGCCTGCTGGCGCGCCGACCGGATCCAGAGATGCCGCCGGTCCATCAGATAGTCGACGCCGTGCTCCTTCGGCGTGATGGGGTAGTCCTGCGCCGCGCTCACGACGTCGAGCCCGGCCGCATCGATCTCGTACCCGCCGGGCGCGCGCGTATCGGCTCGCACGGTGCCGTCGACGATGATCGCGCTCTCCTGGGAGAGATGGTCGGCCCGGTGGAACGTCTCGTCGCCGACGGCGGCTTTCGACATCACCGCCTGGATGAAGCCGGATCCGTCGCGCACCTGCAGGAAGTGGATCTTGCCGCTCGAGCGCCGGTTGGCCAGCCAGCCCTTGATCGTGACGGGCTGGCCTTCGTGTTTGGGGACGTCCTCGATGTACACGTGCATGGCGACGGTCAGTTCTCCACGGATTCTCGGGCCGCCCCCTCGAAGTCCATGGGCCGCGCCAGATCCTCCAGTATCGCCTGAAGGCGGCGGCGCGCGCCAACCGTGCGGGTCAGGACGCCGGGCGCGTCGCCGTGGTCGGCGACTTCGAAGATGAGCGGCCCCGCATAGCCCACCTTCCCCATCGCCATCAGCGTCGTCGTCCAGTCGATCGTCCCGGCGAACGGGACGAGATGGTCGTCGCTGCGGCCGTTGTTGTCGTGGACGTGGGTCGTGATCAGGTAGCCCGCGAGCGTTTCGGCGGCCTCGGGGGCGCCCGACATCATGTGCGCGTGGCCGAAGTCGAGGCAGATCCCGGCGTCGTCCAGCTCCAAGTCACCGCCGAGCAGGTCGGCCAGCGCCGCCGGCGTCGACAGGTCATTCGGGATCACCTCGAGCGCGAGGCGTACGCCCGCCGCGCTCGCGGCCTCCGCGAGCGTCTCGAGACTGCGGCGCATGGCTCCGGGGTCATTGTCGCCGGCTGGAATCGTCTGTCCGCGAGGGAGGCCCAGGTGCAGGACGACGAACGCGCAGCCGAGCTCCCGCGCGGCATCGAGCCCGGCCGTCGTCTCGGCAATCGCCTCCTGCCGGCTTGCGGTCTGACTCGACGCGTTGGAAAACGCGCGTCCCCATTGCCCATCGTGGAAGCCGTCGCAGATCGGCGCATGCACGCTGTTGGCGGTCATGCCCAGATCCCGAAGCCAGCCCTGCAGCTCCGCCACGCGCGTGCGATCGCGATAGTCGAAGTGCGTCCGGGTCGCGAAGATCTCGATCAGATCGAAGCCGTGCGACTTGATCGTCTCGAGATGCCGGCGCTCGAGACGTTGACCGTGGAAGAGGTGAGTCGAGATCCCAAATGTCACTTCAGTTCGTCCACGTGGCGGCCGAGGATGTCCCCGAGCCGCTTGAAACGCGGGTACTTGTGCACCGTCTCGCGGACGTACTTCAGCGTCCGCGGGATGTACTGAATGTAGACCGGATTGCGGCGGCCGGTCGTCTGGTAGCCGAACGTGCCCAGGGCCTTCAGGTTCCGCTGGAGCGCCATGTGATCGAACCGGCGCCGGAACGTCTCGTCGGCGCCGGAGCGGCCCTGGAGCGCGAGGAAGTACGCGATCAGCTCGTCGACGACCTGATCGGGCAGATCGACGTACGAGTCGCGAAGCAGCGATGCCAGGTCGTAGGTGTCGGGCCCGAGCCGCGCGTCCTGGAAGTCGATGATGCACAGCCGCTCGTCACGCAACATCAAATTGCGGCTGTGGTAATCGCGATGGCACAGCACGCGGGGCTCGCCGGCCAGCTCGTCGACGAGTGTGGCGAGCTCGGCGCGCAGCGCGTCACGCTCGCGCGCCGCGAACACGATGCCGCGGTACCCCTCGAGGAAGTGCTTGATGAAGAAGTCCATCTCCCACGTGAGCTTCGGCACGTCGAACGCGACGCCGTACGGCAGATACTTCGTGTCTTCGAGCTCGCGGCCGCGTTTCTGGAAGACGTCGATGAACGCCACCGCCTGCCGGTACAGCGCCGCATGGCGCGCGGCCGGCGCCGAGCCGAGGTGCGCCTGCAGCGTGACGTCGCCGAGATCCTCGAGCGCGAGGACCCCGAGATCGTCGGCGTGGCCGAGGATGCGCGGCACGGGCACCGGCATCGCGGCGAACAGCTCGGCCGTATTCACGAACGGCAGGGACGCGTAGGCGAACGGCGCGCCGTACGCCGCAAGGACGAACGGCGCGCTGTCGCGCGGGAGGATCCGGAAGTAGCGCCGATCCGAGGCGTCGCCGGTCAGCGTGACGACACGCGGGTCGGCCAACCCGTGCCGGTCCAGGTACCCTGCGACGGGCGCCGGAATCGACGAATCAGACACGAAGACAGTGTACGTCGGGGCCGTAACGAGTGCTTCTCCGCAGCGACACGATCAGCGAGGCGACGTGAGTCAGCGCGGCGACCGTACGAATGGGAATACTCCGACTCCACGTCGGATCTCCGCCGCGTCGCCCGGCCTGACGAGCGCGGCCGGCACCAGAACCGATTCGCGAGCCTCGAACCCAGCCGGCACCGTCACGTCGCCGGCGACGACGCAGTCTTCGAGCGTCGCGCTTTCGGCCACGGTCGCGCCGGGCCAGACGATGGTCCGCGCGCCTGGGGCCTTGGGCCGTTGGGCCATGGGCCTGACTCCCTCCAACGCGATCGCGGCCTCCAGGTAGTCTCGCGGCGTGCCGACGTCGAGAAAGGGCGTATCCCTTCGACTTCGCTCAGGGCTCGCGGGCCGGAATCCTCGGAGGCGGCCCGGGTGCTTCAGCAGATCCTGATAGAGACCGGACATCGATTCGGCGGGCACGCCGTCCGGAAGCCCGGCGAAGACCCGCGCGTGGGCGATCTGCACGCCGATGAAGTGCCAGCTCCCGGTCGCGCGGCCCTTGGGCAGCCAACCGGTCACGCGATCGTCTCCATCGAGCATGAGGCCGTTGTAATGATGGGGATCCGGATTCGCGACGAGTGCCAGCGTGACGTCAGCCCCGTGGCGGCGATGGGCGTCGAGCATCGGTGTCAGTGAGAAGTCGCAGAGTGTGTCGCCGTTCACGATGAAGAACGTCTCGGCGTCGAGAAGCGGCAGTGCGCGCCTGGGTCCTCCGGCCGAGCCAAGTACCGGCTGCTCCCACGAGTACCGCACTCGCATGCCGAGGTGCGCGCCGTCGCCGACGACGCTCGTGATCGTGTGCGGGAGGTGATGCAGGTTCAGCACGACGTCACGCACGCCTTCTCGGCGCAGCCAGTCGAGCACGCGCTCGATCAGGGTGGAGCCGCCGAGGGGCACGGCCGCTTTCGCGACGAGACGCGTGAGGGGATCCAGCCGCGTGCCGAGACCGGCTGTCAGGACGAGGGCGGGCAGCACGTGCCGGAATTATGGCAAAAAGACAAAAGGTCCGGACCTAAAGGTCCGGACCTCCACCTGTCTGCCGGTCCTCACGGCCCGGCTATACGTTTCTACCGCTTGCGGATGAGCACGAGCTGTTCTCGCCCCTGACGCCAAACCACGAGGCGGGCGGTGCGGCCCGTCGTGATCTTGCTCAAAGCCGACGTGACATCCGAGACGGTCTTCACCGGCGCGCCCTGGACGCTCAGGATGACGTCGCCAGGCGCCATGCCGCCCTGCGCCGCTGGACCGCTCGGCTGCAACGACGAGACCACCGCGCCGCCCCGTCCCGTCGGAACCTCGAGCTCCCGAGCGGTCGACGGTGAGATCGGCTCGAGGATCATGCCGAATCCAGTGTCGACGCTCTCGGACTGTTCGCGCGGCTGCCGCTGGGCCTGACCGCTGCCCTGTTCCTGTTCGAGATCGAGCTCCTCGACCTTGACGTTCAGCGTCATGACTTTCTTGTCACGGACGATCTTCATCGGCACGGTCGTGCCCGGCGTGGTCCGCGTGACGGCTGCGACGACTTCGTCGTTGTTCGCGACGGGCTTGCCGTTGAATTCGATGATGACGTCGTCCACGCGGAGGCCGGCGGCTTTGGCTGGGCCATTGTCATCGACGGAGGTGACGAGTGCTCCAGCTTTCCCCGGCAGACCATAGTCCTCGACCAGATCCCTGGTCCAGTTCGTGCGCGTGATGATAATTCCGATCCTGCCGCGAACCACTTTGCCGGTCCGCAGCTGGGGCAGCAGGTCGCGAACCTTGTTGATCGGCACTGCGAACCCGACGCCCAGGAAGCTCCCGGTCTGATCGCTCGCGATCGCTGAGTTGATGCCTACGACCTCACCGCGGATGTTCAGCAACGGCCCGCCAGAGTTGCCGCGGTTGATTGCCGCATCGGTCTGGATCATCTCTTCCACCCGGGCGGCACCGCCAACCGATCGCGACGCGATCTGGGGGCGGCCGACCGCGCTCACGACGCCAACCGTGACGGTGTTCTCGAGGGTGAACGGATTCCCGATCGCCATCACCCAATCGCCCGGCGCTATCTGCGCGGAGTCGCCGAACTTGATCTCGGTGAGCGGCGTGCTGGGCAGCTCGGTCAGCTGAATCAGCGCGGTGTCCGTGAGCGCATCACGCCCGATGAGTTTGGCGGGAAGCAGATCCTCGCCGTCGCGCATGCTGGCGAGCTGGACCTCGATTTTGGTGGCATCCTCGATCACGTGGTTGTTCGTGAGGATGTACCCGGCCTTGTCGATGATGAAGCCGCTGCCCGCGCCCTGAACCTCTTCCTGCTGCGGCGCGCCGCGACGACCGCCGCCGCCACCGCGCGGGACTTCAAACGGGAAGATATCGCCGAACCCTCGAACCTGCCGGGTGGCGGTCGTCGTGATGCTCACGACGGCCGGACCGGCCTGCTGCGCGATCGTGCGGAAGGTCGTCGCGTCAATCGGGCCCGTCAGCGGCGCGCTGTTCGTCGCCGGCACGGCGACGTTGCTCGCGAGTGAGTGGGGCACCAAATCAAGCCGCGACGCGATCACCATTCCCACGGCCAGTGACAGCACGGCAATGAGTACTCCGTAAAACAGACTGGATTTGCGAATCGCCATAGATGACTCCGTCCTGCGCTCCTTTGACTTTAGAGCCTGACAAAGGCGGGCTAAAGCCCGCCCCTCCGTAACGTCCTACCTGTTAAGACGACGGCTGGCCGGGTCGAGGTTTCACCGGGTCGCGATCTTGACCAGGGTCTCCTGGCAGGGCCCCGTCACTTCCGCCGATTTCTGCCCGACTACCATGTTGATTTCGGTCCGAACGCCAAATTCTTTCGTGTAAATGCCCGGCTCGATGGTGAAGCCCGTGCCGGGGACGAGCCGCCGGTCGTCGTGCGTCTCGAAGTCGTCCATGTGCACGCCGTTGCCGTGAACCTCCTCGCCGAGGCTGTGCCCGGTCCGGTGGATGAAGTACTCGCCGTACCCGGCGGCCGTGATCACGTCGCGCGTCGCCCGGTCCACTTCCCAGCCATGCAGCGGCTGCCCCGCGGCCACCGCGGATTTGACCTTCGAGACGGCCGCATTCCGGCCAGCCACCGCGACGCCGAACGCCTTGGCGATGGCCTCGGGCGGCGTGCCCGCGAAGCCGGTCCACGTGATGTCGGCGTACACGGCGCCGGGCTGGTCAAGTTTGCCCCATAAATCAAGGAGCAAAAGCTCATTGGGACGAACCGGCCGGGATGTGTCGCGTGTGGGGGCGTAGTGGGGATTGCCGGCGTTCTCCTGCGCGCCGACGATGGGCGCGCTGTCGGCGATGAGCCCTTCCTCCCGGAACCACTGGACCATCGCCTGCTGCACTTCGTATTCGGTGAAGGTCTCCCCAGCCAAGAGTTTGGCGCCGACGAATTCGAATGTCCGGTCCTTGATGCGATACAGCTTTTCCGACGCCGTCCGATGCGTCGCGATCGCGGCCTCGTCCCACGCGGCCTCGAACCGCTGCACGAGATCGCCGGACGAGACGACGCGGAGGCCGAGCCGGCGGATGAAGTCCACCGTGCCGGCATCCACGCGCGACAGGTACGGGATCGCGCATTCCGGCGAGTACTCCATCGCGACGACTTTCGATCCGCGCAGGATCTCCGCCACGCCCTGTTCCAACTGCAGGCGTCCGGAATACGTTGTCTTCGTGCCGGGCACCTTGTCGAGGACAAATGGCTCGATCGCGTGCACCAGTTTCTTCGGTGTGCCGGAGGCGGGGACGAAGTAGTACCACCGGCGGGTCGTGTGCGCGCCAATCAATCCCGCCAGCTTGACCGCCACGGGATTCGATCCGTGGAAGTCGTAGAGCAGCCAGCCGTCCACGTGGTCGACGGCCAAGGTCTTCTGAATGGCTGGAATGTCGAGCGCCATCCCCTTACATCTCCCCGTTCCAATCCTCCGGCTCCGCGGCCGTGGATCGAAACACTTCGAGATGCCATTTGCCGCCGCCCCAGGGTTCGATGACGTCGGCCGCGACGACATCGACGAGGATCTCCGCGAACGTCCGGTGTTCGGGGTCGTTCTCCAGGTGATACGCCTCGTCGTCCCAGACAAACGACGGGTAGAGCAGCAGCGTCAGAAACAGATCGTAGCCGTCGTCGAGCACGATCAGGTGCCCGACGGGGCGTTTCTGCGTCGAGTGGTAGACGAGGTACTTCTCCGCGCTGTGCGCGCGGATGTAGCGCTTCAGCGTGAACTCGCGCGCGACGATGTCCTCGACCGCGATTTTCTTGTCCCAGCAGTCGCGGCAGTAGCGGGCGTCACCGCGCGGCTCGGAGACGTCTTTCGTCCCGCAGAGGGCGCAGCGAACGGTTTCAGCGGATTTGCGGGCCATGGCGACGGTATCGGATTTCGAAAAACTCCAAGCCCTCTATCCTAAACCAGGGGAAAAGACCTCGGGTTTCTTTTTTTGAAAGAGCAAGGCACAAAGAAACTCGAGGTCTTTACACCAACGCACCACGGCACGCGGGCGCGTACGCGCGGTCGACGTACTCTTTCAACATTCGCCGCGATGAGAAGCGCGGCGTCACCGTGTGGATTGCCTGCTTGACCATGCCAATCCATCGTCGCGGGAGGCCGCGCCCATCGCGTTCGTAGTACGTGGGCACGACGTCGTTCTCGAGCAGCTGGTACAGCGCCTCCGCGTCCGCGGCGTCGACGACGTCGGGGTCGGGCGAGGTGGAGTTGCCGGCAATGAGCCAGCCGTTCGAGCCAGTGTAGCCTTCGGCCCACCATCCATCGCCGATGCTCAGGTGCAGGACGCCGTTCATCGCGGCCTTCATGCCGCTCGTGCCGCTCGCTTCGAGCGGCTTGCGCGGCGTGTTGAGCCACACGTCGCAGCCCTGCACGAGCAGGTGCGCGACGTGCAGGTCGTAATCGTCCACGAACGCCACGCGTCCTCCGAACCGCGGATCGAGCGTGTGCCCGAACACGCGATGGAGTTGCTGCCGGCCGGAGTCGTCATTTGGATGCGCCTTGCCGGCGAACACGAACTGCACGGGACGGCCGGCGCGGCCGACCAGGCGGGCCAGGCGATCGGAATCGCGAAAGACCAGGTCGGGCCGCTTGTAGCCGGTGAACCGGCGCGCGAACCCGATGGTGAGGGCATTCGGGTCGAGCATCGCGCCAAACGTCACGACTCTCGCGACAGCCGACGGCTCGTCGGTCCATCGCTCGCGGGCCCGCTCGCGGATGAACTGGAACAGGGCCGTCCGCAGCGACTGCCTCGCCGCCCAGAGGTCCTCGTCGGGAATCTCGAGGATGCGCGACCAGAACGACGGGTCCTCGTACTGATCACGCCACGCCGGACTCAGATGGCGCTCGAACAGTCGCGCCAGGTCGCCCGACACCCACGTCGGCACGTGGACGCCGTTCGTCACCGCCTCGACGTGACGCTCCTCGGCGGGCCGATCGCGCCAGAGCGGCGCGAACATCTGCCGCGTCACCTCGCCGTGAAGATGGCTCACCGCGTTGATGACACCCGACGATCGCATGGCGAGCGCGGTCATGTTGAACTTCGGCCCCGTGCCCGAGTCGTACTGACCGAGCTGACGGAACCGCTCGCCGTGGCCGTTCATCGATCCCCACGTGCCGGCCAGATGCTGCTCGACCAGCTCGAACGGAAACGCGTCATGGCCGGCGGGCACGGGCGTGTGCGTCGTGAACACCGTCGTGCGCCGGACTTCGGCGAGCGCGTCGTCCCACGGCGTCCCTGACGCGAGCAGGTCGCGCAAGCGCTGCAGGACGACGAACGCCGCGTGGCCTTCGTTCAAGTGCCAGACGGCCGGGGAGAGTCCGAGCGCGCGCAGCGCCAGCACGCCGCCGAGGCCGAGCACGATCTCCTGCTGCAGCCGGATGTCCTGGCCGCCGCCGTACAGCCGCGCCGACAGCGCGCGGTCCTCGGCCGAGTTCTGCTCGAGCGCCGTGTCGAGCAGCAACAACCGGACGCGCGCGAGGCGCACTTCCCACACCTGGACGAGGATCGAGCGGTTGTGCAGCGGGACGAGCACGACGCACGGTTTGTCGTCGAGGGTACGCGCGTGCGCGATCGGCGCATCGGCCCAGTTGAGCTGCTCGTAGACTTCCTGCTGCCAGCCGTCGGTGGAGATCCGCTGCCGGAAATAGCCCTGCGGGTACATGAAGCCGACGCCGACGAGCGGCACCCCGAGGTCGCAGGCTTCCTTGCAGTGGTCGCCGGCCAGGACGCCGAGGCCACCGGCATAGATCGGCAATGACTGGTGCAAGGCGAACTCGGCGCAGAAATACGCGATCACCTGCTGGGGATCGGCGCCCGAATGCGTGTGCCACCAGCTCCGGCCGGTCGCGGCCGGCGCCCGGGCGGCGTCGAGCGCCGCCAGGGCGGCGTCGTAGGCCGCGAGAAACCCGGGATCGGCCGCGGCGCGCGCGAGCCCGTCGGGCGCGATGCGGTTCAGCATCATCACCGGGTTGTGCGCGCTCTGGCGCCAGAGCCCGTAGTCGAGCCGGCGAAACACATCGCGCGCCGGGTTCCAGGCCCACCAGAGATCGAACGCCAGTTCACGCAAGCGAGACAGGCGCGGCGGCAGAGCAGGTGACAGAGTGCTGTTCATTGATTTTCTGGAAAGACGTACCCGTGCATCCGGCGGCTCATGAGCTGGCGCCGACGAGCGTGGCAAAGCGTGACAGATCGATATTGCCACCAGAGACGACGGCGGCGATACGCTTGTGGCCGGCCTCGCGGACCTGCGGCGAGGTGGCGGCGGCAATCGCGCACGCGGCCGCGCCCTCGGCGACGACGTGACACCGTTCGGCGGCGAGCGTCATCGCGCGCGCGGCGTCGTCGAGTGAGACGACCACCGACGCGTCCACCCACTGCGAGAGCAGCGGCCACATCGACGGCAGCACGGACCGGCCGCCCGCGCCGTCGACGAACGACGCCGTCCAGCCTTCGAACCGCATCGGCTTTCCAGCGGCGAACGACGCCGAGAGCGGGGCGGCCGTCGCCGGCTCGGCCGCGTATACCTTCGCTTCGGGCCGGAGCGCGCGCATGGCGCACCCGATGCCGGCGAGCAGGCCGCCGCCGCCGATGGGCGCGATCACCGCGTCGACGTCCGGCAGGTCTTCGAGAATCTCGAGTCCGATCGTGCCGTTCCCGCTGATGAAGGCGTCGTCGTCGAACGGATGGACGAAGTGGCCCGACATGCGATCGGACGCGTGCGCCTCGACCGCCTTCCAGCATTCTTCGTAGGAGGCCTTCACGATCGTCGCGCCGAGCCGCTCGATGTTGCGAAGCTTGGTCGCCGGGGCCGTCTCCATGACCAGCACCGACGCGCGCGCGTTCGCTTCGCGCGCGGCCAGCGCGACGCCCTGCGCGGCGTTGCCGGCCGACACGGTCCAGACGCCCCTGGCCAGTGCCTCGGCCGGGAGCTGTGAGACCGCATTCATCGCGCCCCGAATCTTGAACGAGCCCACCGGCTGAAAGATTTCGAGCTTGAGGAAAACTTCCGGCGCGCTGCGGTCGATCGGATCGAGCCTGACGAGAGGCGTTCTGACGCAGACGGGAAAGATTCGAGACGCGGCGGCGCGAATCGTCTCGATGGAAATATTCCGCACCATTGCAGCGGGCGCAGATCCTATCATTTTTGTTTCGGGGGGCTGCGCCCCCGCGAACCCCCCCTACGGCGTCGCTCGCGGGGCCCCACGATCCCCACTCCGCTCCGCCGGGCCCACTCGCTGCCGCTCGTTCGCGCAGATCGGCAGCCTGCCTCGCCGAAGCAGCTCGCGAAGCGAGCGGTCTGCAAAGGCGGGTAGACTAAGCGCCTGACGGGAGAACCCCATCATGGCGAAACGACTCAATCGACGAGATTTCATGGCGACCACAGCCGCGGCAGGCCTCGCAGCGGCGGCGCGTCCGCTCGCGAGCGGCCCGACCGTCATCGTCCAGAACAGCGTCAGGCCGGTGGTCGTGTCATCGGCCAACGGGCACAGGTTCAAGAACGGCGGCACGAAGACGGGTGTTGAGATCGCGTTCGAGATGATGACCACCGGCAAAGACGGGAAACCGGTGGACGTGCTCGACGCGCTTATCGCCGGCGTCAACATTTGTGAGCTGGATCCGCTGGACACGAGTGTCGGATACGGCGGTCTGCCCAATGCCGACGGCGTGGTGCAGCTCGACGCGTGCTGCATGCACGGTCCAAAGAAAAAGGCCGGCGGCGTCGGGGCGATTGAAGGCGTGAAGACGCCCTCCCTCGTCGCCAAGGCGGTCATGGAGAAGACCGACCACCACCTCATCGTCGGCAAGGACGCGCAGACGTTCGCGCGCAATCTGGGCTTCGAGATCCTGCCGGACCTGAACACGCCCGAATCGCGGAAGCAGTGGCTCGAGTGGAAGATGCGCACCGATCCGCTGCACTACATCCGCGACCCGCTGGAACGCGCGGCCGCCGAGGATGAGGTCCGGCGGCAGATGGCGGCCGAGGGGCTCCTCGACGAGAACCACATCTACGGCACCATCAACTGCGACGGCGTCAACGCGCGCGGCGAGGTCTGCGGCGTGACGACCACGAGCGGACTGGCGTGGAAGATCCCGGGACGGCTCGGCGACTCGCCGATCCTCGGCGCAGGCCTCTACGTGGACAACAACGTCGGCGCGGCCGGATCGACCGGCCGCGGCGAAGCCAATCTCTATAACCTCTGCTCGTTCCTCATCGTCGACGAGATGCGACGCGGCGCCAGTCCGAAGGACGCCGGCCTCACGGCGCTCAAGCGCATCAAGGAGAACACGATCGAGAAGCGGCTGTTGAACACGCGCGGCTTACCGAACTTCAACATCAACTTCTACATCGTGAACAAGCAGGGCGTGCACGCCGGCGTGGCCATGTACAACAACGAGGGTCGCGGTACGTACGCCGTGTGCGACGAGAAGGGCGGCCGGCTCGAGAAACTCGAACCGCTGCTCGAGGGTACCGCGACCTAGCAGGCTGCTGGAATGCGCAGCCTGAACTTCGAACTCAGAACTTCGAACTGAAGCTCGGGAATGACGCACGGCGAAATCGTTAGTTTTCTTTGGAGTGTCGCGGATCTGATCCGCGACACGTTCAGGCGTGGCAGATACCAGGACATCATCCTGCCGCTGACCGTACTGCGCCGGCTGGACTGTGTGCTCGAGCCAACGCGCGACAAGGTTCGCAAGAAAGCGGCCGAATTAACCGCCCGGAAGCTGGAGAACCCAGATAAGCAACTCCGCAAGGCATCGGGTTTCGCGTTCTACAACACCTCTCAGTACGACTTCGAGCGGCTGATCGGCGACGCTCCCCAACTCGCGGCGAACTTGCGCAACTACATCGCCGGTTTCAGCCAGAACATGCGCGAAGTCATCGAGAAGTTCGACTTCGACAACACCATTACGAAACTCGACGAGGCCGGCCTCCTCTTCCAGGTCGTGGAGCGCTTCAAGAACGTCAACCTTCATCCGGACGTGATCGACAACGCGACGATGGGGACGGTCTTCGAGGAGCTGATCCGGAAGTTCAACGAGGCGCTCGACGAGAATCCGGGCGAGCACTTCACGCCGCGCGACGTCGTCCACCTGATGGTCGATCTCCTCATCGCCGGCGACGAGACCAGCCTTGCGCGGCACGGTGTGACGACGGCGGTGCTCGATCCGTGCTGCGGAACCGGCGGGATGTTGACGATCTTCAAAGAGCATGTCGCGGCCGGCGTCCGAAAGAACGGCGAGCTGGTGCGAGCGCCGATCAACGCGGGAGCGGATATTCACCTGTTCGGTCAGGAGGTGAATCCCGAGACGTTTGCCGTCTGCAAGTCGGATCTGTTCATCAAGTCCGAAGATGGCCGGGACGCCGAGAACATCAAGTTCGGCAGCACGCTCTCGAACGACAAACACGACGGCAAGACGTTCGACTACCTGATTGCGAATCCTCCCTACGGCAAGGACTGGAAGCGGGACGAGACGGCAGTCCGCGCCGAGCACGAGCGCGGCGAAGCTGGCCGGTTCGGTCCGGGCCTGCCGCGGATCAGCGACGGGCAGCTCCTGTTCCTGCTCCACATGCTGGCGCGCATGCGCGCGCCGGAGCACGGCGGCGCGCGCGTCGCGATCATCATGAACGGGTCGCCTCTCTTCACCGGGGATGCCGTGAGCGGGGAGAGCGAGATTCGTCGTCACGTCTTCGAGCAGGACTGGCTCGAAGCGCTCATTGCGCTGCCCGAACAGCTCTTTTACAACACGGGCATCGCGACGTACGTCTGGGTGATCACCAACCGCAAGGCCGCGGCCCGTCGAGGTAAGGTTCAACTGATTGACGCCACCTCTTTCTGGGCTCCTATGCGGAAGAGTCTGGGTGACAAGCGGCGCGAGGTCCCTCTGGATCGCGCGCGGGAGATCGTCGCGCTCCTCGAACGGTTCGAGGAGGGCGAGCACGTTCGGATCTATCCCACCAGCCATTTCGGCTACCGGAAGGTCACCGTCGAGCGGCCCTTACGGTTGAACTTCCAGGCCAGCGCCGACCGGATCACGCGACTCGACGAAGAGACGGCGTTCAAGAATCTGGCGCTGTCGAAGAAGAAAGATCCGGCGGTCCGCACGCGCGAGGAGGCGGCCGGACGGGCGGAGCAGGATCGGATCCGGCAGATGGTCCGGGGGCTGCCGCCCACCCTCTACAAGAACCGGTCGGAGTTCGAGCAGATACTTCAACAGACAGCCGACGCCGCTAATGTCGAGCTCAGCTCGGTTCTGCCAAAGGCCATCACATCCGCGCTCTCCGAACGTGACGAGACGGCTGATGTCTGCCAGGGGAAGGACGGAAGGCCGGAGCCCGATCCAGAACTACGCGATACTGAGAGCGTTCCCCTGACCGAGTCCGTAGAGGCGTATTTCGATCGGGAGGTTCGTCCGCAGGTGTCCGATGCCTGGATCGATGAATCCAGGCGTGACCTGCGGGACGGCGGCGTCGGCGTCGTGGGGTACGAGGTCAACTTCAACCGGTACTTCTACAAGTACGTGCCTCCCCGTCCGGTCGAGGAGATCGAGGCGGAGATTCGGGCGATCGAAAAGGACGTTGTGCGGATGCTGGCGGAGGTGACGGGAGGGTTCCGGGAAAGATCCGGTCCGACGAGCTGAGTTTCCCAACTGGGCGTCACCATTCGGCGAGGTTAGTGGCAGGCCCAGCGGGATGGTGCAACATGTCGGCACTTGCAATTATTAGCCTACATATTGCAAAATGAATCATGCCCAGAGGTACCTCGCGACCTGCCTCATCCCAGCGCCATCAATGGGCCTTCGTGCGTTCCCGCGATCTCGTCGAGGAGGGGTACTCCCGCAACCGCGCTCTTCAGCTGCACAACGCCGGCCGGCTTGAGCGGGTCGGACGCGGTCTTTACCGGGTGCCTGATTCCCCAATTACCGAGCACGACGCCGTCGCTCGCGTCTGCAAGCAGGCGCCGCAGGCCATCGTTTGTCTGCTTACCGCGCTCGAGGTTCATGGCCTGGGAACACAGGCGCCGCGCGACATCTGGATCGCGATAGACCGCAAGGCTCGGAAACCGCACTTCACCGGTGTGCGCGTACGCATCGTGCGATTTTCCGGACCCATGATGCGCTATGGGATCGTCGAGCGCCAGATGCAGGGCGTGACGGTGCGCTTGACGTCGCCCGCGCGCACGATCGTCGACTGCTTTCGCTATCGGAACAAGCTCGGACTGGACGTTGCGCTCGAAGCGCTGAGAGATGCACTTCGATCGCGGTCCGCGACGGTTGCGGAAATCATACGCGCCGCGGATATGTGCCGCGCGCGCACGATAGTGCGGCCGTATGTCGAGGCCCTCGTCTCGTGACACGCGTGCCCACGAATCTCGCCGCGTCCGTGAGGGCACGCCTGCTCGCGAAGGCGAAGGTCCTTGGAGAGAACTTCGACTTCGTCCTCCGCCGATACGGCGTCGAATGCGTGCTGCGACGCCTCGCCCAGTCGCCGGCGCGCGATCGGTTTGTCCTTAAAGGCGCGATGCTCTTTGTCGCCTGGACGGGCCGCATCAGCCGGCCGACGCGCGATCTCGACTTCCTGGGCGTCGGCGCCGCCGATGCGGATCACCTCCGTGAGACCTTTCGCGAGCTATGCGGAATGGATGTCCCGGATGGGATCGATTTCGCCGATGGCCATTTCGCGATCGAGCCGATTAGCGAAGCCGGCGAGTATGGCGGTGTCCGACTACGGTTTGAGGGGCGGCTCGATGGGGCCCGTGTCCCGGTCCAGGTTGACATCGGCTTTGGGGATGACGTCGTTCCCGGCCCCGAGGTCGTGGAATTCCCGAGCCTCATCGGATTTCCAGGCATCCGCGTCCAGGCCTATCCGCGCGAGGCAATGGTGGCCGAAAAGCTGCACGCCATCGTCACGCTCGGCGACGGCAACAGCCGGATGAAGGACTTCCACGACATCATCCATATTTCCGAGACACACAGCTTCGACGGATCGCGACTGTCACAGGCCCTGGCCGCGACCTTCCGCAGACGTGCGACGGTCGTCCTGGCGGCAACCACATCGGCGCCGCCCTTCTACGCAGATCCAGTCCGTTCCTCGAGGTGGCAGGCGTTTCATTCGAAGCTGGAAACCCCGGCCGTGCCATCGGAGTTCGGTGAGGTGGGTGAGCGCGTCCGGCGTTTTCTCGAGCCGGTGATGGAGGCCGTTGAGCATGGCGGGGCGTTCGACAAACAGTGGCCGCCAGGGGGGCCGTGGGCATGACACAACAACGGCCAGCCACTGCCGCTCGGTACAAGCGATATCCGGCCTATCGCGACTCGGGCGTCGAATGGCTGGGAGAGATTCCGGCACATTGGGAAACTTCGCGGCTCAAGAACGTTGCGAGACTGATTGATGAGCGAGTGAACGCCGACGTCGCCCCTGGAAGCTACGTGGCCTTGGAGCACGTCGAATCTCAGACGGGTCGCTTGTTGAATGATTCTCTTGAAACTATCGCTCCAAGCGAAACGATCGTTTCACGATTCCAACGAGGAGACGTCTTGTTTGGCAAATTGAGACCCTATCTGGCCAAAGTTGTCGAGGCTCCGTTTGCCGGCGTGTGTTCGACTGAGTTTGCAGTGTGTCGCGGGACGCAAATAATTCCCGGTTACCTCGCACCGATGTTGCGAAGCGCGGGCTTTATCGGGTGGGTCACCGGGATGACGTATGGCACTAAGATGCCTCGTGTCAATGTTGAAATGTTGGCTGGACAGATCGTACCGCTTCCGACAGCACACGAACAGCTCGCGATCAGATCTTTTGTTGATCACCAGACGACAAAGATCGACGCACTTATCGCGAAGAAGGAGCGGCTGCTGGAACTGCTCAACGAACGGCGGGAGGCGATCGTTGCCAAGGTCGTGACAAAAGGGCTAGACCCAACCGTGAGAATGAAGGAATCGGGTCTTCCGTCGTTTGGACTAGTACCCACGCATTGGGCCATTACTCGTCTGAAGTATGTTTGCGAGCGAGTCTTTGTCGGCATTGCCGAGGCCGCGACATTCGCTTATGTGAATGAAGGTGTCCCATTGCTGCGATCGACCGACGTTCGACCAAATCGAATTCGCACGGACGACATCCGTTATATCGCACGTGGATTCGCCGACACTTTGCCTTCGAAACGACTTAAGTGTGGCGACATCGTTACCGTCAGAACCGGCAACGCCGGTGTGTCGGCCGTTGTGCCTGCAGAGTATGACGGAGGTCAATGTTTTACCCTGGTAGTGTCACGCACCCGAGCCACCAACGACAGCCGGTATCTCTGCCGCTGCCTCAACGCACCTGCCGTTCAGCAGCAGTTTGCAGTCGAAGGCGTAGGCACAGCTCAAGTGAACATCAGCGTTCCTATTGTTCAAAACATCGACGTCTGCGTCCCGCCAGACGCGGAGCAGAGGAATACTGCCGATTGGATCGAGGGACAGGCGCGTGGCTGGACAAGGCTTGCAGACGCGACGCAAGAAGGCCTAAGGCATCTGCACTCCTTGCGCTCCGCTCTCATCTCCGCCGCCGTCACAGGCAAGATCGACGTTCGTGAGGAAGTCGCATGATCGTCCGAGTCGCCGAGCGCAGCTTCGAGGACGCGATCGAGTGCGTGCTCCTCGAGGGAGGGCCAGACGCGTGCACCGGCGCCAGTGTGGTGGCCCGCGAGGCGCCGCCGCAATTCGGCGACGATCCGGTCTCAGGCCGCTACGCAAAACGCAACTCGGACGACTATGACCGCGACCTTTGCCTGATTCCGCGCGACGTGCTCGACTTCGTCCTGGCGACGCAGCCGCGCGTGTGGACCAGGCTGAAACAGCACCACGGCGCCGAGGTGAAGGAGAAATTCCTCCGCCGTCTTGCCAGCGAGATTCAACGTGTTGGCACGCTCGAAGTCCTCCGCAACGGCATCAAGGACTCAGGCTGCAAGTTCCGATTGGCTTACTTCCGGCCCGCGAGCGGTCTCAACGAAGAGTTAAAGCGCCTGCACGCCGCGAACCTCTTCGCCGTCGTCCGACAGCTTCGCTACAGCCAGCAGAACGACAACAGCCTGGATCTCGTGCTGTTCCTGAACGGGATTCCGCTGTTCACGGCCGAGCTGAAGAATCCGCTCAACGGCCAGAACGTCGAGCACGCCATTACGCAGTACCAAACCCGGCGCGATCCGCGCGAGCCGCTGCTTTCGTACGGCCGCGCGCTCGCGCACTTTGCCGTCGATCCCGAGCTCGTCTACGTGACGACGCACCTGAGGGGCCCGAAGACGAAATTCCTGCCGTTCAACCAGGGGAAGCACGGCGGTGCCGGCAATCCGCCCGTGTCGCCCACGCGCACCGGCTACCCGACCGACTATCTCTGGAACGAGGTCTGGGCGCGCGACAGCGTCCTGGACCTCGTCCGGCAGTTCGTGCACGAGGTCGAAGAGATCGACGAAATGGGCCGGAAGACGGGACAGCGGTACACCATCTTCCCGAGGTATCAGCAGCTCGACGCGGTCCGGCGCCTGGTCGGCCACGCCCGCAATCACGGACCGGGCCAGCGATACCTCATTCAGCACTCGGCGGGCAGCGGCAAGAGCAACACGATCGCCTGGCTCGCGCACCAGCTCTCGACACTCCACGATCGCGAAGATCGTCGTGTCTTCGACTCCATCGTCGTCGTCACCGACCGGCGGGTCCTCGATCGCCAGCTTCAGCAGACGGTTCGACAGTTCGAGCAGACACCCGGCGTCGTCGAGAACATCGACACCACTTCGCGACAGCTCAAGGATGCCCTCGAGGCTGGGAAGACGATCATTGTCACGACACTGCAGAAGTTTCCCGTCATCGCGAATCAGATCAGTCAGCTTCCGGGCCAGCAGTTCGCGGTGATCGTCGATGAAGCGCATTCATCGCAGTCTGGCGAGAGCACGAAAAGCCTGAAGACAGTGCTCGCGGCGGCCAGCCTCGAAGAGGCTGAAGAAGAAGAAGCGAACGCGGCAACGCCGGAGGAGGAGATCGACGACGCGGTGCTGGCCGAAATCCAGGCGCGCGGGCGGCAGCCGAACCTGTCCACGTTCGCGTTTACGGCGACGCCGAAGCCGAAAACCCTCGAGCTCTTCGGCGTGAAGAGGCCGGACGGCAAGTTCGGGCCGTTCCACCTGTACAGCATGCGGCAGGCGATCGAGGAGCGATTCATCCTCGATGTGCTCCAGAACTACACGACGTATGAGACGTTCTGGCGCCTGCTGAAGACTATCGAAGCCGATCCCCACTACGACAAGCGAAAGGCCACGGCGCTCCTCAAGTCATTCGTCGATCTCCATCCGCACGCTGTCTCTGAAAAGGTGCGGATCATCGTCGAGCACTTCGCGGCGAACGTGAAGGACCAGATCGGTGGCCGCGCCAAAGCGATGGTCGTCACGCGCTCGCGGTTGCACGCGGTGCGGTACAAGCTCGCCGTCGACCAGTACCTGCGCGATCACAATTACCCGTTCCAGACTCTGGTCGCGTTTTCGGGCACCGTGCCTGATGAAGGCAGAAACTACACGGAGTCGGGGATGAATTCAGCCGGGAAGGACCGGGTGATCGGTGAAAAGCAGACCGCCCGGGAGTTCGAGCGCCCCGAGAATCGGTTTCTGATTGTCGCGAACAAGTTTCAGACGGGATTCGACCAGCCACTCCTCCACACCATGTACGTGGACAAGAAACTGGGCGGGGTGAACGCCGTTCAGACGCTCTCGCGCCTCAACCGGACGTATCCGGGCAAGGACGGGACGATGGTGCTGGACTTCGCCAACGAGCCGGCCGAGATTCAAAAAGCCTTTCAGGACTACTACGAAACGACGCTGCTCTCGGAGACCACGGATCCCAACCTGTTGTACGAAGTCCACAGCCGCTTACTGGCGGCCGGGGTGTACTCCCCGGCCGACGTGGACGCATTCGCACGCGTGTACTTCGACAGCCGCGCAACTCAGGATCGGCTGTACGCCGTACTCGATCCGGTCCGGGCACGGTTCGTTGAGCTTGCGCCTGACGCGCAGCACGAATTCCGAGGCAACCTCACCGACTACATACGGCTCTACGCGTTTCTCTCGCAGGTCCTGACCTTCGCGGATGCCGACCTCGAGAAGCTCTACGTCTTCGCGCGCTATCTGCGGCGACTCATTCCCGATCGAGCCGGCCAGCTTCCCAGGGAAGTCCAGCAGAACATCGACATTGAGTCCTACCGTGTCCAGCGCGCGACCGCAGGTTCGATCGCGTTGGAACGCCAGAGCGGCCAGTTGGCGCCGATGAAAACGAAGGAACGCCACCGCCCTGGCGATGAGGAGGTCGAGCCGCTCTCGCGCATCATCCAGGAGTTGAACGATCGCTTTGGCCTGAACCTCGGGCCCGAGCACCGGGTCACGCTCGGTCAGATGATGAGCCGGCTCGACCACGATCCCGCGCTCGAAACCAGCGCCCGCGTCAACACCCGTGAGAACGTGCGCCTGACGTTCGACCATAAGGTGGACGAGGCCATACAAGAGATCGTCGATTCGAACTTCGATCTCTACAAGAGAATCACCGATGACAAGGCCTTTGGCGAGCTCGTCAAGGATTTCCTCTTCAATCAGTACCTCCGTGTCCATCGCCGCGCCGAAGATCTGCTGAAGCAGCATGAGTCGAAGACCCTGGAGTTCAAGTCGACGCTGAGGTGGGATCTCAAGAGCGACAGGCAGGACGACAAGCTCGTCACGCACGGCGTGCTGAAGACCATCGCGGCGTTCCTGAACACCGATGGAGGCGACCTGCTCATCGGCGTGGCCGACGACCGATCCATCGTCGGCATCGAACACGATCGGCTCGACAGCGACGACAAATTCATGCGCCATCTCGTGCAGGTCGTCCGCAACGGGCTCGGCGAACGCGCGGGTACATGCGTCGACACCCAGATTCAGGTCGTGCAGGGCAAGACCGTCTGCCTGGTCATCTGTCAGCGAAGTCCAGAGCCGGTCTTCCTGAAATGGAAGGGGATGGAAGCAACCCCCGACGGGGACTTCTTTGTGCGGAGCGGGCCGCGAACGGACAAGCTCTCACCTGAAAGCGCTGCCGAGTTCATCCGGACACGCTTCGCGCCGCGCGCCGGAGACTCGAACCGGCCCTAACGTCCGTACTTCTTCATCACGGCTTTGAGCTCGTCGATCGGCAGGGCGCGAACGGTCCGGCCATTGGCCGTCGTGTCGGTGGCTTTCAACATCGAGTTGTAGACGGCTTCTTCGGTCGCCTCGAGCACCGCTTCGAACAGACTCGAGACCGCATCGGTCGGAAGGATCGTTCTGGGTTGCGGTCCGTTCGTCGCCGTCAAACGAAGCGACGGGTGGGTTGAGAACGCGATCGCGAAGTCGCCGCTGCCGTTCGAATAGGTCGATCCCGTTCGCGCCAATCCAAAGATGGCCCGTGCCGCCAGACGCTTGAGATCGCGCGCGTCGAGCGGCGCGTCGGTCGCCACGATGATCATGCAGGACCCATCCGGGTCGGTGGCCGCGTCGGGGCCGGCGCCGCGTCCCGCGTTCGGCCGCAGCTCGCGCCAGACCGGCACGCCGTCAATCGTCAGCCGGCCGCCGTAGTTCGACTGCACCAGCACGCCGACCGTCCACTCGTCGTTCTGCTGACGGGCGCGGCGCGACGCGGTCCCAATGCCGCCTTTCCACCCGAACGCGCTCGTCCCCGTGCCGGCGCCGACCGCGCCTTCCTCGACGGCGCCGGTCTTCGCGTTCGCGATGGCCGCGGCTACGTGCTCGCGCGTGACGTGAAATCCACGGATGTCGTTCAGGCCGCCGTCGTTCGTCTCGCCGACAAGACCGTTGACCGAGCGGACGTTCTCGTTGCCGGGCTGCGCGGTCGTCCAGCGCACTACCGCGTCGAGCGCGGCGCCCACGGAGAGGGTGTTCGTGAGCACGATCGGCGATTCGATGGTCCCGAGCTCCTCGACCTGCGTCGATCCCGCGAGCTTGCCAAACGCGTTGCCCACGAACACCGCACCCGGGACCTTTTCGCGAAAGAGGTTCCCGGCATGGGGGAGTATCACCGTGACGCCCGTCCGGACCGTGTCGCCGACCGTCAGCGTCGTGTGGCCGACGGCCACACCAGCCACATCGGTGATCGCGTTCAACGGGCCGGGCGTGCCGGCGCCTGGTGCGATGCCGATGTCCCGCGCGCGGGGACGCGACTGTGAGGTCTGACCGGCGGCGAGAGTGACAACCATCAGCGTCGCGAGAAGTCGCATGGGAAAGACCTATAATAAGCCCCTCTTTCTCGCTCCGAGGCCTGGAGGCCCACATGCGTCACCAGCGGCGGATTCTCGTTCTCTTGTGCGGCGCCCTGCTCGTTAGTCAGGCGCTGACGGCGCAAACGCCGGCGAAGCGCCCGCTCACGTACGACGTCTTTGAATCCTGGCGATCCATCCAAGGCACGCGGTTGTCGGACGACGGCCAGTGGCTCGCCTACGCGCTGACGGCCCAGGGCGAGGACGGTGAGCTCGTCGTCCGGAACCTGCGGAGCGGTCAGGAACACCGCGCCGCGCGCGGCACATCGCCGCTCATCACTCCGGACAGCAAGTTCGTTATCTTCACGATCGTACCGACGAAGGCCGACGACGAGCGCGAGCGCATCGAGGGTCGCGGCAACCAGGCTGCCGGCGGCGCAGGCGGAGGCGGGGGCGGCGGCGGACGCGGCCAGGCCGGCGACGAGGCCAACAGCAATCAGACGCGCAACTCGATGGGCATCATGTCGCTGGCCGACGGCAAGGTGACGACGGTCGAGCAGATCAGCTCGTTCCGGATTCCGGAAGAGTCATCCACGTGGCTCGCGTATCACAAGGGCCGTGCGGGCGCCGGCGGTGGACGCGGTGGTCGCGGCGGCCGGGGCGGTGCTGCTGGACGCGGTGGCGGCGGACGCGGCGGCGGAGCGCAGACGACCGAACCGGCCGCGCAGGAACCCGCGGCGGCAGGTGAGGGTGCCCAGAACACCCCGCAGGAAAAGCGGAAGGATCCGGGATCCGATCTGACGATCCGCAACCTGACGACCGGTCAGGAAACGACGATCCCCGAGGTGACGGAGTTCGCGTGGGAAAAGACGGGCGCGTGGATCGCGTACACGGTCTCGTCCACCGACGCGACGAAAGACGGCGCGTTCGTGCGGAAGCCGGGTGACGCCAACGGCCTGGCACTGCAGACGGGCAAGGGCCACTACAAGAGCCTAACGTTCGACGAGAAGACGACGCAGCTTGTATTCCTGAGCGACCAGGCCGAATACGCGAAGCCCGTGTCGCCGTACCGCCTGTACTACTGGAAGGTCGGCGATGCCGGCACCGCGACCGAGCTCGTTTCCGCGGCGACGCGCGGCATGCCGCAGGGCATGGTGGTGGCCGACAGTGCGCCACGGTTCACGGAAGATGGCGCGCGGCTGATCCTCGCGACCGGACCGCCGCCGCCGGCTCCGGCCGACCCGAAAAACCCGCGTCCCGCGCCGATTCGTGTCGATCTCTGGAGCTCCCGCGACGGGATCATCCAGCCGATGCAGCAGGTGCGCGCTACTCAGGATCGGAACCGCAGCTACACCGCCATCGTGCACCTGGCCGACAAGCGGTTCGTCCAACTGGCGACGCCGGACCTGCCGAACGTGAACGTCGGGCAGGACGCGGCCCGCGCGGTCGGCACCTCCGGGCTCCCGTACCAGCAGGAAATCTCCTGGGACACCACCTACAACGACGTGTTCCTCGTGGATTTGAAGACCGGCCAGCGCCGCAAGATCGCCGAGCACATGGGCGGCGGTGTGTCGATGTCACCCGGCGGCAACTATCTCCTCTACTTCGATGCGCCGGCCGGCGATTGGTACACCTACCAGATTTCGAGCGGCGCCAAGGTCAACCTGACCGAGCGGCTGCCCGTGAAGTTCCTCGACGAAACGCACGACTCGCCAAGCTTGCCGCCGTCGCTCGGATCGGCCGGCTGGACCGACGGCGATCGCACGGTGGTGCTGAACGATCGCTACGACCTGTGGGAGATGCGGCCTGACGGCAGCAACGCCCGCATGATCACCAACGGCGAGGGCCGCAAGCAAAAGCTGGTCTTCCGGTATCGCACGCTCGACCCTGACGCGCGGACGATCTCCGGCACCAAGCCGCTCCTGCTCTCGACGGTCAATGACGAGACGAAAGCGACCGGCTACTCCCGCGTCAACCTGACCGGCACGGCGGCGCCCGAGAAGATCGTGATGATGGACAAGCAGATGGGCGCGCCGACCAAGGCCAAGACCGCCGACGTGCTCGTCTTCACCGAGTCACGGTTCGACGAGTTCCCCGACCTCTGGGTGAGCGACGCCACCTTCGGGAACGCCAGGAAGGTGTCCAACGCCAACCCGCAGCAGTCCGAGTTCGTCTGGGGCAAGGCCGAGAACATCAAGTACATCAACGCGGACGGCAAGGTGCTGACGGCGATGTTGATCAAGCCGGATAATTTCGATCCGACGAAGAAGTATCCGATGATGGTCTACATCTACGAGGAGCTGTCTCAGGGGCTCCACGGCTACCGCGCGCCGAACGTCGGCACGAGCGTCAACCTGTCGCGGTACGTCAGCAACGGCTACGTCGTGCTCCAGCCGGACATCGTCTACGAGACGGGCTATCCGGGGCCAAGCGCGATGAAGTGCGTCATCCCGGCGGTCAATACCGTCGTCGCCCAGGGCTACATCGATCCGAAGCGCATCGGGATCCAGGGCCACTCGTGGGGCGGGTACCAAATCACCTACATGATCACGCAGACGAACCTGTTTGCCGCCGTGCAGGCCGGCGCGTCGGTCTCGAACATGATCAGCGCCTACGGCGGGATCCGCTGGGGCAGCGGCATGGTGCGCTCGTTCCAGTACGAGAAGACGCAGAGCCGCATCGGCGCCCCGCCGTGGGACAAGACGCTCGAGTTCATCGAGAACTCGCCGATCTTCTGGGTCGAGCGGATCAACACGCCGTATCTGAGCATTCACAACGACGGCGACGACGCGGTGCCCTGGTACCAGGGGATTGAGTTCAACATGGCGCTGCGCCGCCTGGGCAAAGAAGCCTACATGTTCAATTACAACGGCGAGCCGCACGGCCTGCGCAACCGCGACAACATGAAGCACTGGACCGTCCACCAGGACGAGTTCTTCGACCACTACCTGCTCGGCAAGCCTCGGCCGGCGTGGATGGACAAAGGCGTGTTGTTCCTCGAGAAAGGCACGCGGGACGTCCTGCCGATGTTCAAGAAGCCGGTCGTGCCGCCGTCGGGAGGGGGAAGATAAGAAGTTTCTGAAAAGCCCTCGTCGGTACGGCGGGTACGACGGGTCCGAGGAACGAAACTGACGCTGGTCTTCTTTCTTACGAAAAAGAAGATGGCCAGCGTCAGTTCCTTCCATGGACCTGCCGTACCCGCCGTACCGACGAGCGCTTTTTGGAAGCAGTCGACTTCCATGTCAGATCTCACCGTTCGCATTCTCCGACTCGATGCTGGTATTCCGTTGCCGTCGTACGAGACGGCCGGCGCTGCGGGGTTCGATCTGGAGTCGAGCGTGGACATGACGGTCGAGCCGGGCGAAGTCGCGCTCGTGCCGACCGGCCTCGTCATCGAAGTGCCCGCCGGACATCTCCTCGGCGTGTTCGCGCGCAGCAGCACGCCGCTCAAGCGCGGCCTGATGGTGGCCAACGGCGTCGGCGTCGTGGACGCCGACTACTGCGGGCCCGCCGACGAGATCAAGATCGAAGTCCTCAACTTCACGACGAAAGCGGTCGCGGTCAAGCGAGGCGACCGGCTGGCGCAGGGCGTGATCATGCCGTTTGTCCGGGCCGAGTGGCGGGAGCAGCGCGAGATGACGCGTCCAACGCGCGGAGGGTTCGGAGCGACAGGAACCTGAATTGCGCATGTCGGTACCTGTCGTACCCGACGTACCGACGCCCATCACGAGCTTTTCAGTATGACAATCCCGATCCCCCCGCGCACCGGCACGGGAGCGACGGTCCACGTGCGCTGACGATGACCGGACGTGACCGCCTGGCCGACGATGAGCCCGATCGTGGCGCCGGCGGCGAGATCGGAAAGCCAGTGCTGATCCTCGCGCAGGCGCGTCCAGCCGATGTACGCCGCGAGGGAGTAGGCGGGTGCGGCGACCTTCCAGCCGAAATGCCCGTGCAGCACGGACGCCGACGCGAAGGCGGCTGCCGTGTGGCCCGAGGGGAAGGAGTGGCCGCCGCCATCCGGGCGCTTGCGATCGATCGTGAGCTTCAGTCCCTTCGTCAGCAGGCCGTTGAGGATCTGCGCGCGGACCAGGTCGCTCCCCATGTGGGTGACTTTCGCGCTGCCATGCAGACGCCCGACGCCGTACGTGAATAACGCGGCGGCGCCCTGAACCCAGCCGTCGCCGAGGACCTCACCGATATCCGCCCACTGGGACGCGCCCTTCCTGGCCATCCAGGCGGCGACCTCGTTATCGCGCGGGGAGAGTCCAACGGCGACCACCGTCCCGCCGGCCAGGAGCCAGAGCGTCGTCTCGGACGACAGCGACCTCAGGTCTTCGCCAAGATTGGGGAGGAGTCGGATGATCGGGCGATCGTCCGGCCACGCCTGACTGGTGGGATTCGGGCCGGGCCCGGTCTGCAGGGCGATCGCGAGCGCGATCGCCCATGTCGTGCCGCACACGGGACGCAAGAATATCAGCGTGTGGTGCCGAACGCGAATCCCACGGCCAGATGCTGCGTGACCGCCGTCATCCGGCCCGTCCCGCCCACGATCGTGATCTCCGGGCGGCCGAACGTGCACTTGTATTCGACCAGCGCGGAGAGCCCGCGGTACAAGCGCAGGTCGATGCCCGCCGCCGCGTGCAAACCCAGTCCTGCGTACTCGTATTGCTCGCGTGTTTCGCCGGCGAAGGTCGATTCGGCATGCGGGAGCATCGGCCCGGCGCCGGCGCGGGCGACGAGCGTGACCGGTGTGTCTCGCACGGGGGCACGGACGCCGAGGTTCACGAGGAGGAAGTTCAGTCCGTGCGACATCGCATACTGCGACACGAGCGCGTTCATGGGCGCCGGCGGCTGGATCAGGCCGCTGAACGCGCCCGCGTTGCCGGTGACCTCGTATTGACGGTCGGTCTGGCTGTACGCCTTGGCGTGGATCCACTCGATCTCGACGGCAAACCGCTGCTCCACGCCGAACGTCCGTCCGAATCGCAGCCCGTAATACTGGGGTGACTTCAGCGATCGCTCCTCGAACCGGACGTCGTGGAACTGCAGCGAGACGTCGTCATCGGGCCGATCGATGCTGATCGTCGCGGCGTGGGTATGGCTTCCGCCGAGGTAGGCGGCGACATACCACTGCGCGCGCGCCTCGGTTGCCGCCAGGAAAAGCGCGCATACGAAGGCCAGCGCACCCAACGAAACCTGCCGGTGCTGCACTATCCGAAAATTCTACTTTGTGCGTATTCTGTTGAGCATGACTTCGCGAACGGTTTCGTCACACAAGGCGCTGCTGGGCAAGCTGGGGCTCGAGGATCTGAATCCAGGCGCCTGCTCCGGGCCGCGTCAATGGATCGCGCCCGGCGGGGGCGATCGTGTCGTCTCGCTCAATCCGGCCACCGGTGAGGCACTGGGCGCGGTCGCGCTCGCGACGGAGGCCGCCTACGACCAGGTGGTCGCGGCGGCCAGTCAGTCGTTCGCGACGTGGCGTGAGCGTCCCGCCCCCAAGCGTGGCGACCTCGTGCGCGATCTCGGTACCGCGCTTCGCGACCTCAAGGAGCCGCTCGGCGACCTCGTGACGCTCGAGATGGGAAAGATCCGCGCCGAAGGGCACGGCGAAGTGCAGGAAATGATCGACATCTGCGATTTCGCGGTGGGCCTGTCCCGCCAGCTCTACGGGTTGACGATGGCCTCGGAGCGGCCCGGCCATCGAATGATGGAGCAGTGGCACCCGCTCGGACCGACGGGCGTCATCACCGCATTCAACTTCCCGGTCGCCGTCTGGTCGTGGAACGCCGCCATCGCGGCAGTCTGCGGCGACCCGGTCGTGTGGAAGCCGGCCGAGCCGACGCCGCTCACCGCCGTCGCCGTTCAGCACATCGCCAACGGCGTGATGGCCGATCATGGCGTGACCGGCGTGTTCTCCCTGGTCGTCGGCAAGGGGTCGGTGATTGGGGAGCGGATGCTGCACGATCGCCGGCTGCCGCTCATCTCGTTCACGGGATCGACGAACGTCGGCCGGCGCGTGGCTCAGACGGTCGCCGCGAGGTTCGGCCGCACAATCCTCGAGCTCGGCGGCAACAATGCGATCGTCGTCGCCGAGGACGCGCGGCTCGATCTGGCTGTCCGCGCGATTCTGTTCGGCGCGGTGGGGACCGCGGGGCAGCGTTGCACGTCCACGCGACGGGTGATCGTGCACCAATCGATCTCCGAGTCGCTCACGAGCCGGCTCGTCGATGCCTATCGCCAGGTCGCGATCGGCGATCCGCTGGATTCGGGCACCTTGATGGGCCCGTTGGTGACGCCGGGCGCGGTCGAGGAGATGTTCGCTGCGATCGACCAGGCGAAGGCCGAGGGCGGTGTCGTCGTCACTGGCGGCAAGCGGCGTCCGGATCTCGGGCCGCAGTTCGTCGAGCCGGCGATCATCCGCATGCCGGCGCAGACCGAGATCGTCAAACGCGAGACGTTCGCGCCGATCCTCTACTTGCTCGAATACGAGACGTTCGAGGATGCCGTGCACCTGCACAACGACGTGCCGCAGGGGCTCTCGAGCGCCATCTTTACCGAGAGCGTGCGCCGGGCCGAGGAGTTCCTCTCGGCCCGCGGCTCGGACTGTGGCATCGCCAACGTCAACATCGGGACCTCGGGGGCGGAAATCGGCGGCGCATTCGGCGGCGAGAAGGAGACCGGAGGCGGACGCGAGTCGGGCTCCGATGCGTGGAAAGCCTACATGCGCAGGCAAACGAACACGGTCAACTGGTCCGACGCGCTGCCGCTGGCGCAGGGGATTGAGTTTGGAAAAATATCGTCAATCTGAAATCTGGAATCTGGGAGTCTGTAATCTTTGTCCGGTAATCTTCAATCTGGGAATGTTGGTAATCTATCGGCAATCTGAGAATCGAACGGGAATCTGAAAATCAACGATCTCTGTGACGACCTGCCGCACGATGTCGACGCGTCGCGCGCCCAGAGCGACGCGCACGCCAATCTCGCGTGTCCGCTGCGAGTCCATGAGTGAAGCCCTCAGGGTGTGCACGTCGAACGGGCGTGTTCCCGCCGTGACGGGAACGAATCCGCGGCCGAGCCTGACGCGCGCGAGGTCGGTGCGCGAGCGCGAGCACGCTTGTCACGCCCCGCCATCCGCGGTCCCGCCACGCGTCCATCAGCGCGTCATCGAGGAACGCCGAGGCGTCGCCGGCGGTGTAGTCCGCGCTTGGCGGATATGCGGTCGCGATCAGTGCGCAAATCCGGCGAGCGATCCGGACGACGAGTGGGGACGAAGTCATGTTCTGGAGTCGGTCGGTCCTACATTTGGATCACGGCCTTGTCGCGCGCGATTTCGACAAGTTCGACGAGTCGCCGCGCTTCCGCGCGCGCCACGGCCCGCCCGAGCGGCGTGATCCGGTAATACCGGCGGCGATGGTCGCCATGCCGGCCGCCCCGCGCATCGGATTTGCGCTTCTCGACGAGCCCGGCTTCGAGCATCCGGTTCAACGTGCCGTAAATCGTGCCCGGTCCGAGCCGCACGCGTCCGCTGGTGCGCTCCGCCACTTCCTTGGCGATTCCGTAGCCATGGCGATCCGTGTCGACGAGCGCAAGCAACAGGTGAAAGACGGCCGGCGTCAGCGGCTGGAACGCCCGCGCCTGGCCTGGATTGGCTGACATTCATCCCCCCGGCAGACTTCAGCATACATCCGTTACGGATATAGACGGCCGGGAACGGTCCAAGGTTGCGTCGGAAAACCGCTTCTGTCGTTGACCGGCAGGTGGAGGGAGCGTAGCGTATGGGAACCGGAGCTGCGTAGAACTGAGGACGGGTGTCGGCTCCGGGGGTCGGGTGGCTGGAGACACGGCTCAAGGAGTGCGTTCATGAATCGCAGGTTGGGGCTATTTGTGTGGGCGGTCGCGCTCGTTTGTCTGACGAGCGCACCGGCGTTTGGCCAGGGGGGGAGCACGACGTCCTCGATTTCTGGCACGGTCGTCGACTCGGGCGGTGGCGTCATTCCTGGCGCCAGCGTCATCGTGAAGAACAACGCCAGCGGGACGACGTTCACCGCGGTGACGAACACCAGCGGCACGTTTTCGGTCCCGGCGCTCGATGCGGGCGTTTACACCGTGACGGTCACGCTCACTGGATTCAAGGTCGCGGTCATCAACGACGTCCGGCTCACGATCGGCACACCGGCGAACCTCAAGGCCGTACTCGAGGTCGGGGGGCTGACCGAAACGGTCGTGGTCAGCGTCAGCGCTGAGCTCGTCAACACGCAAACCGCCACGGTCTCCTCGACGTTGAACGCGGATCAGATCAACAAGATGCCGATGCCGACGCGCAACGCGGTCAACGCGGTGACGTTCCTGCCTGGTGTGAACACGGCCGGTTCCAACCGTGACTCGAACTTCAACGGGTTGCCGGATTCGTTCGTCGCCATCACCCTCGACGGCGTGAACAACAACGAGAACTTCAACAAGTCGACCGAGGGGTTGTTCGCGATGGTGACGCCGCGTCAGGACGCGGTCGAAGCCGTCACGGTGACGACGGCGACGGCCGGAGCGGACGTCGGCGGCCACGGCGCGGTGCAGGTGGCCTTCGTGACCCGTTCCGGGAGCAATCGCTATACCGGCAGTCTGTATCACTATCACCGCAATCCGAAGCTCAACACCAACTACTGGTTCAACGAGAACGCCGGCCTGCCCAAAAATGACATCAAGCTCAATCAGTTCGGCGCCCGTCAGGGCGGGCCCATCGTCATTCCGGGCCTGTACGACGGCCGCGGCAAGGCGTTCTTCTTCTTCAACTACGAGGAGCTCCGGCTGCCGAACAACTTCACCCGCACGCGAACCATCCTGACCCCTGACGCCCAGGCTGGGATCTTCCGCTGGGACGTGACGGTCAACGACCAGCGTGTGATCCGCGAGCGCAACCTGTTCGACCTCGTGGGCCCCGCTGGCCATCCGATCGCTCTGGACCCGATGACGAACCAGATCCTCAATAACATCCGGGCCGCGAGCGGGACCACCGGCCGCGTCACGCAGAACACGAACCCGAACACGATGTCATTCCAGTGGCAGAGTCCGGGCTACCAGTACGAGAAACAACCGATCGTCAGGATTGACTACAACTTGACGTCCAAACACCGGTTGAGCGGCACCTACAACTGGCAGGTCGTCTCTCGCGATCCGGATCAACTGAACGGCGGCGACAATCGGTTCCCCGGCGCTCAGAACTACAGTCACTACATTTCCTATCGGCCGCTCGCGTCGGCGACGCTGCGTTCGACGCTCACGCCGAACATCGTCAATGAGGCGAGGGGTGGAGGTCGCTGGGGTCCTGGGTACTTCGGCCAGCCACACAGCAACGGTCCGCAGACCTTCGACGACCAGGGCGGCTTCGCTCTCACGCTTGGTCTGAGCGATGTGGGCATTACCAACTGGCACACGCAAAACGGTCCGAGCTGGCGGAGTGCGTGGAGCTATGAGTTCAACGACACCATGAGCTGGCAGACGGGCACGCACAGCCTCAGCTTCGGCGGCGCCCTGTATTACGGCAACATCTGGCTCCGGAACCAGCAGCAGGTGCCGTCGGTGAGCTTTGGTGTGGCGCAGGGTGATCCGGCGAGGAGCCTGTTCAGCTCCAGCAATTTCCCGGGCGCCAATAACGACGAGCTGGCCGATGCGCGCGCGTTGTTGGGGGTCCTGACCGGCCGGGTCACCAGCCTTGGCGCAAACATCGTGCTCGACGAGAACACCAACCAGTACGTGTATCTCGGCCAGCGCCGCCAGGCGGGCAAGCAGAACGAGTACTCGCTCTTCCTCCAGGACTCGTGGCGCATGACGCCTACGTTGACGATCAATGCCGGCGCGCGGTGGGACGTGCAATTGCCGTTCGAATCGACCAACGACATCCTGTCGATGTCGACGCTGGCCGATGCCTGCGGTCTGTCGGGACAAAACCCGGACGGCTCGTGCCGGTTCTTCGACCCGACGGCGAGTGGCGGCAAGACGCCGACGTTCGTGCAGTACGACAACAGCAATCCGGGTTGGAACACGGACTGGAACAACATCGCGCCCAACATCAGTGCGGCCTGGCGGCCCAACGTGCAGAACGGCTGGCTTCGGGCGATTCTCGGCGATCCAGAGCAGGCCACGCTTCGCGGTGGCTTCTCGATCAACTATGCCCGGGAGGGCATGGCGGTCTACACCGGCCAGTACGGGGCCAATCCCGGCAGCCAGGTGAGCGCGACGCGCAATGAAAGCAACGGCCTGCTGGTGCCGGCCGGTGAAACCTGGCCCGTTTTCTTTTCTCGCGATCGAACGACCCGGCTCGGGCCGCCACCCACGTCGGCGATCCCTGCCGTGACCTGTGACGCGAGCGGCGGCTGCTCACCCGCCTATCCGATCAGCCTCCGGTCCGGCCGTCAGGACAGCCTCAACATCTTCCATCCGGACATCCAGGTGGCGTATGCGAAGTCGTACACGGTCAGCTTCCAGCGATCGATCTCGCGCGACATGTCCGTCGACGTTCGCTACGTCGGGACGCGGGGCGTGAACCAGTGGACCGAGGAGGACTATAACGAGCGGAACCTCATCACGAACGGGTTCCGCGATGAGTTCCTCCTGGCGCAGTCGAACTTCTACGCGAATCAGGCCGCAGGCCGGGGCGCGACGTTTGCCTACTTCGGGCCTGGCACGGGCACGTCGCCGCTGCCCATCTATCTCGGCTATTTCAACGCCTCCCGGGACGCCAACAATCCGGCGGCGTACAGCGGCGCCAACTGGACGGAAGACGACTTCTACGCGCGATTCGCGCGGCAGAATCCCAGCGTGTCGGGGTCGGCCTCTGACCTCGATGGCAATGCGGGACGCCGGACCAATGCGATCACTGCGGGGATCCCGGCGAACTACTTCGTGCTCAACCCGGCCGCGAGCGGCGTTGGTGTCTTCACCAGTGACGCGTATAGCAGCTACGACGCGCTGCAGATCGAGTTGCGGCGCCGGATGTCGCGCGGGCTGCAGATGGGCGGCAGTTATCAGTACGCCCTCGAGTACGGCTCGGCGTTCCTGGGCCGGCTGTACGGCCGTGTGGCGAACCCGACCGCCAACGTGCGGCACGCCTTCAAGGTGCAATGGAACTACAGCGTGCCGGTCGGCCGCGGACGCCGGTTTGGGACCGATCTGAATCCGATCCTGAACGCAATCGTTGGTGGCTGGGAGTTCGATGGGGCCGGGCGCGTGCAGGCTCGGGCCCTGAACTTCGGCAACGTCCGTCTGGTGGGGATGACGGTCGACGAGCTGACGGACATGTACTACTTCCGGATCGGCCCCGATCCGGAGAATCCGGGGCGCAGCCTCGTGACGATGCTGCCGGAGGACGTCATTCTCAACACGCGACGGGCCTTCAGCGTCCTCGCCACGTCGGACACGGGTTATTCGGATCTTGGGGTGCCCGAGGGACGGTACATCGCGCCGGCCAACAGCGACTCGTGTCTGCAGTTCAAGTCCGGTGACTGCGCGCCGCGGACGACGCTGGTCAGGGCGCCCTGGTTCACCCGGTTCGACATCGGGCTCTCGAAGCGGTTCGAGACCAGGAGCCGCGTGAATTTCGAGCTGCGGATGGACATCCTGAACGTCTTCGACAACATCAACTTTAACCCGACGGCCGGTCCGGGCAGCGGCGCGACCATCTTCCAGGTCGGCTCAGCCTATACAGACTCGAGCAACACCTTCGATCCAGGCGGCCGGCTCGGGCAGATCGTGTGGCGCGTCAACTGGTAAACGATTGATACACGTAGGGCGGGTTGAACTCTAAATCCGCCCTACGTGCGTACAGCGGCGGACTTGGAGATCAGTCCGCTCTACTTCAGGGCCGCGAGCGCGGCCTCTGCGTTCTTGAGGAGATCGGCCACAGCGGCTTCCTGGGCCGCGGTCGGACGGGCGTCGGCTCGCTGGATGGACTCGAACCACGTCTGCAAAGGTGCGGCCGCCTGCTGAAGGGCGGTCAGGCTCGTCTGTAGCCGGGTGGTCGGCGCGCCGCTCGCGCCGGCAAGCTGTTTGGCCGCGTCGGCACGCGCCAGCGCGAGCCGCCGCATCATGTCGTCGAGCGATTTCGACAGCTTGAACTGCAGCGCGAGGTCGGCCGCGGACGTGCGCACTCGCGGGTCCATCCGGACCATGATCGCCTGTCGCAGCGATTTCCCTCCAGCAGTGAGACGCACCTGATAGGTGCCCGGCTGCACCCACATCCCGCGCGGCACCTTCGGGGTGTTGCCGGCAATCGCCGCAATCGGATAGGTGAAGCGGTCGGCGGCCGGCCGCGGGTATCGCACGTCCCAGACGAACCGGTGCAGTCCCGGCGTTGCCGACAGCCGTTGCTGCGGCCGGATCCAGTAGTCCGGCATGTTGCGACCCGGCACCGGTGGATCCTCGGGGTCATCGCTCGAGTAGCGGCGGATCACCTCGCCCGTGACGGTGTCGCCGATCTCGAGCGTGACCGGACCCTTGATCCCCGGCCCGAGCAGGTAACTGATCGTCACGCCGTCGGGCGGATTGGGCGCCGCGGGCTCATCGGGCGGCAGCGGGGTGTCGGTGTTCTGGTTCCATCGAAAGCGCCACGCCGTTGACGGCCGGAACAGAAACGCGTCGACCTTCGCGATGTCGGGCGTGATCTGCCGGAGTGGGCTGATGTCGTCGAGGATCCAGAATCCGCGCCCGTGCGTGCCGACGACGAGATCGGCGTCCTTGATCACCAGATCGCGAATCGACGTCGCGGGCATGTTGAGCCGCAGCGACTGCCAGCTGTCGCCGTCGTCGAACGACACGTAGACGGCCTGTTCGGTGCCGGCAAACAGAAGACCCCGCCGCTGGGGATCCTCGCGAACGACGTTGACGATGCCGCTTGGCGGCAGGCCCCGGACGATTTCCGTCCACGTCTGCCCACCGTCCTTCGTGCGATAGATGTGCGGACGCAGATCGTCGAGGCGCAGCGTGTTGACGGCGGCGTACGCGATAGCCGGATTGAAATGGGACGTCTCGATCAGTGACACCTTGGCCCACGGCACCAGCGCGGGCGGTGTCGCGTTGATCCACTGCTGGCCGCCGTTGCGCGTCACGTGAATGAGGCCGTCGTCGGTGCCCGCCCAGATGACGGCCGGATCGATCAGCGACGGCGAGATCGTGTAAATCACGCCGCGCCGTGACGGCTGCGCCGCGGGCAGGTTCCGATACACACCGATGTTCGCCGGCACGTCCCACGTTTCGCGGGAAAGGTCCGGGCTGATCTCGGTCCACTGCTGACCGCCGTTGTTGGTCTTCCACAGAGTATTGGCGGCGAAGAACAGCGGGCGCGCGTTCAGGGATCCACTGACCGGGCGGGAGTCGAGGGTGGGCGCGAAGAGGACCGGCGCCGTCCGCAGCACGCGGAAATTCGGACCACGCGGGGGGCCGACGTCCTGCACCTGCCCGGTCTTCCGGTCGAAGCGCGTGACTTTGCCGCCGTAGACGATGTCCGGATCGGCCGGGTCAGCGGCGACGTAGCCGTATTCTTCGACGCCGACTGGCTGCCAGTCACGCATCGTGATCTGGCCGGTGTCGCCGCGGCTCGAGACGCACGCCGATCCGCTTTCCTGCTGTCCGCCGCAGACGCGATACGGAAACGCGTTGTCCGTGCTCACGTGGTAGAACTGCGCCGTCGGCTGGTTGTACCAGGAGCTCCAGGTGCGGCCGCCGTTGACGGTGATGACGGCGCCCTGATCCGACGCGACGAGGATGATGTCCGGGTTCAGCGGGTTGATCCAGAGCCGGTGGTAGTCGTCGCCGCCGGGCGCGCCGCGCCACGCGCTGAACGTCTTGCCGCCGTCGGTCGACTTCCACGCGACGATGCTGCCGGTGTAGACGATCTCGGGGTTCGTCGGATCGACTTTCACCTCGGCGAAATCCGAACCGCGGTTCGTCACGCGCGGGTCGTCGTTCACGAGCGAGAACGTCTCGCCGGCATCGTCCGATCGATAAAGACCGCCGCGCTGCCGCGCTTCCACGGTCGCGAAGACCCGTTGCGGCCGGCTCGGCGCGACGGCGATTCCAATGCGGCCCAGTCCGTCGCCCGCAAACACCGGCAGGCCTTTGCCGACCTGACGCCACGTCGTGCCGCCGTCAGCCGACTTGAACAGACCGCTGCCCGGGCCATTGAAGACGCCGTTCTCCCACGGCGCCTGGCGAGACTCCCAGAGGACCGCGTAAATGGCGTTCGCGTCCGACGGATCGAACGCGAGATCCACGCCGCCGGTGTTCTCGTCCTTGTAGAGCACCTGCTCGAACGTCTTCGCGCCGTCAGTCGATCGAAAGATTCCGCGCTCCTTGTTGGGCCCGTACGGATGTCCCAGGACGGCGACGAACAGTCGCGACGGGTTGCGCGGGTCGACGATGATCTGGGGAATCTGCTGTCCCTCGCGCAGGCCAAGATGCGTCCACGTGCGGCCGGCATCGGTCGACTTGTAGATGCCGTCGCCGGTCGACAGGTCGGGCCGCTGCAACCCCTCGCCGCTGCCGACATAAATGATGTTCGGATCCGACGGCGCGACGGCTATCGCGCCGATCGATCCGGTCGGCTGATCGTCGAAGATCGGCGTCCACGTGCGGCCGGCATCGGTTGTCTTCCAGACGCCGCCATTGACCGCGCCGATGTAGAACACGTTGGGCTGCGCCGGGATGCCGGCGGCCGCCTTCGTCCGTCCGCCACGGAACGGTCCGATGTGGCGCCAGGTCAGCTCACGAAAAAGGCCTGGATCGAAGCCGGTCGAGGATTGGTCGGCCAGCGCGAGTGACGCCAGCGCGAATACGAGGAGCGGTCGAAGATGCATTGCACTCCTGAGATGACTCTCAATTGTTCCCCAATCCGACCGTCGGCCGCGTACGCCGCCCCTGTATTGCGGATCCACTACTGGCGATGGGAGAATGCCCCGGCAAACCAAGCCCTGGAGACACGCAATGAGACGAACGGTAATTGTTGCCGCGATGGCACTTGTCGTGCTGGCCGCCGTCGTGCGCGCAGGACAGGCCCCTGCCGGATCGGACGGCCTGACCGCTCAGCGCTTCGAAACGATGAAAGTGCGGAACATCGGCCCCGCGCTCGTCACCGGGCGGGTGGTCGACATCGAGATCGACCCGAAGAACCCGAGCACGTGGTTCGTCGCCTCGGCGTTCGGCGGGCTGTGGAAGACGGTGAACCGGGGCATCACCTTCGAACAGATCTTTCCGCGCGTGGGGGAAGTCGAGGCGTTTTCGCTCTGCTGCGTCGTCGTCGATCCGAAGGACTCCAACGTCATCTGGCTCGGCACTGGCGAGAACGCCAGCCAGCGCAGCGCGCACTTCGGCACGGGCGTCTACAAATCCACCGACGCTGGGAAAACGTGGAAGCGCGTCGGCCTGGAGAAGTCGGAGCACATCGGGAAGATTCTGATTGACCCGCGAAACTCGAACGTCGTCTGGGTAGCGTCGCAGGGGCCGCTGTTTTCCGAGGGCGGCGATCGCGGGCTGTACAAGACCACCGACGGCGGCGGCACGTGGACGCGCGTGCTGCATGTCAACGACGACACGGGCGTCAGCGACATCGCGTTCAATCCGAAGAGCCCGGACATTGTCTACGCGGGGACGTATCAGCGCCGGCGCCACGTCGGGCAGATGATTGGCGGCGGGCCGGACGGCGGCGTGTTCGTCACCGTCAATGGCGGCAAGACGTTTTCGAAGCGGACCAGAGGGCTGCCGCCCGACGAAGTCGGACGAATCGCCCTGGCGGTAGATCCTCGCCGGCCGGGCCGCGTCTACGCCCTCATCGATGGCAAGTGTCCCGCGAGCGTACCCGATTGCGGCGGGCGTGGCGGTGGTGGTGGCGGGGGCGCCGGAGCGGCGGGTCGTGGCCGCGGTGAGGGCGCCGCGCCGGCGACGCCACCGCCCGCTCCCGCGGCTCCTGCATCGCTCGCGTCTCCCACACCCGATGACAGCCGCGGGTTTTACGTCTCCGAAGACAATGGCGAAAGTTGGCAGCGAGTTGCCCGGTACCGCGGCGGGGGCCCTGCGTACTACTCCGAGATCTTTGTCGATCCCAGGAATCCCGACACGATCTGGTCCGTCAACACCAACCTGGACTGGAGCAAGGACGGCGGCAAGACATGGGGCCCGGTCGGCGTCGAACAGAGCACGGCACGGCTCGGGCAGGGGCAAGGCTCATTCAACGTCCACGTCGATCATCACGACGTCACGTTCGATCCGGCCGATCCGAACCACATCCTGATCGGCAACGACGGCGGCGTCTACGAGACGTACGACGACGGCAAGACGTGGCGCTTCTTCGCGAACCTGCCGATCACGCAGTACTACCGCGTGGGCATCGGCAACGAAGAGCCGTTCTACACGGTCTGCGGCGGCACGCAGGACAACTTCTCGATGTGCGGTCCGTCGCGAACGTCTCATGCGGTCGGGATTCGCACGAGCGACTGGTATCTCATTCGGGGCGGTGACGGATTCCAGTCGCGGCCGGATCCGGAGGATCCGAACATCGTGTACGCGACATCCCAGAGCGGCGGCCTCGCGCGCTTCGATCGCCGGACTGGCCGGGCGCAGGCGCTCAGTCCGACGGGCGGCCGCGGCGGCGGCGGCGGGTTCGACATCGAAGCGGCACCGCAACAACCACCCCAGCAGCAGCAGGCCGGTGGTGCGCAGGCCGGCGCTCAGGGCGCGGGTGCCCAGGGCGGCGCCGGTCGCGGCGGCGCGGGCGGCGGCGGAGCTGGAGGCGGCGGCGGTCGCGGGGGCGGCGGAGACCGGACCAACTGGGACGCGCCGTACATCATCAGCCCGCACTCGCACACGAGGCTGTACTGGGCCAGCCAATACGTCTACCGCAGCGACGATCGCGGCGACACGTGGACGCGCATCTCTCCGGATCTTTCGCGCAACCTGAACCGGGCGGAGATTCCGTTCATGGGCCGCGTGTGGCCGGCGGGCTCGATCGCCCTGCACGAATCGACGACGCCGCTCTCGAACATCGTCTCGATCGACGAATCACCGCTCATGGAGGGCCTGATCTACGTCGGCACCGACGACGGCCTCTTCCAGGCGACCGAAGACGGTGGCAAGACCTGGCGCAAGGTCGAAGATTTCCCGGGCGTCGCCAAATGGGCGTACGTCGCGGACGTCTTCGCGTCGCCGCGCGATTCGAACGTGGTGTTCGCGGCGCTCAACAACTGGCAGCGCGGCGACTACAAGCCGTACCTCGTGCGCAGCAACGACCGCGGGCGGACGTGGACGAACATCACAGGTGACCTGCCGGACAAGCACGACACGTGGGCGATCGCGCAGGATCACATCAACAACGAACTGCTCTTCACCGGCACCGAGTTCGGCCTGTTCTTCACCGTTGATGGCGGCAAGCACTGGACGCAGCTTCGTGGCGGCATGCCGCCGACGCAGGTGCGCGACCTGCAGCTTCAAAAACGCGAGAGCGACGTCGTCATGGCGACGTTCGGGAACGGGTTCTGGATTCTCGACGACTACAGCCCGCTGCGCGAAGTGACCGCGGCGACGCTTGCCGAGGAAGCAAGGCTCTTCCCGCTTCGCCGCGCCTATCTGTACCAGACGTGGGGCATCACCGATCCCGGATCGGCGGGCCTCGCGACGCTCGGCGGCAACTACACGATGCCGAACCCGCCGTACGGCGCGACGTTCACCTATCACGTCGGCCAGGAACTGCCCGCCGACGCACGGCTGGTCCTCACGATTTCCGATTCCGAAGGGCGGCAGGTCAGACGGATCGACAATCTCGACAAGACCGTCGGCATTCACCGCACGACTTGGAACCTGACCGCCGATCCGCCGGCGGCCACCGGTGGCGCCGCACCAGCGGGCGGCCAGCCGGGCCGTGGCGTGGGCGCGGGTGGTGGACAGGGCGGCGGGGCCGGCGCCGGTCGCGGGGGACGCGGCGGCGGAGGCCTGGCGGCCGAGCCAGGCCGCTATCGCGCGGTGATCGGCAAGCAGGTTGGCGAAGCGTTCGTTCCGATCGGCCCGGCGCAGACGTTCCAGGTCGTGCCGCTGCCCGAGAGGAACTATCAGCTGTACAGGTGACCTCCCTATGAAACGTGTCCAGATCGTCATCGCCCTGTCCGTCCTCGCGCTCACCGTCACGACGGGTGCGTGGCAGACGCCGTCCGGCGCCGATCGCCTGACGGCCGAGGTGTTCGAAGGCTTCGAGCTTCGCAGTATCGGTCCGTCGGTCGTGACGGGGCGCGTGGCTGACTTCGATATCGATCCCAGGAACTCGAGTGTCTATTGGGTCGCGACAGCGGCCGGCGGCCTCTGGAAAAGCGAGAACCGCGGCGTGACGTTCACGCCCGTGTTCGACCGGGGCGGGGCGTTCAACCTCTGCTGCGTCAAGGTCGATCCCAGGAACTCGAACATCGTCTGGCTCGGCACCGGGGAGAACTCGAACCCGAGAAGCTCGATGTTCGGCGACGGCATTTACAAGACGACCGACGGCGGCAAGACGTGGGCGCGGTCGGGCCTGCCCAACTCGGAGCACCTCGGCAACATTCAGATCGACCCGCGAGACTCGAACGTGGTCTACGTGACGTCGCAGGGCCCGCTGTGGTCCGCGGGCGGCGATCGCGGTGTCTACAAGACGACCGACGGCGGCAAGTCGTGGACCGCGATCCTCACCGTCGGTCCCGACACCGGCGCCAACGAGCTCGTGATCGATCCGCACAATCCTGACGTGCTCTACGCGTCGATGTGGCAGCGGCGCCGCGCGACGGGTCAGTTCGTCGGCGGCGGGCCCGAGAGCGGCATCTTCAAATCGACCAACGCCGGCAAGACATGGACGAAGCTCACCAACGGACTGCCGAAGGGCGACATGGGCCGCATCAATCTCGCGGCGGACGGCAAGGTGAAGCCGACGCGGGTCTACGCGATGATCGAAGCGCTCGCGCCCGAGCGCGGCTTTTACCGATCGGACGATGCCGGCGCGACGTGGGCGCGTGTGGGCAGGCGGGCGCCAGGCGGCGGCCGCGGCGGAAACGTCCCTGTCGATCCTGACGATCTCAATCGGGAGCCGCCGCCGCAGGAAGCCGGGCAGGAGCCGGCCGGCGACTGGTTCATGAACGCCGACCCCGGCTACTACAACGAGTTCTTCGTGGATCCGATTCGCGCCGACACGGTCTGGGCGATGAGCACGAACCTCGAATGGAGCCAGGACGGCGGCAAGACGTGGCGTACATTCCCGCTCCAGGGCGTGCACGTCGATCACCACGTGATCTGGCCGAATCCCAACGACCGGAACCACATCGTGCTCGGCAACGACGGCGGCCTGTACGAGTCGTGGGACGAGGGCAAGACGTGGCGGCACTTCACGAACCTGCCGGTCACGCAGTTCTACCGCGTCTCGGTGGACAACATGGTGCCGTTCTACAACGTGTGTGGCGGCGCGCAGGACAACGGGTCAGTGTGCGGTCCGCACCGCACGCAGCACAGCGTCGGGATCCGCACGAGCGACTGGTATCGCAGCGGCGGCGGCGACGGCTTCACGACCCGAAGCGATCCCGCGACGCCCGAGATCACGTACGCGACCTCGCAGAACGGCAGCATCACGAGACTGGATCTGCGCACGGGCGAATCGCGCGGCATCCGTCCGAGAGCGGGCGGGCCCGGAGCGGAAGCGCCGGCCGCCGGACGCGGACGCGGCGGCGGCGAGCGCGCGAACTGGGACGCGCCGTATTTCGTCAGCCCGCACAGCCCGATGCGTCTCTACTGGGGCTCGAACTTCCTGTATCGCACCGACGATCGCGGCGATTCGTGGAACCGCGTCAGCACCGACCTCTCGCGGAACCTCGATCCGGTCGAGGTCCCCATCATGGGGAAGAACTGGGATCCGGCCAAGACCGTCTCCTGGAACCGTGCGACGACGGCGCTGAGCAACATCGTCTCGATTGACGAGTCGCCGCTGCTCGAGGGACTCCTCTACGCCGGCACGGACGACGGCTTGCTGCAGGTGAGCGAAGACGGCGGCAAAGTGTGGCGGCGCGTAGAGAGCTTTGCCGGCGTGCCGCCCGGGACCTACGTGGCGGATGTCGCGGCCTCGCCGCGCGATTCGAACGTCGTCTTCGTCGCATTGAACAACTGGCAGCGGGGTGACTACAAGCCGTACCTGCTGCGGAGCAACGATCGCGGCCGGACGTTCACGTCAATCGCCGGCAATCTTCCGGCGCGGCATCCGGTCTGGGCCGTCAATCCGGACAGCGTGAATGGCGACTTGATCTTTGCGGGCACGGAGTTCGCGCTGTTCTTCACGGTGGACGGCGGACAGCGCTGGGTGCAGCTCCGCGGCGGGCTGCCGACCGCGCAGATCCGCGACATGGACATCCAGAAGCGCGAGACCGACCTCGTGCTCGGCACGTTCGGACGCAGCTTCTACGTGCTCGACGACTACAGCGCGCTGCGCGACGTCACCGCGCAGACGCTCGGCGAGGAAGCGCGCTTGTTCCCGCTGCGTCACGCGTATCAGTTCCCGGTGCTCGGCCAGCAGCGCGCGGTCGAGAGCAACTGGACGACCGACAACCCGGCCTACGGCGCGATGTTCACGTATCACGTGCGCCAGGACCTGCCGGCCGACACGCGGCTGGTCATTCGCATCAACGACTCGGCCGGCCGGCGAGTCCGGCAGCTGGAGGTCAACAAGGCGGCCGGTTTCAGGCGCGTCACCTGGAACCTGACTGAGGATGCCGCCCCGGCGCCACCGCCGGCGGCAGGCGCGGACCCGGCCGGACGCGGCGCGGGACGCGGCGGTGGACGGGGTGGCCGTGGCGGCGCCGCGCAAGGTCCTGCGGTTGCACCGGGCCGGTATACCGCGACGCTTGGGAAGATGGTTGGAGACAGCCTGACTCCAGTCGGACCATCGCAGACGTTCTCGGTCGTGCCGTTGCCGACGAAGTAGGCGGGGAGGCGCAAAGACGAAAAGGCGCAAAGAGGAAAAGGTTCGGTCTCATGGTCGGGATGGTCGGAGGCGCGGCGTTCAGTCTCTGGAGCATCGTCACGATGCTGTGGCCCGTGTCCTATAGCGCCTGGGACATCGGGCGGAGTGTTCTCTACGTCGCCTTCCTGCTGGCGCTGACGGGCCTTGCTGGGTCCGTGGCTCGCTCGCGCCAATCAGTCGTGCGGACATTCAGTTCGGTGGCGTGGAACTCGGTCCTGGCTGCTGCGCTGACGCTCGCGACCTACGCGATGACGACCCGTTTCTTTGCCCACCGCATCATTCAATTGCCGGAGTACAGCCTGGATTACGCCTACCACGGATACACGTCGCCCGAGGTCTATCTAGCGACCAATTACGCGGACCTGCTCCAGTTGCAGGTCTTCTCCTGGACGGTATCCGTCGTGGGGCAAGTCGTGGTTGCCGGCACCGCGGGCTGGTACCTGCGTCGGGTCCGTTGGCTGAACAAAGGGGTTGCGAGGGCCGAGAGGTGACGATGACGCGCGTCAGTTCGTTCCTGACCTTTGCCCTTTGCCTTTTGCCCTTTGCCCTCGTAGAGCGCGCGTCTTCCCAGACAAGCGCGCTCTACAACGTTCACGCCGTCCGGTTCGCGACGCTGCCGGCGTTCCGCGTGTCGTCACTCGTCGCCGACGCCGATCGCAGCCGCACGCTCGACATCGCCATGATGGTCTGGGTGCTGCGGTCGGCCGATCGCATCGTGCTCGTCGATGCGGGGTTTTATCGCGACAAGTTCATGCCGAAGTGGAAGCCGGCCGAATACGTGCGGCCGAGCGAGGCTGTGCGCGCCGGCCTTGGCATCGCTCCCGAGCAGGTCACCGACATCATCGTCTCGCACGTCCATTGGGATCACCTGGACGGCGCCGACCTGTTCCCGCGCGCGAAGATCTGGATTCAACGGGAAGAGCACGACTACTACGTCGGTCCGGCGGGCGAGGTCCGCGCCGGTGCGATCGATGCCGACGACGCCAGGATGCTGACGGCGATCGCGGAAGCCGGGCGCCTACAACTCGTCGACGGTGACGATCGGGAGATCCTGCCGGGCATCCGCGTCTACACGGGAGGCAAACACACGTACGCATCTCAGTACGTCGGCGCACGGACGCGCGCCGGCACCGTGATCCTCGCCTCGGACAATGCCTACCTTTTCGAGAACCTCGAAAAAGGTGTGGCGATCGCGGCGACACTCGATCGGGCCGCGAATGTCGCGGCGCAGGCGCGCATGCTGAAGCTGGCCGCCACTCCGAAGCTGGTGATCCCGGGCCACGACCCGGCCGTGTTCGAACGCTTTCCGCTGATCAAGCCGGGTGTCGCCCGGATTGATCAGTGAAGGCCGAAGGCCAAAGGCCAAAGGCCAAAGGTTCAAGCTGACTCGCGGACTTGGAGTTCAGTCCGCACTACTCTTTCTTTTTGGCCGCCGGCGCCGGCAGCGGCATGTTGGAGTTGAACATGTCGACGGCGAGCTTCCACGAGCCGTCTGCCTGCTTCTTCCACACCGTCGTGTACTTGCCGTCCTCCATGACCATGTTGCCGTCCGGCGCCGTGAACATGGCGTGATAGGTGCCGATCGAGTAGCCGACGTCGCCGCTCCGGGCGGCCTCGGCCCTGGTCGGCGTCCACGCGATGCTGAAGTCAGGCATGTTCATCATGTCGGTGAGGTACTTCCTCACGTTGTCGCGGCCGGTCACCATCGCGGCGTTTGGGGGCATGAACGTCACATCGTCCGTGTAAAAGGCCATCAGGGCGTCCACATTGCGCGCCGTCGCGGCGCCCCCCGCCTCCGTATCGGCCTTTTTGATTGCGGCGGCGTCCTGCTCCCGCGTGTCGGGCGGCGCATGAGGCGGTGCCGGCGTGCAGGCCGCCGCGGTCAAAAACCCCGCCGCCACCACGACACTTGTCATTCGTTTCGCTGTCTTTCGCACGAGATCCTCCCTGGGTGACCTGAGACACGCATTCTAGAGCCGTTCTCACGTTTCCTCTGGCGGGCAACCGGTTGGAATTCGGGTCGAATGTCTCGCGATCCTCGCTGGTCTTGCACGATGTGGACGTGAGAACGGCTCAAGCGCGCTGGTTTTGATAGTCTTCATCTCCCTGGCCGGGAGGTGTCGTGGCTTTCGAGGGTGTGTTTTCCGTTCTGCCGACCCCGTTTCGAGGCGGTGGAGAAGTCGACGTCGAAAGCCTGAAAAGGGTCGTCGATCTCATCGCCGGGGCGGGGGTCAACGGGGTCACGGCGCTGGGCGTGACCGGCGAGGCCGCGCGCCTGAGCGAGCGCGAGCGCGGCGTCGTCGTCGACAACGTGGTGCGACAGGTCGCCGGCCGCGTGAAGGTCATCGTCGGCACGTCGGCCGATGGCGTACGCGCGTGCATCGACTTCAGCCGGGAGGCCCGGTCGCTTGGCGCGGCGGCGGTGATGGTGAGCCCCCCGCGGATGCCGAAGCTGAACAGCGAGTCGGTCGTCAATCACTACAAGGCGCTGGCCGAAGCGGTCGACCTGCCGATCGTCGTCCAGGACTACCCGCCGATTTCCGGATTCGCCATGGAGGCTGGTCTCCTCGCGCGCATCGCCCGCGAAGTGCCGGCCGCCCGCACGATCAAGCTCGAGGATCCGCCGACGCCGTTCAAGACCGCGCGAATCCTGGCCGCGGCGGGCGAGATGAAAGTCGCGATCCTCGGCGGCCTCGGCGGTGTGTTCCTGCTGGAGGAACTGCTCGCGGGCGCGGCTGGCGTCATGACCGGGTTCGCGTATCCCGAAGTCCTGGTCAAAGTTGTCGCGCTCTACCGCGCCGGCGACGTCGATCAGGCCGCCGCGCTGTTCTACCGGTTTGTCCCGCTCATGCGATTCGAGTTTCAGGAAGGGATCGGCATGGCGATTCGCAAGGAAGTGTTCAAGCGGCGCGGCGTCCTCGCCGACGCCTCGACCCGCGCGCCCGGCGCCGTGCTCGACGAGGGCACCAGGACCGCGCTCGATCGCGTGCTGGCATGGACCGCACAGCAGGAAGGCGCATCATGGATCTTGGGCTGAAGGGGAAGGTAGCGATGGTCGCGGGCGCAAGCCGCGGCCTTGGCTACGCCGTTGCGCGCGCGCTGGCCGCCGAGGGCGTCAGCGTGTCGATGAGCTCGCGCAACGAACAGGCGATCGTGGACGCCGGCAAGCGCGTCGCGGCCGAGACGTACATGGAGCCGCTGGCGATCGCCGTGGACGTCCGGTCGGCCGAGTCGATCGCCAGCTGGCACCGCCAGACCATCGAAAAATTCGGCGGCCTCGATCTCCTGTTCGCCAATTCGGGTGGGCCGCCGGCCGGCACCGCGTTGTCGTTCGATGATGACGCGTGGAAGGGCGCGTTCGAGTTGCTCGTCCTGAGCGCGGTCCGGATGGTGCGTCTGGCCGTACCTTCGATGAAAGCCCGCGGCGGCGGTGCGATCGTCGTGTCAACATCGTCGGCGGTGAAGGAACCGGTTCCGAACCTCGCCCTGTCGAACGTCGTCCGCACTTCGACCGGTGCGCTGTCGAAGACGCTCGCCAACGAGCTCGCGTCCGAGAGGATTCGTGTGAACCATTTGCTGCCCGGCCGCATCGACACCGATCGCGTGCGCGAGCTCGATACGATTCGGGGCAATGCGACCGGCAAGAGCGCCGACGACGTGCGCGAGGGATGGGCGAAGACGATTCCGCTCGGCCGGTACGGCGAGCCGCACGAGTACGCCAATGCCGCGGTCTTTCTGTTTTCCGACGCCGCGCGCTACATTACCGGGGCGACACTCCAGGTGGACGGCGGCTTGATTCGAGCGGTGTAGATGGGGTCAGGTCTTGTATTGCCACATTCGGCCAACAATCCGAATGTTGTAATACAGAACTGTCCCCGTGGCCGAAATGTGGCAATACAAGACCTGACCCCATCGCTAATCATCGTGGCCGCCGTGGCGACGGCCGTGGCTCAGGAGGCCACGGTGTCGGACCTGGTGCTCGAACAGACGCCCTTCACCGTCCACAGCAGCTTCTGGCCCAATCTGAACAACGTGCTGTGGGCCGAGGCGTGGGCCCGGCGTCCCGCGTCAAAGGAACCGTCGCCCGCCGGCACCATGCCCGAGCCGCTCACCGCAACGCTCACCGCCGCCGAGCGCGCGGCGTGGGAGGCGGCCGTGAAGTACTACGACGACGAAATCGCGGATCTCCATCCGCTCTTCGAGATGGGGCCGATTCGGAAAGCCATGCTGGCCGCGAGAACCGAGCTGCCGGCGGCCGGGCTCGAGCCGGACCATCGTCGCGTGCTGACCGCCGCGGCGGCCGTGTACCGCAGGCACTGGTGGGCCGGTCACGACTTCGCGAATCGCGCGTGGGCGTCCGATCCGATGTCGAAAGTCGCGTCGCTTTCGCCGGCGATTCCGGAGCGTCTCGCCAGGCTGTACGGCACGCCCTGGTTCACGCGTCCCGTCCGAGTCGACGTCGTGCGGGTGACCAGCCGGGAGGGCGCCTTCACGTCGATCGATCCCACGCCAGCCTACATCACGATCGCCAGCGGCAATCCGAACATGACCGGATGGATGGCGGCCGAAGTGCTCTTCCATGAAGCCTCGCACGCGCTGGCCATGCCGCTCATTCAGGCGTTCGGCGCGCAGCTCCAGGCGCAAAGCAAGATCTCGCGCGATCTCTGGCACGTCGCGCTGTTCTATCTCACCGGCGAAGTGGTACGTCAGGCACTCGAAGCGCGGAACATCAAGTACGAGCCGTATCTCTACAAAACGGGTCTCTTCGATCGCGCCTGGCCGCAGTACAAGGCGGCGATCGAGACGCACTGGAAGCCGTACGTCGATGGCAACGCGTCGCGCGACGACGCAATCAGGAATGTCGTCGCGGCGATCAAGTGAGCCGTGATGACCGCGCCGGCGGCATTTCGCTTCGGTCCGTATCGCCTCGACCGGGCGGCCTATCGACTGCTGGACGGTGACCGCTCGATCGAGCTCTCTCCAAAGGCGCTCGATCTGCTGCTGCTCCTCGCCGAGCGCGCCGGTTCGCTCGTCACCAAGGACGACATCCTGAAGGCCGTCTGGCCGGACGTGGCCGTGACCGACAACGCCCTCACGCAGGTCGTGTCCGATCTTCGACATGCGCTCGGGGACAGTAGCACCGCGCCGCGATATCTGGAGACGGTCCCGCGACGCGGGTATCGGTTCATCGCACCGGTCGAGTCCGTGCAGGCGGACGTCGGATCGTCTGTGCCCGCGCCGGGCGCGTCGCCCAGGGCGAAGACGATTGCGGTCCTCGACTTCGCGAACGTCACCGGCGAGTCGGAGGTCGGGTGGCTCGCCGCCGGCATTGCCGAGACCGTGACGAACGATCTCCGGGTCATCCGCGATCTCCGCGTGATGGATCGCGCGCTCGTCGCGCGCGTCAAAGCCGACGAGGCGACCGATCACCTGAAAGCCGCCGGCCTCGATCTCGTCGTCATTGGCAGCTTCCAGCGCGCTGGAGATCACCTTCGCATCACCGCGCGGCTGACCGATGTCTCGACGCGCGAAGCGCTCGCCAACGCGAAGGCCGATGGGCCGCTCGCCGATGTCTTCGCGCTGCAGGACGCCATCGTCATGCAGCTCTCGACGGGATTGCAGGTGCGCATCGGACCGGCGGAGCGCGCGCGGATGAGCGCGCGCGAGACGTCGAGTCTCGAAGCGTACCGGGCGCTGACCGAGGGGCGCCTGAAGCTCGAGGCCCTGAACCCGGTTGAGATTCCCGGAGCGATCGCCGATTTCGAGCGCGCGCTCGCGCTCGATGCCCGGTACGCGCTCGCGCACGTCGGCCTGGCGCACGCGCGGTTCTGGCAGTTTCAGGCCTCGCGGGCGAAAAATGTGCCGGAGACCGATCACCTCCGTGCGGCAGTCCGGCATGCCCGTCGCGCGATCGAGATCGATCCCGAGCTGGCCGAGGCCCACTCCGCGCTCGGCTTCGTGCTCGCGAGCCTCGACCAGTCGGGCGAGGCCGTGGCCGCCGCTCGGCGAGCCGTCGCGCTCGAGCCGGGAAACTGGCGGCATCTGTTTCGTTTGGGCATGGCCGCGTGGGGCGAGGAGCGCCTCGGCTGCCTGCAGGCCGTCATCGCCCAGTATCCGACCCTGCCGTACGCGTATCTCGGTCTTGCGATGGTGAGGATCGCCAGGCGGGATCTGCAAACCGCCGATCGGCTGCTCCAGACCGGCGTCGCCTCACACGGCCGGTCCGGTGCGGCCGACACGAGATTTCCGGCGAGCGGCCTCCACGGCCTGCGCGGCCTGATTCGTCTGGCCGCCGGCGAGCCCGCCAAAGCGCGCGCCGCGTTCGATCGGGAGCTCGAGTCGAAGGGCAGTCATCTCTTCGCGGACGAATCCGCGCGCGACGCGTTCGACGGCCAGGGCCACGCCCAATTGTCGGAAGGCGACGCTGCCGGGGCCGCGTCGATGTTCGAAGCGGCGCTTTCGCGGTATCCCGATCACGCCCGCTCGCTCATCGGCCTGGCGAGCGCGTGCCGGGCGATGGGCGCGACCGATCGCGCCGATCAGTCGATGGCGCAGGCGCAGAAGGCCATCGAGGATCTGCGCGCAAACGGCCGCCTTGCAGACGCCGTGCTGGCCGGCGCCGCATGGCAGGTCGCGTCCGGCCGGCCGGCCGAGGCGACGACGATGCTGATGGAATTTCTGAAGGCGGCGCCGTCCGGATCGGCGGGGTGGATTCTGCCGGTCGATCCGTTTCTCGCCAGCCTCCGCAAGCAGCCGGCGTTCGACGGAGTGCTCGCCCTCCTCGCTGACCGGGCGAGGTGAGGAGAATCGATCGATTGATCGATCGATCTATCGATCGATTGACGAACCATGTCGGCATGCTGATACCGCTTGACGATGATGTTCTTCAATAGATGTTCTTCAATAGATCGACAGATCGATCATTCAATCGATCAATGCACCTGAGGTGCCCCATGTTCCGACACCATCGAGTCGTCCTGGTTGCTGGTCTTGTCGCGATCGCCGTCTGGACATCCCTGCGGCCCGCCGCGCAGGCGCCGTTCGACATCCGCGCGAACTACACGAAAACGGAGCACCAGATCGCGATGCGCGACGGCGTCAAGCTGTTCACGATCGTCTACGCGCCGAAGGACCAGTCGCGGCGGTATCCGTTCATGCTGCACCGCACGCCGTATGGCTCGCCGCCGTACGGCGCCGACGCGTTTCGGGCGTCGCTCGGGCCGTCGGCGGCGTTCGCGCGCGAGGGGTTCATCTTCGCGTACCAGGACGTGCGCGGGAAGTTCCGATCGGAAGGGGAGTTCGTCGTCATGCGGCCGATCAAACCCGCGCCGCGGAAGCCCACCGATACGGACGAGAGCACCGATACCTACGACACGATCGACTGGCTCGTGAAGAACGTGCCGAACAACAACGGGCGGGCGGGGCAGTGGGGCATTTCCTATCCGGGCAGCCAGACGGTGTGGGGCATGGTCGACGCGCACCCGGCGCTCAAGGCGTCATCGCCCCAGGCGCCCGCGATCGACATGTTTCTCGGCGACGACTTCCATCACAACGGCGCGTTCCGGCTGATGTACACGTTCAGCTGGCTGGCGGGCAACGCGCGGCCGCGCGCCGGCGCGACCGAAACCCGCGGGCCGGGGTTCGACTACGGCACGCCCGACGGGTATCGCTTCTTCCTCGACGCCGGGCCCGTCTCGAGCATCAACGAAAAGTACTTCAACTACAGCGTGCCGACGTGGAACGAGTACATGGCGCACCCGGACTACGACAGCTACTGGGAGAATCAGAATCCGCTGAAGCATCTCAAGAACACGACGCACGCCGTGCTGAACGTCGGCGGCTGGTTCGACGCCGAGGATTTCTACGGTCCGCTCGAGACGTACCGGGCGATCGAGAAGGCGACCCCGAAGAACCTCAATACGCTCGTCGTCGGCCCGTGGCTGCACGGCGGCTGGGCGTCGATGCCCGGCGATGCGCTGGGTGACATTCAGTTCGGCTCGCGCACGGGCGAGCACTTTCGCACCAACATCGAGCTCCCGTTTTTTCTGGGCCATCTCAGGGATCAGGGCGCGCCCAACCTGGCCGAAGCGGTCGTGTTCGAGACCGGCGCCAATGAGTGGAAGAGTTACCCGTCGTGGCCGCCGCCCGGGGCGCAGGCGCGCATGCTGTATCTGCACGCCAACGGCCGCCTGTCATTCACGCCGCCGGCCGCGAGTCCCGCGGACGCGTCCGACAGCTTCGTGAGCGATCCCGCCAAGCCGGTGCCCTGGAGCGCCGAGACGCGGACCACGCAGGGCCATCTCTGGATGGTCGAGGACCAGCGCTTCGCCGCGGCGCGTCCGGATGTGCTGGTCTACCAGACCGAGCCGCTGACCGAGGACGTCCTGATCGCCGGACCGATCCTCGCCTCGCTCGTCGTCTCGACAACCGGCACGGACGCGGACTGGATCGTCAAGCTCATCGACGTCTATCCCGGCACGGCGCCCGACATTCAACCGAACCCGCGCGGCATCCGGATGGGCCACTTCCAGATGCTTCTGGCCGGCGAGGTCTTCCGCAGCCGCTATCGCACATCGTTTTCGAAGCCGACGCCGATGGTCCCCAACCAGCCGGCGAAGATCGAGTTCGACCTGCGTGACCGGTACCATCGTTTTCTCAAGGGCCACCGCATCATGGTGCAGATCCAGAGCACGTGGTTTCCGGTGATCGATCGCAACCCGCAGACCTTCGTCAACATCTACACGGCCAAGCCCTCTGACTTCCGGGCGGCGACCCATCGCGTGTACCGGTCCGGAGCGAGGGCATCCGGCGTCAAGGTCAACGTGCTGCGCTGAGATCCGCTCCCGAGCCCGCTAAAGCCGTTCTCACTTCCACGGAGTGCAAAACCGATCGAATCGCGGACAGATGGGCCGGATTCTGCCCGGCGGGCCGCTACAGGAGAGTGAGAACGGCTCTAATGGACCGATTAGTCCGGCTCGCTCTTGCGTACGGCCTGAACGCGGCCATACGATGCCGGAAATCGGTCATTCAGGAGCTCGAACATGCGACGACTTTGTCTCGTCCCGCTCGTGGGCGCTGTGCTACTCATCTGCACGTCAGCAGCTTCGGCACAAGTGAGTATTACCGGCGCCATTGCCGGGACGGTGAGAGATGACACCGACGCCGTCATCCCCGGCGCGACGGTGCAACTCGTGGATGAGGGGACCGGTGTCCAGAAGGCGACCGTCACCAACCCGTCGGGGGACTTTGCGTTCCGGGACCTCAGCTCCGGCAGCTACCAGGTCACCGTCGCGCTGCAGGGCTTCCGGACGGCGATTTACAAGAAGGTCATCGTCGAGTCGGGGCGCACGACCGACCTCCGAATCAAGCTCGGGTTGGGCGGGCTGGAACAGGCCGTCACTGTGGAGGGCACAACGCCGGTCCTCGAGATGACGTCGAACGTCATCTCCAGCACGCTGAACAACCGGGAAATGAATCAGTTGCCGCTCGCCGGGCGCAGCGCGTTCGGCCTGGCGCGTCTGGTGCCAGGGGTGGTCGCGCCGCAAGGCGGCGGCACGCACTACAACGGCATGCCGGGCGGCACGATCAATCCGACCGTCGACGGCGTGAACAACTCCTCGAACGGGTTCAAGAGCGGCGGGACGAGCTTCTTCGCTACGGTGCCGCCACGTCTGGGGGCCGTTGAAGAAGTGACGATTGAAACCGCGGGGCTCGGTGGAGACGATGGCGTGACCGGCGGCGTCAATCTGAAGTTCATCACGCGCCGGGGCACGAATCAGTATCACGGCACCGTGTTCGAGCAGTACAGGACCGACAAGCTGAACGCAAATACGTTCGGCAACGTGGCGCGCGCCATCGCCAAAGACCGGCTCCGCCGCCACGATTTCGGCGGCAGCTTCGGCGGCCCGATCATCTCGACCGGACGTTTCAAGAACAAGCTCTTCGGGTTCGTCAACCACGAAACGGAGTGGATCCCGCAGACGGCGACCCAGACCCAGACGGTGCTGACGCCCGAAGCGCACCAAGGGATTTACCGGTACACGACCGCCGCCGGTGAGCAGCGGACCGTGAACCTGCTGGCCATGGCAGCGCAGGCCGGTCTCCAGTCGACGCCCGACCCGGTCATCGGCGCCCTTCTCGCGAAACAAGCCGAAGCGCGCCAGTACGGCACGCTGGAGGGAGGCAATACCCTTCGGACCGAAACGCTGAGTTGGCGGGAGCCTCAGAAAGCGATCGACACGTTCCCGACGGTGCGGGTGGACTACCAGATCCGGCCGAACCTGTCGTTCATGACGAGCTACAACCGGCGCAACCAGGATCAGCAGGGCCGCCGCGTGTGGCCCATTCCCGGCTTTCCCATCAACACCGGCACGTTCGATGCCGGCTGGTGGGTCTTCGCGACGGGGACGAACTGGACGATCGGCCAGAACATGCACAACGAGCTCCGCTACGGCATTCAGCACAGCGGCGACACGAACGAAGTGGGACGACGGCGCGAGTTCTTCAATCTCAACGGCGACGTCAACGGCTTGCCGGCGAGGTTCGTGCTCCCCATCGTGCCGCTTCTGGTCGCCGACAATGCCCCGGTCATCGGCAAGCACTACATCACGACGATTACAAACACCCTGACCACGTTGCGAGGCAACCACAGCATCACGATGGGCGGCAACTATCGAGACACCCAGTGGCGCGATCGATCGCTCGATGGGTCCGGCACGGGCGGGTACCTGGGGCTGCCACGCTATTCAATCGGCGTGGCGGGCGGCGATCCCATCGAGTCGGTGTTCTCCACGTCAACGATTCCGGGGCTGCAAACCGCCGATCAGGCCCAGGCGAGGCAGCTCTACGCGCTGCTCACCGGTCGTCTGACGGAGATCAGGACCGGCGGCGTCATCGATCCCGCGACCCTGCAGTACACCGACTCGATCTTCCGCGAGAACTGGACGTCGGCGCGGTTTGGCGGCCTGTTTCTCCAGGATCGGTGGCGTCTGACGCCCGACTTTACGCTCAACCTCGGGCTGCGCTACGAGTTCAACACACCGCCGTTCAACCACACCGGCACCGTGGCGTTTCCCGACGACGCAAACATCTACGGTCCATCGTCTGATCTGTTCGAGCCCGGTGTGCTCGACGGCGTGCCGAACCCCGTGTTCCGCCGGGCCAAGACGGCGGCCGGGACAGACTGGATGAACCTCGCCCCGCGCGTTGGCTTCGCGTGGACGCCGAACTTTGGCGACGGCGTGTTCGGCAAGATGTTCGGCACGGGCCAGGAGACGGTGATCCGCGGAGGCTGGGACATCACCTTCTTCGACGAAGGCACGAACATGTTCGCCTCGACGGCCGGCAACAATACCGGGCAATCGCAGGCTCGTGTGTTTCAAGCCGGCATGCCGGGGTTCCCAGTGGGCGGTCTGACACTGCAGAATGTCCCCGCCGTCGTGCCGTACCAGGCATCACCGGCCGCATACCAGGACGTCTGGAATCAGTCTGAACTGACGTTCGTCAATGGCCTGGGGTCGATGTTCAGCGACCTGGAGACGCCGTATGTGCAGGCGTGGAATATCGGCGTCCAGCGTTTGATCGCCAAGAACACGGTGCTCGAGGTTCGATATGTGGGTAACCGCGCCGAGAAGGCCTGGCATGCGTTCAGCCTGAACGAAGTGAACATCTTCGAAAACGGATTCCTGCCGCAATTCGTCGCCGCGCAAAACAACCTGCAGGCGTTTCGGGCCGCGAATCCGCTGTGCGGTCAGACCGGCCAGATTGCCTGCAGCTTTGCAAACACCGGGCTACCCGGTCAGGTCCCTCTGCCGATTTTCGAAGCGGCCTTCGGCGCGCGCGGTGCGCAGGGAGCCGTCGCGTCGGGATCCGGGTTCAGCAACGGCGGTTTCATCAACAGCCTGGAGAACGGCGAAGCGGGTCGTCTTGCGGCAAGCCTGGGGACCAACCAGACCTATCTGTGCCGGATGGTCGGCAATACCTTCAGTCCGTGCGTGACCGGTGGCAGGAACTTCAACGCGCCCGGACCGTACGCGATGAATTTCTTCCAGGTGAACCCGTACGCCGTGCAGGGCCTCACGGTGGTCGACGATGATGGGTGGAGCAACTACCACGCGCTGCAGCTCAACCTCCGCCGCCGGTACACGAATGGCCTGTCTGCAAACATGAACTACACGCTGGCCAGGAACCGGGGCAACCTCTGGACGGACAATGCGACGCAGACCGTGAACTACTTCACGTTGCGCGACAAGTCCATGAACGATGCCATCGCGCAGTTCGACGTGCGGCAGGTGTTCCAGGCATACGGCACCTACGATCTGCCGTTCGGCCGCGGCCGCCGCGTCGACATCGGCAACTCCGTGCTGAACGCGATCGCCGGCGGGTGGACGCTTGGTGGCGTCTTCACCGCGCAATCGGGCACGCCGTTCCGGCTGTTCAGTGGCCGACAGACGGTCAACGGGAGCGACGCCGGCGTGGTGCTGATGAACGGCCACACGGTGGAGGAGATCCAGAGCATGATCGGGATCCGGCCGCACCCGACAGACAACTCCTGGCGGTACTTTGTCGATCCCCGGCTGATCGGGCCGGACGGGCGGGCCAATCCGGAGTATCTGGCGGTCCCGACCACCCCGGGGGAGTGGGGCCAGCGTATCTACCTGCGCGGCGTGAACACGTGGGTGTTCGACTTGTCGCTGAACAAGACGACGGGGCTCGTGGGGCGCAGCCAGATCACGATCCACGTGACCGCGCAGAACGTGCTCAACCGTCCTATCTGGGGCGCGCCGAACTGGAACACTGACCCGAACATCACGAGCACGACGTTCGGGATTTCGATGAACCCGACCAATAACAACACGCCAAGGAATCTGTACTCCCGAGTGACGGTGTCATTCTAGAGCGGACGGGTCATTGAGTTATTGGGTTATTGGGTTATTGAGTTATTGAGTTATGGAGCTACTCGTCGATGGGTCGCCGCCGCCGGCGGTTCCTTCGGCCGTGAGGCGCTGGTACGCAATGAAGCTCCGAAGATCCTGCTGAGTTGCTGCGCTTCGTCGATCAACCAGTCGAGTTCTTTGGACTTGATACCTGAATCCATCAGATCCTCACTCCAATACACGCTCTCGTCGGCCTCCTCCAGCACGACGCCGATTTTGGCTACGAACTCGGCATGGGATCGGGCCAGACACGTCGCGCGGTAGTTGGACGCGACTGACGACGCCGCCCGCCTGAACTGTCGAACCGCATCGTTCCGCTCCGGATCTCGCACGAACGGGCGACAGAAGCGTCGCACCCGCCGCGCGAAGATCTTGGTACGCTCTCGAAGCTCTTGTGGCGTCATGCCCTGTGGCCAGGGCACGTTTCGTGCCACATGGCTCGCGCAAAACCCTTCGCGAATCGGGTCGACGCTCGGATGAGATTGCAGCAACTGCACTCGAGCGTCCGCTTGCAGATCCAGATCTTTTCAATAACTCAATAACTCAATAACTCAATAACCCAATAACTCAATGACACCAGCCCTTTGATATATTGCTCCCACACATATGTCAGTTCCACCCAGCAGCCGTGAGCTCAAGAAGGGAAGCGCCGAGCTTCTGATCCTGTCGCTCGTCGAGATCCGCGCGCGGCACGGCTACGACATCGCGCGGCTCATCGAGGCCAGGTCGCACGGCGAGCTGACCTTCTACGCGGCGTCGCTCTATCCGCTGTTGTACCGGCTCGAGCGGCGCGGCTGGATCGAGGGCCGATGGGTTGAGAAGGCTGGGCAGCGGCGCCGCCGCTTGTATCGGATTACGCCGGCCGGCCGGAAGATCCTGGCTGCGCAGCGGCTGGGGTGGCGGAACTTCGTGCGGGCGATCAATCGCGTGACCGGACAGGAAGGGTGACGCCTCCAATGCCTGACTGGAAATCGGAGATTCGTAACCGTCTGTCGAACGCCGGGCTGCAGCCGGCACGCGAACACGAGATCGTCGAGGAGTTCGCGCAGCACCTCGAGGATCGGTATCAGGAGGCGATCGCCCGCGGCGCCCGTGAGGCCGATGCCGAGGCGGCCGCGCGTCGTGAGATTGACGCCGGGCGTCTGGCGCGGGAGATCGCGCGGGTCATGGCCGATCCGCTGCCGCCGCTCCCGATCGGCAGGCCCTTCGACTCCGCTCGAGGCCGGCCAGGCCCGCGCCATTGGATGAACGGCTTCTGGCAGGACATCCGGTACGCCGGCCGCACCCTGCGGCGAAGTCCCGGGTTCGCCGCCGCCGCCACGCTCACCATCGCGCTCAGTACCGGACCGACGATTGCCGCGGTCGGCGTCGCGAACTGGCTGTTTTTTCGGCCGCTGCCCGGCGTCGTGGCCCCGGACCGCGTCGGGATCGTGTGGTTCGGTTCCTGGGAAGACGGCAGCTTCGGGCCGTCGTTCGTGTCGTACGGACACGTGGCCGCCATCCAGGCGGGGCTGACGACGATCAGCGGCCTGACAGGTCAGCAGCAGGCCTCGCTCAACGTGTCGCTCGACAACGCGCCGCCTCGCGTCGTGCCCGGGTCGTTTGTCATGGGCAATTTCTTCGACGTGCTCGGCGTCCGGTTTCTGGAAGGCCGCGGCTTCGGGCGGGACGAGGATCGCACCGCGCACGGGGACATCGCGCTCGTGTTGTCGGCGGACCTGGCGCGCTCGCTCTTCCCTGACGGTCCTGCGGTCGGCCGGATTGTCAGGATCAACGGTCACGACTGCCGGGTCGTCGGTGTCGCGAGACAGGCATTTCGCGGCACGAAGCTGGGCCGCTCGAGCCAGCTGTGGCTTCCCGGGCTCGCTTCGCCCCGCATCAATCACGCGCCACCCGAACGCTGGACCTACCCGCCCGAGCGGGGTCCGTTCTACGAATTCCTCGCTCGTCTCGCGCCTGACGCGACGTTCGCCCAGGCAGATGCCGAGCTGCGCGCGTCGGCTCTCGCGCTCGCCGCCGGCAGCACACCAGGCGCGGCGAGATTCCGAACCGTCCAGCCGTTCCTGATTCCGGAAGTTGGTCTCGATGTGTTCGCGCGTGATTCGGGATGGACCGTCACCCGGCCGCTGCTCATCGTCGGCGTGCTGCTCGTCGTGCTGGGCGCGGCGAACGTGGCGAACCTGTTCGTCTTTCGAGGAGTGACGCGCGGGCGGGAGGCGGCGGTCCGGCGGGCTCTGGGCGCGTCCGGCTCGCGGCTGGCGCGCCTGCACCTTGTCGAGAGCCTGATCGTCTCGAGTGTGGGAGCCATCCTCGGCGTCGCCGTGACTGCCGGCGGCAAAGCCTGGCTTGACGGCGCGAATGTGCCTGGCGTCGGCGCCCTCGAGATCGTGATCGACTGGCGGCTGCTCGCCATCGCCCTGTCGATCGCCGCCGGCGTCGGCGTGCTGCTGAGCGTCGCGCCTGCGCGCATGGCGACGCGGACCGATCTGACGTCGGCTATGGGACGCGGCTCGCGCGGCGCCTCGCGTTCGAGCGCTCGTCTGCGGACGGGTCTGGCCGTCGTTCAGCTCGCCGTGTCGGTCGTCCTGCTGGTCGAAGCCCTGCTGTTCATCCGCACGCTGCAGAACCTGAGGAACGTGGATCTCGGCATTGATCTTCGGGGCGTGACGACCTTCATGTTTGCGTCGCGAGGGCAGGGCTACACGCCCGCCCGCACGCTGCAGTTCCATCGCGATCTGCTCGAGCGGGTCGGCCATCTGCCCGCCATCGACGCAGTGGCCACTTCTGGCAACCTGCCGATCGGTGGCGTCCGGCACGGCGCGCGGGTGCTGCCTCCGGATCAGGCGGCCGCGACCCTTGGCAAGCCCAATCGAGAAGCCTTTCAGGCGGCCCTCAGGATCCTGACCAACGACGTCACGCCTGGCTACTTCGAGACGTTCGGGATGCGGTTCCTCGCTGGCCGGACGTTTACGGAGACCGAAGCGTACACAGCGGGCGCGGAGCCGGCAGTCATTATCAGCGCGTCTCTTGCTCAGCGGCTGTACGGCACCACCCATGCCGTCGGGCGGCCGCTGACCTTTCCTGCGCAGGGGTCGCTGCCTCGACATGACGCGCCGGTTGTCGGCGTCGTCAACGACGTCAGGTGGGGCAGCCCGACAGACAAAGAGGAATTCCTGGTGTACCGGCCGGTCGCCGATTCAGCCGGATTAGGGCAGATCCTGGCCGTGCGCTCGTCGGCGAGGCCCGCCGATGTCGTCCGGCTCGTGCAAGCCGAAGTGTCGAAACTCGATCCGGCACTTCCAATGTCGCGCGATCGCACGTTGGCGGCCCTGCTGGACGAGCGGCTCACTCAGCAGAGACTGAATGCGTGGGCGCTTGCCGTGCTTGCCGCCCTGGCATTCCTCCTGGCGGCGATTGGCATCCACGGTCTGGTCTCGCAAACCGTCGCCGATCGTCTCCGCGAGTTCGGGATTCGGCTGGCCGTCGGCGCATCGCGGCCACAGGTCATGCGCCTGGTTCTGCGTAGCGCGCTGCTCATTATCGCGATCGGCGCGCCTCTGGGACTACTGCTGGCAGGACTCGGATCTCAGCTGGTCGAGAGCCGTCTGTTCGGCGTCAGGCCGCTCGACGCGATGGTGTACGCAGTCGCGTCGCTCGCCCTCGCGGCCGTAGTTGTCCTGGCGAGCCTGGGGCCCGCGTGGCGTGCGTCGAGAGTTGATCCGGTGAACGTGCTTCGAGTCGAGTAACCGCTCTTTCAATAGATCGATAGATCGATAGAGCGATCAATCAATCGTTTTCAGGGTCTATCGAAGAACAGTCCGCTGACCACCGCGTTATTGCCCCCGGTCTTGGTCACTCGCACGCGCACGTTCCCGCTCACCCGGAAGACGACGTATTTCCCGCCGTTGAAGCTGTTGACGGTCTGGGTCGCGAGCAGCGTGCCGCCCACCGCGTCATAGACGTCGAACCGCTGCGCTCGTGTGTTGCTGTCCCAGTCGAGGACGTAGAACGCGACTTCGTGGGCGAGGCTGTCGGTCAGGTTGATCGTGATATCGAAGAACGAGGTTGAATACCAGGCCGCGGCCAGACGTCCGGTCCCGCTTGCGCGCTGGAGCGCCCGCACGTCCGTCGTCGACGAGGACCACATGTGAGTCGATTGCCCGCTGGCCGCCACCTGGGCGAACGACGGATAGCTCGTGGAGTCGTTGATCACGGCGTGGCCGTCCTCGCCGTAGACATCCGGCAGCCAATTTCCTTTCGTGGTCGTGTCGGTTTGCAGGTACTGCGCGGTCGGGCCTCCCGGAGTGGTGACCGAGATCTGCACCGGCGCTGACGTCCTGCTCAAGCCCAGCGTGTCAGTGGCTTTCGCGGTCAGCGCGAAACTGCCCGCCGGCACGTTCGTCCACGTGAAGCTGTAGGGACTGGTCGTGTCCGAGCCGATCGGCGCGCCGTTCGCGAAGAACTCGACGTTGGCGATCGTGCCGTCGTCGGTGGCGTTGGCGTTCACGGTGACCGTCGCCGGCGCGGTGAAGGTGGCGCTGTTCGCCGGACTCGTGATCGACACGTTCGGCGGCTGATTCGACACGCCGCTGACGCCGAAGAACACGCCGCTCACGACGGCGTTGTTGCCGGCGGTCTTCGTCACCCTCACCCGGACGCGACCGCTGAGCCGCCAGACCGTATACAGCCCGTTACGGAACCCGGAGATCGACTGCGTCGCCAGAAGGGCGCCGCTCGTCGCGTCGAACACGTCGAATCGTTGCGCGCGGGCGAACGTGTCCCAGTCCACGGAATAGAACGCGACGTCATGGACCTGACCGTCCGTCAGGTTCAGGGTGATGTCAAAGGCGTTGCTGTACCACGTCGCCGCGATGCGTCCGGGGCCGCTCGCGCGCTGGAGCGCGCGGATGTCGGTCGTCGAACCCGTCCACGTGAAACTCGCGGCGCCGGACTGCGTGATCTGCGCGTAGGCCGGCAGGTTGGCAGCGTCATTGATGACGTTGTACCCGTCCGCACCATAGACGCCCGTCCAGTTGCCCTGAGTCGTGGCGTCGGTCGTCAGAAACTGCGCCGTAGGTCCGCCGGTGGCGGGGGGGGTCACGGTGATCTGGACCGGCGCCGCGTTCTGGGAAAGCCCTTGGTTATCGGTTGCGGTTGCCGTCAACGTGTACGAGCCGGCTGGGACATTCGTCCAGTTGACGCTGTACGGACTGGAAGAGTCAGTCCCGATCGGCACGTTGTTGGCGAAGAACTGCACTTGCGCGACCGCCACATCGTCGCTGGCCGTCGCAGTCACGGTGATCGCGGCCGGCGCGCCAAAGCTGGCGTTGTTCGCAGGGCCGGTCAGCGCAACGGCCGGCGGCTGATTGATACCCGCCGGCCCGCCAAAGAAGATGCCGCTCACGGCCGCGTTCGCGCCTCCGGTCCTCGTGACCTTGACGCGGACGCTTCCGGACAGCCGCCAGACAATGTATTGCCCGTCATGGAATCCGCTGGCCGTATGCGTGGCGAGCAGTTCCCCGCCGACCCCGTCGTAGACATCGAAGCGCTGCGCCCGCGTCGTGCTGTCCCAATCGAGCGCGTAGAACGCGATATCGTGCGGCTGGCCGTCCGTGAGATTGATGGCGATCTCAAACGAGCTGCCATACCACGTGGCCGCCAGTCGTCCCGGTCCGCTGGCGCGTCGCAATGCACGAATATCGGTGGTGGACGTCGCCCAGGTGAAGCTGCTGGTCCCGGTCGTCGTGACTTGCGCATATGCCGGATAGCTGGTCGCGTCGTTCACGATGGCATACCCGTCGAGTCCGTAGCTGACCGACCAGTTGCCCTGAGTCGTCGAGTCGGTCTGGACCAGGGACGCTGTCGGAAGCTCGGCGCCAGTGAGCATCGCCGCTGCGCGGTAGACGTTCAGCCGGCCGCCGGCCACGACGGATCCTTCCCACTGCGGCAGGACGTTCACGCTATTCATCAGCAGCGCCTTCAGCGCCGCCACAGACAGGCCCGGATCGATCGCAGCGAGCAGCGCCGCCGCCCCGGCCACGTGCGGCGCCGCCATGCTCGTGCCCGACGAGATGGCATAGTCGGAGTTGAGATACGTACTGATGATTCCCGAGCCCGGCGCGGCGAGGTCCACGGATGTCGCGCCGAAGTTGCTGAAGCTCGGCCTGCCGTCTGATTCGTCGGAAGCGGCCACGGCGATGATGCTCGGCGAGGTGAAGCTCGCGGGGTACGTCGGAATCAACTCGTTGTCCGTGCCGTCGTTGCCCGCGGCAAAGACGTTCAGAATGCCGGCCGCGCCGGCCGCGTCAATCGCGCTCTGGAGCGCCGGCGCCGGGCCATCGGTCGAGCCCCAACTGCTGTTGGTGACCCGGATGTTCACGCCGCGCAGCTTCAGCGCGACGATGTAATCGAAGCAGGCGATGGCGTCGGCATCCGTGCCTTCGCCCGTGCTCGCGATGAACTTGCACGCCAGGATCTTCGAGTTCCAGGTGACGCCGCTCACGCCCGTGCCGTTGTTGCCGACGCCAGCCAGCGTCCCGGCCACGTGCGTGCCGTGACCCTGATCGTCCATCGGGTCTTCCGGCCCGCCAGGCGTTTCGTTGGCATTGATGACGTCGATGCCGTACACATCGTCCACGTAGCCGTTGGCGTCGTCGTCAGCCCCGTTGCCGGCGATCTCCGCCGGGTTGTGCCACATGTTCGCGGCCAGGTCGGGATGCGTGTAGTCCACGCCAGTGTCGATGTCGGCGATGACGATTGAGGGATCGCCGGTCGTGAAACCATTCCAAACGCCCCTCGCCTGAATCTTTTCGAGCCCCCACATGAGTCCCGCGGTCCAGAACGGATCGTTCGGCGGCTGAGGCGCGATCACGCGACGGATGAAGTTTGGCTGGACGGCGATGACATCGGGCATCGCGCGCAGCTGGGCCATCGCCGCGGCGATGTCGTCTCCCGGCCGCAGCCGGACGTGCTGAAGACCGATGGCGTCGTACTTGCGAAGCAGCCGTGCCGCTCGCGTCGCGAGGATGGTCTGGCGCCGGGCCGTTCCGGCCGCCGGACTGAACCGCACGATGATCTCGCCCGGTACCGCCGTGGGCGACACGGTTCGCGGCTGCTGCGCATGCACACTTGCGAGCGCCACGCCGACGACGACGAGCACGACCGCCAAACTCGGTCTTTTCAACGCATCCCTCCTGGGAAAGGGCACACTAGTTTACGCGATACCCGAAAAGTGCAGTTTTGTAAGTTTTCGGGCCGAAAATAGGCCTGTTTTTGAGGGCCGCGCCGGCGGGCCGCTGGAAAGGCTTCTCCAGCGATCGCAGCTTCGTGACACGAACTCGATACGATGCGGGGTGCGCCCCGCTGTCCGATGCCGAATGCTCCTCAACAACCGAGCGATCTGGTCGCCGTGCTCGACATGGGCGCGAGCGCGATCCGTCTCGTCGTCGGCCAGATCACGCCGAGCCGGCGGACTCGTGTCATCGAGGAGGCCTCTCGCGGCATCCTGCTCGGGCGCGACACGTTCTCGACGGGGACCATTCGATCGCAGACGCTCGACACCGCGCTCACCGCGATCGAAGGGTTCCGGCAGATCATGCGCGGCTACAACGTCGGGCATGTCCGCGCTGTTGCCACGAGTGCCGTCCGCGAGGCCCGGAACGCCGAGATGGTCCTCGACCGCATCCGCGGCCGTACGGGCATCGATTTCGAAATCATCAATGAGGCCGAGGAAAGCCGGCTGATCTACCTCGCCGTCCGGCATGCGCTGGGCAAACACAGCGTCTTCAAGGGCGCCTGGACGATGCTCGTCGAGGTGGGCGGGGGCAGCACGAGCGTCACTCTGCTCCGGCGAGGCCAGGCCAACCGGTCAGGTGTGTATGCCCTTGGGGCCATCCGGATGCGCCAGCAGCTCAACCTGAAGTCGCATACCCATGACCTGCAGATCACACTGCTGAAGCGCTACATCGCGAACGTCATCGAAGAAATCCGGGTCGAAATCCCGCTCCGGCAGGTGATGCACGTCGTCGCGATCGGCGGCGACGTCCGGTTTGCCGCGGGCCAGATCGTCGAGCAGGAACAGGATGGAGTACGAGAGGTGCCGAGGGATGCCTTCCTCGCTTTCTGCGACGAGGTCGAGCGTCACGACGAGGACGGCCTCGTCGACCGGTTCCGTTTGCCGGTGGTCGAAGCCGAAACGCTGGTGCCCTCCTTGCTCGTGTACCGGGCCCTGCTGTCCGAGACGACGGCGCGGCAGGTGATCGTCTCCGACGCCTCCATCCGGGCCGGCATCCTGCTCGACATGTCGGCGGCCGGCGGACGGATGGAGGCGGAGGATTTTCAGCAACAGGTACTGGCTAGCGCCGAGACCCTGGGCCACAAATACAGGTTCGACCGCGCTCACGGCCACCACGTCGCGCAGCTTTCGGTCGCGCTCTTCGATCAGCTCCGCGGCGAGCACGGGCTCTCCGAGCGCGATCGATTGCTGCTCCACGTGGCCGCCCTGGTCCATGACATTGGCGTCTACGTCAGCCTGCGGGCCCACCACAAACATTCGCAGTACCTGCTCGGCGCCTCGCAGATCTTTGGATTGACGGACGAGGAGACGGCGATTGTCGCCAACATCACGCGCTATCACCGTCGCGGCTTGCCGCAGCGCAGCCACCTCGCCTATGCCGCACTCGACCGCTCTGCCCGAATCATCGTCACCAAGCTCGGCGCGATGCTGCGGGTGGCCAACGCGCTCGACGCCGAGCACCTTCAGAAGGTCCAGACCTTGCGGCTGATCCGGCAGGATCGAGGGTGGATTCTGGAGATCGAAGGCACGGGCGATCTGACGATGGAGCAGATGGCGGCAACGGCGCGCGCGGACATGCTCACGCAGACGTTTGGGAAATCGGTCGTCATTCGCACAGCGGGGGTCGTGCAGTGACGCCGAGAATCCGCGCCCACGATCCGGATCTCTTCCTCAACAGGGAGCTGTCCTGGCTGGCGTTCAACGAGCGCGTGCTGGCTGAAGCCGCCAACCCGGACGTCCCGCTGCTCGAGCGCGTCAAGTTCGCAGCCATCGCGGCCTCGAACCTCGACGAGTTCTTCATGGTCCGTGTCGCGGGACTCAAGCGCGCCATCGAGGACGAGGACACGACGCCGGATCTGGCAGGCCGAACGCCCGCGCAACAGCTTGGCGACGTCGCCGCGCGCGCGCAGGAGCTCGTGGCGGCGCTCGGCCGGCTGACGGCTGACGAGCTCCTTCCGGCATTGACGAGTCACGGAATCCGGCTCTTGTCCTGGCGGGATCTCGACGCGGCGCGTCGGACTGCGCTCGGGACGTACTTCGCGGAGTCGATGCTGCCGGTACTGACGCCGCTCGCCATCGACGTCTCGCGGCCGTTTCCGCTCCTGTCATCGCTCAGTCTGAACCTGGCGCTGCTGCTCGAGCCGGCCGCGGGCGAATCGGACCGCCGGCTCGCCGTCGTCCAGGTCCCTCATCGGTTGACGCGGCTGGTGCGCCTGGTCGAAACCGATGGATACGCGTTTGTGCTGCTCGAGGACATCGTCCGGGCGCATTTGTCGCAGCTGTTTCCCGGACAGTCCATCCTCGCGTCGGCCGTCATCCGGCTGGCTCGCGACGCCGAGCTGGAGTTGGACGACGAGGGTGGCCGGACGCATCTGGAGCTGGTCGAGCGGCAGGTGCGGGAACGACGCCGAAGCGACGTCGTCCGTCTGGAAGTGGATGCGTCGGCCTCGGCGGAGCTGGTCGAATTGCTTCGGAACCAGGTGGGCGCTGAGTCCGCCGACGTCTACGTGCAGCCTGGGCCGCTCGATCTGCGCGTCCTGATGGGCCTCACCGACCTCCCGGGATTCGACGCGCTCCGCGATCCGCCTCATCAGCCTGCCGACATGCTGACGGGCGAGCAGGCTGATCTGTTCTCGGTGATGGACGAGCGGGACGTGCTGCTGCACCATCCGTACGACTGCTACGACCCGGTGCCCGCGCTGCTGGCCCAGGCCGCCGAGGATCCTGACGTCCTCGCCATCAAGCAGACGCTGTACCGCGCCGGCGCCGGGTCGTCGATCATCCGCAGCCTCCAGCGCGCCGCCGAATGCAACAAACAGGTCACCGTCCTCGTGGAGGTGACGGCGCGGTTCGACGAGGAGCGGAACATCCAGTGGGCGCGGTCGCTCGAGGAGGCGGGGGCGCATGTCATCTACGGCGTCCGGGGGTTCAAGACCCACGCCAAAATCTGCCTCATCGTTCGGAGAAGCAAGCAGGGGCTGCGCCGGTACGTCCATCTCGGCACCGGGAACTACAACGAGCAGAGCGCCAGGATCTATACCGACTTTGGATTGCTCACAACCTCGCCGGCGCTGGCGGAGGACGCGTCGGCATTTTTCAGTGCGGTCACGGGCTATTCGGATCCTCCGAAATTCAAGAAGTTGACGATGGCGCCGACCGATCTTCGGCGGCGGTTCCTGAAGCTCATCGATCGCGAGCGCCGAAGGGCAGAAGCGGGACTACCGGCCGAGATCGTGGCCAAAATGAACTCGCTGATCGATGCCGAGATCATCGAAGCGCTCTACGCGGCTTCGAAGAGTGGCGTCCGGGTTCTGCTCAACGTGCGCGGCAGCTGCGCGCTTCGGCCGAAACTCGCGAACGTGAGCGAGCGGATCGAGGTCGTCTCGGTCGTCGATCGGTTTCTCGAACACGCCCGCGTCTACTACTTCATGAACGGCGGCGACGACGAGGTGTATCTCGCGAGCGCCGACTGGATGGCGCGCAACCTCGACAAGCGCATCGAGCTCATGTGGCCGGTCGAACAGCCGCTGCTGAAAGCCCGGGTGATTGCTGCTCTGCGGGCGATGTTCCGGGACAACACGAAAGCGTGGTCGTTGAACGCCGACGGGTCCTATCAGCGCCGAACGCCCGCGGCAGGGGAGCCGCCGTTCCGAGTTCAGGAGTTTCTTCAACAAGATTCGAAGCGGGCGGCGTCAGTTGCGCGTGACGCCGCCGGTATCACGTTCGTGCCCGAGGAGCGCCACAAACGCGGGCAGTAGGCGTTCAGGCCGACGTACACGTCGCGCGCTCATCGCCGGCGCCGCGGCCGAAAGCTCCACCTCCGTCCTGCCCGGCGTCCGCTCGCTGCGTCGGATCGGTCCGTCGCACCTGGCCCCTTCGCTTCGGGCTGTCGAGGATCCTTCCCGTGGCCTGGTTGGCCGCGGGGGGGCCGTTTGGCGCCGCCGCGAGCGCCCCGTCCCTGGCGTGCGCGGTGTTCTGCGAGCCGCTGCGCGACCGGGACCTCGAACCGGGTGGTTGGCCGCGCCGCGTAGTCGAAGTCCGGCACCGTCACGCGCGCCAGCGGCCGGCCCAGCGCGCGCTCGATCGCCGCCAGTTCATCTCGCTCCTCGGGTGCAACGAACGTGAACGCGTCGCCGGTGGCCTCGGCCCGGCCCGTGCGGCCGACGCGATGGATGTAATCGTCAGGCACCAGCGGCACGTCGAAGTTGACGACGTGCCCCAGGGCGTCGACGTCGATGCCGCGAGCCGCGATGTCGGTCGCGACGAGGACCGGAGAACGGCCGTTCTTGAACGCCGCGAGCGCCGCCGTGCGCTGCGCCTGCGATCGGTTGCCATGGAGCCGGCCGGTCTCGATGCCCGCCCGCGTGAGCGCGTCTGCCAGTCGATTCGCCCGGTGCTTCGTGCGCGTGAACACGAGCGCCTGGCTGATGTCGCCCCGTCGTAGCAGCGCGACCAGCAACGCCGACTTGAGCTCCTGCGCCACCGGGTAGACCGCCTGGGTGATACCGACCGGCGTGACCGACGCGCGTTCGCGCCGAACCGTCACGGGTTGCGAGAGCATCTCGGACGTCAGCGCCCGAATCGGTAGCGGCATCGTCGCGCAGAAAAACAGCGTCTGCCGGCGCGCCGGCACGTACCGGAGGATCTTCCGAATCTCCGGCAGGAATCCCATGTCGAGCATCCGGTCGGCTTCGTCGAGCACGAGGTATTCGATCTTGTCGAGCTTCGCGTAGGGGCGGCGCAGGTGATCCAGCAGCCTGCCTGGCGTGGCGACGATGACGTCGACGCCGCTGCGGAGGGCATGCTCCTGTGGCCCCGGGTTCACCCCGCCGAAGATTGCGGCGCCGGTGACCGGCGTGTGAACGGCCAGGTCCTGCAAGTCGTCGAGAATCTGGGCGGCCAGCTCGCGCGTGGGTGCGAGCACGAGCGCGCGCGTGGTCCCGCGCGGCACGCCGATGAGGCGGTGCAGGATCGGCAGCAAAAAGGCCGCCGTCTTGCCGCTGCCGGTCTCGGCCGACGCGAGCACGTCGCGGCCGGAGAGCGCCGGAGGAATCGTGTCGGCCTGGATCGGCGTCGGACGAGCGAAACCCATCTCCTTGACGGCACGGAGGAGACTGGGATGGAGACCGAGTGCGGTAAATGGCAAATGAGGATCCTTTGCTAGTGTGTAATCAGGGCGGCGTAAAGCGGAGCGCGCCGAAAGGCCGATGGACGCGACTGCAACACTTTGATGGACGAATAGCCTGCGGCCGAGAACAGGGCGGTCAACCGGCCTCGACCTGCCGGATAGGGCACCCATCGATTCGCATCGTCCGTATCGTATTCCACGATGAGGAATCGGCCCGGCCTCGTCATCCGCGCTTCGCATGAGCGGATGAAGGCCGGCTGGTCTTTAACGTAGTGGAGTGAGTTGGCCATCAGGATGCCGTCCAGAGCCTGGAACGGCCACGGCTGGTCCGTAAAGTCTCCACGGTGCGCCTGGATGCGAACGTCCTTGTGCGCCGATGGGATTCTTCGCAGAGCCGACTCGTCGCGATCCATCGCATGAATGGTGCTGCCCGCGGCGAGCAGGTCGGCGAGCGCGAGCGTGAACGTTCCCGCGCCGCATCCGAGATCGGCCCATGTGGTCGGTCCGAGCGTCTCGACGCCGCTGTCGGCGAGCAGCTCGATCGCGTCGCGCAACCGCATCAGTGGATCAGGTCTCCGCCGCTATACTGGCGCATGATCATCACCACCACACCAAGTGTCGAAGGGCGCCCCGTGCAACGGTATCTGGGGGTCGTCACCGGCGAAGCGATCATCGGCGCGAACATTTTCCGCGATCTCTTCGCGACCGTTCGCGACATCGTGGGCGGACGGTCGGCGACCTACGAAAAGGCGCTGGCCGAGGCGCGCGGCGTCGCGATGGCTGAGATGGAGCAGCGTGCCACGGCGCTCGGTGCGACCGCGGTGGTCGGGGTGGACCTCGACTACGAAGTGCTCGGACAGAACAACGGCATGTTGATGGTGACGACCAGCGGCACGGCGGTCACCCTCTGACGGGCTGGCACCAGCGCGGGCGCTGGTATAATTTGAAGTTCTCGCCTCGCGGAAGTGGCGGAATTGGCAGACGCGCAAGCCTCAGGAGCAACACGCGACGTTACGCAGACGTGAGCAGCCGCGAATTTACGTTACGGTCTCTGCTCACGTCTGCGCTAAAATACCCTCCCGTAACGACCCGTTTCGCACAAACTCGCACACGCGGGAAACATGGATAAGCCGGCGAGAACTAGCCAGCATCGGGTCGTCCCTGATCTGACCGCGGTTGAGCGTGGTGGGCGACGTCCAGGCGCTCTACTTCCAGCCGAAGCTAGGGAAGCCTATGAGCGCGCGTCGTTCATTCGACGCTTCCAGATTACTTTTCCGCTCGCACTCGAAAATCTCCTTCAAGACCTTGACGCGCTGTTGGAACCGGGAAAGCCGGAGATGCCAGAACTCCGAATCGTGCGCCGCGCCGAGGAGTGGAAGAAGAAATGGAACCTACAGGCAGACTGGATTGAAGAATGGGCGACGGAGTTCTTGCACCGAGTGCATTTTCGACAACGGATTGCTCGTGGCGCTCAGGCGAGACACCCTGACGGCAACTTGCCTAACGCAAGTTTTCTTGAAGCCATTTTTCCGCTAATTGTCTACCCTGAGACTCCGCATTATCACCATCCCGTCGTGAGCCCGGAGCCGTTGCTCGAGAGTCGGGTGGACTTTCTCAAACGAGCCGAAGAGGCGTGGATATCAGCGTCTCAGGCGATGAAGACGTCAGGGGCCAGATACACAGCTCTGACTCCAACCGATCATCTCGACTGGTTTATCTCCTATCAGTTCAAGAAAACACCCTTTGGCCAAATCGCCAAGGCGGATACTGAGAAAAAACGGTCTGCTAAGGCCGTCGAGCGGGCCGTGAAGAAAACTGCGACGGTACTCGGATTCGCTCTTCGAGACTCCACTCCAGGCGGTAGACCCAAGAAAGTGAAATAAGAAATGGTAATTATGCCGATCACAAACCCAAGGGTACAAGCGTAGAATGGACGGCCGATGAAACCCTCCCCTGGCGGCGTGGCTCTCGTCCTACTTGGCGTGGTCTTTTTCGTTATCGGGATGGCGAAAGGCAACGCCGGGTTCTACGGCATTGGCGTAGCCTTTACGCTGCTTGGAATCGCGACAGGCCGCAAGAAAAGACGAGCCGCGAGACAGACATCATAACGCCCCAAAGCTCCGCCTTACTGGTTGAACGGTAGCTGTAGCTGCCGCTTGGCCTTCAAGCGCCGACGCAGGCGCATCGCACGGGTGAGACGACGCGCCGGCCTTGCGGCCTCGCGCCACTGCCTGACCCAATCCTCTCGGAAGAATCGTGCTAGCTGGCTTGCTGGCTGTTTGTAGGTGAGGCGCTTGCCTTCGGCTCCGAGGACCATCTTCGCGGCCCGCTGGCCGTCGTCCACGCCGCTCTTGAGGCATCATGGCAGCGAGTACACGCCGATGGCTAAGAAGAAGAAACGCCCCCGCTCGTATCAGGACACGACGGTACCACCGTCCTTAATCGGATTCGAGGAGACGCTTAAGGCTCTCCTCCAGACGCCACCGCCACCGCCGGGACATCCAGCCACGAGAAAGGCCAAGCCGCAAAAGAAGGGTCGGCCAAAGCACCGCAAACCAACCGCGCAAGCACTACCGCAAAGATCCGAAACTGCGCCTAAATCGGGGCGAAATTAAAGCGTAACGGGCCTCCTGTTGACGCCAGTCTTTAGCTGCAGCTAAACTGGTTGGTCTGGAGGCGTGAAGGAGAGACACCCTTTGTACAGGGTTCGATACGCCAAACGTGCCAGCGATCGATACCCGGCAAAAGAGTTTCTCGATTGGCTTGAGAAAAAGGATGGCAATTCGTTCGACAAATTCATGAGGGCTTTCGAGAAATTCCAAGACCATGGGCCAGAGGGAACCGTAGGCATTTATAAGGCCTTGCAAGGCAAGGGCGCCGGGCTGGTGCAGTTTACGATTTGGAAGTACCGAGTGCTTGGATTCAGAAAAGGCAACGAGGTTTTCTTGACAAACGGTTTCAAGAAGGATCAAGACGACACTCCCCAGGTAGAACTTGATCGAGCGTTTAAGGTCAAGAGCGAACACGAAGGCGGTACTACGGGAGGCAAGCAATGAAACACTTCGATCTTGATGAACATCTTGCGGAGCATCTCTCCAGCGATAGCCGGCGCCGCCGTTACGCTCAGAACAGTGTCATCGTTGACGTCGCGGTGGAACTGAATCGAGCACTTCAACGGAGTGGCAAGTCGCAGAAAGACTTTGCAGAGCGCCTCGGCAAAAGCGAGGGTCTTGTCTCGCAGGTACTTTCAGGCGGCGGGAACCTCACACTGCGGACACTCGGGGATTTCGCTTGGGGCTTGAACTGCACGGTTGAGATTTCAGTGCTGCCCATGAGTGAAATCATCGGCTCGTGTAAAACCGAAACCTGGAACTCACCGCAAATCGAGCCCACAAAGGCGGCGAATACCCAACTTGCGCTGGCTGCATAGAAATGAAGGCTATCGGTCCGTTCGAAAAGCCGATTCCACCGGAAACACTGAAAAAAGTCGCAGCCGTTGTGCCGCGCGTGGAAATTAGAGACATCCGGCTTGTCGGCTTGTCTGCTTCACTTAAATCGGCGCCTGCCCCGAAGTCGCAAACATCAGTTGACCTTGACCATGAGGTAGCCTCAGAACGCGCCCAAGATGGTGTTCTTTTTATTGCTCGCGTGCGTTTCAAACTCAGTGCGTCAGGCACGGGAGAGGAAGCTGCTGAGTTCATGAACCTGAAGGCAGCGTTTCAGTTGCTGTATTCGGTGGAAGGGCCTGATTCGGTTGAGGACGACCAGTTGATAGCGTTTGGCGAAATCAACGCGGTCCATACGGCTTGGCCGTACTTCCGTGAACTTGTACAGAACATCTCAGGAAGAATGGCCCTGGTGCCTATGACAGTGCCGCTCCTCAAAATTGGCCCTACAGCCCAGGCGTCGCACAGAGAAATGCAGGCCGATAGGACGGCTACCGCGAAATCGCTGCAGGCTGGTCGAGCTGAGGCTCAGGAAGGCCCGGTGGGCAGCCTTCCGCGAAGAAAAGGGCCGTCCAAGAGACGACGGCCCGCCAAATCTCGCCAAGCCTAGCCTTACCGCTTCACTTCCACGAACTCCACGTTACGACCGTATCGCCAACCGATCTCACCACCACAACCAAATCGCCCTTCCGCTCGAACGTCATTTGCTTCTTCATCGACCTGCATACCTCCGAGCGAATATGCGCCGGAAAGGCAGCGCGGTTGCGTGGGAAGTGCTTACAATTCAGGTGGGTTTGTGATCGGCATAATTACCTAAGAAATTAGGAACTTTCGCCTACTGGCGTTTGTTCCCTTTTTTCGGCGAAAACATGCGCGCAAGATGGGCGCATGTACGCAGAAGCTCTCGCCCCGAATCACACGCCGTCTGCTCTTCCTCATTGGCTCCGTCTGAACGAGGCGGCGCCGATCTATCGGGTGTCGGTCGCGACCCTGCGTCGAGAGATCTACGCGGGGCGGCTGAAGCATGCCCGCGTCGGTGGCAGGAAGTCGATCAGGCTTCGGCCTGAATGGCTTGACGAGTGGTTGGAGAGGACCGCGGCGCCCGTGAAGTAGAACGGCGCGACCCGGGCCGCCGTGAACTGGCGGACCCGGGGGCGGTTGATGCTCGCGTGGGAGGCGGGCACCAGTGGCTCAAGATAACACACCAAAAACAATTCGATGGAATCCGTATCCAGTTCCGAGAGAACCGATCGCGCCAGTGATTGGTCATGCGCTTTGGCTGCTCAAGAAATGGAATCCGCTGGAGTCGGATTTTCTCGCCTGCGAAGCGATCTGGACGATCGAGCAGTTGGCGATTCTGCTGGAGGACCGCGAGGAAGATGCTCGCGCGGCTCGCGAAGTCCTGACGCAGTCGATCGCGTTCAACTGCGAACAAAACCAGGAACTCGATCGGCTCCGCGCCCGTGCTCGGCGTCCGTTCGATCCCGTCGCGCAGTCGGAACCACTGGACCCGGCATACGTGCAGGAGATTTACGACTGGTTGCGAACCAGGCACGAGCAGGAAGTCATGGACCCGACGACGTGAAGGAACCGGCGGAAGTCTTCGACGTCGGCGCCAAGTCCTTCGAGATGATCTCGGAGGGACACTACCGACTGACCGCGCCACTCTTCGGCCTGCAGTTCGACGTGGACCGGCTGCGTCGTGATCGTCACGAGCTTGTCGGCGAACTGGCCGTCAAGTGCGACATCGCCGGGGCGCTCACGGTGAATGGCGTCCTGTCCGTCGCTGATTTCAATCTGTCCAGTGCTCGCGCCCGACAGGACCGCGGGAAGCTCCTCGCGGCTCGCGCTCGCGTCGCGGATGATTTCGATTGGCCGGGACTGCTCGAAGAGTTCTGTCAGCGGGTGCTCGGCGCCGAGCGTACGGGCCAGCCGGCCGTGTCCCTGCGCGACCTCCCACGACCTGAAGCACAAGACGATCTCGTGGTGGACGGCGTCTACCTGCCACGGCGCCATCCTGGGATTCTCTTCGCCGATGGTGGCGGATTGAAATCGTATTGGTTGGCGTACGCGCTCGGGCAGTTGAATCGTCGCGGGTTCCGTGTCGGATTTTTCGATTGGGAACTCTCCGGCGAGGACCATCGGGACCGGCTTGAGCGGCTCTTCGGTGCTGACATGCCGGATATCAAGTACGTGCGCTGTGACCGGCCGCTCGTCTACGAAGTGGACCGGCTGAAGCGTATCCGCGAAGAAGAACAACTCGACTACCTGGGGTTTGACTCCGTGACCTTCGCCTGCGACGGGCCGCCCGAAGCGGCTGAAGTTGCAGCGGCCTACTTCCGCGCCGTCCGTCAGATGGGCGTGATCGGCTCGCTCCACGTCGCGCATATCACCAAGGCCGACGGCGGCGATCAGAAACCCTTCGGCTCGGCCTTCTGGCACAACGGCGCGAGATCGACGTGGTTCGCCAAGCGTACCGACGACGGCGTGATGGAGCAGACCGTGACGCTCGGCATCTTCCCGCGAAAAGCGAATCTCGGCCCGCGGCGTCCCGCGGTCGGCGTCGAGTTCGCCTTCGGCGCCGAGCGGACCATCATCAGGGCCACCAGTCTGGCCGACGTGCAAGATCTCGCCAGTCAACTCCCCATTCGCCAGCGTATGGCGCACTTGCTCCGCTCCGGCGCAATGTCCACCAAGGTGCTCGCCGAGGAACTCAGCGAGAAGCTCGACACCGTCGAGAGAACCGCCCGGCGCTACAAAAATCAATTCGTGCTGGTGAAGGGCCATGACGGCAGTTCCAGGCTCGGGCTGCTCGAAAGTAGGCCCGCATGACCGGCTGGGGTTTGCCTAACCGCTTGCCCGCCTGCAGATTCATTCGCCGGCCTACACGCGCCTTCGCGCGCAGCACTGTCCGGGCCGCTCGTCAGGGTCGCTATCGCGGCGTCCTGCTCGTCTTCGGCGCCACAGATACGCAGTGGTGGCAAGTGCTCGCGCGAGCTGCGTCGGCGCTGTGCCTCGTCAGGGGCCGGCAGTTAGTCCGTGAAACCGGCGAAGTCGATCTGTTTGGGATGCGCTACACCCGCGACGGGCAGACCGTCGGCACTATCGCCTTCTGCTTCGGCGATACGGCGACGTTCAAGCTGACTTGGCAACCGCACGGAATCATTCTCCCCGGACAAACTGTCCGCTCTGTCCCGGCACTGTGTCCGAACAGGACCGGACGGACAGTCCGGATCTATAGGTGTCCGGTGTCCGCTCGGGTAGCTGGTGGGGTAATGGCTCACCAAGGCTTGAGTGCAGGAGAGGAACGCGGAATTTCAGGTGTAGCGGTGAAATGCGTAGATATCTGGAGGAACACCGGTGGCGAAGGCGGCGTTCTGGACTGTATCTGACACCCGGAGGAAGGTGGGGATGACGTCAAGTCAGCATGGCCTTTATGTCCAGGGCTCGCGCGGCGCTCTCGTCTCTCGCCTAATTGCGAACTCGAAAAACGGCGCGTCCAAGGTTCTCCTACAGCTACGTTGGCCGGTTTTCGCACGCGGATTCGCACATTTGTGCGCCGGCGCACAGATTAGGCCCGAAAACAGGGGCCTGCACTTGCTCACCGGGCTTGTGGGCTCGAGGCGAAGCTCCTATGCAGCGGTCGGATACGGCCTGAATACCGCGAAAACAGGCGCAATTCTATCGATTCCTAGGGTGCAAGGTGACATAAGACGTATTATCAGACACAGGCCTTCGCCTGCACTAACTACCGTATTGGCAGGTAGTTACAGGCACGAAAACACGTCATTTCAGGCCGGATTCTACGGTATTTATGGGCCAAAACGCTAGCGAATTATCAGACGTTCTACCTGCCGCCGTCCCCTATCGGCCGGGGCGCCAGATCCGCGCCGGCCTGGGCGCCCGGTCTGCGGCCGACGCGATTGGCCCGCTGTCGCCGGGCTGCTCCATCTTCGCGCTCGGCGCCGGGGGATTCACGGTGGCCGACGTGCTCGCGTACTTGCTCGACGAAATCGGCCCGGCAAGTCTCACGATCGCGACGTGGACGGCCGGCCGGGCGGACATCTGGCGCACGTCGCAATTGCTCACGGACGGCCGTGTGCGGTCGCTGCGGCTCTTGACCGACAAGAGCCTGCCCCACCGTAACCCGGCGTACTTTGCGGCGCTCCTCGAACGCTACGGGCCGGCGTCAGTCTGTCTGTCGAACGTCCATTGCAAGTTTGCTGTGTTGCGAAACGCGGCGTGGTCGCTGGTCTTGCGCACGTCGTCGAACCTTGACGCAGTCTGCCGGCTTGAGTCGTTCGATCTGGACGATGACGCGGAGCTGGCGCGGTATCTCGAAACCGTAGTCGATGCGATTTTCGCCGAGCAGGCGGCCGGGCGATCGTTCGATCAGTTTGTCGCGGCGCACCTTCCGCCCGCCCGGACGTACTTCGGCGATGGCGTGCTCGATGCGGATCTGCGGCGGGCGGGCTGGACGCACGCGGCGACGGGCCGGGGGTTGGCATGACGGCGGCGCCAGCGCATTTGACGGCGGCCGAGCGGGCGGTGTGGACCGAGACGGTCTCGCGGGTGTCAGGCGAGCTGACGGCGGCCCGGCTGACGGTGCTCGAAAACTACTGTGTCGAGCGGGCGCGGCAGGTGGCGGCCGAGCAGTTTCTGCGCGAGCACGGCGACGTCCTGGTGCTGCGGAACGATCGCGGCGAAGTAACGGGCTCGAAGCCGGCGCCACAGTTGGCGATTGCGCGATCGGCGCGGTCGGCGGCCGAGAAGCTCGAAGCGCGGCTGCGGTTGCGGGCCGATGGTGCGGCGGCCGGGAATGGGCACGATGCGCGCGGGCGGTTCACGAAGGGTAACGTCCAGGCCGTCGGGCCGTTGCTCTACACGGATCGGGATCTCCTGCAGCTCCGTGAGGAAGTCGGCGAGTTCCTGCAGCGATCAATTGCCGACGATGGCGGCGAAGGCGAGGTATCGACGCGGCGGCGGACGCTGCACGAGTACCGGGCGCGGGTGCATCGGCGGATTGTCGGGCTGGATGCGGCGCTCGAGGCGCGGGGGTTGTTTGATCGGCGCGGCAAGCTGCGCGTCGCGTGGATCACGAAGCTCGAGACGCTGATCTCGACGGCGAAGGGGATTGACTCGCTGCTCGGACTCGACCGGCGGGCGAAGGCGATCCCGAACTTGCTGCAGTATCTCGCCGAGAAGGCCGAGGCGACCCGATGAGCCTGACGATTGTCGAGGCACTTCGGGATCGGTCGCTCTTCGGCGCGCTGCCGGCGTTTGCGGACCTGTCGAGCTGGGGCGCCTGGCTCGTGTTTCTGAAGGCCACGTACGGCCTACCACTCGACGAGGCCGAGGTGAAAGTCTTCTGTCAGCACACGGGCCGCTCGGCGTATGAGCCGCCGGCTGGTGGCTGGCGCGAAGTCGTCGCGGTCGTCGGGCGCCAGTCGGGCAAGACGCGCATTGCGGCGACCATTGCGGCGTTTGAGGCCATGACGGCGCCGGCCGAGGCCGACGGGACGGAGACGTACGCGGTGCTCGTGGCGCAGGATGCGCGCGGCGCCTTGCGGTCGCTGTTCTCGTACGCCCGTGCCGTGTTCGATCGGGCGCCCGTGCTCGAGCGGTCGGTGGTGGCGCGGCGGGCTGAGACGTTGCAACTCGAATCCGGTTGCACGCTGGCGGTTTACCCGTGCAAGCCACCGTCTGTGAGAGGCATTCGCGGGCGCGTCGTGGTCTGCGACGAACTGGCGTTCTACCGATCGTCGGAAGGCTACCCAACCGACACCGAAATGTTGCGAGCGTGCCGGCCGCTCTTAGCGATGGCTGACGGCCGATTGATTGTCCTGTCCAGTCCCTACGCGCAGTCGGGCGCCCTGTACGAACTCCATCGGAAACACTTCGGCCGGGACGATGCGCCCGTGCTGGTCTGGTCGGCCTCGGCGCCGGAAATGAATCCGACGCTGCCGGTTGATTACCTGGCGCGCATGGAGGCCGACGATCCCGAGGCGTACCGCTCGGAAGTACTCGGCGAGTTCCGGGCGGGGATCTCGACGCTGCTCGATCCTGATGCCCTGGCCGATTGCGTTCCGCTGGACATCCGGGAGCGGTCGCCCGAGTCGGGCGTGAAGTACTTCGCGCATGCCGACCCGGCGAGTGGATCAGGGAAAGACAGTTTCGGGCTGGCGATCGCGCATGTCGAAGACGGTCGCGCGGTGCTCGACGTGATCCGGGCGTGGCGCCCACCGTTCAATCCGAGCGGCGTGATTGCTGAGGCGGCCGGGCTCTTGAGGTACTACCGATTGCGCGACGTCGAAGGCGACAAGTACGCGCCTGGGTTTGTCTCGGAAGGGTTTCGGTCGAACGGCATCGACTACCGGCACAGCGAGCGGGACCGTTCGCAAATCTATTTGGATTTTCTGCCGCTCGTGAACGCGGGGCAAGTGGTGCTCTTGCAGGACGGCGAATTGCTTCGCGAGCTGCGCGGGTTGGAGAGGCGCCGCGGGGCGAGTGGCCGCGATCGGGTCGATCACCGTCCTGGGGCGCACGACGATCGGGCGGTCTGCGCGGCGGGGGTACTCACACGCGCGACGATGCCGGCGCAAAATGTGCTCGCGTCGCTGAAGGTTGGCGGCGAATGGACCGGCGGTCGATCGTCGTATGCGTCGGAATTGCACGCGCGCTGTCTACGGGCCGCTGGCGGCGCGCAATCGTGGGCCGACAAGTACTACCAGCGATGAGGAGTGATCTGTATGGCTGTGAATCAGATGAGCGAAACCCGGATCGATGTCCTGCGGCGCACGAACCAAGCTGCACCCGAGGTACTACTGATTGCCGAAACGCTGGCGAACGAGGAGCAGCGTATCCGCGGCGAACGATTCCAACCAGAGCGCGAGCGAGACGAGATCACGAAGGTCCGGGCGTCGTCGGCCGCGGCGATGGCTGAGGCCGAGGCGAAGCTGATTGCCCGGGCGGAAAAGGAACGCGATACGGAGCTCGCGGCGCTCGAGAAGGCCCTGCACGATTCAACCGCGGTGCCGCTTCGGCAGTTGGCCGAGGATTCGGATTCCTACTCTCGCCGGCTGGTGTCCGTGCAAGTGACGGCGCTCGACCAACTCCGGCGCGTGCAGCTTGCGGCGCTCGACGCGGCGGCCGTGGCCGAAATGACCGACGCCGACGACTTGCTCACGCTGGCCGATCAGTACCTCGCGGCCAATCAACCGGACGTGACGGGCCGGATGGGCAAAGTGATCGAGGCCCGGCTGCAGCGGTTGGTCCGAATCGAGTCGCGCAAGGGCGGGATGACCGGGCCGACGGGACCGGCGTTTCTGGCGTTGGTGCTAGTGCAGGACAAGTTCAAGCATTGGCGCGGGGCTGAGGCGGCGAAGTCCCCCGAAGTGCGTCGGCAGTCAGTAGTCGAGCGGCACAAGTCGCGAGTCGGCGAAATTCGGCGCGGGGTCAAGCTCGCGGCCGGCGATGCGCTGGCGGCGCAAATGCTGCACGCGGCGAACCGGGCAGCGTTTGGAGAACCGCCGAAACCGACGATGGTCATGGGGCCGGCGTTTGAGAAATTCAAATCACAAGTGAGGTAGCGAATGGCGACGACATATCCGAAGACTCCGTACGCGCGAGCGAAGGAAAAGACCCACAACCAGGCGGCCGACGATCTGCTCGGCGTGGCCGAGGGCAAGCGCGCGGTGTCGCGCAAAGGCTTCGATCGGGACATCTCGGCGGAAGTGGCCGAGCAGGCGAAGCGCGAAGGCTGGGGCAAGACCCCCGGTCCCGATCATTCGGGAGGGTAACAAAGTGCGGCTGCTGTCATGTGACAGGGCCCTAAGTGCAGCCGGCTGCGGCAGAAACCCGCAGTGTTTCAGCTTAGGGCCCCCTTTTGACGTAGGCGCGAGGACGACGTTGACGCAGGTATCGGCGGAATGTCTCGGCATTCAATCCGGCGATGTCACACCAAAATGCGACGTCTCTGGAGAACTTGATCCAGTTGCGCGCGTCTTTGGCACGGGCGGCATCGGTCAGGGCTTGTTTCAAGACGGCGAGCGCAAGTCGCTGTTCGCCCGCCAATTCGTCGGCCTGCACGGCGAGCAATATAACGCCGACTTAGGTCGCTTGTGAAGAGATTAGGGTGAACGCGAAGGCGAAGGGCACACGCGCGGAGCATCGCGCGATGCGAATCCTCGAGGCCGCGGGCTATGTCTGTACGCGGGCCGGCGGGTCGCTCGGACTCTTCGACGTGATTGCCGTTGGCCCGCATGACGTCCGACTGCTGCAAGTCAAATGCGGCGGCGCGTACTTGTCGGGTGTCGAGCGCGAACAGATTACGGCGCTGGTCGTGCCGGCGAATGTGTTGCGGGAGGCGTGGCGGTTTCCCGATCGGGCGCGCGACCCCATCATCGAAAGGTTTGTGTGACCGATTGAGAGGCTTCGTCATGAGGAAAGGCGCGTCACTTTGCCTCTGGCTTCGGGTTGCCCTGTTCGTCTATCTCGGTGTCGTAGTTGTAGGGCTCACATGTGATGTCCACGAACATGTTGTTTTTGGTGTCGGACGAGTGTTTAACGCGGCGACAGAATCCGGCGCGGTGGAGCGCCTTGAAGGCGTCCCGGTAATCGACGTATCCGACCAGCCACAGCCTGCTGTCGCTAATGGCGGTCATCTCCTCCATCGTGAGCATGAAATCCATCTTCTGCCTGTAGCGGTCCTGAGCAGGCAGGTAGTTGCCGGGGATGTGGCCGCGGTCGTTCGTGATGTCGCGAGGCGGTTCGTAAGAGTGCGCCGGCAAGTCCCGGACGTGTTGGATTATTCCGCCAAGTATGTGAGCAGGAGTGCGTCCGCTGTTCTCGATTCGGAAATCCAGGCGATGCCGATGGAAATCTCCCTCTCGGTTGCCGCGCTTGTGCAATCCGATATCCCCTTCCTCCCATTTGTCGTCCGCTTGTTGGTGTCGGATGCTCACGTAGGCCCGCTCAGAGTTTTTCAGGCCATCGGCGCTGGCTTTGGCCGCATTAGCGGCATCCCTAGCAACGGAGATTTGACGCTCCATCTTGGTGAGAGTCCAGACGGCGGCGACAACTCCGAGAGCCAGCACGATCAGCGTCGCGACCTCAAGGCGACGATCTACAACACCGCTCGCTTTCTGGTCGGCATAGTGTCGCTCTATCTCGGTTGCTTTTTCACGTATCGCGCTGGTCTCGCGCACGATGCTGGACAGTTCAGAACGGATCGCGTCCAACTCTTTTCTGGTGTCGGTCTGATTCACTTGGGGATTTTTGGTTTGCTGTTTTCCGCCGGCTGGCTGTGACTGCGATGCTGATAGAACGAACAAAGTGAGAACAAACGCACTGAGCATGGCGGCTCCTCAAACAGCCCGCGAGCGTGACGTTTCTAGCCCCGCTACCGATGACGTAGGGAGTATCTCCGTGAGACGCACCGATCGCCAGCCAGAACGCGAACGTTCGCATTCTGTGGCGTGTCTGTGCGGTGTCCTGATCGTCCCGACGCGCGGCTGGCATCGGCACTGCTCCGATCGTTGCCGTGCTAAGGCCAGCCGGCTGGCACGCCAGCAGAGAATCGATGAACTGCTAGGAAAACTGCGTCGTCTGTCGGAAACCCGTGGGAGCGGAGCCTAAGCGTCTTGACAGGGCTTGTCCATTCGCACAAGGTAAGCGGAGCCCGGCTGGCGTTGGAAGCGTCAGACCGGACCCCTAAGCACGCCGGTAGCGTGAACTGCCGACGGCCTGCCGAAGATCGTAATCCGATCTCTGCGACCGCTCGGCCCCTTTTTGGAGGCTGATCATGCCGAAACGTACTCACGACGGATTGAAGAAACGCTGCAAGTGCAGTAAGCGCCAATGGGCGAAGTGTTCGCACGGCTGGCACTTCGGTTTCCACCGCGACGGCAAAGAGCATCGGTATTCGCTCGACGTCGTTGCACGATCGCGCGGCCTGAAACCGCCGACGAGCAAGACCGCGGCGGAAGCCTTGCGCGATACGCTCCGCGGCGAGATCCGCAACCGGACGTTTGCCGAGCCGGCGGCGCCAAAGGCCGACGCGCCAGCCGATACGCGGCTGACGTTCGGCGACGTGGCCGACAAGTACGTTGAGAAGCACGTCAAGCGTGACGGGCGCCGGGAAGCGGGCCGGAAGCTGATGGAGTGGTACGTCGCAGCACTCCGACGCGCCGATATTCCCGCGGCGAACGGGGCGACCGTGAAACTCGAGCAGAAGGCAATCGGGACGGTCACGAAGGCCGACGTCGAGGCGATCCGCGACGGGTGGAACTTGCGCGCCAGTGCCTCAAAGGGAGGCCGGGTGGGCGCCGCGCGGGCGCTCAAACGACTCCGGCATGTGTTCAATTGGGCGATCGAGGCGGGCTACGCCGATGCCAGTCCGTTCAAGAAGGGCGGCGTGGCGGTGATTCACTTCAGCCGAGAGAAGGCCCGGACGCGCCGACTCGAACCGGGCGAAGAGGCCCGGCTGCTCAAGCACGCACCGGCGCACTTGCAGGCGCTCATTACCGCGGCGCTCGAAACCGGCATGCGGCGCGGCGAACTCCTGGCGCTCCGATGGCGCGATGTGAAGTGGGAGACGCAGGCGCTGCTCCTGCCGGCCGAGATCACCAAGACCGACGAGGCCCGCGACGTCCCCATGACGCAGCGGCTCCGAGCCGTGCTGGAGCTGCGTAAGCACGCGCCTGACGGGACCGAGCATCCGGCCGGGGCCTTCGTGTTCGGGAACGACGTCGGCGAACAGGTGACGGACATCAGGACCGAATGGGTCGAGACGTGCGAGGCGGCGACGATCAGCGGCTTGCACTTCCACGACTTGAGAAGAGAGTTTGCCTCACGGCTCCGCGAGACGCCGGGGATCTCCGATCATCACGTCCGCGATTGGCTCGGACACGCAGATATGGCGACCACGAGCAAGTATCTGGCAACGACGCGCGTCGGGCTGCAACAGGCGAGGCGGGTATTCGAGCAGCATCGCGCCGGATTCGCACACGATTCGCACACGGCCGAGTCAGATCAGGCGGCAGAGGCGCCGGAAACAGCGACCGAGAATCCTGCTAACTCGTTGAATTAGGGAGTTGTTATACTCGTAAGTTCTCGCCTCGCGGAAGTGGCGGAATTGGCAGACGCGCAAGCCTCAGGAGCTTGTTGGAGCAATCCAGTGGGGGTTCGAGTCCCCCCTTCCGCACCAGCAATTCTTGCCCGTAACGACGGTACTCGTGAGCCTACCTGCGACCGGCCGGCTATGCTCCGGCGAGAGTGGGCAAGTCCTGACGTTCGACTGTCGTTCGACTTTTCCCGTAAGAGCCTGATCTCAATAATTCCAAGCCGGATCCGCTTCGTGCTTAAATTTCGGTCGATGGGGAACTCGCTGCATTCGGCACGGCCTAAACCTGCGGCGGGCGAAGGGGGCGAATGCTCAGCGGCCGTGCGAACCATGGTCCGTGCCGGAATCCCGGAGGCCGTGGCGATGAAACTCACGGGCCACAAGACGCGGAGCGTGTTCGAGCGCTACAACATCGTGAGTGACGGCGACCTGAAGGCAACGCTCTTTATCTCAAGCTGGTTCGGGCCGCCGAAGTCCTGAAGCCAGACGTGGTGGTCATCGAGAACGTGGCGCCCGTCACATTGGCTAACATAGGTGTGGCTGCTGCACGAGCACGACTTCAGCGTGGTGCAGTTCGGCAACTGCCGATGTTCAGCGAGGAGACACGCATGTCTGCAACACGGAGCGTCGTCGTTAGTCTTGTCGCGGCGGCTGTCCTGGCGCTGGGCGCGTGCACACGCGGCGACAGTCCTCCTGCGCCTCCGGCAACGTCCGCGTCCCCGGCGTCCGCGCCCGCGACGGAGCGTGTCGTCGGACCGCTGACCCCAGCGGACGCGCAGGCGCTCGCGACCATGAATGACCGTCTGAAGGAATACGTCGACCTGCACACGAAGATCGAGCGATCGCTGCCGACTCTGCCGAAGGAAGCGACGCCCGTGCAGATCGACAAGAACCAGCGCGCGTTTGAAAAACTCATGCGAGAGGCCCGCGCGACGGCGAAGCCCGGCGACATCTTCACGCCGGAGGCGCGTCCGGTCATCAAACGCCTGCTCGCGGCCGTCTTCGGCGGGCCCGACGGCAAGCAGTTGAAGGCGTCGATCATGGACGAGAACCCTGTGGACGCGGCCGCGCTTAAGCTCACCGTGAACGGCCGCTACCCCGATACCGTGCCGCTGACCACCGTTCCGCCCCAAGTCCTGCAGACGCTGCCGAAGCTGACCGAGGATCTCGAGTACCGGTTTGTCGGGGACTGGCTGATCCTGCTTGACACCCACGCGCACGTCATTGCGGACTTCATCGACAACGCCCTTCCGAAGTAACCCGGACAGAGGTCATCATGCGCACGCGTCATCTGTCTCTCATCGTGCTCCTGTTCCTCTTCATTGTGACCGGGGTCGGTGACCGGAACAGCGGCATCACCGCCGGAACTATCCGCCTCGAGGCCCGGCAGTCGCCTGCCGGACCGCTAGTCCCACTGCCGAACAGGGCTGGCTCGTTCAAGTTCGGCGTTCTCGGCGATTTCGGCACCGGCAGCCAGGCGCAGTATCAACTCGCCGAGCAGATGGTCACACTCCACGGGCGGTTCAAGTACGACACGGTCGTGCTGGTCGGGGACAACCTGTACGGATCGCAGCGCCCTCAAGACTTCAAGAAGAAGTTCGAGCTTCCCTACAAGCCGCTCCTGGATGCCGGCGTCAAGTTCTACGCGTCGCTCGGCAACCACGACGCGCGCGAACAACGTTCCTACAAGCTGTTCAACATGGGCGGGAATCTTTACTACACCTTCAACCCGAGTCCGGACATCCGCTTCTTCATGCTCGAGAGCAGCTACCCTACACCGGAGCAGTTCGATTGGCTTGAGAAAGAGCTCAAAGCCTCGGGCAGCAATTGGAAGATCGCCGTCTTCCACCACCCGTTGTACTCGTCAGGCGATCGGCACGGCTCGGACCTTCTCCTGCGCGAAGTGCTCGAGCCGCTCTTCGTGAAGTACCACGTGAGCGTCGTCCTCAACGGACACGACCACTTTTATGAGCGCGTGAAGCCGCAAAAAGGGATCGCGTACTTCGTCGTGGGATCGGGGGGCCAACTGCGGGTGGGGAACATCGACCGGGCGTCTGGCATTACGGCGAAGGGGTTCGATACCGATCAGGCGTTCATGGCCGCCGAAATCACCGGCGACGAGATGTATTTCAACGCCATTTCACGCCTGGGCCAGACCGTCGACTCGGGCGTCCTCACGCGCCGCAAGATCACGCCTTGATCTCAAAAGGTCAGGCGAACACGCCCGCAGTACTTAGGCCGCGCAGCGCGCCTTTACGATTTCATCCCGCTTCCGCTTGAAGACGCGGACCCAGTCGTCGACGGTGCCGTCGCGGCGCTCGGCCATTGCCGCCTTGAACAGAGCGCGGATTTGCTGGTCACCCAGCAGCAACAGACGGCTGGCGAGGAACTTGCGGCCCGCCTCGCTAATCCGAGGATTTTCGAGGCTGCCGGTCAGAGACCTGGAGAGGTCGCCAACGCATGGCGTGCCTTCCCGCCAAATACGAGCGCCGGACCAATCGGACAAGTCCATTTTACTGTTATTGAGCGCCGTGGCCTTCCCGAACGTGGTGCCAAGATCTTTCACGACGAGCCATGGCGACGTACACGTTTCATTGCCGGCGCGATCCCGTTTCACACCTCCCGGCGCACACATCAGATCCTGCTGCTCCGGCTTGGTGTCCGAGTGTTGAACGAACACAGCCAGTAACTTCAGCGCGTCCACATGTGCACGGGGCGCACCGCCAGCGCGGGGATTCACTTTGTCCAGCTCCGGCCACGCCCAGCCTTCAAAGCCCGGCACTTCAATGGCTGACCCGGGGATAGTGCGCTCGACCGCGGCCGGATCGAAGACGTATCGGCCGACATCTCCTGGCTTACCAAGGTGCCAATCCGTCTTGCTGGCGGCAAACGGTTCAGTGGGACAGCCCTGGCAACTGACGCGGGCCGGATATATGCGGTCCGCCTTGAAGCCCAGCGCCCAGAACAGCCGACTCGCCGCGATCTCCGCGTAGACCTCCCCGTTCTTTTCTCCGTATTTCACTTTCACGACGTCGTCGGGCCGCGCCTCGCACAGGAATTTCGGCGTGTTCCCGGTCAGTGGCTTCTCGGGAAACACGAACCTGCAGGTGAGCTCCTCGCTAATCCTCTGAGCGGACGGGAGCGGTGGCCCCGCCGCAAGGTTGAGCGAGCGCGTGTCGATGGGTTGCCACACTTTGGCGCGTTGCAGAGTGGCTTCCCGCTCGGTGACACTGAGGTTTTTCAGCGTGCGCTTGCCCTCAGGTACTCTTGTACTCGGCGCTGGTCCAAAGCGCCCGGTGGCACAGGCCTCTGCGATCAGCGCGAAGCTCACGATCGCCACCCATCTGTAACCAGTCATCGCCACCTCATCCAAGCAATCTCCGCAGTCACGCGGCGCTGTCGCGACGCCGACGAGGATAGTCCGCATGAGCGGGACATTAGCGGCAATTTCGCCGCGCGGCCGGGGCGCCCGCCGACACACGAGAGTACACCTGCGGGCTGGATCGCGACGCAGATTCTCCGACTTCCACGACCGTGTGCACGAACCTCTGCTACGCAGTTGGCGTGCGCTCTATGATGCCGATTTCATACTCAGATCTTTGACTCAGGGCCTGTCGGAGGCGCTGGCTAGACCGCTGTCTCATGTGGTTTTGCGGAACCCGTGCTTTGTCCGGAATTCGACTTCGTGACCAGCCCTCGGTTTCGGGATCGGGCGACGACATCGGCGTCGCAACTAAATAGGCGGGAGCGGAACCGCGCTTTTCGCGCTCGCGGTGTCAATGCTCTTACGTAGACTGCGATGGGTCCGTTATCCGCCAGATCGCACGATCGCAGCGCGACGATGTTCGACCGATTCTGGTCTAAGCATTCACTTGGGATCACTTTCGATCGCATTCGCGCACGCTCGGACCGCCTCTGACCAAATGCGATCTCACTTCTGCCGCGCCTCAGGAGCTTGTTGGAGCAATCCAGTGGGGGTTCGAGTCCCCCCTTCCGCACGACTAACCACTCAGCGCCCGAGCGGCACCGAGCGCAGCGGTGACGCCGTTGTTTCGCTTTTGGTCTTTTCGTCTTGCGCCTCGTGCGCCCCTATCCGCCTTTCCTCCCCTGCGCCTCGGTCTTCATGCCCTCAGTCACGATCCCGACGCGAAGCCCGAGCCCGATCGCCTGATCGATGATTTGCACGACCTCGCCGTACCGGAGCGCCCCATCGGCGTTCACGAAGATCGTCTTGTCAGTCCGTTTCTCGTAAATCGTCCGAAGCGCCGGCGTCAGTCCCTCGAGCGTCGTCGCCTGCTTGTTGATCGAGAGCTGATGGTCGGCCGTGTACATGACGACGACCTGCGTGTCGTCGGGGGGCGGCTTGTTCATGGTGTTCACTTCCGGCGGCAGGTTGACGTCCTGGCCGCGCTGCGTGAGCGGGAGGGCCGCCATGAAGATCACGAGGAGGACGAGCAGCACGTCGATGAGCGGCGTGACGTTCATGTCCGAAGACGGCGGCGCCAGGGTCCGCTGGACTCGGAAGTCCGCTTCGTCCACTTCGTCGTGATGCTTGTGCTTGGTCACCATGCTGCGTGGGTAAGTCTATGCCGGTTGTCGCCGGTCCCGCCTAAACGGAAACCCACTTGACTTGACGTGGTCATCGAGCGCGTCTCAAGAGCGTCGCCGTAGGCGACCACGTCAAGTCAAGTGGTTTCCGGGATTAGAGTCGCAGCCACCAGACAACGAGCGCGAGCGACCCGAGCCAGACGAGTGCGACTGCAAGCGCCCCGGTCGGGCTGATCGGCCGCCCTGCCCGCCGTGCGGCTTCGTAGCGGAACTCGGCCATCAGCGACGTCGGAATCAGCCGGGCCGCGAGCAGAATCCCGGCCGGGACGATCACGACGTCATCGAGATAGCCAAGCACGGGAACGAAGTCTGGAATGAGATCGATCGGACTGAAGGCGTAGGCGGCGACAGCGCCCGCGACCACTTTCGCGTACCACGGCACGCGGGGATCGCGCGCGGCGAGCCACACTGCGACAGCGTCGCGCTTGATCTGACGCGCCCAGTGACGGAGATGGTGAAGCGCCACGGTCACTCACTTCTGACGCTTGGGCGCCCGGTCCGGCTTCGGTGGACGTTTCGCCAGCGCAACCGATTCTACGCGCCGCGGCCACGAATAGTGACGCTCATCGCATTTCAGAGTTTCTTCACCTCGGCTACAGGACATTCATCCGCCCCGCCCGTAACGTACGGGCATGGGCAAAGCCGGCGACTTCTCCCGCAACCGCCTCGTGGGCTGGACCAGCCTCGCGGTAGGTGTGGCCGTCGGGCTCGTCATGGGTCTGTGGTCGTTCGACGGGCCGCTGCGGTCCCCGGCGTGGATTGGCGAATACACCGACACGTCGCGGCGCCTGGTCAGGCTTGGGCACATCGCGTTCATCGGCCTCGGGCTGATCGACATCCTGATCGAGCGTGAGCTGGCGCGCTCTGCGCTCGCGCCGGCCGCGCGCGCGGTCGCGTCGTGGGCGATGGTGATTGGAAATGTCCTGCTGCCGATCACGCTCTTCGCCGCGGCAGCGTACCGCCCGCTCAAGTACTTCATGGCCGTGCCGGTCACGTCCGTCTTCCTCGCGCTTGTCCTGACCGCTTACGCAAGCGCCCAAGCCACCGAGGGGCGTCAATGACTCCACACCTCACGACCCTGACCGACATCATCAGCTTCGGCGCGGACCGCTTTCCGGATCGCGTCGCGCTCGAGTCGTCGGCGACGCCTCACGCACTGACGTACCGACAGTTGTGGGACTGCGCGCGCCGGGGAGCGCATGCGCTTCGGCGGCGCGGATTGGAGCGAGGCGATCGCGTCTTGCTGGCGGCGCCGCCCGGGCCCGACTGGCTGCTGGCATTTTTCAGCATCGAGCAGGCTGGTCTCGTCGCCGTGCCTATTCCGGATGGCATCGGCGCGGCGCTCGTCGCGGCCGTCGCGGCGCACACGCAAACCCGTGTGTGCATCTCCGGTCCGGAACAAATGGCGGGCCCTTCGACTGCGCTCAGGGCAGGTCAGGTGTCGTGCGTCACGATGCCGGGACTGCTCGACGAGACCGTGGGCACGCTCGATCAACAGAACCACGCCTCCGATGCCACGGCGCTTCTGGCGTTCACCTCTGGGAGCACTGCCAGGCCGAGAGCCGTGGCCCTCTCGCACGCGAATATCATCGCCAACCTTCGAGCGCTCATGGCGGCCCGGCAGAGCGACGGCGCCGAGACGATGCTGTCGATGCTGCCGCCGGCCCATCTCTATGAGCTCGTGGTCGGCCAGCTCGCGCCCCTCGTCGTCGGCGGACGCATCGTCTATGCCGGACCGCTCCTGCCGAACCGGCTCGTCAACGCGCTGGGCGAACACGGTGTGACACGCGCGCTTGCGGTGCCGGCGCTGCTCGAGGCGCTGTGCCGTGAAGTCCTCGGCGGCCTCGTCGAGCGGGGCGCGGTGCGGCCGGCCTGCCAGCACGGCAGCGCCGTCGGCATCGCCATGAAGTTGCGACAGTTGGGGGCGCCGGAGCGAGAGCGTCTGCGGCTCGCCGTCCGGGATCGCATCGGCGATGCATTTCGTGGCGTGGGTCTCGGCGGCGCCGCGATCGGACCCGGCTGGCCAGAGGTCCTCGCGCTGCTCGGCATCGGGATGGACGTCGGCTACGGCTTGACCGAAGCGGGGCCGCTCGTGAGTCTCGGATGGGCTTCGAATTGTCCGCCGGGATCGGTAGGCCGGCCGCTGCCAGGCGTGGCTGTGCGCATCGATCCGCACGGGGAAATCCTCGTGCGGAGCGCCGCGGTCATGCAGGGCTATTTCGGCGACGCGGCTGCGACGTCCGCGACGCTGGAGGACGGGTGGCTGCGCACCGGTGACCGCGGCTACCTGGACGCGGACGGCTTTCTCTACATCGCGGGACGCCTGAAAGAAGCGATGGTCACGGCTGCCGGCGACACGCTGCATCCGGAAGAGGTCGAGCCGTACTACGCCAGCCGATTCTTCGCCGAACACTGCGTCGTGCCGTTGCGAGGTTCCGACGGCAACGATGTGCCCGCGCTCGTCGTCGTGCCGCGACAGCAGGGCAGTGACGAGGACCTCCAGCGGGAGTTCGGCGAGCTTCGCGCCGCCGCGCCGGCCCGCTATCGCGTCACGACGATGGTGTGCCGGACGGAGCCGCTGCCGCGGACGCTGCTCGGCAAGCTCAAGCGCCGGGAGTTGGGAGCGTTATGCACACAGACATCGAAACCGGCGTGCGTGAACTGATTGGCCGCATCTGCAAGCTCGATGCCTCGTCGCTCCGAAGGGACGACGACCTCGTCGAACGCCTCGGCGTGGACAGCCTCCAGGGCCTGCAGATCCTCGCCGGCGTGGAAAAGCAATTCGATGTGCGGCTTCCGGACGACGAGCTGATCACTCTGAGAACAATCGGCAAGATTGGCGCTGCGATCGTCAGGTGTCGAGAGTCCGAAGTTCTAAGTCCGAAGTTCTAAGTTCAAAGTTTCCGTAAGGAGTCTTATGCGCATCGGTTTGATCGCCATGAGCGGCGTGCGAGTGCGAAACGAGGAACTGGCACGCCTGGGCCTGACGCTGCCGCAGTTCGTGAGCCGCGGCAAAGTGATCGCGTCGCTGCCGAGTCTGGGGTTGCTGACGGTTGCCGGTCTGACGCCACCCGGCCACGACATCGGGTATCGGGAGATCGCCGATCTGCGCCCGGATTTGGCGCTCGAGCCGTTCGATCTCGTCGGCATTTCATCGTTCACGGCGCAGATTGACGAGGCGTACGCGCTCGCGGACCGGTATCGCGCGGCGGGCGTGCCGGTCGTCCTCGGCGGCCTGCACGTCTCGCTGATGCCCGACGAGGCGGCCCGGCATGCCGACAGCGTCGTGCTGTATGGCGCCGAAGGCATCTGGCCGCAGGTCGTCCAGGACGCGCAAGCCGGCCGGCTCAAACCGCGCTACGAAGGGCTCCGATCCCGCGTGTTCGACGATGCCTACTACGGACAGCCTCGATTCGACCTGCTCGCCGGCCGGCCGTACAACCGGATCACCGTTCAGACGTCGCGCGGCTGTCCGCTCAACTGCGAGTTCTGCGCCGCGAGCGTGCGGATCACGTCGAGCTATCAACAGAAGCCGATCGAGAAGATCGTGCGGGAGATTCGCCTCGCGCGCGAAACGACTCGACTGCCGTTCTTCGAGCTGGCCGACGACAACACGTTCGTCAACAAGAAGTGGGGCAAGGAACTGGTTCGCGCGATCGCCGCGCTGGACATCCGGTGGTTCACTGAATCGGACGTCTCGATTGCCGATGACGACGAGTTGCTGGAGTTGCTGACCGACAGCGGATGCCGGCAGGTGCTCATCGGGCTCGAGAGCCCGGATGCCGCCGCGCTGGACGGGATGGACCCGCGGAACTGGAAGAAGACGCGCGCGCCAAAGTACCTCGACGCCATCGAACGTATCCAGTCGCGCGGCGTGTCGGTGAACGGCTGCTTCATTCTCGGACTCGACAGCCACACGCCGGACGTCTTCGAGACGGTCCGGGACTTCGTCCGGGCATCGGGGTTGCTGGAAGTCCAGATCACCGTCCAGACCCCGTTCCCAGGCACGCCCTTGTATCGGCGTCTCGCGCGAGAAGGCCGCCTGCTGGAGGAGCGTTTCTGGGATCGCTGCACGCTGTTCGACGTGACTTATCAGCCGAAGCACATGAGCGTTGCCGAGCTGGAAGCCGGGATGCGCTGGCTGTTTTCCGAAATCTACAACGAGCGCGAATTCCTGCGACGAAAACGCCAGTACATGGAGCTCTTCAAGGTTCAGATGAATTAGGGCCGCCCTTGAGCCACGGGGCCCGCCATCCGATACTTGGAAGGTGATGTCCTCGGCGGCAATGGACGCGCAGAAACGCCCGATCCGGTCCGGTCGGCCCGAGGTGACCTCCGGGCTGCGGGAGGCCCTCTTGCGCCTCCGGAACGCCGACGGCGGGTGGGGCTACTACCCGGGCAAGGCGAGCCGTCTGGAGCCGACCTGCTGGGCGCTGCTGGCGCTTGCGCGCCAGTCCGGGGCGCCACTCGACATCGGTCTGCTCCAGAAGTGGCCCCGGGAAGGCGACTGGCTGGTAGACGTGAAGGGCGCCCCCATCAACTTCGCCTTTAATGCGCTCGCGGCGCGGACGCTGCTGCAGCATCCGGACGGCACAGCCCTCGCCGCGCCCATCGCGACCCAGCTGGTGCGCACACGAGGGCTCCGGCTCGAGCAGGCCACGGCGCTCCGCCAGGACAACAGCCTGCAAGCGTGGCCGTGGATCGACCAGACGTTCAGCTGGGTCGAGCCGACCGCCTGGTGCCTTCTGCTGCTGAAAGGGCTGCAAGAATCGCATCCCAAATCGATTCCCGGCGAGGCCGGCGATCGCATTCGCATCGGCGAGCGGATGCTGCTCGATCGCGCGTGCAAGACCGGCGGCTGGAACTACGGAGGATCGAACGTGTACGGCCAGGAGCTCTGGGCGTACGTTCCGACGACCGCGCTCGCGCTCCTCGCGATGCAAGATCACAAGGACGATCCCACGGTCGTGAGGAGCCTGCAGTTCCTCCAGAAGGACACCAACACCGAACGGTCGGCGCCGGCGCTGGCGCTGGCGGTGGTGTGTCTGCGCGTGTTTGGCGTGGACGTCGGGCCGTTCGAGCAGGATCTCATGTCGAACCTGGACCTTTCGCGCGCGATGGGCAGCACGGTCGCGCTTGCGAGCAGCCTGTACGCGCTCTCTGAGACTCGTCATGGAATGGCCGCCTTCATCCTCTGACGCGGCGATGCCGACGCGCCGCGCGTTTCTCACCGCCGTCGGTACGGCCGTCGTCGCCGGCGCGTGCCGCCAGAATCCGCCGCCGTTCGACGTTGCCGACTTCACTTTGCCGGCGCGATCGCTGGTCGGACTGTTCGCCGCGACCAGCTATTCGATCGAGCTCGCGGACGTGATCTTTCGCGGCTTCAAGGAGCTCGGCGTGAACGTCGCCGGCCGCCGGGTCTTTCTGAAGCCGAACATGGTCGAGTACGAACCCGGCACGGCGATCAACACGCATCCCCATGTCGTCGCCGGGACCGCCATCGCCTGCCGGCGCGCCGGCGCCGCCGAAGTGGTCGTGGGGGAAGGGCCGGGCCATCGGCGCGACATCGAGTACCTGCTTGCGACGACCGGCCTCTACGACCAGCTCAAGGATCTGGGCATCAAGTTCGTCGACCTCAACCATGACGACGTGCGCGTCGTGCGGCTCAAGAGCTGGTTCACCGGGCTGAGCGAGATGGCCTTGCCGGTCGAGCTTCTGCGCTCGGACTTCGTGATCTCGCTGCCCAAGCTGAAGACGCATCACTGGGCCGGCATGACGTGCAGCATGAAGAACCTGTTCGGCGTGGTTCCGGGCGCCGTGTACGGCTGGCCGAAGAACCTCCTGCACATGCGCGGCATCCCGTCGTCGATCCTCGATCTCACGGCGACGATCCGGCCGCACCTCGCGGTCGTGGATGCGATCACGGCGATGGAGGGTGACGGGCCGATCATGGGCAAACCGCGCGCCCTTGGCTTCATCGCGATGGGATCGGATCTGCCCGCGGTCGATGCGACGTGCGCGCGCATCATCGGTCTCGATCCCGAGAAGGTGCCGTACCTCGGTCCCGCATCGCACTTTCTGGGGAACATCGCCGAGCGACGGATCGAGCAGCGTGGCGAGTTGCCGTCGCGCTATGCGACGCAGTTCGACGTCGTGCCGAGCCTGCAGTATCTGCGGCTGTCACAGTAGAGATGGGTGTGGGCGGATTGCCGGACGTTCTCCGCAAGGTGCGGCCGGGCCCGGTCCTGATCCTCCTCACGGTTCTCGTCTTCGCGCCAGTCTTGTGGCACGACTTCGTCAACTTCGACGACCCTGTTTACGTACTGGACAACCCGATCGTCGCCGACGGTCTCACCTGGTCCGGCGTCGTCCGCGCGTTCACGACCACGCAGGCCGCGTACTGGCACCCGCTGACGTGGCTGTCGCACATGGCCGACATCGAGCTCTTCGGGCTGAGGCCGGGACCGCACCACCTGGTGAACGTGCTGATGCACGTTTTCAGCACCCTGCTCCTGTTCGGCGTGATCACCCGGATGACGGGCCTACCCGGCCGCGCGGCGTTCGTCGCGGCGATTTTCGCGGTTCATCCGCTACGGGTCGAGTCGGTCGCCTGGGTGGCCGAGCGCAAGGACGTCCTCAGCACCCTCCTCTGGATGCTCGCGCTCACCGTCTACGTCGAGTACGTCAAGAAGCCGGGCCGCGGGCCGTACCTCGCCTCTCTCGGACTGTTCGCGCTGGGCCTGCTCGCCAAGCCCATGGTGCTGACGCTGCCGCTCGTGCTGTGCCTGCTGGACGTCTGGCCGCTGCGACGGATCACGTTCGACACGCTGACACGCGGCAGAGTGACGCCGCTGCTGGTTGAAAAAGTCCCTTTCGTGATTCTCTCGATGTTCGGTGCGCTCGTGACGCTCTGGGCGCAGCACGGCGGTGGCGCCGTGAAGAGCCTCGAGCTGTTCCCGATCAGTCAGCGGATCGGCAACGCCCTCGTCTCGTACGTCGCATATCTCGGCATGTTCATCTGGCCGGTGAACCTCGCCGTGTTTTATCCGAGCGTGCCGGTGCCCGCCTGGCAGGTCATCGGCGCCGTCGGCGTGCTTGGGGCGATCAGCTGGTCCGGGCTTCGAGCGGCGTCCAGGTCGCCCTATCTCGCCGTCGGATGGCTGTGGTACCTCATCACGCTGTTTCCCGTGATCGGGCTGGTTCAGGCCGGGATGCAGTCGCGGGCGGACCGCTTTCTGTACGTGCCGCACATCGGGATCTCGCTGGCGGTGGCGTGGGGCCTGCCCGAGCTGCTTCGATCGTCCCGCGCGCGCACGCAATTACTGCCGGCGGCGGCCGCAGTCGTCGTGTTGATCTACGCCGGGATGGCGCACGCGTACGTCCGTACCTGGCGAGACAGCGAGACGATGTGGCGCCGTGCGCTGTCGGTCACGACCGGAAACTACATGGCGCATCACAACCTGGGCGTGATGCTCTCGGCGCAGGGCCGCACGGACGAGGCGCTCACGGAGCTCGAGGAAACGCTGCGGATCTGGCCCGACTTCCCCGAGGCGCACAACACGCTCGGCAACCTGCTGGCCAAACGAGGCGACGACGCCTCTGCCGTGGCGCACTACCGGACGGCCGTACGGCTCTCGCCCGGATTCGCCGCGGCACACAACAACCTTGGTCTCGCGTTGGTCCGTCAGGGCGCGATCGACGAAGCTGTTACGCACTACCTCGAAGCCCTGAAGTTGTCGCCGGGCTTTGTCGCGGCCCATCACAACCTGGGCCGCGCGTTCCTGCTCCAGGGGCATGCGGCCGAAGCGGAAGCGCACTTGCGGGAGGCCATTCGTCTGAAACCGCGCTATACCGACGCGCACGTCAGCCTTGGCGAGTTGTTTGCCGGCACGGGCCAGACCCAGCAGGCGGCGTCGTGTTTCCGCGAAGCCCTCCGCCTCGATCCGACACACGCGAAGGCGCAATCCGCGCTGGCGCGGCTAACGGCGGACAGGCGCTAGGCCGAAGGAGCCGGGACACTCACTTGCTACGCCGCAGCGACTACGGAATCGCGCTGGCATTGGCGCTCGTCGTCCTGATTCTGGGCGTGTGGCGTCTCGTCCCACGAGTTTCAGGCGTCTTCCACGACGACGCGATCTATGTGTCGACCGCCAAGGCGCTTGCCGAAGGTCACGGGTACCGGCTGATCAACCTGCCGGACGCGCCGCGCCAAACGAAGTACCCGATCCTGTATCCCGCCATTCTCGCAATTGTCTGGAAGAGCTGGCCGGTTTTTCCCGACAACCTGGTTGCCATGCAGCTCATCTCGTTGTTGTCGGCGGCGGCGGCCCTGGGTTTGATCTACCTGTACCTGGTTCGGTTCGAATACTGTTCTCGACTCACCGCCGCGCTCGCGGTGCTCTTGTCTGCGACGACTCCGCTCCTCCTGTACATCGGCACGCTGACACTCTCTGAAATGCCATTTACGCTGCTTGCCACCGTCGCGCTCTGGCGAGTGGACGCCGACCTGCGGAATGTCGCCACCACACGCCTCCATCAGCTGGTCACCGGAGTGCTCCTGGGAACTCCGTACCTCTGCCGAACGCTTGGCTTGTCGCTCATCATCGCGGCTCTCGTCGTGCTCGTCTGGCGTCGCAAGCCGATGGTCGTCACCATGCTCGGGACGACGGCCATGGTTGCGCCGTGGATGCTCTGGTCCGCTCCGCCGTCGGTCGCCTGGGAAGCCAACCCGATCATCGGCTACTACACCGACTACGCCGCGGGGTGGTCGCCGCCGGGTCTCGACGCCCTGCGGGTGGCGACGCTCAATCTGCTTCTGTTGGGTGCCGAGACGGCGCGAATCCCGCTGACCGCCATCGATACTGGATTGAAGGCCGTGAGCCTCGCAAACCCGACTCCGATGTTTCTGCTTGGCGCGATGGCCTGGGTCTATGTGGCGCGCCGCGCACGCCACGGCGACCTGCTGTTCTCTTTTGTATTGCTTTACGGTACGGTCATTTGTCTTTGGCCCTGGCGCCCCTGGCGGTTTGTCATTCCCATCCTGCCGTTCCTCGTCACTGGACTCGCATCGGCCGTTGCAGCTGTGGCACGGCGATTCCTCGGCCGACCCCGGCACCAATATGTTCTGGCGGCCGCCGGACTGGTCGCGATCGTTGGCAACGTCATCATGGTTGCGGGCGGCGTTCGCGCCAGCCATCGTGACGGCTATCCCTATGCCTTCGCTCCTGAAGTCACCGCCACGGAGCGGGTATCTTGGAATGCCTTTGAAGATCTCTTTGCCTGGATACGGTCCCACGCAGGGAAAGACGAAATCATGGCCTCCGGACTTGACACGATGGTTGCCCTTTACACGGGGCGACCAGCGTTCCGGCCATGGGTCCATCGGCCGCTTCAACAGAACTATGGCTTCCCGGGCCCGAGAGTCGGAACCCCCGAAGAATTGCTCGACATTCTGCGCCGCAATCGTGCGCGGTATCTAGTAAACGTTCCGATGGCATCGACGCCGTTCCAACGCCTGGTGGAGGACGTGGCTCAGCAGTATCCAGACAGCCTTGTTCTGGTATACCGGGGCGCCGATCCACGGCTGACCGTTTTTGAAGTGCGATAACCGGGCTACCGGTCTGGTGATTGTGCGCCTATCCCTGGGGCCGCCGTGGGACGAAAAGACGGTCGTGCCAGTAGCCAATGGGTCAGCTTCGAGATGACGATCATCCCACTGCCGTCGTTGGTGGAGGTCACGCTCTCCATCATTTTTGGGCTGGTCCTGCTCTTGGGTGTGGGATGGCTGGTGCGGGCTTTCGGTCTCGAGCTTCCAACGTCCATTGAACGGGTCCTCTCCGGCCGCGTCGTTCCCGTAGTCGCTGGAATCATCTCAGGCGCCATCGTCCTGTTTGTCTGGCGGTCTGCCAACGAACCCGGGACCAGCCACGATGAACAGGCGTACCTGCTTCAAGCCGAAATCCTGGCCCGTGGACATTGGACAGGCGAGCCGCCGCCAATGCCCGAGTTCTTCGAACAGCCACATGTTCTCGTCGAACCCCGACTTGCGGCGAAATACCCTCCGGGCAATTCGCTGGCGTTGATTCCTGGCATCTGGGCCGGCTGGCCTGGCCTCGTGCCCATCATCATGAGCGGCGTTGCCGGCGCGCTGATCTTCACCGTGGTGCGCCAACTCACGAATTCTTCCGTGGCGTTGCTGACTTGGGTGCTTTGGTCCACGTCAACAACGAGTCTCTACTGGAGAGCCACCTACTACTCACAAAACACCACGGCGGTGTTATGGCTCGTCGCGATTCTTGGATTGATGCGCTGGGGAAGCTCCAGGCGCTGGCTTCCGCTCGCTGTAGTCGGCTGCAGCTTCGGATTCATGTACTTGACACGCCCCTTGACCGCGTTCGCCCTCGGTCTGCCAGCAGGCGTGCTCATCGTGATGATGGCCTGGAAAAGAAATCTCTGGCAGCAAGTACTCGTCACGGTCGCGGTCGTGATTCCCATTCTCGCCTTCGAGCTGCTATGGCGTCACGAGACGATGGGAGACTGGCGGACTCATCCCTACCAGGAGTACTCGCGTCAATACCTGCCGTTCGATAGACCAGGTTTCGGCGTCGATCTCACACCGGCCGCCAAACCACGTGGACCGGCGCTGCAGTGGATCGAGGAGCGTTTCTCGGCGGAGCACGCACGGCACCAGCTGTCTTCTCTACCCGCCATCCTCGCCGGTCGTGTCATCGTTCTCATTCGGGCGCTTGCAGAGGGTTGGCGGATCATCCTCGTCCTCGGTGCCGCTGTCGGAGTGGTCCTGTTGCGCGGACCTGGCTGGTTCGGCGTGATCTCCGCGGCAGCGCTCGTATTGGGCTACCTGGCCTACGCGCACGCGGCGTGGTGGAACGTGTACTACACGGAAATCTTCGCGGTCTTTTTCTTCATTGCCGCACTGGGCCTGATCTCGCTCGCCCGAATCGGCCTCAAGCTGGACGAGCCCACATTGAAAGTGACGACAATCGTTGCGCTCATGGTGCTGACGCCCTGGCTAGCCTCGGACGTTGTCCGCGCGCGCCGGCGGGCCGACGATCGCGGTGATTTTCATCGACGCGCACGAGAAGCGGTAGCTGCTGTCGCCGGGACGCCATCGGTGGTGTTTGTGAGCTACCCGCCGCGTCACGCGTACTTCCGGTCGCTTGTGGTCAATTCCCCCGACTACCGGACAGCGCGTGTCTGGCTGGTCTACGACCGCGGCGGTGAGAACGAGCGGCTGCTTCGCGTCACGGCCAGGCCGGCGTACCGGCTGCGCACGGACACCTGGGCGCTGGAACGGATTCGATAACACTTGCCCTTCCACAGATGAGCATCGTCGGATCGATCCACGGCCGCATGGTGTACGCCCGTCGTGTCGAGGTGCTGGCCAGGCATCTCGCATCCGTCATGCCGCCGCACGCGTCGATCGTGGATGTCGGCTGCGGCGACGGACGACTGACGGCGGCCGTGGGCCGGTTGCGTCCGGACACCAGTGTCTCCGGTTTGGACGTGTTCCTGAGACGAGAAACGTTCGTCCCCGTGCGCTTGTTCGACGGCGCCGTCCTACCGCTCGCCGATCACAGCGTCGACGTCGTGATGTTCGTCGACGTCCTCCATCACACGAACGAACCGATGGTCCTTCTCCAAGAGGCGCGACGGGTCGCCCGCCAGGCGGTGGTCATCAAGGACCATTGTCGTGACGGGCTGTTTGCGAACGCGACGCTGAGACTGATGGACTGGGTTGGCAACGCGCCGCACGGAGTCGTTCTGCCGTACAACTACTGGTCGTCCAGCCAGTGGCGGCAGGCAATCGAACACGTCGGCCTGCGACAGGTGCGCTGGCAGACGGATCTGGGCCTGTATCCGAAGGCCGTCCGCTGGATATTTGAGCGCTCGCTGCATTTCATCACGGTATTGAGCTGAACGAGAAGCGCGATGGACGATGTCGAACTAACGGTCGTGATGCCGTGCTTGAACGAAGCGCGAACGCTTGAAGTGTGCATCCGGCGTGTCAAGGACACCTTCGATAGGCACGGTGTCAAGGGTGAGGTCGTGGTCGGCGACAACGGAAGCACCGATGGCAGTCAGGCCCTCGCTCGCTCACTCGGCGCGCGTGTCGTCGACATTCCCGTCAAAGGCTATGGCGCAGCCCTCCGCGGCGGATTCAGCGCAGCTCGCGGGCAGTACATCGTGATGGGGGACTCCGACGCGAGTTACGACTTCAGCGAGATCCCTCGCTATCTGGCCAGGCTTCGACAAGGCGACGAACTCGTGATGGGCAACCGGTTCGCCGGCGGAATCAAGCCGGGCGCCATGCCCTGGAAGAACAAATGGGTCGGCAACCCGATTCTCTCCGGCATCGGCCGTCTGTTCTTCCGCATTCCCGTGCGAGATTTCCACTGCGGACTGCGGGGATTCTCGAAGGCTGCCGTCGAACGGCTCGACCTGCGGTCGACCGGAATGGAGTTCGCGAGCGAGATGGTCGTCAAGGCACGACTCCACGGCCTGAGGATGAGCGAAGTGCCGGCGACGCTCTCGCCGGACGGGCGTGACCGGCCGCCTCACCTCAACCCGTGGCGGGACGGGTGGCGCCATTTGCGCTTCTTGCTCTTGTACTCGCCGCGATGGCTGTTTCTCTATCCAGGTCTCCTGCTGATGCTGATCGGTGGGGCGATTCACGTGCTCCTCTTACCGGGTCCGCTCCACATCGGTGACACCGAGCTCGACATTCACACGCTGATGTACGGTGGCGCGATGATCCTCGTGGGCGCGCAGGCGGTGTTTTTCGCCGTCATCGCCAAGGTATTCGCTATCACGGAAGGGCTGGTGCCCGAGCCCCCCGAAGCCCAGCGTTGGTTCCGGGCCATCACGCTCGAGCACGGGCTTGTCGTCGGCGGGGTCTTCGGCGTCGCGGGCGTGATCGGTTCGCTGGCTGCGGTGATTCCGTGGGCGCAGACTGGATTCGGGCCGTACGAACCGCAGACGGCGATGCGCATCATCGTGCCAAGCGTCGTGATGTTGGCGCTCAGTGCACAGACGATTTTTTCCTCGTTCCTTCTCTCATTGCTGGGGATGAAGAGGACGTGAGACCACGCGTGAAAGACCGGACGCCGATATCAGCCGCCGGTGGTGAAGGGCGTGACGAGGGAGGGCGGTTCGTCCGTCGAGCGCTCCGTCAGGCACGTCGTCGCCCGCCGATCGCCAAGAGAGAGCTCCCAAAGGGGAGACGCAGCGGATCCAGGAGCTGCCGCTCCACTCGAGACCATCTGTAGAGGAGCCTGTTGAGCCAGCGAGGCGGAATGTCCGCCGGCGCGGGCTCTCGGCCCGAGAGCCGTTCGGCGACGCGCGCGGCCAATTTGATCGGGAACATCCACTGAAACCAATACCGTTCCTGATCGATCCGCATTCCGGCAGCGTTGGCCACGGACCGGAAGGTGCGCCGCGTGTACCGCGTGCGATGGTGATTGATCACGTCGTGATTGGTCCACAGCGCCATGAACGCCGGGACCGTGATGATCAGGAGCCCGGGTGGGGCGAGGAGTTCAAGCGCGCGCCGCAGCGCGCCGACCGGATTGTCGAGATGCTCGAGGACGTCGAGCATGAGGATGAGATCGTACTGGTGACCGGGCTTGAAGTGATCGTCGAATGGACAGACGTGGATCCGGTGACGATGCGGACCGTGGGGATCGACGACGTCGGCGCTGAATTCCACTCCTTCCACGTCGCCAAAGGACCGGAGCTGATCAAAGAACAATCCGTCGCCACATCCGACGTCCAGGATCCCGGCCCAGCCACTTGACGGCCGCAGCGCCGTGATCGTCTCCAGCAGGGCGGCTTCGCGCGCGCGCCACCACCAGTGATGCTGGTACAAGTCACGGTAGCGCTTGCCGTACTCCGCATCCATCAGATCATCGGCGCGTCAGATCGCCCGCTCACGTTCAGCGAACCTCAACGGCGACTCGGCCATCCCAGCGCTGTCGGCACGAAGAACGCGGCTGACGATGTACACGGGCCGGGCCTTGAGTTCCTCGTAGACTCGCCCGACGTACTCTCCGATGACACCCAGAAATACGAGAATCGTCCCGGAGAGGAAGGTGATGATCCAAATCAGCGCCGTGAACCCGACCGGCGATTGATCCAGGAACACCTTGGCGATCACGGAATACATCGCAAACAGAACCGAACACACCACCGCCATCAGGCCCACGATTGCTGCCAACCTGAGCGGGACGATCGAAAACGCGAACACCGCATCGGCGGCAAGTTTCAGGAGCCGGCTCAGGTTGTACTTGCTGCGGCCGGAATGTCGCGCCGATCGTTCAACCTCGATCCCGACTTGCTTGAAGCCCACCCAGCTCCTGAGCCCCCGCAGGTATCGATGGTGCTCTGGCAGGCGACGGAGCTCGTCGACCACACGCCGAGACAACAGACCGAAGTCACCGGCGTCCGTGGGCAACTGCGTGTCCGACAGCCGGGCCAGGAGTCGATAGAACACGTAGTAGGAGAACCGCAGCCACCACGGCTCCTTCCGACGGACGCGCTTTGCGTACACGACGTCGTACCCTGACTGGAACAGCTCGAGAAACTGCGGAATCGCCTCCGGTTGATCCTGAAGATCGCCGTCCATGACGACGGTGACGTCACCCGTGACGTGGTCCAATGCCGCCGTCAGCGCGGCTTGATGGCCGAAGTTCCGCGAGAGCACGACGGCGACCACTCGCGCGTCGCGCACCGCGATGTCGCGCAGAACCTCGAGGGTCCGGTCCGTGCTTCCATCGTCGACGAACACGACCTCGTGCGGGCCTCCCGGCAACGACTGTAGGACGCTGCCGACGCGACGCATCAGCTCGGGTAGGACGGTCTCCTCGTTGTGGAGCGGAACGGCGACGGACACCTTGGGATGACTCACTTGCGTCGGCCCACGAAGTAAACCATGTTCCAGAGCGTAATGCCCAGGCACCCAACGCGATACGGCTCCGTGACGACCGGTTCCAGCACGGTCCCAAGCAGGTTCCTCCACTCGGCCAGTGATCGTGGATACGCACCTCGATCATGCTGCGCCAGTACCCGCGCGACCGATCGCTCGTTCGGCAGGATCAGCTCGAGGATATGGATACGTCCATCGTCGGTGAGGAGGCCTTTCAAGTGATCGAGCAGCCGTACGGTCGCGGGCGTGTCCAGATGATGCAGCAGACTGTTGACGAGGATGACGTCGAATCGCTCGCTGTCGTCGACGTCGTAGGCCGTTACGTCGGCGGTAACGAACGAGCGGTTGTAGCGGCGTTTGGCGCTCGCGATGTACTCGGGATTGATATCGATGCCAAGGTAGTCGGCCTGTGAAAAGAGCGGAGTGTTCGTGCCAGGTCCGCACCCGACATCGAGCACCCGCCTGACGCGGCTAAGATCGTTGTGCCGCCGCATCGGGCTGAGTTTCTGCTCCGCGAACGGAGCCATCCACAATCGGTAGACCCAGGGCTGCTCCATGAAGCGCTCCACCCACGGGTTCATTCCAGCCACCTGACTTCGAAGCGGCCCACCATCTTGAACTGCGGAAAGCGCTCTCGGAGGGTGGCCACGAGCTGCGGGGACGGCAACGGGGAAAACGCAGGCCGGCCATTGATCACGATCGCATGAATGTGTTGATTCGCCAGCACGCGTGTCACATGCTCGTCCGTCGACGCCGAGTCGCCCAGCACCTCATAGATAGCACGCGCGGGATTCCGGGCACCGGACAGAAAATACACTTCGGGACAATCAGGGAAGGCATAGACCGGCCCCTCATTTGCCAGATGCGTAACCAAGGCGATCACTCGCGCATATTCTTCGGCCTCTTCCGGCTGTATCCGCAGCCCCGGCGCGCGCGGCAGACCGAGCGGGGCTGTCTGGTGGTCTCGCGCCGCGGAGTGACCCATGGCGTAAATGAATCCAGGTGTCACTCTCCAGACGGCAAATGCCGCGTAAAACACCAGGACAATCGTCCCAAGTGGTCGGGCCGTGGGGTTCGCGACCGCGACCACTGCGGTCAACGCCAGGCCCGCCAACGGAGCGATGTAACAGACATAGATCGGCGCCGGAAACGGGAACTGCACGAGGCTGCACATCGCCGTGACGCAGAGAATCACCATCAGGCGCTGCGGCCGCTGATCATCCTCAGGCGGCGGACGCCGCAGATGCACGATTCCGGCCAGCACGGCGAGAGGCGCCATGAACGCCGCCGGCCTCTGCCCGATCCAGTAGACGGGAATGATGAACGCCGAGGCAATCAGCACGAACGCCAGCCCGTTGAAGGCCAAGACTCTGGCTATGAACCCGGTGCCCTTCCGCCCGCCGAAAAGGATCAGCAGCATCAACGCGAGCATGGGTGCGACCAGCACCAGGTCCAGATCCGGCATTGGGTAGGTGGCGTGTATCAGTCTTCTGCCGGGATGAACGAAGACACCTTCGACGAACGCCTGCAGCCCGCCGGCCGTCGCGTAGGGAATCAAGTACACGACCACCGGGGCGGCGACGCCAGCGAAGAATGGCGTCCACATTCCCAGAAGCGCGCGGAGTCTCCTCAGGCTCGATCCCGCGGAGTGCTTCACCTCGCGCCACACGAGGAACAGAGCAATTCCCACGTTGGGCGCGACGAAGAGAAAGAACTCCGTGAAGCTAGCCTGTTGGCGATAGGTACGCGCGACAGCCACGCTGAAGGCGATCAGCCCGGTTGCGAGGGCGATCGAGTAGTACCGTTCTCGAGTGGACGTGCGGTCCGGGAGCAGCCTCAGGCTCTGCTCGCGGTAGATCAAGAACAACAACACGCCCAGGACGTAGTACGCTCCGACGAGCTTGACCAGGAAAGACAGACCGCCGCAGACTCCTGAGGCAAAGAGCCAGCGACGCCGGTCGGTCTCCAGATAGCGCATCAGACCGGCTAATCCGAACACGGCGAAAAAGAGGTTGTACCAGGACGGCACCGGCGACGAATAGTTCGGGATGCTCCAAACAGCCGCGAGCGCGGTGGTCGCGCCGGCCAGCAGCGGCGAACCGAACCGTGACGCGACGTAATACGTCGCCGGCACCCACGCCAGAAAGAAGAGAAACAAGACGATCCGAAGCGAGAGCACGGACACGCCGAACGTCCGAAACGCCAGTGCGTTGAGGTGGGTCAATCCACCCGTATACATCTCGTCGAAATCGCGGTGGGGGAGCTCCCCGGCCAGCACGCGCTCCGCGGATTGATCGAATTGCCCCTCGTCATGCGGCACCCAGCCCCGGTTCAGGTTGGCGAACGCATAGACTCCGGCGGCCATCCAAACGACAACGAGAACGGCCCACCACGTGACCGCTGGCTTGTTCATCATTGTGCGATGCCAGTGTCTGTATCGGCGTCAAGACGCCGCCCATGTACCCTTGCGTGCCTTGATCACGTGCGTCGGATCCATAGTCTCCCGCTGAGCCTCGGGCTATTATCGGCAAGATCGCTGCGCGCCGACCTTCACTGATGCCGTCCGTCCCACCACGCCAATCCCGCCGTCCGATGCGCGTCGTCCTTTCGTCGACGGCGTTGCTGTCGTTCATGTCCGTGCGCAAAGCCGCCGCGCTGGCGATCGCGCAACTCGGCATTGCTGTGTTCTTCATCGCCGGCGTCACGACGCCGGTTCTCGGCCCTTCAGCACCCTGGTTCGTGGCCGGCGCGTGGGCCCTGGCCGCTTTTGTTCGCGCGGTCGACATCGAGAGTTGGGCGTTGTTCATCTCCGGAGGCTCGGTCGGCCGGATGCGGCAGGCCTTCGGGCGGCGTGCGGCCACGCTCGCAGCGACGGCCAGTCTCGTCGAGCGCCTTCTGCTCGCTGCGCTCGCGTGTGTCGTAGTCGGGCAATACGCCGCGGCCGCCCCCCTGACGGCCATCGCCGGATGGCGGCCGGCCGGGTCGGTGAGACCTGAAGACTTCGCGACCGTCGTCGCCGCCGTCCTGATTGGCTTTTCGTGGCTGCGCGCGCGTCAAGGACTCGATTTCGCGTCGGACCACATCGCTCGAGCGACATGGATCGGGATCGGCATGCTGGGCGTCGTCATGACGCTGGGGGTTCTCGGCCTCCTCCGCGGATTTGCCTCTGCCGCCCCGAGCGCCCTGGTCGCGGGCACCGCTGCGCCCGGCTGGCTCTCTCTCGATCGTGTGCTTCCGTACTTCGTTGGCCTGGCGCTCGCGTTGCCGGCGATTGGCGGCGGCGACGCGTTGGCGCGGGCCGCGCACGAGCTTCCGCCACCCAGGGTCCGGGCGCTGCGGCGGACCAGCGTCCTCATTCTGCTGTTCAGCCTCGTGGGCACGACGCTCAGCGTGTACCTTTTCTCCCGGCTCGTGCCGGTCGCGGAGCACGCGCTCTGGGCGCAGGCGCCCCTGACCGGGCTTGTCCAGCATCTGAGCGTGCCTGCAGGCCTGAAGGATGTCCTGGCTCTCGGGCTCGTCGCGGCCGCTGTGCTCATCCTGGCTCCCGCCGTCCGGGCGGCAATCGACGACGCGGCCCAGTTGCTCCAGCGTCTGTCGGCGGAAGGCGTGCTTTCTGAGGCGCTCGCACTCCTGCACACGAAGTTTGGCACACCCGCTCGCGCGTTCAATGCGGCGGCCGCGGCCGTCATGCTCGTGATTGTCACCAGCAGCGGCCGCGTGGGGTGGCTGTCACGGGCCTACGCGATGGCCATTGTCGTCACGCTGGTGTTCAAGGTCGCCGCGCTCGTACGCCTGCGATCGTCTTTCAGGGCGCCGGCGTTCCAGGTGCCGCTGACGATTCGCGTGGGCTCGCGCGCGGTGCCTGTCGGATTGTTGCTGCCCGCTGCGCTGATAGCGGTGAGTGCCGCGGCAATGGTCGTCACAGGCGATGTGGCGTCGGTCACGACGCTCGTCATCTTCGGGGGCTGCGTCCTGCTCTTCATCGGGATCACCCGCCAGTCCGAGGCCGCACCCGCAACGGGGGAGTCGGAGGCCTTCGACGTGCTCCCCGGCGCCGAGCTCTCGCTCGGCCACATCGACGCCCGGCCTGCCAATCTTCTGGTCGCCGTTCGGAATCCCAACGTCCTGGCGCACGTCGCCGCCGCGCTCGAAAGCTCCCGAGATCGGGACGTCGTCGTGATGACCGTGCGGCTCCTGGGCGTCGATGTTAGTGAAGACGCGTCGACCGACCCGACGCCGACCCCGGCCGAACGACATTTGCTCTCAGAGGTCGTCGCGCTGGCCGAGCGATACGGGCGGCCCGTCCGGCTGCTGGTCGTGCCGGCGCTCAACGTCTTCGACGCGATCGTGGCGACGGTCATCCGCCTCCGGTCGTCAGAGGTGCACGTCGGCGAATCCCAGACGCTGTCGCTCGACGAGCAAGCCAGACGGCTCGGTGCGGCGTGGGAGCGCGCGCCCAAGCCGGAACGTCTCGACGTGCAGCTATTCGTACATCACCACAGCGGCCGAGTGGACACGTATCACCTCGGCGCGCACCCGCCGGCGCTCACCGCCGCCGATCTCGATCTGATTCACCGCCTCTGGCTTGACGCTACGAGCGCGATTGGCCCGCACGTCCACCATCACGACGTGGTTCGAGCCGCCCTGACGCAAATGGAACAACAACTGAACGGACCAGAACGTAACGAAGGTCTCTCAGCTATCCGACAGGTCACGCGACTGTCCGAGGAGCTGACTGAGGTCCTTCACGCGCGCGACTATGCGCGCCTGCGTGACATCGTGCGCAATCGACACCCAGGCGACCTCGCCGCGCTCCTGACTGACCTCAGCCTCGAAGATCAGGTGCTGGCCTTCCGCGTCCTGCCGCGCAAGGATGCCGCGGTCGTCTTCGAGTACCTCTCACAAGAGGCCAAGGAAGCCCTGCTCAAGGCGATGGCGCAGGAAGACGTGGCGACGCTGCTCAACGCCATGGCGCCGGATGAGCGGACGATGTTTCTGGAAGAGCTGCCGGCAAGCGCGACACGCCAGCTGCTGAATCTGCTGACGCCCGAGGAACGAGCGGTCGCGCTCACCCTTCTGGGCTATCCGGAGCGCTCGGTCGGCCGCCTGATGACCCCGCATTACGTGGCCGTGGAGGAGCACTGGACCGTGCGCGAGGTCCTCGACTACGTGCGCGAGCACGGTCAGGACAGCGAGACGCTGAACGTCATCTATGTCGTTGACGAGCATGGGCTGCTGCTCGATGACGTCCGAATTCGCGAGTTCCTCCTGGCTCCGACAGACCGACGCGTGGCCGATCTGACGAATCGCCAGTTCGTCGCGCTGAAAGCCACCGACGACCAGGACGCGGCCGTCGCGGTGTTTCGCAAGTACGACCGGACGGCGCTTCCGGTCACGGATTCGGGGGGCATGCTCATCGGGATCGTCACGATTGACGACATGTTAGACGTCGCCGAGGCGTCCGCGACGCGTGAGATCCAGCGCATCGGCGGATCCGAGGCGTTCGACGAGCCGTACATGCGGATTGCGTTCGGCCGGATGATTCAGAAGCGCGCCGGCTGGCTGACGGCGCTGTTTCTCGGCGAGATGCTCACCGCCACGGCCATGGGTTTTTTCGAAGCGGAGATCGCCAAGGCCGTGGTGCTCGCTCTGTTCGTGCCCCTGATCATCTCGAGCGGGGGCAATTCCGGCTCACAGGCCGCGACACTGGTCATTCGCGCCCTGGCGCTCGGCGAGGTCGGGCTGCACGACTGGTGGCGGGTCATGCGCCGCGAGGTGCTGGCCGGGCTGGCGCTCGGGGCCATCCTGGGCAGCATCGGGTTCCTGCGTATCACGCTGTGGTCAGCGTTCGGAGACATGTACGGCCCACACTGGGTGTTGATTGCGCTCACCGTTGCGTTGTCGCTCGTGGGCGTCGTCCTGTGGGGCACGTTGACCGGTTCGTTGCTGCCGTTCGTGATGCGTCGCCTGGGCTTCGACCCGGCGGCGTCGTCGGCGCCGTTCGTCGCGACGCTCGTGGACGTGACGGGACTCGTGATTTATTTCAGCGTCGGGATGCTGGTCTTGCGTGGAACGCTCCTGTAGACGAGACGCCTGAAGGCCGGCCTCGTACGGCGCGTCACGCCCTTCGAGACCTACGACTCCCCGCTGAAACGGGCGCTTCCGGGTCCTGCCACGCGTACGCCACCTTCGCGTTGGTGACGCGACCCACCGGATCGGCGACGGACCTCAAGACCAATCGGCCGCCCAAGGCTTCAAAAAAATTCCGAGCCGGATTGTTGGCAAGAACCCAAAGAAACATCGGCGCAAGCCCGCGATCACTTAACGCGCCACGGACAGACCAAAATAATCTGGTTCCCACTCCACACCGTTGGTATCGCGGTAACACATACAGCGTGTACAGCTCACCGGGATGGCGTCCGACCTGTGGGGACCAGGAACACGCGGTCTACCCCGCCCTTTGGTCGGCGAATTGGCGTTCAATCCGCTCTACTTGTTCGGGGCAAAATAGCCCCCGCGGCTCTCGACGACGATGCCGTCGCGCACGGATTTGATCTCGACCTTCCGCCAACCGCCGTCGCGCTCGTCGTTCGTGGACGTGTAGCTGACCACGTACCGCCGCCGGAGATTTTCGATGATGCGCTGGTAGTTGACCTCGAGCTCGGTGACCTCGGCCGGGAAGTAGGCCTCGCCCATGGACAGCTCGCCCATTCGTTCCAGATATGCGCGATCGAGGTTGGTGCCCAACCCGATCGGGAAGACCATGGCGTCCACGCCGCGAATCGCGTTCAGAACGTCCGTGAACGTGTGCACGCTGCCCGGGCCGGTGCCGGGGTTGTTCTCGTCGCGGCCGTCCGTCAGCACGACCACGGCGCGGCGGCCCTCGACGCGCGAGAGCCGCTGCAGCGCCTCCACGACGGCGTCGTACAGCGCCGTTCCGCCCTTGACGGAGTACCCTCGTATCGCGTCCAGGGCCCAGACACGGATCGTCGTCAGGTCGTGGATCATGTTGGTCTTGTCCGAGAAGAGCATGACCCCCAGCTTGTCCTTGTCGGGAAGCGACTGGACGAACTTGCGCGCGGATTCCATGACCATGGGCGCGGCGCGCTTCATGCTGCCGCTCTCGTCGAGCACCAGGATGATCGACACGGGCGCGACGGCTTCCTGGAACACCTCGACCTTCTGCTCGACCCCGTCCTCGTAGACGACCAGATCCTCGGCGGCGACGTCCACGAACTGGCGGTTCGCGTCGCGAATCGTGAGCTCGATCGACGGCTTGATCGGCGGCGGCAGCGGCGCCATGTACCCCTTGCGCGCCTTGATCACGTGCGTCGGATCCATGGTCTCGACCGTGATCGCCCGCCACTTGCCGTCGAGCTTCTGGTTCTTCGGGGTGTACGTCAGGACGTACCGGATCTGCACGTCGGCCGCGATCTGCGCGTGGACGTCCGGCAGCTGTTCCTCGCGGAACGGGAAGAACGCCCGCCCGCCGCTCGCGATCGCGATGTGGCGCAGGAGATCCTCGCCCTCGAGCGAGATGCCGGCGACACCCGCGACACCAATCACATAGACGGTGATCCCCGCGGCCTTGACGGACTCGAGTGCCCGCTCGAACTTCATCGAGCTGTGCTCGTCGTAGCCGTCCGTAATCACGACGATCGCGTGGCGGCCCTCGGACGTGTCGAGCTGATCGACGACCGACGACAGGCAGTCGAGAATCGCCGTGCCGCCCGTGGGCTTGATCTCGTCGATGGCGCCCGCAATCGTCGCCGCGTCGCGCGTCGGCCCCGTGATCGCTCCAAGCGTCTTGGCAAACGGCGCCACGACGACGGTGTCATTCGGGCGCAGGAGAGAGGGCAGCTTGCCCGCGGCCTGGCGGACGAAGTCGATCCGCCGGCGCATGCTGCCGCTGGTGTCGATGAGCAGCGTGTAGGTCGCCGGCATCGTGTCCGGCTTGGCCAGGTCGAGCTCCTGCAGGACTCCGTCCTCGAGCACGCGGAAGTTCTCGGGCGTGAGGTTCTTGACCGGCCGGCCCTTCGCGTCGAGCACCTGCGGCTCGAGCAGCACGCTCTGGACGGACGTTGACTGGCTCACGTCGATCGGCTTCAACCGGATCTTGTCGCGCGCGACGTTGCCATGCTCGTCCTGGACCTGGACCGAAATCTCGGCCATCTCGAACGGATTCGCATCGGTCCATTCGATCGCGTACGGCGCGATCTTGTCCTCGCCGACCAGCCGGCCGTCGACAAAGAACTGCACCGCGCTCAACACGGCGTCATCGTTCCTGGTCGTCACCCGCGCGACGATGCGGACGGCGCCCGACATGCCGGTGCGCCCGAGGGGTGACGTGATCTGAATGGCGACGGGCGGGGCCTGCGGAACGGCTTGCGCCGGGTCCTGAGCCGTCGCCGGACGCGGCGGCTCCTGACGCGCACCTGTAGGCACCGACGACAGTACCGCCGCTGTAACCACGGCGCCGAAGACAGCGAACGTCCGCACGGACCGCCGTCCGGGCCGGGCCAATATCAATGCTGGGCCGAGACGCCCGCGGTTTCGTCCACGAAGTAGCTGGCGCACGCCGCCTCCAGCAGTTCTACGGTCAGTCGGGGAGGCTCGCCGAGGTAGAGCGCCAGCGACAGGGCCTGATCAATCAAGTCGCGCGGATGACAGCCGCGGATCTCGATCCCTCGCGCCGGATATACCCGGTCGAGCAGGTGCCGGACGTGCCCCGGATCGAACTCCAGGTCCCGCTCCCGGCAGGCATTCTGGAAGATCTGCGTGAAGTCGGCCTCCGTCGGGCTCTCGGCGAACACCTTGTAGTGAATACGTCGCAGGAACGCCTCGTCGACCAGCTCGGCCGGCTTGATGTTCGTCGCGAAGATGACGAGCACCATGAAGGGCAGGTCCACCTTCTGGCCCGACTGGAGCGTGAGGAAGTCCACGCGGCTCTCGAGCGGCGTGATCCACCGGTTGAGGAGCGCGTGCGGCGAGCACTTCTGCCGCCCGAAGTCGTCGATGACGAGCGCCCCGCCATTGGCGACGAGCTGAATGGGCGCGCGGTAGAACTTGGCCACCGGGCTGTACGCCAGGTCGAGCGCATCGAGCGTGAGCTCTCCGCCGACCGTGACCAGGGGCCGCCGGCAGGCGATCCACCGCTTGTCGTGCGTCTCCGTTTCCTCGAGGCCCATCGACTCCTCGGGTGGCGGGATCGGCTCGTGGTTGACGGGATCGAACATCTGAATGATGTTCCCGTCCACGTCGAGCGCATGTGGAATCCACATGTCGCCGTAGAGCAGGTTGCCGATCGCCTGCGAGACGACGGTCTTGCCGTTTCCGGGCGGGCCGTACACGAACAGTGAATGCCGCGCGTTCACGGCCGGGCCGAGCTGGTCAAGTACGCGCTGGCTCAACACGAGGTGCGAAAACGCCTCCCTGACTTGCGACCGGGAGACGAGGCCGGGATTGGCGGACTGGAACGCCATCATGTAGCGCCGGTACTGCGTCACGGGGACCGGCGCCAGACCCGTGTACATGCTCATCTCGAGAAACATGTGCGCGCGCTCCCGGCCGAGATGGGTGATGCGGTATCGGTACGACGGCGCGCCGAGCGTGCTGCCGCCGACGATCTCGCAGAGGTGCTGGGTCTTGAGAGCGTCGATCGCCGGCTCGATAACCGAGAAGGGCAGTCCGAGCCGGTCGGCGATCTGCACGCCGGACAGCTCGCCCGCGAAGTGCAGCGCCTTGATGACCAGCTGAATGATCAAATCCAGGCGCAGGCCAGCCTCTTCGAGCGTTCTCGGCGCGGGCAGCGTCGTAATGTCGAGGGTTTCGTCCGCGGTTTCGTCGGTGATGAACATGACCTCAGTTCCTCATCGGGCCGCTCGGGCCCTGCGGCCGCGCGGCGAGCGTGCGGGCTTCGCGCGCGCGGACGTCGGCTTCCCAAAGCGACGGTGTCTCGCGAAATGCTGTTTCAAATGCCACGACCGCCTTCGGATAGTCTCGGCGCGCCATGTGCACGATCCCCAGGTTGTAGAACCCGATGCCGCGGCTGCCGGCGGAGAGAAACTCGCGCTCGGTCAGCGCGAGACGCCCGGCGGCGGCGTGCACCAGCGCCAGATTGTTGCGCGCGGCGGTGAGTCCGGGCGCGCGTGTCAGCGCCTCGGTGCACTCGGCCATCGCCCGGGTCTCGTCCCCCTCGGTAAACGACAGATAGCACAGATTGTTGAGCGCATAGGCGGCGTGGGGATCGATCGTGATCGCCCGTTCGAACCGCCGGCGCGCTTCGGTCCCGTTGCCGAGCACGTACAGCAGCGTGCCCAGCGTGTTTTGCGAGGCGGCCCAGTCCGGCGCGAGGTAGACCGCCATGTACGCGTGTGACAGCCCGAGCCGGGGCAGTCCCCAGTCGCGCCACGTCCGGGCCAGCCCGTCGAACGCCGCGGCGTTCTTCGGATCGCTCTTGATGGCCTCGGTGAAAAATTCATGCGCTCGATCGAAGACCTGCAGGCGTCGGTACTCCACCGCCACGCGGCGATAGGCTTCTGACGTCGGCTCGCCGTCGAGCGCCTTGAGCGTCCGGGCGAGCGTCACGTCGCTCAACTCAATACGCGCCGTCCCGTGCGGCGCCTGGAGCAATCCGGAGGCCGACGCGCCTGGCGCCGGGAGCTCCGGCTGTCGCTCCGACGAGCCGGCGTCCCGGGGCAGCCGGTTGGCCGTCTCGGACGACTGACGCGCCGCGCACCCGGTCAGCACACCGGTCAGGACGGCGACGACGCCCACGCGCGCGATCGCGGACCAGCGAGCCGGTCGAACCTGGCCAACGGTCACAAGGCACGCACCTCTCGGTCCGTCGCCTCCCGGGCCGGGATGCCCGGGCATGATCGCTACTCCTCCCGGTTCAACCGGCTGCGCCGGCGCATCATGTACAGCACCAGAAACGCGCCCGCAACGGCAAACAGGATGATCGTCGACGTCGACATGTGTGTACTCCATTCTCCCTGCGGGACTCCACGTGCACCGGTGTCCCGAACCGGGCGATCACAAACCGAACAGCACGAATCGCTATTGCACTCCGACCTCGCCGAACAGGACTCGGACGAAGCGAACGATCGCGGGTCCAAGCGTCACTGTAAAGAACGCCGGGAAGAGGAGGAACACCAGCGGGAAAACCAACTTGACGCCGATCTTGGCGGCCCGCTCCTCAGCCCGCTGCCGACGCTTCGTGCGTGACACTTCGGCGTGCGTTCTGAGCGCCTGCGATACGCTCGTCCCGAATCTATCGGTCTGAACGAGCATCGAAACCAGTGCCCGGACATCGTCCACACCGGTGCGCGACGCCAGATTCTTGAACGCTTCGAGACGAGGCTTGCCGGCGCGCGTTTCCGTAATCAACATACGAAATTCTTCCGCGAGCGCCGGGTACGCGAGCTCCAGTTCGTCGGTCGCTTTCACGATCGCCTGGTCGAGCGACGATCCCGCTTCGAGACAGACGATGAGCAGGTCGAGGAGATCGGGCAGACCGTTCGTGATGACCTTTTGACGCTTGGTGGTGATGCGCGACAGCACGAAGCCGGGAATCAGATACCCCATCAGCGCCGAGATGATCATGATCATCCAGGCCTGCGACATCGGGAGGAACACGAGCGGCACGAACGCGAAGATCGCGGGCAGCACCAGCTGCGCCAGCGAGTACACACCGATCGGCGTCGTGGAGTGGTAGCCGGCGCGCGCGAACTTCCGCCGGAGGTTGCCCATCTCCTTCGGCGATCGCGGGACGATGCCGCTGAGCCTCTTGGCGATCTTGCTGTCCTCCGGATCGAGCGATGGGTTCTCGAGGAGCACGCCCGTGGCGGCCCCGACGTGCGCCTGCTGCAGGCGCCGGCGCTCGAAGTTCGTCTGCGTCATGACGAACTGCATCAGGCCGCCGACGCCGATGGCGACCGCGGCGAAGACAGCGAAGACGGTGACCAACAGTTCGATGCCCATGACTAGTACTCGATGTCCACGATCTTGCGGATGATGAGCGTGCCGAGCACCTGCATCACGCAGGCGGCCATGATCATGTTGATGCCGATCGGGTCGCCGAGCAGCGTCTGCATGTGGACGGGGCTGATGATGAACGACGCGACGGCGACCGACGGCGGCAGGCCGGCGAGCACCCAGCCCGTGATGCGACCGTGCGCCGAGATGACGCGGACCTGGCGCTTGACCTTGAACCGCGCGCGGATGACCTCGGCCAGGTTGTCGAGCACCTCGGCCAGGTTGCCGCCCGCCTCCCGCTGCGTCAGCACCGCGGTCACGAAGAACCGCGCGTCGAGCACCGGAATCCGCCCCGCGAAGTTCCGAAGCGCCTCCGGCAGCGTCAGGCCGTAGTTCTGCTCGTCGTAGAGCGTGCGGAACTCGGTGCCCACCGGCGCGGCGAGCTCGTCGGCCACCATGCTGAGGCCGGTGGGCAGCGAGTGTCCGGCGCGGAGCGCCCGCGCCACGAGATCGATCGCTTCAGGAAACTGTTCTTCGAACTTCAGCAGGCGCTTGTTCCGCGCGCGCTTGACGTAGATGTACGGCAGCAGCCCGCCCAGAAACGCCCCCAGCACGCCGAGCCAGAGGCTGGACGAGAAGCGGAACGCCACCACGAATCCCAGCAGGCCGAGACACCCGATCGACAGCAGAAACGTGCCGAGCGTGAACCGCACGCCGGACTGCTGGACGAACGTCTTGACGGGGGAGACGTACTTGTTCGATCGCCGCAGGATTTTGTCGAAGGCATCGAGGTTGCTCAGGCGCTCCTCGGCCTTGATCACGCCCAGCTTGAGGCCGCGCTTGCGGGACGCCGCCTGCGGCGTGAGGCGTTCGAGCAGCTTCCGCTCGTCGCGCACGACGAGCAGGAAATACGCGCCGAGGATGATGAGCATCACGACGGTGAAGACGGCGAGGGCAATCAGCATGACGCGTCCTGTTGATCCTGATCCTCGGCCTAGTTGATCATTTCCAGGTGCTCGAAGAGCTCCATCGGGAGCTTGATGCCGGAGGCAGCCAGCCGCTCGCTGGCTTTCGGCCGGATCCCGGTCGCGCGGAACCGCCCGGTCACCTTGCCCTTGTCGTTGAGGCCCGTGCGCTCGAACACGAAGATGTCCTGCATCGTGATGACGTCACCTTCCATCCCCGTGATCTCGGAGATGCTGGTGACCTTGCGCGTGCCGTCGGCCATACGCGAGACCTGGACGATGAGGTTGATGGCCGACGCGACCTGCTGACGAATCGCCTTGTCGGGCAGGTTCAAGCTCGCCATCGCGACCATCGTGTCGAGACGATACAGGGCGTCGCGCGGCGTGTTGGCGTGGATCGTCGTCAAGCTGCCGTCGTGGCCCGTGTTCATGGCCTGAAGCATGTCCACGGCTTCCTCGCCGCGGACCTCGCCGACCACGATGCGATCGGGCCGCATACGGAGGGCGTTGATGACGAGCTGCCGCTGCCGGATGGCGCCCTTGCCTTCGATGTTGGCCGGGCGCGTTTCGAGACGCACCACGTGCCGCTGCCGCAGCAGAAGTTCGGCCGCGTCCTCGATCGTGATGACGCGCTCGGTGTCATGAATGAAGCTCGAGAGCACGTTGAGGAGCGTCGTCTTGCCCGCGCCCGTGCCGCCCGAGATCACGACGTTCAGACGGCACCCGACGCCCGCCTTCAGGAACGTCAGCATCGGCTCGGTCAGCGACTTGGTGTTCACGAGATCCTGCGCGCCGAGCTTGTCGGTGCGGAAGCGCCGGATCGAGAGCACGGGACCGTCGATCGCCAGCGGCGGAATGATGGCGTTGACGCGCGAGCCGTCGAGCAGGCGGGCGTCCACCATCGGGCTCGATTCATCGATGCGGCGGCCGACCGTGCTCACGATGCGCTCGATGATGCGCATCAGGTGGCGGTCGTCCTTGAACATCGCGTCAATGGTCTCGAGCTTGCCGTGTTTCTCGACGTAGATCTGATCGAAGCGATTGACCAGGATATCGGAGACGTCCGGGTCGACGAGGATCGCTTCGAGCGGGCCAAGGCCGAAGAGCTCGTTCAGGACGTCGCCGACCAGGCTGTCGCGCTCGAGCAGGCTGAGCGGCGTCGTGACCGTTTCTTTTTCGAGCAGCGACGCGATCACCGAGCGGAGCTCAGGCTCGGCGTCCTCGCGCTTGATCTGGCTGAGACGCTCCAGGTTCAACCGGTTGAGGAGCGCGGTATGGATCCGCGCCTTGATCTCCTGGTAATAGGAGTGCCGGATGTCGAGCCCTGACGAAGACTGTTGATGCACGGTCGTTTCCATCATTGTGTTTGCTGCAGGGGCCGGCTTCAGCCGGCCTGCCAGGCGGGCTCAAGCCCGCCCCTACAATTGCCCCTCTCTCAGAACAGCCCGGTCAGCCGCGTCGCCAGCTTGGCCGGCGCCGGGCGTGCCGGCTGCGATTCGCCGCCCTCGGCGCCCGTGAGCCGCCGCGCGAGCTGCCGCATCGAGTTGGCCAGCCGGCTGCGGTTCTCCGAGATCAGCGGCTTGCCTTGATTGGCCGCCGAAAGCGCGAGCCGGTAGTCGCTCGGCAGCACGCCCCACACGGGCAGCCCGACGACGCGTTCGATGTCGTCCTGGCCGATTTCGGCGCGCGAGTCATACCGACTGACGACCGTGGCGACGCGATCCTTGCCCAGCCGCTGGCGCAGCAGCCCCGCGAGCTGGGCCGCGCGACGGACGGTCGGCAGTTCCTGGTTGACCACGAGCAGCACGGCCGAGACCGACTCGAGCGCGTCGATCAGTCCAAAATCGGATCGCGGCACGTCGAGCACGACTGATCGATAGTGGGTGGCGAGCCGCTCGATGAGCGTCCGCACGTGACGGCTGTCCGGCTGCTTGGCTGACGGACGATCCGGCGAGGCCAGGACGTCCACGCCAGGCTTGGCGCGGACGACAAGTCCGCGCAGAAACGCTTCGTCGAGTCGGTGCGCGTTCTCGAGCGCGTCCACGATTGAGAACCGCGGCTCGACGCCGAACAGCAGCGCGGCATCGCCGTGACCGGTCACGTGGAGGTCCGCCATGAGCACTTGCGCGTCCCGCTCGCTCGCGATCGATGCGGCCACGTTCACGGCCAGCGTCGTCGTACCGACGCCGCCCTTGGCGCCCAGGAACGCCAGAATCTGGCCGGGCGCCGTCGGCGCCGAATGCTGGCCGACGACGCGATCGACCGCGGCTTTCAGGTCGGGTCCCGCCACCGGGTCGGTCACGAATTCGCTGACGCCGGCGCGCATCGCCTCGAGCATCATCGCCGGGTCCATCTGCGACGCGACGATGACGACACCCATGCGCGGGTGACGCCGCTTGAGATTGGCCAGATCGCTTGGGAGGGTCGTCCGGCCCCGCAGATCCACCAGGAGCACGTCAGGCGGCTTGCCCTGACGATCGATCCCGGCCATCTCGCCGATCGGCACACTGCCGGCGACGATGAGACCGGCCCCACGCGCGAGCATGGTCAGCTGCCGGTCGGTCGATTCGACTACCGTAATACTCACGCCCACAACGTCCTCTACCTTCTTTCGCTCAGCTCAGTCACTGACACGTACGCCGTTCAGCGGATCAGAATGATCTGCTTCAGGAACGACGCCTGGCCTACGACTCCGCCGGCACCGGCAATGTATGTTTCCTGCTTGTTGATCAGGTATCCGACGACATCGCCGTTGACAATGCGATCGACGAAGAACCCGAGAATGTTCACGATCTTCACCGTGCCGTTGCCCGGTCCGCCGCCGGTGGCGAGGTACAGCTCGACGTCGAAGACCGGGATGGCCACCACGCGCGGGCTGAGCTTCAAGCCAGGCGTCGAACAAGTATACGGGGGGCCGACGCAGCTGCCCGTGATCTGCTTGGCGATCGGATCCCAGTCGGCGCCCAAGTCGAGATTGATGAGGTCCTGCGTGCCTTGCGCGGTCGGACCCGTCATGTTGCCGTTTTCTTTCGGCACCATGTCGCCGATCTTCCATGTCCCGCCCGCGCAGCCTCCAATCGCGTCTTTATAGCAATCGGCGCCTTGGTTGATGCACGTGCTGTCGGCCGCCGAGCTGAGATCGAGCGCCATGAAAAAGCTGGGATGGATGGTGTCCGAAGGGCTGCCGAGCTTGAGCGTGATTTCGGTGGCATAGTCGTTCGGCGTCGCCGGCGGGGCCTTGAACCCGGTGCCAGGATCCCCCGAACCGTTTTCGCCTGGATACCGGTAGGTGTCGGCCGGCGGATCGAAGGTATCGGTCGGATCCCAGCTGAGGTCCGCTTCCTGCCACTTGTCGGCGACCGCCCAGGGCTTGGTGCATATGCTCGAGTTCGCTGACATGACGAGCGCGACCGCACTCGCCCGCGTGTTCTGCGATGAAATCCCGAGAATATGGCCGAAGAGCATCGGCAGGGCGTTCACGTTGTCGGCGTTGCGAAAGACTTCGACACGCACGCAGTTGCTGAGACCGTCATTATCCGGATCGCAGTCGATCTGCGGCACGACGGGGAACGTGATGTGGTTGGTGATGTTGACGTACGGCGACTGGCCCCACACGAAATTCGTTTGCGTCGCCAGGTAGGCGTTCTGCTTGGAGGCCCCGGAATCGGCGTAGTTGTACGGATCGTCGAACGCGAACGCGGTGGCTCCCGCGATGGCGCCGGCGTCGGCCGAGTTTTGCGCCTGTCGCCGCGCCACCCACATCAATCCGTAGTCGGCCACGAAGGTCGTGAACGCCGCAAGACACAGCACGCCCAGCGCGACGTGGATCAGCACGGCTCCCCGATCATTGCCCACCGCTCTGCGTCTTCCGGTCATAGTCCCTCCATCGACATGCTGGGGAGTCGATGCGGACTACCGGCGCCCGATCCTGGCCGGTTCGGGCGCGTTCGGGCCGTCAATCAGGCCCGCGCCGCCCTTGATGTTGTTGGACGTGTCGCCCTTGCCGCCCTCTTTCTTGATGATCGTCGGCAGCGGCGGCACTTCGTCCGGGTTCAAGGGCCGGACGAGCCGCGGGGTGATCAGGACCATGAGCTCGGTTCGATCGTCGCGCGCCGCCTTGCTCGTGAAAATCTTGCCGATGATCGGCAGTCGGCTGAGGATGGGAATCGCCGCGCGATCCTCCTGGCCGATGTTGTTGAGCAACCCGGCAATCGCGAACGACTGCCCGTCGCGCAGCTCCACTTCCGTTTGCGCCCAGCGCGAGGTGAGCGCGGGAATCCGGAAACCCGAAATCGTGACGCCGTTGTTGAAGTCGAGCGAGCTCACCTCGGGTCTGACGGCCAGACGAATCACGTCGCCCGCGATGACCGGCGTGAATTCCAGCTTGACGCCGAACTCCTTGAAGGTGACGTTGACCGAACCATTGCTGCTCACGATCGGCACCGGGAACTCGCCGCCGGCGAGAAAGCTCGCCTTCTTCCCGTTGTAGGCGATCAGGTTCGGCTCGGCGAGGCTCTCGAACCAGCCTTTCTGCTCGAGCGCCTTTATCACGGCGCCGATGCCCTGCTCGCGCTGGAAGAAGAACAGGTTCAGGTAGTCGCTGAAGACGAGCCCCTGGACCTGGTCGCGGCTCGAGTCGTTCGTGTCGTCGAACACCGGAGCCGGGAACTGCTGCGTCGTCGACCGGGCGGTGAACGTGCTGCGGGTCGTGAACGGGTTCACGCCGAGCTCGGTGATCGCGCGCCGGTTGACTTCCGCGAAGCGCACCTGCAGGAGCACCTGCTGGCTGCCGCCGCCGCCCGGCAGCTGCAGCATGTTGATGATCGTGAGCTTCGGCGCGCTCGCCTGGGCGACTTCCGCCGCGCGGAGATGCACGGCATTGCTCGAGACGCGGCCCGACAGAATCATGGACCCTTCGGTGTAGGTCACGCGAATGTCCTCGCCGGGGAAGAGCGCGAGGAGCGTCTGCTCGAGCGGGGTCACGGCATTGACGACCGCCAGCTCGTGATGGACGCGCTGCGTGTCGCCCCAGATGATGAGACTGATCGTGCCGGCCTTTTTGCCGTTCAGGAGCAGCTCACGCGGCGACTTGACAATGAGGTCCGCGACCTCGGGATCGGTAATGGAGAAGCCCTTGACGTCGAACTCCGTCGTGAGCGGCAAGGAGCGGCCGGCGAGGAGCACGATGCGGTCGGCCATCGCCCGATCCGGAATCGCGCCCTGCACGGTCGGCTGCGGCGTCTGCGGCGGCGCCACGGTCTGCGTCTGCGGCGTCGCCTGCGGATCGGTCTGCTGATCGGCGGAAACGGACGGGCTCAGCGTGATGGCGGCGAGCGCGACGAACCCCACACCCGCCCAACCGAGCGGGCGCTCTCGACGAGAGAAGAACGACATTACTGGCCTCCTCCTTTGCCGTCCTTGATGATCTCCTCGCTGCGCTTGGCGCCGCGAATCGCGTCGACGGTGTACTTCGGCGCGACGGGCGGGGGCGCGGGCGGCGTCACGACCCGCGGGCGGCCCTGCACGGCCTTGACGGCAGGCGCGGGCGCCGGCGTGCCCATGAGACCCGACATGCGCGCGCCCTGCGTCTGCACGGCCTCGACGTCCATCGGGTTGCGCAGCGCCAGAACGATCTGCCCTTCGGTTTGCGCGAGCGCGAGCTTCTCGGCATCGGGCGGCGTCACCAGCAGTGTCACGACGGCGGTCTTCATCGCCTGGCCGTTCTTCGACTGCTCTTGATCAAACTTGGTGCCCGAGGAGAGAACCTGGATGTTGCTCAGCACCGCGCGTGAGACGCTGTTGTCGCGATCCTTGATCGTCACGACGACGTCCACGCGCGTGCCGGGGACGGTAAAGCCGGCGACGCCGATGACGTCGTTCACCTTCACCGCCATCGCGCGCATGCCCGCCGGAATCATCGGCGGCAGTCCGCCGCCCGCTTCCCTCGACGCGAGCTTGCGCTCGGTGATCGGCTCGTTGATGACGACCGGCGAAATCGCGCCGCGGCCGAGCACGTCCTCGATCTTCGCGAAGCTGCCTTCGACGTTGGTGTCCTGCGGCCAGCCCGCCAGACGCACGTGCTGCGCCTCGATGATCGTGCCGACGGGCACGTCCTGCTTGGCGACGACGAGATAGTGCGCCGGAATGTACTTCGTGCGTTCCGGAATGTTCTGGATGGCGCGGTACACGCCGAAGCTGGCGACGGCCGCCATGACGACCGCGACGGCGACGACGACGAGCGTGCGATTTCTACGATTCATCACTATTCCCCATTTGACAGCGCTGGGTTACGATCTTGACGAGCCGTTTTACGATCCTGTTGCGGGCGTCTCCAACCGCATGGTCGAAGCCGCCTTCAACGTGATGCTCGTCCAACCGCTACCACCCACGAGTGCAGCTATCGGACCAAGATTCGTGAACTGACTGTGGTACCAGACAATGACGGTCACGGTGTCGATGGTGCCGCTTCCCACAGTCGCAGTCCCTGGAAGAACTATCGGTGTCGGGTGCGTGTCCGTTAGGCCGCTCGTAAACAGGTAGCTCTCCACGCGGTTGACGACGTCGGTCGTCGAATAGCCGGGCAACGTGCCCATGCGCGCGCCTTCGCGCGCCGCGTTCGTCAGCACTTCGTAGCGTTGAAACATGAAACCAAAATCGATGATGCCCGCGAAGATCATCAGGAGAATTGGCAGCACGAGCGCCATCTCGATAAGCTCCGCGCCTTTGTCACTCGCGAACCGCGCCAGCCGTCGTCGGATCAACGTAGCCATAGAGTCATCACCAGACCTGCCGCGATTGGCAGCGCATACGGCACTTTCGGTGTGCCGGACGACGCATCCAGGGTCATTCCCGGATGCGGCTTCAAGCCCATCACTTTCCAGTACCCCAAGAGTCCCCACACGTTGACGAAGGCCTGCTTCGTATAGCCGGTCGCCAGCGCGACGCCGAGCGCAAGCACGCCGCCCGCGATCGCCGAAAACGCGGCGAGCCAGACGGTCTGGCCTGGCCCGATCCACGCGCCCAACGCGGCGACCAGTTTCACGTCGCCGGCCCCGAGTCCGCGCAGCGCGAACAGCGGGAAAAAACATGCCGCGCCAACCAGCCAGCCCGCGGCCGACCATCCGAGGCCGGCGAGGCCGCTGTTGGCCAGATGAAACCCCAACGCACCAGCCGCCGCGCCGAACGTCAGTACGTTCGGAATCCGGCGCGTCCTCAAATCCGTGACGCACCCGCCAAGCGCCACGGCGAGTGCCGCCAGATGCGGGAATCCCATCAACCTAAGAACCCGCTCCGGGATCGGGCGTGTTCCAGAGGTCGTTGACTTGCGTGTCCCACTTCCCGTACGTGACCCCAACCGCGTTCATGAGTACGTTGAACCCCGCCGCACCCGCCAGACCAACAAAGGTACAGAGCAGCGCGTACTCGATCAGATCCTGGGCGTCTTCCTCGACGAGGAATCTAAGCAGCAGGGATGTCATGGCAATCCGTCCAAAAAACTATGAGGTCGGGCGGACCTGGGGAAAGTCCGACCCGACCGTCATGAGTCTCGTTCTCGCCGCGACTAGCTGGCCGCCGAGCCGGCCGCCGTGTTGACCGTGTCCTCGACCGCGTCGTACCAGTTGTTCAGCGCGGTGCCGAGCAGCGTGGCGCCAGCGATGGCCACCAGGCTGACGAACGTCGCGAGCAAGGCGTACTCGATAAGGTCCTGCCCCTGTTCGTCCTGGACGAAGCGCGCGACGAGCGTTCTCAGATTATCCATGTCTCTTCTCCTCTGTCCCTCGTTTTAGATTAAGTACGATTTAGACGACGCACCAATTAAGCAATTCACATTCCCGCCGACCCTCGGCGGGTCCCGTTTTCCCTTCGACGCTGCCCTTACCGCCTGAGAGGTGTCTTTCTCAGCCCGGCTCGAACCTCGTCCATCAGTAAGCATCTCAATCACTCACCAAGGTGGGATAGCATACACGGCTCAAAACAAAAAGCAAAGTAAATAATTGATAACAAATGTGTTATGCCATTCAGTTGCGACAACAAAACTGCGTTAAGGCTGAAATACTGTGCACTAACAAAGTTCGCATGTATCGCACCTTAGTTATAATAGAACAAACAATACCCATACCTGCGTACGATCCCAGGAACATGGCGTAATGTCGCGAGAAAGGCAGACAAAAGCTCCCCCTTTAGGAAAGGGGAGGGTGTCAAAACCCAGTTTGCGCCAACAATTCTGTTATTACGCAGACTTTTTTCCGTCAATCCGGAAAGCAGGAGGCTCCGGCGGCCGGGGGCGGGCCGACGGGTACCAGGGGCGGCAGATCGCCTCGAACGGCCACGAACGACCGGTCCGTTTCCTTGTCGATCCGGTAGCCGTGGTCAACGAGCCAGGCCCGTGTGGCCGCGCTGCGGGCCGGCAACCAGACGTACTCGGCGTTCCACGCCGCCAGCGTCGTGAAGGCAAGCGGCGTGCCGCGCACGATGGCGTCGTGCTCGAGCAGCCGCGTGTCGCTGTAGACGGTCTCACGCCGCCCGTCCATCGAGACGCGGAGCCGCGGGCCGAAATGCCAGATGACGAACTCGCCCCAATTGAAGAAGGTGACAATCCGACCCGCCGGCGCGCTGGCGAGGACCTGCGCCGCCCCGCGATCCGGGATCCACGTGCCCTCCGTGCGGACGCACGTGAGCGACTTCGAGCCGATGAACACCGCGGCAATTAAAGCGACGACGAACAGCCCCGCGGCGACCAGTCGCTGATCGCCCACCTTCGCGCCTGACGGCGCTACGGTGGAGATCGGCCAGCGATCTCTGAACCAGGGCGACAGCAGGACCGCCGCGCACGCGACGAAGAGCGGCGCGATCCTCATCACGCGGAAGGACGAGAACGCGAGCATCCCGAGCACGAGGCTGACCTGGAGCCGAAAGCGGTGCGGACGCCTGAGCAGCCAGATCGCCACGACCACGGCGGCGAGCCAGGGCATCCAGTCCGGCGGCGCCTGTCGCCAGAGCGGGCGCCACTCCGTGATGTCGCGGCCCATCCGGACGGTCTCGAGCAGGAACTCCCAGAGCCGCCACCCGTACGGTGTCACAAGCGTCGCGAGCAAAGACAGGACCGCGACGGTGAGCGGGCGAAATCCCCTTATCACCACTTCACCAAATGTCCATGTCAGGAGGATGCCCAGCCCCACGATCCACCCGCCGTGGAGATTGGCCCAGAGCGCGAGCATCAGCGGCACCAACCATCGCGCGCGCTGGCGATCCTCGATCAGGATTCGGCACAGGATGACGAGCAGCAGGAGCGACCATGCCTGCGGCCGCAACGTGCGCGTCACGGGGACCGTGCTCATCGCCGTCGCGGCAAAGATGATGATTCGCGGGGCGACGTCGATACCACGGAGCGCGCTCCATATAAGAATGAGAGCCGTGAACGTCAGCGCTCCCTTCAGCAGCGCGAGACCTGTGGGTCCGGCCAGCCGGTAGGCCATCCCCATCTGCAGCTCGCTGAGCCACTCGTGATTGACCCAGGGTTTGTCCTGCGTGAATGAGTACGGGTCGTCCGAAGGCAGTTCGTGATCCCGGAGGATGTCGAGGCCAAAGCGGGTGTGACCCCACAGATCCGTATCCGTCGACGTGATCGTCGCCAGCGCAAACAAGACGAGGAGCGCTCCCGCGGCCGGGAGCCACACGATCCTGGTTGAGGTTGACGAGGACGTCGGGGCGGCCGGCACTGCCGGGTCTAATCTCAGGGCCATGGGGCTCCTGATCTATCGGCCCGCCTCTTGATACGCTTGCGCCCGTGCCACAACGGCCCCATTTCCTTCAGCCCCTGCTCACCCGCGAGGCCGGATCGGTCGAAGACTGGAGCATCCATGTGGAGGGCCGCCAGGCGCCGCTCGCCACCAGGCTCGAGGGCGCGTTCGATTCGGGCAGCCGAAATCGCGGGCTGCTTGGCCGGAATGGGCTCGCGCCGGGCACCGCGTTGGTGATCGCGCCGAGTCAGGCCGTTCACACGTTTTCGATGCGGTTCCCAATCGACCTTGTCTTCGCGAACCGAGAGGGCGTCGTCGTCAAGACCAGGACCGCCGTGCCGAAGTCCCGCATCGCGATTGCGCTGCGCGGATTTGCGGTGATCGAGCTTGCCGCGGGCGCCATAGCCAGCTCGGGCGTTCAGGTTGGCGACCGTCTGACTATCCGAAAAAACATAAAATGACGCTCTGAGAGCGCCTGCGGCCCGCGCGGAGCCTTCAGCCCGGCGCTGGGGGTGGGGCCCCAGCGCCAGGAACGAGGATACCGAGTCTGCGAGCGCCGGAGCGCGAGCGAGCGGGGGTGGGGCCCCGCGAGCACTGATAACTGGAGGACCCGCCATGCGCCGCAGGACCTTGCTTTCCACGCCATTTCTCATCACGCTTGGGTTCGCGCAGATTCAGGCCCAGTCCGCGCCGCCACCCGCGCGGCCGACCACCACGCCGGCGCCAGTCACTCGCCAGGTCCAGACACGCCCAGTGGCGACGGCGCGGCAGCCCATGATGCCGGGAGTGAACCCGGCGCTCCTGAATGGCCTGCGCTATCGGCTGGTCGGGCCGTCTCGCGGCGGACGCGTGACGGCAGTCACGGGCGTGCCGTCGCAGCCGCGCACCTTTTATATGGGGGTCGCGAGCGGCGGCTTGTTCAAGACGACGGACGGGGGCGTGACGTGGAACCCGATCACGGATGGCAAGGTCCCGGTCGGCTCCATGGGGGCGATCGCGGTTGCCGACTCCAACCCCGACATTATCTATTTAGGGACCGGATCCGACGGGGTCCGGAGCAACGTCTCGACCGGCCGTGGGATCTACAAGACGACCGATGGCGGCACAACGTGGAAGTTCATCGGTCTCTACAACGCGGGGCAGGTTGGCGCCGTTCGTATTCACCCGACCAACCCGGACATCGTCTGGGTCGCCGCCGTCGGCGACATCTTCAAGGCGAATGCCGAACGCGGGATCTTCAAGACAACCGACGGCGGCAAGACCTGGCGGAAGACGCTGTTCCTGAGTGACACGATCGGCGCCATGGACGTCGAGCTCCAGCCCGGCAATCCGAACGTCGTCTTTGCGTGGATGTCGCGTCTCGAGCGGAAGCCGTGGACGATCATCAGCGGCGCGCGTGAGGGCGGGTTCTATAAAAGCACCGATGGCGGCGAGACGTTCGCGAAGATCGCGACTGGTTTGCCGTCCGAGTTGATCGGCAAGGCCAACATCGCGGTCACCGCGGCGAATCCGAATCGTCTTTACGCGCTCGTCGAGGCACTGCCGGGCGGAGGCATGTATCGATCGGAGGACGCAGGGCAGTCGTGGAGCGCGCTGCCATCGCCTCCCGCGATGATCTACCGGCCGTTCTATTACACGACCATTGGCGCCGATCCGACAAATGCCGATGTCGTCTACGGCGGCGCGGAAGGGTTCTGGAAGTCGACCGATGCCGGTAAGACGTGGCAGTCGATGCGCACGCCGCACGGCGACAACCACGACATCTGGATCAATCCGAAAGACGGCAACACGATGATCCAGTCGAACGACGGCGGCGCCAACGTCTCGTTCGACGGCGGCAAGACGTGGTCGTCGCAGATGAATCAGCCGACGTCCGAGATCTACGGCGTCTGGCTCGACAACCAGTTTCCCTACAAGCTGTACGGCGCCCAGCAGGACAACAGCACGCTCATCATCACGAGCCAGGCCGATCCGTACAATCCGGACGACTTCCGCGGCGGACCGGGGTGTGAGACCGGGCCGATCATGCCGCACCCGGCCGATCCGGAGATCGTCTACGGCTCGTGCAAAGGCCAGTACGAATGGGTGAACCTGAGGACCGGGCAGGCGAAGCGCTACTGGGTGGGCGGGCAGTCGCTCTATGGCAATCCGGCGCGCGACCTGATCCTGCGCTTCCAGCGCGTGTCGCCGATGGCGACCTCGCCGCACGACCCGGACGTGCTGTATTACGGGTCGCAGTACCTGCATCGCACTCGCGACAAAGGCGTCACCTGGGAGCGGATTTCGGGAGATCTCACGGCGAAGCCTGACGACTACCAGGGCATCAGCGGCGAGCCGATCACGCGCGACATCACGGGCGAGGAGTTCTACAGCACGCTCTACGCGATCACGGAGTCGCCGCTCGAGCGGGGCGTGATCTGGACCGGCGCGAACGACGGACCTTTCCACGTGACGCGCGATAACGGGAAGACGTGGACGAACGTGACGCCCAAAGATCTGCCGACGGGCGGACGCGTCGCGTTCATCGAGGGATCCCCGCATCGCAAAGGATCCGCGTACTACGCGACGTATCGGTACCTGCACGGTGATTACGCGCCATACATCTATTCGACGAACGACTACGGCAAGACCTGGACGCGGTTGACCGACGGCAAGAATGGCATTCCGGCCGACTGGCCGACCCGTGTGGTGCGCGAAGATCCAGACCGCGAAGGGCTGCTGTACGCGGGGACAGAATTCGGGATGTTCGTGTCGTTCGACAACGGCGCGCACTGGCAGCCGTTCCAGCTGAACCTGCCGAACGTGCCGATCAACGACATCAAGGTCCATCGCAGGGATCTCGTGGTTGCGACGCAGGGCCGCGCGCTGTGGATTCTCGACAACCTGAGCGTGCTCCATCAGGTCAACGCGCAGGTCGCGACGTCGCAGCCGTTCCTCTACAAGCCTCGCGATGGGTATCGGACGCGCGTTGGCGCAAACGTGCTCGGGCCGACGGTCGAGTACTTCTTCCCGTCGGAACCCGCAGACGCGGTGACGATCGAGATCCTCGATGCGACCGGGACGCTCGTCAACCGCTACAACAGCAATGCGCCGGCGCCTGGAGCTGGACCCGGCGGGCGTGGCGCCCGCGGTGGTGGCGGCGGCGCGGGTGGGGGTGGCGGCGACCCGGACGATCCCGACGCGGCGATGATGGCCGGACGCGGCGGGCGCGGCGGTGGTGGAGGAGCGGTCTCCCGCGTCACGAAAACGATGGGCCTGAATCGATTCGTGTGGAACGTGCAGCATCAGTCCGGGCTTCCGGCGCCGCCCGGCAGCTACCAGGTGAAGATCACCGTCAACGGCCAGTCGCTCACGCAGCCGTTCACGGTGCTGCTCGATCCGCGGCTCGCGGCCGAGGGTCTGACCGCGGCTGATCTGCGAGAGCAGTTCGAGCACAACACGCGCATGCGGGAGCTCCAGGCCGCCGTGACACAGACGATCGCGCGCGTGCGCGAGGCTCAAACGAAGCTCAAGGCCGAACCGGCGGCCGCCGGCGACCGCGCCAAACAGCTCGAGGCGATCAGCGCGAAGCTGCTGCCCGAGCCCGTCCGCTACGGCAAGCCAGGATTGCAGCAGCACATCACCTACCTGGCCGGCATGACGAGTGCGGTGGATCAGAAAGTGGGCCGCGACGCACTCGAGCGCTACACGGTCCTGAAAAGGGAGCTCGACGTGATTCGGGCCGAGCTGGACAAGATCCTCGGAGGATGACCTCGAGTGCTCGTTTTACGCTTCACGTAAAACGAACCCCGGGGTCTTTATGCGACCGTTCATTGGGCTGATCGTTCTTCTGACGGCAGGCTGCGTGGCTCAGGCGCCCACGAATCCATCCGAGAACTTTCGTGCCCTGCTCGACGAGGACTGGAAGTACTGGATGGCCCAGTACCCGGAGACGGCTACGAGCTTCGGGTTCCCTGGTCAGGATGCGCGCTGGACGGATTACAGCCGTCCGGCGATCGAGGGCCGCAACAAATATCTAAAGCAGAGCGTCGACCGTATCCGCGCCGTTGACCGCGCGCGGCTCGAGCGGGCCGATCAGCTCAATTACGACCTCTACCTCGGTCTGCTCCAGACCGCCGTGGAGGGTCTCCAGTTCGGGAACGACGCGATGCCCGTCCAGAGCGTCATCCCTCACAACCTGGCGATGCCGATCAACCAGCTCGAGGGCATCCAGACGGACCTTCCGCGCATCATCGCGCTCAGCCCGTCGGCCAGCGTCGCTGACTACGAGAACCGGCTCAAACGTTTCGAGGGTGTCGCCGCGCTCGTCGATCAGACGATCGCGTTGATGCGCGACGGGATGGCGCGCGGACTGACGCCACCACGAGCCGCGATCCGCGACGTGCCGTCCCAGGTGGAAGCGCAGCTCGTCGCGAACCCGATGGAAAGCCCGATGCTGTCGACGTTCGCCAGCTTTCCAGCCGCGATCGAGACGGCCGATCGCGATCGGCTGTCCAGACAGGCGGCCGCTCTCTTCACGAGCCACGTCAAGCCGGCATTCGCGAAGCTGCACGAGTTCCTGGTGAGCACGTATCTGCCGGCGTGCCGCGAGACCATCGGCGCCGACGCGCTGCCCAACGGTGCGGCGATGTACGCCTACAACGTCCGCTGGCACACGACGACAGGCCTCACGCCGAAGGAGATCCACGAGATCGGCCAGGCCGAAGTGACACGGATCCGCGCGCTCATGGACGAGGTCATGGCGCAGGTGAAGTTCACCGCTGGATTCGAGGCGTTCAAGAAACACTTGCGGACGTCGCCGGAGTTCTTCTATCGGGATCCCGGTGCGCTCGTGACCGGCTATCGCGATATCGCCAAGCGCGCCGACCCCGAGCTCGCGCACCTGTTCGGGACGCTCCCGCGCCTGACGTACGGCGTCGAGCGCGTGCCCGATGCCATCGCGCCGTCGCAGACGACCGCCTACTATGAGCCCGGCGCGCCGGCCGCCGGCCGTCCCGGCAACATGTACGTGAACACGTACAAGCTGGACGCGCGCCCGAAATGGGAAATGGAAGCGCTGACGCTGCACGAAGCCGTGCCCGGCCATCATCTCCAGATCGCGATCGCGCAGGAGCTCGGCGACCTGCCGGAGTTCCGCAAGAACACCGGCTACACCGCGTTCGTCGAGGGCTGGGCGCTGTACTCTGAGGGCCTCGGCGACGAGATGGGTTTCTACCAGGACCCGTTCTCGCGCTTCGGCCAGCTTACGTACGAGATGTGGCGCGCGGTGCGGCTCGTCGTCGATACAGGACTGCATTCGATGGGCTGGACGCGGCAGCAGGCGATCGACTTCTTTGCGGTCAACGCCGCCAAGACCGCCCAGGACATCGGCGTCGAGGTCGATCGCTACATCGTGTGGCCCGGCCAGGCGCTCGGCTACAAGATCGGGCAGCTCAAGATCCGCGAACTGCGCTCGGCGGCGAGGAAGCAGCAGGGCGCCGGATTCGATCTCCGCGCGTTTCACGACGTCGTGCTCGGTCAGGGCGCAGTGCCGCTCGACGTGCTCGAGAAGCGCGTTCAGGAATTCATGAAGGAAGTGAACATGAAGGACGTGAAGAAGTGAAGCACATGAAGAAGTGAAGCACGTGAAGAAGTGAAGGAAATGAAGTTTACGAAGGGAGTGACGGCCATGATGAAGAAACAGACCGCGACAATTTCGAGTCTGGCGATGCTGGTGGGTGTTCTGGTGCTGCTCGTCCAGGCATCGAGTGTGATTGCGCAGACGCCTTCGGCCGGCGCCAATGCGGTGACGCAGGGGCTGCGGCAGAACTGGGACGGCTCGAAGCTCAATATCAAGGAGTCGGCTGACCTGATGACCGAGGAGAATTACAGCTTCAAGCCCGTCGACTCGGTTCGCACGTTCGGTCAGATCCTCGCGCACCTGGCGGGCGCCAACTACGTCTTCTGCTCGGCGGCCAAGGGCGAGAAGTCGCCGAACGCCGAAGACGCGTTCGAAAAGACGGCGACGACGCGCGCGCAGATCATCAAGGCGGTGGCCGACTCGCACGCGTACTGCGATTCGGTCTTCGCCTCGATGGACGACAAGAAGCTCGGCGAGACCATCGAGATGCCGTTCGGCATGGGGAAGTCCGCGCGCGCCCGGGCGCTCGTGATGAACATCGGCCACGTCAACGAGCACTACGGCAACCTCGTGACCTACTTCCGGCTGAAGGGAATTGTCCCGCCGTCGTCGCGGCGGTAGCGATCCCAGGTAGTTGTGCTTGGATGCGTCGCGAGTACTAGACGGTGGAGAAGTACGGCCACGTTGGCATCAAAGGACAAATATCTACCTGAGGGATGATTTCATCGTCACGTCCTGCCGTTTAGTGGGGGCCAGGAGCGGGTAAGCCTTTTGCCTAATCGGCTGCCATGGCTGGCAGACGGACCCTTGTACGTGATGACCGCGGCGCGATTCTGATTCATGTTGCGTTGGGCGTGCTCGCCCTCGCGGCCTTTCTGACCTTCGTCGCCGACTACGGGCTGATGTGGACCGCCCGCCGTCAGGCGCAGAACTCCGCCGATTCGGGCGCGATCGCGGGAGCGACGGCGCTCGGCTACGACGATCCCAACGACTTCAGCGACAGCGGCGCCGCGAAGCAGAACGCCTATCTCGGGACACAAACCAATGTCGTGTGGGGTCAGGCGCCGTTCGTCAATATCACGAACCACATTACGTTTCCGCTCGTGCCGGCCGCCGATTGCGATCCGGACGGCGACGGCCTGAGCCAGTGCGTGCGGGTGGAAGTGTTTCGCAACGCCGACAACGTCAACGCCCTGCCGATGCTCTTCGGCCATATCCTGGGCATCAATTCGCAGAACACGCGTGCGAGCGCGATGGCGGTCGTCGCTGCCGCCAACCAGAGCGAGTGCATCAAGCCCTGGGGCGTCGCGGACAAATGGGAGGAGCAAGACGGCACGTGGGATCCGACGGACACGTTCGATCCGGCGGCCGGCGATGATTATCGGTATCAGGGTGAGCTAAACGATCAAGATCCCGGAACGGGGTTCAAGGCACCACCGACCACGCCGAACGACTACGGCACGCAGATCATTCTCAAGCTCAACAACCCGGCCGACACGATCAACCCGGGATGGTTCATGGCGCTGGATCTAAGTTCCGCTCCGGACAGCACCTGCACTAATTCCGGCGCAGCGTGCTATCGAGACGCGATTTCCGGCTGCGCGGGCGGAACGTGGAAGATCGGCGACATGGTACCGAAGGAAAACGGCAACATGGTTGGCCCGACCAATCAGGGCACGCTGGATCTGGTCAACCTCGACCCGGGCGCTGACTGGGATCCGATCACCAAACAGATCACGGGCAGCTGCGTGGGTGCGCCGTATACCTGTTCGACACCTGGCTACAAGATCAGTCCACGCGTCGTCGCCATTCCCGTCTTCGATTTGGAGTTGTATTTGTCGACTGGCGGAGGGCCGGGCAACGGCACCGTGAAAATCGTGAACATTCTCGGGTTCTTCGTCGACTCGTACAGCGCCGGGCAAGTGACCGGCTATCTCATCAACAAGAAGGGGTCGTACAACCCGGCCGGCGGCGGAGTAGCCGGACCTGCTTCGTTCCTGAAGCAAGTCCTGCTGATTCGATGACGGTTTTCGCGGTCTATACCGGTCTCGTAGTCGTCTGCATGAACGAAGAATCTCTCGCTGAGGGGTGACTTTCTTCGGCCCGAATCCCGAATCTTCGCCAAAAACCGCCGGAAAAGTGGGCAAGCCTCTTGCCTCCTGGAGAGGCATGCTCAAACGGTGCCTCCCCAGTACCGATGACCGTGGCGCGATCCTGATTCACGCTGCGCTGGGCGTCCTCGCCCTCGCGGCTTTCCTGACCTTCGTCGCCGACTACGGGCTGATGTGGACCGCCCGTCGTCAGGCGCAGAATTCCGCCGATGCCGGCGCCATCGCCGGAGCGACGGGCCTCGGGTACGACGACCCGACCGACTACAGCGATACCGGCCTTGCCAAGCAGAACGCCTACCTGGCGACGCAGACCAATCTCGTGTGGGGTCGAGTGCCGTACGTCGACATCAGCACCAACGTTACGTTTCCGCTCGTGCCGACGGCCGACTGCGACCCGGACGGCGACGGTTTGAGTCAGTGCGTGCGGGTGGAAGTGTTTCGCACCGCCGAGAGCGCGAACCCCCTGCCGATGCTGTTCGGCCACATCCTGGGGATTAGCTCGCAGGACACCCGCGCGAGCGCGATGGCGGTCGTGGCGGCTGCCAACCAGAGCAAGTGTCTCAAGCCGTGGGGCGTCGCCGACAAGTGGGCCGAGGCCGACGGCAGCTGGGATCCGACGGACACGTTCGATCCCGCCTCCGGCGACGATTACCGGTATCAGGGCGAACAGGGCCCACAGGATCCAGGTACCGGGTTCAAGGCACCTCCGGGCACACCGAACGACTTTGGGCAGGAGCTAATCCTCAAGGTCGGCAATCCGCAGGACACGATCAACCCCGGGTGGTTCCAGGCGTTGGACCTGAGTTCTGCTCCGGACAGTACCTGCACGAACAGCGGCGCCGCCTGCTACCGCGACGCGATCTTCAGCTGCGCGGGCGGCACGTGGAAAATCGGCGACATGGTGCCGATAGAAACCGGCGACATGGTAGGCCCGACAGACCAGGCGGTCTACCGGAGTCCGGGGGCGAATCTGGTCGACCTCGATCCGACCGCCGACTGGGATCCGGTCAACAAGCAGATCATCAACAGCTGCGCGAACCCGTCGAACTACACGTGCCCGCAGCCGGGCTACAGGGAGAGCCCGCGCATCGTCGCCATTCCCGTCTTCGACCTGGAGTTGTACCTGGCGACAGGTGGCCCGGGCCAAGGCACCGTGAAAATCGTAAACATCCTCGGGTTCTTCGTTGATCGTGCCGACCGCGGTGAGGTGACCGGATACCTCATCAACAAGAAGGGCACCTACACTCCGGGTGGCAGCAGCATCGCCGGACCCGCCTCGTTCCTCAAGCAGGTGCTGCTGATTCGCTGACGCACCCACAGAAGACCTCAGGTGTCTTTTTCGCGATTCATGTAAAAAGACACCCGATCATTCATTCTGGCGGGGGAGACGTGTTATTCAAGTGGCATGTCTCACCACCGACTGTGGCTCGCCGCCGGGGCGCTCATTCTTTCTGCATGCGGATCGTCCACGACCGGATCGCCGCCTGGGGGATCGGCCGCCGCGTCACCGTGGCCGTCGGGTCCGGTCGTCGATCTCTCGCACGCCTACGACACGCGCACGGTCTTCTGGCCGACCGCTGAGCCCTTCCAACTGAAGAAAGTCGCCGACGGCGTGACGCCCCAAGGCTATTACTACGCGGCGAACACGTTCTGCACCTCGGAGCACGGCGGCACGCACATCGACTCGCCAGTCCACTTCGCGCAAAAGGGGTGGACTGTAGACCAGATTCCAATCGAGCAGCTCATCGCGCCTGCCGTCGTGATCGACGTCGCCGCGGCGAGCGCGGCCAACCCGGACTACCAGGTGTCACGGGCGGACTTCGACGCCTGGGAGCGCACCCATGGCGCCATCCCGGCTGGCGTGATCGTGTTGCTGCGAACGGGATACGGCGCGCACTGGCCGGACGCGGCCAAGTACCTCGGCACGGCCGAGCGCGGTGACGCTGCAGTGTCGAAGCTGCACTTTCCAGGCCTGCACCCGGACGCCGCGCGCTGGCTCGTCGCCGAGCGGTCGATCAAGGCGATCGGCCTCGATACGGCCAGCATCGATTTCGGGCAATCCACGCTGTACGAAAGCCATCGCGTGCTGTTCGAGCGGAACATCCCGGCGCTCGAGAACCTGACGAACCTGGATCGGCTGCCGGCGACCGGGGCCCGGATGGTCGGGCTGCCGATGAAGATCGGCGGCGGGAGCGGCGGGCCGCTTCGAGCCGTGGCGATGCTGCCGAGGATGTGAAGACCTCGGGGGTCATTTCCTGCCGCGGTCTTCCGCGGAAATGACCCCCGAGGTCCTACTTACCCCTGCCGCTCGAGCCGATGAACCGGAACGCACCCCGTGGCGGGGCCGTAAACAGATAGTAGGACTGAAGGGATGAGAGCGACGACGATTCTCGGTGCGGGCATGCTGGCGGCGTCGTTGGGCTGCGCGGTCAGGACACCGCCGACGTCGGCCGACGCGCTGCCGGCAACCCTCCGGAACCAGATGGCGTCGCACGACGCGCTGGGCTGGTCGGCGACCCGGCGTCTCTCCTGGACCGACTTTCAAGGCCTCGCACCCGCCCGTGGCGATGAGAGCGCGCTCACGGCCTACAGCCTGTTCCACGGCGCCACGTGTACCGGCAAAGCGTTCGAGTTCCGTGTCGTCGCCGCGTTTTTGCCTCGCCAGTCCTGGGTGCGGCCGGCCGTGCTCGCCAACCCGACGACGAGCAGCCGGACGCTCCGCCACGAGCAGACGCACTTCGACCTGAGCGAAGTGCACGCCCGCCGGATGCGCCGGTACTTCGCCGAACTGTTCGAGCCGTGCATGAAAACTGCCGAGGAGCTGGGCGCGCTGGCGCAGCGCTTCGTCCGCGAAGAATCCGCGGCTCAGCGGAAATATGACGAAGAAACCAGTCACGGCCGCGTGACCCGAAAACAGACCGAGTGGGACGCCGACGTCGGCCGTCAGCTCGCGTCACTGGGAAAGTTTCAGTAATAGAAACTCGACGAGGGCATTCACCAGCCTCTCCCCGGCCAGCAGATCGAAATCGTTGTGGTCGGCGCCGGCAATTGTCACCAGCCGTTTCGGCCCGCCCGCGGCCTCGTACACCTGCCGCGTTTGCGCCACCGGCACGATGCTGTCGGCGTCGCCAACAATGACCAGCGTCGGACATGTCACGCGTCGTATCAGCTCGGCCGTGGGGTGTCGTTCGTTCAGAAGCCACCGGACGGGGAGAAACGGGTAGTGATAGCTGGCGACGTCGGCCAGCGACGCGAAGGCTGAGCGTACGATCAGCGCGCGCGGCGGGCGTTCGACGGCCAGTTCCACGGCCACCGACCCGCCCAGTGATTCGCCGAAGTAGACAACGCGATTCGGATCGACGTCCGGGCGAGTGAGGAGATAGTCGAGCGCGGCACGAGCGTCACGCGCGAGGCCTGACTCGGACGGCGTGCCAGCGTTCCCGCCGTACCCGCGGTAGTCGAACAGCAGCGTCTGGATGCCTCGACGCGCGAGCGCCGCCGCCAGCGGCGCGCGATACGCGCGGTGGCCGGCGTTGCCGTTGAACACGATGACCGTGGCGCGCGGTTCGGCCACCGGCACGAACCAGCCGGCAAGCGTCAGGCCGTCGTTCGTGGGAAACGACACGGCTTCGGCGCGCGAGAGGCCGACAACGTCCGGTGCCGGAACGTCGTGAGACGGGAGGTACGTCAGTCGGCGCTGAAACAGCCACGCCGCCGTCACCAGGACGAGATACGGGACGATGACGACCGTGAGGAGTGTCGCCATGGTGCGTTTCATGGGAATACCATGGCGGACGTAGAGTTCAGTCCGCCTACGGGTGTTACCTCGTCTGAATCCGAACCTCCGCGGGCGTCAGCCCATCCGCGCGCGCACGAAGCACCAGCGCGCCCGGGGCCCGGGTCGATTTCACGACGACGAGCGCCAGACCGTTGAACGCCGTGTGCCGCGCGGTCAGCGGCGTGGGGCCCTTGAACGGCTCGTGATTCTTCGGATCGCCGTTGTCCACGCCGGCAATACTGCCAGGTCCCGTGAGATCGAACGTCACCAGGTGGTCGCCGTCGACGCGGCTCAACCGGCCGTTCGCATCGACGATCCGGACCGTTACGAACGAGAGATCCTGGCCGTCGGCGCGAATCGCCGCGCGATCGACCTGCAGCTCGAGCCGAGCCGCCGCGGTGGTGGTGTGCACGACGTCCTCGGCGATCTCGCGCGTGCCATCGCGCGCCACCGCTCGCAGCGTGCCTGGTTCGTACGGGACGTCCCAGGTGAGGTGGATCGCGGTCACCCCCAACCAGTCACGGACGCCGAGCGATCGATCGTTCAGGAACAGCTCGACCGACTGCGCGTTCGTGTACGCCCAGACCGGGATCGTCTTGCCGCGAAAGTCGTCGGGCCAGGTCCAGTGCGGCAGCAAGTGGACCATCTTCTCCGGGCGCCACTGGCTCTTGTAGAGATAGAAGCGATCTTTTGGAAAGCCGGCGAGATCGACGATTCCGAACGACGAGCTGCGGTTCGGCCAGTTGAACGGCGTCGGCTCGCCGATGTAGTCGAAGCCCGTCCAGACGAATTCCCCCGCCATCCACGGCGATCGCCGCAGTGCCTGGAACTGCGTCTCGGCCGTGTTTCCCCAGCGAGGAAAGTCGAGGTCGTACGACGTCGAGTGATTGTCGATCTGGTTGACGATCTCCACGCGTCCGTCCTTGAGCACCAGGTTGTACTGGTCGCGCGAGCCGTAGTTGGACGAGGTCTCCGACGCGTACGCGCGCCCGATGCCGCGGACCAGGTCGTACACCTGCAGGTTGTAGTTCACGCCAAACAGATCGAGCGGCCTCGCATAGCCCGTGTCGAGCGCCTGCGTCGGGTTGTTCATGCCCGCCGTCACGGGCCGTGTGGGATCCTCCTCGCGGACGAATCCTGCAAGCCGCGTGGACATGGCCCGGCCGCTCTCGGCGTTCCGCTGCTCGGGAATCTCGTTTCCGATGCTCCACATGATCACGCTCGGGTGATTTCGATCGCGGCGGACGAAGTCGCGCGTGTCCCGCTCGCTCCACTCGTCGAAGAACTGGCCGTAGCCAAAGCGCGTCTTGTTCTGCCGCCATTCGTCGAAGACTTCGTCCATGACCAGGAAGCCCAGGCGGTCCGCGACGTCGAGCAGCGCGGGCGCCGGCGGGTTGTGGCTCGTGCGAATCGCGTTGACGCCCATCGACTTCATGATCTCGAGCTGACGTTCGATCGCCCGGTCGAACGCCGCGGCGCCGAGCGGGCCGAGATCGTGATGCAGACAGACGCCCTGGAGGGGGACGCGCGCGCCGTTCAGCAGCACGGCCCCGTCATTCGTGAACCGCACCGTCCGGACGCCGAGCGGCGCGCGGTCCACGTCTACCACGCGGCTGTTCACTTTGACGAGATTCTCGACGGCGTAGAGATACGGCTCCTCAATCGACCACAGATGCGGGCGGGGGACGACGACGTCCGATTCGAACCGCGTCTTGCCGCCCGCCGCGATCGGCTGCACGCGCTCGGCTTCGGCGACGACCTGACCGTCCCGGTTGCGGACGATCGTCGCCAGCGTCACCGCCGGCAGATCGGCCGCGCTCTGATTCTCCACATCGGTCCGAATGTGCACGCGGGCCAGCTCGGGCCGGATCTCCGGCGTCGTCACGAACGTGCCCCAGTGCGCGACGTGGACCGGATCGGCCGTGGTCAACCAGACGTGCCGATAGATGCCGGCGCCTGAGTACCACCTCGTGGATGGCTGGTGCACGACGACCTTGACCGCCATGACGTTTGGCGTGCCGTCGAACTTCAGGAGCGGCGTCAGTTCGTGGACGAACGTCGAGTAGCCGTACGGGCGTTTTCCGAGACTTCGGCCGTTCAGCCAGACCTCGGCGTTCATGTAGACGCCTTCGAACTCGACGAACACGCGTTTGCCGGCGGCGCCTGGCGGCACCGTAAACGACTTGCGATACCAGCCGATGCCGCCGTTGAGGTATCCGTTGGCGGCGCCGCCTGGACTCTGCGGATCGAACGGTCCTTCCGGCGTGGTCGGTAGATTGGCGCCACCGCGGCCGCCGCGTCCGCCGGGTACGACGATCGCCTGCCCCTTGCCTTCGATCATGAAGTCATGCGGCAGGTCCACGCGCTCCCACGCGGCGTCGTTAGCGCCCGACAGCTCGGAACCCGCGACGTCGGCCGGTAGAAAGCGCCAGTCGAAGTCGAAGAGCTGACGGTCGCGGAGGCCCGCCAGCGTCGGCGCCTGGCTCGACGGCCGAACGCCGCACGTGAGCGCCGCCAGGAGCGCGACGAGCAGGGTGCACAGACGCAGGACTGGTGGCGACATGCGGCGATTCTATCGAAATGACCTCCGAGGTCATTTTCGCGAGTTTCGCCGAAAAACGACCTCGGAGGTCTTTTCGTAGAATGACCCCCGAGGTCTCTTTCTGACGCTGATCGTCATGGCGGCGGGCGCGGGATCGCGGTATGGCGGCCCGAAACAGGTCGCGGCCCTCGGCCCGACCGGCGAGCGGCTGTTCGACTATGCCGTCTTCGACGCGGTCCGCAGCGGCTTCGATCGCATTGTGTTCGTCGTCCGGGACGAGCTCGCCAACGAGTTTCGATCGATCGCGGCGGGCCTGGCCCCGCATATCGCCTTCGATCCGCACGTCGTGGTCCAGCGCCTCGACGATCTTCCACACGGATTCCGGACGGGCGGCCGCGCCAAACCGTGGGGCACGGCGCACGCGGTGCTCACCGCGCAACCTGCCATCGACGGGTCGTTTGCCGTCGTCAACGCGGACGATTTCTATGGCCCCGAGGCCTATCGTCTTGCGGCGGACGCGGGCCGGCTTGCCGAAGCACGCGGCATCACGACGGTGATTGCCATGCGGCTTGCCGACACGTTGTCGCCGCACGGACCCGTCACGAGAGCGGTCTGCGCGGTCGAGGGCTCGCGCGTCACCGGCCTCGAGGAGGTTCACGACATCGCGCGTGACGGTGCGGATCTTGCCGGCACTCATCTTGGTCGGCGTCGACCCCTCACGGGGCGCGAGCTGGTGTCGATGAACTTCTGGGTGTGTCCGAAGGCACTGCTTCCGCAACTCCAGGCGGGGTTCGAGTCGTTCCTGGAGGATCACGGCCAGGACGCGACCGCGGAGTTTAGATTGCCGGAGGCGATCAGCGATCTCGCCGATCGGGGCGCCGCGCAGGTGCAAGCCGTGCACGCGCCTGGTCCCTGGTTCGGTCTCACGCACACCGACGATCGTCCCGCGGTCGTCGCCGGCCTCCGTGAGATGTCGGTCCGCGGCATTTACCCCACGCCGCTGTGGAGCCCCTGTTAGAATTCGGCCACCCCAGCAACGCCGGGAGGTGCGACGTGTCGGAACGTGCTGATGCCGTGCGTTGGCTGGTTGCCTGCGCGGCGTTTTTCCTGGCCAGTTCGATCCCTGGCGCGCAAATCCATCAAGGCCCGTTCACCGAGGATTTTCCGAGGGACGAATTCGCCGCGCGGCGCGCCAAAGTCATGGAGCGGATCGGCGACGGCGTGGCGATACTCCAGGGCACCACCGAGCGGCCCGGCGAGCAGCCGTTCCGGCAGAACAACCAGTTCTATTACGTCACGGGCGTCGAGGTGCCGCGCGCGCTGCTCGTCATCGACGGGCGGAGCAAGCGATCCACGCTCTATCTGCCGCCGCGCAACGCGGGACGCGAGCGCGCGCAGGGTCCCGAGATCTTCGTCGGCGACGAAGCCGTGACACACACCGGCATCGAGGCCGTCGCGCTCCGCGACGAGTTCGCGAAGGCCGTCGACGCGTTCGGCCAGGAATCGCGCGTCATCTACACGCCGCAGCGGCCCGAGGTGCTCGGCAACGCGTCAGCCGGAGATGTCCGCTCGCTCGCCAACGCCACGCGGAACGATCCGTGGGACGCTCGTCCCGGGCGCGAGACCGTTTTTCTCGAGAAGTTGAACGCGGCCGCACCGAAGTCGGAGATCCGCGACCTCGATCCGATCCTCGACAGCCTGCGATTCGTGAAGAGCCCGCGCGAAATCGCCGTGGTCCGCGAAGCGACGCGCATCGCCGGCCTCGGCATCATGGAAGCGATGCGCGAGGCTGACGTCGGGATGTACGAGTACGAGCTGCAGGCGGTGGCCGAGTACGTCTTCAAGAAGCTGGGATCGCAGGGCGCCGCCTATTTCGCGCTCGTCGCGAGCGGACCCAATACGGTGTATTCGCACTATCACCGCGGGACGCGCAAGCTCGCCAGGGGCGATCTCGTTCAGTTCGACTACGCGCCGGACTATCGCTACTACGTCTCGGACGTCACGCGCGTGTTTCCGGCCGACGGCACGTTCACGCCGACCCAGCGCGAGTTCTACACGATTTACCTCCGGATGTACCAGGCGCTGATGTCGGCGATTCGTCCGGGCGTCCCGGTCCCGGAACTCCTGCAGGAGGCCGGACGGAAGATGGACGACATCATCTCGACATTCCAGTTCGCCAACCCGAGTGTCAAGGCCGCCGCTCAACAGTTTGCCGAGCGCTACAAGGCGAGCCGGGGCAACAGCTTCGGCCACACCATCGGCATGGAAGTCCACGACGTCGGACGCGGGGGACTCCAGGCGGTCGGCCTCGTGGCCGGCCAGATGTTCACGATCGAGCCCGCGTTCCGCGTGCCGGAGGAAAACCTGGCGATGCGTCTCGAGGATGCGCTGCTTGTGACCGAAAAGGGTTACGAGAACCTGTCGGCGTTCGTCCCGGTTGAGGTCGCCGACATCGAGAAGCTCATGAAGGAGCCGGGAATCAGCCAGCTCATCAAAAAGCGATGACGGGATCGAGCGTACGCCGTGTGGATGTCTCCTGACGAGGTCGTCGTCACGATTGCGGCCGTGGTCCTCGGCCCCGTGGCCTGGGTGTTCTGGTTCATCCGGAGGTCTGATTCCACACTGCCCGGTCGCGGCAGTACCGGTCTCGGCATCCTGGGCGCGACCATCGTCGTCTGCTCGACGCTGCTCTTGTTCGTCCTCGTCACCGTCGCGTCGCACGACGTGCGAACGGTCCTCGAATACCTCTTCATGTATTCCGTCCTGGGCCTGGCGTGGCTCCGGCTCGGCGAGATGCTCTTCGCCTACTCGGGCGTCAGCGTGCGAGACGACGTGGTCGAGCGAGGGAACGCCGCCGCGACCATTGCCCTCTCCGGCGCGCTCGTCGCCGTGATGCTCTGCTACGCCGGCGCGAACATTGGGGACGGTCCGGGCTGGTGGGTCGTCGTGTTTTCGGCGGCGCTCGCGACCGCCGGGCTCGTGGTCGCCTGGCAGTTGTACGCCCTGTTCACGCGCGGCGTCGATGCGGTGACGATCGACCGCGATCCGGCGGCCGGCATGCGGCTCGCGGGGTTTCTGGTCGCGTGCGGCCTGGTGCTCGGCCGGAGCGTCGCGGGCGACTGGCACGCGGTCGAGCAGACCGTGCAGGACTTCGTGCGCATGCTGCCGTTCGCCGGCATTCTGGTCGTCCTGGCGACGGCCATCGAGCCGCTCGCGCGGCCGACCGTCCAGGAGCCGCACCGGCCGTTTGGCAGTCACGGTGTCGGGTTGGGCTTGCTCTACGTCCTGTTCGCCGTCATCGCCATCGCGTTCGCGGGGTGGCCGCAATAATGAAGACGCCCTGGGTCGCCGTCGAACCGCTGGGCGACGCGGAGTTCGTGCGATTCCGCCGCCGCGCGATCTTCGAGTGTGACAAATGGGATCCGCAGGTCGGCGACGCGTGTGTGATCGCGCGCTATCCGCTCGTGCTCACGAAAGCGGCGTGGCGGGACGTCGTCGCGCTGGGTGAGGCGCTCGCGCGTGAGACGCGTGCCGCCGAAGCCGAGCTCGTCGAGCGGCCGGACCTGCACGGCCGCCTCGGGTTGCCGCGCGCGATTCGGCGCGCACTCGGGCAGGCGCCTGGCCGCGCGCCGGCGGGCGCCGCGAGAATCATCCGGTTCGATTTTCACTTCACGTCCGAAGGCTGGCGGATTTCAGAAGGGAACATCGACGTCCCGGGCGGACTCAACGAGGCGTCCGGGTTTCCCCGCATCATCGGCTCGCACTATCCGTGGGCGGAGCCGGTCGGCGATCCGGCCGCCGCGTATGTGGAGGCGATCGCTGCCGCCGCGCCGCCTGCCGCGGTCGTCGCGCTCGTCCACGCGACGGCGTACAGCGACGACCAGCAAATGATGCTGTTCGTGGCCCGCCGGCTCGAAGCCCGCGGCATTCGCGCGCATCTGGCCAGTCCGAGCCACTTACGGTGGCAGGACGGCCGGGCGCGGCTCGAGGCCGCGTGGTGGCGCGGTCCGCTCGATCTCGTCGTCAGGTTCTTTCCGGCCGAGTGGTTGCCGCAATTGCCGCGCGCGTCGGGCTGGCGACAGCTCTGTGCCGGGGCGCTGACGCCCATCAGCAATCCGGCGACCGCGATCTTGACGCAGTCCAAGCGGTTCCCGCTGGTTTGGAACGACCTCGCGACGAGGCTGCCCACCTGGCGCGCGATGCTGCCGGAGACTCGCGAGCCGCGTGCAGCGCCCTGGCGCACGTCGCGCGACTGGATCCTGAAACCGGCGCTCGGACGCGTCGGTGAAGGGGTCGGCATCGACGGGCTGACCGATGCGTCCGAGTGGCGCAAGATCGCGCGCGACGCGACCTGGTGGCCCGCCCACTGGATCGCGCAGCGCCGGTTCGACGTCGTGCCGATCCGGATTGCCGGAATCGACCGCTTTCCGTGTCTGGGCGTCTACACGGTGGACGAGCGCGTCGTCGGCGCGTACGGCCGGCTGGCGGATCGTCCGCTCATCGACGCGCGCGCCGAGGATGCCGCCGTGCTGGCCGCGTAAGAGCATCGGATAATCTGGCAATCGGTAATCGGGTAATGAGGACAAAATCCCAGCTAAAGCAAGACGATGAGCGAGCGAGCGAAAGCGAGTGAGCCACGCGAGCGGCGCGGGGCGTCGGGGTCCCCGCAAGCGAGCGTGTAAGGGGGTCTGGGGGACGAAGTCCCCCAGCTAAAGATGGAAGATTGCTTCGCGATTTGGGCGCCGGAAAATGCGATGTGGACCGAGTGGGCCAAACCGGTCGCCTTCGTCGGCGCCATGTTGCCGTCGCCAGGTGACCCGCCGATAGAGATCCCGCCCATCACGTTTCCGGGACTGCCTGAGTCCTGGACGCAGGCAGCGATCGTCGTGGACCTGCCCGGTCAGGAAGCCGTCGGGATGGCGGTCGCGCTCGCCGACCGGGGATTTCGTCCGGTGCCGCTCTTCAATGGCACGGTCGGTCCCAACGCCGTGATCGACGTCGAACAGATCACGCGCGCGCTGGGCGCCGGCGCCGGAGTGCTCAGCCAGATTGGTCTCGAACCGGACGCCCATCCGGCGTTTCTCCTCGATTCACGACGGGGCGAACAAATCGGCGCGGGGGAACCCGGCCGGTACGACAATCGCTGGGTCGTCCTTCCGCAGGATTTTCCATCCGCCGCGTTTCTGGGCAGCAAAGCCGTCCGCGAAGTGATCGTGATTCAAAAGAGCACGTTGACGCCCGCCGCGGATCTCGCTCACGTCCTCTATCGCTGGCAGGAGTCTGGCATCCGACTGAAGGTCATCGACGTCGAGAGCGGGCAGGTGGAAGACGATGCGAAGGTGCAGCGGCCGTCGAAGTTCCGGCGCGCCTGGTACGTCGCGGTCGCGCTGCTCGGACTCCGCCGAAGCAATGCCGGCGGGTTTGGATCGACAGTTCCGCAACAGACCGCCGGTAGAAGCGGCTTTTATGGGTAGATAACCTCGGGGGTCATTTCCTGCCGCGCTCTTCCGCGGAAATGACCCCCGAGGTTCTTCTCTTACAATAGAAGCTACATGACCTTACCGAATACGGGGTCCCAGAACGCGCGAGCCGTTCTCACGTCCACATCGTGCAAAACCGGCGAGAATCGCGAGACAGTCGGCCGAATTCCAGCCAGTTGCCCGCCAGAGGTCCGTGAGAACGGCTCGCGTGTGGTTCCCCGCCGGCGTTTTGTGCTGGCGGCGTGTCTGCTTGCCGGCGCGATCGCATGGCGCGCCGGTGGCAGCGTGCCGGCCGCCTACGCCGAGGCTTCGGCGCCCAAGGCTTTTGCGCTCGCGCCCGCCGGCCAGGACAACCTGGCGAAGCAGGCCTACCAGGTCCTGAAGACGCACTGCTTCGAGTGTCACGGCGCGCCGAAACGATCCGGCCTCGACATGCGGACGCACGAGTCGATCACCGCCGGCGGCGCAAACGGCAAGGTCATCGTCCCGCACGATCCCGGCAAGAGCCGCCTCTACCTCTACGCGACGTACGAAGCCGACAAGAAGATGCCGCCGACGGGCAAGATTCCCGAGGCCGATCTCGACACGCTTCGCGCGTGGATTGAAGCGGGCGGATCGCTCGTGGGCGTCGAAGAGGCAGCCGGGGCCGCCAAGAACGCCGCCGAGCTCGCCAAGGCCGAAGAGCGGCCGATCAAACCCGAAGAGCGGCAGTACTGGGCCTTCAAACCAGCGGTGCGCGCGGCGGTCCTGACCCCGAAGACCCCGGGCTGGGACACAAATCCGATCGACGCGTTTCTCGCGTCGGCGATGGAAGCCAAAGGCGCGAAGCCGTCGCCGATGGCCGATCGGCGCACACTGATCCGCCGCGTCTATCTCGACCTGCTCGGCCTGCCCCCGACGCCGGAAGCGGTCGAGGCGTTCGTCAACGACACGTCGCCGGAGGCGTGGACGAAAGTCGTCGATGTGGTCCTCGCGTCGCCGCACTACGGCGAACGCTGGGCGCGGCACTGGATGGATCTCGTCCGATACGCCGACTCCGAAGGCTTCGAGTTCGACGTCGATCGCCAGAACATGTATCGCTATCGCGATTATCTGATTGACGCGTTCAACAAGGACAAGCCCTACGACCAGTTCATCAAAGAGCAGCTGGCGGGCGACGAGTACAGGCCCGTGACCGACGAAGCGATGATCGCGACTGGTTTCCTGCGGCTCGGCCCGTCGGGTGGCGGCACGCGGCAGGACGCGCTCGACGATCTGGTTGCGGCCTCGGCGCAGACGTTCATGGGCATGACCGTGAACTGCGCGCGCTGCCACAACCACAAGTTCGATCCGATCCCGCAGAACGACTACTACCGGATCCAGGCGATTTTTGCGCCGACCACCGAGGTGGCCCACCCGCTGGCGCCGGCGGCGGAGGCCGACGCCAATCGCAAGGAGACCCAGCGCATCGACGGCCTGCAGCGGCCGCTGCGCCAGGAAAAGACGAAGATCGAAGCGCCTTACCTCCAGATGATCGTCGATCGCGAGATCGCGAAGCTGCCCGAATACATGCAGATCGCGTGGAAGACGCCGCCCGACCAGCGCACGACGGGCCAGAAACTCACCGTCATCCAGATCGAGCGAACCGTGACGCCGGCCGACACGACGCGCAAGCTCGTGAACGAGAACGACATCGTGGTCCTGATGCCGCCGGACGTGAAGGCGAAGCACGACGAGATCAAGGCGCAGATTGCGGCGCTCGACAAGCAGAAGCCGCGCCCGATGCCGACGGCCCTGGCGATCGGCGAGCGCGGCCGCGTGCCGGCGCCGACCTATTTCCTGCATCGCGGCAGTCCGGATTCGCCGGGATCACCGATGACGCCGGGTGTCCTGTCGGTCGCCAGTGAGACCGACTGGACGTTCCCGGAGCCGCCCGTGGACGCGAAGTCGAGCTATCGCCGCCGCGGTTTCGCCGAGTGGCTGACGTGGAAACAGAATCCCCTGACCGCGCGCGTGATGGTCAATCGCCTCTGGCAGCACCACTTCGGCGAGGGGATCGTCCGCACCCCGAGCAACTTCGGCAAGATGGGCGAGCGGCCGTCGCATCCGGAGCTGCTGGACTGGCTCGCGCTCGAGTTCGTCGATCGCGGCTGGAGCCTGAAGCAGATGCACCAGCTCATGCTGACGTCTCGCGCCTATCAGATGGCGAGCACGGACGTCCCGGCCAACGTCAACATCGATCCCGAGAATCGCCTGTTCTGGCGCGCGCCGCGTGAACGGCTCGAAGCGGAGGTGATTCGCGACGAGATCATGACCGTGAGCGGCGCGCTCGATCGCACCCTCGGCGGACCGTCGATCTTCCCGTACATCGATCCGGATCTGTTCGAGGAAAGCTCGCGGCGGACCTGGCGCGGCAAGCCCGACGACGACCCGGCGACCTGGCGGCGCAGCATCTACGTCTTCCTGAAGCGCAGCATCCGCTATCCGATGTTCGAGACGTTCGATCAGCCGAATCTGGTCAATCCGATCGACCGTCGCAACCGGACGACGATCGCCCCCCAGGCGTTGATCTTGATGAACAACGGCATGGTGCTGACGCAGGCCAGGATCTTCGCGGAGCGCCTGAAGAAGGACGTGGGCGATGACGTGGCGACGCAGGTCGATCGTGCGTTCCGGCTCGCGTTGTCGCGGCCGCCGGATGCGTTCGAGCGCCGGCAGTCGATCGCGTTCGTACAGAAGGCGGGACTCGCGGACTTCTGCCACGCGCTCCTGAATCTCAACGAGTTCGTGTATCGATATTAGGGCGGCCCCGAGGCCCTACGTGTACTCATGAAACGAGCGAGCGGTAGCGAGCGAGTCGGCGGAGCGGAGCGGGGCCTCCAGGGGTCCCCGCGAGCGACGCCGTAGGGGAGCCCGCAGGGGCGAAGCCCCTCGGTTAAAAAATGAGCAACCATCGGCACATCCACGGCACCGAGTGCGGCCACTTCGAGAAGCTGATCTACTCGCGGCGCGATCTGCTCGGCAAGCTCGGCGGCGGCCTCGCCGGCCTCGCGTTCGCGGATCTGCTGGGACGCGGCGGATCGCTGTACGCCCAGACGCCATCGCAGATCCCGCGGCCTGGCGTGAATCCGCTCGCGCCAAAGCCGCCGATGCGCGAAGACGCGAAAGCCAAGGCGGTCATCTCGATCTTCTGCTACGGCGGCGTCAGCCAGATCGACACGTTCGACCCCAAGCCGGACCTCCTGAAGTGGCAGGGCGAGCCGATGCAGGGCGTCGGGCCGGTCCGCACGATCATGGGCAACCCGGGCGGCTTGATGCCGTCGCCGTTCAGCTTCAGGAAGTACGGCCAATCCGGGATGGACGTCTCGGAGCTGTTTCCGAACATCGCGCAGCACGTCGATGACATCGCGTTCATCCGGTCGATGTACGGCATCAGCCCGGCGCACGGGCCGGCGCTGTTCCAGATGAACACCGGCAGCATTCTGGCCGGGCATCCCAGCGTCGGCAGCTGGATGACCTACGGGCTCGGCAGCGTCAACGAGAACCTCCCGGGGTTCATCGTCTTCACCGACTACCGCGGCGGCCCCATCAACGGGCCGCCCAACTGGAGCAATGGCTTTCTGCCGGCCGCGTACCAGGGGATGCAGATTCGCGACACCGGCTCGCCGATCGTCGATCTCAAGCCGCCCGTCGATCGCACGCCGGATCAGCAGCGCGAATGGCTGAAGTTCCTGCACGAGCTGAACGAGAAGCACATCGATCAGAATCCGTTCGACACGGAGCTGTCCGCACGCGTGCATTCGTACGAGCTGGCGTTCCGCATGCAGTCGCATGCGCCGGACGCGATCGACATCAGCAAGGAAACCGAGGCCACGAAGAAGCTGTACGGCGTCGGCGAGAAGCCGACCGATTACTTCGGCAAGCAGCTGCTGATGGCGCGCCGCCTCATCGAGCGCGGCGTTCGCTACGTCCAGATTTTCTCGGGCGGCGGCAACTTCGAGCCGAGCTGGGACGCGCACTGGAATCTCAAGGAAAACCACACGCTTCACTGTGGCGAAACCGATCTGCCGATGGCGGGCCTGATCAAGGATCTCAAGAGCCGCGGGATGTTCGACTCGACGCTCCTCGTCTGGCACGGCGAATTCGGCCGGCTGCCGATCAGCGAGCGCATGTCGGGCCGCGATCACAACAATAAGGGCTTCACCGTCTGGCTCGCCGGTGGCGGCGTCAAGGGCGGGACTTGCGTGGGGTCAACGGATCAGTACGGCTACGCGGCGGCCGAGAACCCGAAATCGGTCTACGAGCTTCACGCGACCATCCTCCACCTGCTGGGGCTCGAGTACGAGAACCTGACGTACCGGTTCAATGGGCGGGATATGAGGCTTACTGACGTTCACGGCAAGGTCATACGAGAAATACTCGCCTAGGAGAGGCAGGCTTCGCTTCCAGGTTCCGGGGCGGGGTTCCGAGGTTCCGCACCCCGGAACCAGAACCTCTCAGTCGACCGATTCTGCGCGGCCCTTTTCAGCTGATCGCAGCACCGATTCCATGACGGTCATGTTCGCGATCGTGTCCTCGAGTGGATAGGGTGCGGGCCTGTTTTCTCGGACGGCCCGTGAGAACAAATCCCCCTGGATCGTGTACTGGTTGCATTGATCGATCGCGATCGTCTCGATTCCAGCGCCGGATAGGTCAGTCCCATCGTCGACGAAGACCCTGCACGGCCGATCGGCAGGCGCGTTGAATGGGATTTCGATTTCAATCCGGCCCTCCGTACCGATGAGATGCATGCGCTGATACGCAGCGACCTGGGTGCTGCACGTGCCGATCGAGTGGCCGCGGTCGAACTCCATCAGGATGGACGTCATCCGGTCGATCTTCATGTCCGGGTCGCGATCGATGAGCGCCATCACGCGGCGCGGGTCGGATTCGAAGATCATCCTCGAGGTGTGGATCAGGTAGCAGCCGATGTCCATCAGCGCGCCGCCGCCGAAGTCGGGGATGTTGCGGATGTTCGCCGCGTCGCGGTTGAAGTAGCTGAAGTAGCCGGCGATGCTGCGCAGCTCGCCGATCCGACCCTGACGCACCATCTCTCGCGCGCGCAGCCATTGCGGATGCGTGTGGACCATGAAGGCTTCCTGCACCAGCCTGTCGGCGCGATCGCGGGCAGCCAGGAGCTCGCGCGCCTCGCCGGCGTTCAACCCGATCGGTTTTTCGCACAGGACATGCTTACCCGCCTCGAGCGCGCGAATCGACCACGGCAGGTGAAGGTGATTCGGCAGCGGGTTGTAGATCGCTTCGATGTCCGGATCGTTCAGGAGCGCCTCGTACGATCCGTACGCCTTGGGCACGCCGAGTGCCGCCGCCGCGTCGCGCGCCTTCGCCGCGTCGCGTGAGGCGATGGCGGCGATCGTCGACCACTCGCCCTCCTGCATCGCGGGAATGACGTGCGCGGTCGCGATCCTGGCCACGCCCAGCACGCCCCAGCGAACTTTCTTGATCGGCGGGGCCCCCTGCACCCCGCCTGGCGCGCTCGCTCGCGGGGACCCCATCGGCCCGCTCCGCTCGCGCGCAGCTTCCTGTTTGATCGGTGTCGTTGCGGTCACGCGACGGATGGTATTACCATCGCGCTCCGGAGTGAAAGCCATGAGTCCCAGCGCGATGATCGTCTCGAGTGTGTTCGTGCTCGCCCTGTGCGGCGCGGTCGGCGCCGCCGATCAACTGCCGACGCGCCGGACGATGACGCTCGACGCCGCACGGAAAGTCGCCGCGGCCGCCGAGGCCGAAGCCCGCAAGAACAACTGGAGCGTCGCGATCGCCGTCGTCGACGATGGCGGACAGCTCATCCTGTTTCAGCGGATGGACGGCACGAAACTCGTCGCCATCGACATCGCGGTGCGCAAAGCGCGCACGGCGGTCTTCTTCCAGCAGGAAACGCGCTTGCTCGAGGAGGAAGTCACCAAGGGCCGCACCGCCCTGCTCCCGATCGACGGCTTCATGCCGCTCGAAGGCGGCGTCCCGCTCGCGGTGGGCGGCCAGGTCGTGGGCGCCGTGGGCGTGAGCGGCGTGACCGGGGCTCAGGACGCTCAGTGTGCGCTCGCCGGCGCGAAGGTGCTGCCGGCCAAGTAAAGAAAAGTCTCCCTTAGTTCTTTTTCCTGAGCGTCTGCACGTACGCCACGACCGCCCAGGCTTGCTCCTTCGACAACTGATCCTCGAACGCCGGCATGCGGGGCGACTGGCGGCCGTGCCAGACCTTGTAGAAGACCACACCGTCGGGGTTTTCCGCGGCCCGCGCGGCTCGGGTGAGGTCCATGTGTTCCTTGTGCTCCTCGTCAGCGTCGGGGCCGTCGCCCTTGCCGGCCGGGCCGTGACACCGGACGCACTTGCTCGAAAACACCTTCTTCCCGGCGGCGAGGACCGCCTCGTTTGCGGGAAACGGATTCTTTTCCGCCGCGGCGGTGGCCGGAATCTTCCATCCGTCCGCGGGATTCTGCGCCGAAACAGCGATACGCATCGTCACGAGCCACACGGCGATCACGACCAGACCAAGCAACGTCCGAATCATTCTTCGCATCCTCCCGAACGAATAGAGTCCATTTCAATCTTATCTTCACGGCCCGGTTGTTCGCATACGCCCGGCTGGAGCCCCGGCTTGGCGGCCTCTCGATGACGGGGTAGCATCGCCGGTCACCGTTTCCTTCATGCCCATCTACCTCGGGTTCGACTCGAGCACGCAGGGGCTGACCGCGATCGCGATTGCCGTGGACGGCCGCGCCCGCGAGGTCGTCTGGCAGCACGTGCTGCCGTACGACGATACATTCCCGCAGTACGGCACGCGACACGGTGTCCTGCCTTCGACCGATCCGTCGGTCGCCGTGTCATCGCCGCGAATGTGGGCGGAAGCGCTCGACCGGATGTTCGAAGTTGCCGCGGCGACCAGGCCATTCGATCTCGCGGAGATCGCCGCGATCAGCGGGTCCGCGCAGCAGCACGGCAGCGTCTACCTCAAGGCTTCGGCCGCGGATCGCCTGGCCGTACTCGACTCAGCCAGGCCGCTCGTGCCGCAGATTGACGGGATCTGGTCGCGGTCCACCTCGCCGATCTGGATGGACACGAGCACCGGCGCCGAGTGCGCGGCCATCACGCAGGCGGTCGGCGGGGCCGCCGCGCTCGCGCGGCTTACCGGATCGCGCGCGTTCGAGCGGTTTACGGGGCCCCAGATTCGCAAGTTTGCGGGCACGCAGCCGGACGCGTACGCGCGAACCGATCGCGTGCATCTCGTCAGCTCGTTTCTCGCGTCGCTGCTGATAGGACGGCACGCGCCGCTCGATCCCGGCGACGCGTCAGGCATGAACCTGATGGATCTGGAGGCGCGCCGGTGGTCGCCGGTGGCGGTTGACGCCACGGCGCCTGAGCTCCTGGCGAAGCTGCCCGGCATCGTCCCGGCGTCCGCGGTGGTTGGCGAGCTCTCGCCGTATTGGATCAAGCGCTACGGCCTACCGCCCGCGCGCGTCGTGGCCTGGACCGGGGACAACCCGTCGAGTCTCATCGGCACGGGACTCGTACGCGAAGGACACGTCGCTATCTCGCTGGGCACGAGCGACACGATCTTCGGCGTGATGGACGACGTACACATCGATCCGTCAGGCTCGGCGCACGTGTTCGGCGCGCCCACCGGCGGCTACATGGCGATCACGGTGTTTCGAAACGGCTCGCTTGCCCGTGAGCGGGTGCGCGACGAGTATCGGTTGAGTTGGGACGAGTTCTCACGGGCGCTCCGCGGCGCCACACCGACGCCCGGCCACGGGCTGATGCTCCCGTGGTTCGAGCCCGAGATCACGCCGTCGGTCCAGGAGGGGGGTGTTCGTCGCGTCGGGCTCGACGCAGACGATGCGCGCGCGAACGTCCGCGCCGTGATCGAGGCACAGATGATGGCGATGTCGATTCACTCCCGATGGATGGGCATGAACATCGACACGATCTCCGCCACGGGCGGCGCCTCAGCCAATCGCGAGATCCTTCAGGTCATGGCCGACGTGTTCAACGCGCCGGTACAGCAGCTCGTCGTCGGCAACTCGGCCTGCCTCGGCGCCGCGCTGCGTGCCTGTCAAGGCGCGATGGCGTCCGACGGGCGGGAGATCACGTGGGACGAGGTGATCGAGGGGTTCGTGACCCCGCGATCGGAGTCGATCCGGCCGGTGCCGGAGCGTGCCTCGATTTATCGGCAGTTGAAGGAGCGATATGAGGCCTTCGAGCGAGCGACGCTCGAGGACCCTACCTGACGCCCAGCAGCAGATCGATGACGAGCTGATCGAGCTTCTCGTACGGCAACGACCGCGACGTGAGCCGCGCGACATCAAACCGGTGTCCCAGCAAGGCTGTCGCCCCCTCTCGCGTGTACGGGCGTAGTTGTTCGGCTTCCGACTGCCCTCGAATTTCTCTCAGCACCGCCTGAATGTCGGAGTCCTGCTGGAACTGCCGCGCCTTCTCCTTGAGGATGAGATACGTACGCATGCATCCACGCGCGAAATCCCACACCCCTTCCTCGTCCTCGGTGCGATAGGCATGCGCGTCAAAGTGGCGCGGGCCGTCGTAATCTGATTCCTCGAGCAGCTTGACCAGAAAGAACAATGTCTTGATCGACTCCGATCCGAACCGCAGGTCCTGATCGTAGCGGCTGAACTTCTGGTCGTTCAGATCGATGTGGAAGAGCTTGCCGGCGTCGATCGCCTGCGCGACGACGTGGTAGAAGTTCAGGCCGATCATGTGCTCGTGGGCGACTTCCGGGTTCACGCCGACCATGTCCGGATGGTCGAGCGTCGCGATGAACGCGAGATACGCGGCCGTCGTCGGAAAGTACAGGTCGCCTCGCGGCTCGTTCGGCTTGGCTTCGAGCGCGAACCGGAGGTCGTACTTCTGGTCGCGTGCGTACGCGCACAGGAAGTTCAGCGCATCCCGAAAACGTTTGATGGCCTCGACGGGATCCTTCGCCGCGTCCACTTCGGCGCCCTCGCGGCCGCCCCAGAACACGTAGATGCCGGCGCCCAGCTGCACCCCGAGATCCATCGCGCGCATCGTCTTCTGCAGCGCGTAGGCGCGGACACCGGCGCTGTGCGACGTGAACGCGCCGTCCTTGAAGACCGGATCGGTAAAGAGATTCGTCGTCGCCATCGGCACCCGCAGCCCCTCGCCGTCGAGCACCTCGCGGAAATTCTTGACGATGTGATCGCGCTCGGCGGCGGAGGCATCGGCGGGCACCAGGTCGTTGTCGTGGAAGTTCACGCCCCAGGCGCCAATCGCCGCCAGACGTTTGACGGCCGTGACGGGATCGAGCGCCGACCGGACGAACTCGCCGAACGGATCGCGGCCGCGATTCCCGACGGTCCAGAGTCCGAACGTGAACCTGTCGGCGGGCGTCGGACGGTAATCGTTCATCGCCATCACGAGAAGCGAACCGTGACGGGCCGACCGTTGAACGTCACCGGCCGCTCATCTGTCGATCCAGCGAGGCGCGCCGTGAACCGTCGCGGTGCCGGTGGCAACATCCGCGATCCCGGCGCCAGGCGCAGCGTCAGCGTGCGGGTCTGATCCTGCCAGGTCATCTCCATCCGCATCCACGCCCCTTGACGATAGGCAAACGTTCGGCCGTCGTCTTCGTAAAGCGACGACGATCCGTTCGCGCCAGGATAGACGACGAGACTGGCCGGCTCCTGCACCTGCTGATCGACGTACTGCTTGACGGGTCCGAGCGGAAGCACGGCGCCGGCGCGCACGTAGAGGGGCATCGTCTCGAGATCGACCGCACGGTCGATCTCGCGGCCGCCCTCGACGCGCTCGTTCGTCCAGAAATCGATCCAGGCGCCGCGAGGCAGATACAGCCGCCGCGACGTGGCGCCCGCCTGCACGACGGGCGCGACCAGCATGTCGCGGCCCCACAGGTACTCATCGCCGCGGCCAACGGCGGCCTCATCGTCGGCATGATGCAGCCAGAGCGCGCGCATGATCGGCAGGCCCGTGTCGTGGCTCTCGCGGATGACCGTTTGCAGGTAGGGCATCAGACGGTAGCGCAGCTCGAGATACTTGCGACAGATCGGCTCGACGCGCGCGTTCTTCAGCTCTTCGGGCGGGACCTTGAAATTGTTGGTCTCGGGTGGACCGCCGTCGCCGCCATCCCATCCCCACGGCAGCTTCAGGTGCCAGTTGCGGCCGTGCGCCCGGAAGCTGGGGCAGAACGCGCCGAACTGAAACCAGCGCGCGTGGAGCTCGCCCGTGTACTCCGTCGTGGGGACGAACCCGCCGATGTCCGTGCCCCAGTAAGGCAGTCCGGACAGCCCCGAGTTGATCGCGACGCCCACGTGCGTCGCGAGCGTTTCCCATCGCGACTGTACGTCCCCTGACCAGATGAAGCCGCCGTAGCGCTGAATACCCGCCGATGCGTTGCGATGAAGGGCGAACGGCCGCTCGTTCGGCCGGAACAGCTGCGTGCCTTCCCAATACATGCGATGCCGGAGGAGCCGCGACGGGCCATCGAACCCGTCGCCCTGATCCGGCCACCAGCCGTCCACGCCCACGTCCATGATGCTCTTGTGCACGGGCCAGTAGCACGAGACCTGGCGCTCCGGCGGCCAGCGATTGTCTTCCGTGCGTCCTGGCGGCAGTGCCGGCGCCGTACACGGATCCTCGACGGTCCCCGTGAACCGCCGGCCTTCGATGACCACGTGCACCACGACCCTGAAGTGCTCGGCGTGCAACTGGTCCAGCATCTTCTTCGGATCGGGGAAGTTCGTCGTGTGCCACGTGAACTCGCCGTTGCGCGTGTTCCATCCCGAAGGCGCGAACTCGGTGCCGAGATAGATCAGCGTGTCGCACGGCAGCTTTTTCTCGCGGAACGTACGGGCCACGCCCAGGATTTCGTCGGGCCCGCCCAGCGTGCGATGCGACTGCATGTAGCCGAACGCCCAGAGCGGCGGCATCTCCGCCTGACCGGTGATCCGCGCGTACTCCCGCATGATGACCAACGGATCGCGCGAGTGGACGATGAACACGTCGAGGGGCAGTGCGGACGTCGCTGGTGGCGCGAATTTGCCATCGGGCCCCTTGAAGTCGAATGTTCCGTACGGCTGATCGATGAACATTGCCCAGCCGTCGGTCGTCCCGATCAGCCACTGAATCGGCGCGCGCGTGCCGTGGATCGCCAGCCGGTAGCCGTCGGCTTGCGACGTCACCTGGCCGTTGCGCATCTGATCGGTCGAGCCCTTCTTGTCGAACTGCACGCCGCCTTCGCCGAGCCCCAGCAGCGGTCCTTTCGGAAGAGGGAAGGAGAATCCAGGCGCGGCCGCGTCGAGGGTGAGCCGCTGGATCACTGTGCCGGCGGCCGTCTCGACATGGAGCGTCGGCGGACTGTCGGTGAAACGCACCACCATGTCGCCAGCCCGGACCCGCGCCGTCCCCGCAAGCGGTCGGGCTTTGCCCGCCTCCGGGGCGACGGTATGGCGCGCCAGCGCGCCGGTCGCCGTCATCGGACCGGGACGGCCGCTGACCAGGGGTCGTACCGTCAATCGAACCGTCGTCGCGCTTTCGGACGACACGGCGATCTCGACCGGCTGTCCGGCGACGATGATGTCCGTGCCCTGGCCACGGATGAGGCCGCCCCCAACCAGAAGCCCCGCACTACTGACGCCGAGCGTTTTGAGCGCTTCCCTGCGCGAAGGAACTTTCTTCATGACGGTTGAAACCTACCTTAAGGTCCGCCAATTGCTCAAGGACACCTTTCGCGGCGACCGTGAGCTCGCTGTTGAAGGATTCCACCCTTCTGTAGGGACGGGCAAAAGGGTGGCTTGCCACCCGAAGCTCGCTCACGAATGCAGGCGAGCGAAGGGTGGACGCTTCTAGACCTATAAGCGCCTGGAGGACCTGACGGACTCCGGACCCCGAGGAGTTCGAGCACCTGTAGAATCTGTCCACACATCCGAAGGGACGCGACCATGAAGCTCAAGCATGTGATTTGGGTCGTTGCGGCGTTGGCCGGAGCATCACAGCTCGCATCGAGAACCACTGCGCAGGGCCAGGACGTGAAGGCCGCCTACGATCGGGCCGAGAGCCTGGGCCGTCGCGTCGGCGGACTCGCGTTGAATGTTCCCGAGAACCCGACCTGGATCGAGAACAGCACCAAGGTCTGGTATCGGAAGTCGGTCAAGGGTGGCAATGAGTTCGTGCTTGTCGATGCGGCAGCCAAGACCAAGGCGCCCGCATTCGATCACGCCAAGCTCGCGGCGGCCATCAGCGCGGCGACGAACCAGAAGTACACCGCCGTGGAGCTGCCGTTCACGACGTTCACGTTCGTTGACACCGATCGCGCGATCGAGTTCACCCTCACGCCCGCCGGCGCGGGACGCGCAGGCGGCGGCGGTGGGGGGGGCGGTGGACGTCAGGGTGGCGGCGCGCCGGGCGCCACGCAACCTCGTTACCGCTGCTCGATTACCGACTACACGTGCGCGCGTGCGGCTGCCGCGGCGCAAGGCGAAGGGCAAGGCCGACAAGGCGGTCAAGGCCGCGGCGGCGGTGGCGGCGGCCGTGCAGGCGGTCCGGGCGGGCCAGACACTCAACCTCGGGTTTCGCCTGATAAGAAGCTCGAGGCGCTCATCCAGAACTACAACATCTACGTCCGTCCGGCCGGACAGACTCGCGATGGATTCCTCCTGAGCACGGATGGGTCCGAAGGCAACGCCTACACGCTCAATTCGATCCGCTGGGCGCCAGATTCGAACAAGATCGCGGCCTTCAGACGACGTCCGGGTTACGAGCGGCTCGTCCACTACGTCGAGTCGTCGCCGACCGATCAGCTCCAGCCGAGGCACTCGACCAACTTCTACCGGAAGCCCGGCGACGTCGTCGACTTCGACCATCCGGTCGTCTTCAACGTGGAGACGAAGCAGCAGCTGTGGGGCGATCAGACGCTGTTCGCGAATCCGTACGCCAACTCGCGGCTCGAGTGGCGCGAAGACAGCCGCGCGGTGACGTTCGAGTACAACCAGCGCGGCCATCAGCTCTATCGCGTCGTCGAGATCGACGCGACGACCGGACGCACGCGGCCCGTCATCGAGGAGTCGAGCAAGACGTTCGTCGAGTATTCCGGCAAGCGCTACCGGTTCGACGTGGCCGACGGCAAGGAGATCATCTGGGCGTCCGAGCGCGACGGTTGGAATCACCTGTATCTGTACGACGGCGTGACGGGCCAGGTGAAGAACCAGATCACGAAAGGGCAGTGGGTGATCCGCGGCGTGGACAACGTCGACGTCGCGAAGCGCCAGATCTGGTTCCGCGCGAGCGGCATGCACGCCGGCAAGGACCCGTATTACGTTCACCACCTCAGGATCAACTTCGACGGGACCGGCCTGACGCCCTTCACGACCGAGGACGGCATGCATACCGTGACGTTCTCGACCGACCGGCAGTACTACGTCGACACGTGGTCACGAGTTGATTCGCCGCCAGTCTCGTTGCTCAAACGCACGAGCGATCAGACAACGGTGCTGGAGCTCGAGAAGGCCGACATCACCGCGCTTCGTGCGACCGGGTGGCAGTCGCCCGAAGTGTTCATGACGAAGGGCCGCGACGGCACGACGGACATCTGGGGCGTCATCATCCGGCCGACCAATTTCGATCCGAGCCGGCAGTATCCTGTCATCGAGAACATCTACGCCGGGCCGCAAGGATCGTTCGTCCCGAAACCGTGGAGCACGCAGACTGGGATGATGTCGCTCGCTGAGCTCGGGTTCATCGTTGTCCAGATCGACGGAATGGGCACGTCGAATCGCTCGAAAGCGTTCCACGACATGGCGTGGCGCAACCTGGGCGACGCCGGGTTCCCGGACCGCATCATCTGGCACAAAGCGGTTGCCGCGAAGTATCCGTTCTATGACATCACGCGCGTCGGCATCTACGGGACGTCGGCCGGCGGCCAGAACTCCACGGGCGGCGTGCTGTTCCATCAAGACTTCTACGACGTCGCGTACTCGAACTCGGGCTGTCACGACAACCGGATGGACAAGATCTGGTGGAACGAGCAGTGGATGGGCTGGCCTCTCGGTCCTCACTACGGCGCGTCGTCGAACGTCGACAACGCGGGCAAGCTGAAGGGGCAGTTGATGCTGCTGGTACCCGAGATGGACACGAATGTCGATCCGGCCTCCACGATGCAGGTCGTGGCCGCGCTGATTCGCGCGAACAAGACGTTCGAGCTGGTCGTCGTACCGGGCGCGAATCACGGCGCAGGCGGGCAGTTCAGCACGCGCAAGCGCAACGACTGGTTCGTCAAGCATCTGCTCGGTCTCGAGCCGCCGAACTGGAACTTGACGGACAACGCGCCAGCCGGGAACGGTCTGCCCGACGAGGAGATCGACTACTTCGAACTGGAGCGGGCGCCGTTCGTGAAAGACCAAGGCTGAAAGGCGAAAAGCCAGGGTAACGACCTCGGGGTTCTTTTTTGGTGCGATTCTCAGCAAAAAGAAACCCGAGGTCTTGCCCCGATGATTTACCGCCCCCTCGGTCAAACAGACATGCACGTGTCCGCCGTCAGCTTCGGCGCCTGGGCCATCGGCGGCTTCTGGGGTCCGGTGGACGACGGCGAGTCGATGCGCGCGCTGCATGCGGCGATCGACGCGGGTGTCAACTTCATCGACACCGCCGATGTTTACGGCGATGGCCGAAGCGAGCGGCTCGTCGCGCAACTGAAACGGGAGCGGCCTGGTGAGACCATCTGGGTCACGACCAAGGCCGGCCGCCGGTTGGAGCGCCAGACCGTCGAAGGGTATTCGCGTGAGAACCTGACGGCCTGGATCGATCGCAGCCTCGCCAACCTCGAGACCGAGACGATCGATCTCCTGCAACTGCACTGTCCGCCGCCCGGCGTCTACGATCGGCCCGAGGTCTTCGGCGTGCTCGACGACCTCGTCGCGCTGGGCAAGCTGCGCCACTGCGGCGTCAGCGTCGAAACGGTGGACGAAGCGCTGAGCGCGATGAGGTACCCGCGCGTTCAAAGCGTCCAGATCATCTTCAACATGTTCAGGCTCAAGCCTGCGGATGTCTTGTTCGCGGAGGCCACGCGGCGCCACGTCGGCATCATCGCGCGCGTGCCGCTCGCGAGCGGGCTGCTCACGGGCAAGATCTCGCGAGAGACGACGTTTGCCGACGATGATCACCGGAACTTCAATCGGCACGGCCAGATGTTCGACGTCGGCGAGACGTTCTCTGGCGTGCCGCTCGACACCGGCTTCGCGGCGGTCGACGACCTCAAGCCGCTCGTGCCGCCGGGCGAGACGCTGACGCAGTTCGCGCTGCGATGGACCTTGATGTGGGAGGCGGTCACCTGCACGATTCCAGGGGCGCGCACGGTGGCACAGGCTCGCGAGAACGCGGCCGCGGCGGATCTTCCGGCGCTGTCGGTCAAGACGATGAGCGCCGTTGAGCGAGTCTACGACACTCGCGTGCGTTCATTCGTCCACGCTCGCTGGTAAGGACGGGCCAAGAGCTTGCTCGCCGTGTCAAAGAGCGCGTGCCAAGAGCGATCATGCCTTTCGCTCAGCAGCTTCGCGTTCTTCGTTCCCACGCCGCATCGCTGCTCGCAGCGGCTCCACGATCGCCGCGAAATCCGAATCGCCCCATCCCTGGGCGATCGCGGCGGTATAGAGCTCGCGGGCAGAAGCGGCGGTCCTCAGTGGCACTCCGAGCCGCTCGGCGTCGGCGAGCGCGTACGAGAGGTCTTTGTGCATGAGCGCGAGCCCGAAGTTGACGGTGTAGTCAGGGGTCGCCATGCGCGGCGCGACGGCCTTGACGAGCGGGCTGCCGGGCGCGCCCGTCCCGAGGATCGAAAGGGCCGTGTCGCGATCGAGGCCCGCACGCTCGATGACCGCGAGCGCCTCGGCGAGCGCCGCCGCCTGGACGCCGCAGACGAAGTTGTTGATGAGCTTCATGCGCGCGCCGGCGCCGGTGGGGCCGAGGTGCAATGTCTCGCGGCCCATCGCCGCGAGGATCGGCCGCGCGCGCTCGACGACGTCCGCGGACCCGCCGACCAGAAAGCGCAACTCGCCACTGGCCGCCTGCGTTTTGCTGCCGGTGACTGGGGCATCGAGGAGCGAGCAGCCCGTTTCCGTGGCCGCGCCGGCGAGCTCCTCGCACCAGGCGGGTGACAGGGTGCTCGATTCGATCAGAATGGTCCCGCGAGCGGCGCCCGCGAGCGCCCCGTGGGGCCCGAGCCAGACCGCACGCGAGGCCGGATCGTCGGCGACCATCGAGACGATGGCCTCGACGCCGTCCGCGGCGTCACGCGGCGAGGCGGCCAGGCGCGCGCCCTGCGCGACGAGCGGCTCCGCCCGTTCGCGATGCCGATTCCAGACGGCGAGTGTCGCCCCGGTCGCCAGCAGCCGCGCGGCCATTCCGGCGCCCATCACGCCCGTTCCAAGAAAACCAATGTTCATGATCTCCGCCATGGCTGACTGAGGTGCCGGCCTGAACGCAAAAGTTAAAGGCGAAACGAAAAATGATGGTATTACATGCCGGTCCGGCGCGCCCGGACGCGGATGACGCGCTGGCGTATTGCGTTTCTCGTCTTCGTCGCGATCGCGATCAGCTACCTCGATCGCCAGTCGCTGCCGGTCGCCGTTGCCGCGATCCAGAAAGACATTCCGCTCACCAACTTCGAGTTCGGGGCGCTCGCCTCCACGTTTCTGCTGGCCTATGCCCTGATGTACGCGGGTGGCGGCGCGCTGATCGATCGGCTCGGCACGCGCCGCGGCTTTTTCGTGATCATGGTGTTCTGGTCGGTCGCGTGCGCGAGCCACAGCCTCGCAACCGGGTTCTGGATGCTCGCGGCGAGCCGGTTCCTGCTCGGCGCCGGCGAGGGCGGCGGCTTTCCGGCCGCGACGAAAGTCATCGCCGAACGATTTCCCGTCGCCGAGCGATCGACCGCGATGGGCCTCGTGAACTCCGGGACCGCGGTTGGCGCGGTCGTGGCGCCGCCGGCCATCGCCGCGATCCTGTCGTACGGCTCCTGGCGGTGGGTGTTCGTCGCGTGCGGGGCAGTCGGATTGCTGTGGAGCCTCTGGTGGATGCGCGAGTACCAGCCGTCCTCCGCGGATGCGCCTGTCACTGACCCAGGGAGCCAGCCCGGCCCAGCACTCTCGTGGTCGCAGCTCCTGACGTTTCGGCAGGTCTGGGGCCTCGTCGGGGCGAAGTTCCTGACCGACGCCGCGTGGTTCTTCTACATCGCGTGGCTGCCCAAGTACCTCTACGATGCGCGCGGGTTCGACGTGAAGCAGGTCGGCTACTACGCGTGGGTCCCGTTTGCGGCGGCCGGCATCGGCAGCCTGCTGGGCGGGTGGTTCTCGAGTCAGCTCCTCGCGCGCGGGCGATCCGTCGACTTCTCGCGCAAGCTCGCGCTCGGACTCAGCGCGTCGGTGATGCCCGTGATCATCCTCGTCACGAGCGTGCCCGTCGAGTGGGCGATCGTGCTGTTCAGCATCGCGTTCTTCGGGCAGCAGTCGTGGTCCACCCTCGTGATGATCGTGCCGACCGATCTCTTCGAGCGGCGGATCGTCGCCTCCGTCGCCGGCCTCGTCGGATTCGGGGGCGCCATGGGCGGATTGACGATGAACCTGCTCGCGGGGAAGCTGCTCGACGCCGGTTTTGGCTATCAGACCGTGTTCTCGATCGTCGGCACGCTCCACGTCACGGCATTCGTTGTGATTCTGTTGACGATTCGACGTATCGAGCCAGTTGGACACCGATGAAAATCACCGACATCCGCACGCGTGTCGTCGAATGGCACGGCCCGACCGTTCCGCCACAGCCGCACTTCTGCACCAACCCGATGGACCTGTTGTCGGGCGGGATCACCGGGGCCGACGCGATGGCGGGATTCCGCTTCCACGGCTGGCTCATCGTGGAAGTGATGACCGATGGCGGTCACGTCGGCATCGGCAACGCCGCGCTTGCGCCGCGGCTGACGAAGCAGACGATCGATCTCTATTTGAAGCCGCTGCTCGTCGGCGCCGATCCGTTCGACGTCGAATACCTCTGGCAGCACATGTATCGCAAGACGATGCCGTTCGGCAGGAAGGGCGTGGGGATGGCGGCGATCAGCGCCGTCGACATCGCGCTCTGGGACATCCTCGGCAAGGCGACCGGGCAGCCGGTCTTTCGTCTGCTCGGCGGCCGGACGAAGCGCACGATTCCCGTCTATGCGAGCCGGCTCTACAGCCAGCCGCTCGACGAGCTCGCCGCCGAGACGCGGAAGTATGTTGCGGACGGCTACCGCGCGATGAAGCTGCGCTTCGGGTGGGGACCGGTGGACGGCGCCGTCGGGATGCAGAAGAACGTGGACCTCGTGCGCACCGTGCGCGAGGTCGTCGGCGACGGGGTCGACATCATGGCCGACGCCTACATGGGCTGGAATCTCGACTATGCGCGCCGGATGATTCCGCTGCTCGAGCCGTTCAACCTGCGCTGGCTCGAGGAGCCGGTCATCCCCGACGATCTCCAGGGGTACGTGGCCCTCAAGGCGCTCGGACGGATTCCGATCGCGGGCGGCGAGCACGGCTTCACGCAATATGAGTTCCGCGATCTGCTCGAAGCGCGCGCCGTCGACTACATTCAGTTCGACACGAACCGCGTCGGCGGGATCACGCAGGCGCGGAAAATCTCAGCGCTGGCCGAGTCGTTTGCCGTCCCGGTCGTGCCGCACGCCGGCCAGATGCACAACTACCACATCGTCATGGCCAGCCTGAACTCGCCGATGGCCGAGTACTTCCCGCCGGTGGATGTCGAAGTCGGCAACGAGCTGTTCTGGTACATCTTCGACGGCGAGCCGGTGGCGAAGAACGGCGCCATCGACCTGCGCGACGACGTCCCGGGGCTGGGGCTCACAGTCAACGAAGGGGCGCTGACGAAGTTCACGATCCTGGAATAGGGCGCGCCTCTCTACCAGACGAGCTTGACGAGGGATACGCCCTGCCGCGGCAGGGTGAACGCCACGACCACACGGCCGTCCTTGACATCGACGCGCCGCGGCGCGTCCAGCACGTGCAGGTGGCCTGCCTGTTCCAGCTCGCGATGCTGCGCAGGCGTCGGCGGTTGCGGCGATCCCATGCTCTTCCAGAGCGTGTACGCGTTGCTGTGATCGCGATCGACACGGTAGTGGGTCAGCATCGGCCGGACTGACGGCAGGCCTCCAATCGTCAGCTCCACGTCGGTCGCGGGCGCCGGGAGGTCGTCGTCGTGGTAGTTCCAGACGAGGACGGCGGCGGACCGGGCGTCGCGGGTGGCCAGCGCCGAGACGTCGGCCCGGCCGCGCACGCTGCGATCGCGGACGTCCTCGAGCGTCAGTCCGCCCGTGCTCTCGACCTTGACGCGATTGCCGGTCATCTGGCCGAGCATGCGAAACACGTTCAGCACCGGCTTGTCGATGCCGTTCGTCGCGAGGTCCCGAAAGCCGTCGAAGTACGGCTGGTCCTCGAACTCGAACGCCCAGGTCACGCTGCCCAGGAGATTGACGCGGTGCAGATCGGCGAGCTCGTACGTTCGGGCGATCTGCTCGGCCGTGTAGCTCGAGTACATCGTCCCGTTGCGATAGGCGTTCGACGGATTCGTCCGCACCGGACACGCGGCGCAGCCTTCAGGATCGGATTCGCCGATGATGACGGGCGTGTTCTTCAGCTCGGGAAACGAGGCCACGATGCTTGACCCGTTCGCGATCGCGCGGAGCTGATTGCTGACGCTCATCCGCACGTGGCCCTCCGGCATCACCCGCGGGGCCCCTTTCGCGTGGAACCCGACGTAATCGAGCGGCGAGCCCGTCTTGCCCGTCGCGTAGTTCGTGCCGCGAAGGCAATGCTCGATGAAGGTGTGCAGGATCTGCTGGGTGCGTGCGCCGTTCGGGCCGGTGACGTGCGGTCCGCCAATTCGCGCGGTCGGCAGCGCGCGCTTGAGCCCATCGGCGGCGTAGTCGTAGAGCTTCAGATACTCGTCCTGCGTTCCGTGCCAGTAGCCGATGTCGGGCTCGTTCCATACCTCCCACCACCAGCTCTCCACTTCGCGCTGACCGTACTTCGCGACCGAGTGGCGCACCCACTGGTAGATGAGCTCGCCCCATTTTCGGTAGTCCTTCGGTGGGTACGACCAGCCCGTGTAGATGTCGTTGTAGTTGTCGCCCGGTTTCCAGAAGTGTCGATAAGGTTCGGGAGTCGTCGACAGCGCCTTCGGCATGAACCCGATCTCGACAAGCGGCTTCATCCGGCGCTCGAGATACGTGTCGATGATGCGATCGACGATCGTCCAGTCATACACGGGCCGGCCGTTCGCGTCCTCGGTGTAGGCGTTGGTCGAGCCCCACTTCAGGGCCGCCATGCCATCGCCCGTCGTCAGCAGGTTGTGCGTTCGGACGTACACCGGGACAGGACTCGCGGCTGCCAGCTCGGAGAGCAGCTTCCTGCCATTCGGCGCGTACGTGTAGTTGGGCTCGTCGTAGCCGAACCAGGCCCAGAGGGGTGTCATCGGGCCAAGCGTCACGGCGGTATCTGCGTGAATCGTCACGCGGTCGCCCTGACGCGTGGCCGAGCCCGCGAGCGAGACGCCAAGCGCTGCGGTGAGCACGACGCCTCGGGTCCATGCACGCATGGAAGTGGCTCAATCCTACGCCCGGTTGCGCCTCAGGTCAGCCCCAGCGCTGCTTATGAGCCGATTCGCGCCGCCACGGCGCCCGATTCTGCCGAAACGGCGAGCTACAATCCGTCAGTTGAAAGAAGGAAATGGTCATTTCCTTCCTTTCATGGGAGACCGCCATGAAGATCGCGAACATCACCGTCGCCGTCGTCGTGACGACAGCACTCGCGGCGCTCGCAGGCGCATCGTTTGTCGGCGCGCAGGACGCAACCGCGCTTCAGCAGAACGATCCGCCGCCCGACGGGGTCTGGATCTCGTCGCTCGACTTGAGCAAGGTCGCGCTTCGGCCCGCGGGCCGCGGGCGCGGCGCAGGCGGACGAGGTCAGCCGACGACGCCGCCGGCACCGCCCCCGCCGCCGACGTATGCCCTCGGTGGCGTGACGTATCCGAACACCGTCCCGCTGGTCTCCGACCGTGACATGACGATCGATCTGAAGGGCCGGGCCGTGCGCTTTGCCTCGATGGTGGGCATCGATGACAGCGTCGGCGCCGGTCGCGGCAGCGTGATCTTCGGTGCGTGGGTGGATGGCAGGAAGGTCGCGGACTCCGGTGTGATGAAAGGCGGCGATGCGCCAAAGCTGCTCTCCGCGGATCTCATGGGCGCGCGCCGGCTGGTGCTCGCCGTGATCGACGGCAACGACGGCACGGGCGGCGACAGCGCGAATTGGGGCGGCGCGCTGATCACAATGGCGCCTGGCTCACAGGACCGGCCGGTAGTCGTCGATCCCGAAGTCCGACCCGCGCCGCCTATCGCGTCGAGCCGCTCGACGATGCCACTGTTGAACTACCCGCGCATCACGGGCGCGACGCCCGGCAAGCCGTTCATGTTCGTGATTCCCGCGTCCGGTGATGAGCCGCTGACGTTCGCGGCGAAGAGCCTTCCGGCGGGACTGGCGCTGGATCCGAAGACCGGCTTGATCACCGGCGCGTTGAAGGCCGCCGGTCGTACCGTCGCCACCGTGACGGTCACGAACGCTCGAGGCAAGGCGACCGGCGACTTCACGATCGTCGGCGGCGATGACGCGCTCGCGCTGACGCCGCCGCTCGGATGGAATTCGTGGAACGCATGGGGCAACACGGTCACCGCCGAGCGCGTGAAGGCCTCGGCCGATGGCATGGTGAAGAGCGGCCTCCACCGGCAGGGCTACGCGTACATCAACATCGACGACGTGTGGGAGGGCGGGTTGAAACGGCCCGGGCCACACGATCAGGCCGCGGGCCGCGACGCCAACGGCGATCCGACGACAAATGAAAACTTTCCGGACATGAAGGGGCTGGTCGACTACATCCACTCGCTCGGTCTCAAAGCCGGCATCTACTCCTCGCCGGGCCCGAGGACGTGCCAGGGCCTCGCCGCGACGTACCAGCATGAAGAGCAGGACGCGCGCGCGTACGCGCGCTGGGGCTTCGACTACCTGAAGTACGACTGGTGTTCCTACAGCGGGATCGCGCCGAATCCGACGCTCGAGGATCGCAAGAAGCCCTACAAGCTGATGGGCGACATTCTCAAGAAGCAAGACCGCGACATGATTTTCAGCATCTGCCAGTACGGTGCCGGGAATGTCTGGGAGTGGGGCAACGAAGTGGGCGGACACCTGTGGCGCATGACCGGAGACATCCGCGACAACTGGCCGAGCATGTCGAACATCGGCTTCCAGCAGACCGGCCGCGAGCAGTTTGCGGGACCTGGCGGCTGGAACGACACCGACATGCTCGTCGTCGGCATGGTGGGCTGGAGCCAGGGAACGCGACCGACCGAGCTCACGCCCGACGAGCAGATCACGCACATGTCGCTCTGGGCGCTCCAGGCCGCGCCGCTCCTCATCGGGGCCGATCTCTCGACGATCGACGAGTGGACGACGAACATCCTCGGCAACCGCGAGGTGCTGGCCGTCAATCAGGACGTGCTCGGCAAGCCCGCGGGCCGGAAGATGAGCGACGGCTGGGTCGAAGTCTGGGCCCGCCCGCTCGAGGATGGGACGATGGCGGTCGGGTTGTTCAATCGATCTCCGGAAGCTGCGACGGTGACGGCGAAGTTCTCGGACCTCGGGTTGTCCGGCAGCCAGCCTGTGCGTGACCTCTGGCTGCACAAGGACCTCGCGCGAGCGCAGAACGAGTTTTCCGCGAGCGTGCCGCGTCACAGCGCGGTGCTCGTCAAGATTGGACAGCCGAAATGACCTCGGGTTTCTTTTTCGCTTTGTTCTTCCAAAAAAGAAACCCGAGGTCTTTCTTGCTCGCGATCGGGTTCACGTGTCTGATCCTCACTACTCTTGTACCCGCAGTCACGCCGTCGCTCTCAGCCGATACGTATCCGCGCCAGACGGGTGTGGACGCGCTGCACTACGTCTTTCGGCTCAGCCTGATGACGGATGCGAGCGCCGAAATTCGTGGTGAGGCGACGGTCCGGCTCAAGTTCGTGACCGCGAACCTGCGCGAAGCCTGGCTGGACTTCGCGAGTCCCACCGCGGACGGCAAGGGGATGACGGTGAAAGCCGTGACGCGCGGCGGCACGCCCACGCCGTTCGCGCATCAGAGCAACCGGTTGACCCTGACATTCGCGCAGCCACCGGCCGCCGGCGAGGAAGTGTCGTTCGATGTGCAGTACCACGGCACGCCAGCAAACGGCCTGCGTCTCATCAACAACATCCACGGCGAGCGGACGGCGTTCAGCGAGAACTGGTCGAACCAGGCGCGGCAGTGGCTGCCGATGATCGACCATCCCTACGAGAAGGCCACCGGCGAGTTCATCGTCACGACCTCGTCGACGTATCAAGTCGTGGCCAACGGCGCCCTGGTCGAGGAGCTCGACCTCCCGAGCGGACTGCGGCGGACGCATTGGCGGCAGTCGGTGCCGATTTCGTCGTGGCTCTATGCCCTGGGGATCGCGCGGTTTGCCGTCAAACACGCGGGCATCTCGCACGGCGTTCCGCATCAATTCTGGGTGTTCCCGCAGGACGTCGAACGCGGCTACGCGTTGTTCGACCGGGATGCACTGGCGTGCTTCGATTTCTTCGTGCAGCGTGTCGGGCCGTACGCGTACGAAAAGCTTGCGCACGTGCAGGCCGCGGGGCTCGGCGGCGGCACCGAACACGCATCGAACATTTTTTACGGCGAGAAGGGGATTGCAGGCGGCAATGGACCCGTCGTGCACGAGGTCGCCCACCAGTGGTTCGGCAACGCCGTCACGGAAAAGGATTGGGACGACGTCTGGCTGAGCGAGGGCTTTGCGACGTATTTCACGCTGCTCTTCACCGAGCATGCGCGCGGCCGGGATGCGTTCGTCGATGGTGTCAGAAGAAGCCGGGCGACCGTGCTGCGGCTCGAGCAGACGTCCCCGAACACCCCCGTCGTTCACCGCAATCTCGACGAGAAGACCCAGCGCGTCCTGAACAACTTCGTGTATCAGAAGGGCGGCTGGACGCTACACATGCTCCGCGGGCTCATGGGCACCGAGACGTTCTGGACCGGCATCCGCAACTACTACCGGCGCTACATGAACGCGAACGCGTCGACCGACGACTTTCGGCAGGTGATGGAGCAGGCGTCCGGGCAGGACTTGCGCTGGTTCTTCACGCAATGGCTCAACCGCAGCGGCGTGCCGAAGATCGACGGCTCGTGGCGCTACCTCGGCGACCGGAAGCAGGTCGAGGTCTCGCTGGCGCAGACGCACACCGGCGAGCCGTTCCGCCTGCCGTTGGAGATCGGGATCGTGGCGACACCCGGCATGCCACCGCGCGTCGAGAGGGTCGCGTTCAACGACAAGACTGCGACGTTCAGCTTTGCCGCCGACGCTGCGCCCGCGGACGTGGTGCTCGATCCGAATGTCTGGGTGCTGGCGGAGTTCGGAGAGTTCGTCAAGAAGTGAAAAGCACTGGTCATGGAGTGAAATGCACTTGTCGGTACGACGGGTACGACGGGTCCAAGGAACCTGATGCTGGTCATTTTCCTTAAGAAAGATGAACCAGCGTCAGCTCGTTCCACGGACCCGCCGTACCTGCCGTACCGACAAGTGCGTTTCAGGGTTTTTCGACTGATTCAGTGCTTTACGACGCCCACTTTTCTGATGTAATCCAGCTTCGGGAACTCTTTCAGCAGCCACGCGTTGCCGCCCTCGAAGAACGGATCCTGTTTGCCCGCGCGGATGCCGCCGGGCCCTTCGCGATACTCCGCGTTGAAGCTGTCGACGATGTCCATGCCGGTGATGACGCGCCCGAAGGGGACGAACGGTTCCGTGTTCGGCGCATCGTGCGTCGGAGAGTTGTCGCCGAGGTTAAAGAAAACTTGCGTGGTCCTGCCGTTCGGCACCGCGAACGCGAATGCCACGGTCCCGCGCGTGTTTGACGTCTTGAACGGGTCGTCTGGAAACGTCCTCGAGCGCCAGGCTTTGGCGATTGCCGGATCGCCGTTGATTCCGAACTGGGTCCAGCGCCCAGGGTTGACGCGGAAGAAGCGGTTCTCGTCGTAATATCCGTGCCGGGCGAGGTTGTAAAAGCGGTCGGCACCTCGCGGTCCCCAGTCCCGTACGACCTCGATCAGCACCGTACCGCGGCTGGTCTCGAGCGCCAGGTGCGACACGGCCGGAGCCGGCGCCTGAAACTCCGGCGCGTCCGCGTTCAGCAGCAGCACACGATTGACTTGTGGAGATGTCGTTGCCGTCGAGGATTCACGGAACAACCCGGCTGACAGAGCGATGATGCCAGCGAGTGCAAATAACAAACGACGCATTGGTCTGGCAGCGATCCTAGCATTCGCGGCAGCCGCGAGTCCGGTCGCGGGTCCTTCGAGATTTGGATTCTCCGATCGCGTCGAACGTCATCTGTTTCCGGAAGTCACGACCGGCCCCTCGGAACCGACCTGGAGCCCGGACGGGAAGTGGCTGGCGTTTTCGATGCAGGGTGACATCTGGAAAGTGCCGGCCGAAGGCGGCGAAGCGGTCGCGCTGACGCAAGGCCCCTGGTACTACTTCGAGCCCGAGTGGAGCCCGGACGGGCGGTCGATCGCGATGACGATCGACACCGGCGGCAACCTCGACATCGGCGTCGTCGGATCCGACGGCGGCGTCACGCGCCTCACGAGCGCGCCCGAGGTCGAGCTCGAGCCGACGTGGAGCCGCGACAGCAAGGAACTGTTCTTCGTCGGTCGGGGACGCGGTTTCGACATCTTCCGGCTGCGGATGGCGGACAAGTCGATCGAGCCGGCGATTGCCGCGAACGGCGACCAGCTGCAGCCTGCGGTGTCACCCGATGGCCGGACGCTGGCGTACGTCAGTCCGGTGAGCGGGCGCCTGGGGACCGGCGGGATCTGGACCAGGCCAGTCGCCTCGCTCGGAGCCGCCGCGCCCGCGGGCGCAGCAGGCGCGGAGGCACAGTCGGCCGGGACGCTCGTTCACTACGAAGAGTCCGAGTACCGGATGCGGCCGAAATGGACGCCCGACGGCCGCGCGTTCCTCTTCGGGTCGGACGAAATGGGCTCGAACGACGTCGCGATGGTCGCCTCCGACGGCGGCAATCCGGTCGTCGTGACGAACGACCCGATGGGCGAGTTCTCGCCGGCGCCGTCGCCGGACGGCACTGCATTCGCGTTCATCTCGAATCGCGCCGGCCCGATGGCGCTCTATGTCGCGCCCGCGGGCGGCGGACCCGCGTCGTCCTGGCGTCGTGTCGTCATCTCCAGCCGGCGAGCGCGCGTGCCCTCGGGCCGCGTGCAGGGCCGCATCGTCGGTGCGGACGGCCGCCCGGTGGCCGGGCGCGTGCACCTCGTCGCCGCCGACGGCCGCGCGTACGCGCCCGACGATGGGTTCGCGCGCGTGATTGCCGTGAGCGAAACCCACTACTTCCATACGCGCGGCGAGTTCGACGTCCAGGTGCCGGCGGGACGTGTGTCGCTCGAGGCGATGCGCGGATTCGAATTCACGCCCGCCACCGCGACGGTCGACGTGACACCCGGCGCGGTCACGCGAGTCACGCTCTCGATCAAGCGACTCGTCGATCTTCCGGCGCTGGGCTGGTACTCAGGGGACACGCACGCGCACGATCTTCATCAGGGCCGCTTCGGCCTGACGCATCGCACCCTGTTCGATCAGTCGCTCGGCGAGGATCTCCACGTGTCGAACATTTTGATCCACATGGACGGCACGCGGTTGATGGGACGCTGGGCGGACCTCACCGGCGAGCCGTCTCCGCTCTCGACGCCGACGCACTGGATGCAGTTCTCCGAGGAGTTCCGCGGTTCCCTGGGCCACATCGGCATGCTCGGGCTCAGCCGGTACATCCTGCCGCTCACCGGCGGCGCCAACAACACGCCTTACGAGCAGGTCGCGAGCGATATCCCGTACCTCGACGGCGCGCGCGCGCAGGGCGGCATCGCCGGGTTCATGCACCCGTACACGAACTCGTCGCCGAACCCGGCTGGCTGGGCCGGTTCGCTGATTCCGGTGGACGTCGCGCTCGGCAAGGGCGAGTTCTACGACGTCGTCAGCCTCTACTCCGACGAGCGGGCGTCGGCGGAGATGTATTACAAGCTGCTCAACTGCGGGTTCCGAGTCGCGGCAACCGGTGGCACGGACAACTTCCCCGACGTCTGGCGCGACCCGCCGCCGGGCACGGATCGGACGTATGCGAAGGTGACCGGACGCCTGACGGTCGCTTCCTGGATCGCGGCGGTCAACGCCGGACGGACGTTCGGCACGACCGGTCCGCTGGTCCTGCTGGCGGTGGAAGGACGGGATCCAGGTTCGGAGCTGAAGCTTCCGGCATCGGCGCCGGCCGGCGTTCGGGTCCGCGCGGTGGTTCACTCGATCGCGCCCGTCGACACACTCGAGATCCTCGTCAATGGCAAGCCGGCAGCGACGGTGAAGCGCGCCGCTGGCTCCACCCCGCTCGAGTTCAACGACGTCGTCGCGATTCCCGATGGCGGCTGGATCGCCGCTCGCGTCGTCGGCCCGCCCTCGAGGGCCGTCGCCGACAGCTACGCGTTTGCGCAAACGACGCCGGTCTACGTGGTCCGCGGCGACACGCCGTGGGTGTCGAAGGAGGACGCGAAGTTCCTGGCCGCCGTGGTCGATGCGATCTGGGCGCGCGTCGGCAGCTCCAACTGGCGGTCCGATGCCGAGCGCGAGAGGTTCAAGAAGGAGATCGATCAGGCGCGGGCGGTCTACGCGAAGCTCGCGGGATCGCCCTACTTGCCCCGATAGAACACCACACCCCCGCTCAGCGTCCCCGACACCAGATCAAGCTTCCCGTCGCCGTTGATATCGCCGAACGCGGGCGCGGCACCGGCCGGGAGCGCAATCGCCAGCTCCCTGGACTCGACGAACCTCAGGGCGGCGCCGGACCCGGCGTTGCGATAGACCGACGCGCCGCCGGATTCGCGGCCGACGATGAGATCGATGCGGCCGTCGCCATCGATGTCCGCCAGGCTCGGCACGCTGCGACGGCCGGCCCGCAGCTCGTCGAGCGCGCCGGTCACGATATCGAACCGCGGCGCCTTTGGTGTCCCGGCGTTCCGATAGAACAGCACGCTGCCGTTGGCCTGCCCGACGAACATGTCGAGGTCGCGATCGCCGTCGATATCGACGAGCGCCGGGGTCGAGTGGCTCGCTTTCGGCGGCCGGATCGTCGCCGGCTCGTCCAGCTTCCAGCGCGACGCGCCGGCGGCACCGGTATTTCGAAACAGCAGGATGTCGTGATTCCAGGTGCCAAGCAGCATGTCCGCGTCGCCGTCGCCGTCGAGATCTCCGAACGCGGGCGCCAGGTGATACGCCTCGGTCAGGCGAAGCGTCTCGGTCAACCGGAATGACGGGGCAGACTTCGTCCCCGTGTTGGTGAAGATCGACAGCCGGCCGGCGTCGTTCGCCGCGGGATCGACCTTGTTGCCAACCACCAGATCGAGATCGCCGTCGCCGTCGACGTCGGCGAGCGAGGGCACGGTCTCGCTGCCGAGGTCGATACCGTCGAGGAAGCGCTTCGTGCGAAGCTCTAGGCGGTCGGCCGCGGTCCGTTCCCAGAAGTAGAAGTTGTCGGCGGACGTCGCAACCGGGTTGAACGCGCCGCCGAGGACGCCCATCAGGAAATCGAGATCCCCGTCGAGATCGAGGTCGATCGGCGCGGGCGCGTTGTAGCCGCTGGTTCGGGTCGCGGCAGCGAACGGGAGCTGCACCGGATCGACCTGGAACGACGGCGAGCTGCACGTCCGGCCGATGTTCTCGATGAGCAGCACACCCGGCTCGAAGAAGTCGCCCCAGAACAGGTCCTGATCCTGATCGCCGTCGAAGTCTGCGAACGCCAGCGCGTTCGCGCCGTGGCGCCTCGAGGGCGCTCGGGAAAGGACCTCGGGTTTCGTTTTCGCGAAAGACGGTAGAAAACGAAACCCGAGGTCGTCCCCAATCCGCCCGATGATCTCGATCCCCTCGAACTGCTCCTGAATGAACGCGAGCCGCTCGGCGCCCGGCCGTTCGGCCTCGTAGCGCGCGACCGTGCCTTCGACGCGGCCGACGAACATGTCGAGCCGCTTGTCGCAGTCGAGGTCCACGAACGCCGGGATGTTCTGTCGATCGAGAAAGATGTCGTTGCCCTCGGTGTCCTTGAGCGCCCAAGCGTCCTCGAACGCCGCGGCTGTGCGGCTGCCGGTGTTGCGATAGAACCGGACGTGGCTGAACCTGAGCTCGGACAGCAGGTCGAAGTCACCATCCGCGTCGAGATCGACGAACCGGTACCATTCCCCGATCTCGAGATTCAGATAGCGATCGGTCCGCCATTCGTATCTCGGCGCCTTCGCGCTCCCGCTGTTTTCGAAGAACGCGACGGCGTTGGGATACTCCTGGACGAACAGATCGTGGTCGCCGTCGGCGTCGATGTCCACGAATTGCGGCCGGGGCACGTCGAATCCGCCGAGAAAGGGAAGCGCGTACGGCTCGCCTGTGTCTTTTTCGACGACGAACGGCGCGATCGATCGCTCAAACGTCCCAGGGGCTGGCTGCCGTGGTGGTGTCGCGCTCAGGATCGAGCTCAGGCATGCCAGCGCAATGATCGGGGTCGTTCTGATGCTAGCGGGCACTCCCCATCCCTGTAAGGTTCTTTCCGAGCGCGATCGCCTTCTCGACACGCCGCGTCCTGACGTCGATCACGACGAGCGACGCCGTGCCGTCGCCGGTGGGCATCGCATGCTCGGCGTGGGCGGGATCGGCCATGTGGTCCATCTTGTTGTTGTTCGTGACGAACGCCGTGGCGCCGTCCGTGGAGAAGACGACCTGGTGCGGCTGCTTGAACGCCTCGTTCCTGATGCGGGCCACTTCCTTCCACGCGGCCGCGTCGATCACGACGATCTCGTTCGTGCTCTTGATCGGGACCCAGACAAATCGGCCGTCGGGCGTGTACACGGGATCGAACGCCATTTTGCCCACATCAATCGACTTCACGAGCGCGGGCCTGGCCGGCTGCGCCAGACTGAAGACGAGGAGCTGTCCCGAGACGTCCGTCGATCCGACGAGTGTCTTGCGGTCGGGCGAGACGGTGAACTGCACCAGCGAGTGCGTCGGACCCGCGATCGGCATCACATCGACCTTGTCGTCGGCGAGTACGACGCTGGCGATCTGATTGACGCCCAGACTGCCGGTGTACGCATGTCCGTTCGCGACGGCCACTGGATGCGGCCGCGGGAACAGCACGTCCAGTTCGTCCCCTTGCATCGTCGTTCGCCGGACGATGGCAATCCGCTTCGGCGGGTTGACGGCGCTCATCGATCGCGTCACGACCAGCCGCTCGGTGCCCTCGAGCGCGAGCATCCCCGGCGTCTCCATTTCGAACTGCCCGACCACGTTGTCCTGGCGATCGAACTTGACCACCCGGTTGGCGCCGATCAGCGAGACGTACCAGTTCGCTCCGCCGGGTTCCACGACGATGTAGTGCGGCTTGGCGGTGGTGGGGAAGCCGAGCTTCGTGACGTCGATCGTCCTCACGACCGACCTGGCCGCCATGTCCACCACGGCGATCTTCGCGTCGTCCTGGATGCACACGTACAGCAGATCCGCGGCTTGCGTGCCGGCGAGGATCGTGCCCCCGAGAACAACCGCAACGAGAAGGACGGCGCTCAGTCGCGCTCTCATCTGTCGGCGGTCCTGATCATGAACAGACCTTGCTCGATGCTGCTGATGATGATCGTCCCGCTCTTGAAGAACGGAAACACGTTCCAGGCGCCGTTGAACCCGGCCGTGTTCGGACGGAAAGGATCCGTATCGAAGAACGCGACTTCCTTCGGGTTGGCCGGGTCCTTGATGCTCAGGATCCGGACGCCGGACCGGTAGTTTGCCTGGTAGAGCAGGTCGCCCTTCACGTATTGGTTGTGATCGGACGACGCTTCGACGCCCATGTGCTCCTTGATGAGCTTCGGGTTCTCGAGGTCGATGAAGTCGAAGACGAGCGTCCGTGTCTTTTCGACCAGGTTTCCCGTCTCGTCGGTTTCGTCGTCGAGATAGAAGTAGCGATGGTCCTCGGTGAGCCAGCCCTGGTGCGTGTAGCCGACTTTCGGATACGTCGCACGTGAAATGACGCGCGGCTTCGTCTTGTCGGTGACGTCCTGGATGCTGACGGCAATCTCGTTCGAGCCGATGCAGATCTCGTGGCCCTTGTAGCGCTTGTCCGGGCCCTTGTACGTCACGCACTGCGCATCGTGGATGTAGCCGGTGCGCGCGCGCCCGGTTTCCGCGTCCGCGAAGCAGCCGACGAACTTCGGGTTCTTGGGCTCGCGGATGTCGACCATGTGCAGACCGCCGCCGCACGTCGTGCCACCGCCGCTCGATCCGACCGGATACGCGAACCCGCTCTCTTCGTTGATGACGATGTCGTGCACGCTGTTGACGTTGCGGTAGATGAAGTCGGCCTCGACCTTCTGCGGCAGCCCGTTCGGCTGCGGCTTCATCGTCCGCAGGCGCGTGAGGTCGAAGATCTGCATGCCGTGCGGGCCCGCGCCGTCGGAGACGATGTAGGCGTGATCCTTGTAGACTTTCATCTCGCGCCACGAGCTCGGCCGCGCGCCTTCGGTGAGCGGGAGATCGGCGACCGCGATCGGACGTGTCGGGTTCGTGATGTCGACGAACGTCGAGCCATCGCGCCGGCCGAGCAGCGCCCATTCCTGCTTGGTCTGCGCGTCCGTCCAGCCCCACAGACTGCTCATCGGAATGTAGTGACCGTCGTACGTCAGCTTCGAGGGCGGCAGGAAGGAGAGCAGATCGGCGGCGCCGCAGTCGAACATTTCGACTTTGCCCGCGCCGCTGCACCGGCGCTCGGTGCCGGTCATCATGGGCAGCTCGTCGAGCGTCGGCGTGGTGATCATCGGCTGCTCGCGCCAGACGCCAAAGCCGTCTCGCTCGTAAATCAGCACGCCGCCCGCGTTGCGGTTCGCCCCGCTGGCGCCGACCGCGGCGAGGTTGCCGCGCACCGACACGGCCACGCCGGCGGCTACCGCCTCGGTCCAGCTCGGCCCCAGGATCTTGAAGCCGTCAATCTGGAAGCCTGTAGCGTTGCCCGGAAAGACGTACACGCGGCCAGGTCCTCCGGCGCGCGGCGCGCCCACCCAGACTTCATTTTCGGAGCTCGCAATCGCCGCGGCGAATTGATCGGTGCGAGAGCTGGTGGGTGCGGCCAGGCGTGCGAGCTCGACCCAGGTGAAGTTGCCGGCCGGCGCGCCTGCTTGACCGGGCGCGGCGCCCGCCGCCGCTGGCGCGGGCACGTTGGCGCCGCCGGCGGCTCCTGCGCCGCGGCCTCGTCCCGTCTGCGCAATCCGCCGAAACACGTACGCCGCACCGTAGCCGCCGGCATCGCCCGGCGCGGTCACGACCGCCTGCTCGCCGGCGAGCGAGACGTTCGATCCGAACAGCTCGCCGCCCTGGACGCCAAGCGGCGCGAACGAGCGCTGCGGTTTCCACGACCCATCCGGGTCGAGGCCAAATTCGTGCACGACACCCGCGCGATTCGCCTGGCCGCTCGCGCCAATCAGGAGGAGGTTGCCGGCAATCGAGAGCGACGCGCCGAAGTTGTCACCCGCGCTCGTGGCCTCGCCGGACACGAGCGTGGAATGGTGGGCGTACTGGCCGGCGGTGTCGCGCTTGAACACGTACACGGCGCCCGACGGCAGCGCCGGCGCCGCATCGGCGCCGCCACGGCCGCCCGCCCCGCCGCCTCCGCCGCCCGCGCCCCGCCCACGTCCGGCGCCGGCGGCCTCGCGTCCGATGAACAGCCACTCGCCGGTTGCCGCGAGCCCGCGGCCAAACCGAATGTTCTGGCCGGGCACGGCCGTGGCCGCGATCGACGTGCGGGCCGTCCAGACGGCGCCCTGCTTGGTGAACACGTGTACGGCCGTGGCGCCGCTGCCGACGAACAACCGCGTGCCGTCCAGCGCCAGTGAGGTCCCGAACTGATCGCCGACGGCCGCGTTCGGCGCGGTCAGCGTCGCGGCTTCCTGCCAGCTGGCGCCGCCGCGCCGGTAGACGTAAACGGTGCCCGGGCGAAACTGATTCGCCGCTTCGCCGACGAAGACTTCGCCGTCGCCCACGAGCACGGCGCCGCCAAAGCCGACGAACGTCGACACCGACGCGCCGAAAAACGCCAGCGCGAAGACCGCGCTGCACGCGAGAGTTCGTTGCAGGGAACGCATGAAGGGGCTCCTCAGGATCGGTGGAATTCGGCGAAGTCTAACACGTGGTTCCGGCCGGCACGGACGTTGCACCGAGGACAGGCAGCCTCCCCCGCACGGCCAGCGCAAGGGGAATCCCAATGGCGAAGTACGGAAGGAAAGCGTCGAAGAGAGTCGAGAAAGCGATGCACGAACGGAAGCGCGGTACTCTTCGCAGCGGACGTTCGGGCAAGCGCGTGACCAGCCGCAAACAGGCGATCGCGATCGGCCTGTCGCAGGCGCGCCGGTCGGGCGCGAAGGTGCCGAAGAAGTAGGGTACCCTACGGCCGCGTGAACGCCTTTCTCGATCAATGGCCGATCTGGGTGTCCAGACTCGTCTGGACAGTCATTACCCTCGCGCTCGCCTTCGTCGTCGGCATCACCATTCGCGTGTTTCTGGCGGCGCGTCTCGTCCGGCTCGCGACGAAAACCCGGCGCGACTGGGACGACGTCCTTGCGGTCGAGGTCAAGCGGCGGATTCCGTTCTGGAGCCTGCTCGTCGGCCTCTGGATCTCGCTCGACTACTGGCCGCTGCAACCGCGATGGGCGACGTTGCTCTCACGCACGATCTCGACGTTCGCGATCGCCTCGGTCACATTGCTCGTGGCGGCCGTGGCCACGCGGTTCGTCGCGACGTATGGTCCGCGGGTCACGCCCTCCGTGCCCGTCTCCGGGCTGACGCAGAATCTCGTCCGCTTCCTGGTCGTGACGGTCGGCTTGCTCGCGATCCTGAACGGGCTCGACGTGGATGTCCGGCCCGCGCTTGCGGCCCTGGGCGTCGGCGGACTCGCCGTGGCGCTGGCGCTGCAGGAGCCGCTTTCAAACCTCTTTGCCGGGCTGTTCGTGACGCTTGCCGGGCAGGTCCGCATCGGCGACTACGTGCGGCTCGAATCGGGCGCCGAGGGGTTCATTCGCGACTTCAACTGGCGCTCGGCGCGGCTCCAGACGATGGCCGGCCACTACATCATCGTGCCCAACAGCAAGCTCGCCCAGGCGATCGTCAGCAATTTCAGCCTGCCGACGCGGGATATCCAGGTGACCGTCGACGTGGGCGTCGATTACGGCAGCGATCTGGCAAAAGTCGAGCAGATTGCCACGACGGTCGCCAACGAGGTGATTCGTGATGTGGCGGGCAGCGTGCCGGACAGTCCGCCGGCCATTCGCTATCACACGTTCTCGGATCTGAGCGTCAAGTTCAGCGTGAACGTGCGGGCGCGCGAGTTCGCCGATCAGTTCCTCATCAAACACGAGCTGGTGAAGCGTCTGCATGCGCGTCTCGCGCACGAAGGCGTCGTCCTGCGGCCGCCGACGCCGGTGGCGCCGAGATAGACGAGCGAGGCGCTTGACCATCTGAAATCTCTAATCTGGAATCTGCAATCTTCGTCTGAAATCTGGGGATCTGGATACCTGCAATCTATCCGGGAATCTTTGATCTATCGGTAGTCCGCAATCTGAAATCGACTTCCGCGATTCCAGATAGATTGCAGATTGCAGGATAGATTGCCTCGAAGTGGCCCGTCGTTGTTGGCCCTCGGACGGACTGCAAAACCTCCATCCCCGGTTCGATTCCGGGCGGCGCCTCCAGCCCTAACTGACTGACTTTGAAGTGGCTTGGAGCTTCGGGTCTGTGACCGATTCGGTCGTTGATCCTGGGACTGATCCCGTTAGTGATCCCATTAGCTCCCTACCCGTGCTGCTCTTCCGCGAGGAGGTGTCGTCGTTGCTCGCGCGCCTGCACGGTCCCATATGTCTGATGGCGTCACTGCTGCCACCGGACGCTGGTGAATCAATTATCGTGCGACGCCCGCTGGCATATTCCGGTTATCGAGTTCTGAGTATGCGCCTGCTTCCCGTGGTGTGTTTCGACGACAAGAGGCAATGTTCGTGGCACTTCCAAACAACCACAGTCCCCCGTGGCCGCCGCGCTACACTGCAGTTGCCGCTCGGGTATTCGGTTATCGAGTTCGGCCGACTATTCTCTATGCGCCCCAAATGCAAGGTCGTGGAGCCGCCGTGAACCTGTTCGTGTACGTGCTGAGATCTGACAGCGGGTTTGCTCCGAATCCGTTCGGCGGGTTGTGCACCCTCGCCACCTGCAAGCCTGCCGTCCGAAGAACCGCGAGACGGGGCGACTGGGTCGCCGGACTGGGTGCCGCGCGACGCGTAGGCGCCGGTCGGCTCGTCTACGCTATGCGGATTGCGGAGGTGTTGCCGTTGTCCCAGTACTGCGCGGACTCAAGATTCGCGATCAAGCAGCCGTCCGTCGAAGCTCCTTGGTGGCGTCGGCTCGGCGACAACATCTACTTCATCGACGAGCCAGGTCAATGGCGGCAGAGACGAGGCCGTCACGGGCCGAAGCAAATGCCCCGGGACTTGTCCGGAAGGAACGCGCTCGTCGGGGATGAGTTCTACTACTTCGGGAGGGATGCTCCCGAACTCCCCGACCGTCTCCGCCATATCATCAAGCAGGGCCCCGGCCATCGACGTGTGCGCGATTCGACTACGGTGGAAGCGTTCGTTTCCTGGCTGCGACAGACCTTCGCTACTGGCGTGACGGGGGAGCCTTGGGAACGCCGAATTCGAGAGGGCGCATGAGACATCGGTTTTGGAGCCGGCGGCGGCTACCGAAATCCTGAGCCGCCGCAGCTGAAACCGGCCGTTAGGGCAGGCATCGGAGGGGACGGGTGAACGTCAAGTTCGCCAAGGTTGTGGAGTCGCGCGATGAGGCCCTGTCCCTTGAGCGCTTCTTCAAACAGAAACTTGGCACGCGAGCATTCGGGTTGAACGCGAATTGACCGTTGCGAGTGCCATCGACGCCGTTTCCGGCCGACGGCGGCTGGCCGACAATGGAGCCGCCGCGGCTGAAACGCGGTTAGACCTTTTCGAATCCGAGTGAGGCCGATCCGATCAGCATGTCGCTCCTCGGCGCGTGGGAGGCACCGCATCACCGACTGCCTCCCGTCGCCTCGATGTTCCTGCTTGGTGCCATCCCGACATCGTCCAGCTTCCGGGCCGCATCCTTCAGGTCGCCTCCGCTCTGGTCTTGATCAGATACTGTCGATGCAGCTCGTCGGCGACACGCGCGAACGCCGCGCTGATGACTTCGAGCACCGAGATGTAACGCTTGCCAAACGCGACGGGCCCGCCGTCTCTGCCGTCGGTCATCAGGAGAATCGCGGGCCGGCCGGCGGCACCCTCGAACGACGAGAGCGCCTGAGCGAGTGCGCGCCAGAGCGGGGTCGGGGCTTCGGGCGAGATGTCGGTCGGGAGCGCTGCGCGGAGTTTGGCGACGTCGCTTGTAAATGACGGGCTGATTGCGATCTCGTTGCCGAACGTACCGACCTTCACCTGATCATCAGGTCGAAGATTCTTGAGGAGCTGTTCGCACGCCACCTGTATGAGCCGGAGGTTGCCGGCCACGCTGCCGCTCACATCGATCATGATGATCAGCCGGATCGGCTGCGGTGAGTTGTCGAAGATCGTGATGGGCTGCGCCTGGCCGTTGTCGAAGATCTGGAAATCGTCGCGCGTGAGATCCGTGGCAAGACGACCGGTCTTGTCAGTGACCGTGGCGTAGACGGGCACGGTGTTCAGCCCGACGCGAAAGACCTGCTGGTCCTGGGCGGAGACGGCGAGCGCACTGGCCGCCAGCATGCAAAACAGGACGGGACGAAACATGACGATCTCTCCTGGGCGGCGCCGCCTGACCCTAGCTTACGTCATCCACCTTCGCTCAGGAGCTACGCCCGGCGGCTGTCCGGCTATACTCGCTTCCCTACCCTGACCATGGTGACCTGAGAACGTGGGCCTCGACGTAGGTTCTCGCGTGGCTCATTACCGCCTGCTGCGCCGGCTCGGCGCGGGCGGTATGGGCGAGGTTTTTCTCGCCGAAGACAGCCGGCTCGATCGCCAGGTCGCGATCAAGTTCCTGGTCGGTCCGGCCGACGAACACGCGCGGAAGCGGCTGCTGCAGGAGGCGCGAGCCGCCGCGGCTCTGGATCATCCCGCGATCTGCGCCGTGTACGAAGTCGGCTCCGACCCCGCCGGCATGGACTTCATCGTCATGCAGTACCTCGAAGGCGAGTCGCTTGCGGCTCGACTGCAGCGCGGCAGGCTGTCTGCATCCGAGATGCTTGCGATTGGCGCCAGGATCACCGAAGGACTGCAAGCCGCGCATCGCCGAGGCATCATCCATCGCGACCTCAAGCCGCAGAACGTCATCATCACGCCATCTGGTGATCCGAAGCTGCTCGACTTTGGACTGGCGAAGCGGGTGCTCTCTGCCGAGGCGGCGGCCGAGCCCGCGACCGTGACGCAACTCACGCAACCGTACGCGGTCCTGGGCACACCCGGCTACATGTCTCCGGAGCAGATTCGGAGTCAGCCCGCCGACTATCGCAGCGATCTCTTCGCGCTCGGCTGCCTGCTGTACGAGGGCTTCACAGGCCGCCGTGCGTTTTCCGGGGGCACGCCGGCCGACATCGCCGCGGAAGTGCTCCACCTCGAGCCGCCGCCGGTGTCGTCGCTCGCGCCAGAGCTCGATGCCTCTTACGACGCATTCATCGCGCGGTTGTTGAAGAAGGCGCCGCAGGATCGGTTTCAGTCGGCTGACGATGCGCTCGGGGCGATTCGTGCGCTCCTGCCGTCGGCGCCATTCACGCCGCGGCCGAGCGTTCCGCTCACGCAGGCGCGCCGCGGATCCTGGACGCGCGCGGCGGTGATCGTCACGATTCTGGCCGGGCTCGCGGCGATCGGCGTCTGGCAATGGCCCCGGCGCGGCGGCCTGCCGTCCGCGCCGCCCGAGGCCGCGACTCATTATGTGCGTGGCGTCGAGGCGCTCCGCGAAGGTACCTATGCGACTGCGCGCTTGTCACTCGAAGAGGCCGTGCGGCTGTATCCAAGGTACGTGCAGGCCTACTCCCGACTCGCCGAAGCGCGCAGCGAGCTCGACGACGCGCTCGGCGCCAACGAGGCGCTCGTGCGAGTGAGCGATCTGGTTCCTGATCCCATGAGATTGAGCGCAGAGGAGCGGCTCAGACTCGAGGCCGTGCGTGCGTCGGTTCTCCGCGATCACGACAAGGCCATCCAGGCCTATCGCCGTCTTGCCGACCTCCAGCCCGACGAGGCCGGTGGATGGCTGGATGTTGGCCGGGCGGAGGAAGCCGCGGGGCAAACATCGGGCGCCGCTGAAAGCTACGCCAAGGCGCTGGCGCTCGACAGCCAGTACGCGGCCGCACACTTTCGAGTGGGCACCCTGCGCGCCCAGATGGGACAACGCGCGGCAGGTCTTGCGGCGCTCGACGAAGCGATCCGTCTGTATCAGACTTCGGGCCGCAGCGAAGGCGAAGCCGAGTCCTTGCTCCGCAAGGGCCAGATCCTGACGGCCGGCGGGAAGAATGCTGACGCCCGTGACGCCCTCGAGCGCGCGCTTCAGCTTGCGGGCGATCGGCAGGCGTTTCAGCGCGTTCGCGCTCGCTTCGGCCTGGCTCGCTTGACGGCTGTCGGTGGCAACTACAGCGAGGCTGAAACCAGTGGCCGCGATGCCGTTCGAGAAGCGATGGATGCGGGCCTTCAGGCGCACGCCGCCAACGGCTTGATCGATCTCGCGTCCACGCTGATGCTCCGCAATCAGTACGACAGTGCCGACGCGCAACTGGTACGAGCCATTGAGATCGCCGAAAAACACAAGGCCAAGCGAACCGAGATGCGCGCGCGCTTGCAGCAGGCCTCACTACGACTCCAGCAGAACCAGTTCTCGGAAGCCATCAAGCTGTCAGAGACGCCACTACGCTTTTTCTCGGAGCAGCGCTTCGTTCGTGCAGAGGCCGACGGGAAGAACATCGCGGCGCGCGCGCACGAGGAGCTCGAGAACTACGCCGAGGCCAGTCGACTCGCCACCGACGTGCTGCAGCTGGCCGAATCCATGCGGGACGACGCGCTGGTCGCGCAGACGCTGGAGAACCTCGCGGGCCAGTTGACGAACCAAGGCCGGCTGCCCGAGGCGCTTGGCATCCGCGAGCGCATCGAGAAGATCCACCGTACACAGAACGATCACTTGTCGCTCGCCTATGACCTGCCGAACCGCGCCGACTTGCTGATCCGCCTGGGCCGTGGTCGTGAGGCCGAGCCTTTGCTGCAGGAGGTCGAACAGAAGATCGCGGCGGGCGTCGAGGCCTATATGAGGCGCAAGCGGCGTGTGGCCCTGTTGCGAGCGCTCGTCGCCGCGACCGAATGTCGATTCAACGCCGTCGGCGCGTTTGCGAAGGCCGCGATCCTCGACGGGCCGGCGAAGCCGGGCGCCCCCGTCCCAGAGGACTCCACGACGCTGTACGCGCGCGTGTTGGGAGACCGCGCGGAATCGGCGCTTGGGGGACGCCGAACGTCGTCAGCGGTCCGGGCGCAATGGATCCGCGACGCGAGTCCGGCGTTACAGCGCGAACTCAGCTACTGGGTGGCGCAGACGCTGCTCGCCCGCGGTGAACGCGCGACGGCCCACGCCACTGCGGTCGCGGCGTGGTCAGCGGCCGGCGCCCAAGGCAATCACGAGCTGCGCTGGCGTTTGGCCGCCCTCGCGGCGCAGGCCGCAAATGGGCCGGCCACGTCGCCCGATGGTGTTACCATGCGCACCCACGCCAACACCGATATGCAGGCGTTGACTGCGGCGTGGCCGGGTCAGGCAACGACCTATTTCGCCCGCCCGGATCTCACGGCGCTGCGGCAGGCACTGGCAAAGGACTGATCCGGAAATTCGGCCTCTTCGTCGCCATCCTGCTCGTCGTTTATCTACTGCTGTCTTGGTGGAACCGGCCTGCCGAGCCCATTCAGGGTGAGGACGATCGGCCGCCGATCATCGTCAATAACGGCTCGATGAATCGTACCGGGAATCTCGGAGAGCGAGTTAGTTGACTCAGGCGACTGCCGCCATCGCGATCCACACGCCGACGATCGCCGCGACGCTCGCCAGGACGAAACTCTCCGTCAGCAACTGGCGGACGACGCGCGCGCGGCTGGCGCCGATCGACGCCCGCACGGCCATTTCACGCGCGCGCGCCAGCGTCCGCGCAAGCAGCAGGTTGCCGGCGTTCGCGCACGCGATGAGCAGGACGAGCAGCAGGGCTGCAAAGGCGATTGTGAAGAACACGACGCTCTCGCGTCGATCAGTCGGGCGGCCGAATGAGCTGGTCGGGACCACATGCACTCGCGGCGGGTCCGGCGGACGGGTCGCCAGAAGCGCTTCCAGCTCAGCCCCGGCTCGCTCACGCGAGACGCCGGCGTGGAGCCGGATCGCCACGTCGAGGCCGTACAGCCCGGGCCGGTTCGACGGTCGCAGCAACCGCGCGGCGGCGAGCGGCACCCACACATCCCGGCGCACGAGAGTCACGCCCGAAAACGACTCGGCCGTCACGCCGACGACGTCGAACCGCGCGCCGTCGAGATCGATTGGGGTGGTCAGGATGTCGGGACGGCTGTTGAGGCGCCGCAGCCACAGCTCGTGGCTGATGACCGCGACGGCAACCGGCGAGCCGAACTGATCCTCAGCGCTCGTGAACCCCCGGCCGCGCGCCATCGGGATGTCGAGCACGTCGAAGTAGTTCCCGCTGACGAACTGCCCGACCGACGGCCCGCCGTTCACCTGGACACGACAGCTTTCCTGGCGGCCATCGACGCCGCACCCGGTAGCGAGCAGGGCGCCGCTCGAGGCGCGGTCGCCGAGCAGCCGGAAATCGGCGAGATTGAACTCAACGGTCGACCCGTTGGGACGCCGTCCAATGACCTCCATGACTTCCGCCGCAGGCCGGACGCGCCACGGCTGCCACAACATGGCGCCGCAAAGGGTGGCGAGGCTCGTGTTCAAGCCGATACCCACGCCGAGCGTAAGCACGGCGGTCAGGGTGAAGCCGGGCTGGCGCCGCAGGCTTCGAAACGCATAGACGACGTCCTGCCACACGCTCTCGATCCAGGGCCACACCCAGACGGCGCGCGCGTCCTCGCGGGCGAGCGTCACGTTGCCGACCAGGCGGCGCGCCGAACGCGCCGCTGCGCCTGGGTCCACACCCAGCGCCTCCAGCCGTTGCTGCGCAAGCGATCGATGCAGCTCGAGCTCCTCGGCGATGTCGGCCTGATGGTTCGATCGCCCGAACCACGACCTGATCCGATTGAGCAGTCTGCTCATCTGGCTGGTCCTCGTTCACCTGACAGGCGTATGGGCCCTGACTCCCATCGTTAGACGATGGGAAGGCCATGCCGGTTCCGGCCGGCGTCCGCGGCGAACGCGCCGGAATCCGGGGGTGATCGGGAGGAGACGTGTCTACTTCGCGACCCCGAACGTGAATACCGTCTTCGAGCGGTATTCCTCACCAGGCCGCAGCGTCGTGGACGGGAACGTCGGATGGTTCGGCGAGTCGGGATAGTGCTGCGTCTCGAGGCAGAAGCCAGACCGGTGGCCGTAGACCCGGCCGCCTTTGCCGGTGATCGTGCCGTCGAGAAAATTGCCCGAGTAGAACTGGATGCCAGGCTCGGTGGTCGTAATCTCCATCGTCCGGCCGGTGTGCGGCTCGACCACGCGCGCGGCCAGCGCGAGGGTCGTGCCTTCGCGCTTGACGACGTAGTTGTGGTCGTAGCCCAACCCGCGTTTGAGCTGCTCGTTCGCGTCGTTGATCCGCGCGCCGATCTTCGTGGAGGTGCGGAAGTCGAACGGCGTGCCCTCGACCGGCGCGAGCTCGCCCGTTGGGATGAGCGTCGCATCCACGGGCGTGTAGCGGTCGGCGTTGATCATCAGTTCGTGGCCCAGAATGTCCGTCGCTTTGGCGCCCGCCAGGTTGAAGTAGCTGTGTTGCGTGAGGTTGATGACCGTCGGCTTGTCGGTGGTCGCGTGGTAGTCGACGATCAGCTCGTTCTTGTCGTTGAGCATGTACGTCACGTCGGCGTTCACGGTGCCGGGATAGCCTTCTTCGCCGTCCTTGCTCGTGTAGCTCAGCTTCGTGCCAACGCCTTCCGCGTTTTGAAACGGTGCGGACGTCCACACGACTTTGTCCCAGCCCTTCTTGCCACCGTGGAGGTGATTGGGCGGATTGTTCGTTGCCAGCGTGTAGCTGTGCCCGTCCAGAGTGAATTTGCCGGTCGCGATCCGGTTGCAGTACCGGCCGATGAGGCACCCGAAGTACGGCGACTTGTCGAAGTAGGGCGTGATCGTGTCGAAGCCGAGGACGATGTCGTCCACGGCACCGGAGCGATCCGGTGTGCCCAGGGACAGAATGGTTCCGCCGTAGGTCGAGATTCTGATCTCGATCCCGGTCTGATTGCGCAACGTGATGAGGTTGAGCGGCTGGCCGTCGGCGGTCGAGCCGAAGATCCCCTCGGTCAGGCGCGGTCTCGGCTGCTGCTGCACCACGGGCGATGATTCCTCACGCCCGCACGCGCCGGCAAGCGCGGCCATCGCGACGACGAACCCACACGCGCGGAACACCTGATCCATGACCTGACCTCACTTCCGTCCCGGCCGAACGCCCGGCATATGATATCGGCCTCTCGAGCCCTCTGTTGACCCACTTGCCGAAGTTCGATGCGCGGACGTCTCGCTGACCGGATCGCCCTCGTCACCGGCGGTGGGCGTGGCATTGGCCGCGCCATTGTCGAGAAGTTCCTGGCGGAGGGCGCCACGGTGGCGTTTTTCGACCTCGACGAGGCGACGGCGGCCGGGACGGCGAAAGAACTGGCCTCAGCCGGGCCGGCCGAGTTCATCGTGGCCGACGTCACCCGGGAAGCCGAGGTGAGCCGCGGCGTCGAGCACGTCCTGAAGACGCACGGCCGGATCGACGTGCTCGTGAACAATGCCGGCGTAAATGCGTATTTCGACGCGGTCCAGATGACCGAAGCGCAATGGGAATCGGTATTCGCGGTTGATCTCAAGGGCGCGTGGCTCTGCGCGAAGCACGTGCTGCCGGGCATGAAGGCCCGGGGCCGGGGGGCGATCGTCAACATCGCCTCGATCCACGCGTCGCTCACCATCGCCGGCATGTTTCCATACGCGGCCGCCAAGTCCGGCGTCATTGGGCTCACGCGCAGCCTGGCGCTCGACTACGCTTCGTTCGGGATCCGCGTGAACGCGGTGTCGCCGGGCTGGACGCGGACCCACCTCGTCGAGGAATGGTTTGCGCGGCAGTCCGATCCGGCTGCCGCCGAGGCGAGCGTGATGAACGTGCATCCGATGCGCCGGATCGCCACGCCTGCCGAGATCGCCAGCGTCGTGGCGTTTGTCGCTTCGGATGAGGCGTCGGCGATGACCGGTGCTGCTGTGGCGGTCGATTGCGGGTTGGGAGTCCAGTTCTCTACATGAAGGGATTGAAGGAGGTGAAGAACATGAAGGTTCTGAAGAGCGCGGGTCTAAGGGCATGACGATCACGGCGCGCGCAGTCCTTCAATCGCTGAAGCTTCCGGCACGGGACGCGTACGATCTCCCCACGTCGGCGAAGCGATTCCCGGACGGCGCGGCATACCGGATCGAGATTCCGTCGTGTGAGGGCCCGAAAGCGCTCTGCGCGGTGATCGAGGAGGCCGCCGCGCGAAAGGTTCGGATCCACCGCATCAGCCAGGGCAGCGGCATCATGCTGCAGACCGACGATGAGATTCGAGAGATGCTGGCGCTCGGCGCGCAGCAGGACATCGAGATCTGCCTGTTCGTCGGCCCGCGCGCCAACTGGGATACCGGCAGCCAGGCTTCCTCCGCCGCGGGTCGTGTCCTGGGGTCATCGCTGCGCGGCGCCGATCAGCTCGCGTACGGCATTGAAGACGTGCTGCACGGCGTGCGGCTGGGCCTGAAGTCGATTCTCGTCGCGGATCTCGGCCAGCTGCAGATCTTCGGCAACATGAAACGGTCGGGCGACTTGCCGGCCGACTTCGTCCTCAAGATTTCGGTGACCTTGGCGGCCGCGAACCCGGCGACCGCGCGGCTGATGGAGGACCTTGGCGCGACGTCGATCAATCTTCCGGTCGATCTCTCCCTGCCGCAGATCGCCGCCATTCGCCAGGCGGTCGATGCCGCCATTGACTTCTACATGGAGAGCCCGGACGACTTCGGCGGCACCGTGCGCCACTACGAAACGGCCGAGGTCGTGCGCGTCGCCGCGCCGGTGTATCTGAAGTACGGTCTCCGCAACGCGCCGCAGCTGTACCCGAGCGGCGGACATCTGGAGGCGACGGTCGTCGCGCTCTCACGCGAGCGAGTGCGACGCGCGGCGATTGGACTTGCGATCCTTGACAGAACCAAAACGCTTGCTTAAAGCACATGTCGGTACGACGGGTACGCCGGGTCCAAGGAACCTGATACTGGTCATCTTCTTTGACTTAAGGAAGATGGCCAGCGGCAGAACATTCCTCGGACCCGTCGTACCCGTCGTACCGACCCGTGTTTTTCAGACATGAAGATCACTTCAGCCCGTACAACCGTTGTCGGCACTCCCTGGCGGGAGCTCGTGTTTCTCGAGCTCGAGACCGATGCGGGACTCGTCGGGACGAGCGAAGTGCGGATGGTCAGCCGGACGTTCACGCTCCTCGCGTGTCTGGACGAGCTGGCGCCGCGGCACGTGATTGGTACCGACCCGTTCGACGTCGAGCGACTCGCCTGGAACATTCAGCGCGCCGAATACGACAGGCCCGGCGAAGTATCGCAGTCCGCGCTGGCGTCGTTCGACGTCGCGTGCTGGGACATCATCGGCCAGTCGCTCGGGGTGCCGATCTGGAAGCTGCTCGGCGGCAAGTTCCGTGAGCGCGTGCCCGCGTACGCAAACGGCTGGTATCAGGCGGAGCGCGATGCGGATGCGATCGCCGCCATCGCGCGGAAGGTCGTCGCCACCGGATACCGGGCCATCAAGCTCGATCCGTTCGGCCACGCCAGCGCGGAGCTGCCCGCCGCCGAGCGACGTCGTGCCGTGGCGATCGTCGCTGCCGTGCGCGAAGCGGTGGGTCCTGACGTCGAGATCATGGTCGAGATGCACGGCCGGTTCACGCCGTCGACGGCCGCCGCGGTGGCGAAACTGCTCGAGCCGTTCGATCCCGCGTGGATTGAAGAACCGACGCCGCCCGAGAACCCGGCGGCCTATCGGTCGGTGCGCGCCGCGACGGCGCTGCCGATTGCGACCGGCGAGCGCGCCCACACGATGGAGGACATCCGGGGATTCATCGAAGGCGGTCTCGTCGACGTCGTGCAAGTCGATCTCACGCACTTCGGCGGCTTCCTCGCGATGAAGCGCCTGGCGGGATGGGCCGACGCGTACTCGCTGTTGCTGGCGCCGCACAACGTCTGCGGGCCGGTCGGGACGATGGCCAATCTGCATTTCGCCGTCGCGACGCCGAACTACAAAGTCCTCGAGCACTTCAACGACTTCGCCGATGCCTGGGTCCATGAGCTCGTCGATGCGTCGCCGCGAATCGATCCCGCCGACGGGTGTTTCGTCGCGCCGGATCGTCCCGGTCTCGGCCTGAAGCTCAATCACGACGCCTGCGCCAGACATCCGCGGACCGGCGGGCGAATCAGGCTGTTCGAGAGGGGATGGGAACGACGCACGTCCCAATGACGCCGGATCTCGTCTTTGATGCCCAGGCCCAACTTGGCGAAGGTCCCGTCTGGGATGACCGCCGCGCGCGGCTGCTCTTCGTGGACATCATGCGCGGCCACGTCCACGCGTTCGATCCCGTGGGGAAGACCGATCGGATTCTCGACGTCGGAGAGCCGGTCGGAGCCGTGGCGCCGACGACGAGAGGCGACTGGATTGTGGCGACCCAGACCGGTTTCTCACGACTCGATCCGGAGACCGGCACGAGATCGCCGATCGCGCCGGTCGAAGCGGACCAGCCCGAAACACGGATGAACGATGGGTGTGTCGACCGTCGCGGACGATTCTGGGCGGGGACGATGGGGATGGGCGGTGTGCGCGAGCGCGGTGCGCTCTATCGCCTCGACCCGGACGGCTCGGTGACGCGCGTGCTCACGGGCGTGTCGATCTCGAACGGCATCGACTGGAGTCCGGACGACCGGCTCATGTACTACGTGGACACGCCGACCGGCCGGGTCGACTGCTTCGACTTCGACGCCGACGACGGGGCGATTCGCAACCGGCGCGCGTGGGTCGACGTGCCCACGAAGCTCGGCTGGCCGGACGGGCTGGTGGTGGATGCCGACGGGTCCGTCTGGCTCGCGCTCTGGGAGGGCGGGGCGGTCCATCGATACGCGCCCGACGGCCGTCTCGAGCTGGTCGTGCGCTTCCCGGTGACACTCACCACCAAGCCGGCGTTTGGCGGACCGGATCTCGACGACATGTACATCACCAGCGCCTGGATCGAACTCGACGAGCACGCCCGCGCGCGCGAACCGATGGCCGGCGGCTTGTTCCGGATCCAGTCGGGTGCCCGCGGGCCGCGGCCGCGCCGGTTCGCAGGCTGATCCGATGGCCCTCCTCGAGTTTCACGACGTCCACAAGTCGTTCGGCGCGGTGCGCGCGCTGCGCGGCGTGAGCTTCGCGGTGACCGCTGGCGAAGCGCACGCGTGCATCGGCGAGAACGGCGCGGGCAAGTCCACGCTCCTGAAGATCCTGGCGGGAATCGTCCGGCCCGATCGCGGCGAGGTCCGGCTGAACGGTGAGCCGCTTCATTTCAACCGTCCGCGCGAGGCGCTCGCGCGCGGGATTGGGATGGTGTTTCAGGAACGCCTCGCGTTTCCCAATCTCACGGTCGCGGCCAACATCTTTGCCGGGCGTGAGATCGTCGGACGCGGAGGCCGGCTGGACGAGGCTGCCATGCGGGCGCGCACTCGGGCGCTGCTCGACGACCTGCACCTCCCGATCGCGCCCGACGTGCGGATGGAGCACGTGTCGGCCGCGCACGCGCAACTCGTGCAGGTCGCCCGCGCGCTCGCGTTCGACTGCCGCGTGCTCGTGCTCGACGAGCCGACGACGTCGTTGACGGACGGCGAGGTCGATCAGCTGTTCCGCGTGCTGGGCAAGCTGCGCGCGGCCGGGGTCACGCTCTTGTTCGTCTCTCACCGGCTCCCGGAAGTGTTTCGACTGTGCGATCAGATCACGGTGCTGCGCGACGGCGCGTGTGTCGGCACGTTCGCCCGGGCCGGGACCACGCCGGACGCGATGGTGCGCGCGATGGTCGGCCGCGAGCCGCCCGAGCGACGCGCGCGCCCTGCAGCGGCGGCCGGCGCTGCGCCCGCGCTGGCGATTCGCCGGCTGTCGCGCCGGCCGTGGTTCCAGGACGTCTCGATCGACGTGCGGCCGGGCGAGATCGTCGGCCTCTTCGGGCTCGTCGGGTCGGGCCGCACCGAGCTTCTCGAAACGGTCTTCGGTCTCGCGCGCGCCGAGGCCGGTACCCTCGCGGTCGGCGGCACGCCCGCTTCATTTCGGTCTGCGCGCGAGGCCGCGCGTGCCGGACTGGCGTTCGTGCCCGAAGATCGGCAGCGCCTCGGCCTGTTCTTCAATCTCAACCTGCGGCACAACCTGGCGCTGCCGCGCGCGGTGAAACGGGGCGCGATCCGCCTCGACGAACGCGAGGAGGCCGGCCTGGCGCAGGCCCAGATCGATCGTCTCTCGATCCGTGCGACCTCAATCGCGCAGATGCCCGATGCCCTGAGCGGCGGCAACCAGCAGAAGCTGGTCGTCGGCAAGTGGCTGGCCACCGATCCGACGGTGCTGCTCCTCGACGAGCCGACGAAGGGCGTCGACGTCGGGGCGAAGTTCGAGATTCACAACATCATCCGCGGCAACGCGGCGCGCGGCATGGCGTGTCTCATCGTCTCGAGCGACCTGCCTGAGGTCCTCGCGATCGCCGATCGCATCGTCGTCATGCGCGAGGGCCGTGTGCGCGGCGAGTTGCCGGGGGCCGGGGCGACGGAGGAAGCCGTGATGAGTCTCGCGGCACACAGCGCCTCATGAAGCGCTTCTGGCACGCGCGCGAGTTCAGCACGGTCGCGATTCTGGTGGCCGAGGTGCTGTTCTTTACGTGGTACCTCTGGCCCGAGGCCGGCCGCGACCATTCGTTTGTCACCAAAGAGAACTTCCTGCTGATCTTCAAGTACTCGTCGATTTACGGCATTGCGGCGATCGGCGCGGCCATCGTCATCATTTCCGGCGGCGTCGATCTCTCGCCGGGCGCGGTCATCGCGCTCACGACCGTCGTCACCGGCTACTGCTTCGTGCAGCTGGGGTGGCCGCTCTGGGCGAGCGCCTCGGCGGGGATCGCGGTCGGCGCGTTGGCGGGCCTGGTCTCGGCGTGGCTGATCGTGCGCGTCGGCTTGCCGGCGTTCATCGCGACGCTCGGCGTCATGGGCATCTGGCGCGGCACGGCGTTCATCGTCACGCAGGCGCGCTTCTTCGATCTGTCGGCCCAGCTGCCCGCGAACTGGCACGTGGTCGGCGTGTCGATCGACTGGCTCGGCCCGATCGTGATGATCGGGCTGGCGGGCGTCTTTCAGATCCTGACGACGCAGTACCAGTGGGGCCGGGGCGTTTTTGCCGTGGGCGGCAACGAAACGGCGGCACTGTTTTCGGGCATCCCCGTCAACCGCATCAAGACGTCCGCCTATGTGCTGTCCGGCCTTCTGGCGGCGGTCTCCGGTGTGGTCCTGGCCATCGTGCAGGGCCAGGGCAAAGCCGATCTCGCGACCGGCTACGAGTTGGATATCATCGCGTCGGCCGTAGTTGGCGGCGCGAGCCTGGCGGGCGGACGAGGGTCGGTCGCGGGCGCGGTGCTCGGTGCGCTGATTTTCGGCGTGCTGCGCAACGCGCTGGTCCAGATTCCCGGCGCGACGTTCTACGATCGGCTGATCGTCGGCGTGGTCGTCATTGTGATCGTCGTGATGGACCAACTGCTGTTGAGAAGACAGGCGAAATTGTGATGTCGTAATGTGCACGGCATGTAAGGAGCAGCTTGATGAAACGCGCAGTGGCTTTGTTGATGGCGGTGGGCATCTCCGCCTGGGCGTGCGAGGGCGTCGGCGTCGAGGTTGGAAAGGAGCCAGCGAAACGGACGCTGCGGTTCGCGCTGATTCCAAAGGCGCTCGATATCCCGGTGTTCGGCTACGCGAACGTCGGCGCCCAGCGCAAGGCGAGGCAGATCGGCGGCGTCGAGGTGATCTACCACGGACCTGAGCGGGCGGACGAACTGAAACAGAAGGAGATTCTGGAGTCGTTCATCGCGCAGAAAGTGGACGGCATCGCGATCTCCGTCCTGAACGCGGACTTCCTGACGAGCACGATCGACCGTGCCATCGCCGCCGGGATTCCCGTGGTCACCTGGGATTCGGACGCGCCGAAGTCCAAGCGGATCGCCTTCTACGGCGTGGACGACTACAAGTCCGGCCAGATCATGGGCGAGGAAGCCGCGCGGCTGCTGAACGGCAAGGGCACGATTGCGTTTCTCACGAGCGCCGGGGCGAACAACCTGCAGCGCCGCCTCGACGGCGCGAAGGACGCGCTGGCGAAGTTCCCCGGCATCAAGATCGTGGACACGTTCGACATCCAGGAAGACAGCGTGAAATGCGCCCAGTTCATCGCGACCGGCACGAACCGGTATCCGAATCTTGGCGCCTGGATCTCCGTCGGCGGCTGGCCGGTGTTCACGGCCAACGCGCTCACCCCCGTCGATCCGAAGAAGACGAAGTTCATCTCCTTCGACACGAATCCACCCGCACCGGACCTGCTCAAGGCCGGCAAGGTGCAGGTGCTGCTCGGTCAGAAGTACTTCGGCTGGGGCAGCGAGTCGGTGCGGCTGCTGCACGAGATCGTGAACGGCAAGCGGCCCGCCAATCCGATCATCGACTCGGGCGTGGACGTCGTGACCGCCGACAACGTCGAGGCGTACCTGAAGATGTGGAAGACCATGGAGGGCGGGGGATAGCCATAGCAAATCGGGGCAGCCAGTAAGAAGGTGAACGATCGACCGGACTCGTGGAGGCCTTATGAAGCTCAATTGGGCGTTGGTGTTCCCGGCGGCGGCCCTGGCAGCGGCGGTGCCGGTGGCCCAGGAGCGCGAAGATCGCACGCTGCTCACGCAGAGTCAGATGACGGCGATCATCAACGAAGCCTCCGGCGAGCGGGCCATGCACCACGTGCTCGAGCTGGTGGGCTATCAGCGCGTCCGTCCGCCGGTCGAATACGAAGGCAACTTTCGCGAAAGCGAAGTCATGGCGCGCTTCGCGAGAGAGTACGGCTATAGCGGCGTCACGATCGAGAAGTTCGGCCAGACGAACGCCGCCGGACAGCCCGCATCCGCGTGGCAGCCCACGCAGGGCGAGCTGTGGATGACCAGCCCCAAATTCGTCAAGCTCTTCGATATCCACGACATCGCGCTGTCCCTCGCCTCGCTCAACGCGAACGGCGACATCTCGGGTGAACTGATCGACGGCGGGCAGGGCCGGGCGCAGGATCTCGATGGAAAGGACCTCACGGGCAAGTTCGTCCTGTCCTCCGGTTCGCCTGGGACCGTGTACGGTCAGGCGATTCCACGCGGCGCGATTGGCGTGATTGGCGTCAGCGCGATCGGCTCTCAGCGCGCCAGCGACTACCCGACGCAGATCGTGTCGTCAAACGTCAATGCGACACAGCCGGGCACGGTCGCCTGGTCGGTTCCGCCCGTCGCGCAGCGCGAACTGGCGGCTTCCATCGCGAGAGGGAAGGTGACGATCCGATCGATCGTCAAGAGCGTCCAGGTGCCGAGTCACTCCGAGTACGTGGTCGCGACCATTCCCGGCGATGGCAGCACGACGCAGGAAGTCGCAATCAGCGCGCATCTGTACGAGGGCGTGATCAAGCAAGGGGCGAACGACGACAACTCGGGCTGCGCGCTGACACTCGAGATCGGCCGCACGTATCTCAAGCTCGTCAACGAGGGCAAGCTCCCGCGGCCTAAGCGGACCATCAACTTCATCTGGGTGCCCGAGATCAGCGGCACGCGCGCGTTCCTCGACAAATACCCGGCTAAGGCGAAGGCGATCATTGGCGACTTGAACTTCGACATGGAGGCCGTGCGGCTCACAACGAGCCGGAGCTTCTGGATCCTGCAGCGCACCCCCGATACGTTCCCGTCGTACATCAACGACATCGGCCAGAGCATGATGGAGTACGTCGCCGACATCACGCGCGAGCGCGTACGGTTCAGGAGCGGCGGGTACGCGCCCACGCAGCCGGTCGAGGCCCCCCGCGGCAGTAAGGACGCGTTCTACATCAAGATCGACAAGCACTACGGCGCGAGCGACCACGTGACGTACATGCAGGCGGGCATTCCCGCCGTGATGTTCATCACCTGGCCGGACATGTGGTACCACTCCTCGGAAGACACGCCCGACAAGCAGGATTCCACCCAATACAAACGCGCCGCGGTCGTCGGCATCGGCGCGCTGGCCGTGCTGGCGACCGGCACCGACGACATGGCCGCGCGCGTGCTGCAGGACAATCTCGGCCGCGGGCTGTCGCGCATGGGTGAGTCCCACACCAAGGGCCTCGGCTACATGGCGGATACGACCGACGCCTCGCAACTGACGCAGGCCTACAAGGAAGCGATCGTCGCGATCAAACACCAGGCCGATGTCGAAAAGGGCGTCGTGCGGTCGGCGAGCGTGCTGTGGGCGAACGTCGAGGCGGGACGCAAGAAAACGGCGTCGCTCGAGCCGCTGATCGATCAGCGTGCCCTCGCGTTCCTCAACGAGGTCAAGGCCGTCTATCAGCTTCAGGCCGGACAGCGGAACCTCACCGCGGCCGACCCGGTCATGACGCCGGAGGAAAAAGAGGCGGCGACCCTGCTCGTCGAGCAAATCGGCGGCGGGGGACGAGGCCGCGGAGCCGGGCAAGGCGCGCCACCGGCCGCTGCGGCGGGGGCGGGTGGGGCGGCAGGTGGCGCTGCGGCCGCCGGCGCCGCTGGTGCGCCGGGTCGTGCGCAGGGCGCGGGCGCGGCGCCACCGGCTGGCGGCGGACGCGGCGGGCCAGGCGGGGGCCGGGGCAACGCCGGACCGAGCGTGCCGCAGGAGATGAACGCCGAGCTCAACATCCTGCTCGGTCAGAAAAAGACGGCGCTCGAGATCCGGGATTTCCTGTCGGGAGAGTTCACGCCGCTGCCGCTCGCGGACCTGATGGCGGTGTTGCGCGCGCGTGAGGCCGCCGGGACGATCAGACTGACGCCCGTCAAGCGATAGTACGCGCGTCACTTGCGCGCCGCCCTCGACCGGAACGACGGGTTCGTCCAGACACACCACAACTCGGCATGGGCTCGGCGATGGCCTCGGCAAGGCTCAAGGATCTGATCCGCTAACGGCAGGCGCTATACTGCGAACAGGAGCGCCATTTTGTCCGCCCGACGTGGAATTCTCGTTGTCTTCATCCTTCTGTTCGTCGCCGTTCTGGCGTCGGTCGGCCTGATGCTGCTCATGGTGTCGGCCGGGAATGCGCCGCGCCCAGTGCCGTCGAACGCGTCGCTCTACCTCAAGATCGAGGCGCCCTTCCGTGAGATCGAGCGGTCGGACCTGTTCACGCAGTTCCTGAGACCGCCGCCGACGCTGCGGACGATGGTGGAATCGATCCGCAAGGCCTCGCGCGACAGCCGCGTGAAGACGCTCGTCATCATGCCGCAGGCGGCCGGTGCGCTGTGGGCGCAGCTCCAGGAGCTGCGGAGCGCGCTCGACGAGTTCCGCGCGGGTGGAAAACCGATCACCGCCTACCTCGAGTACGGCGGCGCGCAGGAGTACTACCTGGCCTCGGCGGCCAACCGCGTCGTCATGATGCCGGGCGGCCAACTCGATCTGTCGGGCCTCGCGACGTACGAGCTGTTTTTCCGCGGCACGCTCGACAAGATCGGCGTCTACCCGGACCTGCTGCACATCGGCGAGTACAAGACGGCGGCGAACACGTTTACCGAGAAGGGCTTCACGCCGGCGCACCGTGAGATGTCCCAGTCGCTCAACCGGGACTGGTATGACGAGCTCGTGCGGCGTATCTCGCTCGGCCGGAACCGAGCCGAGACAGAGATTCGTAAGGCGATCGATTCGGGGCCGTTCCTTGCGGAGTCCGCTCGACGGGCCGGACTCGTGGACGAGCTCGCGTACGAGGACCAGCTCGACGATCAGGATCCTGTGCGCGGCACGCGCCGGTTGGAAAGCGACGATTACGAGCACGCGTCGGTCCGCACCGCGACCGCCAGCCGGTCGCCCGCGGTTCGCATGGCGCTTCTGTACGCGGTTGGCACGATTGCCAGCGGCAAGAGCGTATTCGACACCCCCGGCGGCTCGGTCGTCGGCTCCGAGACGTTCGTGCAGTGGGTCCGCAAGGTGCGCGTCGATCCGGGCATTCGCGCGATCATCGTCCGCGTCGACAGTCCGGGTGGATCCGCGATTGCTTCCGAGGCCATCTGGCGCGAGCTGATGCTGGCCCGGGACGTGAAGCCCGTGATCGTGTCGATGGGTGACGTCGCCGCGTCAGGCGGGTACTACATCGCGCTCCCGGCGCACGCCATCGTGGCCCAGCCCGGGACCATCACCGGATCGATCGGCGTCGTGACCGGCAAGTTCGTGCTCAAAGGGACGTTCGATAAGCTGGGCCTAGGTTCGGATTCGGTGAGCGATGGCCGCTTCGCCGAGATTTACTCGCCGCTGCGGCCGTTCACCGCCGAGGAGCGGCCAAAGATCGAAGAGCAGATGCAGGCGACCTACGAGCTCTTCCTCTCGCGCGTTGCCGAGGGCCGGAAATCCACGGCCGCGCGCATCGACCCGTTCGCGCAAGGCCGGGTCTGGACGGGCCGGCAGGCGAAAGAGCGCGGGCTCGTCGACGAGCTCGGCGGCCTCGACGACGCGATCCGCCTTGCTCGACAGCACGCCAAGCTCGAGGCCACCCGCGAGGTCCGGCTGGACGTCTACCCGCAGCGCCGGTCGTTCTATGAAGTGGTCGCGAATCCGTTCGGCAGCTCGATGGCCGCCGGTCTCCAGCTTCTGACGCGTCAGACCGACCTGCGCGCGGTGGAACTTCTGAGGCTTTCGCGGTTCAGACGGGGCGAGCCGCTCGCGCTCATGCCGAATGTGTTCTGGCGATAGTCGACCGAGCTTGTAGGGCGGGGCTTCAGCCCCGCCTTGACGCCGGCCCTGAAGGGCCGGCCTACATCCCACCCAACAGCGTCCGAATCGCCTCGCCGTTGAACTCGATCTGCATCTTGCCCTTCGCCTTGCCCATGTAAGCGGCGAAGAACTGGCCGCGCCTGGCCTGGAGGAGCTCCCCGCGGATGCCCTCGCGCGCGCCCTGGAACTCGGTCGGATTGACGTCCTGGCGCTCTTTCACGCGCGCGACGACGACGGCGTTTTCGGTGGAGATGGGAGCGGTGGTCTCGCCCGCCTTCAGCGCAAAGACCGCGTCGTCCACCGCGCCTGAGACCCCGATCTCGGGCAGCGCGGCGCCGCGCGTGATGAGCTCGGTCGTTTTCACTTCGACGCCGGCGGCCTTGGCCGCGGCCGCGAAGTTGCTCTTCGCCGCCTGCGCCATGGCGGCTGCCTTGCTCTTCGCGACCTCGACGGCTTTGGTCTTGATGACGTCCTCGCGCACCTTGTCTTTGACCTCGTCGAGTTTCGGCGCGAACGAGGGCTTGATTTCGGCCAGCGTGATGAACGCGAAGCCCTGGGTGGTCCGGAGCGTCCCGCTCACCTTGCCTTGCTCCATCGTGAACGCTTCGGAGGAGACGGCGGGCGCGAAGCCCAAACCGGCCAGCGGCTCCTCGCGGCTGAACAGACCGGAGTCGCCGACGGTGAGCGAGCGCGTCTTGGCGACGCGATCGAGATCCGACGGCTCTTTGATCTCCTTCGCGATTTCCTCGCCGATCTTGCTGGTCTCGGCCTGGGCCTTCTCCCAGCGAATCTGATCCTCGATCTGCGCGCGGACCTCGGCGAGCGTCTTGGTGGCCGCCGCCTTCTTGTCGGTCAGCTTGATGATGTGCAGACCGAACGGCGACTTGACGATCTCGCTCGTCTTCCCGACCTCGAGCGCCCACGCCGCTTCCTCGAACTCCGGGGTCATCGCGCCGCGGCCGAAGTAGTCGAGGTCCCCGCCCGTCGGCTTGCTTTGGTCGTCCTCGGAGTACTGCCTGGCGAGCGCGGCGAAGTCGCCCCCGGCTTTCACCTTGGCCAGGACGGCCTCGGCCTGCTTCGTGACGACTGCCGCGTCCTTCCCCTCGGTCTTGAAGAGGATGTGGCTGGCCCGAATCTGCTCCGGCATCGAGTAGGTCTGGCTGTTCTGCTGGTACTTGGCCTCGATTTCCTGGGGTGTGACCGTCATCCGGGCTCGCAGCGCTTCGGCGCTGAGGGACAGGTATCGCACCCTGCGCTTTTCCGGCATTTTGTAGGTGTCCGGGTGGGCGCTGAATTGGGCCTGCAATTCCGCGTCAGTGGGCTGGATTCCCGCCCGGAACTGATTCGCCGTGAAGATGGCCAGGTCCAGCTTGACCTTCTCGTTGCGGCGCCGGTACTCCTCTTCGACCTCGGGATCCGAGACCCGGACCCACCCGGCCACCGCGCCCTGGAGCTTTTCAATCGTCAGCACTTTCCTGAGCTCGTCCTCGAACTCACCGGGTGTGCGCGGCGGACGCTGCATGCGCAGCACGGCGCGGTACCGCGCTTCGCCGACGAACTGACCGTTCTCCTGAAAGTCGGGGAGGCGGAGCAGACGCTCGCGCAGCTCCGCGTCGCTCACCGTGATCCCGATCCGCCGCGCTTCGACGAGGACCGCTTCTTCGTCGATCAGCTGCTGCACGATCCGCTGACCAATGCCGAGCTGACGAAGCATTTGATCGTTCAGCGACGCGCCGTAGGCGTTTCGCAGCGCCTGGACCTGTGTCTGGTACGCGCGCCGGTACGTATCGACGGTAATCTTGCGGCCGTCAACAGTCGCGATCGCGTCGCCGGGCGCCGCGCCGGCACCGGTCGGGCTCATGAACGAAGGCACGTACAAGAGGATGAACGTCGCGACCACCGCGAGCAGGCTGAGCTTTAACCAGTTCCGGTGTCGGCGCATCCGATCGAGCATCGTCACGTGTGGAATCTCCTAGTGCCGTTCCAACTTGATACACCGGTGAGAACCATCTTGCACTGCAGCGACTCCAGCCACTCCAAGGGCGTTGCCTCTTGGCGGAACAAGTTGGAACGGCACTAGCTGCTGCAAAAGTACAATTATGCCATGCCGATCGAATTGAACATCTCGCCGGCTGACTTTTGTTCGTCGGCCCCGGATCAATCCTCGCGCAGTTTCAGAAACGTCTCGGCGGATCGTCAAAACGCCTGATTTTCGGCCAAAAACAGCGATTGCGGCATGTTATAGTTTGACCGTTCGGTCGGCCACCGCTGATTACCGGGACATGCCGGGAGCACAAGAGCCGAAGTCCGTTACCCCAGCACCGACTCCGACACCGCCCGTGCTTCGGCTTGCTGTCTTTCATCGAAGCGAGGACGTCCAGGAGCATCTGGCGCCATTGCGCCAGATCTCCGGCGTCGAGCTCGTGCTCGTCTGGCAGGCGACGTCGCTGTCGATCCCCCGCGACGTCGCGGGATTGCTGTGGGAGCTCGCGGCCCAGGACGCGGCCGACACGCGCATCCCGACCCTGATCGCCGGACTGCCCTCGGCGTCGTACAGCACGAGCATGAGCGCCAAGCTCATCGAGATCTCTCGAACAATCGGATTCAGGAAACATCTGTCCGTTCCCGTGCGCCTCGCTGACGTCGAGCGCGCGCTCGGTCTGCCCGCTGTCGTCGATCTCGCCGATCGTCTCGACGCCGCCGCGCCGCGGCTGAGCAAGCTCTCGCGACGCACCGAAGCGGTGAGCGAGTTGATGCGCGCCGTCAACGCGTCCACCGATCCGGGCGGCGTCGCCAACGCGGTCGTCACGCGCGTCGGCGACTGGCTGCCCCTCACCGAGTGGTCGATCATGGCCGTCGAGGCCGACGGCGTCGTCCGCCGGATCGACGAAGGCGACCCCGGCATCGATCCCGCGCTCAAGGAAGCCGCGACGCAGATGGGCGACGTCGTCGTGCGGAGCGGCAAGGCGGCGGTGCGCTCTACGACGTACGTCACCGACCGGATGACGGCCAGCCCCCGCCAGGCCGGGCAAGTTGAGGCAACGGTCATCGGCTGGCCCCTGGTGGTGGGGGGCGCCGTGGTGGCGGTACTCGTGGGGGTGGACCATGGGCGGCCCCGCCGGATGCCGATCCTCCCGGCCGAGCTGGTGGATGCCCTGGCCCTGCTCGTCGAGCCGGCGGCGTATGCGCTGGCCCATGCGCTGCGGGTGGCCCGCGCCGAGGCCCTGTCGGTCACCGACGACCTGACCCAGCTCTATAACTCGAGATTCCTGAACGAAGCCCTCCGTCGTGAAACGAAGCGCGCCATCCGCAACGGATCCCCGCTTTCGCTCCTCTTCATCGACCTGGACGGATTCAAACGCATCAACGACCTGCACGGCCACCTGCTCGGCAGCCGCGCCCTGATCGAGGCGGCCTCGATCATTCGCGGGAGCGCCCGGGAGACCGACCTGGTGGCCCGCTTTGGAGGTGACGAGTTCGCCATCCTGTTACCTGAAACAGGGCTCGACGGAGCCCAATTCGTCGCCCGGCGGTTGCGCGAGCGCATTCAGCGGTATAGTTTTCTCGCCGACCGGGGGTCGGTAAACCGAATTACCGCCTCCATAGGGGTGGCGACCCTGCCCGATGTTGCCGATACAGCAGAAGGGCTGCTCCAAGCCGCGGATGCAGCCATGTACCGGGTCAAGGTGACCGGCAAGAACGGCATCCACATCGCAGGCACGGAGACGACCGGGACGACGGTCCCGCACGAGGAACAGGAGTTGCGTTGAAGCTTCGGTCGCTGCTGTCGGTCTTTTCGAGCGATCTGGCGATCGATCTTGGCACGGCTAATACCTGCGTATACGCTCGCGGCCGCGGCATCGTGGTCAACGAGCCGTCCATCGTCGCGATCAACAAAGTCACCGGACGCATCGAAGCGGTCGGCAAGGAAGCGAAGGAGATGCTCGGGCGCACGCCCGGGAACATCGTCGCCATCAAGCCGATGAAGGACGGCGTCATCGCCGACTTCGAAGTCACCGAGAAGATGCTCGCGCACTTCATCAAGAAGGCGCACAACCGCACGATGTGGATCGCGCCGCGGATCGTGATCGGCGTGCCCTCAGAAATCACACAGGTCGAGAAGCGCGCCGTGAAGGACAGCGCCTATCGCGCCAAGGCCAGCGAGGTGTATCTCGTCGAGGAAGCGATGGCGGCCGCCATCGGCGCGGGCATGCCGATCGAGGAAGCGTCGGGCAACATGGTCGTCGACATCGGCGGCGGCACCACCGACATCGCCGTCATCTCCCTCGCGGGCATCGTCTACAGCAAGGCCATTCGCGTCGCCGGCAACGAGATGGACGACGCGATCATTCAGTACGTCAAGAAGACGTACAACCTGCTGATCGGCGAACGGACGGCCGAAGCGATCAAGATGGAGCTCGGTTCCGCCTTCCCGCTCGACGATCGCCTGACGATGGAGATCAAGGGCCGGCATCTCATCGAGGGCGTCCCGAAGACGATCACCATCACTGACGAAGAGATCCGTGAGTCGCTGGCCGAGACCGTCAACGTCATCGTCGACGCGGTCCGGGTGGCGCTCGAACGGACCCCGCCCGAGCTTTCGGCCGACATCGTCGACCGGGGCATCGTGCTCACAGGCGGCGGCTCCCTCCTCAAGAACCTCGACAAACGGCTCCGCGAAGAGACCGGGTTGCCGGTCGCCATGGCGGAAGACCCCCTCTCCACGGTCGTCCTCGGCGCCGGCAAGATGTTGGCGAATTTCGAGTTATTGCGAAAGATCTCGCTGGATTAAGGCCTGGACAGGGTAGGCCGGCCCTCAGGGCCGGCGCCAAGGCGGCGCTAAAGCCCCGCCCTACAGCGGCCAAAGCCCATCCCCCATCTGCGGCCGGATTCCCCCAGTACCGATATCTTTGTCAGTGTAGGGTCCCCGACCCTCGGTAAAACCAAGCCCGCTCCAATGCTCCGCCGAGGCACCTTCCCCCTGCTCCTCATCATTTCCCTCGGTCACGTCCTGGTGATTTCAGCGCAGGTGCAGTCCAAGAGCGGGATCCCGCTGATCGAGGCGGCCGCGTTCGGCGTTTTCTCCCGGTTCCAGCAGACGACGACTGGTGTCACGGACGGTGTGCGGTCGGGGTGGACGAAGTATTTCGCGCTGCGAGGTGTCGAGCGCGACAACGAACAATTGCGTAAGCGGGTGATCGAACTCGAAGCGCAGTTGCAGATGGAACAGGCGCAGGCGGCCAAGGCGCGGTCGCTCGAAGAGGCGTTGAACTTGCAGCGCACGCTCGACGCGCCCACGCTTGCCGCCCGGGTCATCGCCGGCAATCCCCAGCCGGGGACCCTGGAAGTGACAATCGATCGCGGATCGGCGGATGGCGTGGAGCCGAACATGGCGGTGGTCGGGTCGCGCGGGATCATTGGCCGTGTGATCGGGCCGCTCGCGCCGCACGCGGCGCGCGTGCAGCTGATCGTCGGGAAGGGAGCGGCGGCCGGCGCCACGCTCGAGAAAAGCGGCGTCGGCGGGGTGGTCATGGGCGGCGAGAAGGATCCGCCGCTGCGTCTCGACTACATCCCAAATCTCGTGGAGGTCCAGCCGGGCGAGCGCGTGCTCACGTCCGGCCAGGACGACATCTATCCGTCGGGGTTCGTCATCGGCGTCGTCGAGAAATCTGAGAAAGGGAATGACGGCCAACGTCAGATTACCGTTCGTCCGTCCGTTGACGTCAGCCACCTCGAGGTCGTGCTCGTCATCCTGCGTCCCGCACAGAGTCCCGCGCAGAAGTCCGGGAGCCGGCCCTCGTGAAGCCCACGGCGGTCCTGGCGACCGTGCTCGTCGCGGTCCTGCTGCAGATGATGTTCGCGCGCTACATGATCGGCGGCCGGCTGGTCTTCGATCTGGTTCTCGTGGGGGTCGTGTTTGCCGCGCTTCAATGGGGACCGGTGGCCGGCATGCTCGCGGGCACGATGGGCGGGTTGCTGCAGGATGCGCTCAGCGGCGGCATTATCGGGGTGGGTGGCCTGGCCAAGACTCTCGTCGGATACGCGGCGGGGCAGATGGGCGTGCAGTTCGTCATTGCCCGGGCGCGGGCCAAAGTGCTCCCGCTCGCTGTCGCGACCGTCGTCCACCGGCTGCTGATGCTGTCGTTTTACGGCATGATCGACCAGCGGTGGCCGCAGGTGCCCTGGACCGCTATCCTGTGGGAAACGGGCGTGAACGCCGCGTGCGGGCTGGCGCTGTTCCTCGCGGCCGACTCCCTGCCTGGCGCGATTTCCCGCGGACGAATGAGCCGGCGCTCGACGTTCAGCCGGCGGCAGTGGTGAGCGGATGCTGACGCCCAGCGCCTTCGAAGATCGACGCAGCACGCAGACGCGGCTGGCCGTGCTCCGCGCGGTCACGATCATCTGCATGGGTCTGCTCGCCGTTGCGTTCTGGACCCTGCAGGTCGTCCAGAACACGAAGTACGACGAGATGGCGACCAACAACCGCATGCGCACGATCCCGCTGCCCGCGCCGCGCGGGATTCTGTTCGATCGGCATGGGCGTCCGCTCGTCATCAACCGCATCGCCCAGTCGATTCAAATCGACCGAGAACGCAGCCGGAATCTGAATCAGACGATCCGGCTGCTCGCCCAGGTGACGCACGAGGACGAACGCAAGATTCGCGAGATCATCGATCGTCACCGGCGCGATCCGATCTTCCGCCCGATCACCGTCATCGACAACGCGACGATGCCGCAGGTGGCGGCCGTCTGGGCGCGTCAGCTCGAGCTGCCCGAGGTGGTTGTGCAGGACACGCCCACGCGCGACTACCCGGACATGGCGGCACATCTGTTCGGGTACGTCAGTGAGATCCAGGAGGCGCAGATCGATCGACCGGAATTCGCGGGGCTGCAAGCCGGCACGATCATCGGGCAGGCCGGTGTCGAGAAGGTCTACAACGCGCATCTCATGGGGAAAGACGGCGATCAATTCGTCGTCGTCAGCAGCACCGGACGTCAGATCAAGATGCTCGACGAGCAGTTGCCAACCGAGGGGAGACGGCTGCAACTCACGATCGATTACGATGTGCAGCGCGCGCTCGAGCAGGGCTTCCGGGAGAGTAAGGACGCGCAATCCGGTCGTCAGTTCGCAGGCGCTGCCGCGATTCTGGATCCCAATACCGGCGAGGTGCTCGCGATGACGAGCCTCCCGGCGTACGATCCCAACGACTTCGCGGTCGGGATTGACGGCGGAAAGTGGGCCGGGCTGAACGCGGATCCGCTCAAGCCGCTGGACAACCGCCTGATTCGCGGCCGGTATTCGCCGGGATCGACGTTCAAGATTCTGATGGCCGTCGCGGCGCTCAGCGAGCGCATCATCACGCCGAACTTCAGCGTCTATTGCCCGGGTCACAAATCGTTCTACGGGCGATCCTTCCAGTGCTGGAAGAGAGGGGGCCACGGGACCGTCGATCTGCGCCAGGCGATCGAGCAGTCGTGCAATGTGTACTTCTACACGGTCGGCGACATGATGAAGATCGACACGATCCACTCGTACGCCGTGAAGCTCGGCCTCGTCGGCAAGACCGGGATCGATCTGCCAGGGGAAATCGACAGTCTCGTGCCGTCCACCGAATGGAGTCAGCGCGAGCGCAAGCAGCCCTGGTATCCAGGCGAGACGATTTCGGTGTCGATTGGCCAGAGTGCCGTGTCAATCACGCCGCTCGCGCTCGCGACGATGATGGCCACGGTTGCCAATGGCGGCACGCTCGTCACCCCGCACGTCGTCAAGGCCGTGGACGAAAACAACAACAACACCTGGAAGGCGATCCCGACGCCGGCACCCAAGGCGAAAATCGATATCAACCCGCGGATGCTGCAGGCGGTGCGCGACGGGCTCTGGATGGTCGTGAACGGCCATGGCACCGGCGGCCGCGCGAAGATCGAAGGCAGAGACGTCTCGGGCAAGACCGGCACCGCGCAGGTCATCTCGCTGAGTGGTGCCCGCGCCGCTGCCGGCAAGACGAAAATGGACCTGCGTCACCACGCCTGGTTCGTGTTTTTCGCTCCCCGTGACAACCCGCGCGTCGCGGGTGTCGTGTTCGTCGAACACGGCGAACACGGCGGGTCGGCGGCCGGTCCGATCGCCAAGTTCGCCATGGAGACGTTCTTCGCCAAGGAGGCGGGACTTCCGCTGCCCGAATGGCCGAGGCCGATCCCGACGGCCGTGGGAAACCTTCTGCCGGAGGAGCCTCGGAACCCAGCTGGTGAGGGAGTTACTCCTGGCACCGGAACTCGCGGCCGCGGCGAGAGTGGCGCGACCCCGCCATCGGGAACGGGAACCGGAAGAGGAAGGGGCCCGCGGTGATTGTCGAGCGTCGCCTCACCGCCCACATCGACTGGCCATTGATCGCCGCCGTCATCGCGCTGTCGATCGTGGGGCTGATGACGATCTACTCGGTGACGTTCGATCAGCGCAACGAGCACGCGGGTGCGCAGTTCTGGGCGCAGGTCTACGCGCTGCCGGTCGGGCTGATCGCGCTCCTCGTGTGCATGCTCGTCGACTACGGCACGCTCACGCGGCGATCGATCTTTCTGTATGCACTGTTGATTGTCGGCTTGCTGGCGGTGCTCTCCGTTGGCGTCACGCGTGGCGGCGCGCGCCGCTGGATCACGGTGGGCGGCGCGACGCTGCAGCCATCCGAATTCGCGCGGCTGGTGCTGGCCCTGGTGCTGGCCGCGTTCTACGGGGCGCACAATCGCAGTCCGAAGAAACTCATGGCGCTGGTGGCCGGGGCTGCGCTGCTCGGGCTGCCGGCCTACCTCATTTACAAACAACCGGACCTGGGGACGGCGGTGACCCTGATTCCGGTCTTCCTGGGCGTCATCTACCTGGCCGGCGTGCGGCTGCGGTGGCTCGTCATCGCGGCGGCGGTGGCCGTGCTGCTCTCGCCGGTCGTGTGGATGTACGGACTCAAGGACTATCAGAAAGATCGCATCGAGACATTTCTGGATCCGTCCAAGGATCCTCGCGGCGAAGGGTATCAGCAGATTCAGGCTCGCGTGACCGTCGGGTCAGGTGGGTTGATGGGCAAGGGTTTCGGGCACGGCACGCAGGGCGGCTACGGGTTCCTGCCCGTGGCGCACAATGACTTCGTCTACTCCGTGCTGGCCGAGGAGCAGGGTTTTCTGGGCGTGCTGGTGACGCTTGGGCTCTACCTTTTCGTGATCTTGCGCAGCTTGATGGCGGCCGAACTTGCCAAGGATCGCGTCGGCGCGTTCCTGGTGGTCGCAATCATTTCGGGATTCGCGTTCCAGGTGTTGTACAACATCACCATGTCGGCGGGGTTGGCCCCGGTCAAGGGACTGACGCTGCCGCTCATGAGCTATGGCGGGTCGTCGCTCGTCGCGACGATGGCCGGATTTGGCCTCATTCTCAACGTGAGGATGCGGCGGTTTACGAATTGAAGGTAAAGGTCCTTGAGCCGAACATGAGCGTGTCCTCGGTCGGCGTGTCCCTGTCGTGGCTGGTGCTGCTGTGCGTGTGGGTTGGCACGCGCGCCGGTCTCGGGAGGGGTGTGCTGTCCCACGCGACGCGCCCGGCTCGCTGGAGTCACACGAATGAACAAGGAGATGATCATCTCCTCGACGAGCCACGAAACGAGAGTGGCCATCCTCGAGGACGATCAGGTTGTCGAGATCTTCATCGAACGCGAGCACTCGCGTGGCGTGGTGGGCAACATCTACAAAGGCCGCGTGTCCAAGGTCCTCCCGGGCATGCAGTCGGCGTTTGTTGACCTGGGTCTCGAGCGCGACGCGTTTCTCTACGTCTCGGACGTCATCAGCCCCACGGAAGACGCCCTCGAACGAGACGATAAGGACGACGACGAGGACGTCCTGGCGGCCGCGCTGCCAGAGCCGATCGTCGCCAACGGCGAGGAGCCGGACGAAAACGGCGGCGGAAACTCTGACACCGCGTCCGACGAGAACGGCGCGGCCGTTCAGGCGGTCGCGGCCACGCAAACCGCGGCCGGAGCGGCGCCGGCCGGCAGCCGGGGCCGTGACCGCGATCGCGATCGGGATCGCGCCGAGCGGGAGCGGCAGGAACGTCAACAGCCCGCGGGCAAAATCGAAGATCTTCTGAAGGAAGGCCAGGAGATCGTCGTCCAGGTCGTCAAGGAGCCGCTCGGCACGAAGGGCGCGCGGATCACGTCGCATCTCAGCCTCCCGGGCCGCTTCCTCGTCTACATGCCGACCGTCGACCACATCGGCGTGTCGAGAAAGATTGACTCGCGCGAGGAGCGCCGGCGCCTTCGCGGCATCGTCCAGCGCTTCCGTGAGCAGTCGGGGCTGCCGGGCGGCGTCATCATCCGGACCGCCGCGTCCAACCGCCCCGAGGCCGACATCACCGCCGACCTCACGTATTTCGAGCAGGTCTGGACCGAGATTCAGCGCAAGCGCGAGAGCGAGCGAACACCCGCGGTCCTGTTCCGCGAGGAGAGTCTCGTCACCAAGCTGCTGCGCGACCTTCTCACCGAGCAGTTCACCTCGATCCGGATCGATGACGACCCGGAGCATCGCCGGGTGCACGCGCTCATCAGCCGGATCATGCCGGGCATGATCGGGCGCCTGAAGCACTACACGAAGGACTACCCGATCTTCGACGAGTACGGCGTCCAGAGCGAGATCGACAAGGCGCTGCGCAGCAAGGTCTGGCTGAAATCCGGCGGCTACATCGTCATCAACCAGACCGAGGCGCTGGTCGCGATCGACGTCAACACCGGCCGCTATGTCGGGAAGAAATCCTCGGGCCGGCTCGAGGACACGATCGTGAAGACCAACCTCGAGGCGGTTCGCGAGATCATCCGGCAGATCCGCCTGCGCGATCTCGGCGGCATCATCGTGCTCGACTTCATCGACATGGAGGAGAAGAAGAACCGCCAGAAGGTCGCCCAGGCGGTCGAGCAGGAGCTCCGGAAGGACCGCGCGCCGTCGAAGGCCGTGCAGGTCTCGGATTTCGGGCTCATCATCATCACGCGCAAGCGCGTGAAGAGCAGCCTGGAGCGGACGCTGACCGAGCCGTGTCCGTACTGCTCGGGGACCGGCACCATCAAGACGAGCGCGACGATTTGCTACGACATCCTGACCGAGGTCAAGAAAGTGAGCTCGGACCTCGACGGATACAGCCTGGTCCTGCGCGTGAATCCCGAGATCGCCAGAGCGCTGAAAGACGAGAGTCGCAGCGTCTTCCGGGAGCTCGAGGCTTCGGTCGGGCGCCCGGTGACCATCCGCTCCGACGAGCAGCTGCATCATGAGCAGTTCGATTTGATGGCGATATGACAGAGGCTCAGAGGCGCAAAGGCCCAAAGGCCCAAAGGCGCAAAGCCTCAAAGGGCCAAAGCCGGAGCCATGCACGTGATTTCCCACTTCTGCCTTTGGGCCTTTTAGCCTTTGAGGCTTTGAGGCTTCTTGGTACATTTGTGGCAAGAGCAAGTCCTCTAGCGGCACGAAGGAGGCTTCACATGACGCGTATCGGGTTCTCTGGTCTGGCCACAGCGGCCGTAATGCTAATGCTCACGGCTGACGTCGGCGCCCAGGCCCCCAAGCCGTCGAGCGATCGCCAGCCCAAACCGCAGCCAGCCACGCAAACAGCTCAGTCGCCGGCCCAGGGCGCCGCGACGTCCCTTGGGTCCGTCCGGCTTCCCAAAGCTGTGTCAGCCAATGGACAAGCCCTGCCCGCCGGCACCTACACGGTGCGGCTGGCCGGTGAGGGCGTGCCCGGCAAGGTCGGTCAGACAGCCGACTTGTCCCGCTGGTGCGAGTTCGTGCAGGGCGGCCAGGTCAAAGGCAAAGAGCTGTGCACGGTCCTGAGCTCGAGCGAGGTCTCGGCGGTCGTCAAGGACGCTGCGCCGCCGTCGGGTGGGTCGAAGGTCCAGGTCTTGAAGGGGAACGACTACATCCGGGTCTGGATCAATCGTGGGGGCACGCACTATCTCGTGCACCTGGCGACGACAGCGTAGGGAAACTTAGAACTCAGAACGTAGAACTTAGAACTGAAAACCAGACTCTTTGTATCCGGAGTTCTGAGTTCTACGTTCTGAGTTCTAAGTTTGAGCTCGCGGCGCGTCAGCGCCGCGAGATGATCACGTTGCCGCTGAACGTGGTCGCGACGACGACGGCGCTGCCGTCGCCGACCGTGCCTCGCAGGGACCGTCGCGAGCTCGTCAACGTCTTGATGTCGATGCCCGAATCGGCGCGAATCTGACCTGAGAACGTCTCCGCCCGCAAGTCAAAGCCGACATTCCCGCCGATTGAGATCCGCACGTCGCCGCTGTGCGCCTGGAGCTGGTAGCGGCCGTTGCGTGCGATGGGTCCCGAGTACGCGACGGACCCCGACACGCTCGTGAGTTCCACGCCGTCGGCCGAGATGTCGGTGGCGACGACGTCGCCGCTGATGACGTTGACCGCGAGGCGCCGCACCTTGACGCGCTGAAGCGTGAGATCGCCGCTGACGGCGCCGATGTTCAGGTTGCCGTCGCTGTCGACGTCGCTGATCGTCGTGTCGCCCGACAGGCTCTTCACGTTCATGACACGCGTCGAATTGGTGATCTGGATGTCACCGCTCACGACGTCGACCGACAGATCGCCCCGGAGACCCGTGGCGGTCACGTCGCCGGAGATGCTGGTGATGTTCAGCCGGGTGCCCGCCGGCGCGGTGACGTTGTAGGTGACCGAGACGCTGTACTGAGTCCGCTGGCGCCCCTGCTGATCGGGGTAGCGTGTTTCCACGGTCGCCCGATCGCCGCGGTGATCGACTTCGACCTTGACCTGCTCGAGGCCGAGCTTGGCGTCGGCATCCGTGCGGCCGCGCGACCGCCGCGTGATCTCCATCGTCACCTCGCGGCCGTTGCCGGCCGTCAGGGTGATGTCGCCCGAGATGTTCTTCAAATCGAGCGAGCCGTTCGGCCCGAGCGCGATCCGCGTGGTCTGCTTGTCGATCTGCTCGACCCGCCGGTCCTGATCGCCGCGTTCGCCGCGGCCGCGCTGGATCTCGACCGAGACTTCGCGACCGATCTCGCGGCCGATCTCGCGTCCGATCGACGAGATCTCGGCGACCGCTTCGCGCATCGCCGTGCTGATTTCGGTCCGCATCTCATGGCTGATCGCCGTATTGACGATGCGCTGCAGCTGGCGGATCACGTCGGCCGGCACCACGACTTTGATGTCGTTCACCTGGACCCGCACTTCCTGCGCGAGTGCCATGGGGCTGGCACCGAAGGTCAGCGCGAGCGCCGCGACCGCCGTTCCTGCCTGCCTCGTCAGTCTCACCACATCTCACCTCGATCTTTGGTCGGGGGACTTCGTCCCCCGAACCCCCTTACACGCTCGCTCGCGGGGACCCCATACGCCCCACTCCGCTCGCGTGGCTCACTCGCTGCCGCTCGTTCGCCATCAGGCGAACGTCGTGTCCACCTTCAGCGCTTCGTCGAGCAGGCGCAGGTAGCGCCGGCGCGGCACTTCCATCGCCCCGAACTGCGCGAGGTGCTCCGTGACCCACTGGGTGTCGAGGAGCGTGTAGCCACGCGTCCGCAGGCGA
>DASQFI010000038.1:0-2465 GCA_035633215.1 Vicinamibacterales bacterium | reverse complement strand
GATGGTGCGCGCCCGTGGATACACGGGCTCCGTCGTCCAATTGCGGCGGGTGGTCCACACGGTACGGCCCGCCGCGACGCCCACCGTCTATCGGCGCTTGACCACCTTGATGGGCGAAGAGGCGCAGGTCGATTGGGGCGCTTTCGGGTCGATCCGGATCGGGCATGGCGTCCGCCCGCTGTCCGGCTTTGTGATGGTGCTCTCCTATTCGCGCGCCTTGTGTGCGCTCTTCACGCTCGACCAGACGCTCGAGAGTTTTCTCCGCGGACACGTCGAGGCCTTCCACGCGTTTCAGGGCGCGGCCCGCACCCTGGTCTACGACAACCTGCGCAGTGCCGTGCTGGAACGGCAGGGCACGGCGATTCGGTTTCATCCGCGGCTCCTCGAACTCGCGGGCCACTATCACTTTGCCCCGCGGCCGTGTACGCCAGGCCGCGGGAATGAGAAAGGGAAAATCGAGCGCCAAATTCACTACCTGCGCCACGTCTTTTTTGCCGCACGGACCTTTGCCGATGTCGACGATCTGAACGCGCAGTTTCGTCGCTGGCGCGACGAGATCGCGCATCAGCGCGTGCATCCCGAGATCCGCGATCAGACGGTCGCCCAGGTCCTCGCCCAGGAGCAGCCGCGGCTCCTCCCGCTGCCGGTGCATCCCTTCGAGACCGAGGTGATGCGCACGGTCGCATCCGGCAAGACGCCGTACGTGCGCTTTGACCGGAATAGCTACTCGATTCCGCACACGCAGGTGCGGCGGCCGCTGACCCTGCTCGCGAGCGCCACCACGGTCCGCGTGATCGCCGGGACCGATGAGATTGCGCGACATGCACGCAGCTACGACAGCGGCCAGACGATTGAACAGGAGGCGCATATCGCGGGCCTGGTGGCCGCTACACGCCAGGCGAATCCGTCGAGTGCCCGGGACCGCCTCCGCCTCGCCGTCCCCGGCATGGTCACCCTCCTGGACCGCCTCGCCGCCCGGGGCGAATCGCTGCGCGGCCACACCGCGCGATTGCTCGGGCTGCTCGACGACTATGGCCCGCAGGAACTCACCGCCGCCGTCGCGCGCGCCCTCGAGCGCGATGCGCTCGGCGCCGGCGCGATCGCCCACATTCTCGAAACACGCCGCCGGCAACGGGGGCAGAAGCCGCCGATCCCGCTCGCGTTGCCAGACCGGCCCGGCGTCCGCGATCTCGACATCACCCCCCATGGCTTGGAGTCCTACGATGCCCTCACCCGATCCGATCCCGACGACACTGAGTGACCAGCTCCAGCAGCTTGGCCTCGTCCACACCGCGACCGAGCTCAACGACCTCGTCGCGCGCGCCACGCAGAAGCGGTGGAGTCCCATCGTCCTCCTCGAACACCTCGTCCGGGACGAGCTCACCGCCCGCACGCGTCGGCGCGTCGAACGCCGGCTGCACGATGCGCGCCTCGGCCGCTTCAAGCCGATGGCCGACTGGGAATGGGACTGGCCCAAACAGATCCACCGCCCGACGGTCGAACGCGTCTTGACCCTCGACTTTCTCACCAAGCGGGAGAACGTGATCCTGGTCGCCGCGCATGGCCTCGGCAAGACGATGCTCGCCAAGAATCTCGTCCACCAGGCGATTCTCGCCGGCCATTCCGCGCGCTTCCTCACGGCGTCTGATCTCGTGCTCGATCTCACGAGTCAAGAGACCGCGCGCGCCCTGCACCGACGGCTGCGCACCTACGCCCGCCCGAGCGTCCTCGCCATCGATGAGATCGGCTACTTGGCGTCCGACGCACACGCCGCGGATTTGCTCTTCCAGGTGGTGAGTCGGCGGTATGAACAGAAATCGATCATTCTCACAACGAACCTCCCCTTCAAGCAATGGGACACCGTCTTTCCTAACGCCTCCTGCGCCGTCGCGCTGATCGATCGGCTCACGCATCACGCCGAGATTATTGCCATTGAGGGAGAGTCGTATCGGAAGCGGGAGGCGGAGCGCACCCAGAAATCTCGTCGGTGATTGACCGAGCCTCATGGGCAGACGGGAATCGACCTCGGTCCAGATTTACGCGGTTTTACGTGAGCGGCGACAGCTCGGGAGATCCCGGCTGACGCGCAAGTTCGTGAAGTTGTTTGCCGGCCTGAGGGCGACGTCGTCGGTCTGAATGTTCAGGAGGCCGACGTTGAGGCCGTTGGTCTTGCCGGTGAGACGAGCACCGCCCTTGATTGGCACCAGGTTCCCGTCCTCATCGAGGCCGATCCGGCGGCTGAAAAAGAGATCGAGGTCATTGGCACTGAAACCGTTGCCCTGGCCGACGGTGAACAGCTCCGCATTCTCGAGGAAGAACGGCCTTTTTTCGGGAAACCGCAGGTTGTACCGCGTGAGGTTGATCTGCTGCGTATCCACCTCGACTTGAGCGAAGTCGGTGTTATAGGTCAGATCCAGGCTCAAGCTGCCGGTGACGCCGATTTTGGCGTCCAGACCCAGTTCGCC